>NZ_CP133188.1:0-1207201 GCF_030913635.1 Sedimentibacter sp. MB35-C1
GTCCTGCTTTCATTATAGCGGTTGTTCTGTCTTCACCCCTGTTTCTTCGGTTATTTATATAGTCTACAAGAACTATGGCATTGTTAACTACTATACCTACAAGAATAATCAACCCGATTATTCCTATTACATTCAGAGGAAGACACTTGCTAAAAACAGCCCTACTCTAAATCCTCCAGACAATGCAAGTGGAACCGAAAACATTATGGACAATGGCTGAAGGAGCGATTCAAACTGCGCTGCGATAATCATGTACACAAGAATGATTGCAACAAGCATAACCATTGTAAATCTGTAAATGTCTCTTCCATCTGCTCCGTCTCTCCTCCGAAAGTATAGCTGTATCCGTTTGGCATTTCATACTTGCTGAGCAAGCTTTCTATTTCTGTTGAAACAGACTGAGTATCTCTTCCCAAAACACTTCCGCTTACTGTCAGAACTCTTGTCTGATTTTCTCTCATAATGCTGATAGGACCTTTTTCAATGCTGATTTCTGCTGCTATTTCCGAAAGCTTGGTGACACACTTCCTCCCTGCGGTGTTTGTATTGGAAGCATCTCAAGCAAAGAAATGCTTTTGTCCGTATATATTATCTCCCTTTAATATAACGTCAGCTCGTCACCGTCAACTTTAAACTTCGTAACGGTTGACCCTGATAAAACATTATTTACTTCCAGAACCTATCTGTGCTGTAGTCAGTCCATACTGAGAAGCTATGCCCCTGTCGGCTTTTATCTGAACCCTGCAGTATTCCATCATCATAACTTGTAGTTACTTCTCTTGTTCCTTCAGCACTTTCGATTATTTCCTTGAAATCATCTCCAATAATATCCATAAGAGGCTACATCTGTTCGCCGTCTCCCTTGATGCTGATACTTATGGAACCAGCACTCATCCCCATCATCATCATTGATGCTTCCAGAAACGCACTTATCTCGGCTCCGGGGACATGCCCAACCATTTTCGAATCTCACTCGCTTATATCTCTTTTGCACTTTCTGTCTCTCTCCCATTCCAGCTCGCTCAGAATAACAGTCATAGAACCGGTACCTGAACTTACCTCCCATACTCGCATTATGCCGGAGCTGCCCGCCTGAGTAAATATCGAAACAACTTCCGGTATTTCCTGTATTGATGACTGGATTTCCTTTAGAATCCTCATCAATCTGTTCATCTCCAGATCCTGCTGGAAGAGCTAACACCTAACATTTATTATCCCCTCGTCTGTGGCAGGAAAAAATTCCGCTCCCACCGATGAAAGCTTATGTAATGCTGGCAACAAACAACCCTATACTCGCCGCTATTGTAACTAAAGCGATGCGCCAACTCCAGCTTAAAACAGTTTTTGTACAGCACAACCAGCGGTCCATGCTTTTTTCCTGGAGTTTCTTCAGATTCAAAGGTTTCTAGCTGTAACGAGTTTGGATGACAACATAGGAACCAGTGTAAAGTGCAATGACCAATGAACTCATAAAGAGCTATTACTATGGCAAGAGCAAAGTCACTTGAATATGGTTGCAGCCAACCCTCCCGTAAATACAATCGGCAGGAAAACTGCTACAGTGGTGAGTGAAGAAGCTGTTACTGCCATTGAAACCTCATTTGCACCGTTTATAGACGCCGTTGTTCTGTCCCATCGCCACCCAGGCTTCTGTTTCTATATATATTCTCAAGAACAACAATAGAGTTATCTACCGAAAGCATACCTATTCCGAGAGCAATCCCACCTATGGTCATCATATTGAGTGTTATCTTTTTATGTAAAGAATAAAATAACAAATGTAATGATTACGGAAATAGGTATAAGAAAGCGCAATTACAAGTGTCGGTTTTAAAGCTTCTTAAAAATATCATAAGTACGATTTTATAAAACTCCACCTAAAATCGCTGTTCTTATCATATTTTTAATTGCAAAATTTATATAATCTGCCTGATAAAAAAGAGATATCATATTTAAAATCCGGATATTCTTTTTTTTATTTTTTCCAATTCTTTGTTTACTTTTTTGAAACATTAACTGTATTTCAATCTGACTGCTTCATATTGGAAATCTGAACTACTTCTTTGCCGTCCATCTTCGAATTTATAGTAGATTGATCCTTATCAGCCATTTTAACATCGGCAATATCCTGAAGCCTTACTGTTCCCCCTGTAGTAAGAGGAATTGTCAGATTTCTTTATGTCTTCTATTGATTTAAACTCCCCTATTGTTCTGACTGTAAGTTCATTACTTCCTTTTTTGACACTGCCTCCCGGCAGAATTGATATTTGCCTGCCTGAATCACTTGTGTCACGTAGGCCTGACTAAGATTGAAGCCCTTTAGCGCCTCTTCTTTAAGCATTACCTCAATCCTGCTTTTTCAAGACCGCCGGAAACAGAAGCTGAAGCCGTTCCTTCAATTCTTTCAAAGGCGCGGAGCTATAATATGTGTCTCAGCCATTTTTTGAGGCATTATACAGATCTCCGCCGCTTGAAACAGCCATCTGAATAATTGGCATTGCACTTGGGTCCGAAGTTTCGCTACTATGGGTGATGTTATACCGTCCACGGCAGGAATCGGCTTCAATCAAATCCAATGTTTTTCTCTAAGCTGAAGCATTGCATTATCCATATCCGTTCCAAATGCAAAATTGGATCAATACCAACGAGCTTCCTTCATTTGAATATGATATCATACCTTCAATATTTTCAACAGTAGCCACACTCTGTTCCACCGGCTTCGTAATTAAATTCTCAATTTCCTCCGGTCCTGCGCCGGAATATCCTGTTTGAACCATAACATACGGCAGTTCCATCTGCGGAAGCAAATCTATCTGCAATTTACTTAATGACACCACTCCCAAAACAATGACAATTAATATCATCATTGTAATTGTAACGGGTTTTAACCGAAAATCTTGAAAGCATTACTATTCACCCCTTACAACCTTTATATTGCTGCCGTCGCTTACATAATCCTGGCCCTTTACGATTACTTGATCTCCTTCATTTAAACCGGATATAATCTCTGTATAAACTCCAGTGTCAAGTCCGGTTGTAACTTCTCTCTCAACCGCAGCTTCATCTTCAGCTACAAACACGTATTTTTGTCTCCATTTTCCTTTACAGCTTCCGTCTTAACTGCAAGTGCGTTTTCTATTCTGTCTGTGTCTAAGTAGACGCTTTGGCAAACATCCCTGGCTTAATCATACCGTTATTGTCAAGAATTATATCAACATTATACAAGTTTGTCATTAAATCAGCAGATGAACTTACACTGTTTATGACGGATTCCTGTTTAAACTCGGCAGCTTTTATTTCCACAGTTGCTGCATCACCTTTTTTTATCTTGTTTATCATATTGCCCGGAACACCAAACTCAATTGTTATGCTGTCGGAATCAACAATTGTTATAGGTGGATTGGCTGATGTTACATATTCGCCTTCTACAATGCTAATATTAGAAATAACTCCTGAAATCGGAGCTTTTACTTCCGCATTTTCAAGCATGGATGCTGCATTTTCATATGCTACTCTTGCCTGCTCCGCTCCCATCCTCGCCGCTTCCAGCGATTCGTCCGATGCCGCCAGCTTTGCCTGTTCATACTGTGTCTCGGTTACTGCGCCTTCTTCGTACAGCTTCTTCATCTTCTCAAAGGAATCCTTTGCCGTCTGAATTTGAGCGGCGCTTACATCATACCCCGCCTTTGCGGCTTCATATGCGGTATATGCCTGATTTACCTGCTTGTTAATATCATCTTTATCCATAACGAATAGAACCTGATTCTTTTGAACTTTGTCTCCTACGCTGACATTTATTTTTTCAACTTTTCCCGCTGTAAGAGGAACTACGTAGACATCTTTGTCCGCATATGCTTTAGCTGTCATGATATTTTCTATGTATAGTTCCATCGGCTTTAATGTTTCAACTTCTACTGCCGTATAAGATACTTCTTCCGTTGCAGACTCGCTGCCTGTGCCGCTGCATCCTGCTAAAACGAATGCAGTAATTAATAATAATGTCAATAATTTCTTCAAGTTTTCCTCCCTCAATTTCCGACCGACCGGTCAGTTCTATAAAAATTATAGCACTGCTTTATTATAAAGTCAATTAATTATATTTCTCTTAAATTATAATTATGTTTTGATTAAATAAGGTCATAATCATGTAAAAAATAAGAGATTTTAGACTAAGCCATTAAATTGACTAACCCACAATCTCTTAATTTATTTATTGCATTGAACAATGTATCTTTAGCGTTAATCGGTAACTTTTCTTCTTCTGCTGCCGGAATGTGTTGGTGCCTTTGTATGGCTTGAAACAATTGCTTCTTCCATTGACTCTAAAGTGTTAATATCTTCCGGTGTAAGTTTTTCGTACATGCTTTGTCTGTAGGCTTTAACTTCATCAGCTTTTTTTACTTTTCTATTAGCCGGACTAACATCAAGCCAAGAAATTTTTTATTTTTGTGATATAAGTCAAAATCTACCAGCCTTTTGCCATCAATTGTATATTCCAATGCCGCCAAAATTCGTTTAACCTCCTGGGGCGTAAAAAATGTAAATAATCTAACCTGGTAGGTCATCACTGAATATAGAAGCACTGCATAATCCTTAGTCCAGCTTTCTCCTAAAACCATTCCCATTTCCAGCTTTGACAGTATGAACATAAGCCTGTCATAGTGCTTCTGATACTCGCCCATAGAATCATATATGTTAATTCTAAGCTCATACCACTGGCTGTCTTTTAAGCTTTGGGTCATAAGTCTCAATCCCTCTAATCGCAATTTTCCACGAACCTCTATGGATGGGCGTGGGACTAATATCTTTGTATCCAAAATATCTGATGAAACCAATGGACCGTTAATTGACTTTTTGGTAAAGGCCAGAATAGTATCATCCTTTTCTCCCATTCCAATGCCCTCTATCCAATCAACTTCTTTTGCCGTCAAATAGATCCTTAACCCTATCTATTAGCTTGCTTTCATCACCTGCTATACGCATAATCATTGATGTTGGACCCATGTCAATTTTGCAAAAGATTATATCCGCGACTATTAATAATTGTAGATAGTATCACTGAAGCAACATCATTAATGAGCACAATTTTTCTTGCATCCTCTATGTAGGTCTTTTCATAATTAATGCCTGTTATAAAACAAAGAGTGCTATTCTCTGATGCCCTGCCCATGCCCTGCTGGAAGCCTATAACTTCTCCATTAAGGCTTTTCTCTAAAAACTTTGTGGTTCCTTCAATATCTTCAGTTCTAATAAATAAATATCGTGGTCCCATCCTAAATAACAGCATAGTACATGCCCCCTTTCACTTATAAGCCGATTCTTTTTAATACAACGCCTCTTGACTCATTTGTCCCCACAGGATACTCTAAATGGAATACATTTTTATTTGATAAATCAATTATATTTATATTCAACACCCCATTTAAACAGACCGTTTTATTTTTCTTGTAATGTCCGGGTTCAATAGTATGTCCATAAAGATTAAAATCTGCCTCATAAAAATATTCCTTGTAGTAGTGTCCCACTGTAATTTTACAATCCTCTATTGTCAGCAAACCATCCTCAAGAATTGTTCCTCTCTTAGTCAGTTGGCTTACAGTTTCATAATCATCGTGGTTACCCAACACATAGTAGATTTTTTGAAAATTCATTCTTCTCTAAACCTTCTATGAGCTTTGTAACACCTCTAGAGTAGCAATCAATTTTATTTTTATAAATTCCCAACTTAATATTATCCGCCATATCTCCTGTATGTATAACGTATTGAGGCTTTATGATATTAATTATTCTAAAAATATAATCGTAGATATCTACAGGAGTATCACTTATATGAAGCAGTATAGGCCCTTTTAATTCTTTTTAAAATCTCCTCGGATATATAAGGAAAATTAAACAGTGATAGAAATTCTCTGTATATATCCTTTAAGCTTTTCATTATAGTTATCTACCTCCCAAGTTAAAATACAGAAAAATATAACTTTGTCTCAGTATTAGTTAAATCACATTTTTTTCATTATATCATAATATTTACTTTTTAAATATTAAAATCAAATAAAAAAACAGATCTTTGCGACCGTTCTTTAAGTCGTTATGATCTGTTTTTATATGTTCTTTTGCTACATCCCTATTAGTGGCTAGTTGGCCTGTATTGCCGGATTTCTATTTTAATATGCTCTGGCAACGTAAATCATATGCTTTGCCTCTTTGCCGCAAATGTGGCATTTGCACCCTAAATTCTCCTGCTCAAACGGGATGCATCTGATCGAAGCGCCTGTTTCATCTTTTAATTTGTCTTCGCACTCTCTGTCTCCGCACCACATCATTTTTGCAAATCCCGGGCGGTTTGGAAGATCTTTTTTATACTGTTCGTAGTCATCAACTACATAAGTATGTGTCTCTCTGTGAGTCTTAGCTTTTTCAAACATATCTACCTGCATTGAATCAAGCATTGATGAAATAGTTTCCTCAATATTGTCAAGCGACAATGTTTCTTTTTCAAGCTTATCTCTTCTCACAGCAACTGCCTGATTGTTTTCTATATCTCTCGGACCTATTTCTATACGAATTGGATATCCCTTCATTTCATACTGATTAAATTTCCATCCTGTTGAGTTTTCCTTGTTGTCATCAAGCTCGACTCTTATTCCGGCAGCCTTTAAAGAATCATACAGATTGTTTGCTTTTTCCATAACTCCTTCTTTGTTCATTGCAATAGGAATGATTACAACTTGAGTCGGAGCCATCTTCGGAGGAAGCACAAGCCCTCTGTTGTCAGAGTGAACCATTATAAGTCCTCCTATAAGCCTTGTTGATATTCCCCATGATGTATGATACGGATGCTCTTCCTGTCCGTTTCTTCCCTGGAATTTAATATCAAATGCTTTTGTAAAATGCTGCCCCAGGTTGTGAGAAGTTCCTGCCTGCAGAGCCTGACCGTCATGCATCAATGCTTCCATGGTATAGGTAGCATGTGCACCTGCAAATTTTTCTTTCTCGCTTTTTTTGTCCTGTAATTACAGGTATAGCCATTAGATCTTCCGCCACCTGTCTGTAAATATCAAGCATCTGAAGAGTTTCAGCCTGAGCCTCTTCATTTGTCTCATGAAGTGTATGTCCTTCCTGCCATAAAAATTCCGAAGTTCTTAAGAATGGTCTTGTGGCTTTTTCCCATCTTACAACACTGCACCACTGATTATAAAGGTAAGGTAAATCCCTGTATGAATTCAACCATTTTGCGTACATATGACATATGATTGTCTCTGATGTTGGTCTGATAACCAATCTCTCTCCCAGCTTCTGGCTTCCTCCGTGAGTAACCCATGCCACCTCAGGAGCAAAGCCCTCAACATGCTCTTTTTCCTTTGTCAATAAGCTTTCAGGAATCAACAGAGGAAAATACATATTTTTATGACCTGTTGCCTTAAATTTTTCGTCGGCAAATTCCTGTATTCTTTCCCACAAAGCATATCCGTAAGGCCTTATTACCATGAACCCTTTAACTGGTGAATAATCCACTAATTCATTTTTTAGTATAACATCTGTGTACCATCTGCTGAAGTCTTCTTCCATTGGTGTTATTTCTTTTACAAAATCTTTTTCTTTTTTAGCCATAATTTCTCCTTTCACATTGCAGTCTCGCATTAAAATATAATTACTATAGTTCCCGTAAATCAGAAACTTATTGAAGTAACCCTACTCAGTTATCCATAATAAAAATGGATTTAGGGTATAAAAATTAACCGCCTCTAAATCAAGAGGCGGATTTCCGCGGTACCACTCTAATTGCTGCAATTATTTGCAGCATCTCATTCAAATAAGGGGATTTCCCTTTGGGTTGTTACTCCCAAATACTCCGAGACGGGTTCGATATACAGAGGGCCAAAAACCTTTCACCAATCAGTTTTCTCTCTATTGCCATGTAAGTTCTACTGCTTCTCTTCATCGTAAATATTTATTTATAACTCATATTATAGAAAAAGTTTAGTTTTGTCAATCATTTTTGATATTTTTCTTATATTTATATGGGTATAATATTTTTTAGGTGCTTGAAAATGTTTCCAACTATTATTATAATAAGTAAAAGCATAACAATAATATAATTAGGAGGAAAGTAAGTATGAAAAAAAGAGTAACAAGTTTAGTCTTAGTAGCATTATTAATACTAAGCAGCTTCAGCTTTGCATTTGCAGACGAAACAGGAATTACTGCTATTACTATTATCCACACTAATGACATTCACGGAAGGATTGAAGAAGACAGTTATAATAATGTAATGGGCCTTGCTAAAATAGCTGCATTGATTAAAGAGGCCAAAGAAGCAAATCCTAACACTCTTGTGCTAGATGCCGGTGATGTTCTCCACGGAATGCCCATAGTTAATATAAGCAAGGGTGAAAATGCCTTAAATGTTTTAGAAGCCGCAGGGTATGATTATATGACTATCGGCAATCACGATTTTAACTATGGAAAAGAAAGATTGTTTGAACTTAGAGATATGTCCGGAATCGGCATGCTGTGTGCCAATGTTTTAGATGAAGAAGGAAAACCAGTTTTCACTCCATACACCATTGAAGAAATGGACGGAGTAAAAATAGGAATATTTGGATTAGCCACTCCGGAAACCATGTATAAAACCAGCCCGTTAAACGTTGAGGGTTTGACATTTGCTGATCCAGTTGAAATTTCAAAAGAAATGGTTGAAGAATTAAAGGATCAGACTGATGTAATAATAGCTCTTGCACACATAGGTCTTGATGAAAGTTCTGTTATTACTTCCAAGGCAATAGCCCAAGAAGTAGATGGAATTGATGTAATAATAGACGGACACAGCCACACTCTTTTAGAGGAAGGCATGATTGTAAACAATACACTGATTGCACAGTCCGGAAATTATGATAAGAATCTTGGCTATGTTGATATAAGTGTTCAGGACGGCGAAGTTATAGAAAAAACAGCTCGCCTTGTTTCGGCTGAAGCTGCTGCAAACACTGAAGCTGATCCTGAGTTAGCAGCTATTATTGAAGAAATAAATTCCAAAAAATAAGGAAACATTTGATCAGGTTGTTGCAAAAACAGATGTATATCTTGACGGTATAAGAGAGCATGTAAGAGCTCAAGAGACAAACCTTGGTAATTTATCCGCTGATGCCGTAAGAGCAGAGTCCGGTGCAGATGTGGCATTCGTTAACGGCGGAGGAATAAGAGTAGACATTCAACCAGGCGACATTACCCTGGGAAGAATAGCAGAACTATTCCCGTTTGGAAATATAGTACAAATTAAGAAAATAACCGGTGAAGATTTATTGGCAATGCTGGAACATTCAGTAAGTGGTTATCCGTCTCCGCAGGGAGCATTCCTTCATGTCAGCGGATTGACGTTTGAGTTTGATCCCGAACAGCCTGCAAGGTCTGAGAGTTATAGATGTAAAAATCGGTGACAGCCCTCTTGATTTAACAGCAGAATATACTGTTGCTATAAATGATTTTATATCAGTGGGTGGAGACGGTTATGAAATGCTGTCAAAATATGACGTGGAAGCTGAATTTGGTACATATGAAGAAATTTTTGCAAATTATCTGAACACTAACGGAACTGCCGGAAGCGAAGTTTCAGGAAGAATAACTGTTAAAGAAACTGTTGCTGAAGAACCTGCTCCTGTTGAACCCGTTGAGCCCGAAGAACCGGAGTCCGTTCCCGAACCGGAGCCTGCTCCCGTTGAAACAGTTCCGGAACCTGCAGCTGAAGTAACATACATAGTTGTTTCAGGAGACGTTTTATGGAAAATAGCCGAAAAATACGACACTACATGGGAAATATTGACTGAATACAACAACTTAGCTAATCCTCACCTGATTTTCCCTGACCAGGCAATTAAGATTCCCGTAAAATAATTACCTGACTAAATGTAATAAAGGATTTGTGCAAGTGTGCACAAATCCTTTTGTTTATTGATTATTCAGCAAAATACAGACAGCTCCGGAGGAGCCATCAGCCTGAGAGGTAATTGTGATGTCCCAAGCCCTGTGTTCACATATACCATGGTCTGTCTGAAATTATTAAAAGTATATATTCCGCCCGTGTATTTTTTCGCCAGAAGCGGAAGCCATTTGATAAAGGGAAGATTAACCTGACACCCGTGGCTGTGCCCTGCTAAATACAAATCTATTTCATATTCCAGCAAATAATCAATCACATCCGGCTCGTGGCTCAGCACCACATTATAGCATTCCTCATCCAGCAGGCTTATGAGCATTTCTTTGTCAAATTTTCCGAATATTGAGTCGTCCATTCCTATAATATTAACATTATACTCATCCAAAACAATTTTCTCATTTTTCAATATAACAAATCCGCTGTTCTCCATTATTTTTTTATATGCGTATTCTGCTCCTCCTCCATAATCGTGATTGCCGTAAATAGCATACTTACCCATAGGAGCCTTGATCGACCCAAGTATTTTGCTTATTCCATCAATATTGTCCTTACCTTCGTAGCTGCTGTACTCATCTAATAAATCTCCGGTAAAAACTACTATGTCAGGATTTTCGCCATTTATTTTTTCTGCGACCTTCTTAATGTCTTTTTCATCAAAATATTCCGATATATGCATATCGGAGAACTGAAGTATTTTTAAATCTTTATCGCTTGAACTGATACGACTGTCCTTTACATTTATATAGTGGACCATTAATAGGTTAGTCTCAACATATCGGGCGTATATATACACAACAAAAGCAATCAACAAAAGAGTACTTATAAATCTTAAAAATTTTTTCACTGTAACACTCCATAAGAGATTTCAAGTTGAAGTATATCAAATTCGGCAAAAAAAATAAAGCGAAACTTAATTCATACAAAAAGTAATTTATGTATTGAATATAAGTTTACTTTATTTTTCGAGTTTCATCTTTTACACTATTATACGATTTTTGTTTCCTCTTCATCACATATGAAAAATTCAACGTAATTAGTTAAAATATCAATATAATTAAATGACACCACTCTTCTTAATCCTTTGTTATCAACGTGAACCGTAAATACTGAAGGATACGTGTCAGCGATTACCCCTTCACTAATATGCGACCTGGCTTTCCCTTTTCTTACTTTAAATTTAACTTTTTGGCCTACACATCCTTCTACCAATCCTTTTACCCTAGCTACAGAATTTGCCGTCAAAAAATCACCTTCTACACTATATTAAATGAAAATCAGGTAAAATTTATTCATTTATTAATATCTTTACCATAACAATGAAAAATATGTGCTTTTTCTTTAATTTACTTATTTTTAACTTGCAAATAATAAGAAAATAGACTATTATAATTAAGGCAATTAAACATATAAAAAAGGAAGTGAATGTAATGGACGAGGTCCCTACGGTCAAACAGATTGCACAAAATAAACTTAATACTTCTCTATTACTGAACTTATCATCAATTTGGTAATAGAGGAAATCTATTATTAAATTGAGGTGAACAATGCTTGATATATTCAAATCTATTAACGACACTCTTTTCACACTGGAAGAAATAGAAGACGGAGCATGGATCAATCTGGTTGATCCGACACCCGAAGAACTGGATTTTATTGAAGACGAACTTTCAGTAGACAGAGATTTTTTAAGAGCAGCACTTGATGAGGAAGAATCTGCACGTTTAGAAACAGAAAATGATCAGGTTTTAATACTTGTGGATACACCTTATGTGGAAAAAACTGATGATCACATAATATATGAAACGCTGCCTCTTGGAATTATTATAACTGGAAAAAACATTATTACCGTATGCCTGAAAAATTCTATTGTCCTTGACCAATTTGAAAAGAACAGCATACGAACATTTTACACTTATAAAAAGTATCGATTCTTGTATCAAATACTTTACAAAAATGCACAGAGATATCTTCTCTATCTGAGACAAATCGACAGAATGAGCAATTACGTTGAAAAACAGCTGCATCAGTCGATGAAAAATAAAGAACTTATTCAGCTTTTAGATCTTGAGAAATCACTTGTTTATATAACCACAGCGCTAAAGGCAAATCAAGTGGTGCTTGAAAAAATTCTTAGAATCAACATAATTAAAAAGTACTCTGAGGATGAAGATCTTCTTGAAGATGTAATAATCGAGAACAAGCAGGCCATCGAAATGGCTAACATATATAGTGGAATACTTAGCGGAACAATGGATGCATTTGCATCAATTATTTCAAACAATCTTAACATTGTAATGAAGCTGTTAACATCAATAACAATATTGATGGCTATTCCAACAATGTTCTCAAGTTTTTGGAATGAACGTTGCAAACATACCATTTGCTACATCTCCTTTCGGCTTTTGGATCGTATTAGGAGTATCAGTAGTTACAGCCGCAATCGTTGGGGTTGTTCTGCTGAAAAAGAATTTATTTTAACAAATGAATAGCACCCGATTTTCTTCAATTACACACTGGAAAATCGGGTGCTATTCATTCTGATTATCTATTTCTGTTTTTGGGGGAATCACCTCTTCTGTTAATCTATACATTAACGCCTGTTTTATTTACTACCGTTTAGATTCTGTAGAGAATACATTCAATTCAAACTCAGTCAAAATTTAGTTTAAAAGTATTAACTCATCTCATTCTTACTTTAAATCTTACATAAACAAATCAGATAATTATCTTTATCATACTTCTCAATACATTTACCAATAAACTAAAATCTGTCTTTTAAAGTTTATTTGAAATAATCTAAACGATAAATTTAAATAAAACATTTGCTGTATTTATTATATACCCAATTAAATTTTAATTAATCACAGTTTTTCAAATAATTAAAAAAATTTTTAAGTTGTTATAATTTGCTGGTTAATATATAATAAACACTAACTTTGTATTCTGATGAGGTTATAGTGATGAAAATTTATTCTTATGGAAAAATAAATTTATTTTTAGATATAGAGGGAAAGCTACAAAACGGATATCACCTTATAAAAACAATCATGCAGTCCATAGACATGCATGATGAAATTCAAATAAGTAATTACGATAAAGATGAAATTATTATACAATGCAGCACTCCGAATATTCCGGTTGATGAAAGGAATACATGCTATAAAGCTGCAGCTGCTATAAAAGAAATATATCATATAAATTCAGGAATAGTCATACAAATTAATAAGACAATACCTTCCGAAGCCGGGCTGGCAGGCGGAAGCGGCAATTCAGCAGCTGTCATAAGAGGATTGAATATTTATTGGAATCTGAATATGTCTGAACTTGAAATGCAGGCAGTAGCTCTCAAAGTAGGATCTGATGTTCCATTCTGCCTAACGGGAGGAACTTATAAGGCTGAAGGTACAGGCGAAAAGCTTGCTAAGTTAAATGATTTTACTTGGGATAATATTTTAGTAGTAAAGCCGGATTTCTCAATGTCGACGAAGTTTGTATACAGCAATACTGAACCACGCCATTACAACTTGCATAAAAACAGTAAAATATTAGATTATATTAATTCAAACAACTTCTGTAGCACTGCCCAATCTGCATGCAATTCTCTTGAGAAGGTTGTTGAAATATTTCATCCTGAAATAAATAAAATAAAAAAAATGATGATACAAAAAGGAGCAATAAATTCACTTATGACAGGAAGCGGATCAGCAGTGTACGGGTTGTTTGCTGACAAATTGAGCCTTGAAGAGGCATATAAAAACATTTCAAGCATATATCCTCAAACATTTATAACTAAAACAATTAATAAAGGTTATCAAATAATTGTTTAGAGCAATTTATATGAGGGTATCAGCATAATAAATAAAAAGACTGAGGTAAATTATGAAAAAATTGCTGCTAATTATTGGACTGATTGCTTTGCTGGCAACGGGCTGCACCAAACAAATTGAAGAAATCCCCAATGAAGAAGAAATAGGCGGACAAGAAACCGAATCTGAACAAGAAAAAAGTGCTGCACTAATCGCCCCTGATTTCGAACTTAAATCGCTGGATGGCACTACCGTTAAATTAAGTGAATTGAGAGATAAAAATGTAATACTGAACTTCTGGGCAACATGGTGCGATTTTTGCGTTATTGAAATGCCAGATTTGCAAAAATTGCAGGAAGCACATAAGGACGACCTTTTGGTACTGACTGTCAACGTTGGAGAATCAAAAGAGGTTGTGCAAGGCTTTCTTGAAGAAAATGGACTTGACATTAATGTAGTTCTGGATGAAGATATGAGTGTTGCAGGCACATACGGCGTACGCTCCTTCCCTACAACAATATCCATAAATAAAAAAGGCGAAGCCGTACAAGGATATGTAGGAATGCTTTCATACGAGCAAATGGAACAGCTTTATGGCTTTTTTGAGGAATAATATAAATTATTCAAAATTATGTAATATCCATAATACACTTTTAAATGCGGCTGCGAATTTATCGCAGCCGCATTTTTGCCTGTTCGCAAAATTTATTTCGTTTCCTTTATTTTTTCTGTAAGTATGGGAAGAATTTCTTTGATATCACCTACTATTTTGTAATTTGCGACTTTAAATATTGGTGCATCAGGGTCATTGTTTATTGCCACAATAGTTTCTATATCTGCAAGACCTGCAAGGTGCTGTATAGCACCGGATATACCGCAGGCTATATATATTTTGGGAGCAACTGTCTTGCCCGTCTGTCCTACTTGCTGGCTGTAAGGCATCCACCCTGAATCAACAACCGGTCTGGAAGATCCCAGCGCACCTCCCAGAGCATCTGCCAGTTCCTGAGCCATATGAATGTTTTTCTGGCTTCCTATTCCTCTTCCTACGCTTACGATTATATCTGCATCTGAAAGATTTAACCCCTCGTCATTGTCAATATCTCTTATTTTTTTAACAAAACTTTCTACGGGAGACGGGACATCCAAAAATGTTATTCTGCCTTTTCTTTCATAGTCAGGTTCCTTTTGTTTAAAAACCTTGGGGCGAACGGTGGCCATCTGAGGTCGGTTATTGGGGCACACTATAGTCGCCATCAAATTTCCACCAAAAGCCGGTCTCGTCTGGAGAAGCAGCCTTTCTTCTTTATCTATTTCTAATAATGTACAGTCGGCAGTAAGTCCTGTACGAAGCGCCGACGAAATATGAGGAGCAAGAGACCTTCCGTTTGATGTCGCTCCTATGAGCACTATTTCAGGCTTGTATTTCTTTACTAGATCAAGCATTACCTCGCCGTAAATGTGGTCATTGAAATCTTTAAGCCATGGAGCATCCATTATCATAACTTCATCAGCTCCATATGCAATGAGCTCTCCCGGAAGGCTTCCTATGTCTGAACCCAGTATTACAGCTGTAACATGAGTATTTAATTCCGCTGCCAATTCCTCGGCCTTTCCCAGAAGCTCCAGTGCAACTGGTTTTAGTTTGCCGTATCTCTGCTCAGCAAAAACCCATATACCCTCGTATGCACTTAAATCCTTTTTTGTACTTTCATCTCTTATAAATTCAATTGCTCCAAATTTGCAGCTTTCCACACAGGAACCACAGAGGGTGCACTTAGACCCTATAACAGCTTTTTTATCCTTTAATTCTATAGCTCCGAAGGGACATGTTCCTATACATCTTTTGCAGCCAACACACTTTTCCTTTATGATGCTTATACTTGCCATTATCTTCACCGTCCTTAAACTTCTATGGAAAGCAGTATCTCGGCCAGTTTTTCTGCCTTCTCCCCGGGACTGCCATTTATTTCGACGCTGTTCACTTCATGAACAGGCACAAATGTCTTTCTTACCTGTGTCGGAGAGCCTTTCAATCCTGCTCTCTCTTCATCAGCGTCGATGTCGCCAAAAGTAACAATTTCTATCTCCGCCTTCTTAGACTTCTTGATGCTTTTTATGGAAGGAAGTCTCGGCATGTTTATCTCTTTGACAACTGTAATAAGCGCCGGTAATTTAATTTCAATTTCTTCATATCCATCATCTGTTATTTTCATGCAGCACATGGTATCTTTTTTTATTTCAATTATTTTGCTGATATTTGTTGCATATGCGATTCCTAGAGTTTTTGCAAGGCTTGGCCCTACCTGCGCCGTATCTCCGTCTGTTGCCTGCTTTCCGCAGATTATCAAATCATAGTCACCGATTTTTTCCACACCTTTGCTGAGAGCATAAGACGTTGCCAGAGTATCAGAGCCTGCAAATTTTCTGTCCGTAAGAAGCATAGCCTTATCGATTTTTAATGATACTGCTTCTCTCATCATTTCAGCCGCAGCGGGAATTCCCATGCTTATTCCGAAAACTTCCGCTCCGTATTTCTCTTTTATTCTCACAGCTTCTTCTATGGCATATGTGTCAAAAGGATTAATTATTGCCGGTACGTTCTCTCTTATGATTGTATTTGTTTCAGGGTCCATTTTTACTTCGTTTGTTCCGGGGACCTGTTTAATGCATACGATAATTTTCATATGTTTCCCTCCTCTTTCTCATAGGGAAATATTGTTCCTCTATTAAACAGCTGCTTCGGATCAAATATTTTCTTTATGTTTCTCATTTCATTCAATTCACTGTGGCTGTACATTTTTTGAAGAAAAGGAACCTTTAACTTCCCGACTCCATGTTCGGCCGACACAGCGCCGCCCATTGCGGAAATTTTTTCAGCCCACAACAGGAATAGATCCTTTCCCTTTTTATACTCGTCCATATTTCTCGGAATTAAGTTTACATGAAGATGATTATTCCCTATATGACCAAATATAACAGCATGAAGTTTATTCTTTTCTATATCTTCGTTGTACATTTCCATAACTTCCTTAAGTTTATCATCCGGAACCGACATATCTGTTCCCAGCTTTGTTATATTTGGATCTATCTTTTTCACTTCATCTATCTGCATATTTACGCACTCGGGACATGCATGCCTGAAAGCGTGCAGCTTCTCAAGACTGACAGGATTATTTGCAACCCACGTTGCATCCTCATCGCCGCCCAGCTTTGCAATAACATCTCCCAGCTTTTCAATTCCAGCCCAGATTTCTGTGTCTGAATCTCCTTCAATTTCTGTGTACACTGCCGTATGGTAGCCTTCCTTTATCTCTTGCACAGAGGAAAAAGCCGGGTTTGTCTTCTGCTGCACTTTAAGCATTTCCAATGCCTTATGGCTGAAAAATTCGATGGCCGAAGGTTTGATGTTAAGCGGCTCCATATTGTCGAACAGTTTTTCCCCTCTCAATGCCCTCACCAGATCCAAAGCCTTGTCCTCATCCGGCATAAAAATAGTAACGCCCCAGTTTGATTTATGTGTTCTGTTTAGCTCAATTTCAATCTCCGTTATTACTCCCAGAGTTCCGTCAGAGCCTATAAATAAATCTATCATATCCATGGCAGGCTTGTTGTAGTATCCTGAAGTATTCTTCTTCACATCAGGCATTTTATATTTCGGAAGTTCACCCGAAATTTTCCTTCCGCTCTCGGTTACAAGGGTAAACCCTCCTTCAGAGACAATATTTCTCCCTCTTGCCATGCTTAAAACATCTCCATTCGCAAGAACCACTCTTATGGCTGTCACATGATCTCTTGAGGAACCGTATCTGAAACTTTTTGCACCTGAAGCATTGCATGATACCATACCGCCTATGGATGCAGACGCCTCGGTAGGGTCAGTTGAATAAAACCATTCATTTTTCGCCATATGTTCCAAGGCATCTTTTGATTCCTTGCCCCAATCCGTCGTTATAAATGACTTGTTAAGCAGGTATTTTCTGATTTCGGCAAGAAGAACACCTGGCTGTACACTTAAAAAGAACCTGTCCTGCTTTTTATCGTACCTTGCTCCAATTACACTGTTCATCCTGCTCAGATTTATAACATGTCCTCCCATGGGAACCGCAGAAGCGGCAAGCCCGGTGCGCGCTCCTTGTATAGTTATAGGCACACATTTAGAAGCACATTCTTTAACCGATGCCATAATTTCTTCTTCTGTTTTTGGGAATATTATACTTTCGGCAGCACCTGTCTGACGGGATTCGTCTCGTAAATATTCTCCGTAAGTTTCTATAAAGTCACAATTCATTTTATCCTCCTATGAAAAATCATAGTTATAAGCAACAAGTAATAATTATAATAGGAATAATAACACAAAAAACAGGAGGATACAAGTATTCCTTTAATCAGGAAATTATATCCACCTGCGCATTATTCTAAATTAAAAAATTATTTATCTTTCACAAGACCCTTCATAGTACCGACTACATAGTCGATATCTTCTCTTGTCACGCCTATATGCGCTACGAACCGGTATTCTCCGTCCTCAATTCCATTAATTTTTATGTTATTTTCATAAAGTTTTTCCACAAGAGTTTTCTCCGGAATTATGTCCTCTCCCATTTTAAAGAACACCATATTTATGTCAAGTCTGCTCTTTATTACTTCTACGCCTGGTATTTCTTCAAGCCTCTCAGCCATGTATTTTGCATTATCATGGTCTTCCTGAAGTCTCATGGTCATTTTTTCGAGAGCTATTATACCTGCTGCTGCCAGTATTCCTACCTGTCTCATACCGCCGCCCATGAGCTTTCTTTTTTTTCTGGCTCTGTCAATAAATTCTCTGCTTCCGGCAACCATGGAACCTGCCGGAGCTGATAATCCCTTTGAAAGGCAGAACATAACAGAATCACAACATGATGCTATTTCCTTAGCATCTACTCCCAGAGAAGCCGCTGCATTGAAAATTCTTGCTCCGTCCATGTGAACAGGAATCGAATTTTTTTCTGCTATCTGCTTTATTTCTTTTAATGTATCCATAGGAATAACAGCACCGCATCCATGAGCTTGCTCCACACAAATAAGCCCTGTTTCAGGCTCGTGAATATCATCTTGGCGAATTGCTTTTTCAACGTCCTTCGGGCTCACTGCTCCATTGGATGTCTCAAGCGTTCTCAGCTGTACACCGGCGATTACTGCAGATGCGCCTACTTCATGGACCACTATGTGATTATTCTTTCCTAGAATAACCTCCTGGCCTCTTCTTGCATGGGTAAACAAAGCCAGCTGGTTTCCGAACGTACCGCTGGGAACAAATAACGCTGCCTCCTTGCCTACCTTTTCTGCAGCTATCTTTTCCAGCATGTTTATAGTTGGATCATCTCCGTAAACATCATCACCAACTTCAGCAGACATCATTGCCTTTCTCATTTCCTCAGTTGGCATAGTAACCGTATCACTTCTTAAATCAATGTATTTCATATGTTACCCCCAATGTTTAATTTGCACGCTTTCACAACATTTTTTGCCAACACGGCTGTTGTTACCGAACCTACTCCTGCAGGTACAGGAGTAATGAGCCCGGCTTTTTCGATGCAGTCGGATGTATTTACATCACCTGTAATTTTTCCTTCGCCATCTACATTTATACCCACATCTATAACAGTTGCACCTTCTTTAATATAATCCGGCGTAACCATTTTTGATTTTCCGATTGCAGCTACAAGTATATCTGCCCTTGATGACATTTCACTGAGACTTGCAGTTTTTGAATGGCATATGGTAACTGTAGCATTTTCTTTTAACAGAAGCATAGACAAAGGTTTACCTACAACCATTGACCTTCCCAAAACCACAGCTTCTTTTCCCTTTAATTCCACTTTGTAGTATTTCAAAATTTCTATGGCCGCAGAAGGAGTACAAGGAGCAAAGCCTGATTCATCACCTTCGGTTACCTTGGCAACATTGATCGGATTCATACAATCAATATCCTTTTCAGCACTTATAATATATTTAATTTCATTTTCATTTAATTGCTTAGGAAGCGGTCTAAAAAGCAGTATGCCATGTACCGATTCATCGTTATTTACCTTTTCTAACTCCTCTGAAAAATCCGCCTGACTTATGTCAGCAGGCAAGCTAAGAACATCACATTCTATACTGCATGCATTCATTCTTTTTACTGCAGCCCTCTCATAGGCAAGATCATCTTCGCGCTCTCCCACTCTAACAATTTTAAGTTTTGGCATGATTCCTTTTTCTCTTAAAGCTTCGGCCTCTTTCTTAACCTCAGTTGTTATTGCATCCGCAACCGGCTTTCCCTTTATTAAGTCACCCATCTCTCTCTCCTGTTAGCTTAATATTTTTAATACCTTTTCATATATTTTGTCAGCTTTTACATTTCCGTCTTTCAACAGTCCTTTGACCATTTCTTTGTTTTTATTAACGTATTCCTGATCCGATATAGAATTAATGTTTATCAAAACATTTAAATAAGCGCTGTTCAAAGCAGCTTTAAGCAGCTGAACACCGACTCCTATATCGCTTATTATAGTTTTGGAGCTTATGTCCACAAGCTCGTCATGAAGAAGTATTCCCTCATACACAAGGCGGAGTGTTTCCAGCGGCGCTTCATTTGCATCCTTGAGACATTTCTGCATAACCTCATTTTTAATTCTTTTCTCCTCTTCGGTACCTGACGGCATAACGTATGCCTTTGATAATGGTTCGAAGTTCTCTGCATCTTTTTCAATTGCAGTCAACAACTTTTGAGCTAATTTTTCTCCCTTTTCCAATATTTCCTCGTGTTGCTTTTCAAAACCAATAAATTTTTTCTTTCCTTTGGAGAAGTTTGCCACCATTGAATTTAAGGCCACACCTAGTGCACCTGCCAATGCAGCAGCTCCACCTCCGCCCGGAACGGGTTTTTTTGACGCAAGTTCACTTGCGAATTCCTCACATGATAATTTTGTTAAATTCATAATTTATCCCTCACTTTACAATAGTATATATCAAGTAGCCTAGCGATTACAATATTATTATTTGACATTTTTATTATCATTGTTTACCATATTAATAACTATAAGATTAAGGGAGCATAATATGAACAACTCTGGACAAAACAAAATGGCCTCCGGCTCAATGACAAAACTAATTGTTACCATGTCTCTTCCGCCTATCGTTTCAATGTTTATTCAAGCTATGTACAACATAGTTGACAGCATCTTCGTTTCAAAGATAGGGATGGACGCATTAACCGCTGTTTCACTTGCATTTCCAATGCAGCTTATTCTTGTAGCCTTATTTGTGGGAACGGGTGCTGGAGTTTCATCCCTGATATCAAGACGTTTAGGTGAAGGAAATCGCGATGCTGCAAGTAAGGCTGCAAGCCACGGTTTTATGGTAAGCCTTATATACTCTGTATTGATTGCTATAATAGGAATTTTTCTAACAGACTTCTTTATTCGATTGTTTACAGACGATTCATTGCTTCAAGGGTTAACAGCTCAATATTTAAGAATTATATTAATTTTTTCCTTTTTTAATTTTATCTCCAATGCCGGAATTTCCATACTGCAGTCTACGGGAAATACAATGATGCCCATGGTTTCACAACTTGCAGGAGCTTTAACAAACATTATTCTTGATCCCATAATGATTTTCGGTTACTTTGGCATGCCTGCCTTGGGCGTATCGGGAGCGGCCTTAGCTACTATTATTGGTCAGCTTGTTTCATTTATTTTGATCGTTATAATGTTTAAGAAGGACAAGTCTCTTGAGATTAAGCTTAAGAATTTTAAATTTGAAAAGGCAATTTTAAAGGATATGTATATTGTGGCACTTCCTGCAATTATAATGCAGTCCCTTGCTTCCGTAATGGTAAGTGGATTAAACCTGATCCTGATAGCTTTCAGTGATGCCGCCGTTTCTGTGCTGGGCATATACTTCAAGCTGCAATCATTTATATTCATGCCTATTTTCGGAATGATGCAGGCGTTTAGAGCTATCCTCGGATACAATTTTGGTGCAAAAAATAAGGGCAGAGTCTTAAATGCATTAAAAATCACCCTTTTATTTTCTGTGTGCATCATGCTTGCAGGAACATTTATTTTTCAAATATTTACCGAGCAACTTCTCGGGATGTTTGACAGCAATGCTGAAATGATGTCCATAGGAACCAAAGCTTTAAGAATAATAAGCTTGACCTTCCCAGTCGCTGCCGTTGGGATTATAATAAGCACTTCGTTTCAGGCCTTTGGCAAGGGAATGCTCAGCCTTGTCATATCATTTACAAGACAGCTTTTAATACTGTTGCCTGCTGCATATGTGCTTTCAAAAATAAGCGGTTTAGATTTATTCTGGTATTCATTTACCCTTTCGGAAATATTATCAGTTCTAATAGCTGTACCAACAATGAGCATCTATCTAAAAAAAACATTTAGTTCCTGGAAGTGATTATATTCTATCGTTGTAAAACGCAAAGTGGATATGATCCTCCCACTTTCCGTTTATTTCCAAGTATCGTTTTGAGAAACCCTCTTGCTCGAACTCCAGCTTTTCCATCACTCTGAGCGACCTGCCATTTCTGGGCACAACATTTGCTTCTATCCTGTGAAGTCCGAAATTGTCAAACATAATTTCTACTGTTCTTTCAATGGCTTCCGTCATATATCCCTTGTTAATTTCATCTTTATCAAGTTTGTATCCCAAGAAGCAAGATTTGAAATTGCCCATAATTATATTGGAGTAGCAAACATTCCCTATTAATTTGTTGTCTTCCTTTTTAATTATCCAAAATCTCACCTGCAAATCATTCTTAAACAGGTTGTATTCGTTGTATAATTTTCTTTTATGATATGAAAGCGTATAAAAATCTCTGGGATGTGCAGGATCCCACTCATTTAGAAAATTATGATTTCTTTTGTAGTAATCAAGAACCTCCTGCGCGTACCTGGGCTTTAATATCCTTAAATATAATCTTTCTGAGTCGTATCTAGTCTGTTTGAACATTTTTATCTCCCTTGTAAATTTCAGTTCTAATTTTATAATTTGCAACTTAAATAGTCAACTTATTTTGCTTTACTATATATTTTTTTTATGTTAGTATAATACAGAATTCAATGAATTGGATGAAAGGGCAAAAAATGATAACTAAAGGCAATAAGGTATTCTTGATATTTACTCTCTTTTACATATATTTTACGATGGCTCTGTTTGACAGTTCCCGAGGTAATTTCTTACCTTTTTTTATTAAGGAATTTAATATAAACAACACAATTATGAGCTTAATATTAAGCTTATCCACATTGGGAAATATAATAGGGAGCTTTTTGGGCGGTCACTTTTGCGAAAAATACGGCCACAAAACAGTATACATAATTGGGTCAGTCACCTCAACAATAGGCATATTAATTGCTCCGTTTACTCATAATGTATTTATGCTTGGACTTTTCTACTTTATATACGGTGTTGGACGTCAATTCCTGTGTATAGGAATTGATTCAATGATTCCTGTTCTGTCTGTGGGGTTCGAGTCAATACTAATGAATATTACACATTTTATGTTTGGTTTAGGAAGCTTTGCTGGACAAAGTGTTTACGGAAGGTTACTATCCAACGGAATTTCATGGAGAATTATTTATTTTTACATAGGTATATTCTTTGTTATTACCGTAATATTAACTTTAATGATCAAAACTCCTAGCATACAAATAAGCAGCGAGATATCATTCAATAGAAAAGGTATGTACAAAAATAATCTGATTTATATGTTTGTAGTAGCTCTTACTTTTGCACTGATAGCAGAAACTATTGTGCAAACATGGTTTATCAGCTATATGACAGATTCATACAGCCTAAGCCCTGCAGCTGCTGCAAAGTATGCTTCGATATTTTTCCTTTTATTTGCACTGGGGAGGCTTCTTGGAGGATTTATAATCAATAAAACTGGTACTTCACGAGGATTGAAACTGTTCCTTATTGCAGCGGCAGTATTCATGCTTGTCGGGCTTCAGCTGAAGCGAGAAGGGCTTATTCTTGTAGCAGCATCAGGTATATTTATTTCCATCACTTTCCCTACAATGATGGTACTAATCAGTTCAGCCTTCAGCCAAAACTCTTCATTTGCAATCGGGTTGATCGTCACATTAAGCAATATATTATTTTTAGTTTTATTTAACATAACAGGAGCATTAAATGACTTATTGGGATCATACGGCGCCTTTTACATGGCACCGATATCAATAATTTGCTGTCTGGGAATGCTCGTTGCTATAAGCAGAAAAACAAAGAATGAAAGTATTTAACATCGGAGGTTTTTTATGTCATTAGAAAAATTATTGATTCCGGAAAGATACGTAAACAAGTTTTCTCTTCTGGAAACACAAATTGCAATTAAAAGAATAAAGGATTTTTTTGAAGCCGGGCTTGCAAAAAATCTTTCTCTCATTAGAGTATCCGCGCCTTTAATGGTTCGTCCAGAGTCAGGGCTTAATGATGATCTGAACGGGCACGAAAGAGCGGTGCGCTTCGACATGCTCGAGACAAAGTATGATGTTGAAATTGTTCAATCTCTTGCAAAATGGAAAAGGATGGCTCTTGGAAGCTACAGCTTTGATACATACACAGGACTTTATACAGATATGAACGCAATCAGACGCGATGAAGAGTTAGATAATATCCACTCTATCTACGTTGACCAATGGGACTGGGAAAAAGTAATAAAGAAGGAAGACCGAACAAAGGAAACTTTGATGGCAGTTGTAAACCAAATATACGGCGCATTTAAATCAACAGAAATCTACTTGAGAAGTCTATATCCATTTTTAAGGAATGAGCTTCCTGAGCAAATTCATTTCATGACGACAGAGGAGCTTCTTCAACTCTATCCTGATAAAACACCTAAGGAACGTGAATATCTGATTACAAAGGACAAGAAAGCTGTATTCCTAATGGAAGTCGGCAAAAAACTTTCTGACGGAACTGTCCATGACGGACGCGCTGCAGACTATGATGACTGGTCACTGAACGGAGATATACTATTTTATTTCTCTACTCTGGATATTGCTTTAGAACTTTCTTCCATGGGCATAAGAGTAGATAAGAATGCACTTATGAGCCAGCTTGAGGAAAAGGATCAGATGTACAAAGCCGAATATCCATTCCACCAGGATATTATAAATGAAAAAGTTCCTTTCACAATTGGAGGCGGTATCGGACAATCAAGAATATGCATGTTTTTCCTACAAAAGGCGCATATTGGAGAAGTTCAGGCTTCCGTTTGGTCCGAAGAAATGAAGGATGTATGTAGAAAAAACGGAATACACCTTTTATAACAACCATTTAAACAAACCGAGGCTGCATGTGACTATCACAGATGCAGCCTTCTTTTTATCTCCGCATGGAGCCTTTTTTCTTCAAAGATGAGTATTGTTGACAATGATATTATGCTTGTAACTATACATATAAGCGAAGGATACAATGCAGTCAATCCTCCCGTAAATATAAATATTATCTGAACCAAGCCGAATAAACCGTCTATTATTATATACAATATATAATCCTCAACGTAAAGCTTGCGTACTTTTGATATTATAGCCATTGAAATCATTGCAAAACAGCATACGAATGGAATAACATACGTAATTGACCATCCCTTCCAGGCTGTTAAAAAGTCCCATATAACTACTATTACAGAAATAATCATTACCTGGTAAACAATATTTTTTGGAATATTATTTCGCTTGTTTATGGCTGATATCATGCTTGCCCAAACCGAGCCCAGGCCTCCGAGAATAAATATCGACCACGCCCCGCTCCGCGGTAACAAAATATTTATAGCTACAGAAACAGATGCGATTACAATTGAAACAAGAAGCATTATTTTAAAAAACAGGCCATGCTCCTTGTATACAAATGAAATAGCCGGAAACACCTCATCGCTGTGCTTATCTCCATTGAGCGTTGCCTGACAGAGAGGGCATTTTCTCCTGTTTCCTTTCACATTTATCTTGCAATTATTACAATATTTCAATGGCTCACCTTCTATTCCTCGTGTACTATGTTTGATTCTATGGTTACGGGAATGTCCATATCCGTTAGAGTTTTAAAAAATCTTCTCTGCACCTCAGTACTGACAAATGCAGACGTAAAACTGATTCTGAACTTATTCTCAAAAGAGCATGCACATGCCTGCAGCTTATTTGTGCTTACAAATATATCGAAGGAAGATATGAAAGGTCTGATATCCTCCGGCATACTTACAATTCCCACATTTGACAAGGTTGAAGTGTAGCTTCTGTCTACTATGCTGTTTGCAATTTTCAACGCAATGTCCTTTATAGAAAGAGGAATTGCGCGAAGAATAAAGTTATGCTCCAATGATGAAAGCATGTTTATTCTCCTGCCTAAAGTTTCAGGAGTTAGGTTTTCTCTGAAACTTTGCTTAAGGTGTTCTATTACATCAGGCAATTCTCCGCTCCCTGCAGAAAAATTATAATCCACATTTATTACACCAAAAAAGTTTCTGGCTGTATGAGAATAATAGTAGTTTCTCAAATTAACCGGTATGCTTAAAACAACAGGTCTCTCCTTAAGTCTGACAGGTATTTCCTCATTGATTGCACACATGAGGATTGCAGCAAGAAAAATTGTCATGGAAGTGTTATATTCCTTTACCTTTGCCAGCAATAAATCAACCGGAATAACCCCTTCTATAACGCTGATTCTGTACTCTGGTATCTTGGATCCTCGAAGTTTAAAAGCCTTCTTCCCTTTTTTCTTCTCATTGCCGACTTCCCCCGAATAATATCTCTGAAAGCTGTCATCCATTTTCTGTGTCTTTGATGACTCAATATCCAGCACAGGTACTTTATCTCGAAATTTATGTTCATGCTTGATAGTAATATAATGGAAAACCAAAGTTTTTAAAAACTGCAAAGCACCGGCTCCGTCTGACAGGGCATGGTAAACTTCAAAGCTTATTCTTTTTTTATAATACATGACTCTGAAAAGCAATGTTTTATTATTTTTATCATAAAGAGTCGTGCATGGAGGAAGGTGTTCTTCCGTTACAACAGCTTTAAAATGGCTTCGCTCAAAATAATACCAGAACAGTCCGCTCTTAATTACAGATTTATATAGTGGATACGCATCTACTGTTATGTCCAACGCCCTTTGCAAAACATTTTTATCTACATTCTCATACAGTTCACACGCAAATCTAAAAACCTTCGTATCGCTGCTCTTGCTGTTTGGCGGAAATATCTTTGCCGCATTATCTAATTTACTCCATTCTGATATTTTTTTTCTTTTCAATTATTTCACCTCGTAGCTTGAAAGAAAAGTGTTAATTATCTCATAACACAGCCTGACCTGCGGAAATCTCGGAGGAAGGGCAAAAAAGCCGTGCAGACCGTCTTTAATTCTGAATATCTCCACATTGTTTCCTGCAGCTCTTAATTTTTTCCCGTATTGCTCCCCTTCATCTCTCAGAGGGCAAAACTCCGCTGTTATTATCAGGGTATCAGGCTGGCCCTTAAGATCTTCTGCCAGCAAAGGAGCAAAATACTTACTGTTTCTGTCCTCTTCACTGCTTTTGTACAGGTCCATGTAATCACAGATTTTTTTTGACGTGAGCAAATACTCCTTTCCGTAATCATGAACTGATTGGAACGGTGTTTTTTCACTATGGTCGTTATACGTTGCCGGATAAATCAATATCTGCCTTTTAATTTTAAATTCATTTCTTTCTTTTGCCAGCAGCGACAACGCGGCAGCCAGGTTACCTCCCGCACTATCTCCTATTATTGTAACCTCTTTTTCATTAATTACTTTGTTAGAAATAAATGCTTTCGCAACATTATAACAATCCTCAAGCCCGGCAGGAAACGGGTTCTCAGGTGCCAACCTGTAGTCTACGGAAACAACCTTGTGACCTGTCAGTTTTGCCATATTTACGCAAACCTTACTATAGCTGTCTATGTTTCCTACTACCCATCCGCCACCGTGAAAAAAAAGCAACACAGGATAATTACCTTTATCTCCCGGAGCATATATTCTGATAGGAATGCTGTGGTTTCCCGAATCAATTGAGCAATCCCATGTATTGAAAGGCGGTTTTAAATAATTTCTGTGGGCAAGATTCACAAAATTTCTATGAAGAAGATAGTTCTTCTTAATATCAATATCTCTGTATGTTATTGCCTTTAGTGCAGCTCTGACGACCTTATTTATAGCCATGATTACCTCACTGTTTAGTTTACACCATTATATATATAAAAATTACACGTGTCCATAATTTTATTTATTCTTTAAAATCAAGCGCTTTTTTTGTTGACAATTATTAGTATTACGTTAAAATAATAGTAAGTACAATTTTAAGGAGGAAAATTATGCAAAAATATGTTTGTGACGCTTGCGGTTATGTATATGATCCAGCTGAAGGAGATCCGGATAACGGTATAGCTCCAGGAACTTCATTTAATGATTTGCCAGAAGATTGGGTTTGCCCTCTTTGCGGAGTCGGAAAAGATCAATTTTCACCGGAATAAAATTTAGTATAAAAGGGGATTGCAGCATCTTAATTTTTGCCACAATCCCTTTATCCTTAAACGAAGACTCTTTCGCATGAAAAGCTTTAATTTTGCACGCTATTTCTACCAGGAAGTATTATATTATAAATTAATATTAAAACAATTGATACAATTAACATAAAAATATATGAATAGTTGTAACTTCCTGTCATGTCAAATACCACACCGTTTATTATCGGAGCGGCCACTCCCCCTATGCTGCTTGCTGCACAAAACAATCCATAAATGTTGCTGAAATCTTTTTGTCCGTATAATTTGTCTGTTATGATGGGAAATGCAATTGTTGAAAACGCACTTCCAAATCCAGTTCCTAAAACAATGAAAATCAAAAATATTCTATACTTGGCAAACAGCAGACCAACAAGTCCTACCACATTTAACAAAATAGATAGTATAGAAGATGTTCTTACCCCGAATCTGTCAAACATCCTGCCCAGAGCCAATTTACTTACTGCTAATACTCCCATAGTTAATGCTGTAATATTTGCACTGGTTGTTAAGGAATATCCTGAATCGCTCATGTGAGGAGATATTGTAAAAAATGTTGTAGCCATTCCAATGCTTCCGGCGATAAAACAGATCATTAAAATCCAAAATTTATATGTTTTTCTTGCCTCTTGAAGTGTTATTCCATCATCGTAATCCATAATCTGAGATTTATTTTCTTTATAATATGATGATTCTGTATATACGTCTCTGGGATGAATCTCTATAATTAAAAACACGCATGGTATTATTACTATTCCCATTATAACAGCCAAAGCCATATAGGCGAATCTAAACCCATAAGATTCCATCAAAATGCCAGCTAATGCATTAAACAGCATTCCTCCCACTCCGCTTCCCATAAATGCAAAGCCTATGGCCAGCCCCTTTTTATCGCTGAACCAGTTGTTAATAATAAGAGAGAGAGGAAGTGTTGTTAAAAATGCTGCGGATACACTTGCAACTATTGTTATTGCATAAAATTCAAACAGCGAGTCAGCTAAGGAATACATAAAATATGATACGGAAATAACTACCGATGATACCCTCATTAATCGTTTAATATTAATTTTTGAAAATATTTTGCCTGATACAACAGATATAATTGTCTGAGAGAACATAGACAATGTAACTATTGCACTGACATAAGAACGTTTAAAACCAAATTCATCGCTTATTGGCTTGACAAATATACTTGCACAGTTAAAAATAATCGCCCATGCAGTAGCCATAATTAAAAACCCAGCGAGTACGATTATCCATCCATAGTATACTTTAGTTTTTAAAAGCAGTTTTTTCATTATTAGCATACTCCTTTAGTTGCCAGTCATCTTAAAAGGGTTATCTCCTATTAGGAACTAATCTCCATTTAAGATAACCCTGTCATACTTTTTTAAATATTTTATTTTGCAATACACTGCCGTTTTAACAATATTAAATAATTGTGCCTCCCCCAATTACAACATCCCCGTCGTAAAACACAGCTGCCTGCCCCGGTGTCACAGCACGCTGTTTGTTTTCGAACTCTGCAATAATTTTATCATCACCCTCAGGGTGTAGCACTGCTTTTACCTCTTTCTGACTGTACCTTGTTTTTACCGTTGCTTTCATTGGAGATGTAAGTTTCTCCACAGCAATCATGTTAATATCACGAACCTCCATCCTGTCTGTGTACAGGTCGTCCTCATTTCCCAAAATTACCGTGTTTTCATCCTTATTCTTGCTCACTACATAAGCAGGTTTCCCTAAAGCAATTCCAAGGCCCTTTCTCTGGCCTACGGTGTAATGAATAATGCCTTTATGTTCACCTACTTTATTTCCATCAATGTCAACAAAATTTCCCTTTTTAGATATAATTCCCATTTTGTTTTCAAGAAATCCCGCATAATCTCCATCCTGAACAAAGCATATATCCTGACTGTCAGGTTTTCTAGCATTTATCAGATTTCTTTCCTCCGCTATTCTTCGTACGTCAGTTTTATTCATAGAGCCTAGAGGAAGCAAAGTTCTTGACAAGTCATGCTGAGAAAGAACATACAGCACATAGCTCTGGTCTTTAGACATATCAACTGATTTCTTTAGTAAATATCTGCCGCTTGCATTATCATATTCTATCTGAGCATAATGACCGGTGGCTATATAATCTTTTCCCATTAAAAGAGCTCGTTTGATCAGCTTACTAAATTTAACGTATCTGTTGCAGTCAATACACGGATTTGGAGTAGTTCCTGCTTCATAGCTGTCAGCAAACTTTTTTATTACTTCTTCTTTGAATGTGTCACCGAAGTTAAAAACAAAATGCTCAATCCCCAGCTTGTAGCATACGCTTCTTGCATCTTCCACATCTTCAAGAGAACAACAGGTTCTTGTTTTGCAACTGTCAAGAACTTCTTCGTTGCTGAACAATTTCAATGTTGCACCGCATATATCATAGCCCTGATCCCTTAGAAGGACTGCTGCCACTGAGCTGTCAACTCCTCCGCTCATGGCAACCATAACTTTTTTATTCATACTTTCTCCTATCTTAAAAAACAGGACATTTCTGTCCTGTTTATAGTATCTTTTGTATACAGCAATTATATAACTTGCGCAAAACATTGTCAAATATTTTGAAAGTTAACATTTAAAAGGTTACTCAATTTCATCCTTTTTATTTTTTCTCTCAACAACTGATGCGAAAATTACACCCACCTCAAACAACAGTATCATAGGCAGCGCCAATAACGACTGTGTTATAATATCCGGCGGAGTAAGCAATGCTGCTACTACAAATATAATCAAAATTGTATATTTTCTATTTTTCTTAATAAAGCTTACTTTCAGTATATGGAATTTTGTCAGAATAACCATTAAAATAGGAAGCTCAAATATTAATCCAAACGACAGCAGTGTATTGATTACAAATGACAAGTAATTGCTGAAGCTGATCATTTCATCAATCTGTTCTATCTCAAATCCCATAAAGAACTGAAGCATTATTGGAAGTACCACAAGATATGCAAATACAACACCTAGAATAAAAAACATACCTCCTACAAACAACGAAACCGCAATTGTTTTTTTCTCACTTTTTGTAAGTCCCGGACTTACAAAAAGCCACAGCTGAAGCATCAAAAACGGAGCTGCTATAACTAACCCTCCGATTACCGCAATCTTCACATATGACAGCAAAAGTTCTGCGGGAGCTATAAATACAAAATTGATTTCAGGAGCAATATCTATTATATGCTTAACTACTACTTCCGCAAAATTATAAAATATAAAGACAGCTGCTATAAGAACAACACTTGAATAAATAAGTCTTTTCCTAAGCTCGGATAGATGCCCTACCAGCGTTAAATTTCTCTCATTTTTTTTATTTTTTTTTCTCATAATAAGCCCTGCTCTGCTATTGATATAATTCTTCTGTTGATTTTATTATACAGTAAAGTACATGATTAACGGGTGTCGGAATATTCAACCTTTTCCCCATTTCAACAACTGTTCCCGCAAAGTAATCGACTTCTGTCTTTCTCTTTGCTTCAACATCCTGAAGCATGGATGTTTTGCCATTTGGTGAAAAATTGCTCATTAGAACAACAAATTCCTCAATATCTTCTTCTCTTAAATCTATTTGAGAAGCTTCTGCAATTGTAAGCACTTCTTCCATTGCCTCTCTGAACAGTGTTAGGTTTGTTTCAAGGCTTGTAACCTTTCCATATGGAGATCTTGTAACGGCAGTTACCTGATTAACTCCAACGTTTAACATAAACTTTTTCCATACCATTCTTTTCATATCTGGAAATACAAGGTTTCTTATTCCTGAATTGTCAAAACATTCTTTAACTGCTTGTACTTCTTCAGAAACAACCGTATTATCGGCTTCACCGAAATGTATTTCACCATCTTCGGTATTTACTACGCCGCTTTCAGTCCTTATTGCATCAATTTTCATTGATAATCCGTAGAGAACATTATTGTCCGGATATGCTTCTTTAATCTTTTCTCTCGCCGTTACGCCGTTGAGAAATGTTATTAGAATTGTTCTTTCTCCAACAAACGGCCTTACGTCTTCGATTGCATGTTCAAGCTGATAGTTCTTAACCGCGAATATTACCAAATCGTATTTTACGCCGTTATTTCCGCCTGATACTACTTCAGGGTAAAAAGTATTTCCGTTCAACGTAAATCCGTTTTTCCTTAATTTTTCCTGTCTTGAATCGTCAGCTATTACAGCAAAATTCTTACCGTATCGTTTAAAAAGCAAATTTCCGTACACAGTTCCCACTGCACCCATTCCTATAAGTGCAACCGTTTTTATATTCATATCTATCACCCGATTTATTTTTTAAAACAAACTCATCGCAATATATTATAATAGAATTATTCTCTTTATGCAATGCATTAAATTAATTAAATCATTACATATTGCTTAAAGAATCAAATTAAGCTTACGATATGCAAAGCTAAAACAGAAAAATGCTGTTTTATTTCGCGTTATTAAGCAAATCAATTACATAATTCGGCAGTGCAAATGCTCCTTTGTGGAGATTCGAATTATAATAATTTGCGGAGATTCCCAAAGATTCCCACTTGCCTGCTTCATGGTTCTTAACAGGATCATATTTTTTCGAAGCAAATCCAAACAGCCAGTGACCTGAGCCGTAAGTAGGGATATGAGCCTGGTATACATTTGCAACAGGGAAAACAGATTTTATCTTTTTGTGAGTCCTTTGCATAGTTTCGGCTTCTCTTCTATAATATGGACTCTCATGCTGATTTACAAGAATTCCGTCTTCCTTCAATGCATTGTAGCAATTTTTGTAAAATTCCTGCGTAAACAATTCGACTCCCGGACCGATGGGATCGGTTGAGTCTACAATAATCAAATCATATTCATTTGTTTTTGCCTTTACAAATTTCAATCCATCTTCAAAAAATAGATTGACTCTTTTATCATTTAATTTTGAAGCTGTCTGCGGAATATGCTCCATGCACACATCCACAACCATTTTGTCTATTTCGACCATATCAATTTTTTCAACGGTTGAATATCTTGTCAATTCTCTGACAGTTCCTCCGTCTCCCGCACCGATTACCAGAATGTTTTTTATGCTCGGGTTAACTGCCATGGGAACATGAGTTATCATTTCGTGGTATATAAACTCATCTTTTTCTGTCAGCATTATAAATCCATCAATTACAAGAACCTTTCCAAATTCAGGTGTTTGAAAAACATCTATTTTTTGAAAATCACTTTGCATGCTTTCTATGTGCTTGTCAACTCTGACAGAAAATCTTACATTGTCTGTATGCTCTTCAGTAAACCATAATTCCATTTAATTCTCCTCCTGAAATATATTCATGCCGCTAAAAATCTCAATCATTTCTTTTCTTAAGCTGTCTGAAATCTCAAGTCTCGTTTTGGGAAGCAGTTCATAAACATCTTTGTTAAAAAGATAGTTTTGAAGGTCAATATCTTTTATTAGCATCTTTGTGTGAAATGTATTAGATTGAAAAACATTGACATCAATAGCATCGTATTTTTTCAACGTCGACTTATCTATATAATCCTGTATTGATTTAATATCATGATCGATATAGAATTTCTTGCCGCCTAAATCTCTTGTAAATCCTCTTACACGATAATCAATTGTGATAATGTCGGAATCAAAACTCCCTATTAAATAGTCCAACGCATTAAGAGGAGAAATTTTGCCGCATGTGGATACATCTATATCTACTCTGAATGTTGAAATAGCCTTGTTCGGATGATATTCCGGATATGTGTGCACAGTTACATGACTCTTGTCCAAATGTGCATGGACTGTTTCCTGATAACACACGTTATTGCATACCAGCTTTCCTTGATTGCATGATTCATCAATCTCTTCGACATTCAACGCCGCTTCGGCAATCAATAAATTAACCGACGCTCCCTGCGGATCATAATCCTGCTTTGATATATTAAGAATATGTGCTCCGATAATTTCAGTCACCTTGCATAGTATCTGTGTAAGTCTTTCTGAATTATATTGCTCATCAATATACTCAATATACTCTTTCTGTTCCCTCTCGCTTTTAGCATAGCATACATCGTAGATGTTAAAACTAAGCGATTTGGTAAGATTATTAAAGCCATACAATGTCAGCTTTTTTTCCAACCCTAACACCACTACCTTTCTTAATTAAAATTTTTTTCATTATAAACTATATATAAATATATATCAAGGCTTTTAAAGAGTAAAATAATGTTAATTGGGACAGCTTTAAAAACATTTAGCTTACCTGTTACAACTACTGTTTAAACAGCCATTCTTCCATTTAATTATATTGTTATTTTTGTCCAATTTCCCTTTATAAATCTTGTATAATTAATAATAAGCCGAAGTGACTGGTCAGTACCGAATGCAATCCATGCCCCTATCAGCCCTAGACCCAACGGGTAGCAAAATAACCATGTAGCTCCAGGTCTGACTATTCCTATGCTGATAAACGAAGTCAAAGCTACAAACTTTGTATCTCCAGCCCCCCTCAAACTTCCTGAAATAACGACACCCGAAGTCTGAATCGGTGACGTGAATGCTATTAAAATCATAATTTGTGAGCCAGCTAAAATTACTGCTGCATCGTTTGTATATAATGAGATCAGAAAATACCTTCCTGTAATAAATATAACTACAAACATTAATCCCATAGTTAAAGCAATTCTTTGAAGAGTTTTTCCATAAATGGTAGCTAAATCTCCTCGTTTTGCACCAAGGCTTTGCCCCACCAATGCTGATGCAGCTATTCCTAGGCCGTCACCAAATGCAAAAGATATGCTTACCAGGTTCATGCATATTTGATGTGTTGCAAAATCAACCGTTCCAAGACCGGCTATAAGCTTGTTTGTGGTAAAAAAACCTACACGCATGAAAACCTGCTCTACAAAAGCACTTCCGCTTATGCCCAAAATACTTTGTATTGTTTCTTTTTCAAGCTTCCAGCTTTGATTTCTCTTAAGTTCCAGGAAATGATATGCAAAAGTAACAGACTTTAACGAGAGCAAAAACCCTATAAGATTTCCTATTGCCGTAGCAATAGCAGCTCCTATAACACCTAATGCAGGAAAGCCTAGGTGCCCGTTTATGAGAAGGTAATTAAAGAATAAATTTACCAGATTGGCTGCAACATTTGTTTTCATAGATATTTTTGTATTGCCTGCCCCTCTTTGAGCTGCATTTATTGTAAGACTTAGTGATGTAAAAAAATTTCCTATACAAATAATTCTAAAATATATTATTGCGCTTTCAACCACGTCGCTTTGTGCTCCAGCAAATATAATCAGCGGCTCCGCGTATATTATTCCTAATGTTGATAATATTACTGACAGCACTGCACATATTAATAAAGACTGTCTCAGTGTCTTATTAGCCTCTTCCCTGTTTCCTTCTCCCCTTCTCCTTGCTACAACAGCTGTTACGCCAATATTAAGTGAAAGAATCACCGCAAGCAGTATAAATCTGGGCTGAGTTGTAATTCCAACTGCTGATATTGCAACAGGTCCCAAACTTCCAACCATAATCAAATCCGCAGACGATATAAGCTGAACCAATACTGCCTCTAAAGCAGATGGCCATGCGACCTCTGCAGCATTTTTGTATATTTCCTTGTCAGAAGGAATGTCTCCAACTATATTTTCGGCTTTTACCATATATTTATTGGAATATATCCTTTTAATTAAATTGGTCATATTTTCCTCCTTTACCCAACATAATGTATTGTAATCCATTTACATTTATTATTCAATACATTTTGTTTGCAGCAAGGATTTCAGGCATGCAAAAAAGCCGATATTCTGAAATACAGGCTACCAGCTTCTGTCTAAAATATTATGCGTCTTTACTTACTGCAATCATTCAGCCGTTCGAAAAGTTATATTATTAACACACTAAATTGTCTGTTTTTAGACAATCTAGTGTGTTAAACCAATTCCGCACCGAACTTTTTGCATCTGTTAATTGCCTCTTCATCCGGATTCCAAAGTTCCTTAATCCCTTCTGAAATAACTTCAAATTTTGCTTCTTTAAGTAAATCTGTAATTATTTTTACAGATTCTCCGCTCCATCCGTAACATCCAAATGCTGCCGCTTTTTTCTCAGCAAATTTCAAACCCTTTATCATTTCCAAAAAACCCGATGAAGCTGACAGAATTCCGTTGTTTATTGTAGATGACCCCACAAGTATTAATTTTGACTTAAACACCTCGGTTACTATATCGTTTTTATCTTTTTTGGCACAATTATATAGCTTAACAGTAACGTTTTTATCCTTTAACTTTATTCCTTCTGCAATGGCTTCAGCCATTTTCCTTGTTCCTCCCCACATTGTATCATAAATTATAGTAATTTGATTTTCATGATACTCTTTAGCCCATTCCATGTATTTGTTAACAATTTGCAAGGGATCTGTTTTCCATATAATACCGTGACTGGGGCAAATCATTTCAATTGGTATATTCATAGAAACAACCTCTTCAATTTTTTTCACCACAAATTTACTGAATGGCGTCAAAATATTTGCAAAATACTTTATTGCTTCATTGTAAAGTTCATATTGATCAACCTTATCATTGTACATAAGCTCTGAAGCATAATGCTGTCCAAAAGCATCATTACTGAACAGTATATTTTCTCCGGACATATATGTCATCATTGAATCAGGCCAATGAAGCATCTTTGCTTCAACAAATATAAGTTTGTTTTTTCCTATACTCAACGAATCTCCGGTTTTAACCTCAACAAAATTCCAATCCTTATGATGAAGGCCCTTTATAATTTTAGCACCATTTTTTGTACAATAGATCGGAGTATCCGGAATTTCCTTCATCAATTCTCCTAATGCTCCCGCATGATCGACCTCCGAATGATTCATTACTATGTAGTCTATTTTTTTCAAGTCAATTTCTTCTTTCAAATTTGAAACAAATTCTTTTGAAAAAGGCTCCCAAACCGTATCAATCAAAACATTTTTCTCGTCCTGAACCAAGTATGAATTATACGATGATCCTTTGTGTGTGGAATATTCTTCTCCGTGAAATTTTTCCAACTCCCAGTCTATTTTTCCTACCCATTTTACCGTTTCCGAAATTTTAAACATAATCCCTCCTTTTACTACTTAACATTTTAACTTATTTTTGGTTATATATATTGGAAGCCTGTCAAAATATATTAATCCGACAGGCTTGATTCATTATATTTCCTTTGAAAATTTGGGGTCTGAGGGTTTAGGAGAAAGTATAACAAATAATGAAATGTCTTCATATACCTTTGGAATACCAAACTCTTCTTTTCCCTTAGCCATTACAGCCGTACCTTTTTGGATTTTCTGCACGTCATTGCCAACCTGCAATTCTGCACTTCCCTGAAGTACCAGCAATGTAAGGGCAGAATCATTGTGCTGATGAACAGGAAGTGTGTGACCTGCTTTAAGATTTAGCACAAATCCCAATACCTCATCATCATTAAACGCAATTTTTTTGGTCAGCTGGTTATCATTAAATACTATGCATTCATTCAAATTTTTTAAATTCATTATTATCTCCTCTTTTAAATATATTTCTTTTCTAGGCTTTCAAGAATATCAATAAAATATTTTTGAGTTCCCATCTTTTCAGCTTCTCTTTCAAACTTATCCGTTTTTTCATTAATCTTATCTATCACTTCTTTTGGCAGATTCTTTTCACCAAACATATAAACTGCTTCGTTTTCCTTAGCTATATGTCTTTTAAGGAGATTTGTATAGGCAACGGCATTGCTTATTACATCAAGCTTACTTTCATCATCGCCTTTTTTCAACTTATGCAAAGCATCCTCAAGATTACTTACATACAACCTTCCGTAATCGTGTTCAACCAGCATTCCGTGTGTTATTAAATTCTCTCCTAATTTTCCCAAATTTATCTGCATTTCCTTAAAAAGAAATTTTTCTTCCTTGCCATGATGGTGTGCATCAGCATACTTTCTTATAAATTCAATTATTTTGCTGAAATCGTCATAATTAATATTCTCACCATTCATAGCATTAATGCATGCCTTGCGCATAACATTTAGCATACGCAAAATATAGTCATGCTCCATTACCATTATTTCCACACTTTTCATAGATCTATCCTCAAAATTTTATAAGTTGTATCATTTAATTTCTTGTATTTTATATTTGTAGAATGCAGAAGACCTTTTATAAACTCATCTCTTAAAATATAAAATACGCGCACATCACTGTTAAATTCATCCCAATACTTACAATGGACACATTCATATCTCTTCCATACGGCTTCATTCTTATCCTGCTTGACTATAGCATTGATGTGATCGCAAGGCATGCCGTCAAGCAGTGTATCATTAATGGCTTTAAACGCCTCTTCAATTCCGGAATTTTTGTCCAATGGAGAATACCTTTCCCCATTTAATTTGAATACTTCCTTAATATCCTCAATATTATCCGCTTCATTTTTTATTGCTTCGGTTACAGACTCAGCAAGCTTATATTCAACTTTTGATATCTGATTTTGAAGCCACTTGTGTATATTGTCCTCATCTATTACTTCATCCAATGGTTTTAATTCTCCGTCACCGTATTTCACATTAATTCGTTCTCTTATCTCTGAACTAATGACCAATTGTAAATCTAATATATCTTCTACAATTTTATTTTGTATTTTTATCTTATTATACAGCCAAAAATGTATAGGTCCCAAAAATGCACTCATACTTCCTCCATTATTATTTAAAAATATGAGCATGAATTTCTCCATGCTCATATTCATATTACTACTCCGCTTTCGAAAAACTATTCAACTGCTCTAATAGATTTTCAACATTAAAGCCATGAACCATTGCTGCCTCTTCCAGTGTTTCCATCTGAGAAGATGGACATCCTAAGCAATGCATTCCGGCATTCATCAGAATGTCTGCAAAGCCTTGGTTCATTTGCAATATTTGGCCTATATACATATCCTTTGTAACTTTTTCCATATAATTCACCTCTTCATTTTATTTTGCGGTAAAAGACATAATCTTTTACCGCTGAATTATTATTGTATTCTAACCAATCAGTCAAGAAATATTTTCAAATCGTCTTCAACAGTACCTATTCCTGCTATTCCAAAATCTCTAACCAAAACATCCGCAACATTCGGCGATAAAAATGCAGGTAGTGTAGGCCCTAAGTGAATATTTTTAACTCCAAGATATAAAAGTGATAACAATACTATAACAGCCTTCTGCTCATACCATGCAATGTTAAATGCCAAAGGAAGTTCATTAATATCCTCAAGCTCAAACACTTCCTTTAGTTTAAGAGCAATAAGCGCCAGTGAATACGAATCATTACACTGCCCCGCATCCAATACTCTCGGAATACCGCCTATATCTCCCAAATCAAGTTTGTTGTACTTGTATTTTGCGCAGCCGGCAGTTAATATTACAGTATCTTTTGGCAGTGCCTTAGCAAATTCGGTATAGTAGTTTCTTGATTTAGCTCTGCCGTCACACCCTGCCATTACAAAAAATTTCTTGATTGCTCCTGACTTAACCGCATCAACAACCTTGTCGGCAAGCGCAAACACCTGCTCATGGGCAAATCCGCCCACAATTTCTCCTGTTTCAATTTCAGTAGGTACAGGACTTCTCTTGGCAATCTCTATAATTTCTGAGAAATCTTTTTCTGTCCCCGTAGACCCGTCAATGTGCTTGCATCCGGGATAACCTGCAGAACCTGTTGTAAACAATCTGTCTTTGTAGCTGCTCTTTGGTGGCACAATGCAGTTAGTAGTCATTAGAATAGGCCCGTTAAAAGATTCAAATTCTTCTTTTTGCTTCCACCATGCATTTCCATAATTGCCCACTAGGTGTTTGTACTTCTTCAAATGAGGATAGTAATGAGCAGGAAGCATTTCTGAATGTGTATAAACATCTATTCCAGTGCCTTCTGTTTGTTTCAGCAGCTGCTCTAAATCGCCCAAATCATGTCCCGAAATCAATATGCCTGGATTTTTGCCTACTCCTATATTTACCTTTGTAATCTCCGGGTTACCGTAAGTGCTTGTATTTGCCTTATCCAGTAAAGCCATTCCGCTTACGCCAAACTTTCCTGTTTCCATTGTCAGTGCAATAAGCTCTTCTGCCGACAAATTATCATCTAAAAGTTTAGCCAATGTACCCTGCATAAATGCATTTACATTTTCATCATCGTAACCTAAAACATTAGCATGCTTCATATACGCCGACATACCTTTTAGTCCGTAAGTAATCAGCTCTCTAAGACTTCTGACATCTTCATCTCTGGTTGCCAGCACACCTACGTTCCATGCCTTTTTATCAAATGCCATATTAGTATCAGCATACCATATTGCCGCCTCTGATAAACCTTCTCTGCACAACAATTGGTTTATTAAATCATTTTTAACATTAAGCGTCATTTTTATTCTGTCATAAAATACATCATCGTCAAAATTTGCATTTGTGATTGTAGTAAATAAGTTTAAAGTTATTAAATGATTAACATCTGATGAAATTTCTTTTCCTTCTTTTCTTAATCTAGTTGTCACATCAGACAATCCTTTGGAAACATATATTAACAAATCCTGTAATCTTGCTGTTTCCGGCTGTTTACCGCAGACTCCTGCCTTTGTACACCCTGTGCAGCCTGCTGTCTCCTGACATTGATAACAAAACATTTTATTTTCCATTAATATATTTCCTCCTAAATTTTTTCATTTCTTTTTTCTTCATGACTATATGATAAAGCAAATAATTATATTTTTCCGTAACAATTGTTACGCTTTTTGAAAATTTTTAATATTATTTTAAAAACATTGAAGCAGCTACAGCCAAACGTTACATAATAGTAAAAATGACTGATTGACATATTATAATTATTAATGTATTGTCTATTTCATAAGCGCAAATAAATTTTATCGGAGGTAGTATGGACTTTATACACGAAAAGGAAAGAATATATTTGGAAAATGAAAGCGGAGAATGTATTGCTGAAATTACATTTCCTTCAGTATCAGAAGACATGGTCAATGTTAACCATACATACGTTGACAAATCACTAAGAGGACAGGGAGTTGCCGATAAGTTAATGACCTCATTAGTTAAAGATTTGAAAAAAAACAGCAGGAAGGCAGCTGCAACCTGCTCATATGCTGTCGACTGGTTTGAAAAACATCCTGAGCACAAAGACATATATATAGAAAAAAACTAAGACATAACAACAGGGAAAGCTAATACACAGCTTTCCCTGTTGTGTAAAACTTAAACGCTTAATTATAAAATCTCTTCAATAAACTTTGTTAAAATCATTGCTGATTCTCCACGTGTTACCACATCACCCGGTGCTAACATTTTATTGTTTCTGCCCTGTAACAAGCCTGCAGAAACTGCCCACTCCATTGCAGAGTTACTCCAGTCAGCAATTTCATTACTGTCATTGTATGAACTCAAATCACTTCCAACTGTAGTATCTATTCCTTTGTACTGAGCGTAACGGTATAGTATGACAATCAGCTGCTCCCTTGTCAGCTTCTCGTTTGGAGCAAAGAAATCGTCGGTGAGGCCCTTAACAATATCAGCGTTAGCTGCCCATGCAACTCCATCGCCGTACCATGATTTATCTTGCACATCTTTAAAAGACGGAGAACTGTTTATTTCAGGATTATTTTCATAGCGGTAAAGCACAGTTACAAGCATAGATCTGGTCATGGTGTAATCAGGAGCAAATTCATCGTCGGATACTCCACAAAATAGACCATTTGCAATTACAAAATCAATACTGTTTTTTGCCCAGTGGTCATTAATATCCGCAAATTTACCTGTATTGATTTTTTCTTTAAATATTACTTCTACACTGTGATCTTTATCATCAGAGAATTCATAGGAATTTAAAGCACCCACAGAGTTTCCGTCAATAATTAAATCAGCTATTTCATATCCTTCATCAGGTACTATATTTACAGTTCTATTATCAACGGATATTGCTACCTTCCCGCCGAGAGTTTCTTTTGGCAAAACAATACCCGGTGTTTTCGCAGTTGACGAACCCTTGTGGCTTCCACTGCTGCTTGATTTACGATAAATAATATTATAGGATGCGGAATCCGGGAAATCTAAGTGATTTTTATTACGAGTATACAAGTTAATCTTACCGCTTGATTCAAAGCCTGTATTATGATCAAAAGCAGTTGCATCTAACTTTTCCAGGCTTTTAGGAAGATAAACTTCTTTTAAAAGACTTACAGCGAAGGCTTCAGACCCGATTTCCTCTAATCCCTCATTAAGTACAAGCTTCTCCAAACGGATGGCCTTTGTTGTACCGGAAAACGCCCTGTGTCCTAAGACTTTAACACTGCCCGGTATTTCCAATTCCTTGATTTGATGATAGTAGAACGCTCCCCTTCTGATTTCCGTAACAGAATCAGGAATGTCCAGACTTTTCAACTGAGCACCATTGAACGCATATTCGTCAATTATCTCTACGCCCTGTGGGATGTCAATGTGCTGCAATGTAATGTTGCGGGCAAATAAACCTTTTGGAATCACCTTCATATTATCGGGCAGAGTAACATCTGTCAGCTTGTTGGTGGAAAATGCACCTTCTTCAATGTTGGTAATAGTCTCCGGAATAACGAGCTTTTGCAGCTTATTACCATTAAAGCATTGCAGCTTTAAAGTAGTTAAAGTGTCGGGGAATTCAACAACTGTTAAATTATTATATTGAAAAGCTCTTTGCTCAATAACTTCCAGATATTTCGGTAACACAACCTTGTTCAAACCGTTAGGAGAAATAATCTCTTCTTTTATTATATCATAATCGTCTGGAACAAATGCATTCTGACCTATTATTGTAATCTTCTCTCCCTCAAGATTCAGATCGGGTAAAACTGCATATCTATATAATACAGCTTTTGCTTTTCCTTCTTCTGAAAAGCCCATTAAAGTTGTTCCGTCATAAATAAAATCTTCTGCTGTCCACAGTTCTTCCGTACTATAAAATATTATCTCATGGCTTTTCTCATCTGAAGAAAAATCTTTATGAGCTTCATTTGTGGTGTAAACACGCACACAGCCTGAATTATCAACAAAACTTTTGCTGTCTAGTGCGGTAACGCTGCTTGGAAGATCCACTCTTGTCAACAGATTTTTATTAAAAGCCCCTTTAGCGATGGTTGCCAATCCTTCATTAAGATTTAGGGATTTCAAAGTTTTAAAATTTCCATCCCCTTCAAATGCATTTCTATCAATATATTTAACATTTCCCGGAACAGTCAGCGTATCCAAGCGGTGCAATTTAAAAGCTGATCTGCCGATTTTCTCCACTGTGGAAGAAATAGCTAAAGTCTTTAATGGGGCACCTGCGAAAGCGTTGCTGCCGATTTCCTCTACTCCTTCCGGTATCTCAAGATTTGTTAAAGTCGTATTGGAAGTAAATGCTCCTGTCGGAATCACTTTTAATTTATGATTTATCTCCAGTGTCGTCAGTTTATTAACCCCAAAAGCACCAGCACCCATTGTTGTTAAATTTTCCGGTAATGTCAGTGCTGTAATTTTATTGCTGTTGAAAGCCAGAGCTCCTATGTGCTCCAAAGACTGCGGAAATGATAGTTCCGTAAAATTATTATACCTAAAAGCATTGTTTCCTATTGACTGCAAATCCTTTGGAAAAACTACGCTGGTAAACCCGTCGGGAGAAATAACTTCATCGTCACTAAAATCAGCTTCCACCTCAAAGGCATTGTCAGCAATTCCTGTAATTTTCTCACCTTGCGGGCTTATATCAGGCAATACGAGAATTTTATTAGAGATCGCTTTTGTTGTTCCGGATTCAGACAAACCTGTAATTTTTCCTTCTTCATATGTAAAGTCATTTACTTCCCACTCATCTGAATATTCTGAATCCCTCAAAATCAATTTTTGATAAGGAACAGGATTTGTTCCGCCAATGCGTGAAATACGGTCATTGTTAAAATGGTTGGCATTTGAAGTATACATATAAACAATGCCGGAGCCGTCTGTAGATGAAGGTTCCATGCCAGGATTGTTCAGAAATGCGGTACCTGCTAACTTTTCTACTCTATATGGAAGGACAAATGATTTTATATTGTTATCATAAAAAGCATTTCCGTCTATTTGAATTTTTTCTTTTGTATCTGCAATAGTCAAAGAAGCAATTTCATTGTCTCCAAAGGCAGAATTTCCTACCTTTAGAGTGCTTTGAGGCAAGCTTAATTCCGTAATTTTATTGTGAAGAAAGCATTGGCTTTCAAAAATACGAATACCTTCAGGAATCGTAACCTCACTGATATTGTTGCTCATAAAAGCACTGCCGTCGATTGTAAACTCGTCTAAGCCTTCCGGAAAGATAACCTTTGTCAGACCCTTATTTGTAAAAGCATTGGAAGAAATAGCAGTAATTATATTGCCTTCTTTATTTTTTAAAGGAATTTCTAAGACTTTATTGTCAGTCAGTTTATCAATACCTTCAGGGCTAAAACCGGTTATGATTGTTTCATCATCGGAATCATATGTGAAGTCCTCTGCTATCCATGGCTTTTCTTCCACAATCAGTTTCGCAAAAGCTGAGTAGTTCTGATCTCTTTCTCCGTCATAATGATAAATATTAGGATTATTCAGATGGGAAGGGTTTTCCGAATATAAATAAACTAATTTATCAACCTCCGGATCATTGCCGGGATTCCTCATAAAGGCATTACTGTAAATCCCTTTCACATTATATGGAAGGCGTACTGTTTTAAGCTGATTATTACCAAATGCCGTACTTTGAATATCTATTCCTTCCGGAAGTGTATGCCGGTTTTCTTCAAAGGCAATTTCAGTTAATTTGTTAGCAGCAAATGCACCCGCATTAATTACAGTAACACCTTTAGGAATTTCAACCTGAGTAATTTTATTTCCTATAAAAGCATACTTACCTATAGTCTCAATCGTATCCGGAAAAGTAATGGATGTTAAGCCTTCACCCTTAAAAGCATCTGCCCCAATACCTGTAATTGCAGTACCGGTAACATTTTGAGACGGTATTACAAGATCTTTGTTTGTTTCAATCTTAGCTATGCCTGCTTCACTAAGTCCCGTAACTATGGATTCATCATATGTAAAATCTTCCGCAGCCCAGCCGTTTTCTGTATCTGCAAATGTTATGTTAAAAGCAGGAGAAAGGCATGCGACTATTATAAAAACAGGAATTAATATTTTTGTTAAATTTTTAACTAACTTGTTCATTATGCACCTCTAACTTGTTTTTATTCTAGGTTCGTTGACTATAAAATAGTTTTATTCAAAATACATGCATTGAAAAAGGGATAGCCTGTAATCAAGCCATTCCCTCTTTTGTTTTATAAGTTTTATTTTTCCAGTAAATCAGAATAAGTCCAGCCTTTGTAGCCGCCTTCTAAAGTATAGATATTAGCAGCATCTATGCCTAATTCCTTCAAAAATTCTGTTCCTGCTGCAGCATATCTTTTACCTGAATAGCACAGCAAAACAAATTTTTTATCTTTGCTGTCAGTTTCAGCTAATGCTTTTTCCATGTTCGCTTTAGCTGGTGCAGGATCCTCATTAGATATTATAGAATCTACATCAGTAGATATAGAACCTTTGATGTGTTCAATGTCATAATCTGCTTTTTTTCTAACATCGAATATTAAGTAGTCGCTGTTTCCTTCTGTTATAATAGCTTTCAGTTCATCAGCAGTCATATACTGCGTCTCTGCAGACTCTTGCTGTGCATCTTGCGGCTGTGCATCTGATTGAGCACTGCATCCTGCAAATACGCTTGCCATCAACATTAGCACTAAAAATAAAGATAAATACTTTTTGTTCATTTTCATCCTCCAAATTTGTTTAATATATTAACATTTTTAGGGTAGCAGCTTTAAAAAATTAAGTCAAGGTAGCCAGCCATGAATAATAATTATAAGAATATCTAATTTATATACAAATCTTCATACTCCCTTTTTATTGCTTATTTGTTATTTATTGGAATTGAATTTTTGCGCCCTTTTTCCTATTCCGGATAAGATACTCCGGCCGTTTTCTTTTTTACGGCATCATTTTTAAGTCACAAAAAAAATCGTTGATCTTCAACGATTTTTTGTGGCTTTTATATTTTTCACTTTAGATATAAATATCTTTATATACATCCATCAGAAAAATCCGGATGGCAAACAATTTCTATTTCTTCTTCTCTGACCAGTTTAGCTATATGCTGATCTAACTCTTCAGGTGTAATGTTAGGAGCAAATCTCGCTTTTACATTTCCTTCCTTGTCAATCAAGAACTTAGTAAAATTCCATCTAATATCATTCTCTTTTATATCCGGTGTGAATTGTTTTACCTTTTCATAAAATCCTAATGTATCTTCACTTCTGTACTCTTCTGCAGTAGTTTTTAAATATTTGTACAAAGGTTCCTCATTTTTACCGTTCACTTCAATTTTTGAAAATTGTTTAAAATCAACACCGAAGTTTAGTCTGCAAAAGCCGGCAATTTCCTCGTTTGTTCCAGGGGCCTGCTCTAAGAACTGATTGCTTGGAAAATCCAGTATTTCAAATTCTTCGTCTTTATATTTATTATACAGCTTCTGTAATCCGTCATACTGAGGAGTGAAACCACAGCCTGTTGCACCGTTTACTACAAGCAACACCTTTCCTTTATACTCCGATAATGATACTTCTTTATTTTCTATATCCTTCACTTTAAAATCATATATTTTCATTTATTCCTCCTGAAATTATTTTTATTATAAATGTACATTCTTTTTATACCCTCATATTAAAGTTTTAAGCAAAAACTTTAAAAATTTATACCATTAGTTTTAGATATCAATATAGGAGCTTAATTTCAGCAGCTCTTCTTACATATTGTTTAATTTAGTAATTTCTGCTATACTTATTTAAAAATACCGGGTGGTGATAATCATGAAAACAATACTTTACAATGCAAAAATTTATATTGAAAAAAACGTTTTTCAAGAGGCTGTTTTAATTGAAGACGGAGTCATTAAAGCAATCGGGCCCAGCAAAAATATTATGCTAAATCATGCGGACAAGATAATAGACTTGCAGGGAAAAACCGTTATACCCGGCTTAAACGACAGCCATCTTCATATTGCCATGGTTGGAGAGTCAATGAACGCATGCATCTTAACAAGCGCCAAATCCATTGATGATATAATCAGCATGGGAAAAAATTACTTGGAAAACTGCGAAAATCCAACCGCTCTCCACGGGAAAAACTGGAACCAGGACTATTTTACTTCAGGGGAACAAAGAATGCCAACCCGCCATGATTTGGATAAAATATCATCAGAAATACCTGTTGTATTGGAAAGAGTTTGCGGTCACGTTATATGCGGCAACACAAAAGCTCTTGAACTGCTGGGAATTGACGAAAATACAGAGGTTGACGGCGGTGAAGTTATAAAAGGAAGCGATGGAAAGCCTAACGGAATATTTACGGAAAATGCCACAAGGCTGCTGCTGCCGGTCATGCCTGATAAAAGCCTTCTTGACAGAGAAAATGAAATTCTTAAAGCCGCAAGTTATGCATTAAGTACAGGTATTACTTCCGTACAATCATGTGATGTAATGAGCAAAGATTTTAAAAGTGTATTTAAGGTAATACACAATATTTACGATAACGGCAAAACAAAATTAAGATATAGCCCTCAGTTCAATTTTCAGGATATAGATGTATTTAAGGAATACTTGGAAACCGAACATATAAACGGCAGTTACAACGGTAGATTTTTATCAAAAGGAGCATTAAAGCTGTTTAAGGATGGTTCCTTAGGAGCCAGAACTGCACTTATGATTAATGATTATAATGACGCACCTGGAATAAAAGGCGTTCCTGCTTTAAGTGACCAGCAGCTTCAGGCCCTCTGCAATTTAGCAACGGAAAACCGAATAAGAGTCGTTACTCACGCCATAGGAGACGGTGCTGTTGAAAGTGTTATAAATGCTTATGAACGGGCTATGAAAGGAAGCAGCAATACTCTTCGACACGGCATTGTCCACTGCCAAATTACAAACCGCAGTCAAATAGAAAGGATTGCACGTCTCAATATTCCTGTAATGCTGCAGCCTATTTTCCTTGACTACGACATACAGATAGTGGAATCCCGCGTAGGGAAAACATTGGCTGAAACTTCATATGCTTTTAATACATTGAATAAGCTAGGTGTCCCTATAAGTTTCGGTACTGATTCGCCTGTGGAAGATTTAAATCCGTTTCCAAACATCTATTCAGCTGTAACAAGACAAAGAATGAGCATGACACCTGAAGGCGGATTTATTCCCAGCGAAAAGATGAGTGTTGAAGATGCTGTTGATGCATATACCATAGGTAGTGCTTTCAACGAATTTAAGGAGCATGAAAAAGGAAGGCTCAAGCCCGGATTCGCTGCAGACCTGGCTGTACTGGACTCTGATATATTTACCATCGACCATAATAAGATTAAAGATATAAAAGTGGTTAAGACTATGGTCGACGGAGATTTCGTCTTTGAAAGATAAAAAGCAAATAGTTAAAAGCGGTCTTACAGGCCGTTTTTTTACACAAATTATTATAATATTGAACAAAAAAATCATTAGGTGAAAAAAGAAATATATTTCAAATCACGAATCTTATTACTAAGCAATATTTTTCAATTTAAAAGTTTATAATTTTTCAATTATTGTAACAATTTTAACAAATTCGCTAACTATTTTTTAAAAAATTAGTATTATCTTCAATTTGAAGTACTTTTTATAAGGCTGTAAGACATTTTTTCGTTAGTTAATTAACTATATATTAACAAAATGTAAAATTTATCACCCTTGACTTTTTTTTCTAATATACATATTTTTTCGGTTAAGGACAACTTTTAAAAACTTACATATTTTTTCTCATATATGAACATTTTTTCATTTTTCAGCATTGTTTATATATCATATATGTGATAGAATGGTGAAAACGTTATATTTTACGTTCTCTAATATAACGCTTTTTCATTCATTATATTATTATAGGAGGCTACTCTATGGAAGCAATTATGAACATCAACAGTTGGCTAAATAATATTGTGTGGGGACCACCAATGTTAATACTGATTGTTGGAACAGGACTATTTTTATCAGTAAGTACAAAGTTCTTCTCAATTACCAAGTTAGGGTACATCTTGAAGAACACTCTTCTTAAAATCTTTTCTAAGGACCAATCTGGAGAAGGTGAAGTAACGGCATTCCAGGCTGTTGCTACAGCTCTTGCCGCTACAGTTGGAACAGGTAACATAGCAGGTGTTGCAACCGCTATTGCTGCCGGAGGTCCAGGAGCATTATTATGGATGTGGATTGCCGCAATACTAGGTATGACTACTAAGTTCTCAGAAGTTGTACTGTCCATTAAATTCAGAGAAAAAACACCTGACGGACGTTTTGTCGGCGGACCCATGTACTATATTAGGAATGGCTTAGGATGGAACTGGCTTGCAGTGCTATTTGCTCTGTTTGGTACACTTGCAGCATTCGGAATCGGTAACATGGTTCAATCAAACTCAGTTGCTGACGCTCTGCAATCTTCTTTCAGCCTTAATCCTTGGATTACAGGTATTGTATTGGCAGTTGTCACTGCTTTGGTTATAGTTGGCGGAATAAAAAGAATTGGTGCCTTCACAGAAAAACTTGTTCCTTTTATGGCTGCTATTTATATTCTTGGTGGATTAGCAATTATTATAATTAACATAGGTAAGGTTCCTGCTGCTTTCGTTACTATATTTGAAAGCGCATTCTCTGGAAGAGCTGCTGTCGGCGGTTTTGCAGGAGCAACAGTTATGCAGGCTGTTAGATTCGGTGTTGCCCGCGGTGTATTTACAAACGAAGCCGGTTTAGGTAGTGCTCCAATAGCTCACGCTGCTGCTACTACAGATCACCCTGTTCGTCAAGGCCTTTGGGGAGTATTTGAAGTATTTGCAGACACACTTGTTATATGTAGTATAACAGCTTTGGCAATAATTACATCAGGTGTTTGGGAAACAGGCATGACAGGAGCCGCACTTACAACACAGGCTTTCGACGTATCGTTACCAGGCGGAGGATACATCGTATCAATAGGTATTGTAATGTTTGCTTTCTCAACTATAGTTGGATGGGAATACTACGGTGAAAGATGTGCTGAGTACTTATTCGGACCTAAAGCAATTATGGTTTACAGAATAATTTGGATACCGTTTATTTTAATAGGCGCTATCGGTGGTCTTGAAGTTATTTGGGCTTTAGCAGACACATTAAACGGATTAATGGCTATTCCGAACTTAATAGGCGTTGTAGCATTGAGCGGAACAGTATTTAAACTTACAAAAGAGTTTTTCTCTTCAGAAAAAGCTAAAAACTAAATCAACAAAAAAGCTGAGATATAAACCTCAGCTTTTTCTTTTTATCTTATTATCTTACATAGATTTTAATTAATCCGTCATAAACATTATAGTTATCTTCATCTTCATCTTCAAAAACAGTATAATTAAATTCTATATTACCTTCATCCTCAAAAATATATCTTATATATTCAATATCCTCTAATTCATAGCTTACATCATTTTGAACATTGATTAAATTTCTCTTGCCATCAAGCTTAATTTTAAGAGTTCCTTCGTCAGGAATCACAAACATTGCATACTCGAGTTCTTCTTCGTCTATGTCATCTTCAACCAGTTCAAACAGTTCTTCTACAAAATCAACATCTATGAATTCATCCTCATAATCTGTCGTCAGTTTCATCGTAGAAATTTCTTGAACAGCTTCAACCGTTATCTTTATTTCCCCTTCATATACTTTATCGCTTGATTTTTCTTCTGCATAATATTTTATAACAACTTCCCCGTCAAAACCTTGATTTGGCTCAAATATGATGTAATCAACATCTTCTATATCATATGTTTTTGTTCTGGTCACAACTTCCTTGCTTTCAGGTTTTCCGTCCCCATCACTGTCATAGTACAAAACACCCTGTTTTTCTGAAGGAATTACAAATTTAACCGTATCAACAAAATCTTCAAAATCATCTTCATCTATGCGCACATATTCGTTTTCAGAAATTTCATAGGTAATAAGCTTAAGGTTCTCATAGTCAACTCTTATTATTATTGACCCGTCATAGGAATCTTCTTCTGTATACGCCGTATATTTTACTGTAACTTCTCCTTCAAAATACTCTTCCGGAACAAATGCAATATTTCTTATTATGTTTTTTTCATACTTGCCTAAATAATACTTTGTTACCTCAGATACCAAGGAATTTTCATTTTGATCTTCGTCATAATCATAATATAGTTTTCCTCCGGATTCCGGCAGTTCGAACTTCACATATTCAATGTCATCTTCTATAACATCGTCTAAAGCCTCTGTAAACCAGCTGTCTTTAAAGTCCAACTGTTCTCCATTTTCAACATTTACCTTAATATCGTTTATGTCATATTCCTTTTCATCATAATCATATTCGTTCATTATATAAAACATCATCCAAAAGACATCTCTTCTCTTTGCAAAGCTGTTTAATTCATCTTTGTAGATTTCTTCTAACTCCTCTATCTTACCATCTTCAAAATCCACATTTAAGATTTCTCCCGAACGCTGTATAAGCCATATTGCCTCTTGAATTGTAACCGGGTTTCCAGGTCTGAAATATTTTCCATCTCCTTTAGCAATGCCCAGATCCTTTGCTATTTTAACCGATTCATAATAATACTCGTTAAAATCAACATCATCAAAAATTTCTTTAAATTCTTCGGCTTTATCGTCGTAGTCGTCTTCGTCAATTACATCATATTGATCTAGCATCCTAGTGATCATTACAATCACATCAGCACGTTTTATATTTCCGCTCAAGCCAAAGTCCCCATTGCCGTATCCCTTCACTATATTCATTCTAATCAATAGATCCAGAGCATTTTCATAATCCTTCGTTTCTACTTTTTGGTATGTTTTTTGGTATGTTTTCTGATGTGTTTTCCATTTGTCTTTCTTTGCCGACGGCACTGCAAATGCCGCAGTTGTAAATATCATACTCAATGCAACTGTGGATGATATAATTCTTAAAACTTTGCTTTTCATAAATTTCCTCCATTTACTACTAATTATAATTGTTACTTCTGAAATTCCAGATACACAATAATGTTCGGTACCAGCAAATAAAATTTAGGGGTGTAATTTAATTTAATGAAATTCTATGTATTGATTATTAACATCCACCAAATATTTTTCGCATGTGCCTTGAAACCTTTCTGCCACTAAATTCTCAATTTCAGCCATAGCATTATACAGTGATGCCCCCTCCTCATATTCAAAACCCACAAGCTGAAAAAATACATCTTTACTGTTTAAAGTAATTTTTCCCAACTCGCTCTGTCTCCAAACCCATTTTAAAGTTTGGACTTTATTCCCGCTTGTAAACACAAGTTCACCTTCGGGCACACCCTCATACTCGCTTGCACCAAAAGGCAGAAAGATATCATTATTTCTACTGTATCGAACTTCTAAATCTTCGCTAATGTCTTTCAAATCATGTCCACCAAGAGAGATACCGTTTTCAATTGAAACAGCATTGCACAAGTCAACCAAAGCATTTATAACAGGAAGATGCCCTCCTTTTAATACTCTTTTAAACATTGCTTCCACAGAAGGCGGATATTTATTAGGATTTATCCCCGACTTAAGCATTACTTCTCTGTAAAGCGACACATTGTGCAACTGCCTAAGCTGGGCAGGATTTATATCTTCTTTCATTCTGGATTCTGCCTTTCTTAGCCGCTGCTCGTCCTCAGGCAAAGTTTCAGAATTTTTAATATTATGCGCAACTATAATTCCAAATTTTATTTTTTGTTCTAATTCAAAAACGGATTTATCAATTGTATATTTCATCACGCTCTCCTCGTTTTATATTTATATTTATTATATTATATCGTAACTTCCAAAAAATTCAATTTATTTTGAATTTATATCTTTTATATTTTAACATTAGCAGGATATATTTTGATATTTTGAAAATAATATTACAGGAGGTGTTTTTATGAATTTTACACAAAAAGAAAGAACTTTGCTGGAAGATCAAAAAAGCCACGAGGAAATTTGCATACAAAAATATACTAACTATGCAAGTTTAGCACAAGATCAAGAGTTAAAGAATATTTTCAATCAAATTGCTCAAACAGAACAGCAGCATTACAACACTATTGATCAGCTCTTAAAAGGGCAGGTACCACAAATGCAGCAGGGAGGATCACAGCAGAATCAGAGCAGCGGCATGCAGATGAAATCTCAGCAGTTGCAGTCAATGCAAGGCAGTCAGCAAAAGCAGGCAAATCAATCGCCCAGTTTTGTGCCTAAAGGCCAATCTCTAAATTATAGCAATTCAGACAAAGATTTGTGCAGTGATTTGCTTATGACTGAAAAATATGTTTCATCAACGTATGATACAGCCATATTTGAATTTAGAGATCCACAGGTTCGTAGTATTTTAAATCACATTCAAAAAGAAGAACAGCAGCATGGGGAAACTCTATATAAATATATGGAAAGCAAGGGAATGTACCAGGCTAAATAAAACAATCTTCTTCAACTATCTGAGCGGCATTATTCTTGGTGACTTTGTCATCAAGAAATAATGCCGCTTTTTATTTTAGAATATCAAACAAAATTTTATTATAATTATAACGATTGTTTGTTTTTTTACACTCAAACTTTTTTGTATAATATTTTTTCATTAATTGTTGTCTATTTTTAAAAAAAATTCATGCTTTAAAGGCGTTGATTTTGCTTGTTTTCATTGAAATACCAGCACAATTTACTGGCATATGTCAAAATTTAATTATTGATATATTTTAAATTTTAGATTATAATTATTATATAGTTTTAACATACTACTTATATTAGGAGAGTGAATATGTCAGAAAACAAACAGATATCAAGGAAAGAATTCATCAAAAGCATGGGATACACGGCAGCAGGTGTAGTTGCAGCCGGTTCGTTAGGCGGACTTCTTACAGGTTGCTCAACTTCTGCACCAGCAGCAGATGTTGATACTTCTCAGGCTCCAGAGTTTCCATGGCCTTATAAAAAGCTTGACCCTGCAGTAGTAGAGGCGGCAGCTTTTCAAGGATATAAAGAAAAGGGTGGCTGAGGCTCCGGAGTGGCTGAAGGTTTCTTCGGCGTATTATCTCAAGAAGTAGGATATCCATTCAATCAAGTTCCTGTAGCAGCATTTACAAATTTTGGAGCAGGATTCCAGCAGGCCGCATTATGCGGATCTGTAGGAGCAGCAGCACTATGTCTTGGAACTGTTTGCGAACCAGATGTAGCTAAAAAACTACTAGGAGAATTGGAAAGCTGGTATAAAGAAGCTGAACTTCCTATATACCAACCGGATATTAAATTAGAAACAACTGTTGCAAACTCTATTCTATGTGCAGACTCAGTGGGAACCTTTATGGAGAAAACAGGAGTCGAAATGGGAAGCGATGAAAGAAAAGCTCGCTGTGCAGGTGTTGCAGCAGATGTAACCAGAAAAATGGTAGAATTGCTTAATGCTCAATATGCATAAAAAGCAAATTATTAAATAAACGAGGATTATTCTTCCTCGTTTATTTAATAATTTTTAGATTGAAAAATGTAACGTTTCATAGTATAATAGACAAAAAAGCACAGAAGGTGGGATTACATGGGCAGAATTGGAGCACCAGAGTTAATATTAATATTAGCTATTGCATTAATAATTTTTGGTCCTTCTAAGCTACCCGAAATCGGAAGATCAATCGGCGAAGCTTTTGGACAATTTAAGCGTCATGCAAACAAAGTCTCAGAAGACACTACTACTGAAGCTAAAGATTCAGACAACGATAAGAATAGTTAACAGAGGATAAAAATACTTAGTATTAATATTAAGTATTTTTTCTTTTTAAGAGAAAAGCTTAAGTGCTTTAGCGCTGGGTTTTATTGTTAAAATATTTACTTTTACTTCTGCTTCTAAAAACTAACAAATCATTTTTTTCTTTTTAATTATTTGTTTAGTTCAAAATAAATAAAGGACAAACTATTAATTGACAAATTGTGCATATATGTGTTATCATTAATTTGTTAATTAATTAACCTTTCAATTAATTCCTCCATCGATACATCCAAGTATATATAAATTGCTCCTCCTTGCCATAATTACAGGCATGGAGGAGCAATTTTTATACAATGAATTACAATCTAACGTCAACATTATTTTTAGCTTCTATTGAATTTTCTGTAATTTCACAGTCAAGAGCCAATATGGTAACCCCTCTTTTTTTTGCTCTTATTAAAGCTTCTCCGAATTCTCTATGAGTTTTGTAGTTTGGAGTAAAATATAGCACATCGCTCATCTGCACAATAAATACAACATATGCTTCATATCCGTCATGCAGGCATTCTGCCAGTTCATTAATATGTTTTAACCCCCTGGCCGTGGGTGCGTCCGGAAACAGAACTATATTATCTTCCTCTAATGTAACACCTTTAACCTCTATTAGTATTTTTTTATTGTCTGCTTCTATATAGAAATCAAATCTAGAATTATTATATTTATACTCCGGTTTTATCAGACTTATATTATTAAATAAATACCCTTTCTTTACCCACTCATGAAATACTTTATTTGGTGCCTGACTGTCAATATTAATGAGTCTGTTTCCTTTATAAACTGAAATCAAATCATATTTTGTCTTTCGTTTTGAACTATCAAATTCCTGGACAAATATTTTAGAATCCTTAATAAGAAGCTCCTTGCACCTGCCTGTATTCTTAACATGGCAGACTTCATTTTTCCCCTCGATTTCAATATTAGCAATAAATCTGTTCGGTCTGTTAATAAATTTAGCCTTCTTTATATTTTTATATTTCATAGTGTTCTCTTTTCTTATGCCGAGATTTAATCATAATATCACATGAAGCTTATTATTGTCAAAGCCTTAAGATATACGGAATTTTATATGGATAATATTTAATTTATGTTCAATACTAAATATAGTTTAATGTAGAGGTGTTTAATTTGAATGAAGGTTTAGTTGTTTTAGTAAGATCAATAATAAGTTTTTTTACTCTTCTTATATTTGCAAAGATACTGGGGAAACAGCAAATAAGTCAATTGGCTTTTTTTGATTATGTATTGGGAATTACCATCGGATCAATTGCCGCTAGCCTTGCCTCTGATTTGTCAAGCAGAGCATGGCCTCATTGGGTCGCATTATTAACCTGGGCAGCATTAGGTTATTTAATGGAATTTATAACTATGAAATGGAGATATTCAGCAAAGTATATAGAAGGAGAACCTACAATAGTTATAATGAACGGAAAAATAATGGAGGATGCACTAAGAAAAATGCAGTTCAGAGTATCTGACATAATGCAACTCCTTAGAAATAAAGATGTGTTTGATTTATCTCAGGTTGATTTTGCCATTATCGAACCCAACGGCCAATTGTCAGTACTTAGAAAGCCTGAATACGAGCCGTTAACAGCCAAAGACATGAAAATAACCAAAAAACCTTCCGGTATAAGTACAGAACTTATTTATGACGGGATTTTGATAGAAGAAAATCTAAGGCAGTTGAATAAAAACAAAAAGTGGCTTATGGATCAACTAAAAAGCAAAGGAATAAAAGATGTCTCAGAAGTTTTTCTAGCTACATTAAATCCAGCCGGTTCCTTTTATGTTGATAAATATGAAGATCACATTAAAAAAGTTATTGATATAGGCGATTATAAAGGCCCTTACTAAGGAGGTTATATGCGAAAATTTTTAGTTATATCAATACCAATTGTTACGACTGTATTATTTATTCTAGTGATGTTAAGTGACAAAGTTCTGAAAAATCCACTGACTAATGATGATAATATACCTGCTGTAATAGATTCAATAAGAGACGAAATCAAAAAAGATAATTGGGCAGAGGCAAGTAATAAAGCCTTACAATTGACAAACACTTGGGACAAAATTACTAAAAGAGTCCAATTCAGTGCCGAAAAAGATGAAATAAACGGCTTTTATAAAAGCCTAGCAAGGTTAAACGGCGCAATAGAGGCGAAAGATATGTCCGATGCGTTTATGGAGCTTAATGAGGCATACGAGCATTGGGTTAATTTGGGAAAGTAAAATCAAACAAAGCGTTCTTGCATATTGGCAAGATTATCAAAAAACAAGGATTTTTCCTTTATGGATAGTCCTTGTTTATTTTATATGAACCACAAGTTTTTTATTCTTGTTCTATTCTTCTCCGCCTTTTTTTTATTAATTCTTTGAAATCTATCTCCATAATAAAAATGCTTGCAATCATCAGTGCTGCGCCAAAATATGCCTTAAATGTAAGAACCTCTTTTGCAAACGCAAATGCCACTATTCCTGCGAAGACAGTTTCAAGAGAAAAAATTACACCTACGTGGGATGCTGTAGTATATTGCTGGGCAATGGCCTGCACTACAAATGCCACTCCCGTACATAATATTGCCAAAAATAACACAGATGCCCATATGTTCGGCTGTGTTGGGAAGTGAGGTTTTTCAAATATAATTGCAAGCGTAAAATTCAAAACTCCAGTTACTCCCAACTGAAAAACTCCAAGCTGAAACGGGTCTACGTCTTCAAGAGAAACAGCTTTTTCAGTAATATTCAAATCAATGGCATATGCAAGCGCGCACATTACCGAAGCTGCATCTCCAAATAAATTACCTTGGTTAAGCGAAAAATTATCTTTTAATGTTAATAGAGCAATTCCAATGGTTGTCATAATTATCACCATAGTAAGTTTTTTATCAGGTGCCTTCTTATGAATTATACTTGACACAATAGGAGTAAACACAACAGCAAGCCCGCACAGAAAACTTGTGTTTGATAAAGTTGTATACATAACTCCAAAATTTGCACCTATGTACACCACAGTAAGTGCCGCACCAATTATAAGACTGTACTTCAATGTGTTTTTCGAAACATTTTTCAATTTTGGAAATGTCAATAATGCTGCAATAAAAAAAGCGATTAGAAATCTATGCGCATTCAACGTAAATGACCCCATATCTGACAGGCTTATATCAGAAAGATAATAAGAAATCCCCCAAAATATAGTTATCATCAGCAGCATAAGGTCTGCTTTTAATTGCTTAGTCATGGCTTCCCCCTGTATTTAATCATAACATATTATAACTCAATCTTAGTTTAAATGCCACCAATTAAATTTATTTTATTAAATAAAATATACCTGCATATAATTTATAAGCAGACATATTTTTCAAGGAGTACTATCTTGAAACGAAAAACCATTTTAATTGTTTATAACGTCCTGGTTTTATTTAATTTATATTTTATTATTGCCGCAGTATTTACTGCAATATATATAGCGATTGATTACGCAGGGCTTGGATACATCGCTGACCATTATGCAGCTGTTTCGAACCAGCAGCATACACCTATAGGCATTATCACTCGTTCCCTTTACTTCAGCTTCATTACATTATTTGCAGTAGGATACGGCGACATGACTCCCTTCGGGCTGTCAAGGGCTGTTTCAATGATTCAAGCGTTCGTAGGATTTATATTACCGTACGCAATAATATTAAATTACGCCATCATTAATCCTAATGTTATTAAATTTAAGAAATAGCTAATTCAATGCGTTAAATACTGAATTTAACAGCTCACTGTTGTAGTCCTGGCTGAGCTCCCAGATCATAACTCCTGCAAGGCCTTTGTCTTTAACGTATTCTGATTTCAATGCAATTGATTCTGCATCATCATAGCTTATAAAAATATTGTCCTTATAAATCCAAGGAACCATTGATTCTTCGCTGTACATTTTATTATAACTACCGTTCAAGTAATTTAGCATGATCGTGCTGTAACTCAGCGCCTCGCCTCCATTGCTCACTTGGTAAAGTCCACTGCTATCATGGGTCTCTACATTGTACAAATAACCATAAAATGGCACTCCAACAACAATCTTGTCTTTTGTAAACCCTGCGTTTATCCATAGCTCTACACTTGAATCAACACTTGCTTTGTACTGCGGAGACCATGCACTGCTGCTATAGAGCGGCGCATTAAAATCAGAATATGAATCCCACGGCCCATGAAGATCATAGGTCATAAGATTTGCATAGTCAACATATTCATTTATTTTAGAAGCTTCTATGTTTTCTAAGTAATAGCTGCTCGCTCCGCATGCTATGGTAAGAAGGTAATGTTTATTATCCTTGACCCCCTGTTCATCCAGTTTCTCACGTATTTCCTTAAGAAGAAGTGTAAAATTCTGCTTATCTTCAGGCCTATTAGAATTTCCCTCCAGACCTCCGCCTACTGGATATTCCCAGTCTAAATCTATCCCGTCAATGCCGTACTTGACTATAAAGTCCACACAGCTTTGAGCAAATATCTCTCTCGAAGAATCTGAGCTTGCTACATCCGAAAATTTTGCGGACCAATTCCATCCTCCAACAGAAATTAATATTTTTAAATCAGGGTTTATTCCCTTAAGCTCGTTTAACTTTTCAAAATTTTCCGGGTCCTTGTCAGGATATCCTAATTTTATTTTATTGTCCTGACCTATATAGGCAAATGCATAATTAATATGCGTTAGCTTTTGAGCATCAATATTATCCGGCGTAAATTCATCGTATGATTTCCACGCAGGATAGTATCCGATAATTTTAGCCGATTCAACTGACGTATCAGTTTTTACAACAATCGGTTCTCCTGCAGGCGACACGTTGTTATTTGCTGTTTCTGACCTTATATAAAATTCATATTCTGTATCTGGATTAAGGTTTTCTACCTTATATGTATTTGTTTTTGTTGAATCAATATATGTACTGTTCTTATAAATCTTGTAATTATTAATATTGCTGCTTTGTGGTTTGTCCCATTCCAAGGTGACTGAACTTTCAGTTACTTCCTTAACCGTTAAATTCACAGGTGATTCCGGAGCTTTTAAATTTTTATCCGCAAATACCGTATTATCAACCCTGTAACCTAAAAGTATTACAATTAGCAGCAATACTGCAATATTATTAATTTTAAGGTATTTCTTCATAACGTCTCCCTAAAGATATTTTTATAATTATACCATAAATTTTTTCATACCCCATCTGAAATTATTGGCAAGTTGTTTTGGCATTAGGAGGTTAACCATAATAAACCAAAGATTATAAATAAATAGAAACAATAAGTTTCATCACTCATATTATAAGTACATCAGGCTATAAGGAGGTTCATTTTGAATTTTACAGCCATTACCGACAGTGTTTTATCTCTTTTTATAATAATATTAGTTGGTTTTTACGGAAGCAAAAAAAAAATAATAACTCCAGAGCTTAACAAAGGTCTTACTGACATTCTTATTAAAATAGCTCTTCCTTTTATGATAGTATCTTCCTTCATGTTTTCATATGATGATTCTATTAAGTACAACGTTATTAAAACTTTTTACTACAGCCTTGGCGCCTATGCTGTTATGGCAGCTGTTTCATATGTCATGCTTACTCCTGTTAAAGGAGAAAAACGCACCGTTCTGCACTTTGCAAACATATTTGTGAATACCGGCTATGTGGGATTTCCCATACTTAATTCTGTATTCGGTGCTGAAGGCGTAATTTATGGTTCCATATTCAATGTTTTTTTTGTGATATTTGTATGGACCTACGGAATTATGCTTTACAGCGGAAATTTGGAAAAGGGTTATTTAAAAAAAGAAATCAAAAGCCTTTTGCTGAATCCATCCATAATAGCTGTTGCAGTCGGCATAATCCTGATGTCGTTGGAAATAAAAATTGAAGGTGCTCTACTGACAAGCATTAAAAGTATAGGAAGCATAACAGGTCCGATTTCTATGTTTATTATAGGTGTTATATTATCAAACATAAAATTGAAGAAATATTTAAAGGACTGGACAATATATTACGGAATATTAATTAAATCAATAGTTATTCCGGTTGTTATTTACTTGCTGTCTCTTCTGCTGAAAGACAGTTCTAAAGCTGTCTATTCGATCGTTATAATGACTGCCATGCCAGCCTCCGCCATGACATCAATTTTAGCTGAAAATTACAACAAAGAAAGAGAATTTGCCGCAATAATTGTTTCTGCAACGACTCTTATATCTTTACTAACAGTTCCCGTACTTATTAAGCTTATTATGTAAAACTCCCCCTCGACTCTATCGTACCGAGAGGGATCTTCTATATGCTACTTAGGTTCAACCACGGTCAAACTATCTGCTCACAATCCTATAATATGTCCTTGCGGTAATCTTATATACAAGTGCATACATAATCGAAAATATTATAATAGTAACGACTGTGCAAACTGCAAATAATGGTACATTTGTAAGATTAAATATTGCCAGCAGTCTTGTTATAACTTTAAAAGAAAACGCAATATGAACCGCTGTCATTAAGAGAGGAAGGAAGAATACCGACAAAACCTGATTTTTTATTGTATCTCTTACTTCTTTACTGCTCATTCCTACTTTCTGCATTATTTCAAATCTTTCTCTGTCATCATACCCTTCTGCAAGCTGTTTATAATAAATAATGAGCACCGTTGCCATGATGAAAAGCAATCCCAAAAATATTCCCAGAAAAAACAATCCACCATAGAGACTGTAAAATGAATTTCTATATTCATCAACACTTTGTACATATGTGGGAACATCTATCCCTTCAAATATACTTTTTAGCCCTTTGACTGCTTCTATTCGATAATTTTCATCTGCATCCGTGTCAAATCCGTAAAAATATGACAGTTCTTCCATTTTATTTTCGTCAGTATTAAATAAATTATATATCTTCTCAATGGTGCTCGTGTTATCAACTACCACATAGCTGCTGTATGTCATTGTATCAACCTTTTCAATCACGGAATCAAACGAATTCATATATTCATTTACAGATATTTTATACCCGTTAAAATCCAAGTTGTTTCCCTTAACATCACCATCAGCACTGAATACAAGGGCTTCTCCTTCTTCTAGTGAAACCGACCTAGCTTCAAGTTTGTTGTACTCGTCCTGCGTCATAAAAATAAGGACATAAAAATTATCTGACGCATAAGATTCATTAGTGGCGGGCATAAACACAGCTCCATCTCTCACTGCATATACACTCATGGATCGATATCTGACAATATTCTTTTGCTCCAGCTTGTATTCAGATGAAACCATATTTATATACCAATCCAATTCCTCAGCTTTTTCTTCCGACACATTGTCCGCACTGATCAAAATATTTCGCTGAAATCTACCTCTTAAAGCATCCTCTACCCCCACATACAATGAAATTGTAGATGAAATCATTATAATCACAGCAGTGGATAAAATACATATATTTGCAAGCCCTGCCGCGTTTTGTTTCATTCTGTACATCATTCCCGAAACAGAAATAAAGTGTTTTGAATTATAGTAATATTTTTTGTTGTTTCTAAGCATTTTCAGCACCGCAATACTTCCTGCCGTAAATAAGCAGTATGTCCCAACCATTACAAGTAATACAGCAATAAAAAATAAGTTGAGAGCGGCCAAAGGAGATTCAACGGTAATCGCAATATAATAACCGGCTGCTAGAGTTATGATTCCAATGAGAGCAATTATCCACTTTGTCTTTGGTTCTTTTTCCCCTGTTTTTCCACCTTTCAATAACTCAATCGGATTTGATAAATGAACCTGATGAATATTGTAAGCAAGGTTTATAACAAATATACCGCTGAACAGCAGGACTGTTACCAGCACAGATGTCGCAGGAATTTCAAAACCAAATACAGCTTCAATGGAAATTAATTTAAATAAGAACAATATTATAAGTTTGCTGAGAAGAATCCCCGAAAGTATTCCTGCCAATATTGCAACAGCCGCAGTAATCAATGTTTCATAAAACATTATTTTGGCCACATGTTTTTTTTCCATTCCCAGCACATTAAACAGTCCAAATTCTTTTTTTCGCTGTTTGATTAAAAAGCTATTTGTGTAAAATAAAAATATGGTAGAAAAAATCCCAATTACTATAGCCCCCAAGTACATAATAGCTCTTAGAGACTCACTGTCACTGACAATTCCTATACTGTCAGCAACAGTAAGAAAGCTCATGTTATAAAACATCATAATTGTTCCTATGCATGCAAAGATATAAGGAATATACATCTTTGAGTTTTTTTTAATATTGTTCAAGGCTAACTTCTGATAAAAAAATTTACTCATTTTGCACCCCCCCGGTTGCAATCATAGTCAAAGTATCCGATATTTTTTGATACATGTCCTCATTAGACATATTTGCCCTGTATATTTGATGATATATGCTTCCGTCTTTTATGAACAGCACTCTTTTAGCATGACTTGCAGCCTTCACACTGTGGGAAACCATAAGAATAGTCTGCCCATCTTTGTTCAGTTCACTGAACAGCTTTAAGACCTCGTCGGAAGAGCGTGAATCAAGAGAACCAGTAGGTTCGTCAGCAAGTATTACCTCAGGTTTTGTAATAAGCGCCCTCGCTATGGCAGCTCTCTGCTTTTGTCCTCCTGAGATTTCATAAGGGTATTTATTTAAAATTTCTTCAATACCAAGTCTTTTGGAAATCGGTTTTAATTTATCTCTCATTTCTTCATATTTTTCCCCTGCCAGAACCAACGGAAGAAAAATATTATCACGCACTGAAAATGTGTCTAGCAAATTGAAATCCTGAAAAACAAAACCAAGATTATCTCTCCTAAATGCTGATATTTCCTTTTCGTCGATTGATACTATATTTTTCCCATTTAATAATACTTCTCCGCTTGTCGGCTTATCGAGAGAGGCAAGTATATTCAGCAAAGTTGTTTTACCCGAACCCGATTCACCCATGATCGCTGTATATTCTCCACGTTCAACTGAAAATGATATGTTTGCCAATGCCTGAACAGGATTTCCCGCAAATCTTGTTGAATATATTTTCTTTAAATTATTTACTTCTAATAGTGACATAGCTTCCTCCTTAAATTTACTTCCTGTTCATAATATCAAAAAAGAAAAATGCACTGCCATAACTTCAGCTTACATTTCCCCTATCATCCTTACAGTTTAGTAAGGTTATTCAAATTCAACGTTTTGAGTTTCAAGTTTTACTTTTACTTTTGTTCCCTTTCCTACTTCCGACTCAATTTCAATTGAATGCGACAGCCTGTTCAATATCTGCCTGCACAAATACAATCCAATTCCCGTTGATTTTTTATCTGCTCTGCCGTTGTATCCAGTGTAGCCCTTTTCAAAAACTCTCGGCAAATCTTCCTTTTCAATTCCTATTCCCGTATCTTCAATAACCAGCGTACATGGCCTAGTTTCATCCATGTATATTGAAATTTCGCCGGAGTTGGTGTATTTAAGCGAATTGGAAATTAATTGCTCAATAACGAATACAAGCCACTTTTCATCAGTCAAAACATACATATTTAAATTTTCGTATACTAAATTTATTTTTTTACGAATAAATAATTTGGAATATTTCCTTACAACCTGCTTAACCATATTATCAAGGGAATATTTTTTAAACAATAAATCAGAATTTAAATTTTCGAGCCTGATATACTGAAGTACCATTTCCACATATTGCTCCGTTTTAAAAAGCTGCTCCAAAAGCTCCTCATTTATCTCAGATTTTTCGGATTGTAGTATCAGGCGCATTGCTGAAATCGGAGTTTTTATCTGATGTGCCCATATTGTGTAGTAATCAAGCATATTTGAATAGCTTTTATTTTTTTCATTAATAATATCAACCCTGTGCCTGTCTATTTTTTTAATTAATTCCTGATAGTCTTCTTCAATTATGCTTAATGTATCCGGAAATTTATAATCAGATACACAGATATTGTCCATTATTTCTTTAAGGGCCCTGTGCCGTTTGTAAAATTTAACAAAGCACAGCATATATACTGCCGCAATAAAGGCAACTGTTAATAAAACTGCATAAAGTATAGGTTCTAATGGCAACGAATAAAGAAAAAAAACTGATACAAAGATAATCAGCGATATAACTCCAGATACTGCAAAAAAGATATTTTGCTTTAAATATAATAAGAACATTTTGAATACATCACTCATATTATTCCACCATATATCCCATTCCCTTTTTTGTTTTAATAAAATTTTCAAGACATATTTCAGACAACTTTTTGCGAAGACGTGTCATATTTACCGTAAGAGTATTATCATCAATAAATTGGTCGTTTTCCCAAAGGTGTTGCATAATTTCATCTCTGGAAACCGCAGTTCCCATGTTTTCCATAAGTATCTGCAAAATTTTGTATTCATTTTTTGTCAATTCAATCCTATTCTTTTCGTATGTCAGTGATGCATCGCTCATGTTTAAAATAACACCATTATATTCTATGGTGTTCATCTGTCCGTGCAGAGAATATGACCTTCGCAAAAGAGCTCCCAGCTTTGCCGTAAGAACATTCAAATCAAAAGGCTTTGCAATAAAATCATCTCCGCCCATATTAATTGCCATTACAATATTCATATTATCTGAAGCAGAGGATATAAACATTATTGGAATCTTTGAAATTTTACGAATTTCGCTACACCAGAAAAAGCCGTTATAAAAAGGAAGCATAACATCAAGCAGAACAATATGAGGTTCAAATTTCTTGAAATCTTCAATTATATTTTTAAAATTGTCCACACAAAACACATTATAGTCCCACTTTGAAAGATGAGCCTTCAAGGTTTTTGCAATAGTTAAGTCATCCTCCACAATCATAATTCTATACATAATTCCTCCAAAAAACACATTGTTTATTATGTTAGTATAATTCCATTTCCATTTATTATCAATAAAATTAACGAAAAAATCCGGTTTGCTTAAACCGGATTTTTTTTAACTAGCCTGCAATTGCAAAATAACCTATAACTATTGCTCCCAAAATAATTCTATACCACCCGAATGCTTTAAAATCGTTGTTCTTTATATACTTCATTAAAAATCTGATAGCTGCCAGCGATACAACAAAAGCTACAACCATACCCGTCAATAATACCGCCAGCTCCAGCCCTGTAAAATTCAGTCCAAATTTAAACAGCTTCAGAGCACTGGCTCCGAACATAACAGGAATTGACAGGAAGAAAGAATATTCCGCAGCTATGTATCTTGAGCTCCCCAGTATTATTGCTCCCAAAATGGTAGCACCGGAACGCGATGTGCCCGGAACAAGTGATAATACCTGAAAGACTCCTATACCCAATGCCATCATATAAGACATTTCACTGAAGCTTTTTATCTTGGAGCTTTTTCCTCTATTGCGATTCTCAATCACTATGAAAAGTATACCATATATAATAAGGGTAACTGCCACGGTTTGGAAATTATAAAAATTTTCGTCAAACCAATCATCAAACAGTAATCCAAGAACTGCCGCCGGCAGCACTCCTACAATAACCTTTAACCATAGCAGTATGGTATCTTTTTTCTGCTTTGAAGTCTTTCTCGGCGAAAAAGGATTCAGCCTGTGAAAATATAACAGAACCACTGCCATAATAGCGCCGAGCTGAATAACCACCCTGAACATTTCCATAAATGCTTCAGATGCATTAAATTTAATAAACTCCTCTACAAGTATCATGTGTCCTGTGCTGCTTATAGGAAGCCACTCTGTAATTCCTTCCACTATTCCCAAAAACGCTGCCTTTAATAATTCAATGTACATTTAATTTCCTCCAAATTCTATGCAAGTAAAGCACACGGCATTTCCGTGTTAAATCGGATAAAAATCCGGTACAACCTAAATAATGCACTACCATATTAATATAATACCATTCTATGTATAAAATCAATAGTTAATTCAGACATTTAGAAATAAGGAGTTGATCGTCTTTTTTCTGGTTATTAAAAATTACAAATAAAAAGAGACCTTATATCTCGCAGGTCTCTCTTATAATCAATTAATTAAAACTTTGTTCAGTTCTATCTATTATCTCATCCTGAAGTGCTTTTTCAAGATTGTTAAAGTGGTCTGAATATCCCGCTACCCTAACAATCAGATCCTTGTATTCATCAGGATGCTTCTGTGCATCTAGAAGCGTGCTTCTGTCAACTACATTAAACTGTATGTGATGGCCTTCCATTTCAAAGTACGCTCTTACAAGAGCAGATACATTATCAATTCCTTCCTGTCCAGCTATTGATGAAGGTGTGAATTTCTGGTTAAGCAACGTTCCTCCAGTTGATGTATGATCCATCTTTGCACATGAATTAATTACTGCAGTTGGACCGTTTCTGTCAGCACCTTTTTCAGGAGAAATTCCATCTGTAACAGGTTTTTCGTTAAGCCTTCCGTTTACTGAAGCTGTCATTACAGAACCGAAATAAATATGGCATGTTGTAGGGAGCATATCTATCTGGTAAGTCCCTCCGCACACAGTCTTTCTTCCTCTTATTCTGTCTCTTATATTAGTAAATATATCAAGCATTATATTATCTGCATAATCATCATCATTGCCGTATTTAGGAGTATGGTTCAATACTAAATTATGAAGCATTTCGTATCCTTCAAAATTAGCTTTAGTAGCTGCAACCAGCTCACTCATTGTGAAACGTTTCTGCTCATATACATTGTATTTTACAGATGCAAAACAGTCTGTAATTGTCCCTATACCTACTACCTGTATATATCTAGTGTTGTACTTAGATCCGCCTGCATTATAATCTCTTCCGCTTTCCATACAGCCTGTTGTAAGAACTGACATGAACGGCGAAGGCATGTGCTCAGCAAATATTTTTTCAATTACGTTATTTCCTCTTATTTTAACGTTGATAATATATTCAAGCTGTTTATAAAATGCTTCTCTTAACTCATCGAAAGTTTTAAATTCTTCAGGATTACCAGTTTTTAATCCTATTTGCTTGCCAGTATACTTATCGTATCCGTTATTCATCATAAGTTCAAATACTTTCGGAACATTCAGATACCCTGTGAGAACATATGCTTCTCTTCCGTGGCAACCTGTTTCAACACATCCGCTTGAGCCACCAAATCGTGCATCTTCCAATGTCTTTCCAGCATTCATAAGCTCGCTAATTAATTCTTCAGTATTGTAAAATGCAGGCTGTCCCCAGCCTTTTCTGGATATTTCAACAGCTCTATTCAAGAATTCATCAGGTGTCTTTTCACTTATTTGTACATTGGAACTTGGCTGTAACAATCTCATTTCATCCATTGTATCAAGTATGATATAAGATACGTCATTTACACCGTCTTCACCTGTATATGGATTTATACCACCGGTATTTAAATTTGCAAAATCAGTGTATGTTCCGCTTTCTTTTAAAGTTATTCCAACTTTTGGAGGTGCAGGTTGGTTGTTGAATTTAATCCAAATGCATTCCATCAGTTCTCTGGCCTTATCATAATCGATTATGCCGGCTTCTGAATCATTTTTGTAAAACGGATATAAATATTGATCAAGCCTTCCAGGTGAAAATGCATCCCATGTATTCGTTTCTGTTGTAACCCCTATATGAACAAACCAGTACATCTGCAATGCCTGAGCATATGTTTCAGGCTTGTGTGCCGGTACTACATCACAATTGCCAGCAATCCACAGAAGTTCTTTTTTCCTGTTAGCATCTGTTTCTTTTTCAGCTAACTCTCTGGCATATGCTGCATATCTCTGTCCGTAAATTATTATTGCATCACAAGAAATAGCCATTGCTTCAAGCTGTGCTTTTTTGTCATATGCATTAGCATCATTTAAAAAATCTAATTGTTCTATAGTTTCTTCTATTTCTTTTTTAAACTCCAAAAATCCCTTTTTATAAAATTTATCGTCTGCAACAGTATGCCCTGGCGCTCTTTGTTCCATAAACTCCGTAAACATTCCAGCTGCGTAGCAATCTTTCCACTCCTGAGTCATAGAAGCTAAAATTTTATCTCTAGTAGATTTGTTCTGCCAATATGGAAGAATTTTTTCTGCCTGAACCCCCTTGTCTTCTTCGTTAACCTTAAAATTAATATATTTTCGGTCGTTCATTACCGTCATATCTTCTACAGTGTGTGCGCAAAGCTCCGGAAATGTAGGAACAACCTGTGGCCCTTCACTTTTTTCTCCAACTATCAGTTCCCCTTCGCCAATGTAAAGCTTTCTTTTTTCCATATAATTTTTAAAATTCATCGCACGAAGTACCGGCGTTTCAACTGCACCAAAATATTTTTGATAAAATTCAGTTTCCAGCAATGCTCTTTCAAGGCTAACCCTTGGCTGTGTCGTTACGCTTTCCTGTCTTAATTTTTTAGTCCTTTCAGTGTATCCTCTCATACTAACCTCCTATTTTTACTTCATATCCTTCATCTATAAACATGTTTTTAAATTGCTGAAGTTTTTCGTCAGATGGCTTAGACATTATCTCTTCTTCATAAGAAATGCCAAGCTTTTTATATTTGTGCATCGCTATATCATGATACGGCAATAAGTTGACTTTTTTTATATTAAGCTTTTTAATAAACTCTATTGTTTTCTTAATATGATTTTCATTGGCATTTATTCCTTCAATTATGGGCATCCTTATATTTATGCCGTCATGAAGCTCTGACAACTTTTCCAGATTGCTTAAAATTAATTTGTTTGACGTTCCGATATAGCGCTTATGCTTTTCATCATCCATAAGCTTAATATCATACAAGAACAAATCTGTATATTCTGATATTCGCTGCAAACTGTCATAGTTTACTGCACCGCTGGTATCAACTGCAGTATGAATATTCTCGGCTTTTAATCTCTTCAGGAATTCCTCTACAAAATCTATCTGCGCCAAAGGCTCTCCGCCGGAAACGGTTACCCCTCCTCCAGACTTGTTATAAAACACTCTATCCTTCAAAGCCTCTTTCATTATTTCTTCGATTGTATACTCTTTGCCCACAACCTGTCTTGCACCTGGTATGCAGTAAATTTCACATAAACCACAGTGCTTACACAACTTTTCATCAGTTGTAACAACGTTATTTTTTACGCTTATTGCATTTTCCGGACATGCTTCTTGACAATTCAAACATGAAACACATTTGTCCTTATCAAAAAGCACTTGTTTATTATATTTTTGGCTTTCTGGATTGTGACACCACAGGCAGCTTAGGGGACATCCCTTAAAAAAAAATGTTGTCCTTATGCCCGGGCCGTCATGAACAGAAAATTTTTGAATGTTAAAAATATTAGCTTTAGTCATACACACTCCAATTTATATATTCATATATATGCTTGCAATTTTCTTGCCAAGAAAATACATGTTAAAATTTCAATATATGTATTATATATCGTATTTTTTGTACAAATATTTCACATAACATGTGACGGTTTTTTTGACATGTGTATCAATATATTTATTTGCATTTTACGACTCTCATTGCTCAAGAATTATAGCAGTTCAGAAACTTCACCCTCCTTAACATAAATTTTGCAGTTTCTAATAAGGTAGCAAATATTATGCCAATATTAGCAAAATATTACGCATCAGGAAAACACTTACTTTTAGAGTATAGGTAGAATAGCTCTATTTTTAACATGCATAAATTCCAGACAAAAAATGTAAGCTTTTTATTACACATGTATAGAAGGCCATAATAAGATTTAACTATTTACTTAAATTATATTTGTGTTATAATAGCCATAATAAAAAAACTTCAGGTGATTTTATGGATTATAAAAATATATTAAAACTGGTTTCCGAAAATCTGTATTGCGGTATATTTATAGTAGATAAGAACGGGAAAGTCATTTTCTACAACCAATCAATACATGACTTGGCTGGGCTTAAAGTGGAAAACGCTATCGGAAAACATCTTCTGGAAATATTTCCTCGACTGACCGAAGAAACCAGTACAATAATGAGAACGCTGAAAACCGGCGAGAGTTTAAAAAACTATGTTCAAAATTATTATAACTATCAGGATCGAAAGGTTACTATTTTTTCAAGCACTATACCCTTACATGAAAATGGTCAGCTAGAAGGTGTTATTGAAATTTTTTCTGATGTTGAAAAATATAATAATTTGAATAAAAGCAAAAAACGAAATAAAGTTAACGGAAAAGCCGTATACACTTTAGACAATATTATCGGAAGCAGTAGTTTAAAGGTCGATTTAAAAAATAAAATCAAGAAAACTGCCAACAGCAATTCGCCTGTTCTTGTTTACGGAGAAACCGGAACCGGAAAGGAACTTGTTGTTCAATCCCTTCACAATGAAAGCAACAGGCGTGGAAAACCTTTTATCGCGCAAAACTGTGCCGCGATTCCAAGTACATTGTTTGAAAGTATACTATTCGGGACAAAGCTGGGAAGCTTTACAGGCGCACAAAATTCTATGGGACTTATTGAAGCGGCAGATGGCGGAACGCTGTTCCTTGATGAAATAAATTCAATGGATATAACATTACAGGCTAAACTGCTGAGGTTCCTTCAGGAAAATCAAATCAGAAGAATAGGTGATAACACGGCACATGATGTAGACGTAAGAATAATCACCGCATTAAACGAAAATCCCTATGAGGCAATTAAATCAGGAAAATTAAGAAGCGACCTGTTTTACAGATTGAACGCCATTAACTTCTACGTAGCTCCTTTGAGAGAATGCAAAAGCGATATTGTTGAACTAAGCAACTACTTTTTACACCATTTCAGCCAAAAATTAAATAAGAATATAGCAGGGTTTTCTGACGAAGTACTGCTTTTTTTCCAAAACTATTCATGGCCCGGAAACGTAAGAGAACTCAGGCATTCAATTGAGCATGCAATTAACATTACAGAAGGCAACATAATAACCATGAACGACATGCCGGATTACGTTATTATCAATCAGCAAAAGGACATTATAAAATGTTGCAATTCTGATATCCCTTTAGCAAGCCCTGCCTACACAGGGCCACTGTACGAGCAAGTAGAAAAATTTGAAAGAAATGTAATAGTTAACGCGCTAAAGCAATATGGCTGCAATATATCAAAAACTTCTAAGAAATTAGGTGTGCCCAGACAGACCTTATATTATAAAATGGACAAATTAAAAATCCGGATGGATAAGACTCCAGAATAAATAACAGCATAAAAAAAATATGACACAACTACACTTCTGCATTTGAAAGCATATAACAAGTCCTGTGCGAAAAATCGCACAGGGCTTGTTCGTATAATTAGTTTACAAACACCTTACTTATCAATTATTGCTCCGGGCTTAATAATAGATGCACCATACTTTTTACGTATATCGTAAATAGTTTTTTCTATCATATCTGTTTTGTTTGAATTCATGTCTCTGCTGTCTTCACACACATCAAACAACGATATTTGTTCTGATTCATAATTTTCAAATCCGCTGAGACTTATTCCTATAAGCCGTATGGGTTCGCGATTCCAGTTTTTTTCAAAAAGCTTTACCCCGGCAGAATATATATCTCTTACCAGACATGTAGCCAGAACCGTCATCTGCCTTGTAATACTTTTAAAATCAGAATACTTTATGCTTATTTGTACGGTACGTCCTTTTTTTGCATGACTGCGTGCCGTCATACCCACACTGTCCGAAAGCTCAAATAATACAGCCTTTATATATTCCATATCAGTTGTATCATGAGGAAGAGTAGTGGATCTTCCAATTGATTTCATGTCTCCGTCCGAGTTGCATTTGACTGGTGATAGGTCTATTCCGTTAGCCAAAAGTGAAATCTCTAAACCCATTTTACCAAGTTTTTTTACAAGGTATTCTCTGTCAAACACAGCTAGATTCATAATTGTGTATATTCCCATACCCTGAAGTTTAAAGGCTGTCTTCTTACCGACACCATACATACTTCCTACAGGTAAAGGCCACATTTTTTCCTTTATGTCCTTTATCCAAAGTTCGGTAATGCCATGAGGTTTCTTCATTTCCGATGCCATTTTTGCTAAAAATTTATTTTCAGAAATTCCGATAGAGCACCATAGATTTAATTCGTTATTAATTCTGCGCATAATTTTTTCAGCCGCCTCACGTGGCTCGCCAAAAATCCCTCCGCATCCAGTCATATCAAGCCAGGCCTCATCGATACTGTTTTGTTCTATGACAGGCGTAAATGATGACAAAATCTCCATTACTTCTCTTGATTTCTGGTGGTAGAAACCATGATCCGGAGGAATTACAACTAATTCAGGGCAAAGTTTGTAAGCATCCTTGAGAATCATAGTTGTTTTGATTCCGCGTTTTCTTGCCTCATAATTTGCTGTTAGAATTATTCCCGATCTGTTTTCGGGATCACCTGCCACAGCTGCAGGTTTTCCTGTGATTTCAGGATGTCTGGTTTGTTCGCAGCTTATAAAAAAAGCATTCATATCAACTAAAAAAACTACTCTATCCAAATTATCACCTACTGTGAATCTGTTCCGAATCCTGACATTGTAAGGAAACCAATCTTAAAAAATGATTCAACATCAATTACAACATCATTATCTTCAGGCATGTATACGGTTTTTGAAACATAGACATCTATTCCATCAATATTCACCTTATTGTACTCTTCTGCAGATTTTGGCTTTTTTGCAAACACCTCTGGAACGGGAACAACTGCAAAGTCTCCGTTAGTTCTGTATCCCGGAAACTCGATTACAATGGATGCTTTTCCTTTTTTCTCGAGATACTTCAAAGCTTTCTCAGTTATCTTGATTTTATCGTATTTTGTTTCCATACATACATCCTTTTTTTAATATTTTATCTATTATATCATAAATTTTAGATATGCAAATTAAAATCCAAAATTTATCAGCTTGTACAAAGATTACTTTTAAGTTAAACTAAGAATATATTCAATTGAGAAAGGATTTTTATGAGCAGCAGAATAAATTTAACAGAAGGAAGCATAAGGTACACATTAGTTAAGCTTGCTCTTCCTATAATGGGAACAGGCTTTATTCAAATGGCATATAATCTTACTGATATAATATGGCTGGGCAGAGTTAGCACCGGTGCAGTTGCAGCCGCTGGAACGGCAGGTTTTTTCATGTGGTTTGGAGCTGCATTAATTTTAATTTCTCAGGTAGGTGTAGGAGTAAATGTAGCACAGTGTCTCGGAAGAAATGACGTGGAAAATGCCAAGAAATTTATAACAAACGGATTTCAGCTTGATTTCTTTATAGCAGTACTATACTCCTTGATTTTGTTTAGTTTCAGACATCAGCTTATAGCGTTTTTTAATCTGGATGACAAAGATGTAATTGAAATGGCAGTAAACTATCTGGCAATCATAGGCACAGGAATCACTTTCCACTTTTTAAATCCTATTTTCTCGGCAATTTTAAATAGCTCCGGAAACAGTCTCACTCCTTTTAAAATAAACACCATAGGTTTGATTGCAAATATAATAATTGATCCCATCCTTATATTCGGACTGGGCCCCCTTCCAAAACTGGGGATAAACGGAGCGGCACTTGCAACCATAATGTCACAGATTTTTGTAACAATCATCTTCCTCATAACAGGAAAACTCAACAACAATCTGTATTCACATGTAAAACTTTTTGAGAAGCCTGATATTAATTTTATATGCAAAATAGTAAACATTGGAATTCCGCCTTTTCTTCAAACAGGCATTCATGCATTCATAAATATGTTTATAACAAAAATTGTTGCCGGGTTTGGCCCGGTTGCCGTAGCAGTTCAAAGCATAGGGTCAAATATAGAATCCATAACATGGATGACAGCTGACGGATTTTCAGCTGCAATTTCGGCATTTACCGGACAAAACTACGGAGCCGGAAAAATAGAGCGCATTAAGGAAGGATACAAACAAGGAATACAAATACTTGGAGGAATCGGAATACTTTCAACCTTGCTTCTAATTTTTGCAGCAGAGTTACTGTTCACCATATTTGTTCCCGATGATCCACAGGCAATAAGAGAAGGCATAACCTATTTAAGAATACTCGGAGCATCTCAATTTTTCATGAGCATTGAAATAGGAACAACAGGCGCATTTAACGGCCTTGGAAAAACACTGCCTCCAACAATTAACGGGGTTATTTTAAATGCACTTAGAATACCTGCCGCAATAATTTTAAGCTCTACTGCAATGGGCTTATCCGGCGTATGGTTCAGTGTCAGCATGTCTTCCATAATAAAAGGGATAACTCTATTCGTGTGGTTCAAGTTTGCATCAAGAAATTTATCAGCGAAAAAAATTGATTAAAGCAATAAATAGTATAGTTATAATAAATCTACATATTCTTATTATATGGTGTCAAAGCATAATTTAAGAGGAATTTTTCATAATTGAAAGGAGAACACTATGACTATACATCCAGATAATGAAGTAGATTTACTACTGCAAACTGAAGCCAAACAGTTTATAGATCAAATGAAAGCAGAACCAACCTCGAACAGAGAGGTAAAAAAATTTATAGAACTCGAAAAGAAAAAATATAAAAAACCTGATAAATTTAAGGATATGATTAACAAATATTAGCAAATGATGTTTATGTGCATAAGATATTGTTATAAGATAGGAAAGGAAGGAAAAATAATGTACAACACTTATAATAAATATCCCCGTGCAAATTACTTGAATAGACCCTGCTATGGCTCAAACCCTATGTATGATTTAAGAAGGATGAATCATTACCAATATTTTTATCCAATGTACACCGAATACTATATGAAAAGATATCCAAATAATTTATATCCTTCTGAAAAATATGTCTCAGGCACTGATTACAGACTGCAAGAAGCCAACCATTATACCATCGGTCTCATAGACTATGGACCCGAACCATTTGCTGTCAATATAAGAGACGCTGTTTTACAAAATAATGACTACCGCACTTCCCTTTGGACAGGAGATCATCTCCAAATTACTTTAATGAGCATTGAACCCGGAGAAGATATAGGCTTGGAAATGCATCCGGACGTGGATCAGTTCATAAGAGTTGAACAAGGTGAGGGAATTATTAGAATGGGAAGCACCGGAGAACTTGATGAATTTATAGAGGAAGTGTATGATGATTACATCTTCGTAGTACCTGCAGGAAAATGGCACAATCTTATTAATACAGGAGCTGAGCCTTTAAAAATTTACTCCATATATGCCCCGCCGAACCATCCGCACGGAACCGTGCAAAGAACTAAAGCCGAAGCTGAAGAAGCCGAAGAATATAATCATTAGCAAGAAATTGGGTCAATTAATTATTGACAAATGATAAATACAGTATTAATATTAATTGTTAACATATGTCAAAAATTATATTAATATTATTAAAATGGAGGTTATTATGAAAATCGCATTACCATCTAGACAAAATAAAATTGATTCTCATTTTGGACATTGTGAGTATTACACAGTTTATACTGTTGATAAAGATAAAAAACAAATATTATCCGAAGAAATTATAAACTCGCCTGCAGGATGCGGATGCAAATCAAATATTGCGCAAGTTCTATCCGAAGCAGGCGTAAAAGTAATGCTTGCCGGAAATATGGGAGACGGTGCTGTAAATGTTTTACACAGTGCAGGTATTGAAGTCTTAAGAGGATGCTCCGGAGATGTTAAGAGCGTAGCTATGAGTTGGCTTGAAGGAAAGCTTAACGACTCAGGAGAATCATGTCACGAACACGGGCATGATTGCAGCCATTAATATTATCGGATATAAAATTTTATTCAAACAAAAACAGACAGCATAAGATTTTTTATGCTGTCTGTTTATTATGTTTAAAGTATACGAACGATTCAATACGATCATTCCTTTGCATTAATATTGATAAATCTGCTCCCTCTCCCCCATACAGAAATCATAGGAAGAACTTTTACAAAGGCTTCCGGATCTGTTTCTTTTATAAATTTCTGTATTTTTACGGACTGGCTTGGTGAGCACACCGATTCTATCTGAATTTTTTCCTTTTTGGTGTAGCCGCCCTTTGTATTATATATTGTAATTCCCCTGCCAATTTTAAACATGATGTAATCTCCTATTTCTTCATGCTTGCAGCTTATTATTTCCAGTTTGTAAAGTTTTGTTCCTAATCCTACTATTACATAATCGCATATTTTAGTAACAATAATTTGGCTTATAACAGAATATAATGCAATATTTCTTCCGAATACAAATCCAGATATAATAATTATCACTCCATCAAGAGCAAGCATAATATAGCTGACACTGATAGAAGGAAATATTTTTCTATTCAAAATTCTAGAAATTGTATCGGTTCCCCCAAAGGAAAATCCTCGCCTTAATATCATCCCAACTCCTATTCCGTAAAAAATCGAAAAATATATTGTTGCAAGAAGCAGGTCATTTTCCACAAATTTGAATTCAATAGATTGCATCCCTAATAATATAGTGGGATATAGAATTGATACAGATGCTATTTTCATAACCTCTTTTTTGCCCATGAGCAAAAATGCCACAATAAGTATAAAAAATGTTATAAAATAATAAATATAGGAGTAGTTTATATTAATATATTTTTCCATAATTATTGACAGGCCTGTTATTCCGCTGGTAATAAGCCCGTTCGGTTTAAGTATATAATTAACGGAAAATGCTGTGACAAAACACCCTGCAATTAAATAAATAATATTACCAAGCAGGTTCATAATAACATTTCTTTTCATACATCCCCCAAGCCATATTTTGATAGCGATTACAATCGCAAGTAATTATACATCATTATCCTCTGTTCAACAACAGTAATATACTGCATAAGTTAAAAAACTTTTAGCACTTGCAATACCCAATTGTATTAACAAGAAACATTGTGCAGATAAAACATATTATATAGCAGGAGGGATGTAAATGAAAAATAACTGCTTTATGGCAGACATCAGCATGAAAAAATATGAACGCACATTCAGATATAACGATGTTGAAGTTCTGAAACTTACCATCAAGTACCCGGTTGTAAATATGATGTACAATCCTCACTCTGAGATAGTTATCAATAATCAAATATCAACGGACGTCAGAGAATATATGCGTTATGCCGGATATCTGTATAAGCAGGCCGTCAATTTTTATCATGATTCTAAAAAAAATGATTTTCCGTTTCATACTTATGAAGCCTATATGGAATACACAGTTACGTATAATGAGAACTGCTTTCTAAGCATGTATTATGACAAGTACGAATTTACGGGAGGCGCTCACGGAAACACTGTAAGAAGCTCGCATACCTGGGAACTATGCAGCAGTATGTTAATTGAGCTATGCAACTTATTCAGACCCGGCACAGATTACAAATATTTTCTTACTGACAAAATTATAGCACAGGCCGGACAAAATTTAAGACAAAACCCCGGCATTTACTTTGGCGAATACGAAAGCCTAATAGTCAAAAATTTCAATGAAAACAGTTTTTATCTGACACCAGAAGGACTGACATTATATTATCAACAATATGACATAGCTCCATATTCAACGGGAATTGTCCAATTTACAATTCCATATTCAGAAATTCAATGGTATCCGAGATGTTCATTTTAAAGTTTAGCTTAAAAAAACGGAGTCATGCTCCGTTTTTTATATCGTCTATAGACACTTCATTATACAAATTAGAGGAAAAAATGTTTGACGTGCTAGTCGGCAATTATTCTGAGAGGCATTTAATAAAAGTCTTATTTCTGCCGGCTTCTTTTGCTCTGTACAGCTGCTTGTCAGATTCTTCAAGCAGTTTTTCAAAAGAATTAATGTCTGAGGCTCTTCCCAGCACTCCGCCAACACTTATAGTCGTTATTTTTATTTCATCGTCAAAGATATAGTGCATCCCAAGTTTTTCAACTTCTTCTCTAATTAAATTTCCTAATTCTAAGGCTTGCTCACAATTTAAGCCTTTTGCAAAATAAACAAATTCTTCTCCGCCGTATCTTCCAAATATCTCTTTTTTAGCTTCCTTTATTTCATTAATGCACACGGCCACTTTCTTCAGGCATTCATCGCCCTTCGAATGCCCCCAGAAATCGTTATATCTCTTAAAATTATCTATATCAATCATTAACAATATCACTTCTTCGCTATTTTTCTTGCAGCTCTGCCACATGCTGCTGATATGTCTGCTTATCGCCCTTCTGTTCGGTATTCCCGAAAGCTCATCTTCATAAGCTTTTTTTTCTAATATTTCATTAGATTCTTTTGTTTTTTCTAGTTCAGCCCTTTGTTTTAATATTTCATTTTCAAGTCTTTTCTTTACATTCTCAAATTTGTCGTTATCCTTATAATGCCCAAGCTCTATTCTTAATATTTCGAGTTTATTGCCTAAATTAAGAGCACTGATTTCTTTTCCTATCCGATCATATTTTTTATAATATAAAAGAGCGGTCTTATAATTATTCTTCTTTTCATAAAGTTGAGAAATTAATTTATACACATCACACAACTTTTTCTTTGCCCCAAGACTTTCTGCATAATTCAACGCTTTATCGTAGTAATACAAAGATTTATCTATATCCCTTTCCAGATTTAGTCCTGCAATACTTACCAGTACATCTATTGCGTAGTATTTATTGTCTAAATTATCTAATCTGCTCAAAGAGTATATAAAATACTCCTCAGCCATAATGTGATTTCCAATATTAAAATAAACCTTACCCAGTTTATTTTCGACTTCTCCCAAGGTAACCATATCATTTTTATTTATAAGTATATCGTAACTTTTAGTAAAATACTTCAACGCATAATAATACTTTTCCTCTGCATAATATATCTCTCCTATGTTGCTGTAAATCGAAGCGGTGTTTAAAATATATTCTTTTTCAGAAGTAACCTCCAAAGCTTCAAAGTAATATTCCAGCGCTTTATTATATATTCCTGATTCCCGGTATACTTCACCAATATTATTTAAAACACAGCTGAATAAAAAATCATCCTTAATATTTGAGTAAAGTTCCTTTGTTCGTAAAAAATATTTTAAAGCATCCTCATACATTGAACTGTAAAAATAAGCAATACCAATTATATTCGATGCTTTTGCCTGACCTGAAATATCTTCTTCCTCTTCAAATATTTCCAATGCCTTCAGTGAACATTCAAGCATGTTATTTATTTTAGACTTTGCTCTGTATGCAAAAGCCATACTTGTTAAAGCATATCCTTCTTCAATTTTAAGGTTATGTTTTCTGGACATAGTATAAGCTTCAAAGCTTATTTCATATGATTTATCAGGATTAACTGCAGATAAGTGCTTTGCTTCTTTTAATTTTTTATAAATTTCATCTGTTATTGTTTTCTTCATTTAAGTCCCCTAATGTTAAAAGTACTCTAAATATTATACTGTAAATCGTTCATATTTTCCATAAATTAATATAAACTACCATTTACCTTTTTTCTCATGTGGCACAGTCATATTAATATTTCTACGCCGGTTTCATGTCATTTAAATAAAAAAGAAATGCACCATAAAACAATCATTGCACACTCCTTTTTTATCTTATTTTTTTGGTTTTACCCTGATTTTTATAAGTGTCTCAATATCACTTAACTGCTCAGCGCCCCTCACCTCTATCATAAGCCATCGGCCGCCGGCAGAAAATGCAGCTTTATTATATAAATTAGCAACATAATCTGTAATCATTCCTGCCTCTATAGCTGCTTTCGCCTCATCATCTTCTTTTACTCCTACTACAACCAGAGCAATAAAATAATCTTTCATAGGATAAAGCGTACATAGAGATTTTCCGCTCTTTTTATATTTTACATTCCATCCCGGTTGTAATGAGCATTTGCTGTATGACATTTGGCAGCTTACCTTATATGTATCTTCAATAAATGAAATGAGTTCATTCCATATAGGTTTCGATTTACCTATATAGCATTTTATATCTTCCATAGAAGGCATACTGCTTATATCGAATAATTTACTCCATTCCATAACAATTCCTTCCATTCTAAATTTCTAATTCTTTGTTCGATATATCCATGTATGTAATCTGGGCAGTTCCGCCCAAATACCTTGTCGTAAGCTCTGCAAGCGCCTCTGCCGCATTTCTCAAATCATCTTTTCTATCCGCATCAACCGATTCGATAATAAGAAACGCATTGCGTGTATCTTCAGTGAGCATTGTACGTTGCCCGTCGCGCCAGTTCCAGCACCTGCAAACAACTCCTTCATCATCTTTATAAACAATTTCTCCGGGCAGGGCATTGCTGTATTCTTCATCTCCGAGAGCCAAAAAAAGCTCTTCTCCGGTCGCCTTTGTCAAAAGCAAATCTCCCTTGAAAGTGTCAATGTCTTCTCCACCGCAGGGCAGTCCGTACTTCAGCGAAACAGAATTGTATATGTCTACAAGAGGATTAAGCGTACCCACTTCCGTTCCTTTATCAACCCGCTTAAGCAATGCTTCGATAGAGCAGCGCACTCCTTTTTTGGTTTTAAATTTTTGATATGCTTTCCTCCAAACAGAAATGGCTTTGTTTTCACTGAAGACCCCTTCTGTCAGATATTTTTTTGCCTCTTTATTGCTATTTTCCAGCATTTCTATAATATCAGGCCTGACATCTTCGGCAGCTTCTTCGCTGTTGTTAATTCCCTTAGCCAAAACCACAGCAATTTCTACATCAGGAAATACTTCCCAAAATTCTTCTGCTATTATAAATTTACTCATTTGTGTTTCTCCTTTCACATAATTAACAATCTGTTATTACGTACTTCTTTATTAACATCTACTTATTAATATACACTTATTACGTTAATATGGCAACGATTTTATCTATCATATATATACAATAATTACAAAATATATATTTATTGGGATAAAAATATATTTTTAATATTTTTAAAATTATTATTGACAAATGTACATCATCTGATTATTATAAGTAATAATTAAATAATCGGCTATGAAAAAGAGAGTAGGTATATAAAGCTTTTTAGAGAGCAGAACCCCGTGCTGCAAGTTCTGCAAGCAATGTATATCGAAGGTAGCTTTTGAGCTTTTAACTTGAAATAGCAGTAGAGTTAAACGGATTCACCGTTACAGTATCAAGTGCCTATATGGAATTAAGGTGGTATCGCGGGTTTTTTCGTCCTTTGTTATGAAAACGCCTGCTTTTTTTATACCTATATTTTTTATACCGAATTTATGACGAAAGGAAGTGTTTGCATGAAAATTAAAGCAGCAGAAGCAATTGTAAAATGTTTTGAAATAGAAAACACAGATGTTATTTTTGGATATCCGGGTGGCGCAGTCCTTCCGCTTTATGAAGCCCTGAGAAATTCAAATATAAAACATGTGCTAGTACGCCAGGAGCAGTCTGCGGCTCACATGGCAAGCGGATATGGACGAGCTTTGAACAAAACCGGCGTATGTATTGCAACATCAGGCCCCGGAGCAACTAATTTAATAACCGGCATAGCAACAGCGTACATGGATTCTATACCTCTTGTAGTTATTACAGGGCAGGTCAGTTCAAACAGCATAGGCAGAGACATGTTTCAGGAAGCTGATATAATAGGGGCAACTGAATCTTTTACAAAAAACAGCTACCTGGTGAAAGATGCAAATGAGCTCCCCAGAGTTATAAAAGAAGCCTTTTATATAGCATCTACAGGAAGGAAAGGTCCGGTACTCATTGATATTCCAAGGGATGTTCAGGAAAAAACAATAGATTTCATATATCCTCAAGAGATAAATATACGTGGATATAAACCTACATTTATCGGTAATCCTAGGCAGGTCAAAAGAGCTGCGGATATGATAAATAAATCTCATAAACCTGTAATATGCATAGGTGGAGGCGTAAGGTCAGGAAACGCTATGGAGGAACTGGAATTATTCGTTGAAAAATGCAAAATACCTGTTGTTTGCTCCCTCATGGGAATCGATTCTTTTGATAATGACAGTCCGTATTTTGCCGGGCTCATAGGCTCACACGGATACCCTTTTGCAAACAAAATGATAAATGAATCTGATCTGCTTATTGTTATCGGAGCGCGTTTTGCTGACCGCACTACTTTTATGATGGAAAAAAGCAACCACAGGCAAAATATAATACATATTGATATTGACCCTGCGGAAATAGGCAAAAATTTTGAAACACGAATTCCTGTAGTTGGAGACGCAAAAGAAACTCTCAACAGCCTCCTGGAATACAGCTACAAATTAGATACCGCAGACTGGCTGAAGGATGTACAGACAAGGCGTAAAAATTATCTTAAAAAACTTTTTGCTAAAAAAGCATCTCTGAACCCAAAACTTCTTATAAACAAAATATCAAGTTTCATGGAAAATGGAAGCATATGGGTTGCAGATGTAGGGGTTAACCAAATATGGGCCGCGCACAGCTTTATAGCAGGCAAAAACAAAAAATTCCTAACTTCCGGAGGTTTGGGAACAATGGGATACAGTCTTCCCTCTTCAATAGGTGCAAAGCTGGCAGCTCCCAGGAAAAAAGTTGTAGCTTCAATGGGAGACGGCGGATTTCAAATGCTTATGAGCGATCTTGCAACTGCAAAAGAATATAGTGCGGGCGTAAAATTTATTATATTTAACAACAAGAAGCTGGGGATGGTAAGAGAGCTGCAAAAAAACGCATACAACGAGAACTCTTTTTTTGGAATTGACCTTGGCTTTAATCCAAATTTTATGAAACTAGCGGATGCTTATGGAATCAAAGGAATGAAAATAGCAGACGACAGCGAAGCAGATCATGCAATACAGGAAATATTTAAAGATAATGAACCATTTATTTTAGAATGTATAGTTGATCCTGACATACCTTCAGTTCCGCACATGGGAGGCGAAAACTATGAATAATGAAAAAGTTATTTTATCAATCCTCGTAGAAAACTATTCCGGAACTCTCAGTAAAGTAGCAGGTCTTTTCACCAGAAGAGGCTACAATATTGACAGCCTGAACGTAGCTGAAACTCAGGATTCCGGCATTTCAAGAATTACAGTTGCCGTTACCGGTGACAGCTATATTATAGAGCAAATCACAAAGCAGCTTCACAAGCTCATAAATGTAATCAAAATAACCAATTTGTCAAAAGAGGATTCCGTACAAAGGGAACTGATGATGGTAAAAGTTAATTCAGGGACAAAGCGTGGGGAAATCATACAGATTGTTGATATATTCAGAGCCAGCATAATTGATGTGAGCAAAAAAACAATGATTATATCAATATCCGGTGATGAGGAAAAGAACAATGCCTTCTTTGAACTGCTGAAGCCATATGGAATTCTTGAAATGACAAGGACGGGTCCCACAGCTTTAGAAAGAGGATAATTAGAATCCAAGCATTTTCTAACTGGTTAATTTTTTCTGCCTCCTGACATTAAAATATGCTCCTCTTGCAATGTATAGTTTTTGTTATTAAAACCGTCCATTACATGAGGAGCATATCAAAGCTATCTCTTATTTTTAGCTATTTATACAATGCCATGAATCTACGCAGCATTTCTGCCATTTCAGCTCTTGTTGTACCTTCCATCGGAGCAAGAAGCGCGTCCTCTCTTCCTTTTATTATGCCATTACCGACTGCCCATTGTATTGCAGATACAGCATATTCAGAAATTGCACTGCTGTCTGAATATTTAGATAAATCTGCGCTTATTCCTATACTATATTTTTTATACATAGCATATCTGTAAAGCATGGATGCAAACTGCTCACGTGTTATTCCTTCATTCGGGCCGAACCTTATTTCATTTATACCGTTTACAATTTTGCTTTCATGAGCCCACGCCACTGCATCAGTATAATATTCCCCTTTTTCAATATCAATGAAAGAAGAATTGCCGACAGCAGGTTTACCTTCCATCCTGTAAAGTACCGTTGCAAGCATCCCTCTTGAAACTGGCATGCCGGGTCCAAACATGTTAGTCTCCGTACCTATCATCAGACCGTTTTCCACGACAAATTTAATTGCTTCATAATACCAGTCTGTTTCCATTACGTCTTTAAAAGGATTTATATATTCCACAGGATATTCCTGATCTTTATCTTTTGCTTTGTCCTGCGAACCGTTACCGCTGTCTTCACCTTCTCCGGAATTATCATTTGTATATACCGCATCAAAGGAGGCACCTTGTTGGCTAAAATCAAATGACGCTATATATATGCTTTCACCTTCTATGGACAATTCTCCGGCACCTGAATCGTAAAGCTGTTTTGAAGCAATTATCTTTTCGTCCGCATCTTTTAATTTTACAATAATATTTCCTCCTGATATTTTTTTAAAGGAATTATTTAATGCTTCAACATAAATGCGGGTATGGCCGTTCTCTGAGTTCATCATGCTTGTCAGAGAAACTTTTTCCGTATTTTTTTCTATCAGGCTTCTTATTGTAACATAATCATAATTGTTTGTTGCATCTGCATCCTCGATAATTTTTCCGTCTTCCTCCAGTACTGCATCAAAAAATATTCTTACACCTTCATCCGGTATTTCTCCGTCTTTCAATATGCCCATAAGCGAATCTTCATCTAGCATAATATTTTTTTTCAGCAATCCGCCGTTAATTATATCAAAGCTCTCTGAATCGGAGATTGTCAAGGAAGCAATAGGCATACGGCTAAAATCAGGTGTATCATATGCATTAAGCTTTATTACATGTCTTCCCTCGGTCAGCTCAGAAAATGTATCGTTATGCAGAAATACGCTTAATAAACGCTCTCTTTCAAATTCCTTTTCTATATCTATTCCATATATTTCTACATCTGGGACATCCATTTTAATGGTGCCCGATATTATGTCCGAAGTTGACGAGTATTCTGCTTTTATCGTATAGTCCGGATTTTCAATGGTCTCCGGAACTGAATAAATAAAATTGATATCCTTGTATTCGCCTGGCATAATATAATTGTACTCTCTGGATTCGTAAACATCTCCTCCAAGATTTATACTTATGCCTTCCACCGGCTCTATTCCCCTGTTATAGAGCCTGAACATAATAGGCATTTTCGTACCGGGCAGAATCTCTTTATTAGAATAATATATTTCATTAACAGTCAATTTGTTACTATATGCAGCAGATGCATATGCCAGCTTGCTGCTTTCATTTTTAGTACCGTAATCTGTTATTTGAAGTGTGAAGTTTATTTTTCCGCTACTATCTACATATGAATCGAAAAAATCAACTATGTTACTTTTATCAAGCTCCAAAAGTTTAACTTCAGGAGATATTGTTATGCTTCCTTCATCATCCTCAATGAATTTCCTTCCCCACAACGAATAATTATATTCTTCCGAATCAAAGTCAGGCTGCACCCATACAACAGATAAATCCTCTAACCTTTCGGCACCATCAGTAAATTTAAAGCTACTGTAATCTGCAGTATCGGAAGCTTCAATCTCACTTTCAAATTGCACGTATGCTCTTCCTTTTCCGTCAACAGAAGCCATTCTTATAGTACTTCGTTCTTCAGGCTCATCGGCATGTCTTGGATTCCATCCCACAATAAATCGTTCCTTACCATCGGGGAATATTGCGGATGTAATACGAGGACTTTCATCTCTGTGATCATTGTTTGTGATTCTGATATTATTTACAATATTTCCGGTCTCGTCAATTACAGCACAATAAATTTCAGTATTTTCTGTTTCTTTGATTTTAACTTCATATGTAATTGCTGAGATGCCATCGGACAGCATCTTTGCACTAATGCCTACCACATTGTCAACACTTCCGTCAAAAAGACATTTTTCTTCACTCCAATTACTTCCGTCAAATATGCGATACATAATATTATTTCTGCCGTCAAAATCTAGCGGATTGCTAATATCTCCGGCATACAGGCTTCTCCAAGCAACTATTGCGTTAACTCCGTTTGAAGCCACTGCAGGAGACATATCTGGTACAGAATTATTTGTGAGGCGAGTTGTAGTAAAACCAGAGCCGTCATATATTGCACCCATAATTTCAGTTCCTGCCATCATTTCTTGAATATCTGAAGCTGAAGCCTCACTACCTTCACTATACACCTCGTCATTGATAACACGAGTCCATGCAGCTGCCGCTCCGTCCGCTGTCCCGTCAACATCCGCATCCGTATCCGCATAACCGGAACTATCTATCTCATCACCTTCTGGAAACAATCCTCCTGATTTTTTAGAAAAACACACTGACATATCTTTTATATCCTCACTATTCATATCAGATATATATACCATCAGCTCTCCGTCAGACGTAACAACAGGATTTGAATATGGGTAAGCATTAGTCTGCATAGCTGTTATATCCTCTGCAGAAACCCCCCTTGCCATTGTATTTTGTACATTCCACTGTCTGTCATTTTTCAAATATCCTCTTCCTTCAAAAGTAGCACTTTCATCTTGGGATGGTGTTGACGCAAGTGAAGGCACATCACTGCTTCTAAAGAGCTTATTTAATCCTGCAGAAGAGTAGGAGGAATTGTATATCCTGTTTATATTGTTATAATCATTGTATGTCCATGTCTTGTTTACTTCACCTATTTCAAAAGAACCGTCGATAGTAGCAATAATCAGCTTTATTTCATATTCTATTCCAACTTCACCTTTAACGGTTATCCTTTGTCCGTTGCTGTTCTTTTTTTCACTATTCAGCCATAAATACCGCTGATCAAGCTCTGTCTTGCCATAAGGTCCGGCTTTTAGGCTTACAACATCATAATCCCTGCCTATACCGCCGAATCCTCTGATATAAATAGAAGGCTGAAGCTCAGTAATATATATTCTGTCTGATCTGTCTTCACTCAATATTGTCTTTAAACCTACCATGCCCTCTCCTCCGGCTAAAAACTCTGCCGTCACAGGAACTAATCCTATCCAAGTGTTATAAACATGCTTATAATGATATGCTCCGCCTATATGAATGAATGACTTCAATATGACGATTTTCCATTCATGGTCATCAATATCGTAAATTATCTCACAGTCCAGGTATGCGCCGCCGCCGTACATTTTTTTGTTAGAGCCGTAACCTCCTTTGTATATCTCCATAAAAATTTTGCTGTCCCACATATGATTGTTCCAAAAATCGCTGTAAGCAGGCATATAGTTGTACTGAAGTGATGCTCCTTCATCTTTACTGTACACGCCTGACTTAACGTATTTGCTCAGATCTCCTACAGAAATCTTTATGACTCCTCTTAATACAAGAGGATTATCCGTAGGCATGATTTCAAGTCTGGCAGTTTTGGATTCCGTAGAATATTCACTTAAAAAATCCAGGTTTACCCCAATATATGAGCTTTTTCCGCCTGACCCAAGCAATGATGGTCCTTTAGTAGAATTGATAACTTCGCTGCTAATTTCCTTAAGTTCTCCTGCTTCCAGTGTATCCAGCCCGACAATGCCACTGAACTGATTTACCTTGTAGTTTGTGGGAAGGTTTATAATATCCAGCCCGCTTTTACTCTTTACGGTAATTTGCATGCCGAGGATTCCTTCTTCACCCTTTTCCAAATTAGTAGCATACTGCTGCAAATCAAACTCGCTTTTTATTAATACAGTATCAGAAAATTCATGTGACTCAACTTCGGTATTCGTTAAATACTTCTTACCGTTATCCGTTTTATCTTCAAATTTCACCTCATAGCTGCTGTCAAAATCTCCCTTGTACATAATTTCCGTATTTAAGGAGATTTCCTTTAGCTCATCCTCTATTATTACATTATTGGGAACTACCTGTTCATTTCCTTCTATCACAACTCTTTGGCTTAATATATTAAATCCGTTTTCAATTCTTGAATCATAATTGTTTCTTAATAAAACAATGTCACCGAATATAACACCGTTATATTTATAAGAGTATGCTCTTTCGCTGCCTATCTTCATAAATACAGGACTGCAAGAACCTTCGGGAATATTAATTTCGAATACATATTCTATCTTGTCATCTGGAGTAATCGGATCTGTTTCAATTTCGTTAATAAATTCCGACGGATCTAAATTTAATGTACAAATGGAGTCAGGAGCATTTACAAGCTGTTCCTCTCTTCCGTCTTTTCCGTTAATTTTGGCATTGGGACAATATATGCCATTCCTGTATACACCTCCCTTGATTAATATATCTCCGCTGTATCCGTCATCTTTATTATAATTTGAAACATACACATTAAACATAACTACACGCTCAGAACGATTAAACATAATATTGTTCTGTACGTAGAGGCCGTTATAATTTGATTCTTCCTGCTTTGCCTTAAGAACATCACCTCTAAGTATGTATTTGTCGTACAATTCGCTTTGCTCAGGACTAAACTCTACATCACCCTTAATTCCGCTTTCTTCATAAATAGCAATTCTTCCGCTGCTATCGGTATAAGCCGTTTTAAGGTATCCTTCCCCATTTCTGTAGGACACCTGACTTTTTTGCACAGGGTAAACTTGAAATAGGAATAATTTATCCCGAAGCTCATCAACAGTAACATCAACTCTTGATTCCGTTCCAGTAAGAACATGTGTTGCTGTAACATATGATTCTCCTTCTGATATTCCTTCAAGCTGCAGCTTAGTATCAGGAGGCAGCGAAACGCCATAGTCTACACTGTTAATCACACCTCCATTTTTGTATTTCAGCGATATTTTGCTTTCATCACCCACGGACCATACTATTTTATCTAGAATTTTACTCCACTTGCATTGGACATAGTTCAGATTTATATCATAATTTAATAATATATTCCTGTTAAGGTCCAGTATTTCTTCACTTGTCATATTAGAAAACTCTTCCGCACTAATGAAAAAGCTTTCTCTGTTTTTTCCATCAATAGCTATTTTAAAAGCTTCTGAATTATAAACATACAGAATATATGAATCATAGGAGCTGCTTTCGTCGAGCTCATTTCTTGCCTTAAGCGATACGGTATAGGTATCATATAGCCTCGCACTGTCAACAGCTCTTATGCTTATATTTAACTCTTTCCCGGAATCATCAGCATTATCCGTATAAAATACTGGAGTCATTTCATCGTTTCTCGTTACAGAAAGATAAGCTTCTGTTGAAGGGTTTTTATTTTCAATATCAAATTTTATACTTAAATTTTGATCGTCCGTAACATAAAAATTATCCGGCTTGCTTAAAACTGCTCTTGCAGGGAGACTTTTCACGCGAATGTTAGCTGCAGCTGAGAACAATATGCCTGTTTTCAAATCCCTTGCTGATATTTCAAGTATGTAGCTGTACTTATCCCTTGAGGATATTTCTGAAAGATACTGCTTATCCACGGTATAGCAAAAAACAGATTCAGCATCAGTCAAGCTCGAAATATTGTGAAATACATGATTTCCCTTGCTAAGCTCATCTCCGTCATACACTGCCTCGTACAGATCATAAAAATATTCAGTTGCCGTTTCTGTTTCACCAAGTTCATCGTTCCTTGACATTATGTTGGTAGAATAATAAATCCTTACATCATTCCCTTTTATCGCTTCAATATTTTTTGACCATCCACTAATATTTAAAAATGCTGAATTTGTATCAACAACTTCCAAAATATCAGTGTATATAGTAAACTGTTTGCCTGGCAGCCCCGCATTCATGGCAGTCAAGCCGAATTTTACGCTTCCTGCCTTCCCTGTAAGGGAAATTGCTCCGGATGTGGTAATAGAAGCAATTGTATCATCGCTGCTTGACCACTTAAAATCCTCCGGCTTCTGCCATGTAGCATCATTTTTTATATTGCAGCCTAATGAAATTGCATCTTCACTGCCGGAAGATATTTTATTTCCATCAGGCCAGCCAGTGTATATAATCTCAAAATCGGTTTCATCATCAATATAAACAATATGAGGTACAGTGTACTTCTTTGACAGTGAATACAGCATAATAAACTCATTTGCTGCGTTTTCGTCAAAGTATATCTCAGCGACATATTCTATATCAGTACTGGAAATGTTAGCAGGAGCTTCAAATTCACCTCTGAATTCTGACACGAAGGCATCTTCTTTTATGCTATAAAAAGGAACGTCAATTGCATTTCCGTCACTCCCTACAACTCTTGCCTTAATTATATCTATCAGCCCATCCTCCTGCCTGTGTTCATTGAGAAAAAAAACCATTTCTTTATTTTTCTTTACGGATATTTTTATCTCAGCATGTGCATTTATATTGCCTGTCTGATTTATATCTATGGATGTTTCCGAGCAGTATGAAAACAGCTCTCCCAAACTGTATGGCTTAAGAGATACAGTTGTGATTTCATAAATGTTTGATTCACTGTCCTCTTGTTCTTTTCCTGAAACATCAGTGGAGCCGTATATTTCTGCTATAACTATAGTTCCTTCAAAATCATCGCCCATATTATATAAAAAACTTACAGTTTCCGAAACTGTACCGTTATCTTCCTCAGGGTACAATAATACACCATTTGCTTTTATACTAATATTGTCTGTCAAAATAGGTTCGTTATAAGTAACCGTAAGCGGTACCTTCTCTCCCAAGGCAAATTCTCCTTCCGGTGCACCGACACGCACAGGATAAGGTTTTACCTTATCTTCAAAGTTCATTTGATTTTGAAGATAATTATCGTCCTGGTCACAAAAAACGGTATATATATCATCTGTAAGATATGAATAGTCAAAAGCTATGCCAAGTGATCTGATAATGCCGTTTGCTTCAGCTTCCGGTCCAAGCCCTAATTCTAATATAGGAACATTCTCCAATTCAAAATTAATTCTATCTTTTCCGCCAACGAAAATATTTTTTTCCAAGGCAGTCTCTGAACCCCATATATAGTCCCTTTTCATAATAAATTTGACATCTCCGAACGCCTCTTCGTCGTTAAGAAAGTATCCATGCATTAAGTTAAGGTGAGTGAATATTCCTGTATCTATCATAGTTCTTACATCACCAGCTATAGCTGTACCAGTTGTTATGCATATATCATCCCCAGTATTTTTATACTTGCCTGGAATATCTGGAAAAACCAGCGCATTTTGTATTTTAGAAATATCAGCCATGTAGACATTCTTTGCCCTGTTATAGCTTTGTCTAAAATCAAAATTATTTTTTATTTTCACAGGTACTGTCATGCACTCAGAATCTTCTTCGAATAATGCATTTTTTATATTGGAACAGCATATATAAAAAATCCTGTCTCCGCACCAAAATTCTCCTGCGCTTGACTTTAGTGGAATTTCAGATTCAGGGTTATTTACAAGCTTTTCAATATTTATATTTAAGTGTTTTTCAGTTTCTCCGGCCTCAAAAATAACAGAGCCTGTTACAGCACCGTTAAAATGCTCAGACTCCAATGCACTGCCAGGATATACTTCATAATCAAATGAAACAGTTTTATAGCTTGAATTGCTCAGCTTAAATTTTATCACAGCTGTCTTTTCTGTTTCATAATCCGCATATATGGGATTATTTATTTCATATGTAACCCTGGTATCAAAATCTATATCTGATGGAGATATTGAATAACTTTCACTTACATCTGAATAAACTGCTATTCCTCTTGTGTTAATCTGATTAAACAGAGAATTTAATGATGCTTCATACTCAGATTGCGGAACATACGATTGATCGCCTCCACTTTCGTAATCGTTTTCACTGTACGCATATACTGGGAGTGAGCTGATAAAAATACACATGGACAAAATAAAACTTATAATTCGATTAACTTGTTTCATGTTACACCTCATTGATATTTCCCTCCATAAAATAATCCGCATAACATTATCAAAACTTCAGAGCTAAGGCTTCATTTGGTTAAGCACCATATTAACCAGCCTCATACCATATGATGAAAGCTGAAACATTCCTTTTTTCAAGCACCAGTCATATAACACTCCACGTATACATGTTGTTAAAAATGACATAATTTCTTCTGTTTCCAATTCATCGGTAATCTCTTTTTTTATCTTGGCTTCCTCAATCAAGACTCTGAGCTGTTTATAATATTCCCTTTCCGGCGAAATGATAAAACGCTCTGTATTTAGATCCTTAATCTGTGACGAATACATAACTGAAAGAAATTCAAGTCCAACTTCGTTTTCCATAAAATAAAAAACAAAATTAATTAGGGAAAATATTTTTTCCATAGTGTCTTTACATTTTCTATCTGTCTGAGCAAATTTTTCGTAAGCCTCGTCAGCAAATGGAATCATGCCGGAAATCAAACTTTCCTTTGTTTTAAAGTGAGTATAAAACCCACCTTTTGATGAATTTGCTTCCTTGATTATCTCGTCTACTGTTACACTGTTGTACCCTTTTTCGGCAAAAAGTTTTCTTGCACAATCAATAATCCTTTTTTTAGTTTCATTTGCTTGTTTTGTTCTCTTATTCAAATTTTTCCTCCTTTTTATACAGACCAAAGTCACAGACTATAGTCTGTGCAAATATTGTATACTTTGAAGATAGTAATGTCAACTACTTTTGCGTACAGAAACCCCAAAAGATAAACTTAATCAATTAATCATGCAATTATTTATATATCATTTGTACAACTTGACATATGATATTTTAAGCTGTATTCTATTTAGTAAACAAGCTGTTCATAACAAGCACAGCCGTTTTTTATTTATTAAACAAACATTGTTTAACTTTACAAAATAAGGCGGATATAAACTAAATGGATAATTTTTTGAATATTATGAAGGCAATTTCAGATGAAAACCGTTTAAAAATTATAGAACTTCTGATTGAGTATGATTTTTGCGTAGGAGCGCTTGCACGTCAACTTAATATATCGGAAGCTGCTGTTTCTCAGCACCTTAAAGTATTGAGAAATGCAGGTATCGTATCAGGTGAAAAAAGAGGTTACTACACTCATTATGATGTAAATAAAAATTTACTTATAAAAGTCTCTCAGAAAATAACCAAGCTAGTCTCCTGCGATATTGAGCGCAAGGGCTGCCTCCAGCATCTTACGGGTGATCACCAATACTGTGAGAATGAAAAGAATCCATCAAAAAAGTAAAAAATTTTATAATAAAATAAATATTATATTGTGCTATAATATAATAAATTATTAATAATTGGAGGGCGTTTAATGATAATCGATAACAACCCGAAAGAAAAAGAAGCTTTAGAAGCGCACAGAAGAGGAGATCGTTCTCTTTACAAAAAACTTCAAGATGAATTTGTTGCAGAAGTAAAAGAAAGTCTTGGAAAAGAAGATCATTGTAGTTGTAAGGAGCCTTGCAAATATCACGGCAAATGCATTGAATGCGTTGCAATACACAGAGCTCACGGAGATCATCTACCGAACTGCTTCAGAAACATAATTAATGAAAGAATAGAAAATCTTTCAGCATTGACAGAACACAGTTTTAAAACAAGCCTTCCTGAGGATGTGATTGAATAATAACAAAAAAGGTTTAAGGATTTCCCTTAAGCCTTTTAAATATGTTTACATATTTTTATTTTATGTTGACTTCATATCGTTCATTTTTTTCTTCATTAGACGCAATAATACTATAGCTCTCGCAGTCTTCATATATTTCGTAAATAAGGTAGCCTATTTCACTTATACCCGGTGATAATTTTCTTTTTTCAATATGGTTGTTTATATTTCCAATAGTGTTAGGATACGGATAAAATTCACGACCGCTTTTATCTTCCAGTTTCAAATCAGGTATATATTCAAACTCTTTATCTGTTGTATTCTTAAGTTCTAATACAACTAATACAAATTTAAACCCATCTGTCGCATACGCCGTTGAACCGTAATATGAGCTGATTAACTTGTCTTCTTCGGCACCTCTTATTTTTAAATCAAATGTTTCTAGAGCAATTTCATCGCCAATTTGTTTAGTTATGCGAACAGTTTCAACTTCAGATTTTGAAGAATAGGTGCAAGCCGACAGACTTATAATAAGAAATGCAACCAAAATGCAACATATGAAATAGCTAATGTATTTGTAAATCTTCCCAGTAAGCAAAAATTTTGTAACCATGTTCTCTTTCTCCACATATTAGACTATGTATTGCCCGTATAAATTGATGCTGTACTTATAACCATCCATTTAAAGAATGTTCTGGTACTAACATATAGACATCTATAATTGTCAATTCTCAAAGTATTTTTTGAACCCATTCCCATTCCAGGCACCAAAATCCTGCCTGCATATCAGGAAATAGTAAGTCTCCCTGATCCTTGACAAGATTGTCATAGCGAAACAAGTTATTCCAGCTTCTTGTCAGTTCGCCTTTCAGCTGAGGATAAAACGGTGTAAGGAACACATTTCCTTCATAGTCCACTCCATGCTGAACAAGCTTTTGATTATATGAATCTTCTTCTTGTTGGTTTTTTCCTATATATCGTAAATTCAAGCGCTTGTTCCAGTCAATCATTCTAAAAAATACTACCTTTTCCACGGGTACATGAAGCTGCAAAATTTGACACCCGCTATGCTTCTCAATGTATTTCGGATCACCATATCCCCAAACAGCCGACTCTGCTTCAACGGGTCTGGAAACAATTTTCTCAGCATTTGATACATACCATTTGTAAGCATCAACAAATGTCGTGGCAACTTCGCCGTACTTTTCTTTAATGAATTTCATTTTTGCGGTATGGTGTCCATTTTTTTTCAATTGTTCTAAAACGTTTTCGGTTTGTATAGTATAAAGAGTTACTTTTCTATCTTTGTTATCCATTCTTTTTTCAACTCCCATAATGTTCCTACACGAACAGGGCTTAAGGTAATACTTTCATCAAAAATCCTGTCCCAGCTTTTTATAATTTTTTTCTTAATTATCGGAAAAAACGGTGACATATATGCTGAACAATCGTTTGTTCCGTAGCTGCTAAGCATCTTGTCGTGCTCCCTCTGATCAGCCCTGTCTTTTGGTATATAGCCATAATTTACAATTCGTCCCCATTTTTCAATATCTACTGTAATAAGATCTTCTTCATTCACTTCAATTTCCAGCAATACATTTCCTTCACTGTTCGGTATTTTTTCGCTTTCCTTTAAAGATACCCAAATAGGATATTCCGCATCATCAGGCACAGGCGCAATTTCTTCAGCTGCCTTGCGATACCAATTATAAACATCAAAGTATAGCTGTGCGTGGTCCTCCATCTTCTGCTGTATGTATTCCCTTTTCACAATATAGCGTCCATTTTTATCTAAATCACCTAAAATATTAGCATTTTGCTTCGTCCATACCCTTACCTTGCTTCCCATGTATACACTCCTTCCAGCAACATTAATTGATAATATTATAACAAACAATAGAATAGGCGTCAATGATTCAAGGTACAACTATAATATTAAGAAGTCCATAAAATCAATAATTATTTATGCATAAATTTAAAGTGTATTTAATATATTACTACAAAATGAAAGGAGTTATACATATATGAACAAAAAGATTACAACTTTGCTTGTGAGCATTTTAATTCCTCTTACAGTCGGTCAAATTTCTGCAATGCTTACACAAAACGGCTTATCCTCTTTTAGCCAAATCAATATGCCTGCATTAATGCCGCCTTTTTTTATTTTCCCCATCGTTTGGACAATTTTATATATACTGATGGGCATATCATCATACATAGTCTTTACTTCACACAGCCATTACAAAAAATCCGCATTACAGTGGTATTTTGTACAACTGTTTTTAAATTTTATGTGGTCCATAATTTTTTTCAATCTTCAAAATTACTTAATGTCTTTCATTCTGCTTCTAGTCCTTATAGCCTGCATTATTATAATGATTGTACAATTTTATAGAGTAAAGCCAATAGCAGCATATTTGCAAATACCTTATCTTCTATGGTGTATATTTGCAGCGTACTTAAATTTTCAAATTATAATATTGAATTAATTATTCATCACATATTCTGCTAAAATATTAATGCATGGATATGCATATTATAAACAGACAAAAAGACTATGTTTCCACTTTAAAGGGTACTATAGTCTTTTATCAATTAGCAATATCACATATAACTATCAATATCAGGAAACATAGCTATGCTTCGCTCTAATATTCCCTGCATGTATGCAATCAAAATTCCATAGTTTGTAAACGGAACCTTCATGTCCTCTGAGCATTTTTGGCGGTACTTCATCTCCCTATCGTTAATCATACAGCCTCCGCAGTGAACAACCAGCTTAAAGCTGCTCAAATCGTCCGGAAATTCCGTTCCGGAAGTAAATTTAAAATCAATGTTTTTCTTGGTTCGGTTTTTAATCCACCGCGGTAATTTTACTGTACCGATGTCCTCGCACTGCCTATGGTGTGTACACCCCTCCGAAATCAGAACTATATCGCCGTCTTGCAGCAAATCAACAGCTCTGGCTCCGTTTACAGCTGTTTTCAGCACACCTTTGTATCGGGCCATCAAAATAGAAAAAGATGTTAGATAAATATCCTCCGGAGTTTCGGCGTTCACCCTTTCAAACACCTGGCTGTCTGTAATAACTATTTTCGGCTTTCTACCAAGGTTTTCAAGAGTTTTCTTAAATTCAGATTCTTTTACCACAACAGATACTGCATTAGCTTCCAAAATATCTCTGATTGTTTGCTGCTGAGGAAGTATGAGCCTTCCTTTAGGTGCAGCTTTATCAATGGGCACTACCAAAACAGCAAAGTCTAACGGGTTCAGTATATCTCCGACAATCTTAAGCTTAAAATCATCCGCACGTACCAAACTCCCTATTTTTTCTTTGAGCTCTTCAATATTTTCTCTTGTTTTTGCGCTGACATAAATGCTGTTTTCATTTAAGGATTCTTTTTTTTTGTTCAAATCAGCCTTGTTATATGCAAGAATATACGGGATGTTTTTCTTTTTAAAGAGTAAAATGAGCTTTTCTTCCTCTTCGGACTTTCCTTCAACGGCATCAATTACAAGAACAGCAACATCGGTTTTATTTAATACCTGCTGCGCTTTTTTGATGCGAAGCGCTCCAAGCTCTCCCTCGTCATCAATTCCCGGAGTATCTATCATCACAACAGGACCCAGAGGCAAAAGCTCCATTGATTTATAAACCGGATCTGTTGTAGTTCCTTTTATATCAGATACAACTGCCATATCCTGGTTGGTTACAGCATTCATAACGCTTGATTTACCGGCATTTCTTTTTCCGAAAAAGCTTATGTGAATCCTGTTTGCGGCAGGCGTTTCATTTAGTCCCATACATACCTCCCTAGAATCTGAAATCCCGGCTGCCGCGGCTGATTTTTCCCAGATTTTCAAGAACTATTTTCCTTACCTTCTCTTTAGGAATGTTAGAAATTTCATGCAAAATCAACTTGTCCCCTGCATCCTTTGTTTCAGGAGAAGCATAGTCCTCCAAATATTCCTTTAACGTCATGAGTGCATTTGGATGGCAGCAATTATGTATCTGTCCGCTTTTTAAAAGCTGCATGAAACGGTCTCCTGTCCTTCCTTCTCTGTAGCAGGCCGTGCAGAAGCTTGGAATATATCCAAAATCTATAAGCCATTTAACGACTTCGTCAAGTGTTCTGTTATCGCTAAGCTCAAATTGTGCCGAATCCTCTTCTTCAGGCTCGGTCTCTGCATAGCCTCCCACAGTTGTTTTAGAACCTCCGCTCAGCTGAGATATACCAAGATGCAGAACTCTCTCACGACATTCCTTGCTTTCCCGTGTAGACACTATCATTCCTGTGTACGGAACACTTATTCGGATACAGGCTACCAGCTTTGCGAACGTATCTTCATTTATTCCGTTATCAAATGCAGACGGATCAATATCATCCGCAGGTCTGATCCTCGGTACGCTGATAGTGTGAGGCCCAACGCCGAACGCTGCCTCAAGATGCTCTGCATGCATTACCAGAGCAGCAAATTCATATCTATACAGTTCAAGTCCAAACAATACACCCAGGCCAACATCATCTATCCCGGCTTCCATAGCCCTGTCCATAGCCTCTGTGTGATATGCGTAATTATGCTTTGGCCCTGTGGGGTGAAGCTTTTCATAGCTATCCTTGTGGTACGTTTCTTGGAACAGAATATATGTACCGATTCCGGCCTCTTTCAGCTTTCTGTAGTTTTCAACGGTTGTTGCTGCAATATTTACATTTACACGTCGTATTGAACCATTTTTGTGCTTAACGCTGTATATGGTATCAATTGATTCCAAAATATACTCAATAGGATTATTTATAGGATCTTCTCCAGCTTCCAATGCAAGCCTCTTATGTCCCATATCCTGCAATGCTATAACCTCACGTTCAATCTCTTCCTGTGTCATCTTTTTTCTGGTAATGTGTTTGTTTTTGAAGTGATACGGACAGTATACACATCCGTTGATGCAATAATTTGACAGATACAACGGAGCAAACATAACTATGCGGTTTCCGTAAAAGTCTTTTTTTATCTGCTCTGCAAGTGCATATATTTCCTGATTCTTCTCTTCCAGCTCACAGTCCAAAAGAACTGCTGCCTCTCTGTGGGTAAGACCCTTTCTAAGACGGGCTTTTTCGATAATACTATCAATAAGTTCTGTATTTTTCTTGTTTTTTTCTGCATACTCAAGCGTCTTGAGCACTTCGTCGTGACAGATAAACTCCTCTGCTTTTGATGATTTTGGATTATACATATTTTCTCCTCTCTTTATCGGGTCAGAATCTCTTTCCCTTCAGTTTTATTTATTGCAGGAACGATGGTCGCCACGGGAAACTACTACACGGCAGCCTATACCTTCCATTCGTTTCTGCATGCAAAACCTGCATTCGGCGGCTTCATCACCTGTGCAGATTTTATTATCATATAGCATATATTTATTTCTTACGGCAACAGGAGACAGGTTCGGCATTACTACATTACCGCCGGCCTGAATTCCTTTTTCGCGCCCAAGGGGATCAATTGTACCTAAAGCCGTTGTTGTGGGCATTAATACTTCAGGAATCATCAGCCTTACGAGCCCCAGCATAAACAATGTCAATTCTAATGTTCCGCTCTCTTTATGGGCAAATGGTGTGTCGCTATGTGGAATAAACGGCCCTATTCCCACCATATGCGGCTGCAGTTCTTTTATAAACATCAAATCTTCTACAAGGGTTTCGACAGTCTGATAAGGAGACCCCACCATAAATCCGCACCCAACCTGGTATCCGATTTTTTTCAAATCAAAAAGGCAGGCTTTTCTGTTTAACAAAGAAAGGTTTTCCGGATGAAGCTTCTTGTAATGTTCTTCATTAGCTGTTTCATGGCGCAAGAGGTACCTGTCGGCTCCGGCATCATAAAATGCCTTATAGCTTTCATAGCTTCTCTCCCCTATTGACAGCGTCACAGCGCAGTCTGGATAACAATTTTTTATAGACTTAATAATATGCACCATCTTTTCATCCGTAAAGTATAAATCTTCGCCGCTCTGCAGTACAAATGTTCTGAATCCAAGGTTATATCCTGTATTGCAGCAGTTAAGAATATCCTCCTCGGTCAGCCTATAGCGTTCTGCTCCAGCATTGCTTTTTCTAATCCCACAGTAATAGCAGTCATTCCTGCAGTAATTAGAAAATTCAATCAGCCCTCTGATATACACATCGCAACCATAATTTGCTATTTTCACCTGTCTTGCTCGTTCAAATAGATATTCTGCAATTTCCGGAGTTCTTCCTTCAATCAGCGACTTAAATTCTTCAGTGGTAAGATTATGAGCCTTGTGCAGTTTATCAATAAGATACTTCATCCTATCCATCGCTCGTTTTTGCAGGGAACTTAGAATATACTGCTTTACTGCTCACTCCCGGCAATTTCCCCAGCTTGCCTGAAAGGGCACTGATTACATCGTTAGGCGCATCCACTGCAATACTAATAATACTAATATCCTTTTCCTTATATGGAATTCCCATTCTACCTATGATATACATGCTGTAATCATGCAGAATTCCGTTTAGTTTCTCAACCGAATCAATATCTTCTACAATTACTCCTATAATAGCAACTCTTGTTTCCATGTTAACCCTCCGTTTATAATAAAAAAAACGCCAAAAAGGCGCAGAATTCCACAATTAATCATGTACTTGCCCGGCCTTTCACCTCATATCCCGTATTCGGTGTCAGATACAGCTATTTATTTAATTATATTAGATTTAATTTTTTTTTGCAACCAATATATCACATATTGTTAAAAAAATTTCAAATGTTTTATTGAATTCGAATAGTACTCTGCCATATCGCCAAAATAAATTCTACATGCAAAGTATTTTAAAAAAACTATTGACAAAACATAATTTTAGTAATATCATACTAAAAACTCAATAATAAAACTGCTATGACAGAAGAAAGTAAATTTGAAGAAGCTACCAGGGAGTATTCGCCATTGACTGCAAGCGAATATTAGAATAATCATTTTGAAGTTCCTTCTTGAGCACTCGGCTGAATTAAGTAAGCTTGAGCGTACTTCCTGCGTTACAAGGATAGAATATCGGATTATAATCTCGTATTCGAAAAAAGAGCGGCATATGCCGAATTTGGGTGGTACCACGGAACAGTTGAATTTTAACCTTTCGTCCCTATATTGTTAACAATATGGAGGCGGAAGGTTTTTTATTTTATAAAGAATGGAGGTAAGATATGACACAATATAGTAATTTAGTTGCTGAAATGAATAAATATGATGATTTAATGAAAGATATATTTGAAAAGCGAATGTCTTTATTAGATCAAATTGTTTCAGCAGAAAGCAGCGTCTCAGACAAAATAACTTCCGTCAAAAATAATGAAACCAACAATAAATACTCTATTGAATATAATTATTTTCTTGACAACTTATTGTCTTTGGACAGCAATTACAGATATAAAAGAAGCAGACATAATAATAAATGCTCTGTTAATTATACTACTGATCCAATTGAAATTGATAATGTCTGCTATCAGGGCCTGCCTTTTTCATATTCAGAAGGAGCGGCAAAAAATCTGTTTAAAAATAAAAATTACATTAATAAATCAACATTTGAGGATGTATTTAAAGATGTTCACAACGGAAATGCTGAAGCTGGAATCGTACCTGTGGAAAACTCAACTGCGGGTTACGTTACTGACGTTTATGATCTGCTATTGAGATATGATTTATATGTAAATTATAATTACATCAGAAAGGTGGATCACTGCATTGCAGGAACCATGGACTCCTGCATTAATGACATAGAAGTTGTGTATTCACATCCTCAGGCAATCATGCAATGCAAGGATTATATAAACTTACGCGGGTTTAAGGCAATAAATGAAACAAACACGGCAGTTGCGGCTCAAAAAATATATTTAATGAACAGCAAAAGTGCTGCATGTATTTGTTCGCCTGAAGCAGCTGAAAACTATGGTCTAAAAATCCTTGAGAATAATATTAATTCAAAACATAATTACACCAGGTTCGGGGCAATATCAAAATACCTGATTGCTGACGAAAGCCATAATAGAATCAGCATAGTATTTACGGTACCTCATGAAATAGGAACACTTGATAAAGCTCTGGCTCTGTTTTCCTACTACAACATAAATTTATCATATATTTACTCTAGGCCTGATTTGGGAAGTCCTTGGAAATACTTGTTTTATTTGGATTTCGAGGGAAATATCTTAGACAAAAGAATACAAACTATTCTTTGTCAGCTTGAACAAAAACTCCCATTTTTTAAAATTCTGGGTAGCTTTAAATACTAAACATGCGGCATGTATTGACTGCGTAAAATTATTAATAATTATAAATTTTTTATTGACAAGTTCAAATTATGTGTTAGAATAGCTTAAACGATATTTGAAGGAGAAAATTTATAATGGAATTTATAAATAACTTTTATGCAACTAATTTATATAGCCGTTATCAGAGTAATTATTACTATTATTATTACTTTTATTGTTATATAAAAAAACTGCATAAATATATTTATAAAGGATTAATGCCGGCATTTTGATAAAAAATGCTTTGCCTGTTTTATCTCAGGTAATTTAAATTTTTCTCATCTTATAAGAAATTATTGGAGAGTCCTTTATAGGGCTCTTTTTATTTATTTAGGACAAAATACAAATCGGAGGACAGAAAAATGATATTAATTATTAACAAACTTGCAACTGAAAAGGAAATTTCTTCAATAAAGGAGAAAATCTGCAGCATGGGCTGCCAACCACACGAGTCGATAGGAATGAATTACAGAATTATAGGTATTGTCGGAGACACCCATAACATTGACCAAAGCGTATTTCAAAAAAACAGAATTATCGATAACGTAATTCGCATACAGGAACCATACAAAAAAGCTAACCGATTATTTCACCCGGACAACACAGAAATAAAAGTAGGTAATGAAACCATAGGCGGTAATAAATTGGCAATAATAGCCGGGCCATGCTCTGTTGAAAGTGAAGAACAAATTTTATCCATAGCAAAATCCGTAAAGGCATCTGGAGCAGGATTCTTAAGAGGAGGCGCTTTTAAGCCTAGGACTTCACCATACAGCTTCCAAGGACTGAAAAAACATGGGCTTGAACTTTTGAAATACGCCAAAAAAGAAACCGGCCTTCCTATTGTTTCAGAAATTATGTCAACAGAATTTCTTGATGACTTTGTAGAGGATGTTGACATCATTCAAGTCGGTGCCAGAAATATGCAAAACTTTGAGTTACTGAAAGAACTTGGAAAAATTAATAAACCTATTCTGCTGAAAAGAGGACTATCCTCAACCATAGAAGAACTTCTTATGTCTGCCGAATACATTTTAGCCGGTGGCAACGAAAATGTAATATTGTGTGAAAGAGGCATACGAACATTCGAAAAATACACAAGAAACACATTGGATCTAAGTGCAATACTTGCAATTAAAAAGCTTAGCCATTTACCTGTAATTGTAGATCCAAGCCATGCAACTGGCTTATGGTGGATGGTGGAAGCACTGTCAAAAGCAGCTGTTGCTGTAGGAGCCGACGGACTAATAATTGAGGTTCACAATGACCCTGAAAATGCATTGTGCGACGGAAGTCAGTCTGTTAAACCAAACAGATTTGATGATATTATGAAAAAGTTAAAACTAATTGCTGAAATAGAAAACAAAGCTATATAAAGGTTAGAGAGGTGTTGAAATTGAAATCCATGTCTGATTTAAATATAACCATAGTTGGGATAGGCTTAATCGGAGGTTCTTATGCCAAAGCTATAAGAAAAAACATAAAAACCAACAAGTTATGGGCAATTGATATAAATGTAGATGCATTGAATGAAGCTGAATCATCAGGCGTAATAGACAATGGATATACAGAACCGCAGTATCCTCTCGAGCATTCCGATCTGGTAATATTATGCACATATCCTAATGCCACCATGGATTTTTTGAAAAACAACATGAGATCTTTTAAGAAAAATGCGCTTATTACAGATACTATGGGGATGAAAAACAAAATTGTTTCAGATATCTTAAGCATAATGAGGGATGACCTTGAATTTATAGGAGGGCATCCCATGTCAGGAAGGGAGTTAGTAGGTTACAACCATTCTGATGCCGATATTTTTAAAAATGCACAATACATTCTGACCCCAAGCAAAAACACCTCGGACAGCTCTTTAATAATGTTAAAGCAAATAATAAAAAGCATAGGCTTTAATAAAATTATTGAAATGTCACCTCAAACACACGATGAAAAAATTGCATTCACCAGTCAGCTTCCTCATATTATAGCATGCACGTTAATGAACAATGCAAGTCTTGACAATAATTTTCAATGCGTGGGCGGAAGCTTTAAGGATGCTACAAGAGTGGCAGACATTAATTCTCAGCTATGGAGTGAACTGATACTGGAGAATAAGGATAATATATTAAATGAGATCAGTAATTTTATTTCAGACATAACTGACATCTATAATGTTATTAAGTGCAACGATAGAAACAGCCTGGAATTTTTCATGAACAAAAGCAGAGCAAGAAGAAAAGAGATGAATATATGACAGTACTAAATGTAACCCTTCAGACAAAAAAATATGATATAATGATGGAAAAAGGAATTATTAATAATATCGGGTTTGAAATAGAAAAACTATATGGCGGGAATAGAATTGCTGTTATTACAGATAAAAATGTATATTCATTGTATGGCGAGCTAGTAAAAAATTCATTAGAACATTGCGGTTTTAATGCGAGCTTTATTATACTGGAGCCCGGCGAAAAAAGCAAATCCATGACAGTGCTCGAAAGTGTATATACCCGCTTGCTGGAATCAAAAATAACCAGAGGCGACATGATAATTGCTTTGGGAGGAGGAGTTGTAGGCGATTTAGGCGGATTTGCTGCATCAACCTATTTGAGAGGTGTAGACTATGTGCAAATTCCAACTTCCCTTTTAGCACAAATTGATTCTAGTATAGGCGGAAAGGTAGCTGTGAATCTGGAGCAGGGCAAGAATTTAGTCGGAAGCTTCTACCATCCGAAAAAAGTTCTTATAGACCCCGAGGTACTTAATTCTCTTCCTGATAAATTTATCAAGGACGGCCTGGGAGAAGTAATAAAGTATGCGTGCATTAAAGATTCAGAGCTTTATGAATTATTGATGCGCATAAAATCTAAAGAAGAATTACTAAATAATATTGATACTATCATTTTCACATGCTGCAATATTAAAAGAGAAATAGTTGAACAAGATGAACGAGATACCGGGATACGAATGATATTAAATTTCGGCCACACATTAGGTCATGCTGTTGAAAAATACTATAATTACGAGACATACACTCACGGAGAAGCGGTGGCAGCAGGTATGTATTTTATAACACAGAAAAGCGAGGCTCTCGGATATACCGAACCGGGAACATCTGAAAAAGTAAAAAATCTGTTGACAAACTTCAGTATAGATTACAGTTTCCCCAACATTGACATGAATTATATAGAGGAAACAATTCTTTTAGATAAAAAAAATATTTCAGAGAATATAAACTTAATTTTATTGAAAAAAATAGGTGAAGCTTATATAGCGCAAATGCCTGTTAAAAATATAAACAACTTCCTAAAGTAAATCTGAGCAGGAGAATACAAATGAACAGCATAACGATAAAACCTTCTAAACTTAAAGGAGAAATAAAAGCACCTCCATCAAAAAGCTTAAGCCACAGAGCAATAATATGCGCTTCTTTATGCAGCAGTGGCGAAAGTTTAATAGACAATGTTGTTTTATCAGAGGATATAAAGGCTACCATAGAAGGCATGAGAAGTCTCGGTGCAAAAATAAACTTATTTGAGAACAGCAACGGTACATACAGCTTGCGTATAAAAAGGGAAACCGATAAAATACAAACGACTCATATTGACTGCAGAGAATCAGGCTCAACTTTAAGATTTATGATTCCCCTTGGCTCAATATTGTCAGAAGAATGCACTTTTACAGGCTCCGGCAAGCTTGTTGAGAGGCCTTTAGATGTTTATTATAAAATATTTGACGAACAAAAAATCAAATATAAAACAACTGGCGGTTTACTCCCCTTGTCTGTGCATGGTTCACTAATAAGCGGCAGCTACAAGGTTTCAGGCAATATCAGTTCACAGTTTATATCGGGACTTCTGCTTGCTCTTCCATTGCTGAGCGGTGATTCAACGGTTAAAATTAAAGGCCCACTGGAATCAAAGGGCTACGTTGATTTAACACTTGATATATTAAGCAATTTCAAAATTAATATTGTGAACAATGGCTATAAGGAGTTTAAAATTCATGGGAATTCCGTGTATGAGCCTGCAAACTATACAGTTGAAGGAGACCTGTCGCAAGCTGCTTTTTTCCTTGTAGCTCATGAAATCGGAAATGATTTGATATGTAACGGATTTGACAGCAGCACAAAACAGGGAGACAAGGAAATACTAAACATAATAGAAAAATACAAGCACATAGAAATAAGCAGCAATGAAGAAATCATAATTGACGCATCTCAAATACCGGATTTAGTTCCGATTTTAGCAGTGCTTGCATCGCTGAAAAACGGAATAACAACGAAAATAATTAATGCGGAGCGCCTAAGAATAAAGGAATCAGATCGCTTAAGGGCAATCTCTACCGAGATGAATAAGCTTGGAGCAAGTATAAGGGAATTGCCAGACGGACTATTAATAAAAGGATTAAACAGTTTAGCAGGAGGTGCCGCAGTAAACAGCTGGAATGATCACAGAATTGCAATGTCCCTTGCAATAGCGGCAACAAAATGTGAAAAAGAAATTATATTGGAAAATCATACAGCTGTAAATAAATCATACCCTTCATTCTGGGATGATTATAAAGCTTTGGGAGGTATGTCAGATGAGTTCGATGTTCGGCAATAAATTAAAAATAAGTATTTTCGGTGAATCTCACGGCGAAGCCATAGGCGTGGTTATAGACGGACTTCCGCCTGGAATCAGGTTGAATCACGACTATATTAAAAAACAGATGCTGCGCAGAGCACCCGGAAGAAGCAGCCTTTCCACTCTAAGAAACGAAAAAGATTTATACCATATTGTAAGCGGCTATTTTGAAGATAAAACAACAGGCTCTCCATTATGCGCAATTATATACAATGAAGACAAGAAATCAAAGGATTATGATATTTTAAAGGATACCATGAGACCCGGTCACAGTGATTATCCCGGGTTTGTAAGATATGCCGGATGCAGCGATTATCGAGGCGGCGGCCATTTCTCCGGTAGAATAACTGCACCTTTGGCATTTGCCGGTGCAGCTGCAATGCAAATACTTGAGGAACATAAAAATATTTTTATCGGCAGCCGTATAAAAAGCATATGCAAGATTAAGGATGATGATATTTCTGAAATAGAAACCAATACTCTTAAAGACTTGCGCAACATGAATTTTCCCGTTATTTCTGATGAAAAATCAGCACTGATGCAGGCAGAGATACTTAAAGCAAAAGATGAAGGTGACTCTGTGGGAGGCGTAGCAGAAACATTTATAATTAATACTGATGCAGGCCTTGGTCAGCCCTTCTTTGATTCAGTAGAAAGCAAGCTGTCACATATGATATTTTCCATACCGGCCGTCAAAGGAATAGAATTCGGAGCCGGTTTTGATATAACCAGTATGAAAGGCTCAGAAGCAAATGATTCATACTGTATGAAGGAAAACAAAATTATTACCGAAAGTAATAATAACGGCGGGATAACAGGAGGAATTACAAACGGTATGCCCATAGTGTTCAGAACAGCTATAAAGCCTACACCGTCTATAGCAGTTACCCAGAAGACCGTTAACGTTTCATCTATGAAAAACACTGAACTGACTATATCAGGACGTCACGATCCATGCATAGTACCAAGGGCACTGCCTGTTATTGAGGGTGCTGCAGCACTGGTGATACTCGACTTAATATTGGAAAGGGAAGGTGAAATATGGAACCAAAAATAGATTTAAATAAAGTAAGAAATGAAATTAATTCAATAGATGCTGATTTAGTAAAACTTTTAGAAAAGAGATTTAATTTAGTGTTGAAGGTTGGAGAATATAAAGCAGCACACAATCTGCCGGTATTAGATGAAGCAAGAGAAAAAATTGTTATTGAAAAATGCAAGAATCATTTAGAAAACGAGAAGTACAAAACCTATATGGAAAAAGTTTTTACACAAATTATGAATACCTGCAAGGATATTCAAAAAAATGAAATTAAAATATTGTAAAGAGGGATCTGTTAATGGAAAATTTATATGGCTTAATAGGCGAAAGGCTTGGACATACCTTCTCACCTCAAATTCATAATAAAATAATGGAAGAAACTCATACAAGCGGTCATTACGGACTGTTTGAAGTAAAAAAAGAAAATTTACAATTTGTTGTTAACGGATTAAAGGCACTTGGTTATAAAGGCGTAAACGTTACTATACCATATAAATTGGACATAATTAAATATCTTGACTTTCTCAGCCCAGAGGCTTCGAAAATCGGAGCCGTAAATGTAGTGAGCATAGATAAAAACGGTGCATCCACAGGATACAATACGGACTATTATGGGTTTGGAATGATGCTGGATCATGCAGGTGTGAAAATTGAAAATGAAACAGCTGTTGTTCTGGGTACCGGCGGTGCATCAAAAGCAGTAACGCAGTATCTAAAGGACAGCGGTATAAAAGAATTAATTCTGGTATCCAGAAATGCAAAATCGGCAAAAGAAAAATATCCGGATGATAAAATTATTACGTACAATGAATTAAATAAATTATACAGCTGTTCTATGGTAATCAACTGTACTCCCATAGGCATGTTTCCAAAAACCGAGCAAAGTCCGCTTGATAAAGAGCTTTTGAACAAATTCAACACGGCTGTAGATTTAATTTACAATCCGCCAAACACTCTATTTCTAAAGGAAGCAAAAGAAAAGGGCTTAAAAGCAATAAACGGACTATACATGCTTGCCGCACAAGCTGTTAAATCACAAGAAATATGGAACAAATCAAAAATCGAAGCAAAAGTTATAGATAATATACTAGATATGTTTTAACAGGAGATTTATATTATGAATAAAAACATAGTAATAATAGGAATGCCCGGAAGCGGCAAAAGCACCGTAGGTTATATGCTATCCCAAAAAATGAACATGGACTATATAGATATGGACAAATATATAGAGACAAATGAAAACAAAACCATCAAGGAAATGTTTCAAATAGGCGAAGAATATTTCAGAGATGTTGAAACAAAACACACTAAGGCATTGAGCAAATTAAATTTCCACGTAATAGCCACAGGCGGCGGAATTGTAAAAAGAAAAGAAAATATCAAAATGCTTAAAGAAAACTGCATCATGATATTTTTAAACAGGCCTCTGGACAACATAATTCGAGATATTGACACAAACATAAGACCGCTTCTGGCAGACGGAAAAAATAAATTATACCAGCTGTATAATGAAAGGTTTCCTTTATACAAGGAGTATTGTGATATTGAGGTAATAAACGACCGTGAAGTTTCTCATGCCGTAGAGCAAATCACAAAGCTTGTAGCAAATGAAATCTAAAAAATCTCTGGTATTTCAGACTACCTTTAACTTAAATCAATCAAATATTAAAAAAACTGTTCTTTGGAGAAATTATAATCCAAAAGAACAGTATCCGTTTGCTTTAAATGCTTTATAACGTTAGCTTTTACTTCTATCCGCCTTCATCATTTTTTCAAATGCCTCGTAGCGGGTTCTCAGAGCCTTCTCATGATTTTCTTCATCTGATTTTAATTGTTCAAAAAATTTTTTAACTTTTGGATCATCTGCTTTTTCAGCAAGCATTTGGTAATGTTTCTGAGCTCGTATTTCGTCCTCGATTGCTTCTAAAATTCCTTCCAGTATCTGCTGCATACAACATCCATCCTTTATATAAGTTTTGTATCTTGCCGGTTTAATATAATAGTTTTCTTCAACCAAACATCTCCGGTTTTATGCCTGTTAAAATTATAGCATAAATATCTCTTATAATCTACTTGAATGTTAATTGAAAAGAAGAATCATAAGTGATTATTTTTATAAACTATTATTCATCTTTTACTGCTACAAGATTGTCATTATTATTTGCCTGATTATACAGTAGGCCTTTAAATATCAGCAGTATTGATACTACAATTACCCCTGCGGAAATTATCCACACTACAGGTATTGAAGTGTGTTTAATTATAATGCTGTTCACAACCGAACCAGTTAATCCCCCTGTCTGAAGAATCAATGAATTAACAGATAACACGGATGCTCTTATTTCATTAGGCACTTCTTCGTTTAATATCACACCTTCCGGTATGCTTGCCATACCGAAAATCAAATACACCAATGCATAAAGCGCTATAAAAGAAGCAATGTTCAATTGCAAAGCCATTATTATCAATGATAATGACAGAAATACTCTTAGAATTAAATACATTTTTTTAGCGTTAATCTTTTTAATTAGCACACCTGATACAATATGTCCTGCCATAGCCGCAGCTAAATACAAAAATGCCATAACGCCGAGAAGCGCCATAAAGCCTTCATCCCCCATCAGCGTTATGAAATGAGGCTGCCAATACACCTCTAATGCATAGAGTAAAAATCCCGTTGAAAAAACAGAAATAAAAATGCAAATAATAGTCCTGTTTTTTAATATAAATGCAGAACTACTTTTAACATGTTGTTTTAATGATATTCTTTTTTCTGTTTCTATTGCAGCTGTTTCCTTAATAAAAATAAATGCAAGCATAAGAACTGTAAGCGTTAATATTATTTTGATTATAATATTTAAATCGTATGTTCCTAATAATGTAAAGTAATTTTTTGAAATTTCAGGAAATAATCCGCCGGTTAATGCTCCCGCCGATAATCCCAATGCATCCAGTACATTTATCCTTGTGGTTACTTTATGCAATGCGACCTTTCCAAATGAATCAATGTATGAATCAATAAACAGAGCTTCAAACGATCCAGAAGATATTGCTCTGGTAAGCCCCTGCATAAAAATTCCCATACATATTGCAGCTATACCCTTTCCAAATAAGAAAAATAATGAACTTATCAAGGATACAATCAATGATATACAAAACGTCCTTTTTCTTCCAACAATATCTGCCATTATTCCCGTAGGCAGTTCGAAAATAACTACGGTAACTGCATACATGCCTATTATTAATGATAAATTACTCATGGATGCGCCTTTATCCATAAGCAATAAACTTAATATAGGAACCATGAGGCCATTTATATATGAATTGAGGAAAAATATCAGAGAATATATGTTTAATCTCATAATTAACCATTCCTGTCATTATCATTTAAATCTGATCTATATGCAATCAAAGCATACTCAAAGGGGTGAGTATTGTCTGAAGCTCTTGAATGTTTTTTTATAAAATCGTCTATAATGCTGAACAATTCATTTGCCTCATGGGTAGTTAAATGAACAACGCCTGTCAATTGATCTACTAATCTATTTCCATTTCTGTACTCTTCACTTATTAATTCTCTCTTTGACGTTATCAGCTCATTATAACCGTTATATGTTTCATTTATAATGCTTCTTGCCAGAGCATCACGTTCCAGTGATAAGCCATCATTTAAATCCTGTCCTATGCTGACAGTCTTGTCAGATAATCTAAGATACCTGGCTGTTATGCCGTTTATAATTTCGTTGTGGTCAAATTCGATTATTCCAATCTGCTCCAACTGCTTAATATGATGCTGTGCCGAAGATGGCGAAGTGTTCAATTTGTCGGCGATATGTTTAGAAGTTACCGACCTGCCTTCTCTGCTCATTATTTTTATTATTTTTTGTCTGACAGGTGACATAAAAATCTTCAATTCTTTATCGGTTCTAAGTACAATGTAGTTTTTTCTTTCCATATTCAACCTCCCAATATCGTTACATTTATTATAACATTACATTTTATGTAACGTCAATATAAATGTTACTACTTTCTACTTATTATTATGATATATATTTTTTTGCAAATAAAGAAGGATTTGCGAATGACACAAATCCAAGTGTTACAGCATACTTTGATTCAATACGCTGCGTTTTTATGCATGCTCCTTCGTACTTGGAGCTTATTTTAAAAAGTATTCAAGTGAATCATAGCTGACAACAGATCTCAGCAGCTGAATGTGTTTAATCTCATCATCATTAAATCCTGCTATGCCTTTTTGTAGCAAAAAAGCGTTATACCCTCTTTCAATGGCGCCGTTGTATGTAAACAACACGCAGTACTCTGCAGCAAATCCACTTATAACAACACAGTCCACACCTTCATTCTTAAGAATGGCATCCAGCTCTGTTTTCCAAAAAGCATTGTTAAAAGATTTATGTACAAAAAAATCATCATCTGATATTATTAATTCATCCACACATTTAAAGCCGTCCGTTTCCGGTCCTCCTGATTCTAAATCTTGTATAATTACTACAGGATACTTTTTTTTGCGGAAATATTGACTTATTTCATTAATATATTCTACTGCCCTTTCAAAGGATGCTTTACAAGATGTTTCTTCTTTGCAATTTTTTTGCATATCCACTATTAAAAATGCTGTTTTTGACATAACACTCTCCTAATAATTGTATTTACTGCGAATAGTTAAGCATATAACACTATATTTCTTGTTGCATTATATAACTCCAACAGGCGATATGTATATTATAAACTCATTTTCTCCGTCAAGTCCAAGCAAATTGTCAACTAATTCCTGATCAAATTCAGCCATCGCACATGCTCCGCAGCCTATTGCTCCGCTGCTTAGATACAAATTTTGCATTACATGCCCTGCATCAAGCAGCATTAACTTATGTGATTCCAAAAGAAATCTCCATTCGCATCTGTATGGAACTGCGCTGTAGAAAAAAACAACTGCTGCTTTTGCGGCAAATGTCTGCCCCCTCAAGCTATCAGATATTTTATTTTCAAGTTCGTCAACTGATTTAATAAATTCTAAGGAGTGTTCCATTGGTAAGTAATGATATATACCTTTTTCTAGCCCCTCTACATTTAAAACCGTCAAATATGTTTCAAACGCATGCCTTGCTCCTGCAGACGGAACTGGCCTAACTGTTGCATAATTATTTCCTCTTATTTCTTTAATTCCCTGAGTAGTCCACAGCAGGAATGATAATTGGTCAATAGTTATGCTTTCATTTTTATAAACACGGTGAGTTTTTCTTTCCTGAACCAATTTTAAATAATCAGGCTCTTTTATTAATGAAGAAAATTCTTTGCTTAGTTTAATAGCAGTATTGCTCATAGGTGCTTTTGTCAAAGGCGGCTGAGGAAGCTGCTTTTGCTGATCAGATTTGTGTCTTTCCTTAGCAAATGTACTTTTCATAAATTCTCTGTTACTGCGTATTTTGTTTTTTACATCTTGATTTTTTTCCATATGTCCTCCTCAATTGTTCAAATCCTACATTTAGTATGATGTAGTTTTATTTAGTCCAATATTTTTTCAAATAGCAAACTATCTATCCACTTTCCATGTTGTAGCATATACTGATTGTACTTTCCGACAAATTGTTTTCCCGAATCTACTACCGTGTACATATAGTGCATACCTTTATCTTGTTCACAAACCAATTCTTTAACAATTTGAACAAAAAAATTATAGTTGTAATATTCATCTATTCTAGGCAATCCAATATTTTTAAAATATACTCTATTTTCTTTTTCAAATTCAAACAGCTGATCTATATCACTCAACGTTAAAAGTTTTATGCTAACGGATTCCATAATACCTTTTCTCCTTCTTAAGAACAAATCATAACTTTGTAATTCTGCATCATTAGAACAACTTAATTTAACATAGTTTAAAATCTATGATAATTTTACCACAACTAATGTTATATCATCATTGATTTTTTCAAGTTTTAGAAAATCATTAAAATCTTTGTGGACTTTTTTTACTATGTCATCGGGCTTCAGCTTATATATTTCAGTAAACAGCTTTTTAAGCCTGGTCTCATAAAATTCATTGTTTGATCTTTGCTCCGGCAGTCCGTCAGACATAATAAACAGCGTCATTTCCGGAGACAAGGGCAGAGACTGGTCTGCATACTTGTACAAGTCTGTGCCTATTGCAGTTGAAACCGGGAGACTTGCTTTGTTCAACTCTGTTACATATCCATTGTTTCTTATAAGTACGGGACACATGTGAAATCCCGCATTACAATAAGTCAGCTCATTTGTCCTTAAATCAAATACGGATAAAAAAATGCAGACAAGATATTCTACCGGATATCCTTCATTCATATACTGCTCGACAAAAAATTCCATAATTTCTTTAGGTGATAGCACCTGCCCTGGTATATGTTTTAGTGTAAAGTAGCTTCTTATAGTATCCTTAACAAAAATAGCCAGCATTGCACTGTCAAGTCCATGTCCCGATACGTCAGCCGCAAAGCATACATATTGTTCAAAATAATCATTAAGCAACCCGTTGTCTACTTTAAATACATCGAACAAATCCCCGCCCAGTTCCTGCGCCGGAATATACAAGGAGGCAAAAGAGATATTTTCTGAGCTTGGAAGGCTTTCTGGAAGAGACTGCTTATGAATTTTAATGGCATTTGCAATTTCAACATCCAGCTTTTTACGTATTTTTTCATACTCGGCATATTTTTCGTTGCCGTAAATATATATGTAGTTATTCTTTTTAAATGTCCTTACATGAAGTTTAATATGTCCTTGCTTGCCTTTTAATAATAATTCTTCCGGCTCAGAAGGTTTTTCCGTTGTGTCTGCAATAAAAGATTTAGTTTTATTTATCTGAAAGTCAGCAACAATGTCCAAAAATTTTTTTTGTTTTAGTTCATTGTCAGTATAGCCCAAATATGACTGCATAGCCCTGTTGGAGAAAATAATTCTTCCATCTAAGCTACAAACCAAAAAATGATCATCAATCATATAAGCTATAGTTTCATTTATTTCCAGTGTATTAAAATTTTTCTCCGTCATTGCTTCCTCCTGTCTTACGTGATTGTCATTTTTTTATCTTTCTTATGATTATAGCACATATATCTTTTGTTATCTACTTGATAATTAAATGTCATAAATGTATTTCAAACATTTCTGCTGAAATAAGCCTCAGTAATTATTATCCATATTTTGTTTTTTTAAGAAACATTTACAAATAAATATTGTCAGGGTATTATATATATAACTACTTTTAAGAAGGTGAATTATGAAAAAATTAATTATTGTACTTATCTTCTGTATTGTTTTAACATCCTGCAAAAATACGTACAAAACAAATGATGATATTACCAATAATGATTCCGGCATAAATGTATCCGTAGAGCCAGAGATGCCTGAGGAACCCGAAAATCCAGTGGAACCTGAGAAATCTGAAAAACCTGAAAACCAAGAAAATGCTGTGGATAATAGGTTTTCTCTTATGGATTTGACAGAGGGACAGCTTGAAAGCATTCATCTTGAAATGAGAGATGATAATCGATGGTTATTTTCAGGCGATCTGGGATCGTCTATTAGATTGTCAGATTGTGAAATTGCAGTTTCCGACTACAACTACAAAATTTTAAGAAATTCCAGCCAGGCTCTATATTGCAACGGAATTGACATCGAATACGGAACTGGTGCTATAGATACTGCCATAGCAAGCAGGGATTATTTGTATTTTAAAAATAAAGGCATGGCTGATGAATCTTTTAAAACTGACTACAATATTTTGAATGGTGATATGATATTATCTCTGGAATGCACTGATTCTGATATGTCTAATATGGAAATAAAAGAAATTAAGTACAGTTATTCTATTGATAATTTGACCTTGTACGGATTTATTAAAAAAAATCAAGATGGCTGCAACGTTATAATTGACCCTGCCTACATGAAAGGGATTCCTGTATATCACCCAAGAAGTGAATTATGCAGATATGAGATTAACGGTATTGATATAGAGGCAGACACACTCAGTTTGACAATTACTAAAATTGATGAGTCTATTGAAAGTTATTTAGAAAGTTTAGGTGCAGATTATGTTTATGCCCGCCTGCAGTTCAACAATTTTAGTTGCAGCTACGGAACAGTGTCGGGATATAATTCAACTGCCGAGCTTTGCGGATACAATTTAATTTCTGAGGATGCCGAAAAAATACTGTCTCAGCAATTTACTATAGAAAACAGCGGCAAAAGCAGTGAAATGACGACTGCATATAATATTTTAACTTCAAATTATAATACCTTAATTTCTGATTCTGTTGTAGGTATCTCCCTTCTTGATCTTGATTTTGATGGAACTCCTGAGGTTATGGTTTCCAAATACCCAGATAACTGGAACCAGATGAAAGATGAAAATGGTGTTGAAACAATAGATGTGGATGTTTACCGCATTGACGGAGATAATCTTGTATATATTGATACACTCTGGAATTATCATACAGTGGTTTATGAGCTTGGCAACAGATTGGGTATTAAAAAACTCGATGACGGCAGTAAAGCATGGTTCAACATGTCTTATAAGGACAGAAACAGCGGTGAAATTTCCGATACGGATTATCTGTTTAATTTAGAAGGAGACAAACTTGTATTCACAGAGGTCTTCAGCAAGGACTCCCATGACACTTACTATTATTATGGAGAACCGATGGTGTTTGAAGAAGAAACTTTTTTTGATGAATCCCTTGGCGAGGAATTTACAAGGCTTAAATGGGGAGAATTCAGTTCAATTTATGGAGACTGGGCACTTATAGGATGGATAAAGGAGGACTATTGCAAGGATATGAAAGATTCTTCCTTTAGTCTATATAATTATTCCATGTCTGTAGCTGTACCGGGTGAAAAGCCTTACATAATCCCTGTGACAGAACGCATGCTCAGCTACTATATTGCTGACTTGGTTGATTCCTATTACCTTGGCACATACGATTCTGGCAAGCAATATTATGAATATAAGTTTCTGGGAGATTTTGCAAAGCCCATAATATATTTATACCCTGCAGAAAAAGCTGATGTTTCTGTACGGCTTGATTTTAACGGAGAGCTTACATGCACATATCCTGATTACAACGGCGGCTGGAATGTTACGGCTGAACCTGACGGAACTTTGATAAATAAAGCCGATGGAAGGAAATATTCATACTTATTCTGGGAAGGGGAAGGAACCGCAAGCTGGGATCTGTCAAAGGGATTTATTATTGCCAGAGAAGACACTTCACAATTTTTGCAGAATAAGCTTCAATACATGGGGTTAAATTCCGAAGAAATAAACGATTTTATCGTGTACTGGCTACCTCGAATGAATAAAAACAAATATAATTTGATAACATTCCAAACAGTCGCCTATGAAAAAAGCGCAAAGCTTAATATTACTCCCAAGCCCGACAGCCTATTGAGGATATTTATGGTTTACAAACCTCTAAACCAACCTATCGATATTGTCCCTCAAGAGCTTAAGACATTTACACGGGAAGGCTTTACAGTAATTGAGTGGGGAGGCTTTGAACTGGAATAAGAAAAAGGTGCCTTAACATACTAAATGCTTAGGCACCTTCTTATAATAAATTGTTCAAGCCGCATTTTATATAGTTAGTTATTATAACTGAGAAATCTCTTTTGTTACTTTCAGGAATTCATCAATATCATTACATCGTGGCAGTGAATAAAATACCGGTTTAACATTTAAATTTTAAATTTGCTGCAATGGCGCATCAATAAGTTACACTCTTCTTTTATAACAATTCCTAAATACTTGGGAATTCGTCAATTTAATTTGCACTAACTTTAATTATATTATATAATGGCTACAGTTTTGAATCATAAACTACATGGATATATAAACATATGAAAGGTTAACAAATGAATTCAAGAACAAAAGGGATTTTTCACATTTTACTGGCGGGGTTGGCTTTCGCCTTTATGGGTCTATTTATACGTCTGTCCGGAGATTTGCCGGCAATACAAAAAAGCTTTTTCAGAAATCTTATTGCTTTTGCTGTAACTTTTAGTATATTTATCAAAAACGGAGAAAAAATACAGATCAAAAAAGAGAATTACAAGTTTCTTATTTTGAGATCTACATTCGGCACCATAGGAATTATATGCAATTTTTATGCTCTTGATCACATGGTTTTATCAGATGCTTCCATGCTGAATAAGCTGTCACCGTTTTTTGTTATCATATTTTCTTATTTTATTTTAAAAGAAAGGATTACTATATTCCAAGGATTAATGGTTTTAACCGCCTTTTTAGGAGCAGTTTTTATAGTAAAACCTACGGGAAACATAAGCAGCTTTCCGGCAATAATAGCAGCACTTGGCGGAATGGGTGCCGGAGCAGCTTATACAATGGTGCGATTATTGGGAAAAAGAGGCGTTGAAAAGAAAATCATCATTATGTTTTTTTCCGGCTTTTCATGCATTGCAAGCATTCCCTTCATGCTGGGAAGATTTGCACCAATGTCCTTAAACCAGCTATTACTTCTTATTTGCGCTGGAATAATGGCAACTGTCGGACAATTTGCGATAACCAAGGCATATTTTTATGCTCCTGCCAAGGAAATATCCATATATGATTACTCTCAAATTATATTCTCAGCATTAATAGGCTTTGCTTTTTTGCAACAGATTCCGGATCTTCACAGCGTATTAGGCTATGTTATTATATGCTTTTCCGCAGTCAGCATGTATTTATATAATAGCAGGCATGTTGAAGCTTAGTGAGTGCAACAAGGACCTTCCCTATAAAGAGTCGGTCCTTATTTTATTTTTATCAGAGGGCATAAAAACTTATATTAATAAAGGAATATTCCCATGAAAATTTGTAAAATTACTTATATTACAATAATATTAAAACAGTTTATTTTTTGATTAATTTCATCTCCTATGCAAATAATAACAGCATAAAATGAAAGGAGAAAATATATGAATAATCCAAAAAATTCAATATCTGCTGAAGCGAAACAAGCATTACAGCAATTTAAAATGGAAGTTTCAAGAGAACTAAGCATAGCAAACCCTCAGGAAAAAAATCGCGCAAACATGACATCCAGGCAAAACGGTTATGTTGGAGGATATGCCGAAAAAGGGCAGTCAATTAAATAGACGGTAAGCAAGATCACTCATAAAAGGCATGGACTCTATCTATGATAGTAATAAAATACTATCATAGTTTTTTTATATGACATCCGGCTCGTATTTCTATTGTAATAAACTACTCAGCTTACAATCCAAGACTACTCATCTATTAAACTTTTATGCAAATTACACATTTGTATAATTTTACTATTCAATTTCCTATTGACAAATAAAACAATCAGATTATAATAGTTCATAAATAAACTGTTTATTATTAAACTATTATTTGAGGTGAAACTTATGATTAACGGTGCAGAATTACTTTTGAGTCTTCAAACCATTACGAGATTATTTGAAAAATACGGAAAGCAGGCTTGTGATCTACTTGAGTTGAATATGACGGAAATGAGAGTGTTGATGTTTCTTATTAACAATCCTGATAAGGATACAGCAAGTGACATAGTCAATTTATTTTTTTTCCCAAAAGCAAGCGTATCAATTACCATTGATACACTAATAAAAAAAGGTTACTTGGAAAGATTACCCGACAAGAATGATCGCAGACGCATTCATCTAAATGTGATTAAAGATATAGACATGCTTAAAGAAATTTTTGTTTCATTAAAAAACAACTTCTTTTCACAGTTATATACAGGTTTTACTGAAGAAGAAATAAATCAGCACCAAAAATTTTATGAAAGAATAGTTAATAATGCTATAAACGGACTTAATGAGGAGTAAACATAATGCAACTTGAGAGCAGCAATGAATTTTTAGGCAAAGAACCAATAGGAAAACTTCTACGAAAGCTGGCAATACCAACTATAACTGCACAGCTTATAAATATGATGTATAACATAATTGACCGTATGTACATTGGGCATATGCCAAATAACGGCGCTCTTGCCCTAACAGGTGTAGGTGTATGTATGCCAATAATTATGATAATAACTGCATTTGCCATGCTTATTTCCTCCGGCGGTGCTCCCCGTGCTTCAATTATGATGGGGGAAGGAGATGTTGATGAAGCAGAGAAGGTTCTCGGCAACAGTTTTACATTTCAAATTATTATATCTATAATTTTAACAATTGTACTGTTGATTTGGAATCGTGATATTTTAATGGTGTTCGGTGCAAGTGAAAACACTATTCAATACGCCACGGCATATATGAGCGTTTATGCCATCGGTACATTTTTTGTTCAAACCACATTAGGTATGAATGCATTTTTAACTGCACAGGGCTTTGCAAAAACAGCAATGATTTCTGTGTTGATTGGTGCAATTACAAATATAGTATTAGATCCTATTTTTATATATGCTCTGAATATGGGTGTCAGCGGTGCGGCACTTGCAACAATAATTTCGCAATTTTTATCTTCTGTTTGGATAATACTTTTTTTGACCGGAAATAATACCATACTAAAAATACGACTGTCAAACATGCGCTTAAAAGCAATTTATATTTTGCCAAGTCTTGCCTTAGGTCTTGGATCATTTATTATGTCCGCAAGCGAAAGCCTTCTTGCCGTTTGCTTCAACTCTTCACTGCTGAAGCATGGAGGAGATGTAGCTGTGGGAGCCATGACAATTATTGTCAGCGTTCTACAATTTGCAATGCTTCCCCTACAAGGCCTCGCTCAGGGAGCTCAGCCTATTTCAAGCTACAATTTCGGTGCAAAGAATTCCCAAAGAGTAAAGGACACATTTAAACTTTTATTAAAAATAAGCCTTGGTTTTTCTACAATCATATGGCTGATGATTATGCTGTTCCCTCAGCTTTTTATCCGTATTTTTACTGACAACTCAGGGCTTATGAGTTTTTCAATCAGCGCAATAAGAACATATTTTACTGTTATGTTTATATTTGGAGTACAGATTGCTTGTCAAATGACATTTATATCAATAGGAAACGCTAAGTCTTCAATAATTGTTGCCGTAGTTAGAAAATTCGTTCTTCTCATACCGCTAATATATATAATGCCGCAGATTTTCAAGAACAATCAGGTGTTGGCAGTTTATGCGGCAGAGCCTGTTGCCGATATAATCGCTGTAATATTTACAGCAATTTTATTTACAGTACAGTTTAAAAAGAGTTTAAATTCATTAGTGAGTTTCTATTAAAATAAATTTACCTCAGTTATAAAAAGGGCATACACAGTCAAGCGATATCTAACCCTCTGTGGTATTCTACTCTCAAAGGAGGTGCATATCATGCACGCATGGGAACAAATACAGCAAACCATAGAATTTATTGAGGACCATTTAGGCGAGGAAATTAATATTGAAAGCCTTGCAAAGACAGCAGCACTTTCCCCATTTTATTATCAAAGACTTTTCAGTCGATTAGTGAAAAAACCCGTGGCAGAATATGTGAAACTGCGACGTATGGCAAAAGCAACAGAAATACTGTGCCAAAAAGACATGCGTATCTTAGATATTGCTTTGGAGCTTGGCTTTTCATCGCACAAACTTTTCTCCAGAACGTTTAAAGATACCTTTGGAATGACTCCGGACGAATATCGTAAAAATCCGCAAACACTCAACAGAATGACCAAACCAGAGTTATTGCTACGATATACTCTCATTGACGAGGGGGTTCCGCTTATCACTGATGGCATTGTTCTTGAAATTAACAGGCGTCAACTTACAGAACCAATCCAATTTATCGGCCTTAAAAAGAAGATGCCTGCTCAGTTTGTAGAAGGATTGGGAATCGAATCCGGTGTGAACGCATTGGATACACTTTGGCGAAAATTTCATAATCAAAAGACAGCTGAGCTTGGACTTGCTGCAGATGCAGAGGAAATAGGTGTATCCTATCCCTGCACTGACACAAAATTTTTTAATTATTTTGCAGGAGCAAAAGCAGAAACAACGGCAATCACAAACAGCTGTGCTAACTGGGAGCTGCCGAAGGGAGACTATATTGTATGTTCATTTGAAGCTGAAAACTTTGAATTGCTGGTAATGGATGCGCTTCACAAATCAAATCAATATCTCTTTTCCACATGGTTACCAAAGCACAATCTACAAATAGAACCTTTTGGTGCAGAGCGCTACAAAAGCCACACTCCGGAAACTACAAGCATGGAAATATGGCTAAAAATAGCTAAATAAGCAGCCAGACAGTCAAGATTATAAATCAAGCCACCAGCATATGTAGTAAAGCTGATGGCTTAATTAATTGTTAGCTTTACTTTCTCCATATTTATTTACCTCTAACTTTTTTATGAAGCTTCTGACCATATCAAAGCTTTATGCGAGAAGCTGTCTTGTTAATCTCTGGTAGTAAAAATTATACCCTATATTTTATAAATTATTTTTTGTTATTACTAAAAAATTTTTTGGAGAATATCCTGTTTCTTTTTTAAAGTTCGAGTAAAAGGCAGACATACTTCCAAAACCACATTCAAAAACACTATCAACAATAGCTGCTCCTTCAAGCAGCATTTCTTTAGCTTTCTTTATCCGCACAAAACGCAGATATTCCGTCATTGTTTTACCATAGGATTGTAGAAATAATTTATTCAGGTAGCTTTTGTTCACACCCAGATTTTTAATATGTTTTGTAAGCTTTTCATTATCGTCAAAATGCGTATCTATCACATCTTTAGCTTTCTGAGTCAATTCCTCTGTCGGGAAGAACTCCAGAAGATCAGGCCGGCATCTTTTACAGGGGCGATATCCGGCGTCCATTGCCTGCAGTTTATTATCAAAGAAAACTACATTAGTTTTAAGAGGAGATTTTGATTTGCAAGATGGTCTGCAAAAAATCCTTGTAGTTTTAACTGCATAAAAAAATTTACCATCACTGTCAGCATTATTTTTAATTACCGCTTTCCATTTTTCTTCATTTGTCATAGAAACTACCCCTTAGTGTTTATCAATATAATCTTGCAATTGTTCGTGCCATTTTACAGTATCATATATCTGTGGTTCAGTTATTTCCATCATTAGAAGGTCAATTAAATGTCTAGGTTTTTTCCCTCCAATATGCATTGACTTCACACATGAAACGCAGTATACACAAACTTCGTCGCAAGGCATTGAGTCTGCTCGTTTTTTCATTTTTTCGCGAACCTTTTTAACAGGCATTTTAGGGTAAAAGTCATCTCCGCAGCATATCGATCTTGTGCCTGAAAATTCTGCTTCTATAATATTAATGTTCATTTTCTTAAGAAGGTTACGCACTGCCTCATGTACTTGAGGCTTTTCACGAATTGGACAAGGGTCATGCACCGATAGCTCTAAACCTTTGTAGTCAGGATATTGAAATGTATCCAATTTATCAAGCACTTCCCATAAAGAAATGGTTGATATACCCTCATATAAGCTTCTAAAGCGCCTGTCGCATCCAGCACATACATTGATAATCAGCGAACCTGATTTAAGCTGCGGGTTATGACGACAGCACACTTTATGCAATTCAACTTCCCCATAGTTTTTATTCAAGAATTCTATAATTTTATTTTCAACTTCAGGCTTATATATGCTCAAAGCACAGCCCGGATTAAAATACGTTTTCATCATTATATTTCCTCCTGTCTAAATTTGCGCTTAGCTAAGGTACCTTCATTTACTACTTAATTTTAACAGGTGATAAATTAAAAATCTTCTTGATTTTAGATTTCTAATTTTTATTTTTCGCAGTTTCCACTGCTCTTCTAAGACCTATCCACCAATCTTGTCTTATACTTTATTCTCCTGAAAATTTATCAATGCTATTAGTTATTGGTACTTCCGAAAATACTATCGCAATTATTCGTAATTCTCCCATAAGCAATTAATTCATCATTAAGATATTCCCTACAATTTCCTTATTTTATAACGTCTTCACCGCTTATATCAAATTGTGGTAAGGTTATTAGCTTATCATTTGCTTCCTTGATAAAGGTAATATTAGCTAGGTACCTTCCTTTTTTCTTTTTATGGAATATCTCCGCTTGAAATAAAAGTTCACCAGTTGGTATATCTATTATAACCAACTCGTTGATACGTTTTCCGTCAACCCCAAATGTCCCATAAAGCTTATCTCCATATTGCTTAAAGCTTCTGCCTTCGTAATAGGATACATAATTATATTCACTGCTTGCTGTAATCCTCTTTATATCCCTAACATTAAAATCAGTGTCAAAATACAAAAGAATAGGCTTATAAGTCTCGTCCTCCGTACAAAGTGCTACAATTGTGTCACCTAGCTTAGCTAGCTTTTCCAACCTAACAATATTATCTACTTGGATTGATAATGCTTTTGACTCATCTGTATTTGCATTATATTGATTTATATTCATTATATTATCCTTGATATAAGCTCCATAAAACATATTATTATCAATTAGATTAGGTGACATAGATGGCAATTTAATAGTCCTATATGCCATTGATTCAATATCAATATTATATATAATTTCACCACCACATACTAAGGTGCTATCAGTAGCATCCAGTATGTGAAAACTTTCTTTAGTATCCAGTTCTAAATAAAGAGATTTTAGTTCACCATCAATAAGGAAATATAATTCGCTACGTTCATTATCAGTACCTACAAAGACCTCATAGCGCTCATTGCAATAGTATTCATCAAGCTCCATAGGCTGCAGATTATCAAAAAGTCCTTGTTTTTTACCAAGCTCAACAAGTTTTTTAAAGGAATCCTCCGGATAAGTTAATCCACCAAAGCCTCCGACAGTAGGGCTTTGGTTATATACAACCTTGTCCTTCCAATAAAAATTCTCCTTTTTTGAAGACTTCGCAATACCTATTTGATAATACAATATTGCATTTAACTCTGTATTATCTAAATTATCCACCTTAATTTCATATGAAATATCATCTGCTATTGTTAATTTACTGCTACTATCTTTACTGCATCCACTTAGTACCAATATTAATAGTACAGTTAATATTAATTTTTTCATATATTCTTTCTCCCTAGATAGTGTAATAAATATAAGTTAGCATATACATGTTGTTGGTTAGTTCTCTTGTTCATCTTACTCTGCTTCCTTGAACCCACACTTCTTTTATATTAGATGACTCTGACAGTAGCAGTATTTTATGAAGCAAATCTTCAGGATTTTTTTCTTTGTAGAATCTTGGTATATTATTTTCTATGTTTATTATTTGTACATCAAATGAATAGCCTTTATCAAGTTTTCCTATTGGTAAATTCAGCGCTGTGCCACCTGCTGCGGTAGCAGAGTAAAAAGCATTATTAATAGTTATAGAAGAGCATGATCGCCCTCTCTCGTCACGACACAGCGAAGGATTAACACCTTCTTGCAGCATTCTTGAAGATATTACAGCTTGCCTTATAGATTGATACATGCTTGGACTGTAGCCCCCTGATATATCTGTTGCCATCCCTATGTTAACACCCCTGCTGCTAAAATCCTTAAAAGGTAGTACAGCATTTGCAAAGTAAGCATTTGACAATGGACTATGTGCTATACTTGTTTTTTTATTAGTTATAATCTTTAAATCATCAGGTTCTAAAAATGGCGCATGTGCAATAACTGTTTTCTCAGTTATTAAGCCAAAATTATCTAATGCTTGTGTATCACTTACACCATACTTATCTTTGGCAAATTGATGTGCCCAGTCACTTTCACTGCAGTGGGTCTGTATATGAACATCATACTTCTTTGCTAACCTCCCTAACTCCGTTAAAGCTTCGGAAGTACAGCTTGGAATAAATCTTGGTGTTACAACAGGATAAACCTTCTGCTTGTATAAATTTTGTATTTCTAATACTTCATTTATAAACTTTTCAGTTTCATAAACAGCTTCCTCCGGAGAAGCATCCCTATAGAACTCTAAATTACTATTTGGATCATCCATTACAACTTTTCCAACCAAACCGCGCTGCCCCAATTCTCCACATAAGCTTGCTAATAATGTGGACGATTCTCTATCTGCAGTAGCAAAATACATTGCTGAAGTTGTGCCATGCCTTAGTGTAGTATTAACCACATCTCGATATACTTCGTTTGCAAATTCTAAATCCTTAAACTTTGATTCCAAAGGAAAGGTATATTCACCAAGCCATGTCTCAAGGGGCCTGTCTAAAGCGGTACCTGCCTGTGGCCATTGAGAAGCGTGAATATGTAAATCCACAAATCCCGGAAGCATAACTTCCGAATCGGAAAGTATTCTTAATTTTCCACTCTTTAAATACTTAGATCTAATTAAATCGTAATCTTTATGCCCTTCTTCGTAAACTTCCTCTATATAACCTTCATTGTTTACACAAAATATACCATTGTTAACATATTTGATTTTGTTGAAATCTATACAATAAAAAGCATTGCCTTGAATAGCTGTGTTATTAAGCATAATTTATCCTCCCACGCATCCTAGCGTCTTAAAAACATATTTAAATGTAACAAATCTATTGTGTCTTACAAATTTATTGCTTAAATAACTATATTACAGCTATAAATATATGTCAACAGAACTTGAAACGCAAAATAGTATAAAATGTTTCCTCATAAAAATACCGCCTGCAATTTCAGCAGACGGCATCTTCATAATCATGTTATTTCTTTTTAACGGGATAGCAAACCTCAGTGACGTATTCATTCGGGTTTTGTGTTTCATGTGGGCTGACATGATAGATATTGAAGGATAGTCCATCAAAATCATATCCATTATCTCTTACCCAAGTAGCTACAGTTTCATTTACTTCATCTACTTTTTCATAGCTTCCCTTGTAGATTGCAGAAGCAATCTCTATCGGAGGTTCAGTTTTAAAAATCACATTTTCTGTATTAGAATATTTGCCTTTAACAGATTTCTGAACCTCTACATCCACATCAGACTCCTTGTACTCTCCATCATGGAAGATAGCCATGGTGTAGCAAGGATCGCCATCCTGCATTTTAAGCATTGCAGTTTCCTGCATTAAGATTCCCCATAACATTCCCTCATGCTCATAAGAAGGAATTGTTTTTCTTACGCTTGCAACATATCGCTCAGGTAAAGTTTTTAAAGACACATTGTAATTCATAGCAGTTTCATCCTTTCTCATTCTTTGAATGGCTGTATCAAGAAGCAGTAAACGACGGTTTGTTTCTTTAGTCTCTTCTAGGACTTCTGCATATTTTATTGTCAAGAATTCAGCCAGTGCCTGTGGATTATCATAGCTTTTGAGAATTTCTCCAATGGCAGAAAGACTAAAACCCATATCCTTTAAAGATGTAATCCTACCCGCTGTTGGCAGTTGATCTTCACCATAATGTCGGTATCCAGTGAAGCTATCAGTCGTCTTTGGTATAAGCAAACCGATTTCATCGTAATGCCGTAGCATTCGTATACTAATCCTTGATAATTTCGAAAAATCACCTATTCTTAACATTTTTTATTTCCTCACATATATGTGTATTTTTGAGCTTATCTATATTGTAGAGTATATCATAATGTGAGAGTCAATAGTTATTTTAAAATTTATCTTTCACTTTCCTTTCCATACGATTTTTCCTTGTATCATTGCTCTTTGCCGCATTTATACAAACAACACACTTCTCAATTTAGGATATAAAAAACAACCTCTCAAATTGAAAGATTGCTCGTTGTAATTGGACTATATTTAAGGTTAAGAGACATGTGTTGCTTATTTTATGCACATCAATTCCGAAATAGCAATGCAAATTAAGGGCATATACATAAATAATAATGTTAGCCTTTGCCACATGCCCTCTCTTGCAATTATAGTATTCTTAAATTTTGGTTTTTCTGCTGCAATAAATAATATAAAAAAAATAAAAGCTAAAATAAAACATACAAGAAATATTATTCCGTCACATATAATTTTACCTTTGAAGGAAAGTATCGATAGCATTAAAGGTACAAATAACAAAAATATAAAACCAATTGATGCACCAACTCCATGAACCTTTGATGCTGTTGTGACAACCTCTTTACTTTCATTGACACTGAATAACCCTGAAATTATTCCTGCTCCTATTGCAAAAGTGCTCAACAACATAATAACAGAAATTGTTAGCCCTGTAGAAATAAACTGATATTTAATATATATTAATTTACTGGATAACAATAATAATACCCCTAGAAGAATTAACCAAAAATTATATATTTTATGTACTGGACTATTAGGATTTCCTAAAGAGCTCATAACAAAAGTTGAATGTGAATAACCTTTATAAAATGGAGCAAGAGTATATGGAACTATAAAGTCTCCTAAAACAGCTATTAATAATATGGCACTTAACACTTTGTTATTATCAAAAATCATTTCAAACACAGAAAAAACTTCCTTCACAAATAGTATAAATTAACTTTTTATCATATTGCTTAAATTCCATTTATTTCATTATACCATATTTAAATTTCAGCTACAATCTGTGTTTGAGAAAGAAATTCAAACACAAGAGTAATGACCAAAGCAAAAATAGCCATTCTGTTGCCTTTATCTTAATACTCTCAATACAAAATTACTTTAAGAACTCAATTACCTTATCTAGAAAAATCTCACCATCTAAATGTTCGATTTCATGACAAAAGCATTTTGCCATTTCTCCCTCTTCGGTCAAAATTATTTTCTCTCCGTTCTCATCAAGTGCTTGAATCGTAACCGACTGTGGACGAATTGTTTTTCCAAAACGTCCCGGATAGCTCAGGCAACCTTCAATACATTCCTGAGAGCCGCTGCTGCCAATAATTTTAGGGTTAACTAATTTTAAACACTTACCATCAAAATCAATTACTACAAGGCGACGCAAAATACCCACTTGATTAGCTGCTAATGCAGCTCCATTAGGAGTTGTATGAAGTGTTTCCATCATATCCTCTAAAAGAGTGCGTACATGATCATCTACTATAATAACCTCCTCATATAGTCAAGCTTTTTTCCTTGAAAAATCAAGGTTTTTTGTTTCTTTATCTCAGATAAATGGCCATAGTCATGGATATTTCTTGTATCGAGTACTAAAATAGTGGTATTAGGGTACACGAAGTAAAACGTCTTTGTTTTTCGCTTTACATGGCCTTGTGTATACCCATCCCTCTATGGCAGCTAACCTCCTGTATCCACCAGGATCTCCATCCGTTTCCGCATGCGTCCTAACTACCTTCGTCCTGCCTATCCATAACCAGGGTGTCAGCTTAGCTCCTTAACAGGGTCTATGCCCTATGGAAAATATTCCTGCCGACTACTGGCTCATTCTTTGTTTTGATTACTGATTTTGCTCCTACAACAGCGTTGTTTCCAACGGACGTTTTCCTGTTGCTTTCTGTTTATTGTATAGCCACATTTGTGGCAGTTTCCAGCTTAACCTCTTGTTTACTATTTATCGTGGCTGGATTTAATTGTCAAGGGCTTGCCGCTTTAGCGGTACTAACGTACCCTTGATAATTAAATTCAACCGCGATATCTTTCAACAGAGGTTTAAGCTTATTGCTTTACTTTTTATGCTGCCTGTGCTGATATCGGTGGTCTCTTGATGTCTCCAAGCATTTTTACAGGATCATAGCTGACTCCTGTTGTTAGAATCTTGTAAATCACCCTAAGCAACTTACAGGCAACTGCAATCAGCGACTGCATCTTCTTCAATGGATTATTCTGTCTGGTCGTATAATAATGGTGCAGTTCCCTGAACTCTTTATTTTTTCCAACTAATGACATTGCAACCTCAAACAGCAGATATCTCAGTCTCTTGCGACCACGTCTGCTTATCGTTGTCTCGCCCTTATGTTTTCCAGAACTGTTCTCCACCAGTGCATATCCTGCTAGCTTCTGTATCTGTTTTGGGTTATCAAAACGTCTTATGTCACCCACTTCAGCTATAAATCCAGATACGGTCTTACTTCCAATACCTTTAATTTCCAGCAACTTATCTGTGTATGAAATTCCACTCATCAAGTCTTCTATTAGAGCCATTAGTTCATTGACTCTTTTACTATAAACCTCATAATCACTGAGCAGATTTTTTATTTCCATACGTGCTGCTGTCAAACCTTCCTGACTGCCAATGCTATGCTCTGCAGCTGCTACCAAGGTCTTTGCCCTCTTTCGTCCAGCGCCTCTCAGCTTTGCGTCCCGCCAGATTTTGTTCACTCCTTCCACACCTAACGCTGCAATGTCTGCTGGCAATGGTGCCTGTGCTAAAATCATCAATCCGCTTTTTGCATCTTTCTTCCCATAAACGTCTTTATACTCTGGAAAGTAAATGCTGAACCATCTTGCAATCCTATTAAGAACTCTTGTAAGTTCCTCCTGCGCCTGAAATCTCAGGTTTGAAGCCGTCCTAAGCTCTGCATAGACACCTTCCGGAAGGTAAGGGTAAGAGAATCGCCCCTCATTGATTAGTCCTGCGATTACTTTCGGATCCTTGCGATCAGTCTTTGTTGGATTGTTATCATCTAGTTCTTTGGATTTCTTTACGTGATGAGGATTGACAAGCACCGGTCTCATGCCGTTGTCCTGTAGGAACTTTCCTAGTGCAAACCAGTAGTGTCCTGTTGGCTCCATCCCTGGAAGTACAGCCTGTTTCTCATGCTTTTCTCCCAGTTCATGCATCCATGCCAAAAAACTGTTAAATCCAGCTTCTGTATTACTGAATGAGAAGGCCTTCTTTGAGTACTCATAACCTCTCCAGTCAAAAGCTCTGGCATAGTGTAGTTCACTTCCGACATCAATACCAACCACTAAAGTTTTTTCTGTAATAGTTCCTAATTTTGCGTTCTGTGTGTTATAATTCATTTCTAGATACCTCTCTGTTTAATAAGATTTTTTACTAACCGGCAAAGTCAGTAATCTTATTGTACACTGAGGTATTTTTTTCTCAACCTTCTTTCTTGGAATTCCTTATATTTGAATTATACAGGAAGCTCCTTGCATCTTTTTTCTAATATTTCATCACCATCAAAACGAATCTCACGAATTGCCATTATAATCCCCCCCTGCTTCTTTCGGCACGTGATTTTTTAGTGCTTTCCTCAAACAAAAAAACTTCCTCAATTGTACACCCAAACGCCTTTGCAATGTCATATGCAATCCATATAGATGGTTCAAACTTCTCTGTTTCAATGGCATTAACAGCTTGTCTAGATGTGCCTATTAAATTGCCCAATTGTTCCTGTGTCAGCCCTTTTTTCTCTCGTAATTCTTTAATACGATTTTTCATAAGCCAATTTTTCTCCTTTTGCCGTTTGCAAAGTAATGTTAACCTTACTTTAATTTTATCAACAGTTACAGTATATGTCAAGTTAACATTACAAAAATCAAACCTCATGCAAAAACGCTTTTTGTCTGCTGCCTTGAACAACTATTGTAATATTTGTAAAAATATATTAAAATTACATCAATGTTAAATGAACTAATTTACTATAAAGAGAAAGGATACGAAGTATGGATAATTACTATGCCGGAAAATTAAATTCTCAAATGTTGTATCAAGTATATGAAACACAAATTCCTCGTGTCAAGCAGTACTTACAAGCGGAGATAGATTTTGTCAAGGAAAATCTATCAAAAACACAAAGCGTTTTGGAGCTTGGAGCCGGATATGGTCGAATTATTAAGGAATTGGCTCCCTTCTGCGGATCTATTGTCGGAATAGATATCTCGGTGGAAAGCGTTGAGTTAGGCAGAGAGTATCTCAAAGACTGCCCAAACGCGAGCATAGTTGCGATGAATGTCCACAAAATGAACTTCCATAGGCCATTTGATGTCATTTTATGCCTGCAAAACGGGTTGTCTGCCATGCGTGCTGATTCCACCGTAATTAATAAAATTCTTGAAACGTTGGCACCGGGCGGGACGGCTTATTTCAGCAGTTATAGTGCTAAATTTTGGGATTTTCGCCTGAAATGGTTTGAAGAGCAATCCTCCAAAGGGCTTTTGGGTGAAATTGACTATGCAAAAACCCAAAACGGTGTGATTGTCTGCAAAGGAGGCTTTGAGGCAACAACCTATTCACCTGAGGACTTACAGAAAATTGGCGAGGAGTCAGGATGTCCCTACTGGGTGCAAGAGGTGGATGAATCTAGCCTATTTCTAATTATCCATAAGAACTGACTAAAAAAACTCCCTCTAGTACTCAATGTGTTGAGTAAAAGGGAGTTCTAACTTTACATTTCTTGGTTTATTTAATTATAGCCGATCCAAAATTCTGCTTGCCCAAATACAAGTTTCTATTGATTTTTCATAGTTGCCTACTGCGTATATTACCAATAATAATGCAACAAAATGCTAATGCTGAAAAAAAGTAGGGTATATCTGTAAGGACGTTTAACCACAAAAATGCTACAGCCCAACTGTACCAGATTGTCCTTATCCCTTTATTTTCCATAGAAAACTTACCTCCATTATCATTTTAGTTCGCCTAATTCCACAAATATGTAATCGTTTGTATTAATTTATACCATACTTTTTCTTCTAAAATTCATTAATTCTTCAATATAAATCAGTTCCGAATATACAAGTCTCTTTTAATAATTCTCACTTTCCCATCGTCTTAATACCATAAGCTGCTCTGGTGTATGGAACCAATGCTCACCATCCTCCATCACCGTCAGTTCATTTTTAAAACAGCTAACAAAATTATCCACAATATATCGACTGGTAAGATTATCTTTACTTGCATAAAGAATTGCTGTTGGTGCCTTCCAATCTGCTATCGGATGCATCTTAGCATACTGATAATACTCCCAATCCAAAGTTTCTCCAAAACTGGTTGGTATCACTTTTTGTTCTTCTAAATCTTTTTCAGTTATTGATGCCCATTGCATCATATCCTTTATTAATTGTTCCATATCTAGAACAGGGGAAACAAACAGGTTCTTCACCAAGGTTTCATTATAAAACGCTTGCATTCCAAACCATGCTCCTATGCTATTAGCTCTCAAGGAAATCTGATTCCAACTCTCTTTTGCAAATTCCATAACAAATCTCAGTTCCGGCACTATTTTCCACGGCACAAACAAATCCATCTCATCTTTCCGCTCTCCGTGTCCAGGCAAATCAATGCTAAGAACTTGATACCCCTTGGGACAGACAATCTCTGCAAAAGCCTCTGCCTCTTCCTTATAGCCACATTTACCGTGAATATAAAGATATAAATTTATTGATGTATCTCCATATAAGACTGCCGGAATATTTTCTATTTTTATGTTTTGTTTTTTCATATTATAACCTACCATTTCCTTATAGACTTATTCATAATTTTCGTAATCATACTACACCTTTAAATATTATTATACCGTCTTTCTCTGTTTTTTCAACTATGTCAGTAAGTTCATATGGCGATGTATCCTCAAGAATTCTTCTCCCTCGTTTCATTTATGTCACTGACATTAGTTTTATTGAAAACTCCAAACCCTCAACGCAGCCATATTCTATATCTAAAATATCTCAGTTTTAATGCAGAAAGATTAGTTTAAATACTGCCAACATCATACCTTAATTTTACAACAGACAAATAGTTTGCCTAATTTATTATACCAAGCAGCTCTGGTATAGTTGTTTATACATTTGGATAGGCTACAATTAACTGTATATTTTTCATAATCTCTTAAGAAGTATACGAAAGAACAACTGCTCTCTTGGCGAGGAAAACAGACTGAATCACAGCCACACAACAACAGACCTAAGACATTATATAGACATATTAAAAGATGCTTTTTATAGTTAATTAAGTATTTCAAGGAGGGAAAATAAATGATCACAGTAGAACACCTATATCATTCCTATTCCAATGACGAAACATATGCCGTTAAAGATGTAAGCTTCGAGATTCCCAAGGGCGAAGTCTTTGGTTTCCTTGGCCCGTCTGGGGCTGGAAAATCAACGACCCAGGGTATTCTCACAGGGCTTTTGAAATTGCAGAAAGGCCATGTTACAGTAGCCGGTTACGATATAGAAAAGATTAAACAGGAAATGTTCAATCAGATTGGCGTTTCCTTCGAGCAATCCAATGTATACAGCAAAATGACTGCTTTAGAGAATCTAAAATTTTATGCCAAACTGTTTGATGTTCCTACAAGAAACCCCCAAAAACTGTTAGAGTTGGTAGGCCTGAACAGCAAGGGTGATATCCGAGCCAGTGAATTTTCTAAGGGAATGAAGCATCGGCTCACATTTGCCCGTTCCATGCTTAACAATCCTGAACTGTGGTTTTTGGATGAACCCACCACCGGATTGGATCCTGCCATTGCCTCGATTATTAAAGGTATTATCAGAGAAGAGAATAAGAAGGGAGTCACTATTTTTCTAACTACTCACAACATGTATATCGCCGATGAGCTGTGTGATCGCGTAGCTTTTATTGTCGAAGGTGAGATCAAGCTTATCGATAGTCCCAAAAATTTGAAGCTCAAGTACGGTCAAGACTTGGTCAAAGTGGAATATGGAGAAAACAGCCGTTTACAAAGTGAAACCTTATCCACCATCGATGAAAAGGACAAAAAAAAGCTCATAGAGCTGATTGAAAAAGAGAATATACGTACCATGCATACCAAAGAGGCAACACTTGAAGAAATTTTCATAAAAGTGACCGGAAGGGAGCTGATGTAAATGAAGCTGTGGTCCAGTTTCGTCAAAGAACTAACTATCGCATTACGGGGATTCTATTTCTACATCGAGATAGCGATGGCATTTATCATGCTGTTGTTACTGTTGTTTGTAGTGCCGGAACAATTTAACAGCAAAGAAAATGAATATCTGTATCTGGACTTTCCGACTGCATCTATTAAAAAATCATACATTGAAGCATTCGAAGATTTGGACGGACAGCCGGAGGTCGTAACACTGAAAGTTGAAAAAAATGAAATCAACACCCTGCTCTATGAAACGGCGAATAAGAAGATCTATCTCTTGGAGTCCGAGGAAGACATGATACTACTGGCCGAAAATAAGCATGAGATTGGCGCCGCCGTCACCATGGACGAAGGCAACTACGAAATGCATTACACCTACTATCTGCAGGGTAATGAAACAGATAGGCTAAAAAGTTTGCTGATGATCATCCACGGACAGGATGACGAGCTGCTTAGCAATGCGGTGGAAAATCAGGAGATACGCAGTCTATCCAATGCAGGCACACAACTTACCGACAGAGAAAATCTGCTGCCCGTTTTTCTAACATTCAACGGGGCTCTGATGGGCTTTTTTATCATTGCAGCTTACATTTTTCTGGATAAAAAGGAAGGCGTTATAAAAGCCTATGCCGTCACACCGTCCCCGGTGTGGAAGTACCTGCTGAGCAAGGTCATGGTTCTGACAACAACTATGCTGCTGACATCCCTTGTAATAATCGTACCGTTAATGGGTATGCGTATCAATTACTTGATGCTGCTAGCTTTTCTGATACCTACGGGGCTGTTTGCCTCCGGGCTGGGCCTTATGATAGCAGGATACTATAACAGCATGGTCAAATCATTTGGGGTCATGTACCTGATTATGATCGCAATGGGCATTCCGGTCCTTGCATACTTCTCGCCAAGCTGGGACCCCTTGTGGCTGAAGTTCATCCCCAGCTACTATATCGTATCCGGTTTCAAAGAAATTTTTATTAATGGCGATATGGGATTTGTCCTGCTGATTGCACTGGGATATCTTGCGGCAGCCGTCCTTCTGTTCGCATGGTCGAATGCCCGCTTTAAGCGGACACTATTGGTATAGGAGGTACAGTATGTTAAAAAAGATATTTGCTATATTTGGAAGGGACATTAATATGAGTATACGGGATTTTATGTCCCTTATGATGATTGCTATCCCCATTATTATGGCCATTGCGGTAAATCTATTCGCACCCGGAATCGAAGATACCACCGTTAATCTTGCCTTCCTCAAAGGGGAAAACCCGGAAATGGTTTCATATCTCAAAGAATATGCCAATGTTCAACAGTATGAGGACTACGAAGCGCTTAAGACACGGATCATGAAAAGGGATAATCTTATTGGCATCGTCGGTGAAGGAAGTGACTCCTATATTCTGGTACAGGGCAACGAGCCAAATGAGGTGGTGGAATATGCCAAGGTACTCAAGACCTTCTTCGAATACGACCGCCAGCCAGAAGATTCCACTGCGACGATAAAAGAGTTTGGTGTAAAGACACCGCCTGTCAAGATGCTGTGGGCAAACATTGGAATTCTTCTAATGACTGTACTGGCAGGCATGCTAATTTCATTGAATATCGTGGACGAGAAGATGGACAATACCGTCAGCGCAATCAACGTAACACCTGTTTCGCGTATGGTATGGATATTCAGTAAAAGCCTGCTCGGTATCTTATTAGCGCTGGCAGGCTGTATAGCCATGTTACTGATTATGGGAGTAACGGGTAATATTAACTTTATCCAGCTGTTAATCTTTGTGTTAGTCTCTTCGCTGATAAGCATTATGATTGGCTTCCTGGAAGGGCTAACCAGCGATGATGTTATGACGGCAATGGCATCTACCAAGATGATTATGCTCCCGTTAGCGGCGTCGGTCGCCGGATACGAATTTCTAGCGACTAAATGGCAGTGGGTGCTGTATTGGTCTCCCTTCTACTGGATATACAAGGGCAACATCGCCATCCTAAACGGTAGTATGACATGGATTAATCTTCTGCTGACCAGCGGTATCGTACTAGCAATTACAGCTCTGGTATTCGCCTATACGGCTCCCCGCATACGCAAGGGGCTGGAACACTGACAATACCCAAAAGGTGCGACTCAGACAAATCATCTGTGGCGCGCCTTTTGCCATACCATATTCTAACCTTAATAATATTTTTTATTTAATTCTCCTTCTTCTTTTAGTGTTTTTGATTGTTTATTCAATACCACCTGAAGCTTCTAATTTGAATTCACCAATTACAGTTTTACCATCACTTGCATATAACGGTATTACTCGTTTCCCGTTATGCTTTTCTTGCCAATTAACGGCTTCCTCTGGCGTACTAAATTCTGGTCCATATAAATCGTTACTTAAAATATAACCATATGTACCATCTATGCCTTGTGCAGCTATAAGATCAGGTGAATCTTCTGATTCTAAGCCATATGTTTGTCCATTTTCATTTGTTCCTTTTAATAAATGGAAATCGAGCACTTGCGGAAAAACTATTTTAATCGATGTTCCAATTAAAGCAATAAATATTGTACAAATGGTTAAATATTTAAACAACTTACTCTTTAATATCTTCATTTTGTGTCTCTCCTATGTCAAAACTTGTTAAAACTAAATACTTATAGAATATTTAACTAAAATTAACCCCCAAAGGAATCACCTCCAAACAAAACACATCGCACTGAATTATTAGCAATTATGTCTTTCAATTTTATCCGTCATATATATAGACCATCCGTTTTTTTATTTTGCAACAATATTTAAAATTCCTATAAAACTAGTTTGTTATACTTTTCGCAATTTTAATAATTTCTTCTTGCTCTATATAGCCTTCTATTATGAAAATATATTCATCAAATTTAAAAACCAAGGTACTATGACCATTTTTACTGAATATACTTCCATTTAATCCGTTAATAAACACACTTGTTTCCGTTCTATTTTCCGTATCGATTCCTGTTTTTGCATCCTTATCAAAATAACAGTAATTAATTATTTCATTGTTTTTATTTATATATGATATTTCAACTCCACTATCATTAATAAATGTACTTTTAATTTCATAGCCTTCTGGCAAATAATGAGGGTAATATTTTTCATTTAACTCCGCCGGTACATCCGTATTATTGTTTTCTGATAATGATATTAAAGAAAACTTTTCCTTCTGCTCCATAATAAAATTTAATACATTGATTTTAAATGCTTCTACTGTGTTAAATGCTACTGCAAATCCTACCACTACTACAGCAATTAAAACTGCTGCTTTTAATGCAAGCTTTTTTATTAATTTCTGCTTTTGTTTTCTTTTCTCTTTTTTTTCACATTCTTTTATCATTCCCAATATTTTTTTATCCAGCTCTTCCTGATCCGGGTTAGCCATAGTTTCATCATCTCGTAATTTATCATAAATCTTTTTATCTTCTTCAGACAAAAGTATTGCAGCTTTTCTGAGTAAAATTTCTCCGTATTCATCATTAAAGTTACTTTTCACTATATTCACTTCCTTTCAGCCTATCCGCCAACATCCTCAGCGCTCTTGTTTTATACATTCTAACGCTGTTTGTTTGCACTCCTATAGTTTTAGCTATCTGGTCGTCGTCAAATTCATAAACATACTTTAATTTCAGAACCATCTTATATTTATCAGGCATATTTTCTAATGCCACCAAAATATCGGAGGAGCTGCTTCTTTCTAACACACTTTCGTAATCATCATATGCATCTAAGTCAGATAATTCATCACTATCTATGTATTCTAGACTTTCTTTTTCTTTATACTTTTTAAGCATCATTGTATTATAAGAGTTTCTAACTATAGAGACCATATAAGAATCCATTTTGCAACAATTTATTTTTTTGACAGCATCAATACATTTTATTATCTTTTCAAAAGAAATTTGGAGCAGTTCATCTGCCTCATCTTTATTCTTTGTCAAGTACATTGCATATTTCCACATATACTTATTATGTTTTATATACAATTCCTCAATAAAATTTCTTTCATTTTCATCCTTAATAGCCATTATAATTGCAATAACCACAATTATCCCCCCATTTATCTTCTATATTTTCCTGGTGCTTTATTTTACTCTATACATGTTTTTTACTTCTTGTTTTCCAAAATGTATTTAGTTTTTCAGTGATCTTAAAATATCCATATTATAGAATCCAACATGTAAATAAAAAAATCTAGTCCATATTATACTGTTACAAATAATATATCATAAAATTTTCCATTTTTCGATATATTATTTAATTATAAACTGCCAACAATAAAAATCTCAGCGCTGAAATTTTTAGTCTTAGTAGTTTTATAGCATTGGTAGGATTTACACCCCCACTTAATTCTTCATACTGCATAATTCTTTGTTATTATCCAATTTTCATAAAACAAACCCGTACAAAAACATTCCAACGTCCAATTAAAATCAAGTATATTAAGACGCCTTTTCTTTATAAAAGCCTCTAAACTATATAGTTTAGAAGCTTTAAGCAAACTCTGTTTTAAAATTACTGTATGTGTTCTTCTTTTTACAATTAAAGCAGCCTTATCTCATTTCGACTAAAAAAACTTTCTTATCAAATTCATCAAAATATGTCATTATATTTGAATCAGCAGATACTTCGCTCATTATTCTTGGAAGAATAAAAGCCACATTTCCGTTTTTGTCGTATACTATGCTCCTGTAACTTTTGTCCAATGTTGTATTGAAATTTAAGACAATATAGTCACCTGTCATTTTTATTGTTTCACCTGTTTCGCCCAAGTTAAGAGAATTTGTATCTCCCTCCTTGTATACTTTTTGGTCCTTGTCGTTAATATAATAAATATCATTTCCAAGCACTTCGTAATTTTCTCGATATACAGGTCCGCTGCTTTCCAATCTTATTGTTTCATCATCTAAGAACAGTGAATAAAGCATACTGTCATCACTGACAAAATACAATCTTTCATTACGATATTTAAACGCTTCTGCAGGTTTTTTGTTAACCAATGTTATTTTACCTGTTTCTTTATTCAGCTTGTAAATTTTGTGCGGATCATTATCTACGTTTATGTTTGATGTTATCATATACAGGTAATTGTCCGTTTCATAACTAGATTTTGATTTATACATCAGAAATCCTTCTTCAGATACTTCAGGTGCAATGAAAGGTCCTATAGCTACGGGCTCCATTGTCGTTCCGTCCGCCTTTATTGCAATTTCATACGTCATTCCCTTTGTTCCGCTTGCACTGTATGAAAAAATTACTTTTCCATCACGATGATTAAAATATGGCTTCACATATATATCTTCATCCTCACCAAAATAAGTATCTTTTGGCAACTGATATATTTTCCTGTTATTCTTCAAATCATTCAAAGGTGCTCGATATATAGTGCCATTATTACCGGTGTAATATATATAATCGCCCTGTACAATAAAACCACCACACCTATCCTCTTCGTGTAAATGGTCAACAAGCTCCAACATCTCTGGAGATGCATTCTGGGATTTAATCACAAGTCCATTATTATTGTCAAAATGGTAATCCCATCCGAACTCATTCACACCGTATTCCCACGTAAGCGGAAAATACGTTATATCCCTAAAGGACAACAGTGGATATTCAGCATTGCTTTTATCAACTGTTTTTCCATTAATCTTAATATTAAATTCTGGGATTAAAGCAGTGTATTCAGTTGAATTTTTCTGATTTGTCTTATATTCCTCAAAAGGATAGCTGATATTTGTTTTATTAATTTCAAGTCCTGCTTCCTGATCCCACTTTGTTTCCAAACCAAGGTATCTGCACCCTCCAAATGTCATAGGAAAATAAGTGATATCCTTATAAACAATCAACGGATATTGGCTATATGAATTGTTTATTTCACTTCCATTTAATGTAACCTTGAAGGACGGCAGGCTAACGTTTGCATTTTTGTCGGCAGCAAATGCATTTTCACTTGAAAGAAATAATACTACTGCTATTACAGCTATAAAATTATATATAAATCTATTTTTCATCTTTTCCCCCCTGTATTCAATACTATTTGTTTATACGACGATATATTTGTATAAAAAGTTCCGCATAATATAAAGTTATATTAGAACCACGTCAGCTAAACAAATAATATTAATTATAGCGTACATTTATTCCAACAAATATTGTTCACTATTTATAAAATTATTTCCAAAATTACATAGCTAGTTATATTATATAAACTAACAGTGGGGCCGGATAAGCTATCCCGCCCCTTACTTTGCAAGTACATATTAATTAAATGACATTGTCACATTATCTGAGGTCCATGCAGTATATGTCGCTGACACCTTTCCGTATACAGCAGATGTTGATTGCACCTGTGTCTACTCTATTGACGCAAGTACATACATAGTAATTACAGTAATGATAATCAATTAAGTCATTACATTCATTTTTTGCTTTGCTTTTACATAAATATTTATATATTTGTAGGTAACATACCCTAAGAGTACTCCTATTAGATTAAAAATTATGTCATCTATATCGAATACGCCTCTGCGAGTAATTAATTGTAAAAATTCAACGCAGAATATAATTAAAATATTTACAAAAATAAATAATTTTTTTTTGTTTTGTGCAGAAAATAAGTGTAAAGTAAAGATACTCATAGGGATAAAAGCTAATACGTTTCCTATAATATTTTTTATAACAACTCCAGCATTAATTTGAGCAGAATGAAAAATATTCATTAAAGGAATTAAATTTGTATTATATCTGCAATATGTCACAAAATCAATTGTCGATGCATTTTTTGCAAAATCTATTCTAAGACTATTCTGAAACAATACTGAATATAAAACAAAAATATAAAATGCAAACAAATGACAAACGATAAATTTTATTGTTTTCTTTTTATTGCTTTTATTAGAATCTATTGTTGTATAGGCGAAAATAGCCATTAGCGCAGAAAACAATAAAAAGGTTATTATAATCCCAAACATTGAAAATATAAATCTACCACCTTGAATAATAATAAGCAGATATATAACTAATACAATTCCAATTATATAACTAACTATTCCTATAAGCTTTTTTAAAAAACTTTTTTTATTCATGAAGTTTTTACCTCCAGATGTGAATTTTCTTGCCACATTGAATATGTTTACCAGATGCTCACCTCCTGACATAATTTATTTATATCTCAAATGCTATGTTGAATAAATTTGTTATTATTTACCTTTCATATATATAGACCATTTATTTTTTTAATTTGCAACAATATTATTTATAAAATCTTAAGTTTAACATTTGTTTTTCTGTTACACTCCAAAGCAATTTCGTGAGTAGGAGACGCATTAACAAAAGTTTTTATTGACACAAAAAAATATTGTTTCATTTATAGATAAGTTTAATTCTTGAAAGAAACATCTTTTTGGTCAGGAAAGCATTCTAGATACATGCGAAATAAATTTACTTAATCAACCCCAGAAAGCAATAGATAAGTGGGTGATAATTGCAGAAACAATTATGTAAAAGAGAAGAATTTTTAAGTTATTTTGTGCATGCAAGCCCCCCTTAAATTAATCATTTAGCTTACTGTAGCTGAAAACTTGCCCAGTCCAAGTTATAAATCATAAACTGTATTTTCTTCAATTTTCGATTCAGTCTCCATGTTTTCAAATTGCAAATATATTTTATCGTTACTTTTATTTATACTATATGTTATTAGATTTCAACGATTTTGAAATAATGAGGTCACCTTAATTTATTTAAAGTATGGTATCAGGTAACCATCTCCAGTATACGTCAGTGTCTGGGTACATGTTAAACTGCAATACCTTTTCCTGATTGCTCCAATCTAAATACTTTATTTGCAGTTTTGCTCCTGTGTCACTTACATTTAACACCTCCAAGGTTTCCATTTTATAGGTTCTTGTATATTCTTTATGTATATCTTCTATGTTTCTTACACAAAGATTTCCGTCTATTTCCTTAAAATATGGCAATATCATACAATATACCTTGGACTTTCAACAATAGTTTACGCTCATACTGGTTATAAATAAAAAAGAGAAGATCTCTCCTCTTTTTTAAATTTAATTATTAGCTGTTACATAATATGCCTCTTTAAGAGTGAAGTCATTCACGCCCCCATCACCTGTAACATAACTCCAAGACATAGCACCTGTTAGCGTGTCATATCTTCCGTAGTTTGGTGTAGTAGTACCTTGTGTTGTGTTTGCAGAATCAATTACTAAAAAATCAGACTTTGCAGTTCCTGCTTCCTTATAGCCATATACTACAACCCAGTGCTCCACACCTTCACCTGTTCCTGTACAATGCAGGAGTACAGGTATTCCAAGGTCAATCTTTGCTTTCAACTCAGCAAGTGTTTTTTACTGTCATGCTCCAGGAATAGTCCAGTCAATCCCTGCATAAAGATAGTAGCCTGGATCGCATCAACTGTGGTATATGGTTTGTTACGAATAGTATTTTCCGGTCATTTCAGTTATATCAATTTGTATTACCGCCGTACCTTTAACCATGTTAATTGGTAGTTCCTTATTTGCTAAATGAGGTGTGTATTTTTCCACAATTTTTTTCAGTATACTTCTTTTTTCATCAATATTATCAACAAGTTTAGGAGTACCAGAAATAATGACACTTTCATATTTTGTATTTGTGTCACATGGATTTCCATTTGGGTCCAACAGCAGTTTGTCCATTTCATAAACACAGAATCCCACTCTTGGATCATTGTGTATATTGTCAAGCTTTTTACCTTTAGGCAATCCATGTAAAAAAATTGCATTATTATAATAAACAAAATGCATTGGAGTAATATATGGTGTGCCATCAGAGTTAAGTGTCGCAAAACTTCCAATTTGTACTTGTTCAAGCAGTTGATTCATTTGTTGCTCAGTAAGGCGGTGCGTTTTCATTCGATGTTGCATAATAGTACATCCTCCTATTTATACCTTTAGTTTTCATTTCACTATACTACAAAACCGGCTCTGCTATAAGAGCCGGTTTAAATAAATTTATAGGATACAGATAATCTAACCAAACCAAGCCTGCGATAAAATCTCCACTGCCCTTGGAATATCATCCTCTGAAATCATGCCATATCCTAATATAAGAGCATTGTTCCTATAATTCTTTTTATTCAGCCAAAAAGGAGATACAGGGCATACCTTTATTTTATGGTCAAGCGCTTTTTGAACAAGCTCCTCTTCCTGCTGCCCATCCAAAAATTCCAGAAGAATATGCAATCCCGCTTGATACCCATGAATTCGTACCTTATTTCCAATACTGTCTTTGATTGCATGAATAAGAATATCATGTTTCTTCTTTTGAGATAGACAGATTCTCCGCATATGTTTTTCCCAATGTCCATCTTCCATAAAACGAGCTATAATTTTCTGGTCTATCATTGGAACAGTGCATTGATACCCAATAAACCTTTCTCGATATTTAGAAAGCATCCATGAAGGCAATATAATATATGCCATGCGAAGCCCGGGAGAAAGTGCTTTGGAAAATGTTCCAATATAAACTACACGTTCATATTCATCAATTGATTGGAGTGCGGGAATTGGCCGCCCATTGTAGCGAAATTCACTATCATAATCATCTTCAATGATGATATTGTCATGTTCTTGTGCCCAGTTCAATAATTTGATTCGCTTATGTATTGGCATAACAACGCCCATTGGAAACTGATGGGATGGTGAAATATGAACCATCCTTGCAGATGACGAAGAAAGCTCGTTTATTCCAATCCCATCCTCATAAACAGGTATAGGTAAAACGTCAAATTCATTACTGCGAAAAATAATGCTGGCACCATTATAACAGGGTTCCTCCATAGCAATTTGTTTTTTCGCATAAGGAAATATTTTTATTATGATTTCAAGGGCAGATTGTGTACCACTACACATTACAATCTGTTCCGGTTGACAATTGACACCGCGGCTATGATACAAGTATTCTTTCAGTTGAGTCCTCAATTTAATATCACCTTTTACATCGCCGCAGCTGTGAACCTCTTGCATTTCTGCGCCATCCAATACATCAGTCAAATATTTTCTCCAAAGTTTATCAGGAAAGCTTGCAGCATCAAGATTTCCGTATTGAAAATTATACCTGATAGATTCTGTTCTATGGTTGGAAGAAACAGCTAATTCTGTGCTCGTGTTAGTTTTTTTTGCTTCTTTTGGATTAAGGTTAAATTGCAGGTTATTCACTAAATAACCGGAGCTTGCTACATTTGTAAGATAGCCTTCCAATACCAATTGAGCATAGGCATTTTCTACTGTGTTTCGTCCAATTTGCAATTCTCTTGCCAATGCTCTCGTAGACGTTATTTTCGTACCGATAGGTAGTTTTCCCGCCAGAATATCATGTTTTATTTGTTCATAAATCTGCTGATAAATTGGTTGTTGGCTTTTATGATCGATATGTAGCATTTTCACTTTCTCCCATATACTGAAGTTTACAATACTGAAAAAACTAATGGAACTAATTTTACAACTATTATTACATAATGGAAGCAAATTTTAAATTCATGCTCCACGTTACTTAGATTCAAAATTTAAGGCACATACTGCTCTTCAATTATCACCACAACACTGTCCTGCATTTTAATCCAAAACGGCACATTAACTGCTTTGTTTGAATAAGTATTTAGATATCTAATAAACTCTTCCTTATCTTTTGTGCTATAGTGAAATCTGTCTTCATCACTGCTTGCGAAATCATTTCCCCAATCAATAAATCTGTATTCTGCATTCTCACCAACTTCGTATACAATTTGTTCAACTTCTGGATTATAAATATAGTATCCATTAGGCATATCAAATTCTTCTATTTTAAGTTCCTGAATTCTATCATTATCCTCTAAAGTTATCCATTCGATGGGATCAAATATAATTTGGTTTCCATCAGATTCTTCGAACCCAGAAATGTAACCAATATATGTGAATTCCCCAACTTCTTCCGAATCTGTTGTAGGTGGAACCTTGGCATCAATTACTTTTCCATTTTCTAAAACGTAGTTCTGTAAATTAATATATACACTTTCAGAAACTGCATAATATCTATATTTTTCTTGGGTGTCTTCATTATAAATCATTGCATAAGTTTCATCAGAATAAAAGTTGATATAATATCCATCATGCAAAATAATTCTAAGTGTTGCCGTACCTTCTATTGGAGGATTCATCCTTTTTTCTTTCCATTTTTCCTGTTCAAAAATCTCGAGAAAGCTTGAATTAGGAGAAACACTTAAAGAATCATTATCTTCAGTTTCTACAGCAATATAGTCGCAGGTTGCCATTGCAGACAAGAAATTATTAATATTCAACAACGACAAATCAGGCTCTTCATTCTTAGGATTTGACAGTAATCCAACTACAGCAACTAAAAGAACAATTGTTGCTATCACAACAACATAAAACTTTGGTTGTTTAAAATTTATTATATTTTTAACTCGTCCTTTGGTCTCCCCTTCGCCAAAGGCAAGAGGTGTCATACCAAAATTCCTTCTTTTTATAGATAAGTTCAGCAATGACTGCGAATAGTCTTTTTTTACGTTGTGACCTAATTGGCTTATAACGGATTCATCACAAGACATCTCCATGTCTTTACCGCTCAACCAAAACGCAATCCAAGCTAAAGGATTAAACCAATGAATGCATAAAGCCAGATAGCTGATAAATCTAATAACATGGTCAAATCTCTTGATATGAGTTTGTTCATGTAGCACTATATACTCCTTCTCTATTTCTGACAAAGAAGCAGACAGATATATCTTCGGTTTAATTAAGCCTAAAACAAACGGTGTTTCTACTTTGTTTGAGTAGTAAATATTATTCATTTCACAGCTTGCATTTTTTAATCTTTTTTTTATTTTTGTAAGCGACACCGCTCCATATATTAAAAGTACAGCAATCCCCAAGACCCAAATCAACGATCCAAGAAAGATCCAAACGTGCATTGGATTTACACTAGCAACTGCATCTGCTGTTGGAAGCGAACCACTGATAGATTGATCAATATTGTGCATTCCCGTATTAATATAAGGTTCTAGATTATACATGACGTCATTAGATATAGGTGTTGGGTTCACAGGAATAAGGCTCAAAATACTATCAAATGAAATTGGTACAATAAGTCTAAATAGAGCAACTGTCCATAATATGTACGAATATTTTTTAGGAGCTTTTTTAAGAAGTATTCTTGCAAATAATATGAACATAATAACGATACTGCCAATATAACTCATATTGATAACTTGTAAAAATAATTTTTCCAACATCCTATCCCTCCCTATATTCATCAATCAATTGCTGTATTTCATCAATCTCTTTTTTACTTAATTTTTTTCTCCTAGTAAACGCTGTTAAAAACCTAGGCAAAGATCCGCCAAAGGATTTTTCTAAAAAATCTTCTCCTTTTTCTGCTAAAAAATCTTCCTTTTTTATCAATACTACAACAGTTCCGTTATCATTTTTGAAAATCTCCCTCTCGCATAGCCGCTTTAGCATTGTATATGTTGTCGTTCTCTTCCATTCAAATTCTTCAGTACATATTTCTATCAATTCTCGAGTTTTAATAGGAGCTTTATCCCAAATAATATTTGCAAATCTTTGTTCCATTTCACCAAGCTTATATTTTTCCACAGAAATGCCTCCTTTTGTCTAATAGTTTTAGACATTTATAGTCTAACATCATTAGACATATATGTCAACAATTGGGTAGAAAAAAAGAAGCTAACTGTTGCCAAGTTTCGTTTATATAAAAAACACACCAAGATTTTTATATCTCAGTGCATTTAAAGTTTTCATTTTCAGTTTTAAATAATTATTTATGGTCTAAAATTGGAAGCTACTATCTCCTAACTATTTATCTATTTGCCTATATAAAACGCGTATATCGCAATAACTACATAATGTTAATAATGAAAATTTTACAATTCTTTATCACTAAATGTTAATGTAACTACCTGCACTAAATCCATTCCCCCAAACTTAGACGGACTAAAATAGTCTTGAAGTGAATAGCTTCTCATACTTGTACCGCTATCATAAACCATAAGCGCGACAGGAATTTCTTTATTGATTTCTATCTTCTTGAATTCCTGTAAAAAGCCTTTAGTAGATGACATTGTTTCTGCGCTAAGCATGATTTCATCTGTTCTGTACGAAGCCCTTCCACCAGCATTTATATTTAAATCAATCGCATAATTTTCTTTAAGCTGCATTGCGAAAGTACCAGTTAACTGTTTAATAGGTTCTCTCTCTGTGCCTATTGAAATAGCTCCTCCACCGATGCGGCTCCAGTTTTTGTCGTTTTCAAGTTTGCATACATTTACTTTTAAAGTTATTGCCTCTTTTGGTGCATGAAAAGAAATAAGTTGTGAATTACCTTCCATCCCAAAAGATTGTAATATATATTTCTCATTTTCTGATAATTCGTATGGCACAATTCCTTCTTTAGTTAAGAGTTTAGGTAAAGTTGCTTTGTTTGAACAAGCAACTAAAGCCATTGCAATGGTAACAATTAGTATTAGTAAAAAAAATCTTTCCCTTTTCATTATAAATAACTCCTATTTTTCAAATAATTTATTTCACATTTTACTTATACACTTCATCATCAAATACAATCTGATCTCCAAGCGTAAATACATATTGGATTTGGTTATTGTTTTCATCGGTCCAACTAACAGAGCCAAAAGAGCCATTTGATGAATCAGTTCCAAATGATGCAGCTGCAATTACAACTACAACAACTGCAATAATAACCAACCAAAAATAGGGTTTCCTATAATTCAATACATTTTTAATTCTCAAGAAAATGCTACTCATCTTAGAACCTCCTCAATCAATTTTTCAGCTAATTTTTATTATTACACCTTGGAAAATCATACCATATTAATTAGCGTTTTGCAAATGCTCATAGACTAATTACACATTACCAGTTTCCAAAAATCTATATATCTTAATACCATCGATAATGCAATTACTGATGGAATAGCAGTTAAAATTTGCAGCTATGATAATTATATCCACCCCGTTTATTATAGCCGATCCATCACTTGGCACAGTATCGTTAAGGTTCTTTAAAACTGAGCACTTTCTTTAAACCAAAACATATACTAATGTATATTAAATGAAAGGAGTTATCAATATGTATAATAAATATACCTGTCCTCATTACGACAACACTCCAAAAAATATTTTTCCAAGCCCATCGTTACCATTAAGTATGCAAAAATGGATTCATGAATCTAGCGACAGCTTAACTCTATTGGGAGATTTTAATGCTAGCTATAATACTTTTCCGTATACAGTGAATCCTAATGTTGAGATTGTAATCAAAGGACAATTCCCCTATGCAAGATATTTATCCTATAGTATAGTAGGTAAATCAGACCTTACTATCGCCACAATACCTGACCGAGATTTAATTCCTGATCCAGGAAGTACGAATCCTTTTTTGCCTGGTGCTAATTGGAACGCCAAAAATCGTAATTATACTTTAAAAATCCGTTTTACTCCACCACCAGAAGGGTTTGATCATTTTGTTCCAGCAGCAGGTAATAACATAGCTTATGCAGGAACGTTAAAAAATGGCTTACAAAATACGCATGGAACCATAGGTCTCCGTATTTATGCTCCAAGTATTGGTTATAATGACATTACGGGAGGTGTAGGTTTTCCTATAATCATGTATAATCACACACCAAATAATAATAAATACTCACTAACCACTCAACCAATAAGTAAAGCCAATTTTAATCCTGCATTAAAACAAAAAAATAATTTCGAACATAATAAATGGTATATTTCTTCTAATGAAAAGAATTGTAAAGAAAATGGCGATCTATCTTGGAGTACCCTAGGTCGCTCATCTGCACTTATACAATATGATTATAATGATGCCTATATACTTTCTAATGAACTTCAAAGAGACCCAAGTAGGTTATTGTTTCTTCGTTGGAAAGCCCCTGCATTCCCAGATACGTATCACAACATTGGGATTTTAGGAAATGAAGACATGAGATACTGGAGTATGTCATTTATATCCCCAGTAGGCTTATTGGGACTTTATACACTTGCAGATTTTGAGACAGTTATTGATAAGAATGGTTATGTCAATCTAATAATCAGTTTCGGTGCACCACGTCCATCTTGTTTGACAACAGAAAACGGATTTACTTGGATCGATGCGAGCCATCTTCCTTTAATTCCCCTTCAACTTTTTTATAGAAATAAGATAGTCTCTCAAGACTTTCCTTATTCAGCAAATAATATTCCACCTGGTAATATTGTTCCACCTGAAGTTATGGGAGAATATTATCCATGTGGTAAATATATCAATCCTGGCTATTTTAAAAAATATTATTGTGATTGAGTTGCAATTTTCCGCAACTTTAAAGGGGCAAAGTCCCTCTCTTTAAGCCGATTATTGCCCCAAATTTGCACTTTAAAATCACATGTCCTATGATGTTTCTGCATCTTTAAGTTATTTTCTAAGCATTTTGTGTTTATTTTAGGTAAATGCTTTGGTAATTATTTTTAATCCATCGTTTCCTTCTCAAAAAGGACCCATTCATTATTAATTAAAACAACAATATTCTCTTCAAAATGAGCATACTTTGAACCTATGCTTCCAAAGTTGGTTTGTCCTTCTTCAGTAGGTTTTTCCGACTGGTCAACCGAAGAACTGACTTCACCAATTATTGCACTTTCATCTATCTCAACAGGTATTTGTTTTCCCGTATCAAGATATAGCTCACCGTTAACCATAATCATTGGCCTTAAATCTGTAATAGCATTATTTAGTGAATCAGTTTTAGGATTTGCTATTAGACCAATTCCAACCGCTATCACAACGATAGTTGAAATAGCAACAACCCAAAATCTTGGTTTTTTATAATTTAACACATTTTTTATCCTCCACTTCACATTACCCTCGCCAAAAGCAAGAGGACTTCCATTTAAAATACGTCTTCCGGTTGCAAGTGTCAATAATGAATTAGCGTAAGATTTTTTAATATCAATATTAATTTCTTTCAATACTCGTTCGTCACAGGAAAGTTCCATATCGATACTCATTAACATGAATGCAACCCACACAAGAGGATTAAACCAGTGTATTGTCAATATTATGAAGGCTGTTATCTTAATGATGTGGTCTTTTCGATAAATGTGTGTCTGTTCATGCAAAAGAATGTATTTCCATTCTTCTTTATCTAGTCCCGCTGGCAGGTAAATTTTGGGACTTATAATACCCAATACAAAGGGGGTTTTTAAATTATCAGCTTCATAAATATTTTGCTCAATTAATTGTGCATTTTTTAATAGCTTTTTTAGGCGAAAAATAGAAATAAGACTATATGCAAGTAATGTAATTATACCTATCATCCAAATATGTGCACCTATTTCTATATAAATATGCATAGGGTTTACACTACCACCTATAACCTGTGAAGGAAGTACTTCGTTAACCATCGTATCAACAGATAGTATTCCACTACTTATCAGTAGCTTTTGTTGATAAATTATATCATGAGGAATAGGAGCAGCAGTCTGCGGTAATAAACTGAATACACTCTCAAATGAAAATGGGATAACAAGGCGAAAAGCTACCACAACCCATAATGCATAGGAAATAACCTTTGGAGCTTTTTGAATCGCCAGCCTGATGAGTATAACAAAAATAATTACATAACTAGCCGTAATACTCATGTTCAAAATAGCAAGAAATAGTTCACTCATTTCATACCTCCTTATGATCATCAATCAGTTTTTTCAATTCTTCTGCTTGATGATTACTTAATTTTTTACCTCCAATAAAAGCTGTCAAAAATTTAGGTAATGACCCTCCAAAAGTATCTTCAACGAAGCGTTTACTTTGATTTGAGTAATACTCTTCCTTTGTGATTATCGATGTAACAACAGCATTTTCATTTAGAAAAATACCTTTTTCGCATAATTTTTTAAGTACTGTATATGTTGTGGACTTTTTCCATTTCATTTCTTTTTCACATAGCTTGACAAGATCACCAGAACCTATGGGCTCATTACGCCAAATGATATCCGCAAACTTTTCTTCACTCTCAGTAAGTTTATATTCTTTCATGACAAGCCTCCCTAGTCTATACAATATCGACCTCACGCTATTAGTCTATCCTCTATAGACTAATATGTCAATGCTAAATTTTATATTTATATTTAATTATCCTTATTATCACGTTCCGTAAATTTCTAACGAATCCTTCGCTCTCTGGTTCTTTCACTTCGAGTTCAAATTTCTGCATTTTGCTCAATGACATATATTAATTCAGTTCCTAAATCTTTATCTATTATCCTAATTGAGGATTCTTTAATTCTATTCATTCCTAAAATAATTGAACTATTCGGTTTCCCCGAATAGTTCGCTCTTCTTCATTCTTTCCCAATTTTTTCTGCATCAGACTTATATCCGTATGGACTATTAACTCCAAAGAAAAATCCACCGATATTACACCAGCGGATTCGCATTTAGCATTCATATTTTTATCTAATTCTTTTAGCTGCAATATATTGACCAAAATACTTCTTAAATTTTTCCAAAGCAGCTTCGATCATTTCTTGATTAACTAATTCTCCTTTAGCATATAATTCCTGGAGCAAACCTGCTGTTAAAATACCCGCAATATTATTAATATCAATCTTATCTTCTTCCTTAAAATAACCATCTTGAATACATAATTCTACAAGATAAAGAGAACGAACTTCTGTATTTGGACCATTGACAAACTTCTCAATGCGTTCATTGCGAAGATCACGATGTAGCCAATCTGGAAACGCTTCTGAAACTATCTTTAAATTTCTTTGTATATTACTCGATTGAGATGAAAAAAATATATATGAATATAATTGAGGATTCTGAAATGCATATCGGCAATATGTCAACCAAATTTCCATCAGATTATCGAGACTATCAATTCTCTGCGCAAGAATATCACAGCATTCACTTAAGTAATCAGTTATACAATAGATAGATGCCCATTCTTTCAACTCATCAAAGTTATCAAAGTAGTTATATAATGTAGCACTGTTATAACCTGCTCTTTCCGAAACATTACGTATTGTTAACTGATCCACACCTTCATTTGCCATAATATTAGCTGCGGACTCTATAAAATATAACATAACTCTTTTCTTTTTTAATGTAATATTCGTTTTCATTACTAATCTTCCTTATTATAATCAAATGATTATTTTTTATAAAACTATCATATCACTAAACTGCAGATTTAATCAACAATAATTTAACTTGCATAATTTAAAAAATACCTTCAAGGCTTATTATTAAACCTTGAAGGTGAGATATATTTAAATTTACGAGAACTAATTACTTACAAGCTTCATATGTTGCTATAGCCATAGATACATCTAGTACGCAAGATCCAACACTTTCATATAGAGTGATTTCTTCATCATTTTCACGAGCTTTAACATTGCCAACAAGGCAATCACCTACAGATCCAACGACTTTTTCTTTAGAAACTACTCCCTTTTCTACAGGAATTAGGATATCTCCTGCAGCTTCCCAAAGTCCTTCAACATGTTCTGTAATGATGCGCGCTGCTTTTACAACTGTTTCTTCATCAATTTCTTGCATAAATGGTGTAAAAGAGCCTATGGCATTGACATGAGTACCAGGTTTTAATTCAGAGCCATTAAATACTGGGGTAAGGGAAGGTGTGCATGTGCAAATAATATCAGAATTAGATACCAATTCACTAGCTGATTTACATTTTATGATTATGTACGGTTTATTTTGAACTTTTGCGATTCTCTCTGCAAATTTATCCACTCTATCAGGAAGTGAATCATAAATTCTTAACTCTGTAAGTTCTCTAACTTCCTGTACAGCAAGAACCTGCGTATAGGCTTGTTCACCAGTTCCGATTACACCCAAACAATGAGCATCTTTTCTAGCCATTACATCTGTGGCAACACCAGCACTACCACCAGTCTTAATTGCAGTTAGATAATTTGCATTGATTAAAGCAACCTGTTCTCCAGTTTCGGCAGAATAAAGACTAATTTTAGAAATTACGCTTGGCAGTCCCTTTGTAATATTGTCTTTAAATACTGCAGAAAACTTAGATCCAAAGAATGGAACATCTAAACAATTTGCCACTAGCCATTGACCACAATTTTCTTCTCCTCGGATTGGTCCAACAACCCTACCTGGTGCATATCTTTTTCCTTCTGCAGAAGCCTTGTATGCTTCTCTTATAGTTTCAAGAGCCAGACTCATATTCATTGTTTCTTTAACTTGTTCCTCATAAATAAATACCATTTTTTCCATTTATAAGCCTCCTAGTATAATTAATGTCGTAGCCACTAATGGCTATGCAGTTAATACATTTTTATTATCTAATAACAGAAGAAGGAGTTCTTCCTTCTCCAGATGTTACTTTTCTATTTCAACAAATTATCAATATTATTTTATTTCACTGTTAATATTTCTTATCTAGGTTTCATTATCCCATTCAACCTATTCATTATCAATTCTTAATAATACATTATTATACAAAAGCTTTCCAGCTTTAAGTACACTCGGAATTAGTGCAACATAGAAGAAGATTAAAGGTAACCCGCAAATTACAATAAAATTTTGCATAGCACTCATTGCATCATTTCCACCAATTATTACCAAAGCTGCTGCTACAGCGCCTAGAAGAGCTGCAAAAAGAGCACGAATCCATGGATACGGTTCTTCCATACGAGTAGTTTGTACAGCCATACTGTACGCAGCTCCTGCTCCTGTTGTCACTAGGAATAATACAATCAAACTAAGAGCTAGCGGTATCATAAAGAATGAACCCGGAATATGCTGTAGCAAACTTATTAATACACTAGGTAACCCTGCCGAATTAAGCGATTCTGAAAGAACTCCTGGATTTAACATTTCAAAACCAATTGCAGAGCCACCAAAAATAGCAAACCAAATTCCTGTAATAAGTGGACATACAACTGCTATACCAAGTAATATCTGGCGTAAAGAACGTCCTTTTGACATGCTTAAGGTTAACACTGCCATTGATGGCCCATAAGCAAGGAACCAAATTTGATAGAAGACTGTCCATCCACCCATCCATGCGATATCTAATCTAGAAAAGGACATAATGAAGAAATTCTGAATAAAAATTCCAAGACTATTTACATAATTGTCAACTACAAACATTCCAGTACAAAGAAGTAAAATAGATACAGCAAATATCGCTCCTAAATATATTGTCGCTTTAGAAAGATAATCCATACCCTTTTTAAGCCCTGTAGCCGCACCAAATATAAATGCTACTGCTGCAATCAGAATAACCACTATTTGTGTCATAACTGTATTCGGAATGCCCCATACAGCATTTAAAGCAAATGCAATCTGAAGTCCAAGGAAGCCTGTTGGCCCAATTGTCCCTGCAGCAACACCAATTAAAGCAAAAATGTCAAAAGCTTTACCTGCAACACCATTTGCTGCTTTTTCACCACCAATTAGATAAAGCATAGAGCTTGGTCTATTTGGGAGTCCTTTCTCATAAATTACATAAGCTAAAAGTGGAATACAGAAAGCTGTTGCTCCCCATACCAAATACCCCCAATTAAATGCACCTTGAGCTAAAGCATAGCCAGCTGCTGTAAATGTTCCTGCTTCAACACCTTCAAAATGTGGGGGTACATTTACAAAATGATAAAATGGTTCTGCTGCTGCATAAAAAACACCACCACCGGCAAGCATTGTTGTAATGATAATTGCATACCAGCTAAATGTATTAGTTTCTACTTTTGCATCTTTCCCACCAATTCTTATATTTCCGAATTTTGAAATTGCTATAAATAACGCTATCAACCAAAAACTTACCATCATCAGCTGTATAAATCCGCCAAAGTAATTAGCAACAACATTAAATCCATTGGAAATGACTCCGTATGTAGCTTCACCATTAACTAATGAACATATTACGAATAGAATTAAAAATCCTGCCAAAATTCCAAATCGTAACCACTCAATGTTTCCCTTTTTCATTTCACTTTTTTCCATTTTTGCCTCCTTAAATGTATGATTGGTAATAATTTCAAGTTATAACTTTCACAAAATAATCGATTGATTACATTCTAATCACTTGATTGCTTTTTGTCAATAGGCTTTATTTATTTTTTTAAACAATTTTTGCACTTCCATTCTTTTCTTCAAATAAACTAGTCTGGACATTTTTTTCATGTGTTCAATTTTAAAAATAAACCTTCAAACCTTTTATTGATAACATCAAAAAAGTTCATCCATAATAAGACGAACTTCGATTAAGATTATATTTTAATAATTTTCAATTAGAACCGATAAAGAAATTACTCTTCTGTTTCTAGTATCCCTTCCTCAACTCTCAGTTGCTTGTTTTGATATAGCAACCTAGCTGCTTTAAAAACACTTGGAATTAACATAATATAAAATACAATAAGCGGTAATCCACATATAACTATAAAGTTCTGCATAGCGCTCATTGCATCATTTCCTCCAATAAGAACTAAAGCTGCAGCTGAAGCACCTAGTAGAATTGCTAATAGGGCTCGAATCCATGCATATGGCACATCCATATTAGTGACCTGAACAGACATACTGTATGCAGCTCCAGAGCCTGTCGTGACAAGAAATAATGTAATTAATATTAAGGCTAAAGGAATCATAATGTAAGAATGGGGTAACTGTTGAAGCAAGGTAATAAGAACACTTGGTAACCCATCTGTGTTCATAACAGTTGATAATATTCCAGCGTTTTGCATTTCAAATCCTATTGCGACTCCACCAAAAATCGAGAACCACACACCCGCAATCATTGGACAGATTACTCCAATTCCAATCATCACTTCTCTTAATGTACGCCCTTTAGACATACTTAATGCTAATACCGCCATAGATGGCCCGTATGCCAGGAACCAAATCTGATAGAAAATTGTCCAACTACCTAACCAAGTAGGGTCTACTCTTGTAAATGCCATAACAAAAAAATTATGCATAAACACACCTAGACTATTGATATAGGAATCAAATACAAACATTCCACATCCTAAAGTCAAAATGCCCGCAGCAAAAACTACTCCTAGATACACTGTTGCCCTCGATAATAAATCAATACCTTTCTTCAAGCCTGTCGCTGCACCAATTACAAATGTAATGGAAGCTACTAAAATAACAACAATTTGTGTTAATGCTGTATTTGGAATTCCCCACACCGCATTTAGCGCAAAGGCAATTTGTAGCCCTAGAAATCCTGTAGGTCCAATCGTTCCAGCTGCAACACCAATTAAAGAAAATATATCAAAAGCCTTACCTAATACACCATTAGTTACTTTTTCGCCACTGATTAACCAGAGCATAGAACTTGGCCTATTTGGTAAACCCTTTTCATAGATAACATAAGCTAATAGTGGAATACAGAAAGCTGTTGCCCCCCATACCAAATATCCCCAATTAAATGCACTTTGAGCTAAAGCATATCCTACTGCTTTTGTTGTTGCAGACTCTATTCCATTAAAATGCGGAGGCAAATTTATAAAATGATAAAATGGCTCTGCTGTTGCGTAAAACACTCCTCCACCTGCAAGCATTGTTGTAATGATAACAGCATACCAACTAAAGGTATTTGTTTCTTTCTTTGAATCTTTGCCGCCAATACGAATATTTCCAAATTTTGATATTGCAACATAAAGTGCAATCACCCATAAGAGAAACATCAAAATTTGTGTAAGGCCACCTAGATTTGTTGAAATAAAGTTAAACCCTACGATAATCGCTTTGTAGGTAGTACTACCATTTATTAGAGAACCTAGAATAAACAAGATTAAAAAAACTGTAAGAATACCAAATCGCAACCACTCAATTTTCCCCTTTTTTGTCTCAATTTTTGCCATTTTTTGCCTCCTCAAATGTATGAATTATTAATAATGTTAAGTTATAACTTTCACAAAATAATCAATTGGTTATATTTTAATCATTAGATCTTTTTTTGTCAATAGACTTTGATTATTTTTTTAACAATTTTTACACTTCCATTCTTTTCTTCAAACAAATTAGCCTAGACTTTTTTCATGTATTTAATCTTATAAATAAACCTTCAAGTCAATTTTTGATAACATCAAAAAAGTTCATCCATAATAAGATGAACTTCGATTTAGATTATATTTTAATAATTTTCATTTTACTTCTTTACGAAATCAGAATATTTACCGATTCACTATATGTAATTAACAATAAGAAAAGTCAATAATCATCTCTAAGTTTTACTGTCAGCAGTCCCATTGACATTTCTTTAAGTCAACATGGGTTTCATCTTTTAGAGGAATACCCTCGTTGCGAAGCAATGCACCTTGTTCAACCCATCCTGGCGCTAGTCTACCAGCATGATTAACTACTCTATGACAAGGATAGTCTCCATAACATTCTGCCCTGCTGAGTACTTTTCCAACAAGTCTTGCATTTTTATCTCTTCCAATTAGCCTTGCTATTTGTCCATATGTAGCAACACTACCCTCCGGAATTTCCTCTACAACGGAAAGAATCTCATAAATCAAATCTTCTTCTAACACTCGCTTCATAGTACCTCTCTATCTTCTTTATGTGCTTTTTCATGCAATTCAGATATCCTTTTGGCATAAGCTCATATTTCTTGAAAATTCTCTTCAAAATTCGTTTTACGAAGGACTCGATTGGCTGCCGACCAAGCTGAACTATTCTGAGTTCCTCTGTTTCCTGTTCTCTAAATTGTATCTATAAGTGCATGTAATAGTATACATGGTGTTAATGACTTTGTTTGAATACATATTTTCCCAAATATAAATCCTATAAACATTTGAATGCAAGTTGATAGAAGTATGCCTATAGATATTTCTTTATAACCAACAATATGAACTATACCAAAAATAATAGATTGAATTATATTTGCTTTATCTTCTCTTATATGAAATGCAAGCAGCCCATTTATGAAAAGACCCCTAAAAAGTACTTCCTCTATTATACTTGGATAAAATAATTTCTGTATGAAATTTTTGATATAAAAGCTAATCGTATTGCTCTCCGTTTGCAAGTCAACAATTGTTACTGACTCCAACAAAATAAATATCATTATAACTATAAAAAAACTTTTAGTAGTAATAGCCCAGTTGAAATCGTTCAGCCTAACTTTAAATAAATATCCTAATAAAATAGTCATTGTCAATGGCACTTGAAATAACAGTCTCAATTGATTAAGCGTATAGTGATCTGTATTCACTAAATTAGCAATAATCTGAATAATCATATATGCAATAAAAACTAAAATAAATGCATATAAAAATTTTTTTTCCTTCTTTATTTCGACTTTATAATTTGTTAATTGATTCTCGAAAACAATTAATACCATTAAAGATAATATGAATGAGAATACATACTTTGTACGAACCAAAAAAATGAGAATCATGCATACGCAAAGGAAAGCCAATTCCATGAATGACAACCTTTTAATTTTCATCTCAGCTCCCACCTCTATTTCTCTAAGTAATTATTAATGCTACTTTGTAGGCAATAGATATATTAATCTCTACCAAAAGCTTATCACAATTTTGTTACAATTTCTATTACTATAAATATATTTTTTCTAGAAGATACACCACAATATTAGTGTTATAATTAAAGACTTTTGTTTGTACAAATTGGAATCACTTTATTTACATTGCCAAGATGTTGAGCAGTTAGTAGTACCATTTATATTTCTTGGAAATTTAAATGGTAAGCTTTCAAAATTTTTTCAAGAGCACTGCAGAAGCTGTCGATTTCACTTTCTGAAAGGGTCAAAGGCGCATAGAGATGAATAAAATTATATAGCTCAGAATAACCAACAAAGAAACCGCTACTAAGAAGCTTGTGAAATACAACCTTGGATTTAAAAGTTTTATTGAGCATGACCACGTTCATCATGCCTCTGCCTCTTATTTCTCCAATGCCATCAATTTCAAAGAGCCTTTTTCTGAAATATTCACCGGTTTTTTGTGATTTTTCTATGAGCTTTTCCTTTTCTATAATTTCTACAACTTTTCTTGCCACAATACATCCCAGTGGATCATCTGTGTGGGACTGCACATATTTAAAGTTAGTTTTTTCTGTAGCTTCTGCAAGATTTGAACGAATTAGCAGGCAACTCACGGGATATCCGTTGCCGAGGCCTTTGCCAAGGCATATTAAATCAGGGAAATTTTCTTTGCTGTCAAAGCAGTTGTAATGCTGAAATCCAAACCACTTTCCTGTTCTTCCAAAGCCTGTTGTTACTTCATTTGCTATTATCAGGCAGTCTTCTTCTCTGCATTTTTGCACAAAGAAATCTATGAGCTTTTGTGGTTGACAAAGAACCAGACCTGCTGAGTTACCCGGCTCAAATACAAAAGCAGCATATTCTGAAAAATCAATAGAATTAAATTTGCCGCATTCGCCGCATGTTATATTTTTTTTGCAGTTAAGGCAATCATTTATATTCACATCATTCCAAAATTTTGTATCTCTCGGCATTCGCAGCTCTCGTGCCGAACCTAAATTAGAAATTGAAAAGCAGAGTTTTTTTTCTCTTCCTGTGAGAAGCTCTGCAAGAACAACTGACAGAGATACAGCTTCACTTCCTGATGTCATAAATGTACCCTTGTAGCTGCATTTGAAGTTTGCAGCTTCTCCAAGCTCCTTCACCAACGCTCCCGGATGCTCTGTACCTATCATCTGATTGGTGTGAAACAGCATGCCTGCCATTTCCTGAAGTACGTGAGTAATTTCATAGTTGCAGTGACCTAAGACAGCAGCCCAGCAGCCAGATTCCAAATCAATAATTTCTCCGTATTCCTCAGTAAGAAGTTTTGTTCCGTAAGCTTTAACGGCAGTGATGGAAACGCTGGGATCAGGAAACATTCTAATATGCATGTCATTGTAGGATTTGTTCATTTTTTTCCTCCAATAATGATTTATTTTTTTCATTTTTAATATATAATATAATGTATAATAGTTCAATTGCAAATATTTCATTCTGTACTACTACAGTTTCTTTGAGGTGTGTTATGGAAATAAGTAAGGTTGATTTAGTTAAAAACTATATTTTTAATGAAGTTAAGTCAGGAAAAATTAAAGCAGGCCAGCGTCTGCCAAGCTGCAGAGAAATATCTTCAAAGCTTGGAGTCAATAAAATTACCGCAAACAAAGCCTACAATGAATTGGAGGATGAGCACAGAGTATACAGCATTCCAAGAGGAGGATTCTATCTTGTGGATTCAGCTCAGAACTCAAGGGACACTGAAGATGATTTGGTTGACTTTTGCACTGTCAAGCCTGATGAAAAACTTATTCCCTACAGAGAGTTTGCCCACGTGATGAACAATGCTGTGGATTTATACAAAGGTGAGCTCTTTGGATACGAGCATGAGGGAGGGCTCAGCTCTTTAAGAAATACTCTTAAAACTGAATTTGAAAAGGACGGTGTGTATACTTCTTCTCAGCAGATGATAATAACTCACGGAGCCCAGCAGGCACTGTGGCTTGTGCTTCAGTCTGCTTTTAGGACAAGAAATGGAAAGCTTCTTGTTGAATCTCCCACCTACAGCCTTGTTCTTGACATGGCAAGACAATTAGGTGTTGAAGCTGTGGGAATCGAAAAAAAAGTTGATGGCTTTGACTACAATGCTATGGAAAAAATTTTTCGCACAGGTGAAATAGTGTGCTTTTACATAATACCAAGGCACCACAATCCAACAGGTTATTCTCTTTCGGAAAATGACAAACTTAAAATTGTAAAGCTTTCTAAAAAATACGAGGTTCTTGTAATAGAGGATGATTATCTTGCAGACCTTGGCTCTGCAAAAGGGTTTATGCCCATTCACTACTATGATACAACGAAAAGCTCTGTGTACATAAAAAGCTTTTCAAAGACCTTCATGCCTGGAATAAGAACTGGGGTGGCGGTTCTTCCAAAATCAATTTACGAAGATGTGCTTAATCTTAAGCACGTGAGCGATTTAAATACATCCTTGATCCCTCAGGCGGCTCTTGATTTGTTTATTAAGTCTGGGATGTATGAAAAACACATTAAAAAAGTCAGAAAATCATATGAAGCAAAGCTTAGAATCTGTGATGCGATTTTCAAAACCTCTTCTTGTGAGGATGTAAGCTTTCACGTTCCACACCACGGAATATTTTTGTGGCTCAGCTTGCCCTTCGGTGTAAGGGGAGAGGAGCTCGAAAACAATCTTAGGCACAAGGGCATTCTCATAAAGACAGCAACAAATTGCTATCCGTCAAACTGCTTTCAAGGTAATGATTCAGTAAGACTTTGCATATCCGGAGTTATGGAAGAAAGATTGAACAGTCTGAGAACAGTAATCATGGAAATTAATAACTTGAGAAATAAGTACAGCGCAAAAAATCATAAATAAATGGACAATTTTTACGATTTTGGTGACGGGCATTTGAATAATATTAACATCAATTATTTCTTTGCTGTGCAATCTTCCTCAACTATCAAACCTCTCTTGAAAGTAAAAGTTACTGAATAAGGATTCAAAGTCCATCTTTCAATTTTGAAATAAACTCTCCAATATTAAGAAATATTATTTCAATTCTTTTTACCTGATTAGCTAACTCTAATAGAAGCGCTGTGTTATTGATATTAGCGATTTTTTCATCAATGTTATTTTATATTTTATCACCGTCATTGACATATTTGTTAGCCCACACCAACACCTAATTGACCATCTACTGATTCCGTATTCTTTATTTAAAGATCGTGCAGTCTGTCCGTCCTTCTGTTTTTCTATTATCTCAATTCTTATCTCTTTTGCTTTATTTCTTTTTTCCCAGACATAATTATAACCCCAATCGTAGTTTTATTATCCTACAATTGGGGGCTTTTTGTCTATTGTCCGTTTATTGTTATATTTTCAATTATTTCATAGTCTCTTTTTTCATCAGGATTCTTTTCAGATAAAAGAGTTTTTTCTAAAGAGAACATTTTAGACAAGAACAAGAATAAATAGGCAATGAAAAAGTGGCTTTAACAGTATCCTGAGAAAAATCTTCGATTGTCGAATTTTTAGCTACCTCTTAAGAGATAGCAGTATTATGTTCTTTAGGGTTTTGATTTATTCAACTTCTCGAAGCCTTTCTACTATGCTTTCTTTGGCAGATAATTTGTAGCACAATATAGGTACTAAAATGGCGATAGCTATGAATATTGGCACGCAGTATATAACTGGAATTATTGTATAGTGAGGTGTGAAAAACCACATATCTCCAACAAGTGTATTAACTCCAAAATAGCCTAGCATACTTCCTATAGTTAATGTAAATATTAGAGTTAAGAATGCATGCATTAACCCTTCAGTCATAAGCATTTGTCGTAACTGGCTGTTTGTCATGCCTATACTTTGGAGCATAGCAAGTTCTCTTCTCCTTGCAATAACCGATGTTGCTATTGTATTTATAAAATTCATTATTCCTATAAACCCTATTATAAAGCTTAGAACTAATCCAACAGACAGATACGTTTTTTGTAGATTTTCAAATTCTTTTTCAAATACTGCTTTGGATTCGTACTGCATTTCGTCGTTAACATTGTTGCAATAGTTTTTTAGATAAGTTTCCATATCATCTTCACTATCATCATTTGTATTAAGTATTGTTATCATTGGGGCCCTATCGCTATATTCTTTTAGGAATTCCTTGGATGGTAGATAAAAATTTGGGTCTATTGGGTGGGAGTGACGAACAGAAACGCTGTGCTCTATATTTCCAACAGCCATTACCTCGTATTCCTTTATATTTCCATCTTCAAAATCCAAGCCAACTTTATCCCCAACATTATAATAGTTAACTTCTCCATTACGATCAAATGAAGAAACTATAATGTAATTTCCTGTTTTAAACTTCTCCCAATCTATCTCCCCAGCATAAACCTCTATTGCATCTACACACATTTTATCTAATCCATAAAGATGCCCACTGGCAATACCCGAATCTATATAATACTGGTACATTTCTTTATCCTTCTCCGAAAAAGGGGATTTTGCATCCGCTTCTTGCAAAGCTCTCATAATGTTTTCGTCTATTTTATATGGTAGCTCTATAAAATATATTTTTCCTATTTCCTCTACACCATTTTGCGAGGAAAGTTCATTTAAAAACTCATCTGTTAATGTGTTCTCATTACTATATCCGTTATAAACATTAAAATACCGTGCATCGGCAACAGCAAAATCACTTACTATAGAACCTTTTAAAAATTTATCCATATCAAAGCAATTGACTGCCGAAAATGTTATATTGAGCATTATTAAGCTTAAAGATAAAGAAAGAGTTACTAGTACTACTTTTTTCTTGTTGCGAAGAACATTGGAACAGGCTATCTTGGCAGGACTAGCTTTACCGCTTTTCCTAGTATTTTTTCTAATATTTTTCTCCATTATATCTGTGCTTCTAATAGCTTCTATTGGGCTTACTTTTCCTGCCATTTTTGCGGATTTATTAACGCTAATAAGTACTGTAAATAGTGCAAAAAGTGCTGAACCTATAAATATTAACGGATTTAAAGACATTTTTATTACACTGACATTTGTAATACTAATAACAACAGGAGTTAATATTGCACCAACTAAATAACCCAAAACTAAACCTGTTGGTATTCCTATAATACACAAAAATAATGCTTGTTTCTTTACAAGTTTTCGTATCTGTCTACTTGTTGTTCCCACAGTCTTTAGTAGACCATAGGAGCGAATATCTTTTGCTATAGAAATGTAAAAGATGTTCGAGATTATTAGATATCCACAAAGTGTTATAAGCAAGGAACTTCCCACAATTACTACAACAGAAACCATATCCACTTCGCCAGAACCTATATATGCCCAGTTTACACCGATAGAAATATCTTCTGCTTTATATCCACTATCCTCTATAACTTTTGTCAGTTTATCTTCAATATTATATTTGTTGGAAAAGTTAATATCTGCATTAATTCTTCCGATAAAATCATATTCATTATTTGGAACATAACCTTCCAGTTTTTCCTCTATATAGTCTTTAGAAAGCCAAGCTTGGCTCGCTTTCATCACTTTATCGCCTTTCCAAAAGCCAACCAAAGTAAATGTATCCTTATGCTTTTTATCGTGTATAGAATATTCGAGAGTTACCTTTTCACCTAATTTAGGCTCAACTCCAAGCTTATTTAAAACTATAGTATCTACTGCAATTTCGCCTTTGTCTTCAGGCATTCTTCCTGCAGTAGGTTTAGAAAACATTAGTTCAGCTTCTCTATCACTAGAAGCATAACGAATCTCTGTTGGACGCTTTATAAGCTCCTTATTTTCCGCATTGCCTAAAACAACAGTGTAGTGAATCTCTTTTATGGATTTGTTGTCTTTTAGCTTATTATATTGTTCCTCGGTTAAATATTTAAAACCACCGTGAGAACTTCCGCCAACCTGACGCATAGTGCTCTCTTCCATAGAATCAATCATGTTCATACTAATTGTAAAAACACTTGTGAAAAGAACTGTTGTCAATATAATTCCTACAATCGCAAAAACATTTCTCAGCTTATTAAATTTAACAGTGGCTTTAGCAAGATTACTAATTGTTTTTTGGTTGCTAACTTTAATCATTATCCACACCACCTATGATTTTTCCATCTTCAATTCGGATAATTCTATCTGCCATCTGTGCAATTTCTTCATTATGAGTAATCATAACGATAGTTTGGTTGAAATTGCTACTAGTCACTTTGAAAAGCCCCATAACATCAAGGCTTGTTTTGCTGTCTAAGTTACCTGTTGGTTCATCTGCTAGGATTATAGCTGGTTTTGTTGCAAGTGCCCGTGCAATTGCAACCCTCTGCTGTTGCCCTCCAGATAAATTATTTGGTAGATTATATAGTTTGCTTTCCAAACCAAGAGATTTAATAATCTGGTTCAAATATTTTTCATCTGGCTTATTTCCATCCAACTGTATTGGAAGCACAATATTATCATAAACATTAAGAACTGGAACTAGATTATAGTTCTGGAATACAAAGCCTATTTTTCTCCTCCTAAAGATGGTTAATTCATCATCTTTTAGTGTAAATATATTTTTGCCATCCACCAAAACAGTTCCGTTTGTTGGTCTATCCAATCCTCCAAGCATGTGCAATAATGTGGATTTACCACTACCCGATGTTCCAATAATGGCAACGAATTCTCCGTTTTTAACTTTTAGATTAACACCGTCCAAAGCTTTCACTGTGGTGCTACCTTTGCCATAATATTTTTTTAAGTCGCTTGTTTCTAGAATTGTCATTCTACTACCTCCAGTAAATAATCTATATATAATTATTTCTCTCTATATATAGACTTTAGCAAACCTTTCTTTCCACAATCTTTCGAGAATCTAACAGTTTTGAAAGATTTACGACTAGTCTGGACATTCAGTTGGCAGAAAAACAGAAAAAATGGAACCTTTCCCTTTTTGGGATTTAACTTTTATATATCCTTGTTGGGCAAAAATTATCTCTCTTGCAAGATATAATCCTATTCCGACTCCATCTTTATCTGCTACAGATATAGAACGATAAAACCTTGCAAATATTTTTGATTGTTCGAATTCTTCTATTCCTATTCCACTATCCTTAATATCTATTCTGCAAAACATTTCGTACATCTTAGCTTTAACATTGATTTTAGAATTTGGGCTAGAGTATTTTATAGCATTATCTAGAATATTATAAACGGCTTCCATAGTCCACTTCATATCAAAGTTAGCTGTATAATCGCACTTTTCCAAAATAATTTTTATTCCTTTGCTTTGAGCTTTTGGTTTGGCTTGACTTATAGTCGAGTATATTAAATCAACTACACTATTTTTCTTTGGTAAAACAGAGATAATTCCTGTTTCTAGCCTTGAAGTTTTTACAAGAGATCCTATTAAAAAGCTAAGCTTTTCGGATTGATATATTAAATTATTAACTAACTCTTTACATTCATCATTGAGCTGATACTCAGAAAGTAGTTGAGAATACAGCAGAATATTGGATACTGTTGTTTTTGTTTGGTGTGAAATATCCGAAATTAGTGTGCTTATTTTCTCTTTTTCTTTCTTTATATTCTTTGAAGAGACAACACAACCAGCCAAATATCTGCCCATTTGCGACTCTATTGCAGAAACCTTTGTTTCATCATAAATTTCTTCATTAAAACTTCCATCTATTGCACTATCCAACATTTTTTTTAAATTTAAAAGTGTTTTATCAGTATTTTTTCGTTCTCTAAACACTAGAAAAATGGAGATTATAATCGAAAAAGTAGCGACTAATATACAAACATAATTAATTAGGCTCATATTATTTCACCGCCCATGTGTATCCAATTCCATAGACTGTTTTTATATATTTTGGCGAAGGCTGCTTATCCTCCAGTTTATCCCTAAGACGTTTTATCGCCACAGACAGAGCATTTTCGTCAACATATTCCGTACTGTCGGTCCAGATTCTATCAACAAGTGTAGCTCTTGCTACGGTATTTCCTTTATTTTCTACTAGAATTTTAAGTAGCTTCTGTTCTGTTTTGCTAAGTTCAATAACTTGTCCATTATTATAAAACTTCATTTTTTCAAAGCAGAATTTGAAATTATCTATTAATATTATCTGGGAATTTGAGTTTATAGCTTTCCTTAGCTGAGCATTAACTCTGGCACGTAGAATCATAAGGCTAAATGGTTTCGTTATGTAGTCATCTGCTCCCATTTCTAACCCTGTCACAATATCTGTTTCCAAATCATTGGCAGTTAACATAATTACAGGCATAGATGAAGATTTTCTTATGTCTATGAGAAAATCAATCCCGTTTCCATCTGGTAAATTTATATCCAAAATTATTAAGTCATATTTATTTTCGTTTACAAGGCATCTAGCTTCTTTAATAGTATTTATGCAGGTAAATCCATAGTTTTCTTGTTTTAGAGCAAGTGTTATACCTTTGCTTAAAACTAAATCATCCTCTACAATTAATATGTTATACAAGGTTATCCCCTCCAACGTAATGTTAAACTTATATTACCACTTTTTACATTTCTCATAAACCCAAACACATGCCTAAAATATAAATTATTTGGAATATTTACGAATTATATTACAATTAGTATATAAAAGTCCACATAGATTAATCGGTGTAAAGCCGATTTTTTGTTTTTGGTCATAAAAAATAGGCTAAGTCTGTAGGTCGTTTAAGTTGACCTAAGGCTTAGCCTATTTACGACTTATGAATTTTTTGCTTATAAAATTGATTTAAACTCTTATAAAATTTATTTATCATACCATACCGAATGATACAATGCCCCAATTACAAAAGGTGACCGGGAATTTCCCGGTCACCTTTACTTCAAAAAGATTGAATTACCTAGACACGTTCTGGCAAAAGTGCATTAAAATTGTCGCAACCTCTGCACGAGTAGCCTCTCCACGTGCATCAATCACATTATTGTCCTTACCAGACATCAACTTTGCGTTTACGGACCACGTTACCGACTCAAGCGCCCAATCTGAAATCATGTCGTAATCAGAAAATTTTTGGACAGCCATACCGCCTTGTGTCGTATCATATCCCTTAAACTGCGAATATCGATACAAAATTGCCGCCATCTGCTCACGAGTAATGGTATCTGTAGGACCAAAGTTTCCGTTTCCATAGCCCTTCACGATGTCATTTTCTACCCCCCAGTTGACTGCATCCTCATAATACTTGCCCTCGGTAACGTCTGAGAAACTGGCATCACTGGAAGCCTCAGGTTGTCCTTCCAATCTCCAAAGGATAGTAACAATCATCCCACGGTCAGTGTTGATATAAGGACCAAACTCATCATTGCCCATTCCGCTCATAAGACCTTCATTAGTAACGTAGTAAACTGCATCCTTAAACCAATCGCTATCTTTTACATCATCATAGGTAATTGTTTCAGGTTGCTCAACAGACTTAACAAAGCTAGCTGTAATAGTATGATTCTTTGCAACATTTTCAAAGATATACGATGTTACTGCTCCTACACTCACTCCGTCTACCAAGACATCAGAAACAACATACCCACTGTCAGGGGTAATGGTGAAGCTTTTGTCTGAATTTTTAACCACATTGACCTTACCATTAGCACTGATGCTACCATTTTCTCCTGCCGTTGCAGTGATGGTATATGATGTTGTGCTGCTACTTCCACCTGAACTACTATTCTTTTTCAGAGTCAGTTCACCTACTGCATTGGAAAGGGTTACTGGTGTATAATTTTCATCGGTTGCGGACAGGATATTACCGCTCGTTACGATGCTCCAGTAGGTATACCCATAGCCACTTCTATCGCCTATGGCACTGGCAATTTCCGTGCCGCTTGGAAGCAATGTCGATGACACATTCAGTGTCTCACTCTGGGATTTTGTTGTACTTTTATCCACTACACAAATTGCAGCAACTGCTGCATCTGCGGTGAAGATACTGGAATCATCCACAGTAAAGGTTCCGTCCTCTATATACACGCCGTAGTCACATCCCACTGTAAGTGTCGATCCGTCAGTGACAGAAATGCCACCGTCTAAAGTATGTATACTGTAATACTCTGCGCTTACATTTAACGTTGCACCCCCTTCTACCCGTACAGTATCGCAACCAATGGCGTAAGCACCAGTAGAAGGAATAGACATGGTAGTTCCTTCCCCAGTTACTACCAACGTACCGTCTGTTCCGGAAGCACCGATGGAAATAAGTCCGTTTATCGTTAACTGTGCGCCGTCTTGCACGGTAATCGTATCGCCATTCGTAAAACCGACAATATCTCCGTTAATACTCAGCTCTGCAGTTCCGGTAAAGGTAAAATCAATAAGATAGGAGCCAGCACCCTGGATAACACCATTAATGACGCTGTCTGCAGTCGTGTGAATCTTCACAGGGGAATTGTCAGGCAGGGTAAGATTGCCGTCCACATAAGCACCACCCAAAGTCAACGTGTAGCCGTCTGTACTATTGCCTGTCCAGGTGTAACCATCGTCTGCAAGCGTTGCACTACTGTGGTCACCGCGTGCCAAATCAAGATCACCGTGAATCACGGTAATTCGTTCGCCGCTATTGGAATAAATAGTATTGTTTGTTCCATCAACTCCATCATACACCTGAATTTTGCCGGTGCCTGAAGCTTTTAAAACATTCTGGGCAATTGTTTTGACCTGAACCTCTGTCAGCCCATTCGGCAAAAGAATGATTCCATTGTTAACCAGAGTCCCATTATTGATAATGTATTCTCCGATGTTATCCGCCGTTACTCCCGACATAACTAATCCTGAAGCATTTCCTGCCGTATACATCTTAGAGTCACTGTCGATCGTCCATCTGCTGCCACTGGAGATCCTAAGAATATATTTAGCGGAATACTGCGATATGCCAGTTTGCATTGTTTCATTAGACAATGCACAGTCACCATAAATCGTGTTAGTGATGATGAAATTGGCAGCATCTACAGTTAAGACACTGGCATTGAGTGTGCCGCCGGTATAGGTAACTGTTCCGATGCATACCAGTCCATAAGAATCTAAAGAATGATAGTTGGCTGTTCCACCCGTCATAGAAAAATCTCCCTGACAAATACCAGCTTTTTCGTTATAAATCGTTCCTCCGTTAATCACGGTATCTCCACTGGAATATAAATTGCCTTTAAGATAACCACTATCCATGACAAAATTAACTGCGTAGATGTTTTCTGTATCAATATTTCCACTGCTTGCGATAATCAGTGTACCATCTGTGGAAATTGGTATTTTACTATTTGTCTCCGTTTCTAAGGTTCCATCCCCTAAGAAAGTTAGTTTGTAGTCCTGCGGAACTTGTTTCACAGGATTGTCCTTGTCAATCACTGCGATACCGCCCTGCTTAATAATAGCAATTATATCATTTGCATCAACATTATTGGTCAAGCTATTCTCACCCTCAAGTTCAACAATAACGTCAACGGTTGGAAGGGTAATCAACGCTTTGTACTCGTTTGCTTCCATGGTCGCATTGTGAAGTGTAAGTGTGCCGGCGGTAACGGCTTCACTTTCCACCGTCGGTTTCCACAGAACATAGCCATTTCCTGCTATGTAGACAGTGTCAGTAGTTGGGGCACCTGTACTTAAATCGAGAGTACTATTGCTGATTTCAATGTTAGGGGAATAAAATTTTCCGTCAACTACTAAAACAGGGGTGCCGTTCACCTGAACACTACCGTCCCCCGTGAGGTTCAATGCCGTAATCGTTGCGGCGGAAATAGTTTCGCCTTGGAAATTAATGGTTCCGTTATTAACAATGGTACCGTTATTTGTAATTTCCGTGCCGTCTTCAACCGTAATGGTCACTCCATCGTCAATGGTCAGCGTCCCGCCGTATGCCACAGTCAGCCCATCCTCATCAGTCCAAGCAGTAATGGTTTTATCGTCGGTCAGTTCATAACTTCCATAAACTGTCTGAACCAAGTTATTATAATAGTTTTCCTTGCCCTCCGAGACCCAAGAGCCAGTCAAGTTACCGCTTTGGTACGAAAAGTAACCTGTCGATATTCTCTGCGCGTTCACAGTTCCAATGGTATTGACGGTAATACTGCCATTGGAATAAATTCCCCTTGAAACTCCAGATACTGTTACGTTAGCATTACCGGAGATTGTCAATGCCTTCTGGGCGTTAATGCCGTAAGACATATTACCCGTTGCACTTGCTACGGTCACATCACCTGTAATTGTCAAAGTATCATTGCCTTGACAAATCCCATCGCTACTACTACCATTGGATGTAACATTTAATATCCCACTCCCCTGGATGTCGGTATCGCCACTATCGTGAAAAATCCCAGTGGAGGATGATGTGATATTGTTTTCTCCTTCCACCTCAATGGTAACAGGAAGGTTAGGCAGGTACAGTGCACCACCGCTTGTGTTGTTAATCGTCGCATTGTGCAGGGTCAAGGTTCCGCTGGTAACCACACTACTGTCGTCCAACGTTGGTTCCCACAGAACGTAGCCATCGCCTGCGGTGTAGAAGCGTTTTTCAGTGGGAGTGTCCGTATTCAAGTCAAGTTTATCATTGCTGATATCAGAGTAAACTGTATTAAATTCGCCGCCAATCAGCAAAACATTATTGCTGTCTATCTGGATTTTGCCGCAGCCGCTCAAATTCAAATTATTAATCGTTTCAGCGGTGATGCTTTCATCCATAAAATTGATGGTGCCGTTATTAATAATGGTACCGTTATTTGTGATTTCCGCACCATCTTCTATCGTCAGGGTTACCCCTTCGTCGATGGTCAGTGTTGCGCCAGTTAAGACGGTCAGACCATCTTCCCCAGAACAGGAATTAATGGTTTGATCTGTGGTCAATGCAAAATCGCCGTAAACCGAATAAACAAAATTTTCGTAATAGTTATCCTTGCCCTCAAGAACCAAGGAACCGGTCATGGTACCGCTCGTATATGTAAAATCAGCTGTTGTTCTAATATTCGGTGCATTCACTTCTCCGGTGGTATTAATGGTAATCGTGCCGTTTGAGTAGATATTCTGCTCACCGCCGCCCGAGGCCATTACATTGGCATTGCCGGAGATGGTCAGACCATCCTGGGGATTTTGGCCATAAGCTGCTATTGGTCCAGCCGAATTGGCAACCACAGTCACATCGCCTGTAATGATCAATAAATCATTATTTAGACAAATTGCGCCATATTCGATATGTGAAACGGTCAGCGTGCCGCTGCCTTCGATGGTGGTTGTTCCAATGTTTTTATAAATTCCATAAGAGCCGCCTGAAATTGTGTTTTCTCCTTCCACATCGATGGTTATTTCTACGTTTGGAAGTTTCAGGGCTGTGCCGCTGGTGACGGATATAGATGCGCCGTTCAGCGTCAGCGTACCTCCTGTGACATTACTATCGGTATCCACAGTCGGCCCCCATAGGATATAGCCGTCTTCCGCTATGTAGGCGGTCGTCTCTGTGGGGGTACTGCTGGACAAATCAAGCCCCGCGTTGCTAACGTCGCCCTTGTATGTATAGCTTACGCCGTCAATGGTGATGGTGTCCGTATCAGCGGTTAGCGTTACGTCCTCTGCCATCGCAGCCGTCCAATCTTGGTAGTCTTCCGCCAGTGCCATCACTGGCAACATAGCCATAATCATACATACTGTAAGCAGTATGCTTAAGATTCTTTTCTGCATATTTTCCTCCTTATCATCCTTATGTAATAAATTCTGACAAAGAAATTCAATATTGATGATGGAACCACAGCTTGCAATCCATGATTCCTTTTTATTGCTTCTTTGCCCCATTCTTCGATTCAAGTCTCACCTAAACCTCGGTTTTCTCCTTCTGTTCCCCTGTTATCTCTGCTTTTCGCAACGTGACAGTGCTTCGCAAAGCTGACTGTACCCGACAGGCTTTACAAGATAATGTACTACATGCAGATCATAGGCTTCCATTCCGTATTTCGGAGTATCACTGATAAAAACCAGCTCACAGGCTTTGTACAATTCTCTAATATGTCGTGCTGTTCGAATCCCCTTATCATCATCCAGACATATCAGCGCAATATCCGGAACATTTGCTTCTATGCTTTCATCAAGGAAAGCTCCTGAACCGAGCGCATGAATTTTGACAGCCATGTTTCTTCCGTGGTAATAGCTTTTGATATAACAGATTATCATTTCCTGTTCCGTTACATTATCATTGTAAACAGAGATATTCAATGTCACACCTCCTTGCTTGTTCTTTTCATAAGCAGTAACGAAAACAAAAGTCTCTGATATATAAGAAAATCAGACTACATATATTTTATGATTTTTGAGAAAGTTATTCAATAAAGTCGATGTAAACAGCATCTTTTCGATGTAAAAAGCACATCGAACCCTATAAAAAACTTGACAAAAAGAAATTCATGTCCTTTACTATAGAAAAATTAACAAAAATATGTTATTCTAGCAATGAAATATTATATTGCAGAATGGAGGAAATCAATTGAATATTGGTATCTGCGATGATTTATGTTCAGATCTAGCGCTTTTGGAAAAATATATCTTGCATTATATGAATACACAAAGTATCGACTGCACGATCTCTAAGTTTGAAAGCGGAGAGGATCTGTTAGAGAATTTAAAATATAAACAGTATGACATCTTGTTTCTGGATATTTACATGGAAGGAAAAAATGGCATAGAAATAGCCCACACCATAAGGGATGCAGGTCTGGAATGCCTAATCATTTTTACTACAACAAGTCCAGATCACGCTTTAGACGGGTTCGAGGTTGGTGCAGTACATTATCTAATGAAACCACTGAACTATGAAAATGTCAAAAGTGGTTTGGAACGTTGTAAACAGGTATTTACACAGTCCAGACAGTACATAGAGGTAAAATCCGGACGGACAATTACCCGCATTCTTTTGAATGATCTGATTTTTGCTGAGATATATAGCAACACCCTGTTAATTCATACTCCTTCCAAAGAAGTGAAGACCTATATATCATTGGATGAGTTTATGAAACTTCTTCCAGCGGAAAACTTTCTGCGCTGTCATAGAAGTTATGTTGTCAATATGAATTTCATCGCATCTCAGGACGATTCCGACTTTGTCCTAAAAGATGGTGTGAGAATCCCAATTCCCAAAAAAGATAGACAGTTAATGCGTCAAAAGTACTCTGACTATTTGTTTAGCACAATAAGGAGGAGGAGCAGTGTTTGCTGATACCATAACTTTTATATATATCGTCATTTTTGTAGCTCCTTTTGCGACACTTCGATTTTATCCGTTTCGGGATAAGCTTAGAATTTCCGTTAAGACTCTTTTCCTGCTCTATGTTGTTCTAATCTTAGTTCAGGCAAGTCTTTTTTGTTTTGCTACCCGGCAACCATTTTGGGATTTATCTATGACCCAGCGCTATCAACTGGCTTTTTCTATTTTTAATTCGATTTTATCCTTTTTTCTGGTCCGCGAAAAACTAATAAAGCAAGTATTTGTTTGGGGTATTGCATTTTCCCTAGCAGGATTTATAATGACAAACGCTAATTTTTTGGAAAGCCTGTTTTTTGCAAAATACACAGATTCTGTCCCTTATTATTTTTTTGCTAATATTGCCTCAGCTTTACAGATTGCCATCATTTTTCCTTTTGTAATTAAGCATATGGAACAGAATGTAAGACCTGCGTTGCAAATCGCCTCAGGAAAGTCATGGCATATAGTTTGGATTATTTTTATTCTTCTTTACAGCGGAACATTCCTTACAACAGGAGGTCTGGGTTTTGAGCGATCGGATACGCTCTATGACTATCTGATTCGAATATTTTGTTTCGGCAGTATTATGGGGAGTAGTATCATTTTTTCCATAGCACTGAAACAAACTGCAGAAAATATCTATCTGGAGGAAAAAGCCAACCTGAGTGAACGCCAGCTTGCATTGGAGCATGAATATTTTCAGGCGATTGTAGCGCATATAGATGAAACAAAGGCTGCACGGCATGATCTGCGCCACCACCTTACACTGCTTCAGGCGTATTTAGCTGCGGGCGAACAGCAGAAACTTAAGGAATACATCGGTCAGTATCTGCAAACAGTTGCGGAGGATTCCACAATCATACTTTGTAAAAATTATGCAGTTGACACTATTGTCCGCCATTATATAGAGAAGGCTAAACATTCAGGGGTTCATACAGATGTTCTATTGAACCTCCCTGAGAAAATTAAAATTGCTGATAGTGACTTGTGTGTAGTTTTCGGAAACTTGCTAGAAAACGCTTGGGAGGCATGTAACCGACAAAAAACAGGAGAAAAATTTATCACTGTTAGTGCAGCAGTGGCAGGCGAATATATCATTATAACTGTAGATAACAGTTATGAAGGTTCCATTTTAAAAGAAAATAATGCCTTTCTTTCTTCAAAACGGGACGGAGAAGGTATTGGTATTACTTCTGTTCAGGCAGTATCCGATAAATATTACGGTGAAGTAAAGTTTGAGTTTTCAGATCAAATATTTCGTTCATCTGTTATGTTGAAACTTGTAACGTAATAAGAAAATTATAAGGAACGGGAGACATACATGATATCATAATTTGCCTACCAACAAAAATTAAGGTTGCAAATGGTAGGCAGATTGAGTTATTCTTCATTATTTAAAATTGTTGTTAATTACCCGTTATTAGCAATACAGTTTCCACATGTGTTTTGGCATAAGATGATACAAATACACATTAATATTGGTTTTGCGTAAAGATGTACCCCCTAATGTAAAGGTGCCCTAAGAAGTTAGTAATACCGCTATTATAATCGCAAATATGGGAATCACACTACCCCAAAGTAATTGCGGCACCGTATGACGTTTCGTTTTTATTGATGCCCAATATACCAGTGCAAGGACACATACACTGACAAGAGCTTTAATACCTATAAAATATATTAAAATTAAAATTGGAGCTGCTATCCCAGCAGCATGCCCACTTGCACGAATTTTAAATATTTTATTAAAAACTAAAATTCCAATACCTGATAAAAAATAAACTAAATAAATCATTAGTAATTCTTTAGTAGTATGATAGCACAACACGAAAACAATACCAAATAAGTACCCTAAAACTCCAGTAATGATAGCGAGATTGCGCTGCCCCTCTCTGCCTTTGTTACGGTATTTCGGTAAAACTAATTGTAAGGGATAAGCAGATAACGGTAATACTATAAAAAATATAATTGATATAATATATTGGGAGGTTTCCTGAAAAATATTAGGCTGTAATCTATAAAGAATACTAAGTGTGATTAATGCCATAACTGGCACTACAGTAATCACCCGGATTATTTTTGCAAATTTATTTTCTCTATTCATTTATTTTACCTGCGATACAATTATAAATTTGAATTAAACTAATCTTCACGCCTGTCACCTAAAAAGAAAAGTGCCACGGTTCCTGGACCGGTATGAGAGCCGATTACGGTGCCAACGCTGTTTATCATTACACGCCCATTGAGTAAAGGGAATTTTTCTTCTACTAAATCAGCCACCCTGCGTGCATCTTCATAACATGCTGAATTGGAGATAAAACACTTTCCAGAGTAATTTATACCATCCTTTGCATGCAGCTCCATCATATGAACAATTTCCGAAATCACATGCTTTTTGCCACGAATCTTTTTACGTGGAGTAAGTTTTCCATCGTAGCTCATATTTAGCAACGGGCAAATATTAAGCAAAGTTCCTACAGTTGCAGATGCAGCTGATATACGACCACCGCGTTTATAGTGTGTAAGGTCCGTAGAGAAAAACCAATGATGTACATTAAGCTTATTTTCCTGAAGCCAATTATATACTTCATCAATTGATGCTCCATTATCCCGCATATCTGCCGCCATACTTGTAAGCAGCCCATAGCCTGAGGACGCACCTAAGGAATCTACAATGAGGATATTTCTATCCGGATATATTGATAGCAGCTCATCTCGAGCAATAGTAGCAGAATTATAGGCTCCTGATAAGCCAGAAGAAAACGAAATATGGAGAATATCTTTTCCATTCTTCAGAAATGGTTCGAAAAACTCTATATACTGTCCTACATTTACTTGTGAGGTTGTAGGCATTGATCCTGCTGAAATTCTTCTATAAAACTCTTCAAAAGGTATGGTTTGGCCCAAATCATCAAAATATTCTTTCTTATCTAAAATATAATGAAAACTTACAAATGGAATATTCCTTTTTTTAAAATAATCATAGGGCAAGTCTGCTGTAGAACAACAAGTTAAAATATATTTAAACATATTCAATCATTCTCCTTTATAACCTGATAATAGGTATTCGCCTTAGATGCAGACATCATATAATCTTCCTAAGTAAACAAGTGATTTTTATTGCGATTTAAAATTAAAATGATAATACCAGTCCACCGTCATGTGCATAAGTTGAGCTCAACCCAACATTTCTACAATTTCAAGTTCCTCTAGCCCACTTTCTGCAAGATCATGTATTTTTCTGCAAATCAATGTCTCACCGGCTGAAGCGCTTAAAGAATCAAAAACATGTATAAATTTTTGTTCTATTTCTTCAACAAACATATAAGCCTTCTCCTTATTTTGACATATATAATATGCCAACTGTATTTGGACCACAATGGGAAGAAATTGTACATCCCGCGCGTGTAACTAAAATTTCTTTAAAATCAGATATTTCTTCTATAGTTTCTCTTATAAGGTTAATATTCTCGGAAGATGTGCCAGAGTGGCTAATAAAAATCCTATCGTCTTTTAAATCAGTTTTGTTACTTAATTTATCCAATGTGTAATGTTTTAGAACTCTGGGCAAAGTACCACGGTACTTTCTTCCTACCTTCATTTTTCCACTTGAATTATCAACCTCTATGCTTGGCTTAATATTAAATAAATTTGCACCTAGAGCAGCAACGGCTGAACATCTTCCGCCCTCACGAAGATAAGTAAGGTTATCTACTATAAAACTTGCATGTACTTTAGTCTTTAATTTATTAACTTCCTGACAGATTTGATTTGCCACCATTCCCTGCGCTATGCGTTCAGCAGCTTCTATAACAAGCAGTCCCATTCCTGTAGAAAGATTGCCTGAATCTATTGGATAAACATTCCCTAGTTCTTTTGCTGCTATGCAGCAATTTTGGTATGCAGAAGAAATTCCCGAGCCAATGTTTAAATGAATAACCTGATAGCCATCATCTGTCCACTTTTTAAAATAATCCATATATTCTATAGGGTTAGGAGCTGATGTTTTCGGTAAAATTAGATGCTTTTGGTATGTATCATAAATGTTATCCGGCGTAATATCTATCCCATCATTATATAGTTTATCATTTAAATTAATATGAAGCGGATGTATATTAACTTCATATCGTTCTTTTAATACATCACCAAGGTCGCAGGTACTATCTGCACTTAAAATAATTTTATTCAAGTTATTCTACCTCTCTTATAAATAAAATATTGAAAATCTGCACTATATCGTACTTTTATAAAACCACTATAGTAGTCAATTTCCAATAATCTAAAATCCAAAATAAATAATTATTAAAATAAAGTTGATTTCTTATATATAATTTACTATACTAAGGTGGATGTTATAATTGTAACATCGCATATCTTATTTATCAATAAAAACTAAAGGGATGTTACAAAAGGAGTTCTTATGTCACTAGCTTCAAACCTAGAAATTAAGAAAATATCGAAAGAAAGTATTCAAACAGCATTAATACTGCTTCTAAAAGAGAAAAAGTTGGACGATATTACTATAAACAATATTGTTGAAAAAGCAGGCGTATCACGTATGGCTTATTACCGCAACTATAAATCTAAAGAGGATATCCTAATGGATATTTTTGATGATTTTATGACAAAGATAACTAAAATATCTCTTCCCTATATACAAACAAAACAATGGTATGAATATTGGAAGGTTCTATTTGATCATTTTGCAGAGCATGTAGAAAGCGTCAGGTTATTATTTGACTGCAACTATAAGATATTCATTCTGAACTACCTGAATAACTTTTACATTAACAGCATAAAAATCTCTTCGGTTACAGAACGTTACCGTATCTATGGTCTAGTTGGGATGTTCTTTAATATGCTTGTTGAATGGATTGAAACTGATATGTTAATTAGTTCTGAAGAATTAGCGGGAGTGTGCTTTAAATTATTTTATGATCAGTAGAATTTACGCATTAATTTTGCTTTTGCGTAAAGATATGCCCCTTAAAATAATGTGGACGTGGAATAATGATATTAATAACTTATTCTGCTAGATATAGTCATAATGTAAATAATTGTGGCCAGATTCATATTTTTAGTAAAAACAACGCAAACCCTTTAATTCCGCTACATTGAATACCCGCTATGCAAAAAATCTGATAATTGATTTTACTTCTTTTTATCAGATTTTTCTATCTTGAGGGTAACGTCAATGCTAAGAACATTTTTAACTTTTAAAACTAGAGCTGCGCACAGATTAACATTTGTAGTAGTCTTACCCACCCCAACCTTTTGATTAAATATGCTTATTATTTTAGTTGTTTATTTTAGCCTCTTCATTATTATATTCTTTTATTTTGTTATATAATGTTTGCCTTTTTATACCTAAGGTCTTAGCAGTCATTGTTTTGTTTCCATTAAATCTACTTAATGTACTCATTATTATCATCTTTTCATAATCAGACAGTGTTTTTTCTGTTTTTTCTTCCTCTAACTCATTATGTGTAATGCCAGTTATTTCTTTAGGAAGATATTCTCTCATTAAAAATTCCTCTTCCTCAGGTGCAATCAGAACAGCGTGCTCTATTGCGTTTCTTAGCTCCCGGACATTACCCTTCCACTCATACTCTAACAAATATTTTATAGCAACAGGATCAAAATATTTTAATTTTTTATTATATTCCTCAGAAAATTGTGCCATATATAAATCTGCAAGAGAAGGAATATCTTCTTTTCTCTCTCTTAATGGTGGAATTTCAATATTAACTACATTTAATCTATAATACAAATCTTCTCTGAAGGTACCGTTCTTAGCCTCATCAGACAGGTTTTTATTTGTAGCAGCAATAATCCTTACATCTACATTTATACTTTTTTCAGATCCTATTTTATTAACTTGTTTTTCTTGCAGTACTCTTAAAAACTTTACCTGTGCTTGAAAGGGAAGCTCCCCAATTTCATCTAAAAATAAAGTGCCACCATTAGCTAACTCAAATTTACCCTTCTGAAAACGATCAGCACCTGTAAATGAACCCTTTTCAAATCCAAATAGCTCAGACTCAATAAGGTTTTCAGGTATTGCACCACAGTTAATAACAACAAAGCTTTTGTCTCTTCGGCTACTCATATTATGAATTAATTTAGCTATTACTTCTTTACCTACTCCACTTTCACCTGTTACCAAAATGCTTGCTCTGCTATTTGCTACTTTATTTACTATATCAAAAACCCTTTGCATTTTTTCGCTCTTAGCAATAACACCATCATATTCATATTTACTTTCTATTCTTCGTTTTAGGTTTCTGTTTTCCTCTTTTAAACTTCTATGCTCAATAGCTCTTTTTATTGCAAATATAAGCTCATCATTAGAAAATGACTTTTCTATATAATCTATAGCTCCCATTTTCACAACCTTTACTGCTGATTTTACATCTGCATATGCAGATATAAATATTGTTTCTATATACGGGTCAACTTCTAATGCATGTTTCATTAACTCAATGCCATCCATCTTTGGCATTCGTAAATCGGTAATAAGAATATCTATAATATTATTATTTAAAATATCTAAAGCTTCAAATCCATCCATTGCGGTAAAAACATTGTAATTTAAGTCGCTCAATATGACCCTTAGTGTTTCTCTAATAGACTTTTCATCATCAACTATCAATAAATTAGCATTTTTCATAATGTTACTTCCTTTCTTTAACTATAGGTAACATTAATGATACCGTAGTTCCTCTAGATATATCGCTTTCAATAAATATGTCCCCGCCTAATTTTTTTATAATGTTAAAAACAATTGATAAGCCTATACCTGTACCACATTCCTTTGTAGTAAAAAAGGGATCAAAAATGAGGTTAATATCATTTTTAGAGATACCTGTTCCATTATCCTTAATATCTATATAAGCATCGTAGGTTTTTTTATTTATACGAATTTCAATAATTCTTTCTTTATTTTCTTTTATTGATTTTAATGCATCAATTGAATTTAATAACAAATTTATAAATACTTGTTTTAAATTATCCTTGTTATAAGGTAATATAATTTCATCCGAATTATATTCTATGTTTAGCTTTATTTCATTCTTATTAATAGTATATTTTAATAATGTTAATACCTCATCAATAACTTCATCTAAATAGCAGTTTCCTATAGAATAATAGCTATCCTTGCTCATGCTTACAAGTTGATCCGTAACCCTATTTAATCTGTTACTCTCTTCCTTGATAATGTTTAAAAGATTTGATAACTCAGTTCCCTCATTACCATATTTAGACAATAGGTATTCACTAGCATTCCTTATTGGCAATAGTGGATTTCTAATTTCATGAACTAAACCCGCTGTTAACCTCCCTAATGCAGCTAACTTATCTGCCATAACTATCTGCCTTTGAAGTTTTTCTATTTCCGTATTATCTCTAAATATGCAAATGCAGCTTTTTATAGTGTTGTCATAATTATACATAAATGATGTACTAAACCTTATTCTTAAAGTACTTCCATCTTTTCTTACCAAATACCCGGGCTCTTCAAAAAATGTTCTTTGATTATTAAGGCTTAATGCTTTTTCTTTATTTTCCAGTTCAAGCTGTAAAACTTCAATATTTATACCTAATATTTCACCAACGCTGAACCCTGTTATTACTTCTGCTGACTTATTAAAAATAATTATATTACTTGAATTATCAATAACCATAATACCGCTATTAACGTTATCAAGTATTTTGTTTGAAAAATTTTTAGTTTCCTTAATGTTACTATTTAGCTCCAATAATAATGCTGCTTGGGAAGCAATGATATTGATTAATTGAACCTCATAATCAACATATTGATTAGTTTTTGAGCTAGATACACTCAAAATTCCTACGCTTTTATCTCCAACAACTAATGGTACTGCTAAGAACGATCTTATAATGGGATCCTCATTATAATATTGCCTTACCTTTACTTCATTATTTTTAAGAGCATCATTGATAAGTATTGATTTTTTATTTTTTGCAACTAATCCAACTGCCCCCTCACCAATTTTAAAGGGCATTCTTCTTTTTAGTTTTTCTGCATCACTTCCTAGACAAGAAGCTATTTCTAAAGTGTTTTCATTGTCATTTATTCTATATATGACCGCCATATCAAATACAATAAATTTTTTTATAAAATTAAATATAATATCAGATGCAGCTTGAAAATCCTTAACCTTTGAAATTTGATCAAATGTTTCTGATAGTAAATATAAATCAGTACCCTTCGTATTTTTTGCCATTAGTTCATCCCCTTTAACATATGCGAAATTTATTTAACTAAATGCCCCTTTAGAAAGGTCAGTAACTAATCATTTGTGCAACAGTTACTAAAACAACAGCTACAATGCTAAGTATTATATTTAATTTTATTATATGTTTAACCCAAACATTATAAGGAATATCCGCAAAAGTTAAATAGTAAATCATAGCAGGCCATAACATGTTTGTTATGCCATCTCCAAATTGAAAAGCTAATACAGCTGTCTGTCTCGTAACTCCTAATACATCTGATAATGGAATCATAATAGGCATAGTTGCTGCTGCTAATCCACTACTTGATCCGATGAAGAAATTCAATATTGATTGAACAGCAAACATTCCAACTGCAGCTACAGATGAACCCAACACCATTAATGGCTGTGAAAATGAGAATACCAATGTATCCAGTATCATTCCCTCTTCCAATATTAACACAATAGCTCTAGCGAAGCCTACAATTAATGCTCCATATGTTACACCTTTCATACCCTTAGTAAATTCACTGGCAACCTTATTTGGTGTAAACCCTCCTACAAGTCCAGCTAATATACCAACGCCTAAAAATAAAGCTGATAATTCGATTGTATACCATCCGTGTTTTATAACTCCGTATACTAATAATAATAAGCTACCTCCAAATACAAGTAAAACCAGCTTATGTTTTATTGTTAATTCACCAGTGTCTCTAAGTTCAAAATCACTGGAATCTCTTTGACTTTCATAACCATATAAAACACTTTTGGTTGGATCAACCTTTACTTTTTTGGCATAGCTTAAAATAAACCAAATGCCAATTAAAAAAAATACTGCATAACAAAATAAACGATACCCTAAACCTGAAAACATAGGCAGCTCTGCTATACTTTGAGCAACACCAATTGAAAAAGGATTTAAGAATGCACCAGCAAAGCCAATCCATGCTGCAGTTCTTACAACATGAAAGCCAACCATTCTATCATAACCTAAAGCTAGACACATTGATATGCCTAGCGGTATAAATGGAATTGTTTCTTCTGCAAAGCCGAAAACAGCACCTAGCATTGTGAACAAAAATGATATAAATACTAATAACAGTGTATCTTTACCTTTCATTTTATTAACTAAATGCAAAATAGCTGAATCCAGTGCACCAGTGCTTCTAATAACCTCTACGGCTCCAGATATGATAAATATAAATGCTATAATTCCGCCTGAATCTGATATACCCTTTGGAATAGTTTTAAGAGCTCCAAATATACCTACTGACCTATCTTCTATGTATTTGAACGAATCCGGATCTATAACCGTCCTTCCAGATGCAGGGTCTTCTATCCTGTCAAAGCTTCCTGATGGTACAATCCAAGTTAACACCATACTTATAATAATAATTGAAAATATAATTATATATGAATTAGGATTCTTTATACCCTCAATAAAACTACTCTTTTTCTTATTAATCATTACAGCTTCCTCCCTTGTATACTTCAAATAAACTTTCCAAAAATTAATTCAGCTTTTTCAAATCAATTTTCTCCATTTCTTTTAATATTTCAATAATAGTGCCATGTTAATTCTTATAATAGCTATTAATTTTACTTTATTATACCTAATAATTTACAATTCATCAATTTATAACATTACTTAAAATACAATAGACTGTAAATAAATTAGACAATCTTAATATATTTAATAAAAGATTCGTCAAATTAATTGACACTAATGTATAATATATAAAAATATTTGAAATATTAGAAAGTTTATAATAAAAAGAGATACACAATATAAGGATATTATAATAGTTTGTTAAAGTTAGAGGCTAGTTAAACCAGTCTCTAAAAATTTAATAAGTATTCAACTAAAATGGTCCGTATCCTATAAAGTATGCTATTGAAACTGCTATACAAGCTACTACTATTAAAGTAGCTGTTAACTTCCATATATGTTTGAACCAACTACCATATGGTATATCTGCAAATGAAAGTACGTAAATCATATTTGGCCAAATCATGTTGGTTATTCCGCCACCTAATATAAAGGCTAAAATTGTAGTTTGTCTAGTTATTCCTAATATATCGCTTAATGGAATTAAAATAGGAAGAGTAGCTGCTGCTCTACCTGCAGATGAACCAATAAAGAAAGTTATTACACTATAAAGTAAAACCATTCCTATTACTGTAACAACTCCACTTACTTGAGACAATGGTTGAGCTAATGAGTACACTATAGTATCTAATATTTTACCATTTGCTAAAATAATAGCAATTGCACCTGTGAAACCAGCTATTAATGCTCCACTAGTAATCCCAGCCATTCCAGTAGTAAATTCCTTAGCTATAGTGTCTGGCTTATAACCACCAGCGAAACCAGCTACTACACCAGCTATTAATAATACAGCCGCCATTTGATTAGTACCCCAACCAAACCCTTCAATCCCATAAACTGCAATTATTAGACCTAAAGAAAATATTAATAATATAAATTTATGTCTTGTTGTTAAAGGTCCAATATCTTGAATTTTGAACTGAGATTGATCTTCTTTGCTTTCATAATTACATATTACACTATTTTTAGGATCTTCTTTTACTTTCTTAGCGTAATACAGGAAGTATGCGGTGCTTATTGCCATAAATACCACATAGACTCCAGTACGATATCCTAAACCAGACATAATAGGAAGTCCTGCCATCTCTTGAGCTACAGTTACAACATATGGATTTATTGTTGAAGCAGCAAATCCTACCCAAGTAGACGTTCTTACTATGTTAAATCCAACTACTCTATCGTAACCTAGACTGAGTGCCATTGCCACTCCTAGAGGAATAAACGGTATTATCTCTTGAGCAAACCCTAGCAAAGAACCAGCTAGAGAGCATATGATAATAGTTACAATTAATAAAGGTGCATCCTTTCCTTTAAACTTTTCTACTAATGCTAGAAGTCCAGCATCTATTGCACCAGTACTTTTTACTACAGCTGTGGCACCAGCAACAATAAATATAAATGCAATTATACCAGACATGTTTTTTATCCCTAATGGTATAGCTACTACGGCGTCAAAAAGCCCTACAGGTGAACGTTCTATATACTTAAAAGATAAAGGATCCACAACTTCTCTTCCAGTTGCTACATCTTTGACTCTCTCATACTGACCAGCTGGTACTACCCATGTAGCTATAACTGCAAGAAATATTAATAATATTATTATAGTATAACCATTTGGGTTTAAAGGTTTTCTTTTCTTTACTGTTTCATTTCCAGTTTTATTTTTCATATAATGTCTCCCTTTAATAATTTATTTTATTTTTGAATCATTCTTTAGTTTTAGCCGCTTCTATAAACCATTTAAATATTTCTCCAGCAGTTTCATCCTTCCATGATAACTCCTCTGGATGGAATTGAGTTCCTACTAGAAATGGATAACTTGTTGACTCGATACCTTCAATAACATCATCGTTAGTCTTTGCAGAAACAATAAAGTCTTTAGGTAGCTTATCTGCCTTTTGAACATGAAAACTGTTGACATTCCATGTTTCAGCACCTACTATTTCGTATAACTTGCTATCTTTATTAACCTTAACTTCATGCCACGGATCTCCACCATATAAGTTTTGCTTATGACCATCAATAACATCATCAGACAAACTGCCACCGAAAACTTCCAGTATCATTTGAAACCCTCTACAGATTCCTAGTATAGGTATTCTTTTTTCATAAGCTTTCTTCATTAGAGCAGCTTCAAAATCATATCTTATTGGCTGCTGATCTCTCAATGTTGGGAGTCCTTCTTTTGATTTTCTTTTAACGTCCCCTCCTCCTGTAAATAGCAATCCATCAACTACATTCAATATTGAATCTAAATAAGAATCTAAAGAGTCGTCATTATATTCTGGAGCTATTAGTAATGGAACTCCGCCAAATTTAACTATCGCTTGCGAATAAGGACGACCTGCATAATAATAGCCGCCGCCTTCAATAGAATCACCCCAGGTTTCAACGCTCCATGGGCATGTTACTCCAATAACTGGCTTTTTCATTTCGTACCTCTCTTTAATTAAGTGGTAGTGTCAACTAGACACCCCTATTTTTTATGACATTATAGTATAAGCAAAATTTGTGCCAAACCCTATATAAACTTTAGTTATAGCTGAAATCATTGCAGTGTTGGGTAATTTGACTAATATTATAGTTGCTTTTAAAAATATGATTAATAATACTGTCAAATAATTAGGCACCTTAGTAGAATCTTTGGTTTTTGCTGTTAATTATTTTTACACACTTTAATGTTTTGTTCTTTTATCTTATTATAAAATACTTGCCTTTCTATACCTAAGACTTTTTAATTTGTGATAATGTTGATTCAAGCATTAGCTAAAATAACGAGACTTTCTAATGCTAGAACTACAATGGAGTCATACATACATTCATTAGATACCATAGAAAAGAAATCAGCAACTGAATTAGAAAACTTTATTAATGATTTGATGGCGAAATAATAAACGGGCAAATTTATAGCAAGTAAATGCTAAAAATTTGCCCGAGATTATTAATCAATGTAACCATTGAAATTAACGCATATCATGAAACCTTTCTGTATAAATATAAAAGATAATTTATAACAGAATATCAGGAAAATGGGTAGTTTCCAATGTTAAAAAATATTTTTTGCCCCAGATTTGCCCAGAGCACATATCCTAGCCTCTGGACCCATTGGAATTACTGGTTATCAGAAGCACATTCCACATGCGGCGTATTAGGTCATTGAGTAGTATTTTGATTACTTTTAAGTAATTTTACTATATTTACAGTTGTTTTTAAATGTTAATAAACTATTATTTGCCAAAAACTTATTTCAGGCTTTGTAATTATTGAATTTGCTTAACAGAAGCACTATTTCCACATGTTTTGAGTTGCCATTATTGACATCAGGTTTCTTGGAAATATGTCGACCATTTTTTAGGGTTTTCGTGGTATGTGGAAAAATATCAATGGTTTTGAAGTTTTCGAGAACATATCAACATCATTTACTACTTTTATAAATATCAAATCACTATCAAAGTGGAGTGCTTATTTCTCAAAGCACCCCATATCAGAATATAGACGAGGTAACAAATGTCTTCTGCTGGGCGCACGTAAGGAGATACTTTCTTAATAGTATACCTTTGGATTCAAAAGGTATAGAAGTGCCCGGTTTAAAAGGAAATGAGGGCCGGGAATATATAAATAAGCTTTTTAAGATAGAAGATAAAATATCTGGTTTATCTTTGGAGCAAAAGTTCCAGAAGCGTCAAGAAGGTATTTATAGTAATCAGTTCAGAAAGTCACCTGTTTTTCAATTATTATTAGCCCTCTTCAAATATCTCTATAACCTCAAACCCCTCCTCGTTAATGGCATCACATAATTCATCTTCCGTTAATACACCCCGGACATATTCTACAATGATGGATTTTTCCTCTAAATTTAAGATTACCTTATCCACACCGCTCATGCCCTCTAAAATTCGAGATACGGCACTGCCCATTGGCATATTATCCATACCCTCAACAACAATAACCTTTTTCATTTATTTCCTCCTATTCTGCAATCAGTGCATCCACATATTTAACTACATCATTCACTGTCTGGAATGTATGAACATCTTCATCGTGAATTGTCACTTCAAAACGCTTTTCAATTTCGATCATCAGTTTTGCAATATCAATCGGTTCAATATTGTATTCTGGTGTCAATGGTGTTTTTCCACTTAAATCATTTTCGGAAGCACTTATAATCTTGCAGAGCAAAGAAATAATAATATCCAGAGTCATATTCTGATACCTCCTTGAACCAAATAACTTTTTTCACCTGTATAAAACAGATTGAGTCGATGCAGAGCACGGGTGCTGGCGATATACAACAGCTTTTTATCATTGACTGAATGATAATGCTTTTTATCTACACCGTAAATTAGGACAGAATCAAACTCCAATCCTTTTGACATGGTGATAGGGATAATAAACGCTCCTGCTGTATTTAGGTTTTCACCCGAGCGTACCAGATGAAGGCTCAATTTATCTTTTAAACGCATGTAAAGAAATTCTGCTTGCTGTGCATCTTTACATATAATTCCGATAGACCCATAACCTTGGTTTTTGCTGTAAATAACTTCTTCGATAATTTTCTCGTCAAGCAAATCCATTTCAGTAGCTTCAATAACCTGTGGCATATCACCACTGCGATTAAAACTCTCAAATAGAGTACTATCGTCCAAAAACTGCATACTAAATGAAAGTATCTCTTTGGTGCATCGAAAGCTTTTATTCATAACCATTAAGCAGGAACTGCACGGTTGCAAGATCTCCGTGATTCTTTCATACAAGCTCATATTTTCCTTTTTTTCAATTGTTTGATTGATATCACCCAATATGGTATACCGTGCATTTGGAAACAATCGTTTTAAGATCTCAAAATGAAAATCATAGTAGTCTTGTGCTTCATCCACTACGACCTGCCGGATGTTTCTGTAGTTATCATTTGTACTGATCAATAGCTGCAAATAGGTTACAGCCAAAGCATCCTCATTTTGAAGCGTAGATTCTGCGAGCTGTTTCTTTGAGTAAGTCAGTATTTCCTCAATGTTGTTTGGCAATCCAATTTCAGCTGAAAGAGAAAGCAATAAACCATCTGTGTTTATCAATTTTTTGTAAAGCGCAATAGCATCCAATTTGACAAACTCATCAACTTTTTGAGCGAGAAGAGTGCTTTCTTCAATAGACAGCTCTCTTGCATATTCTTCCCAATCAAAAGGATGCTCAGGGTCTTCCCTTGCTTGCCGCAACAGTTTAGGCATCCGATCTTTACGCATCTCATGTATTTTATCAAAGATATACCGGCGCAAATGGCTCAGTTTTACCGCTAGACTAATATTTCTATTCATTTGCAGCAGACGTTCTTTTAAATGCTGCCCTGTAAAAACTATTTTTCCATCATACTCAATATCGGGAAAGACGATATGAGATGTTGACAGGCTATCTACATATCTGTTTATTATTCTGACAAAGGCTCTGGACATTTTGAATTCCATTGATTGCTTTTGCAGAGCTTTCGCAGCAGATGATGTGAAGGAAATCAGCATTTCGGTTTGGTTGTAGCGGGACTGAAATGCTGGCTTATCCGGCAGACTATTCGTTACCAAATCATCAAACACAACAGATTTCACTTCATCCTCACCCAGCTCCGGCAAAACATCGGAAATATATTGTTCAAATAGAGTGTTAGGGGATAGAATAATAATATCTTTCAGTCGGCTTGAAAGACCCTGATATTTGAGGTAAGCCACACGATGCAAAGCAATGGAGGTTTTACCGCTTCCGGCAATGCCTTGCACCATAAGCAAGTCGTGAGACACATCTCGGATGGCAATATCCTGATCTTTTTGGATAGTTTCTACAATGGTTTTCATTTTGCTGGATGTGTTTTCAGAGAGCATTTTACGTAAAAACTCATCTGCAATCTGAACATCGGCATCAAAAAAGTACTCAAAGACTCCTTTTTTTATTTCATATTGCCGTTTCAGCCCAATATCTCCGGTAATGCGGCCACCCGGTGCATCATAATATGCATTTCCGGTTTCAAAACGGTAAAACAGGCTTGCAATAGGAGAACGCCAATCATAGATGATAATTCTTTTCTCCTGATCATTAAATAATGTCCCTCTGCCAATGTAGATTTTTTCGTACTGTTCTTTACTTACAGAGCAAAAATCAATCCGGGCAAAATAGGCCGATTGCAATAATCGCTCCAGCAGCTGTACTTTTTTTGCACTGGATTCTATTGCCAAAGTATTGCTGGCAAGTGGTTGATAAAATTGGCTTAACTGAGCCGCTCCATCAAAATCATCTGCGGAATGGGAGGCATTCTCCCACATTTCTCGGTTTGTTTCTCTTAAGGCTTCTATGCTTTTGGAGTTGACTTTTTTAGCATCCTCCAATTGTTCGTGAATGACATCAAGAATCTCATTGTAATGAGCAAGTTCAATTTTAAATTCCTGTTCATAGTTTTCCAAGTAAACACCTCATTTCGAATGGTAAAATCTAACATTAGCATCATGACAATCATTTATATTGCTCAATGCCCACATTGGTGGTTAGGGTTCACCCTATTGCAACAGCTTTGTTTCAAAAGATTACGCTTCATCACTGCTTGCAAGACATAACCGAAACATACGGACGGCTTCACGAGTAATATAGGCCTTTAGCTCTGTTTCATTCTCAATCAAACCTCTTCCTAAAAGATAATTTGAAATTTCTCCTACAATGTAGCAATGGGTATTATGAAGAATTCGTTTGGTCACATCTCTATTTGGGTATTGCCCATAAAGTTCTTTCCATATGTTGGATATATGCTGATTTAGCATTTTGTTTGTTGCTTCTGTTGTTTCAATATCTTCCTGCGGACGATCTCCATCAATATATTCATGCCATGCAAGTCGAAACCATCCTTTGTTATCCAGATACATTTCGACACAGGCCTCGAAGAAATAAGTAAGGCGCATCTCTGCAGTATTTGCTACATTCAGCTTTTTTGTGAGCATTTTCATAAATATCTCCTGTATAGCAACGTGTGTTTCCCATAACAAATCATTGTATGAGGGAAAATAATTATATAAATTTGTATGGGCGCATCCTAATGTTCGGGCTATTTCTCGAAGATTAAGACCTCGCAAATCACTATTATTGCGCATAAGCTCAAGAGCTGTTTCTACAATTTGCTTTTTAGTTATATTCCTTTTCACTTTGCACCTCCATCTTACATTACCAACGGTAATTACCGTTGGTAATGTAAGCATACTCCTTTACACTTTTTTTGTCAACAAAAATGTCATTGGTTTAAAATGAAATATGAAAAGTAAATCTTGCTAATACAGAGTCTGTTTTTATTTGCAGGTACTTAATATCTCTGTTCCATACTTGGCAAGGAGTATGGAATGAACAATTACTCGAAAGGCTTTCTCATCAATAGAAATTCGCGAGGAACACAAGGATTTTGGTTATCGAAGAATATATGGAGAACTTAGCTTAAAAATCAACAAAAAGAAAGTTTAAAGACTAGTTCAAAAGCTTGGTTTGCAAGTAAAATCATATACACGCAAGAGCAGAAAATATTCATCATATAAAGGCGTTGTAGGCAGAATTGCAAAAAACATGGTTAACAGACGATTTAATACAAGCATTGTTCATCAAAAAATTACAACTGATACAACAGAGTTTAAGTATTATGAATTTGACGACAAAGGAAGATTGATAACAAAGAAGATGTATTTCGATCCATTTTTAGATATGTTTAATGGAGAAATTCTAAGTTACAGTATTACCCGAACACCATCAGCAGATGGTATTATGAACGCTTTAAATCAAGCGATAGCTGCAACAAATGATTGCAAATACAGAAGGACTTTTCATTCTGATAGAGGCTGGGCATATCAAATGAAAGCATATTCCAAAACATTAAAAAATAATAGGATATATCAAAGCATGTCACGCAAAGGTAATTGTTTAGACAATTCAGTAATGGAAAATTTCTTTGGTATCTTAAAGCAAGAAGTCTATTACGGAAACACATTTTATAGTTTTGACAAGTTAAAAGCAGAAATAGAAAAATATATAGATTATTACAATGATAAACGCACAAAGCAAAAACTTGGCTACTTTACTCCTGTCCAGTACAGGCTAAATTATCAAGTTGCATAAAAATAGCGTAGCAGATTTACTACTACGCTATCAAGTCTAACTTATTGGGGTCACTACAAATCAATATTCTTTACCACTCTGTTTTTTATTTTGATAATATTTTCAAATCGCTTTCGATGACTGCTGTCGTAAAGAAATCTCTTGCCGATAGCATCAAAGGTAAGTACCCCCATCGGATAGCTGGGTTTATTTTTGGCCTCAATCACTTCTGCGCCATCTCACATTCCTCCCTTTCAAACAAATTTGTTTTTACTCAGTCATAATAACATTTATATTTCTATCCCAGTTTCAGACTGATTTGATGCCCTTCCGCCGACCCTGACTTCTAGAATCTCATTATCTTCAGTTAATAATGACACTAATATTTCGGATGGTTTTTTCATCGTGTAACCTTGCTCAAAAATGATTTTCCTTGCTTGATCACTGTTGATTTTGCCATATTTGAAAAGATAACAGGCAAGAGCGCCATTTGAAGTACCAGTGGCCGACTCTTCGGGAATCTCAACCAAAGGAGCAAAATTTCTGCATTGTGCATTAGAACTGTTCTCTGATTCCATAGTGAAAACATGATAACCAATAGCATTATACTTCTGGCATATTTCTACAATCTTCTTAAAATCCGGCTGTATGGAACGAAGCACATCAAGATTATTAACTGGTACCATGATATCCCTCAATCCTGTCGAAACGATCTGAATAGGCAGAGAACTGTCAATTTCAGAGATTTGGATATTCATTGAACCTGCGATCTCATCCTTATCAATTGTCTCATAAAAAACAGGGACCGGCTGATTCATCATAATTGACAAATCCTTCTTTACTTCCACGTTTAAAATTCCAGCTAAAGTTTCCTGTGTATAATTACCCGGTTCAATTTGTCCAAGGCTAGATAACACGGAATAGGTACCTATTGTGGCATGACCACACAGGTCAACCTCCTCATTGGGAGTAAAGAATCTGACCTTAAAATCAGCATGGTCAGATTTCATGACAAATGCGGTCTCACTGTATCCTAGTATAGCCGCAATTCTTTTCATCTGCTTTTCCGTCAAGGTATCAGCGTCAAGAACCACTCCTGCCGCATTTCCGCCTTTGGTAGATTTTGTGAAGGTATTTAGTGTGTAAGCTTTTATTAACATTTTATTCCTCCTGACTATATCCATATAAGATATACTGCATTATATTTGTATTATCGTTCCAATGTTCATTTCCTCGGCCTTTGCTAATAGATAGCTGGAGACGGCAATGTCTTGCAGGGAGATACCCGTGCTGTCAAATACGGTTATATCCTTGTCGGATTGTCGGCCTCTGGTATTTCCCAGAATCAAATGACCGATTTCAGTCAGTTGATCGATGCATAAATTACCTTCCCTTATTGCTTTCTGTGTTTCACCTACAGTTGATGCTTGCGCAATATCATCAACAAAGACAACCGCATCATCAAGGATTTTCTCGTCGATTTCCTGCTTGCCGCCCATATCTGCTCCAATGCAGCTGAAATGTATGCCCGGTTTTATCCACTCCTTTAAAATTAACGGTTTTCGGGAAGGGGTAATGGTAATGACCGCATCTGTTTCCGCCAGTGCTTCCACCGGGCTGGCAACAACAATAAACTCAATGGCTTCTAATCTTTTGTGCCAGTTCTTATTGTCCGGATCTTTAAAATCATTCGCGATCTTCCCAAGCTCCTTCTTGATGGAACGCTGAAATCTAACAGCACTTTCATATTGCGCGGGATTAAAGATATATACCTTCTTGATTGACTCTACTGCTGACAAAGCGGCGGCAACCTGAAATACTGCCTGGGTTCCGGTTCCTACAACCAGCAGCACTTTCGAATTCTGTCTTGCCAAATATTTAATACCAATCGCACCGGCGGCTCCGGTACGCAATCCTGTTAAATATCTCGCATTTATGATTGATTTTAGAAATCCGGTTTTTAAATCAAACAACATAGATAAGCCGGTTAAAGCCGGAAGGCCAATCTTAACATTTTTACCAAACCAAGCCACTAGCTTAAGTCCAAACACATCCTCTTCGTTCAGCACTCCGGATTTGATATCCATATCGGCTGAGCCCGGATGAAGATCTTCCGATATCAGCGGAAATAGTCTTGCCTTATTGGATGCCTTCATAGCATAGGCTTTTTCAACAGACTCGATTGCACTTCTTATGTCAAGCATACTTTTAACATCATCGTCAGTTAGAATTCTTACAGGTATCATTTTTCACACTCCTTAATTAGTTTTTATTTAACAATGTAATTATAATAAATGTGTTTTAAAAAGTCTCCAACCATTCATGGTTGATTATTAACCAACCAAGTTGTATAATGCTTTCAAGGAGGAATGATGATGTTTGATATTGATTGGAAACCGGACAGGAGCGATTCAACTCAACTGTATTTGCAAATAGTAAGATATGTAAAGGATAAACTCGCTGATGGTGAATGGGAGATCGGCTCAAAACTGCCAAGCCAGAGAGTGCTTTCTGAAATTTTAGGCGTCAACAGGAGCACGGTCGTAGCTGCACTTGAGGAGTTGGCTGCGGAAGGTCTTATTAAAGGCAATGCCGGCGGCGGCACGACAGTCGTCAGCAATACATGGAACTTACTTTCAACAACACGTTCTCCCAATTGGAACTGCTATATTTCCTCAGGAGCACACCAGCCAAATCAAACTATTACGCAGCAGATTTATCAGGCGGAACGTAGAACGGACATCATCAATCTGGGCCCCTGTGAACCCGCACCCGACTTGATTCCATATGAAAAGATTCAAAAAACATTGAAAAAGCTCTCCAATTCTATAAAATCTTTAAACTATGAAGAGCCAAGGGGTTCAATTGATCTGCGAAAAGAAATCTGTGCTTATCTTAAGAACATCGGCATAGAAACGGAGCCTTCATCAATATTGATCACTTCCGGAGCCTTACAGGCACTTCAGCTCATATCGCTGGGCCTTTTATATAGAGGTTCTGTTGTATACCTGGAAAAACCGTCTTATCTGTACTCTCTAAGAACGTTCCAATCATTTGGAATGCAACTGTCAGGAATACCTTTCGATCAAGAGGGCATCAATATAAAGGAATTGCTTGGAAAGCATCAACGTAGAAGAGGATCAATGCTTATCACCATACCAACATTTCACAATCCAACAGGAAATGTTATGTCGCTACGAAGGCGTAAAGAACTGATTGAGGCTTGCGAGTCCGAAAGATTGCCGATTATAGAGGACGACGTTTATCGTGAGATTTGGTTTGAAGAAACACCACCACCGCCACTAAAAGCATTTGATCAAAATGGGCTTGTCCTGTATATTGGCGGTGTGTCTAAGAATCTAAGCCCTGGTCTCAGGATTGGTTGGGTTGTCGGGCCGGAGAAGGTTATTGAACGGCTGGCGGATATTAAAATGCAGAATGATTATGGATCAAGTTCCATTTCTCAATATGTTACTGAAGAATTACTTGCCAGCGGTCTGTATTATGAGCATAATGAATTGCTGAGAAAAAATGCTAAAACACGGCGTGATACTACACTTTCGGCATTAAATAAATACTTTAGCAACCTCGGCTCTTGGACTGTCCCATCGGGAGGTTTTTTTATCTGGCTAAAGTTAAATAATAATGTATCAATGCATGAGATTTTTTATAAGGCTTTAAAAAGGAATCTCCTGATTTACCCCGGAGATTTATATGACTTTCATTCAAGCCGATATATAAGAATTTCTTATTCTTATATATCATTGGAACAAATAGATCGCGGTATAAAAATTCTCTCAGAAATAGTTTCAGAATTATTAACATAATTCAATGATCTTCATAAGCAAACAAGACGTCAGCCTTGTCTGTAATGTGTGTAGTGTAATAACAGTTGCTCAATCTCAGAAAGTTTTGTGCCGTAAAAAAATATCTTGACATTTCAAATTCTCCTTTTAATTACTTTTATGCAAAAAATAGGCAGTGGATTTTATGCATCATCCACTGCCTATTTCTGACCTTATGATTCAGTTTTAGCGTAATATTTGTCCCAAATTTCTGTTTATAGTCTTGTAAATTTAATTTTACCTTATGCCATCTGTAAATCGCCCTAAAAAACAAGGAAATATATGTCTACCATAAACTTAGTTAAAATATTACTTTTATTATCAATTTTTATTTTTTTCGTTAATTCTAAGTGTCGCTGATTCTGTGTAATTGGAGAATATATACCTCCCGTTTCTTACTGCCGCAAAATTCTGCGGTACGTATGAAATTTGTCAGCTTAGTGTCATGCTCATACTCTTCATTTTAAAGTATTATCGATTGCCTGAAGAACAAACCAATATGTTAACGGGTACGCATTGCTGCCATAAATTACATTTTCGCTTTCCTTATAGCTTCTCACAATGTTATATTGGTCACCATCCATAATAAGCAAATTAAAATAATTCTTGCGCCACAATGGAAGCAAAGAAAATGAGCATACGCATTTTATTCCAAATTCTTTTGTTGGATTAATTAGATTTTCTTTGTGACCTGTTGGGTTACCGTAATAATCATAATAATTTCGTTGAACGGTATTTGTTTTAAAATCTACAATATCCTCTCTTAAAGTTGTCCCATACGCAGTGGCATTATAAGTTATCTGCGTCATCTGACTCATCATCGCACTAGATATAATAACAGCCGATATATAACAGCCTATTACCACAAATATCGCGCTTCGAATATACTTTTTTAACTTTCCAGTTTTCATAAGCTTCACCTCATATAAATAATACGTTGTAACCTCAAGTATTTGTGATTCTAATATAATTTAACAAATAAAAGTATAAGATTGAATTCTACATCTGTACCAAATCAGAAATTTTACTCTATTCGATTGCGTCCGTTGTTCTTGGCTTTATACAAGGCTATATCAGCGCTTTTAATAAGTGTACTCATCGTATGCGATTCTGTCATTTCTGAACATCCAATACTAATAGTAATATTCTCTATAGTTTCGCCATAATGTAATTCATAGGTGCTTACTTTATCAATAAGTTTTTGACCAACAGATTGAGCTATCTTCAAATTTGAGTTTTTTAAAACAATTAAGAATTCCTCCCCACCCCACCGTCCAATTGCATCTGTGGTACGTAGATTTTCTTGTAGAAGCCTTGAAACTTCAATTATCACTTGATCACCAAAATCATGACCATACACGTCATTATATCGTTTGAAATGGTCGATGTCAGCCATCAATATGGTAAATATACTAGCATAATTGTAATAAGTATTGATTTCCATTTTTAGGATTTCTTCAATTTTTCCTCGATTATAGATTTGTGTTAGATTATCAGTAGTAGCTAGATGCTGTGTTTTTTCTAACAGTTCTTTAGTATAGCCGATGGATTGATCTAATTGATGCAGAAGTTTCATATGAATCATTTGAGTTATAGAAAATGTGAGATAAATCATAAGTAACATGCTGATCATAATTAACATTGACTCACTTTGATGCAACTTATTGTAATCAGACAACCTAAAATTGTTCAAGCCAATATAAGCTCTTGAGCCGTGAACCAATATAAAAAATATGTGTGCAATTGCTACATGAATTGCAAACTTCTTATGTTTTCTATCAGCTTTGAATAAGATAATATAAACTGTATGTATGAAAATAGGTAAAATCATAACAGTAAATACAACAAGTCGCATTCTGATACTGGGAATAAAAAAAGTAAATATACTATATAAACCCATAAAAAGTATGCTGAAAAAAAAATATTGCAACTTTCGTATGTTTATGCTTATAAACTGTCCAATACCGTAAAGAAGAAATATTGCTCCAATATACATTAATACGTTAGCTAGAACTACAGAAAATATTGGAGATAAAACTGATTGCAGACTAGCTAATGAGAGCCCTATAGATTGAAAAATGAAATCTATAAAAATGAACAGAATACCGTCATATTTATCCTTGATTCGATACCATGAAATGCCTAATATGAAAGTACATATATAATTAACAAACATATACGTGTTAATGGTAGTAAATAAATCTAAGCTCATAGATCACCCTTTCCTTAAATAAATCTAGTCAATTTCTTTACCGCTCGAAAGCTCAGATAGCTGTCCATCTTTCTTTTATCATATACTCCACCATGATATGCAATTATGGATATTCTTGACTCTCATTAAATTCATTTAATTTTATCAATTCACCAAATATCTGGACAAATTCGTTCTGCGACTATCCGCATGAATTATTTAGAACTAAATTAATAAATGCTATTCCTTGACCAGCTATTATATTTCTATATCTTACAATTATTTTCTGAACAAAATTCTCTCTTAGAAACGGAGCTTTTCTCCAAATATTTCAATATGTACTTTAGTCCAATTTACAACACGTGTAGTATATTTCACAACTACAAATTGAAATTTACTTGCTTTAACTATGCTCATTTTTCATGTACAGATTTTTCTTTAGCTTATCAATTATGGGCGTTTCAACACCGCTTTTTCGTATCAATTCGTCAAACTCTTCTTGCAAATATATCATTTCAGATTTTGCCACAATACAATGCTTTGCCATCGTTGTTTCTGCGAGTGTTGTCCTCATAAATATAGCAAATAAAAAAGTTAAAATTGGAGTAGGCAGTTCTATCCACCATAGCTTTTGTGGTGTGACCTTTATGCCACTGTTTTTAAGCACTTTTTGTCCCTCTTTTATTCCCAACACCATATCTTTAACACCTTTATATGAATGACCTAATTTGAAGTTATCGCAGTTAAAGCTATATAATGCGTTGGCTATATTACTTACTATGGCAACGTGAGTTCTCTGCCAAGCATCCATATCATTGCAAAAAACAGATGGGATTTTTGCCTGATTAAATAGCTTTATTAATATTTTGACACGTTCTGTTTTTTCGCCGCTATACTCTCCAAAGGTTGTTGTTTGAAACGTCCTTTGTATCCCTTTACCAACAAAGTAATATACCTTTCCATCTTTGCGTTCTCCGCCAGCAGAAGGAAAACCTATCATAAGTCGGTTCTCTCCAATAGCGTACACCCATCTGTCATATCCACCTGCTGTATTAACAACAAATACGATATTCTTTGAGCAGTTTTGAGATAAGGCAGGAAGAATATGATCAACTTGTGTCCGTTGCATTGCAACAATAATATAATCGTACTTATCATCTGGAAGTAGCATATCAATAACTTTAACACTTGCCTTTTCATTTTTTTTCGTTTTTGGATTGACGAGGATAACTCCATCATTTTTTATCTCCTCAAGTCTTTTTCCTCGTGCTAAAACACTAACATTATTTCCTGCAAGAGCAAGTTTTCCTGCAAATATACTACCAATAACGCCCGCTCCGTAAACTAATATATTCATTAAGGTACCCCTTTCACGAAACATAAATAATCTGCAGTTCAAATCTGCAATACAAACTTTCCTATCAAATTCCTATTTACAAAATATTATTATTTGAAGATTACGACATAACAACAATACAAGGCGTCCTGTTATACCATTACCAACTGTGTTGAGGCTTTAATTTACGTCCTAATATTCTACTATTGCGACGTAATTTTTGAATTATGTATAGCAATATGAAAAATTTTATTATTTTTGATATGTGTACAGAGCTGAGCCATTAATCAATTTGGCTATACCAAATTTGTGATAAGGCATTAATTTGTCTGCTTTTGAAATATCTATCCATTTTATTTCGGAGATTTCTTCCAGGTTATTAATATGCCATATCCATTATATACCACATGATATGTATTTTCAACAACTAACCGTCCCCTATGGACTCATTAATTATACAATAACTTCCATGTCATATTATTCAATGATTGAGCTGAAATAGTACGTATATAATTTGTTTCTGCAATCTTTATTTCAGATTTACTAAAAGGCGCATTTGAAATGATTCTTCCTCCATGAAAACCATCATAATCTTCAGAAGTATTGTAATATTGATTAGCAAATATGATCTCTTTAATAATATCTTCCTTTTGCTGTAAACGATTAAAAGCAGTCTTTACAACTGTATATTCTGAACTTCTATGCCTATGCATGAAATAGGAAAACTATTTGAAATATTTGAGCAAGAAACTAATTTAATGCATAAGGCAGTATTATTTAGATATATTCTATGGTTTAAGAAATTCAGAAATAAGAATTGGTGCTAATGTGGATGTCCAAACAGTAGCTAAGAGAATGAGACATTCTAATGCAAGAACAACAATGGAGTCATACATACATTCAGTAGATGCCATAGAAAAGAAATCAGCAACTGAATTAGAGAACTTTATTAATAATTTAATGGCAAAATAATAAACGGGCAAATTTTATAGCAAGTAAATGCTAAAAATTTGCCCGAGATTATTAATCAATACAACCATTGAAATTAACGCATATTACGGGAGTCTTCTGTATAAATACAAAAATAATTTATAACAGAAGGTCAGAAAAATGGACAGTTTCCAATGTATTTTCCAGGTTGCTTAACCTCACTTATTAAGTAGTGTACCTGTCACAATATATTAACATCAAATTTGTGAATAATAACTTTGTATCTCCTTATCATTTAGGATTTTTATTCTTGTTTTTATTCTGTTGACTGCAAAGTTTGATTAATTATATTAACCATGATATCTTTGGTCATCATACCAGGAACATAACCAAAAATGTTTCCTTTCTTATCAATCATAAAGGTGGTTGGAAATGCCGATATGTTATAATTTTGTAGCACTTCTCCTGTTTCATCAAATAGTGTGGGGAAAGTATATCCATTATCATGTAGAAAAGTTTTAATCTCTTCCTTTTCGCCATCCTGATTGTTTGGATACTCTTCACTTCTAGGATTCGCAATTCCCAAAAATACCACTTCGCTCTGATTTAAATTATACTCATTGTAAAGTGCCTCTATATCAGGCATTTCCTTTTTACAGGGTGGGCACCAAGTCGCCCAAAAATTTAAAAATACAACTTTGCCTTTATAATCAGAAAGTGTATGTTCATTACCGTTTTGATCTATTAAAGTGAAATCAAATGCTGGGAATTGATCGCTTGTTTCATTTTCTTCATCTGAATTATTATCTAGGCTCTCAGTTTCTGAACTATTTTTAGATTCAGATTCATCTGTTTTATCTGATATGTCCTGTGAACTGCTTTGCTTATTATAGCTATAAGAATTCAAATAAGCTGATACATTGTTCATCCATCCCGTAAAAATCATAATTCCCATGATGATGAGAATTATTCCTCCGGCTTTAATAGTATATTTCAACAGTCTTTGTTTTGATTTTATAAAATTCAAAGCCTGTGTCGTAAATATTCCAAGTAAAAGAAATGGAATTAAAAATCCAATTGCATAAACAAATACAAGCAGATTGCCTACTAATGAAGTTGTTGCTCCTGATGCCATAATAAGCACCGAAGAAAGGGCTGGTCCAATACATGGTGTCCATGCAAAGCTAAAGGTGAATCCCATGATAAGGGCTATAATTGGATTCATTTTCTTATCAGTCAATTCAATATGTATTTTTCTTTCTTTTTGTAAAAACGAAAAATCAAATATTTCAAGCTGAAATAACCCTAATATAACAATAATTATTCCGCCTATTCTTGTAAACAGCAGCTTATTGTTGCTAAAAAAACTGCCAAGAATCGTAAAGGACATTCCTAATATAAAGAATGCAAAAGAGATTCCTAACACAAAAAACATTGTGTTCAGGAATACTTTTTTCCTGTCATATACAATCATACCATCTTCATTTACTCTTTTTCCACCGCCAGCTAAATAGCTCATATAAACTGGGATTAGTGGTATTACACAAGGTGAAAAAAAGGACAATATTCCTTCTAAAAATACAAGTATAAAGCTAATACTATTTGATGCTACAATTCCCTCAAACATAACTTTTCTCCAATCATATTTATGCTATAGTCTTGCTATATCAGTTTTTTCACAATAAATTCATCTAGTTAATATAATGTTTTTGAAACAATAAATAAAATATTATTATAAAATCATTAATTTTTCAGTAACCAAATTACATAAGTAAAGCAAGACTATCAAAATTAGAATGTACAATGGAGTCATATATACATTCGTTAGATGCCATAGAAAAGAAATCAGCAACTGAATTAGAAAACTTTATTAATGATTTGATGGCGAAATAATAAACGGGCAAATTTATAGCAAGTAAATGCTAAAAATTTGCCCCAGATTATTAATCAATATAATCATTGAAATCAACGCATATTGTAAGACTTTTCCGTATAAATGTAAAGAATTATTTATAACAGAAGGTCGGAAAAAGGTAGTTTCTTACTTTATCTATTAGCCGACGAGCTTACTTCTTCGCTCGACTAATACTACATCGTGCCATTTTCCATTATCCATTTTACCAAGTCTTTCTCTATACCCTATTTCCCTAAAGCCACATTTTCTATGTAGATTCAAGCTGGAGGTATTCTCTTTAATAATTCCTGATTGCAGGGTCCAATACCCGTTTTCTTCTGAGAGTTCAATTAATTTTTCCAGAAGCGCTGTTCCAACTTTTTGACCTCGATACTGCTTATTGATATAGATGCTTACTTCTGCAACTCCAGCATAAACACACCGACTGGATACAGGTGATAAAGCTGCCCAACCCAGGATGATGTCACCTGTTCTGGCTACCAGGCGGCAGGATTTGCAATGTCCTTTATCCCATTCTTCCCAGCTCGGCGCCTCACTTTGAAACGTAGCTATTTTGGTCATAATTCCTTCTGCATAAATTTTTGCAACCTGTGACCAGTCAGATGCTTTCATCACTTCAACTTCATAATCCATATTCCCCCCCCTATTTATATGCTTTAACATGTGCACCTGCAAAAGCTCCATCTAATGCTTCTTCATCCATTTTAGAGTAAATGTTGCCTAATTTTTTAGATACTGCAATCTCTTTGATAACATCCTTAGTGTAGATATTTACAGGGGTGATCTCAATCTCTTTAAAGCCAATCTTTTTCAGAATTATTTCGTATTCCTCCACTGTTAATGCACCTGAAATACAGCCTACCCACATCTGAATGTTCTGCCTTATTTCATCTGAAACAGGTTTCAATTGAACGATATCCGCTATGGCAAGCCTGCCGCCTTTTTTCAGAACACGGTAAGCCTCTCCCAAGGCATCTTCCTTGCTTTCACTCAAATTAATTACGCAATTTGAGGTAACAACATCAACGGTTTCATCCTGCATAGGAATATCCTCTATATATCCTTTGATGAATTCCACATTTTTTGCGCCGCTTTTTTTCTTATTCTGATTTGCTAATTCCAACATTTCATCAGTCATATCAAGACCATAGACTTTCCCAGTTTCACCTACATATTTCGATGAGATCAGGACATCGATACCTCCGCCGCTGCCCAGGTCAAGTACAGTTTCACCCGGCTGCAAATTTGCAAGCACAAGTGGATTGGCACACCCTAAAGATGCATTAATTGCTTCAACAGGTATCCCTGCTGTAAAATCTTCAGAATACAAAACGGATTCTTTCGCTGTATCGCCACAGCATGATGTTTTGCATCCACAGGACATTTTTGCATTTTCGCTTACCTTTTTTGCAATACCGCCATAATACGTTTTAATTTCATCCTGAATACTCTTTTCCATAATAACTTACCTCCTGTTAAAAAATTTATTGAATTGAAATTACTTAACAACAATTGTTACTTTCGACAGCTTCTTTAAAAAGTTGTAAACTCTCAATCACTTGGCTCCTTTTGTTTTCCGGAATTGAATTGAAGATGCATTTATAATATTCATCCATACTTTCTTCAATATTTCTGAATACACTACTACCTTTTTCAGTTAACTGAATAATTACATAACGTCTGTTCTCCATATCTATATCCCGGATAACCAGGTTCGATTTAACTAGATTATTGATAGTTCGGCTCATTGTACTTTTATCTAAGCCCAACAAGCTTGCCAGGTCAACTAATGAAATCTTTTCTTTTCGTCCGATTTCAACTATGGCATGGCACTGTGCTAAGCTAACCCCACAGCAGGAGGCATCGTTTTTTTCCAGAGCGCCTAAATCTCTGACAAGTATTCGAATTAACTCACGCAAAACTTCACTTCCTTGATTTATCATTTCATCACCTCACAATCATAATATCATACAACAGTTGTATTTTGCAACTGTTGTTTTTTATTTTTATTCTATTTTTAATTTTTAAAGTCAAAGCTTCACCTTCATAGTTCAAAATAAACTCACATATAGCACACCGTCAGTCCTCTCACAACCTTTTTAATACACAATGTCAAATAAAAGTCCACACCATTTATGGTGCAGACTTTTAGCTTATGCAGTAGTATAAGAGCTCTAAATTTTATTTTGCATCAGTAAATATTTAATTTTAAATATTGATATACAGTAAAAATTCTAAATTTTATGCAAATTACTTAAGCATTGTACTGTTGTTTATAATTGAAGTATTATATAAAAACAGTACATCTTGATCATCAAAAGTTATGAAATCTCCAATCATATCAGAGCTAATATATCTTAAATCTACAAGTGTAATCTTACTGTACGCATCAAGTAAAAGCGGCGCTAGACTACTTGCAAATGAATCTCTAAAAATTATCAATTCACTATCTGCCTGAGTATTATTATTATATATTTCTACTATTGGTTTAGCTCCAGATAAAAACACATCATAAGAATCTACACCTAATAAATTTTTTTCATCATATATTTCTGTTTCTACCGGAGTTGATACAGAATCGTCATAATAAAATACAGAAGCGTTGTTAAGCGTCTCGCTAACTAAATAACTAAGTGTGTCTGGAGCAATAGGCAAGGCCGCCTGACCATAGTATGAACCATAAAAAGGATAATACTCTGTCTTTTTATAATCCATATCAATAGAATTATAATTTGGATTCATAGTAGCAGCAAGTTTATCAGCGACTTTAATAATGCTTTCTTGTTTCCAGTGCAAGTCAGTTCTATAATAATCATCTAACGAAAGAATATCAAACAATGATATATATTTCATATTTGCCACCCTGTCATTTAGTGTATTCAGCATATCTTCATAGTCAATGAATAGATGCTCATCATCATTTCTTACAAAATAATTTTTGTCAGGAATTACAGAGTAGTATACATTCATGTCCTTAAGGTATGCTTCATAAATAGAATTAAGCTTTTTTGTCATATTTACCACACTTGCTTTACGATATGGATATTCCATTTTAAACACATGATCATTTTGCAAATAAATATCATGCTGATCAGAAAGGCCAAATAAATAAAAACCTGCTGATGTTTTTAAAGTTCTAAAGTAATCTCTGAAAACTATTTGATCAAGTGCATATTTTTCATATTTTTTTATAAACTCACCGTCTTTTATTGTATGCCATGACAAGGTAGGAAATTGTGTTAGCTTTCTACGTTCACTTTTTGAGACCTCCTTAGCGGGCAAAATGCTATTTAAAAGAAGCATTGCTATTAATATTCCCGTAAACGAAAGTGATATAATCTTATGTTTCATCCTATACCTCCTAAAATCTAAAATATAAAAATGGCTGAAATGAGGAATCTACCAAATATCCTACAGATAATAAAAGCAGAATAATCAGCAATACAGGCTCAATATAATCGGCAATCTTTTTAAAAGTTTGATTAATAGTTATTTTTCGAAAAATGGCGCTTGGAATATCTGTAGAAAAAACTATTGAAATAACCAAGACACCAAAATAGCTGTGTAAATAATAAAGACTTTCAGCTGAAATTAATGGAATATTCGTCAATCCAATCATGGATTTTATAAATGTAGCCGCATCAGCAATGCTGTTATTAAACAGTACAAAGCTTAAAACAACAATTAATATGGTATATATATGTGAGAAAAAAGATGGAATTTTTTCAAGCACCTTTAACATGAAAAGTTTCTCAAACATTAATGCTATGCCAAAAAGAAGTCCCCATAAAACAAAATTCCAGTCTGCACCATGCCAAAAACCAGTTAATCCCCAAACCACAAACAAATTAAATATCCATCGTAATTTACCCTGACGATTTCCGCCTAAAGGTATATATAGATAGTCTCTAAACCAACTTCCCAGGGAAATATGCCACCTGCGCCAAAATTCAGTAATACTTTTTGAACAAAATGGATGGTCAAAATTTTCCAAAAAATGAAATCCAAACATACGACCCATACCAATAGCCATATCACTGTATCCAGAAAAATCAAAGTATATCTGCAAAGAAAACGCAATAGCACCCAACCAATAATATAATACAGATGGCTGATTGGTTTGTGTAGCAAGTGTCCATAAGTTTGCAATTTGATCTGCTATAAGCAGCTTTTTGGATAATCCAAATATAAAGCGTCGCACCCCATATGAAAAATCAGCAAAGCTATGTGTACGTTCAGCAAGCTCATTATTCACCGTTTGATATCGGACAATTGGTCCTGCTATAAGCTGTGGAAAAAGTGAAATATATAAGGATAAATTTATAATATTCTTTTGTGCTTTAACTTCTCTTCGGTACACATCTATAATATAGCTGATTGCTTGAAATGTATAAAAGCTAATACCTATTGGAAGTGCAAGCTTTAAAAGCGGTATATCCGTGGAAAACAACGTATTAATATTCTTAATAGTAAAATCCGCATATTTGAATAATCCAATCAGTGTAATATTCACAGAAATAGCAATACCTGTAACCATTTTTCTTAATATCAATTGATTGCATCGTTCAATTAATATACCAAATATATAATTCAACACTATTGAAAAAAGAAATATAAATACATATTTTGGCTCACCGCAAAAATAAAACACCAAACTTGCCATAAGAAGAACCATATTTTTTACTTTGTACGGAACAGCAAAGTATATGATTATTACTAAAGGTAAAAAGTAAAACAAGAATGTAATACTGGAAAAAACCATGATTATGAATTCCTTTCTAAGATGACTTACATTGTTTAAAAAACACCCCTTCTAAAAAAACTAGATGGAGTGTTTCTATTTTTAAACAATTATTATTTTATTTTGAAAGTTCTAAAAATGCATTGTGATATTCTTCGGACATTTCATCCATAATAAGAATAATCGTATTGCCAATATTATCCACAATTACATTTTCAGGCTCAACCCCAACACAAATCCACTTTCTTGGATCTACATTTGTTTTAATATCATTCATTATATTTGTTACATCACTTCCATCTTTTGCTCGCATCAATACAATTGAATGGGCGAAAGAACCCATCATAGGTTCTGATGCAATGCCTTCTGTATACTCAATGTTATTTGTACCGAGAAAATACTCAATATTTTCAGCATTAATTTCTGTTTGAGCAAGTTTTGGCGTTTCAAGCCCTGCCTTTTCATAAATCTTATCAAGTATAGAACTTAAAGATTCTGAGTCCAGTGGATTCTCATTTACCGAAGGATTCCCCCCCGATTCTCCAGTAGTGGGTTCACTTTTTGAACAAGCCACTACAGTTACTGCAAGTATACCTAATAAAACTAATGATCCTATTCTTTTTAAAATATTATTTTTTTTCATAAAGCCTCCAAATATTTATTCTAATTTTTATATATATTTAGACGCTACAACAAATAAGAAGTTCCATAATATTATTACCAGTATGAACAATAACTGGAATCATAATTAATTTAAACCATAAGTGTTTTTATTTATTATACCATGCCATCAATGACATTTGTGGTATCAATGACACTTTTACATTATCTATTTTTCAACGTAATAAAAAATAAAGATGACAAGCCTATATGACCTGTCATCTTCTGACATAATACTTTTCGGTTTCACCCCGAAAAAATATCGATAATAATTTTACTTTTTTACAAAAGACTTATTTCACTCTCATGACACTATAATCGTGAATTTTATTAAATTTTGACTTTTGCCCTTTTTTCGTTGACAATTACCGCAAAGTGCCTTATGATATAGTCAAAGATTATGAAAGGGTGAACACAATGAAGTTATTTGGAAAATCCGGTATTGTAAAAGGCTCCACACAACTCGATATGATAAAACATTGTGCGGAGCCCAATCAAATTAAGTAAATATTTATTTGATAGATGATTTCAGCACAATCAATTTAAGCTTAAGCTTATGTTGGTTGTTTTGTGATGCTCTTTTAGATAAATAAATATTGAATTTGAATATTTGGCCGTAGACAATGTTTTGTCTGCGGCCTTTTGCTATGCTATTTTTAAGAACTAATTATGTATATTGGCATAATTAGTATAAAAGCAGAGGGCTTACACCTACGGGTGTATAGTTCCCTCTGCTTTTTTGTTTATATTTTAAAAGAAAAGGATGTAGTCTAAAAATGGAAAACTCAGAACAGGATTTAACAATTGGAAGTGTACCAAAAAAACTTATAAAATTTGCAATGCCCTTATTTGTTGCTAATTTGCTCCAATCATTTTACAGCATTGTAGATATGTTGGTTGTTGGTCGAATAGTTGGGAGCACTGGGCTTGCAGCAATCAGCAATGCCTCAATGATTAGCTTTATCATTAACTCAATTTGTATTGGCGTGACAATGGGCGGCACAGTATTAGTTGCTCAGTATAAAGGAGCTAATGATGAACAGGGTCAGAAAAAGACGATAGGAACCTTGTTTACAATATCTGTCATTGCTTCGATTATCGTTACCGTGATAGGGCTACTTGTATATAAGCCCGTGTTTGAACTTCTCGGCGTGCCGTCTGCTTCTATGAAAGACGCTTGCGATTATATGCTGATAATATGTTTAGGAACATTTTTTGTGTTTGGATACAACGCTGTCTGCTCAATTATGAAAGGATTTGGCGACTCAAAAAGTTCACTCTATTTTATTGCAGTGGCTACTGTCGTTAATATTTTTCTTGATTTGATTCTAGTTGGGCCTTTTGGATTGGGGACAAAAGGTACTGCATATGCAACAGTTTTTTCACAAGGCATTTCTCTCATAATTTCAATTGTTTGCTTGCGACGCAGCGGTTTTATTTTTGATTTCAAGTTGCAAAGTTTTGACATTGATATGGACAAACTGATTGCCATTTTGAAAGTAGGATTACCCACTGCAATTCAAATGGTAGTTGTTAATATTTCGTATCTCTTGATTACAGGTATGCTCAATCACTTTGGCGTCTCGGTAGCAGCAGCTTCGGGAATCGGATTAAAAGTAACTACTTTTGCCGGTATGCCTTGTTGGGCGCTTGGTCAAGCGGTTACTACTATGGTAGGACAAAATATAGGAGCGAAAAACATTGAACGTGTTCAACATACTACGACAATAGGACTGCGTTTGAATATAATCATTACTTTACTTGTTGTGATACTTGTACAGATATTTGCAAAACCTATTGTAATGCTTTTTGAACCAGAAAATTTAGGGGTGATTCAAGAAGGCGTTTTATATTTAAGAATATGCTGCTCAATAAACAGTTTGATTTACGCGGCGATGTATACTTTTGACTCCTTTGCTATTGGTATTGGGGCTGCAAACATAGCCATGTGTAATGCACTGTTAGATGCAGTCATTGTACGTTTACCTATAAGCTGGTCGTTAGCTTTTGTACTTCATTATGGTTTTACAGGAATTTATATAGGACAGGCACTTTCTCCGATATTGCCGGCTATCGTTGGTACAATTTATTTTTATCGGAAAGGATGGAGACATAAAAAGTTTTCACATAGTTAATCAGTAAAAATCGAAATCACCTGCTGAATGGCAATAAAAAAAGCCGTAGTTCAGCAGATGATTTCGTACGCCCATTATTTGTTGTAGAAGCTTTGGAGAATAGCCACTATGTGCAAGAAAATTTATCTACATCTTTTAATAATGGGTAGTTCAAACTTTGATAAAGTGTATGATAAAATCAGCGATGAAGAGAAAAAATCTCTAATTTCTTCGCTAATCAAAGAAATAGAGATTTTTCCATGTGATGAGGCTAAATTGCCTTTGAAGTCTATTTTATTCAATTTTCCTGTTTATAAAGATGGTGGAGATGTTTGTGGGTTTTTGTGGGACAAAAGTACGCACGTCTCCACATGCGTTGAAGCGACAAAAATGATGTCAAAAGTATATGTTACATCCTTGGTGGAAAGAATAATATATGATTTTCTATTACTTTTCTTCCAATTTTTTTACTGTATCTATACCGATTTTTTCAATTGCTTCTAACTGTCGAATAGCTAATTTATTCAAGAAGACATCGGAAGAAGACATCGGGACGTTTCGCCTGTCTTGGTTTATTCCTCTAAGCCTATACTATATATATCACCGTAATCCTTTTCTCCTGCTACTCTTTGCATATTCGCTCGTTTAAATTATTATATAGGGACGGGGTTATTGTAACATTACATTTTCTGAATTATTCTACTATGTTGATTCCGCACTGCTTTTTGCCAATAACTCAGTATCCTTGTCTTGATAAGATACATGAAGATATGTGAAACGTCCCCGTGTCTTATGAAACGTCCCCGTGTCTTATTTAAATCTGCATATGCTATCGTTGAACTCTCCCAGAGCCATCTCCTCCAGCAAGTTTTTCTACGTCTGCAACACTTACACGATTAAAATCACCAATAATTGAATGTTTAAGACAGCTAGCGGCAACAGCAAACTCTAATGCTTCTTTTTTATCTTCATATTTATTTAAGCCATAAATTAATCCCCCTGCAAAAGAATCACCGCCACCAACTCGGTCAATAATATCTCGAATTTCATATTTTTTACTTATATAGAAATTCTCTCTATCGTTTATACACGCACTCCACCCATTTATATCTGCACTAACACTTTCTCTAAGTGTAATTGCAATTGTTTTTAAATTTGGATATTCATTTAAAACAGCAGAGGTAAGTCTTTCATATTTATTTCTATCAATCTTTCCACCTTCAACTTCAACATCTAATTCCATGCCTAAGGATTTTTGACAATCCTCTTCATTTCCAATAGCAACATCTACATACTTAGTTAACTCTCTCATAACCTCAGGAGCCTTTTTCCCATATTTCCATAAGTTTTTACGGAAGTTCAAGTCACAAGAAACAGTTATATTTTTTGATTTTGCATATTTTACACTTTCCAAAGAAAGTTCCATCGCTCCTTCTGAAATAGCTGGAGTAATACCTGTTATATGAAACAAATCAATATTTTCAAAAACCTGATTCCAATTTATGTCTCCAGGCTTTGCTAACGCTATTGCAGAATAGTCTCTATCATATACAACCTTACTAGGTAATTGATTAGCCCCTGCTTCCAAAAAATAAATACCCATACGTCCTGGACCACGTTTAATTCTAGAAACATCAACTCCAAAACCTCTAAGTTCCTTTAAACACTCATCTCCTAAGATATTTTCAGGTAGAATTGTCATATATGAAACATCCATACCATAGTTTGCAAGTGAAACTGCAACATTTGCCTCTCCACCCCCAAAGGTAGCTTCAAGGGTTGGGCTTTGGAAAAACCGTTCATGCCCTGGAGATTTTAATCTTAACATTATTTCTCCAAAAGTTAGTATTTTCATATTACCACCGTCCTATTTTTTTAGATGAACCGCAAATCCACCAATTTCGTTTTCAAAATAAATTGCTTTAATGAACCCGGATTCATCAACATTTTTTGTATTTAAATTAAACTTAATTCCTTTTCTACTAAGAAAAGCCATCGCCCTTTCTACTGATTTAGTTTTTATTGCAATATGTCCTTTTTCACCAAGGTAAGGAGCTTTCATTACTTCAACAGCATCTCCTGCAAAAATTGAAGAATTTCCTAATTTATATTCAAAACCAAACAAACTAGAGAAAAGTTGTGCAACATTTCTAGCTTCCTCTTCATTTCCGCAGTTAATACCTATATGTCCTAGCTCAAAACCAAGCATGTTCTTTACTGCTTCTTTTGTTAGGGAGGTAATCACATCAAAATCACCTTTTTTAATTAAATCCTCATTAACCATCCATGTTCCACCACACGCAACAACATTTTTCATTGAAAGGTATTCGTTAAGATTTTTTGCATTCACACCGCCTGTTGGTATGAATTTTAGATTTGTATATGGACCACCAACCGCTTTTAGATATGCTGCTCCACCACTCTGTTCTGAAGGAAAAAACTTAACAACATCTAATCCCAATTCCATTGCTGCTTCCATATCGCTTGGAGTTGATGTTCCTGGAATAATTGTAATTCCCTTACTTATACAATAGCTTACAATCTTTTTATTGAATCCAGGACTAACAATGAATTTGGAACCTGCTGAAATAGCTTTATCAACCTGTTCAATAGTCAATACTGTTCCAGCACCAACTAACATGTCTGGAAACTCTTTGCAAATACTTTTGATTGCTTCTTCGGCATGTTCTGTCCTAAAGGTTACTTCTGCTAATGGAAGTCCCCCTTCCATAATCGCTTTTGCTAATGGAACTGCTTTTTCTAAATCGTTGATTTTAATAACTGGGACAATTCCATATTCTGATATTCTTTTTAATAATTTATTCATTATATACACCTACTTTAATAGTAACTTAAGTAATCTACTTGCTTTCACTTTCAACGCTAATTTTCCATTTACTTATATCATTCCATGCTTCAGCATTACTAATTCCTAACTTTTCCGGTTCAAATATTGCATTACCCGTAGACTTATATTGTTCTTCGAAATCTTTAAAAACTTTCATAAAGACATTTCCCATCATTAATAATGCAATAAAGCTTAGCCATCCCATAATTCCTACACCAACATCTCCAAGAGCCCATGCAAGACTTGATTCTTTGGAAGAAAATAATATAATAGCAACTACAGTTGATATTCTCAATATAATTATCAGACTTTTTTTATTTGCTTTTTTAAATTTGCTAATTAGATAGAAAATTCCAGTTTCAGACGAATAATAGTTATATGTAACTGTAGTAAGAGCAAAGAAGAACATTGATATTGCAACAAATGCTGATCCCCAACCCGGAACATATAAATCTATCGCGCCTTGTACATACCCTGGTCCAGCTTGAACTCCAGCCAGATTTTCAACTATACCATCTACATTGTACTGTCCAGTTAACAATGCCATAAATGCTGTAGAAGTACATACGAATAAAGTATCAACATAAACTGATAATGCTTGTATTAATCCCGATTTAACAGGATGACTTACTTCTGCAGTAGCTGTTGCATGAGTTGAAGTACCATTACCAGCTTCGTTTGAATATATTCCTCTTTTTACTCCCCAAATAATTGCGGTTCCCGCAATTCCTCCAAAAATTTGATTTTTTCCAAATGCACTTGAAATAATTATAGAAAACAATTCAGGAACTTCTTTTATATTAATTATAATAAGTGTAACAGCAACTAATAAATATATACTAGCCATAATTGGAGCTACTTTCTCGGCAAATTCACTAATTCTTTTTATACCTCCAGTTATAATAAATGCAATCAATATGGCTACAACAATGCCAACAATTTGTTTGTTGAATCCAAAAGCATTATTTAAGGAATCAGCAATCGCATTTCCTTGAATGCCTGGTGTACAAAAACCTAGAGCAAATACAGAAGCAATAGCAAAAGCAATAGCAAATTTCTTCATACCTAATCCTTTTTCTATAAAATACTGTGTTCCACCTCTGTATTCATTTCCATCCTTGACTTTATAAACTTGTGCCAAAGTTGATTCAATTATGGATGTTGCTGCACCTAAAATTGAAGATAGCCACATCCAAAAAATCGCACCTGGTCCACCTATAAAAATAGCAGTCGCAACACCTGCAATATTTCCCGTACCTACTCTGCCTGATAAAGTTACTGCAAATGATTGAAATGCTGAACGCCCCACTCCTGTGCCATTCTTTTCAACTGTATACTTTCCCATTAGCTTAATAAGTCTAAATTGTGCACCTCTTGTTCGAATTGTATAATATAGCCCCGTAATCAACGCTAAAGCAACAAATATATTACTCCATAAAATACCATTAATACTATCTAGTAGTTGTTGTAACATCTTTACTTCCTCCTAATTTAAATAATATTTAAAATATTTTTATTACACTAATTATTTTTTTCTTCTTTATGTTAAAAGGCATAAGTTTAACAAGTAATTATTTTTTAGTATCTTCTTTTTATATATTCACTAATTCTTCTCAATGCTTCTTTCAGATTTTCATCAGAATTTGCAAATACAACTCGTAAGTAACCTTCACCCATACTTCCGAAAGCTGAACCTGGAACTACAACTACCTTAGCATGTCGTATAAGTTCTTCTGCAAATTCTTCTGAACTTTTACCAAATTGTTTAATATTTGGAAAGACATAAAAGCTTCCCTTTGGCTTTTTACAACTAATGCCTGGAATGTTATTCAACCCATTTACAATTATATCACGTCGTCTTGTATAATCTGCTAACATACTGTTTACACTATCTTGAGACCCTGTAATAGCTTCTATAGCTGCTTTTTGTATAAAAGTTGGAACGCATGAAACAACCCCTTCTTGTAGTCTCGGCATATTAGAAATAATCTCTTTGCTACCCACAATATATCCTAATCTCCAACCTGTCATAGCATAAGATTTTGAAAAGCTATTAATTATCAAAACTCTTTCTTTTATTTCAGATATCTGAGCTAAACTAAAATATTCTAAATTATCAAAAATTATCTTGTCATACACTTCGTCAGAAAAAATTAGCAAATCATATTTCTCCGCAATTTCTGCTATTTTAATTATTTCTTCTTTCTTCAATACTGATCCCAATGGATTACTTGGTGAATTTAACAAAATAGCCTTTGTTTTTGAAGTTATTGCTTTTTCAATGTCTTCAGATTTTATATTAAAGTCATTTTCTTCATATACAGGTACCCCTACAGCTTTGGCTCCACATAGCATTATCTGACCAATGTAATTAGGATAACATGGATTTGGAACTATAATTTCATCACCCCTATTTACAGTTGATAACAAACATAACAAAATAGCTTCCATACCTCCAACTGTTATCATAACATTTTCATAAGAGTAATTATTGGAATATTGATTATACTTATTTGCTATAGCCTCCCTTAAATCTTGTAAGCCTGAATTGTGACAATAATGTACATAACCTTCATCAATTGCTTTTTTTGCTGCATTCTTAATATTCAAAGGAGTATCAAAATTTGGTTCTCCTACAGTGAGTTTAATTACATCATCATATTGCTCAGCAAGGTCAAACATTTTCCTAATACCTGAAGCAGGATAATTTCTCGTAATATCCGATAAATAATTCATTTTTAGTCTCCTCTATACTAATTGATAGTGTCAAATTGACACTTCTATATATTACACCATGCGCATGGCTTTTATAAATTTAAGCAATTTATTGAATAGCTTTAATTTCATCCCATTTACACTATCTACTAGTGTATATTTAAAATTTACTATTTATTGATGTACATATGAACATGTTTTATAGAAACAACCATAGCATAAACTATAACATTGTAGATTTTAAGTAATCTTTTATTATGCTAATACAAAATTTACAGGGTAAAAACATTCTTCGCCCCTAGCAAATCGAACAGCTTCCTCAGCAACCTTTCTTTTCAATTCCAATGCAGCCTCCTCAGAATACCATGCCATATGAGGTGTGCATATGAAATTTTCATGTCTAAAAAGTGGCGCCTCAGTGTTTAGTGGTTCTTTTTTTACAACATCCAAAGCAGCTCCAGCAATCTTTCCTTCTGTCAGTGCTCTGTCTAAAGCGTCCTCGTTGATTATTCCACCTCTTGCAGTATTAATTATATAAGCAGTATTTTTCATTTTATCGAAAGCTTCATCATTAAAAAGTCCTACATTATTGTCCAATGGACAGTGTATGGATATAACATCTGATTTTTCTAATAATTCATCCATAGAAACAAACTTAACTAAGCTGTCAGTTTTAGTATTGTAATTACTAGATTTAGGATCAGATACCACAATGTTACAGCCTAATGCATTAACACGCTTAGCAAATTCTTTACCAATACGCCCATAACCTATAATACCAACAGTCAAAGTATTGTGACGGTGAATTGGAATAGACTTAGTATAATCCCATTTAGTATTCTTAGTATAATTGCTCATTAAAACAATTTTTCTCTCTAAGGCAAGCATTAGCGTTAAAGCATGGTCCGCTACTTCATTCATGCCATAATCAGGTACATTACATACAATTATACCCAAATTCTTTGCTGCTTCCAAATTAATATTATCTACACCAACTCCATATCGAACAACTTGTTTCAGCTCTGGTAAAAGGGATTTCATAACAGTTTCAGTAATTGGTGCATATTGATTGATTAAGATATTAGCACCTTTACAATTGTTAATTAAATCTTTTTCAGTCTTACACTGTAACAATTTAAACGATAACTTTGCATTATTTAGTATAGTTGTTTCTATATCAATGTTTTTATGATCACAATCTGTTATTATTACTTCCATATGTCCTCCTCATATTAAATCTTCTATTTTAATATGCTCGATGTGATTAGCATAATAATTATCTTCCTAAATAACCTCCATCGACAGGTATTATAGCTCCATTTAAATAATCTGAAGCTGGTGATGCCAAAAACAATACCACACCAGCCATATCTTCAGGTTTGCCCCACCTTTTTGCTGGTATCCTAGCAAGTATTTCTTCATTACGCTTCTCATCATTTATCAATGCAGTATTCATTTCTGTATCCATATAACCTGGAGCAATTGCATTAACATTTATTCCATGGCTAGCCCACTCATTTGCAAAAGCTTTTGTTAATTGAGCAACTCCACCTTTGCTAGCTGCATAAGCAGGTACTGTATATCCTCCAAAATAGCTTAACATAGAAGCAATGTTTATAATTTTTCCGCTTTTTTGCTTAATCATTTCTTTAGCAGCCAATTGACATAGAGAAAATACTGCAGTTAAATTAACATCAATAACTGTATTCCAGTCTTCTAATGGAAATTCTTCGCTTTTATGCCTTCGCTGAACACCAGCGGCATTAACTAAAATATCAATTTTTCCACCTAAAAATTTAAGTGCTTCGTTAAATGCTTTTTTACTTTCCTCTTGATTTCCAATATCTACTGAAATTCCTTTACATTTAAAACCTTTTTTTGTGTAATTTTCAGCAATTTCTTTAATTCTTGGAGTTGTTGCAAAAAGTACTACTTCAACACCAGTGTTCATAAGCCCTTCTGCCATACCTCTTCCTAATCCTCTAGACCCACCTGTAACAATTGCCTTTTTACCTGAAATATTAAAGTAATCCATATAATTCCCCTTCCTTAATACATAACAATTATTTTTCACAATCTAATAGCACCTTAATAGTGTTCATTTTAGGATCATTAATGTAATTAAAAGCAGTTTGTCCTTCACTAAGGTGTATAATATGACTAACTATTTTTTCTAATTCATTGTGTAACTCTTTTACCAGTTCAACTGCTTGATGAAATTCATGTTTTGTGTATACCCTAGTAGCCACCATATTTTGTTCTTTAAAACTAAACTGCGGTAGGTTTGATACATGAGGAGCTTTATGAATTCCTAACATACAAATAGTACCGTTAATTTTAGCTAATTCTGTACTTTCAAAAGTAGCTGCTTCTGTACCACTAGCTTCAAATACTACATCTACCCCATCACCATTTGTCATATTAGCTATAACTTCTTTTAAATTTTCTTCCTTAACATTAACAGTTTTAAATCCTAATTCTTTACATACATTTAAACGAAATGGGTCTAAGTCTGAAATAACAACTTTAGATGCACCAGCATTTCTTAATGCAATTGCAGCTATTATGCCAATAGGTCCTGCTCCCATTACAACAGTAGAATCTAAATATTTAAATCCAGATTGATGAATAGCTCTAACTATTACCGCTAAAGGCTCTATTAGAGATGCGACAATATCTGAAACGTTATCATCAACTTTAAATAGAACGTTTTCATTTACATATGCATATTCAGCCATTCCACCGTCAACATCAATACCTAAAAGCTTTAAATTTTTACAAACGTGAGGTTTGCCAGTTTTGCATGGAAGGCAATTACCGCAGGAAATAAGAGGATATGCAACAACTCTATCACCAACTTTTAATTGTTTATTGCTTTTTGATATTTCTTCAATTATACCTAAAAATTCATGTCCAACAATTAAAGGCGCTTTTGCTCGAGGATGCTTCCCAGCTACAATCCCCTTGTCCCCTCCACATATTCCGCAATACTTCATTTTTATCTTTGCATATCCCGGTATTGATTTAGGATCTGGAACATCTTTGTATTCTACTTTATTAGGTCCAACATAGACCAATGCTTTCACAAAATCATCTCCTTGTGTTCTTATATAAGAACGTTGTTCTTATTTACAAATACAGTATACTTTCGTTACCCTAATTTGTCAATACTCTATAATTAGAATTTTTAAAATTTAAATAACTTTAAATTTTTTGTCACTATTGTATGATAAAAACAGTTGCATAAGAAGATAGTCTAAGCTATAATAACTCCATAAATAATAAAATATATTACGAAGGGGCAAATTCTATTAATGGGTACTCAGGCTGAAAATCACCGTTCTACTGAACGAGTGCTAGATATTTTAGAATTAGTGTCTAATGATAACTTAAAAAGCTATACATTAGGTGAAATCGCAACAATATTAGGAATACCAAAAAGCAGTTTATTTCCATTGGTACATACCCTCGCTGACAGAGGATACTTAAAATACAATAAAAAATCTCTAAGTTTTAGTTTGGGATTTAAAGCATTTGAGGTAGGAATGAAATATGCTAACCATACTGGAATTTATGATGATATTATTAGTGAAATGCAATATGTAGTAAAGATGTGTTCTGAATCATGTAACTTTACTGAACTTAAGGGTGGAGATGCTCTTTGCTTATTAAAGATCGACTCTCCTGAAGCTATTAGAATGGTTTCCGCCCCTGGAAGAAGATTGCCTGCATATTCAACGGCAATGGGCAAAGCTATGTTAGCTTATAAAACAAAATCAGAAATAGAAAAACTATACCCTAAAGGACTAATCCCAGTTACTGAACACACTATCACAGATATAGATGTGCTAATGAAACAATTGTCTGAAATTAGAAAATCAGGTATAGCTACTGAATCTGAAGAAAATGCTATTATGATAAAATGCATTGCAGTTCCTATTAACAATAACGGAGTTAATATAGCAGCGATAAGTGTTGCAATACCAACTTTTCGCTACAATGAAGATAAAAAAAATTTAATTATCAAGTTACTTAACGATGCACGTAGTAAAATTGAAATACTAATCAAAGGAGCAAACTGGAACTAATTAATATGTAGTTTTATTTAACTATACCTATCCCCTTTAAAAGTACCAGTTTTTTCAATCTAAAATATAATCTATTTATTGATATTCCTACAATGCAACCTGTGCTGTCAATAACCACGTCTTTTAACTGACAGCCTCTACCTGCCATCTCTGATAATTTGTGCATACGCATTTCCCCAAATAAGAAAATGACTAATAAGTGTTTCTCTAAACACAAATGAAGTCATCTCAGGATTAGGTTCATTATGAAAAATATAATACAAAGGGTAATTATATACTTTCTCCTTACTGTTTTCCTTATATCTATAAATGTGAAGTGGAAGTGATGCTATTGCTTCAGCTAATATTCTGACACATGAATAAACAGCTGTGGTCTGCATTGCAGTATATTCACTAACACTTTTTCCACTTGTGGTTGGTCCAAATAAATAAGTGTAATTAGATATCAATGTATTTTCTACAGGCTTATCACGTGCTTTTATTAATTTTGATATAATTGGAATGTTCACTTTTGTGCCTCCTTAAAAATTGTATTTAAAAAGCACCTACCATTGTAGATGCTTTATGGAAAAACTATTTTAATTACTTTTTAGTGCTAAAATTGATGTCTGAGAATCATATGAAACAGATAGAATAGCTCCAACAGCAAGTTTATCTGGAAATTCACGAAAAAGCTGAGTTAACCCATCTATTCTTCCACGAGTGCTACGATGACTCCTAATTGACTTTGAACTTATAAATTTCACACCATCTATTTCAATAGTTACTTCAGTAGCGGTTGGCATTAACATTCCAACTAATGATTTAGCTCCCAATGTCAGTATTCCATACCTATTTTCAGTTTCATTAATCTGATGCTCAGTATATTGTATTTGATTATTATCATCGCTTGCTACTTTGACTACTTTTGCATCACAATTTTGAACTTCAACCTTATTAGTAGCTACATCAACAGCTAAAGTAAGTAATACATTCAAGTTTAGAGAGATAGTTTTTATTTCATCCATAATATTACCCCCATTAACGGAAATCAGAAAGTGTGATTTTATAATCACCATCTTTTGCAACCACTTTTTTAGATACTAGAGTTTTAACTTGATCAGATGTCAACACAATAGACCCTGCAGGATAATCAAGTCTCACATAATAATCATATCCTTCCTTATCTAACTGGTCAATGCGATTCTTTGTCAAACCCCAGAATGGTTTACTTAAGTTGGACACCTTACGATAAACATTTGCCTGTGTAACATTTTTCCCTAATGACATACTCTCAACTTCCTTTCTTTATTTAAGTTAAATTAAGTATATCATATTTTTGTAATTTTGTCAATATATTTACATACTATTATGTAAGAATTGAATTAAGATGATTCCTCGCTCATCATATATAACTCTCAGCACTTTTTATGCCGTCAAACAATTCAAATTCGTGCATACATTCTGCAAGCTCAAGCAATTCACCATTAGTGCGGGTGCTAACATAACTCACAAGCTTATCAAATCTCCATGTTTCTTTTCCCATTCCTTTATAATACTTTGCAAAATTATTAAGATTATCAATTTCTTTAGTAAGAGATTTAATGCATAAAGAAATATTGGCAGAAAATGAACTGGTAATGGTAGATGAAACCCGGATACAGTGTAATAAGGAAAAAGGAAGGTCACCAAGCACGGATTCATTCATGTGGGTTTGCATTCCGGAGAGAATGAAGAGAAAAGAGGGGTAGTGTTCAAGTATAGCCCAAGCCGCAGTTCAGAAGTAGCGAAGGGTATGCTTGAAAATTACAAGGGAATATTTGTAACAGATGGTTACAGTGACTATAATGCTGTGCCGGAAGCGTTGCATGCCGAGTGTTGGGCACATTTTCGAAGAAAACTGTTGGACTCCATTGCTCTGGATAGCAATAAAAAACCAATAAAAGGAACGGCGGCAGAAGAAGGACTTAAGTATGTAGGGCGCTTGTCCGAAATAGAAGAAGAAATATCAAATATGCCTGATAATGAAAAGCTTGAGAATAGGAATAAATTTCCAAGACCGATTTATGAGGAAATTTTAGCATGGCATGAAAAAACGTCTCAAAAGATAATAACCAAAAAAAAACTCAAAGAAGCATTAACGTACATAAAAAATCAACATGTGGAGCTTGGTCAGTTCTTGAATGACGGAAGAATCCCTCTGACTACAAATTTAGTAGAAAGATCAATCAGACCATTTGCAGTCCACAGGAGAGCGTGGCTGTTTGCCGATACCCCTGCTGGAGCTGTGTGCAATGCGGTGATGTATTCATTGGTTGAATCTGCCGGCATCAACAATTTAAATATATTTAAGTACATCGAATATCTGTTGGCAGAGCTTCCGCACTTGGAAAATCCAACCGACGAAGAGCAGCTGAAACAATATCTACCTTGATCAGGATCTCTTCCTGACTATGTGAAGGTATCTGCTTCGGAAGTGCTAAAGGTAAACAAAGATTTATTGGCAAACAAATAACCGTATTGCTCCTGCTTACATTATATCAAATTCCAGCAGCTTAGTTAATACGGTCTTTTGTTCAGCGGTTACGGATATTGGAGCAGTAACTTCTTTATATGCTTTGTTAATACAACTATAAAATAATAAAGGGACAAAACCTATAGTCTTGTCCCTCCCATTTCATTTCACTCTTTTCACTATATCATTAACTAAATAAAAATTATGTTTAATAATATTACTTAAATTTAAACCAAAATGTAACACCATCTTCTTCATTTCTTACACCATATTTAAACTTGTGTAATTCTAAAATTGTGCGTACAATTGAAAGACCAAGACCTGACCCTTTTGTATTGCTGCGGTCTAAGTTGCCTTTTTTATAAGGAAGCCAAATGTCTCCAATAATATCTTCTTGTATATGGCTACTGCTATTGTATATTTCAAATTTATCATCTTTTATTAATATACGAATCGCTCCACCATCATTCATGTTATCAAGAGCATTAACAAAAAAGTTATCTATAACTCTCTCTATTAATGCTTTGTCTGCCTTTATAACTGCTTCACCTGTGATATAAGTTGTTATAGATTTTTCATCACATATATTCTTGTATCGATTAATAATTCCGCAACTAATCTCATGTAAAAACACATCTTCAAACTTAATTTTAAAAGAATCTGAATCTAATTTAGACATTTCCAGCATATTTTTTATAATTTTATCCATTCGATAGATATTAGACTGAATATGGCTGGCATAATGCTCTCTTTTTTCAGTATGAATATTTTCTTGTAAATTCTGTGCATAACCTGAAACAATGCTCAATGGAGTCTTTAAATCATGAGCAAGAGCATAAGTCATTTCTTTACGCTGACTGTCAAGTTTCTCTCGCTTCAAGTATGTTTTATAAGATTGCATCGAAAGGATATATGCTGCAATTATAAATATTAATAAGCACGAAATCCAAACATATGCTAATGTAGAAGAAATGCGCTCCCATATGTTAATGTCAATACCTACAACTGTATAAAATTCACTGTACAAACTATTATCATCCAATACCCTAATTGTGTTTTCATAAGGCACTACCAAGTAATAGCGATAGGTTAACATATTTACTCTTTCAATTGGTTTAAGAGAAACAGGTAACCAATTTTGCACATTTTGTAAATACTGTTGTAAATAATTAGTTAAATTTGATTCATCTGTAACCATTTTGCGAAGTTCATCTTGGTTTTTACCTTTTAAATTTTCATAATACTCTGGAACGATGGTGCCAATTTCATAATATGGCAAGTTCTTGGCATTATCAAAATCTTTTCTGTAAAAATTACCTTTAGTAACTGTTCCTCTTCCTGAATCTACATTTCCTTCTTCATCAAAACCACTAGCATACGTAGGTGAAACAGATATACTATGGGGAATAATAATTTCATCATCCACCCAAAAGCTATCAATATGTATGGAATATCCATAAACATCACCAATTTTTTCTGCTTTAGGTTTATCATATAAATAACTTTCAAGTTCTTTTATTTCTTCTTCACTTAACCAATCATTTAGTTTTAGTAATCCTACACTTTCAGGCGAATGATGTCCATCTCTAGATTCTGAATAAATACATTTCCAGTAATCATTCGTATTATATGTACTATAAACGAGCTTATAATCACTAGTAAATATTGCAGCTTCAGCACCATTTAGCAAATATACAGGTGATATCTTTACAAATTCCTTTTTTACCTTGGCTAAATCAATAATTTGTTTATCATTATCAATATTATCATTTAAAATTTCCTCTGCTCTATCACTGATTTGAGGAGTTCGATTTTTTAACTCTTTCCCTGCAGCTTCCTTTTCCAATGATACAAGATATGCTGTAAAACCAATCATCAACACTATGTAAGTAGCCAAGAATGCAATAAAAATACGCAAATAGATAAAGTTTTTTGTTTTATTCTTATTCATTGCCTACCTCCAGCTTGTAACCTTTTTTAAATACAGTTTTAATTTGAGCAGAAGCACTGCCTAAAGCTTTACGCAATTTTTTCACATGGTTATCTACCACTCTGTCATTACCATCAAAATCATATCCCCAAATTCTAATAATAAGTCTGTTACGGTTCACCACCTTACCATTACTTTCAATAAGGATTTTTAAAATTGTGAATTCTATAGGAGCAAGAACAACTTCATCATCATTTACACGAACAGTTTAAATACCATATTCCACCTCCATGTACATAATATCATATAAATGTATCTTTTTTGTATCCAAATAAAATCTTTTGCAATTTAATTTTTTTCAGAAAAATCTATATTCACCATGTACAATAAATTGAAAATAAAATTTTTTCCATATATAAAAAATAAGACCGATCAAACCAGTCTTGTTTTTACGTATTCATATTAAGTTGTTTCATATATAAGTCATGAATTGTAAGTTAATTTATATGTTTAGAAATATTATTTGCCATAGAATTTATTTTTGGATTTGGGGTCGCTGAATTTGTTTATAAAAAGTACAGGCTCTACATGGCTCGAGTATACAATAATGATGTCAAGTGTATATGTTATACCCTTGGTGAAAAATAACATATGATGTTCCATTATTTTTATTCCAATTTTTTACTGTATCTAAACCGATTTTTTCAATTACTTATACCTGTTGAATAATTGAATTATCTCTGACTTAGGTTTGCCTTGTACGAATTTTATTTTCTTTGTAACTAACTTTACTGAAGTGTATTTATTAAAGTCTATCAATGAGTAAAAGTTTCATAGCTAAATTGATTTCTTTCATATCTGGCTCAGCCTTATCCCACTCAGTTCCAAATAGTTTATAGTAAGATAATAATAGCTCTAATTGTAACCACTTATTATCTGCTATAGCAGTAAGCAGACCAGCTATTCTATTTACCATAAATTTATTCAGTGTTTTCATATCAACTTCCGAAAGTTGATTGTTAGCATGCATATCTTCTACAGGCCCATTTCTGAAAACAAAATGAGTAATTGCTTTAGATATGGAATCAATATTTTCCCGCTTTAATAAACGTTCTTTAGAATTTGAGTTTGCTTCTTTAAGCAAATCACTATTTTGATTCATGAACTCTTGGTATACCTTATTTTTTATATTTATATCAAATTTTTTTCTCTTATAGGTCACTTTACCTATTGTAACACCAAATATATCAGCAATCTGTCGGTCAGTTAACTCCTCATCATAATATAAATATTTTAGCTCTTCCTGTGTAATCTCATCCCACGATATATCCATAATTGCTCCTTTCACATTGCATAACATTATTTTTGCCGTATTACTTCTTCAATCATACATATCAACGTCGGACTGCCACCGGGACGTGCCACCGTGCCACCGGGACGTTTCTTTTGCCATGCCATGCTATAGATATTATTACTATCATTTAATAGTATCCAAAATTCCTCTTCCAATATTGAGTACTCTTGCCAATTGTCTATTACTGGCTCCTGTATCTTCTTTTATCTTTTTAATTATTGTATCTCTAGTTTTCTTATCAAGTGCTTGCAAGCAAGAAATATTCTGATAAGTTAATATGAATTTTTTCAGTTCTTCATCGGTCCACCTTTTTTTCTCGTCATAATCCAAACATACATCTTCATTTGTTTCATTATGATAATTAATGAATTCCTCGATACTTTTAAAATAACTCAATGCAAACTCTGAATCTACTATAAATTCATTATCATTAATGTATTCATTATAACTACTCCATTTATAATCATTAATATCTTTTATAATACCTGCTTTAAGGGGATTTTGATGTATATATCTAATTACAGTCAAAAAGTATTGGCCATTGTCTACTACTTCGCTTAAAAATCTATTCTGAAAAAGATGTCCGGTTCTTCCATACATATTATTATGATACTGTGCATAACTAACAGCTATTCTTCTTACAGTATCTCCTATATCTTCAGTATCTCGTTTAATTAAAATATGAACATGATTTGTCATCAAACAATATGCATATACAAAAAATTTCACCTTTTCTTTTGCTTTAATCATACTTTCAATAAATTTCTCATAATCACCAGGCTTTAAAAAAATATTTCTTTTATCTATCCCTCTTAGCATTACATGATATATTCCTGATTCGCTTTTAAGTCTTGCGCTTCGCGGCATATATACACCTCCTTTAAAACTGATAATTAAAAAGCAAAATATTTATATTATTTTAATCCAATTTTATCCATAATTCAACAAATAATTTTATACACTTTATTTAACGACTTCTATTTAATGGCAAACAAAACGTCCCCTTGCCACTCTTTCCAGAGTAAAGCTCCTTTGCCATATGAAAGATGACATATCCATCTAAATCCACACCATGAATACGGATAGCTTCAAAATGAATGAGTTGGCTGTCTATACAATTTTTTGCCTTACTCCAGACAAACGCATCTGCAGAGAGTAAAAAAATAGCGGCTGCATATCCGTAGCTTTCTTCTAGCTTCGGAAACAGACCGCTTTTACAGATACTTTGAAATCTCTTTTTATGCTCTGCATTTCTAAAAAGCATTTGGTTTACCTCACTTTCTCCGAGATTGCTCGTAACCTCTATAATTCTTTGCACTCGAAGAGCGAATGCCTGTAACTCTATCTCTTTGAGGAATAGTCCCAGCAATTCTTCATACCGATTTGGGGATTGATTCGCATATCTTTGCTGGCTTCGGAATGTTCCGCAAGCACGAGGAGTAAAACCGGGAATAAGTTGCATTTCTATTTCTATAGCAGCGAGAGGTGTATCTCTCATAAATCTTGTAATCACTTCATTCAGTCCTTTCTTTTTCTACAAATCAGACAGCAAAAAAGAGGCTATGTTTTTCAGTAACGAAGAACATAACCTCTTAACTTTTGCTCAATGGCAGATTTATTTAATTTTAATCAACTATTCATCGTATTTTTCTTGTTGTAATGCACACTCATTTGGATTGTTTAAATATAATATTAAATCCTCTAATAAAATCATGTCTGCCACAATTTCATTGTTAGATATATCTAGCAATCTATGTGTAACACCATGATATTGACGTAATTGTATATTGTCTTCCGATAGTAAAGACTCTATATAAAAACTCTTTTTATATAACTGCCCGGCATTCCAAGCGATAATTAATCCTATATCATTTGAATTTTTCAATCCACTTTCCAAGTCTTCAATCAGCCCATCTAACGAATATTTATATTCCAATACCTTCGGATAAGAAGAAAAACCATGTGGAGATTTATCAAGAATATCCACAACATTTTCTTCTGATACTCCTAATGGATTAGTTATTTTGTTATATATATGATTTTCTGTAGGTTCTTCTATCACAATCTTATATAACCCATCATAAGTAAATCTTTCATTAGTGGACATTATCCTAATCCCCCTAATTACTCCACCTGCTATTAGCTGATTAAATAATGCAATTACATCCTGTTCTCTTGTTGGAATTGAAGTAATTGAAATCTGCTTAAGTGGTATAAAAAAGTTTTCATTTATTAATTCTAGAGGGCATTCTTTTTCATGCTCAAGCATTATAGTTTTCCACTCGTCTAATTTCTGTTCTCTCATTAAATCTGGAGCCGTACCAGTATTTTTTCTAAAGCATTTTTTCATCTTTAAGAGCGGCCCATCCAAAATTTTTCTAGCAACTTCTTTGGCTAAATCAGTAATTTCTTTTTGAAAACCCTTTCTTCCTAAATCTGCACTACAATTTTCAAAATGAACAACTATATGTGCTTGATTTTGTCTACCAATGTTACGTGTTAGTGGTATTTGAATTAATTCACCCTGAGGCATATTATTAGCAGCAAGCTGGATGCCACCATATAGAGCATTAACACCGGATCTAAGCTTAAGAACAGAATTAATTTTATTCCAAATCTGAACAGAATATACGTAGCAGAAATATACTGTCGGTTTATATTTATTAATTAATATTTTTTGATTATCATCAAGAGATATTTCTTCTAAAATTCTATTATAATTCCACATATCATATATTGAATCTAAGTTGCAATATTTAGAAGGTATTCTATACTCTGCTCCATATTCTTTATACAGTTTATCAAATTTAACTTTTATATCTGTATATTTCAATGATTTTTTTACGAACTCATCAATGGATAAATACCTTATTCCTTCCATTTCTGATAAAGTTTCTTTTCCTTGTTTCGATATCACTTTTACGCTGGTATGTATTTTAGGATTTTCAATTATAGCACCTAATCCTGTCTTCACTCTTAAAAGCTTCAACCAATTATCTGCATCATCTACCTTTATCCACGATAAATCTTTTGGATAAGTATTAGTATCATATTTTACACATACCGATACGCCTTGATCTATTGTTTTATAAAAATCATCTTTGGTATCTTTGGTATCTGGAACTACTCTTGGATTGCCCGCAGGATTTTCATCATCTAACCAATTACGCGCATTACTCATTACCCCACGTGCATTAAAATCATTATTTTTAGTTGATATTTGAATATAATTAAATCCATATGCCAAATACGTTGAACCAACACCTTTATGACCTCTTGTTTGACCACTTTTAAATGAAAAATTCGGCGCCAAAAACTTTACATACTGTTCCTCTGAAAAACCCATTCCATTATCAGTTACTGCCACATAATTATCCATAATATTAATTAAAATATTAATTTTAGGAATATAATTTTTCTCTGCACACTTTTGTCTTTCCTCAACAGAATCAAGTGCATTCTGTATTAATTCGCAAAAAGTATCAAACCAGCCAACATAAGAACTCAAAATATTTTTAATCTCTCTCTTCAAAGACTTGATTACAACTTCTTCAGTTCCTGTGTATTTTATACTTAATGGATCAAAATTTTGATTATACATTTTATTCCTCCATTTTTGTTTATTGTATTATATATAATATATTACAGTTTATTAAAAGTATCAATCTTTATGATGTCATCTATATTTTCCCCTAAAATTCAGGGCAAAAATCGGGCATTTTTTAGCCTGATTTTTGCCCGTTTTTCACTCCAAAACCACAACATCTTGTGGTTTCGACGCCTTATTTATCATTTTCACCACAACGTGTCATCAGAATCACCGTCTCAACATGCGGCGTCATCGGGAACATATCTACGCACTGTGCTTTTTCCACCTTGTATCCGCTGTCTAGGAAGTATGGCAGGTCCTTTTCCAGGGAGGTTGGTTTGCAGGATATGTAGATAAATGTTTCTGGTTTGTAGTCGATTATTTTTTGTATTGCTTTAGGATGGATGCCTTCCCGCGGAGGATCAAGGACTATTATGTCGGGCTTGTCGTCCAGCTCATCTATTTTTTTGAGGACATCTCCGGCTATGAATGTGCAGTTGTTCAGGTTGTTAAGTTTTGCATTTTCATTTGCCTTTTCTACGGCTTCTTCCACTATTTCTATTCCTATGACTTTTTTGGCTGTTGGCGCAAGGATCTGGCCTATAGTTCCGGTTCCGGAATAGAGGTCAAAAATAGTTTTGTCTTTGGTTGTTCCTATGAAGTCTCTGACTATTGAATAAAGCTTTTCTGCTCCCAGGGAATTTGTCTGAAAGAATGAAAATGAAGAGATATTAAAATGTAGTCCCAGAAGCTCCTCAACTATTTTGTCTTCGCCGTACAGTATTTTCATTTCATCTGCCCTTGCAACGTCAGCTACTCCGTCAAATATGGAGTGTGCTATGCACTTTATTGTACCTTCAAGGTTAATGTTTAATATTAAATCAACAAATTCTTTTTCATTCAATGAGCTTTGAGAGGTTGTAATAAGATTTATTAAAATTTGTCCCGTTCTTTCTGCTTTTCTCACCAATAAATACCTTAGAAATCCTATATTGGTGCTTTTGTGATAGAAGGTCTGACTATTTCCTTGGAAATAACCTAGAATTTGACATAGGATCTGTCGAAAATCTTCGTCAACAATGGAGCATCCGCTTGTGTTCACGATGCTGTGAAAGCTGTTTCTCCTGTGCATGCCCAGTGTCAGCGGACCTTCCTTCACTTCATCTCCGAATGAGAATTCCATTTTATTTCTGTATTCGGTTTTTTTCGGACTTTGAACTATAGGAAGGAATTCATAGTTGTCTGTCAGCACTCTGTCCAGTATGGTTTTTACCTGTGATGATTTGATCTCCAGCTGTTTTTCGTATGGTACGGTCTGGTAAGAGCATCCTCCGCAGAGAGTGAAATGACTGCAGCCGGAATCAGTTTCAAAGCATGCAGGTTCTATGACTTCGACTACCTTTGCCTCTGCTCTTTCTTTTCTTGTTCTGCTGATCCTGGCTTTTACTTTCTGCCCTGGCAGCGTATTCTTTATTTTAATCTTTTTACCTTGGTATACTGCTGTACCTACGTTTGGAAAGTTAATTTCATCTATTGTTACTTCAATTATATCGTTCTTTTTCATTTGTACTCCTGGTTAGTATTTTACTCTTCATCGCTTTACAGCATGGAAACGGCCTTTCAGGCAAAATCTCTAATCTGTAAATTGCACCGGTTATTAATATTCTACTGTATCCGGTGCTTTTGTTGTATCTTCTATTATCAATGATTTATTCGCATCCATTTCGTCTACAATCTTATTGATGCTCATTTTAACATATTTAGCATATCCTGTCGCAGCTATATTTCCATCCTCCAGTATTATTTCACCTGTCCCTTCAAATATTAACCTTGTGTTTCTTGTTATTCTTGCGACACATTTTACAGGTCTGTCAAGAGATATAGGCTTTTTATACTTAATATTGAGCTCTGCAGTCACTCCCCACGCATCTGGTTCTTCTATCATTATAGCTCTACCGATAGCTTCATCCAATATTGCCGATATTACTCCTCCGTGCATTCTGTCAGGATAGCTCTGGTGTGTGAGTGCAGGGGTTGAAATCGACATGAGCTCACCGTTTTCTAGTTCATAAAATTTTGTTTTCAGCGATTCATCATTTTCTGTACCGCACACGAAACAGTTTTTACTTACAAATTGTTTTTTCTGTACTTTATACTTCATAGCGCCCCTCTACTTTCTATTCTTTTATATGTTAAACGACCGCCGAAGGCAGTCGTATGTTTATAGGTTCATTAATCTATCGGTCATTTCCTTTATTGCCAGCACTGTATCCCTGTCAGGTCTCAAGTTTGAATAGTCGCCCACATAATGCGCCAGCCCGTATGCTGGGAAACTTTGAGTGGACAAAAGATTTGATGGGACAGGAACAGGAATCATTCCCATGTGCTGCCCAAAAATATTTATTGCATTCAGGCACATGTCTGCTCCGCCTTCGCTTGTGGCAGCAGTCGTATATGCAAATAGTTTCTTTCCCCAAAACGCAACTTCCGTCCAATATGGAGAAAATGAATCCATAAAACACTTCATAGCTCCCGACACATTTCCGTAGTATGTGGGAGAACCCATTATTATAATATCACTGTCAAGAAGTTTTTCGGCTTTTGCCTCTTCTATATCCATTATCTCGTTCTTATACTGACCTGCCACCGCAAATTGCTTAGCAAGCTCCGCGTAGTTGGGATCTTTTACTCTCAGCATCTGAGTTTCCGCACCGCACTTTTTAAATTCGTCATAAAATTCCCTTGCCATAAGGTAGCAGTTGCCGCATACGCTGTGAAATACTATTGATACCTTTTTACTCATCAGTTCTTTCTCCTTGGTCTGCATCTGTTTAAATAGTCACCTTCATCTGCAAACAGACAGCTTAAGTAATCTTCCACTTCAACTGCTGTTTCCATGTTCAGTGTGCCTTCCGCTATTTTTTCCATTTCACTTTTCTTTAAATTTCTTATTATATATCTGGTGCTCAAGATTGACGGCGAATTCATGCTGAACTCATCCAGCCCCATACCCAAAAATATAGGTATCAGCTTCGGGTCTCCGGCAGCTTCACCGCACATTCCTACCCATATGCCCGCTTTGTGAGCATTATCAATAATTCCCTTTATCAGTCTCAGCATTGCAGGATGGTACTGACTGTATAAATGAGACAGTTTTGAATTCATTCTGTCAACCGCCAGTGTATACTGTATGAGATCATTAGTTCCGATACTGAAAAAATCCACTTCTCTAGCCAGCAAATCTGATATAATTGCGGCTGAAGGTATTTCAATCATAATTCCTATCTCAATGTTTTTGCTGTACGGAATTCCTTCGCTGTCAAGCTCCTGCTTAGCTTTCTCCAGAATTTTTTTTGCATCTTTGAGCTCTTTCATTGTTGATATCATAGGAAACATTATTTTTACGTTTCCGTAAATGCTTGCTCTTAAAACTGCTCTCAGCTGTGTTCTAAAAACATCTACATTCCCAAGACACAGCCTTATAGCTCTATATCCTAAAAACGGATTCATTTCTGCCGGTATATCTATGTACGGAACATTTTTGTCCCCACCTATATCAAGAGTTCTTATTATTACGGGCTTATTCCCCATTTTTTGGAGAACTTCTCTGTATTCTTCAAACTGCTCATCTTCAGATGGCTGACATTCACGATTCATAAAAATGAATTCGCTCCTGAATAGTCCGATTCCTTCTGCGTCATTTTCCAAAACCATATCCACATCGTGAGGAGTTCCAATGTTTGCAGACAGTGAAACCTTAAATCCATCCACGGACACTGTAGGCAGACCGACTTGCTTTTTCAGCTCGTTGTTAATTTCCTCAAGTCTTAATTTTTTTTGAGTAAAATAATCCAGCTGTTTATCATTTGGATTAATTAATACTTTTCCTGTTTTCCCGTCACATACGACGATGTCATCATCCTTGATTTTTTCCGTTATATTATCAAGCCCTACTACTGTAGGAATTCCAAGTATTCTTGCAATTATGGCAGCATGGGATGTCTTGCCTCCCATTTCCGTAATCATGGCAGCCACTTTACCCTTTTCAAACTGCGCTGTATCTGAAGGGGTCAGATCCTTTGCAATGATTATTGAATTTTTTTCAAGTTTTGAGTAATCTGCAGTCTTTATACCAGAAAGAATTTTTATAACTCTGTACATTACATCTTTTATGTCTTCTGCTCTTTCTCTGAGATACTCATCCTCAATGTTTTCAAACATCTTTATATAATACATCGACACTTCGTTCAAAGCATATTCAGCGTTGACTTTTTGGCTTTCAATTTTTGTCTCTACTTCTGAAATAAATGATTCGTCCTCAAGCATCATTTCATGGGATTTAAAAATTTGCGCTTCCTTTTCACCGACTTCGTCGAGGGTTTTCAAAAATAATTCGTCTAATTGCTTTTTTCCCTTTTCAACAGCATTTCTGAGCCTTATAATTTCTTTTTTGACATCTGAGATATAAATTTTCCTTATATCCATAGTTTTTTTCTCTATTAAAAAAGCCTTTCCAATCCCAATTCCCGGTGAAACGCCTAACCCTTTCATCTAATCACTACCTTTCAGATTTTACAATTATCTGTTTTGTATGTTTAAAATGATAATTTTCTTATAGATATATTTTCGCCAATTTATATTATTATATTACCCATAGCAAGCTGTTGTCAACGAAAAAAATATTGCAATTTCAACATTTTAAGGGATAATGTTTTCATTGTTGAATTTGTGCTGTTCCGATGTGGGAAATCACAGAAAATAAATTTTTTTCAGAAACAGGCAAAACGGTATAGTAAAATTCTATACCGTTTATACCTAAAAAGTAATATTATTTATTTAATTTTTTCAAGTTTCATTCCTGTTTCAATACCGTTCAGGTTTTGAACTTCCATAGAGCTGTCTTCTGATTTTTCTATTACATCAGCCAATGTTTCACTCTTGATAAATTCTTCAAACTTATTAACAGCCTTAATTATTTCTTCCGAACCGTTATAGAATATTTTAATTCTGTCCATCATTTCATATCCGTTATTCTTTCTCATCTGTTGAACCTTTGATATGAACTCACGGGCATATCCTTCATTTATTAACTCTTCTGTAAGGTTAGTGTCGATAATTGTAAACAGGTTGTTTCCGGTTGAAACATCGTAGCCTTCCTTCGCTGAAATACGTATATCAAGTATTTCTTCGTTAAGTTCCACAGTCTGATCATTAACTGTCAACTCACATTTTTCCCCTGCCTGAACTTTTGTGATTATATCCAAAGAATCAGCCTTTGCCAGCGTTGCGGCAAATGCCTTTACATTTTTCCCAAGCATCGGGCCTGCAACCTTGAAATTTGGTTTTAATGCGAAATCCATAAATTCATTTAAATCGTGTTCAAAGACAACCTCTTTGACATTGAGCTCCTCCTTGATCAAAGGAACTAAATCGTCAATAAGCTGCTGATATTTTCCATCTATATGAATTCTTCGTATAGGCTGTCTTACCTTTATTTTTGCATTTTCTCTTGAAGCTCTTCCCAACTTGACAAGATCTTTTACAAGATCCATTCTCTTTTCAACATTTTCATCTATTAACTCTTCATGAACTTCAGGATAGTAGCTGATGTGGACAGATACTTCTCCTGTCAGGTTTCTGTATATTTCTTCTGATAAATAAGGAGCAAACGGAGCAGTTAATTGTGCAATGCCTACCAATATTTCATATGTTGTATTGTAAACGGCTTTTTTATCCTCTGTAAGCTCTGTCACCCAGAATCTTCTTCTCGAACGTCTGATGTACCAGTTTGACAAATCCTCGTTAACAAATTCCTGAATTGCTCTTACGCTCTTGTTGTGGTCGTAAGCATTCATGCTTTCTCTCACATATTTAACCAAATTGTTGAATTTGGAAATTATCCATCTGTCCAACTCCGGTCTGTCTTTGTACTCAACAAAGAACTTGCTCGGGTCTATGGAATCTGTATTTGCATACAGTGCAAAGAACGTATATACATTTTTGATAGTTCCGAAATACTTGCTTAACACTTCTTTTAATCCGTCTTCATCAAATTTTGTAGGTGCCCATGCCGGAGATACGTAAAGCAAATACCATCTCAACGCATCTGCACCGTATTTATCAAACAAGTCAAACGGATTAACTGTATTTCCTCTTGATTTAGACATTTTTTTGCCGTATTTGTCAAGTATCAAATCATTAACCAGCACTCTCTTATATGGTGATTTTCCCATAACAAATGTTGAGATTGCTATTAATGAATAGAACCAGCCTCTTGTCTGGTCAATTCCTTCGCATATGAAATCCGCAGGGAATAACTTATCAAATTCATCCTTGTTTTCAAACGGATAGTGCCATTGTGCATAAGGCATTGCTCCTGAATCAAACCAACAGTCTATTACATCCTTTACTCTAGTCATATGCTTGCCGCATTTTGGGCAGACAATGTGCACATCATCAACGTATGGTCTGTGCAACTCAATTGTTTTTTCATCTATTTCTTCAACTGCCTTTTCGGCTAATTCTTTCCTTGAGCCTATGCTTTCCACGTGACCGCATTCGCATCTCCACAAAGGCAGCGGAGTTCCCCAGTAACGGCTTCTTGAAATAGCCCAGTCATTTAGATTTTCAAGCCAGTTGCCAAATCTCTTTTCACCTACAAACTCAGGATACCATTCCACAGAGTTGTTGTTTTCTATTAATTTGTCTTTCAGTTTTGTCATTTGAATGTACCAGCTTGGTCTTGCATAGTAAAGTAACGGCGTATGGCATCTCCAGCAGTGTGGGTAGTTGTGGAGAACCTGTTCTTTTTTATACAGTTTTCCGTTTTCCTTCAGCCATTTTAATATAGGCTTATCAGCATCCATTACAAACATTTCTGACCATGGTGTTCCTCTGAATCTTCCTGTATCATCAACAGGATTTATAACCGGAAGATTGTATCTGCTTCCCGTATTGTAGTCATCTTCACCGAACGCAGGAGCTGTATGAACTATACCTGTTCCGTCCTCGGTAGTGACGTAATCTGCACATGTTACAAAGAATGCTTTTTTGCCTGAAGGTATTTCAACATAAGGCATGAGCTGCTCATATTCCATGAATTCCAAATCTTTGCCCTTCATTTCCTCCAGCACTTCGTATTCTTCTGAAATTACTTTATCAACCAACGGTTTGGAAATATAGAAAACTTCTCCCTTGGCATCTTCGGTATCTTTTATCTTTATCTTCAAATATTCTACATCCGGGTGCACTGCCAGCGAAACATTCGACAATAACGTCCATGGAGTTGTTGTCCATGCAAGGAAATATTCATCTGCGCCTTTTTTCTTGAATTTTGCATATGCAGTCATAGTCTTTATTTCTTCATAGCCTTGAGCAACTTCATGTGAAGCAAGACCGGTTCCGCATCTCGGGCAGTATGGAAGGATTTTGTGACCTTCATACATAAGTCCCTGTTTGAATATGTTGTTAAGTATCCACCACTCGGATTCAATATAGTCGTTCTCAAGTGTTATATATGGATGATCAAGATCTATAAGATATGCCATCCTCTTTGTCATTTCACGCCACAGCGCCTCATAAGTAAATACTGAATGACGGCACTTTTCGTTAAACTTGTCTATTCCATATTGTTCGATATCTGTCTTATCTTTTAGTCCCAGCTGTTTTTCAACTTCAATTTCAACCGGCAGTCCATGTGTGTCCCATCCTGCCTTCCTGTTTACCTGGTAACCTTCCATTGTTTTGAATCTGCATACAGAATCTTTCAGAGTTCTTGCTATAACATGATGAATTCCTGGTTTGCCGTTAGCTGTCGGCGGCCCCTCATAAAATATGAACGGTTCTTTATCATTTCTTGTCTCAACGCTTTGCTTGAGCAAGTTTATCTCATCCCAATATTTTGATATTTCTTGCTCTGTCTGTTTATAATCGGCTTTTGAGATATCTTTAAATTGCTTCATTTTTTCCTCCTGCTATTTAATATAATAATTCGGCTTGATTGTCACATATATCCTGTCTTAATTCTGCTGTAAAAGCGGTTTGCCGCAGATTAATCGGCAAAAAAGGTTAACTCTCTGTCCAACATAAAAATCCCATGTCTTAAGACATGGGACGAAATCCGCGGTACCACCCAAATTACATATAAATACACTAAATATGTCACTCAAAAATTTAACGCATTTATACGTAATTTCTTACTTAGTTTCAGAAATCAAGCTCATGGATGATCTTCAACACATTTGGAATTATAATCTTTCACCACTCGATTATATCTCTTATAGACCGCTCTGTGCCTACTGTTCCAATCACTGCCTTTATTTATTTTATTTCTGTATAATGATATATTAAAACGCAGACAAAGTCAAGGAATAAATTGCTTTTTAAAAACAATATACATTTATTAACACTTACACGTTAGAAGCACGGTATTATTAAGTATTATTTTACAATCAGTATGTTTTTTTACACATTAAGTAATTAGACTATTAACAAATACTTTCTTTAGGGGGTCAACTATGAGCGAAAATTGTTTAAACTGCCGTCCGATTAGGTATGATAGCAAACAGAGCTTTTCTATTAAATTTATAATTATTTTTCCATCCCGTAAATTTCATACACATCATTGGTGTAATTTCCGTCATCGCCATAGATGTAAAGCGGAGGATCAAATTTCAACTCGGGATTACCATTCTTTGATGCCCTTATCAACATCATATTAGGTTTGGCAGCAGATCTGGGATGAACAAATCGAATCTGTTTCGGCTCCAACCGGTATTTTCTGAACAGGCACATAATATCAGCCAGTCTGTCAGGGCGATGCACCATGTAAAACCTTCCATATTGCTTTAAAAGAGATGCCGCGGTACTTATTACATCCTCCAGCGAACACATAATTTCATGTCTTGAAATTGCCTTTTTATCAGAGGGATTAACAATTCCGCTGTTGCCAAGCTTGTACGGAGGATTGGAGATTACGGCATCAAAAGAATTTGGTTCCATGTGATCCAACGCATTTTTCAAATCTATATTAAGTACTTCAATTTTATCTTGCAGATTATTAAGCCCCACGCTGCGCCTTGCCATTTCTGCAACTTCTTCCTGGATTTCAACCGCATATGCCTTTGAATAATTTCTCTTTCCGCTCAGAAGTATTGGAATAATTCCTGTACCGGTTCCCAAATCAACTATTTTAGAATTGTTTTTTATATCGCAGTAATTTGTAAGCAAAACAGCATCCATGCCGAAACAAAACCAGCTTTTATTTTGAATTATTTTCAGTCCGTTGCACTGGAGATCTTCTATTTTTTCATTTTCTCTTAATTCTACTTCCATAGCATCCTTTCCTAATTGATTATATTTAACGCATCATGCATTTATACTAATTTATAAATGCGCTGTTTATGAGCTTCTTTGTGTATTCATTCTGTGGATTAATAAGGACTTCCCTTGCCTCTCCCGATTCAACTATGCTTCCCCTGTTCATAACAAGTATAGTGTCTGACATATAGTTTACTACTCCAATATCATGAGAAATAAAAATATATGAAATTTTAAGTTCTGTTTGAAGCTGCTTCAAAAGATTCAATATCTGCGCCTGAATTGAAACGTCAAGAGCAGATACCGGCTCATCGCATATTATGACTCTTGGATTCACAATCAGCGCTCTGGCTATGGCTGCCCTTTGGCATTGCCCTCCGCTTATTTCAGACGGATATTTGTCTTTTATTTTTTCATTGAGGCCCACTCTTTCAAGCATTTCCGAAACCAGTTCGTACGCTTCTTTTTTGTTTTTAGCAAGTTTTAATGTTAAAATCGGAAATGAAACATTGTCTCCTATTGTATAATTAGGGTCCATTGAACTTTTGGGGTCCTGAAATATAAACTGGACATTGCGTCTATATTCCTGATACTCATAGTCTGACATTTCATCAATATTTTTTCCGCAGTAAAATACGCTGCCGTATGTCTGTCTCTGTAATCCGCCTGCTATTTCTCCAGTTGTGGACTTACCGCTTCCGGATTCTCCCACAATTCCCAAAGCCATCCCTTCTCTGACCTCAAAAGAAGTGTTTTTTACAGCCGCAATTTTTTCCAACACCCTGCCTGTTAAGAAATGTTTCTTAACGGCATATTCTTTTCTTATATTTTTAACTTCCAAAATTATTTCATTATTATTGGTTTCCATATTGCTTCTCCCCTGACATAACAGCAGAAATTTTTACTCCAGATTGCATCTGTAATAATGTCCGTCGTTATTATGCTCCTCAGCATACTTTGCACATACATCCGTTGCATGAGGACATCTTTTTATAAACAAACATCCTTCGGCATCTCTCTCCTCATCCTGTACGTATCCATGAATTTCTGCAAGCGGCTCGTTCTTTCTCATTTTAAGAGACGGTATAATTTTCATCAAAAGCTGAGTATATGGATGCTTGGGGTTATTGAATATTTCTTCTGTTCGTCCTGATTCTACTACCTTACCAGCATACATAACAGCCAAGCCGCGGCTGTAATGCCTTACTAGTCCCAAATCATGAGAAATTAATAATATGGAAATGCCCAATTCCTTGTTTATTTCCTTAAACAACTCCATTACCTGCCTCTGCACGGTGGAATCCAAGGCGGTTGTAGGCTCGTCGGCTATAATTACCTTCGGATCGTTCATCAACGCCATTGCTATGTTAACTCTCTGACGCATGCCTCCGCTCAGCTGCCACGGGTAAAAATTCAAAATATTCCGTGGATTATCAAATCCTACTTTTTCCAGAAGTACAGAAGCCCTTAGTAATGCTTCTGTTTTGTTTTTTTTCATATGGTACATATAACCGTCGGCTATCTGGTTCTTTATTTTAATCATGGGATGAAGATAAAAAACCGTGTTTTGCGGAATATATCCTGCATTTTTACCTATGTGAATTCTTTTTTCGTTCTTCGACATTTTCAATATATCTCTGCCTGCGGTCCGCATTTCATCCGCTGCATAACTTAATCCCTCCGGCAGTACATTTATTATGGATTTAGCCGTAAGCGTCTTACCAGATCCAGATTCTCCCACAAGTCCGAATATTTCGCCTTCCTGAATATTAAGAGACAGCTCCCTGACAAGATGTTTCTCTCCTGCTTTAATGCTTAGATTTTTCAAAACCACGGATTCATTCATTGGCAGACCTCCTGTTAATAAGCATGTCATTTAATCCGTCACCTATGAGGTTAAACCCGAGAACCGTAATTATAATTGCAATTCCCGGCGCTACAGCTAGATAAGGATGCAGCAGAAAAAACTGTCTTGATTCGCTAAGCATCATTCCCCAACTAGCATGCGGAGGCTGAATTCCAAGCCCCAAAAAAGAGAGTGATGTTTCAATCATTACTGCCGAACCGATGGCTGAGCTGTACTGTGTTATAAGTCTTGGAAGCATAGCCGGGACAAAATGCCTCGTAAATATTTGAAAATACGTACTGCCATAACTTCTTGCGGCTTTTATATAAACAAGATTTTCCGTATCTAGAATCATCGAATAAACCAGCCTTGAAAATACTGGAATCATAAAAATACTAATTGCTGCAATTGATCCTTTTGTTCCTTTTCCCACAACAGTTACAAGCATCAACGCCAGAAGTATTCCCGGGAATGCCATCAGCCCGTCCATTATTCTCATTATTACAGAGCTCATTTTCTTAAACATCGCTGCCGACGCACCAAGAATAATGCCTATTATCGTCCCAAGTGTAACTGAACCTATTCCTACCAGCAATACATTTCTTGAGCCATACATAATTCTTGAAAATATATCTCGTCCAAAATTATCGGTACCCAATATATGTCCGCTGTCTTCCCCCGGTTTAATAAATCTTTGAGATATATTCATTTCATTAGGTGGGTAAGGCATGTATACAAATGAAACCACCCATACCGCAACTATTGTTAAAACAAGTATAATTCCAAGGCTTAGGCTTAATTTCCTTTTCATTTATTATTCCCCTCTTTCAACGGACTTTATCCTGGGATTGATAACCATAATCAGAACATCAACCAGAAGCGTAATAACTATTACAGACGAGGTTATAAACATGACCAGTCCCTGTAAAAGAACAATATCTCTGTGCTCCACAGCCGTGAGAACAAGCCTTCCTATTCCCGGCAGAGCAAAAATAGTTTCGATAACCACCGTTCCTCCGGCAAGTTTCGCAAACTGCATTCCAATTATTGTAACAGGTGCTACCAAAGCACCTCTCAAGGCATACTTTAAGTACACCTTTCCACTGCTCAATCCCTTTATTTTAGCCATATCCATATAATCTTGCTTAAGCGAATCAAGAACCGAGCTCCTGACAATGCGTAAAAGCGTCCCTGTTTCTCCTATAGCCAATACTATGGAAGGCAGTATTATGCTTCTCATAAATCCAGACAGCCCAACGCCTGTTACGGGAACACCGGGAACAGGAAATATTTTTAGTTTAAGCCCAAAATAAACAATAAAAACCATTCCTATCCAAAAGGAAGGAATGGCTGTTCCAAGCTGCATAATGCTTCTTGAAAAATAATCTATAAAACTGTCTTTCATAATTGCAGACAGCATTCCGAATAAAAAAGCAAACACCACCGCAATTGTCATTGCCAGCACCGAAAGTGCCAACGTTACAGGCAAAGCTCTTATTATCAATGTCAAAACCGATTCACCGTAAACATACGATGTTCCCAGATTAAATACGGCAAGGTCAGCAAGCCAGCCAAAATACTGCTGGTAAACAGGCCTGTCAAGCCCCATTGCACTATGAAGCTCTTCAACCATTTCCTGAGTAGCATCAGTACCCAAAATAAGCTGCGCCGGATCTCCCGGTATAATCATGAGAACAAAAAATGTAATCATTGAAACAACCAGCAGAACGATTATTGAACTTTTAACTCGGTTTATTACATATCCTAACATTTCGCACCTGTTTATTCAGTAAAATATACTTCCTTAAAATCATAAAAATCTATAGGGAATATCTCCATTCCGCTGACATTTTTCTGCAACGTAAGCATCGTCTGAGGTGTCTGAAGATATATGGCAGGAAGCTTGTTTGCAAGAATAATCTGAATTTCCTTGTATATTTCTTTTCTCTTTTCATCGTCAAGCTCCTGTTTTGCTTTATCAAGAAGCTCATCAATTTCGCCTGTTTTCAAGCTGATGTAATCGTTACTGTCGGAATAGTACCTTGACAGAAACGCATATGAATCAAGCCTTCCTGTATGACCTATAACCGTTGTTTCAAAATTCTTAGCTCCATACACCTCACTGAGCCACGTTCCCCATTCCACCATCTCTATGTTAACATTTATACCTATCTTACTCAGCTGGTCAGCAATAACCTGCCCTGCATCCACGTGAAGCTGGTAGTTTTTCGGAAGAGACATATCTATATCAAACCCATTTTCATATCCCGCTTCCTTTAGAAGCTCCTTGGCTTTCTCAGGATTATACTCTATTATGTCATTCGTATCAAAATAATCAGGAGATGTTGGCGGAAGGTGCGAGCCTATTTGGTCTCCGTATCCGAACATTGACGCATCTATGACTTCCTGCTTATTAATCGCCATTGCTATTGCTCTTCGAACCTTTTCATCGGCCAATATTTCATTATCCGTATTCAGCGACATTACTTGAACCGCATTCATGGGCTGAGATATAACCTTGTAGTCTGAATTGTTCTGAACCATTGTAACCTGATCACCGGTCAGCGGAACTATATCAAGGTCTCCAACCTGGAAGCTAGCCATCATAGACGTCGCGTCAGGTATCAGCACTAATTTTACCGTTTCAAGCTTTGCTTTGTCGCCAAAATAATCATTATTTCGCTGAAGAACAACGTGCTGTTGTGGAATCCATTCCTTAAGCGTAAAAGCACCTGTCCCCACAGGGTTGTTCTTTAAATTGTCAGCTGCTTCCTCCGGAACAATTGCCGTCCATGGATAAGCAAAACTTTTCAGAAGTTCCACATCCAGTTTCTCTGTAGTAAATTTAATTGTATAGTCGTCAACTGCATCTATACCCACTATATTTTCATAATCCCTAGCTTTAGGGCTTTCCTCATCCTTAAGCCTGTTAAATGAATATAAAACGTCCTTTGCAGTCATTTGCCTGCCGTTATGGAATTTAACATCATCTCGCAATTTAAATATAATTTCCATTCCATCTTCTGAAATATCCCATTCCTTTGCTAGTCTGGGTATAATTTCCCAATCTGGTGTTACTCCTACCAAAGTATCATATATGTTATTTGTAACAGTAAAAGTGGAAGCTGCTGCAGTTCTATGCGGGTCAAGACCTTCGGGCTCGGTTGTATAGCCCATTGTTAATTCCGTCTTGGTGTTGCCTGCATCATCTGAAATGTCTTCTTGATTTGAGCATGCCGCTGCCATAAAAAGCATTAAAGCGACAGCAATAAGTAAAGTAATTTTGAATTTTTTCATTTTCGTATCCTTTCAGTTAATAAAATTTTTTTTAATATCTTTTACTGAAGTAGTTATAATAATATTCTTTCGATTTTCACCTTTTATAATCAAATCATTGCTGTACCTGTAATAAAATTTTTAAATCAACATTATTATAAGCCTTTTTAGTCTTATCATAATTTTATTAAAATGTCAACATATTTTAGGAAAGAGCAGGCTTCGGAAGATATTTTTTTGCTCGTTGATTAATAGTTAATATAATGGTATTATTATATATATATTGTATATATTGAGGTGTAGCATGTACGAAATACGTCAAAAAAAGATGCAGGAACTAAAGCAGAAAAAATGGTATCCCTACGCATTGCTTGCAACCGCAATTTTTTTATTTTCTCAAGGCTCGTCCATAATAAGGTCAAGCATAGGATACACTCTTCCGGTAATACTCATTAGCCTTATTCTTCATGGTAAAAGTGTGGGAACATTATCTGAAAAGCTATTTAAAATCAAATACTCACCAGCAGCTAATGCTGCTATGATTATTTTTCTTGCGGCCATCGCTGCATTCTGTTATTTCAATAAGCTTGGTGTTTTATTAATAATCATACTTGACATTCTTACAATTGCAGTTTATGTTGCTATTGCCTATATTTGCTCAAAATTAAAGACAGGAGATATGTAGATGCTTAAAAGATTTATTTCATATTATAAACCGAAACCGGTAAAAAAAATATTTATACTGGATATGACTTGCGCATTCATCATGGCTTTGTGCGACTTATTTTATCCAATGATTACAAGAAACATTATTAACATTTACGTACCTAACCAGCAACTTAACTTAATGATCACATGGCTTGTGCTTCTAGGTCTAATATACATACTTAAAGTTGGGCTGAACTATTACATAACGTATTACGGTCACATAATGGGAGTCATAATGCAAGCAAATATGAGAAGAGACATATTTGAACATCTTCAGGATCTGCCATTTGTTTTTTTTGATGAAAACAAAACAGGTACTCTGTCATCCAGAATAGTTAACGACCTCATGGATATTTCTGAACTTGCACACCACGGCCCTGAGGATCTGTTCATATCGCTGGTTATGCTTATAGGTTCTTTCATAGCTCTCAGCATAATCAATTTACCGCTTGCACTCATAGTATTCTCCATTATACCGTTCCTGATTTATTTTGCCATGAAACTGAGAATCAGAATGGCGGATTCCTTTATGGAGACAAGAGTTACAATAGGTGAAGTTAATGCAACAATTGAAAACAGCATTTCTGGAATACGAGTTTCAAAAGCATTCAGCAATAAGGAAAACGAAATACAAAAATTCGAAAACAACAACGAAAGATTTAAAAACGCAAGAAAGAAAGCCTACAAGGTAATGGCTGAATTTCATGTAGGTTCGTCATTTATAATAGATTTTTTAAATATATTGGTCTTAAGTGCAGGCGGCATATTTTTCTTCAAAGGATATATAAATTTTGGAGACTTTGCAGCATTCATACTGTACATAGGCAACTTTTTAAACCCAATAAGAAAGCTTATAAATTTTGTTGAACAATACCAATCAGGAATTTCAGGCTTTAAGCGTTTTACTGAAGTTATAGATCAGAAAATTGAAACCGATGAACCGGGCGCTAAAGATATATATGACGTTAAAGGTGATATAAAATTTGAAGATGTAACATTCTCTTATGATAAGAACAAACAGGTATTAAATGATATTTCTTTTAATATTGAAGCAGGCAAAACCGTAGCTTTTGTTGGACCGTCAGGAGGAGGAAAAACAACTCTTTGCCACCTTATACCGCGTTTCTATGAAACTAAGGGAGGAAACATATATATTGACAATACAAATGTTAAGGATTATACCCTTAAATCCTTGAGAAAAAGCATAGGAATTGTTCAGCAGGACGTATTTTTATTTACAGGCACCATTGCAGACAATATTCAATGCGGTAGATTTGATGCCACAAATGAAGAAGTTATAAAAGCAGCAAAAATGGCAAACATACATGACTTTATAATGTCTCTACCGGAAGGCTACGATACATTCGTTGGCGAAAGAGGAGTTAAATTATCCGGCGGTCAGAAGCAGAGAATTTCCATAGCAAGAGTATTCTTGAAAAATCCTCCTATATTAATACTTGATGAAGCAACATCAGCTCTTGACAACGCCACTGAGCTGATGATTCAAAACTCTCTGGAAGAGCTTTCAAAAGGAAGAACAACCGTTGTTGTTGCCCACAGACTTTCTACAATAAAAAATGCAGATGAAATAATAGTTATTACAGATAAGGGCATTCTGGAAAGAGGAAGGCACGAAGATTTAATAAAAACAAAAGGAATATATTCAGAATTATATAATTCCCAATTTAAAGATATAGCTTAGGAGATTCAATGAAAATTACTGTAATCGGTCAATGGGGAGGCTTCCCCCATGTTGGGGAGGCAACTTCAGGATACTTAATTGAACATAACAATTACAAACTTCTTTTAGAATGCGGCAGCGGAGTTATCAGCTCCCTGCAGAAAAAGATTAATCTGGAGGAATTGGACGCAGTGCTGGTTACCCACTATCACTATGACCATTTCTGTGATATAGGTGCACTTCAATATGCCGCGCAAATCAAGACACTTCTCGGGCTCATGAACAAAAGTCTTCCAATATATGCCCCCATGGGAGATTTTTTCAGTCTTTTAAAATGGGAAACCTATACTTACGGCGTAAGCTTTGATGGAAGCAGCGTACTTAATCTTGGTCCATTCGAAATCAGTTTTTTTAAAAACCGCCACCCCGTTGAAGCATACAGTGTTAAAATAAGATGCGGAAATACAGTATTTTCCTACACTTCAGACACGTCCTATTTTGATGATCTTTCCGACTTTTTCAGTGAATCGGATCTTCTAATATCCGAATGCAGCTTCTATGCTGACATGGATGGAACCCAAGCGGGACATTTAAACAGCTCACAAGCAGGGCTGCTTGCACAGAAATCAAACGTAGGAAAACTGCTGTTGACCCACCTTCCCCATTTTGGAAATCATGGGGACCTAATTACACAGGCATCTAAACATTACAGCGGTGAAATCATTCTTGCTTCACACTTAATGGAGCTTGAAATATAGTTAATTAAAAAACCGGCATGATTTTATTATTTGAATCCATGCCGGTTTTTTTGTTTAAATATAATTATTTTGTAACCGCGTAAATATAGTGTCTCCACACCTTAATCCATTGATCCAGCCTGTAATATTTACGCACTTCTTCATCCGAGCCTGCAGCAGGATCGTTCACTACAATGTATTCGACCCCTTCTTTGACCGAAAATCCAACTACTACCATTAAGTGGCCTGTGGGAAAAGCAGAATACGCTCCATCCAGCATATTTTTTTCTTTCATACAAACTGAAGCAACTACAGGCATTCCTTTTGCTATGTAGTTTTTGACAGGATTTATAGATTTACACCTTCTCGTGTAAGCCCTCATACCCATTTCTCCTGCAAACGCAGTATTTTGAGGCCAATTACCGTAAGCTTCATTTCCCAAATCAAATGTCCCTTTAGCCACCTGATCCAACTCAACATTCTTCCCGTGATATTTCAAAACCATTGTAAGTGATGTAGGACTGCAAATAACACGAGCATCTTTGTGCCCGCTTACCATCTGCGAAATCAGCGGAACACCTTCCAATATCTGAAGATAATTTCCCTGAACTTCTTCATCCTCACCTCCGTCAGTTGAAAAAGCAACAAGTCTAAGCCTTGGATTTCTCCCTCTTAAAAAAACCTTTATTTGTACAGCGTCTCCCAATTTTCCGTTTTTGACAAATATTCTGTCTTCTGTACCTCTGATTATCTCATCGCTGTAATAATTTTTAATTCCTGTATTATTTCCTCCGGCAGACCAAACTCCGTAGCTGATATATGGTGTCCAAATGCTTTCAACTCTCATTCTTATAAGCACTTCCACAGAACTGTGGGAGTCAGTTATAGAATTCCACGAAGGTGTTATTTCAGTAAATTTTTCTGTTTCAACAACCGGAGTTTCTAGATATCCTTCTTCTGTATCGTCACTGAGCTCTGTAAATTGTCCTTTAACTTTTAAATTGTAAAGCTTATTTTCGCTTAAATTACTATCTTCACAAATCCAATCCATAGCTTTCCCTCCGAATAATATATTCTATGATAGCATTTGTTAACGATTTTCTCAATTAGCATTATGAAAACATTTTAGTTAATAAATATTGTCATAGGCTTCATAAACATAACTATAAAATATGTAAATAATTTATCTGACAATTGATTTTTATTTTAATTATGTTATACTTTTAAGCAAATCAGTTATGTCTGAAATAAATCTTACTGGGAAGTGAAAGAATGATTGCAATTAAAGGAAGACGCAGATGCGAAAACTGCGGCAAAAAATACTACTACACTTATGCAAAGGGAGAAGCTGCTCAAAATAAAGCAAAATTTAAAGGTAAAGATGAAAATTACAGCGAATGCAAAAATGTAAAGATTCTTTCCGCTAACAGCTATGAAATTACAGTTGTCTGTCCACAGTGTGAATTTGAAGAAGTATTTATTTATACAGATTAACAAGACAGCTGATGCAATACTGTAAAAAAGTACTGCATCAGCTGTCTAAAGTGCTTACAATAGCATGTTATCATCATCAAACTCTTTATTTTTTATTCTGCTGAATTCTTGAATCACATCGGGTACAGAAAGTCCTTTTCTCTCTTCGCCGTTAATACAAATGGCAACAGCTCCGGAATCCATCATTATAGTCCTTGTACCCAGTTTAAGTGCAGATGATATATTATGAGTTATCATCAATGTTGTAATGTTGTTTTCCGATACTATTCTGTTTGTTAATTCCAGCACAGTCTCAGCACTCAAAGGATCAAGAGCTGCCGTATGCTCGTCAAGCAACAGCAAACGAGGTTTGACTAATGTAGCCATAACCAATGTAACAGCCTGTCTTTGGCCTCCGGAAAGCAAGCCTATTTTAGTATCTATCCTGTCCTCAAGTCCAAGATTTAAATCAGCAAGGTGCTCTTTTATATATTCTTTTTCTTTTCTGGAAGGCATTTTTAATAAACCTTTCATAGAGCTTCTCATATATGCTACAACGAGATTTTCTCCTACAGTCATATTCGGCGCAGTGCCCTTCATAGGATCCTGAAAAATACGTCCTATAAATGAAGCCCGCTTATGTTCCGGCATATATGTTATATTCTCTCCACCGAGAATAACATTCCCAGAATCACAAAGAAGCGAACCGGATATAATATTGAACATAGTTGATTTTCCTGCACCGTTTCCCCCTATTATTGTTACGAATTCGCCTTCACAGACTTCCAGGTTCAAATTATCTAATGCTTTGTGCTCGTCATGTGTGTTTTTATTGAATACCTTGTTCACATTAGTTATCTTCAGCATTTCAACCTCCCGCTTCTTAGTTTTCTAAATTCCATTTTCTTTTTAATACTTGGAACCGAAAGAGCAGATACAACAACCAGTGCGGATATCAGTTTCAAATATGATGGAGGAAAATTAGTCGTAAGTATAAGGGCAATTATAAATCTGTAAATAACCGAACCTATTATTACAGATATAAATCCTACTGTAATATTTATATTTTTGATTACAACACTTCCTATAATTATAGATGCAAAGCTTATAACCACCATTCCAGCGCCCATGTTCACATCAGCTGACTGTTGCATCTGCGCCACAAGAGCTCCTGACAATGCAACTATTGAATTTGAAATGGCAAATCCGACCATTTTAGCAAAATCCGTATTAACAGAGGATGCTCTGCACATGCTTTCATTATCTCCTGTCGCCCTTATTGACAATCCCAGCTGTGTTCTGAAAAACCAATTCAAAATTACAAATATTGAAAAAACAATCAATATTAGCGTCAATACTCTGTACGCACTGCTGCCAAATACTGCTTCGGCATAGGTAAACAGACTTTCCTTGTTTAGCAAAGGTATGTTTGCTCTGCCGCCCATAACCATTAGATTAACTGAATACAATCCCGTCATTGTCAATATTCCTGCCAAAATAGGCTGTATGCCCATATTCGTCTGCAATGCTGCTGTTATTATACCGGCTATCGCTCCTGCCAGGAGTGCAAGAATAAGACCAAGTACAGGCCTGCCTCCCAATGCAAATACTGCCGAGACGGAAGCTCCAAGCACAAAGCTTCCATCAACCGTCAGGTCGGCCACATTCAATATTCTAAAAGATATATACGTTCCAAATGCCAGGAGCGAATAAACAAGCCCTAATTCAATTGCTCCCATAAATGATGTTAAACTCACTTTAAACCTCCTGTTTTAACAGCCCTTGTAGCATAAAATTTATTTATTAAAAGCATTATTCTACGATCTTAAACTCCTTTAATGCTTCATCTGAAATCTCAATTCCTATTTGTTCTGCTGTGCTCGTGTTAATTATTTTTTCATACTCCTTTAAGGTTTCCACAGGTATATTTTCTATACTCTCGCCTTCAATAACCTTTTTGATCATTTCCGCAACCTGTCTTCCTAAAACAGTGTAATCAATACCAACTGTTGCAAACCCTCCGTCTGCAACCAGTGAGTCAGCACCCGTATATACGGGAATACCAGCTTTTTGAGCCTCTGATGCCAGAACAGGCATTGCAGATGCCACCGTATTGTCGGTAGGCGTAAATATAGCATCTGACTTTGCTGCCAATGACTGAGCTGCCTGCATCAATTCGCTTGAATTTGTAATAGTGGATTCCACATAGTTTATGCCTTTTTCATCTAAATACTCTTTAGCTTTATTTACAGCCGCTACCGAATTCACTTCTCCTGTGTTATATACAAAACCGAATGTCTTTATATCGGGAGTAATTTCAAAAGCAAGGTCAAATATTTGCTTAACATCAATTGCATCAGAAACTCCGGTCACATTTCCCTCAGGTCTGCTTAAATCCTCTACTAAGCCTGCTTCAACAGGGTAGCTTACAGCCGCAAAAATTACGGGAGTTTCCTTTGTAGCTGCAGCGGCAGACTGAGCAGTTCCGGTTCCTATTGGAACTATGATATCCATTTTATCACCTGTGAATTGTGATATTATTGTATTGATGTTTGATGGGTCTCCTTGAGCATCCCTGTAAGTTATTTCAACTCTATCTGCCAATCCTTGCTCTTCCAGCCCTTTAATTATATATTCTCTGATTTGATTTAATGATGGATGCTCAACAGGCTGAATTATCCCTATTTTAATTTTAGAGCTTTCAGTTGATGTCTGAGAATCCTGATCTGCTTCATTAGTTTCCGCACTTGTTGTGCACCCTACCAACAACATAAACATAATTGAAATAATTGTGATAATAGATACTATTTTTTTCATTTTATTTCTCCTTTTTGTATTAGAATATTATACAAAACTCGCCGTATCATTTCCTGATTATTTACAATTTCCGGCAGTGCATAAAAAAAACCTGTCCTTTAGAAAAAGGACAGGTCTAACCTGCGGTACCACCTTAATTGACTGAAAATTCAATCCACTTTAACAAAAATGCCATCACATTTTCTGCCTGTAACGTAGGCATACGTTTCAGATACTAGAGTGTTAACTCGTTCACCTCACCCTCGGCGATCCATTTGTCTGTACTGCGTTCTGCAGGGCTCTCATCCCCACCTGCTCTCTGTAAGTGCACGTATCAGTTTAATCTTCGCTTCAACGGTTTGTTTTTGTATTTGAATAGGATTGTATCACCGTAATTTTTGTTTGTCAACAATTATTTTTTAATTTTCTTGCGCAATCAAATAACGCTTCTTTGCGATTTTCTAGCTTCTCCTCAATCACAAGTTTCAGAATTTCATTCAAAACAGAACCTAAAACAACTCCCTTAGTAAATCCTTCCCTAATCAAATCTTCCCCGTTTATTTCCAGCATATTTAAATTGTAACATTCTTTGTTAATTAATATTTCATTCAATATTTTTTCCGCACTTTTTATATTTTCCAGCTCACGCTCACGTTTTAACGCCTTAAATACAGCTGTTTTAAACTTTAATAAGTTTACAAAATTATCATAACCGATTTTACTCAACATCGTTTTAATAAGCACTTTACTAGGTACCACTTCTTCATCTTTGTGTGCTGCTATAAACTTGATACTTTTAATCGTCGCTCCGTCATATTTCAAATTTCTCAATATTTTTTCTGCTTCATTTGTTTCATGCAGCATCAAAGCAAGCCTTAAAACCACACCTTCCCCATAACCCATTGAATCTAAAATCACACTCCAATTATCTTCACTAATGTTTGCTATTTCAGGAATAAACACTTCTATTACATCCTTATATTCCTTCAGTATATCGTAATAATTTACACCTGTAATGAGCTTATTTAGTTCCGTAGATATTCTCTCTCTTGAAATGTTGCTCAGAAGATTTCTATTGCTATGTATGCTCGAAGATGTTCTTGCGTCTATATTAAAATCTAAAACAGAAGCAAATCTAAGCGCTCTTAAAATTCGAAGCCCATCCTCATTAAATCTTTCATCCGGGTCGCCCACACACTTAACTATTTTGCTTTCAATATCACGCGCTCCGCCAAACAGATCTATTATACCGCCCTTGTTATAAGCAAGTGAATTAATGGTAAAATCTCTTCGTTTTAAATCGCAGGATACATCTTTTGTAAAAATTACTGAGTCGGGACGTCTGTTGTCAGTGTACTCTCCATCTATTCTGTAGGTTGTAACTTCAAGCTGTCTGCCGTTTATTATAACAGTAACAGTTCCGTGCTTAAGCCCTGTATTTATAGTCCTAAAGCCATCAAAACATTTGGTTATTTCCTCCGGTCTCGCTGAAGTAGTTATATCCCAATCATTAGGAACAACACCAAGCAGGCTGTCTCTTACGCAGCCACCCACTATGTATGCTTCGAATCCATTTTTATTTAAGATATTTAATGCAGTCTTAACCTCTTTTGGAATATTTTTAATTATCATCTAAGCCTTCTTCATTTCTTTTTACTTAATTATAACCTAAATATAAAATATGGCAATAAAAAATTGCTGTACAGCTACCATGCTGCTACACTTAATTAAAGAATTTTAAACCTGTAAGTTTTTATCCACAGCTTCCTTCCCATTTTCATAAATTAATCCACAAATTAGTGATGTCAATGGGGATACTAATACAAGACCCAAGCATCCTACAAAAGTATGAACTATTTCCGCACTTATAGATTTAGAGTTTAAAATGTTAAGCATCGGAGTTCCCTGCGCCATATAAACCATCATTACCGAAATATAACTTCCCATATAAGCCAGAAGCAATGTAGTAGTCTGACTTCCCACAACTGACTTTCCAATGTTTAGGCCAGATTTTATCAAACTTGCGTTTGAAACCTCAGGATTGCTTAAAGCAATCTCCTCTAAAGCGGAGGATATATCTATTGCCAAATCAAGAACTGCTCCCGAACATGCCAGATAAATTCCCGCTTGAAATATCGCCGTTAAATTTAGTGACATAAAGCCTGAATATAATAATGATTCAGACCATTGCATAACCGTACCGTCAATTTTAAAATAGCCGGTAAAGAAAACAGCCATCAAAGCAGTTAAAAACGAGCACAGCATTGAGCTTATTATAGCTGCATATGCCTTTCGGGTAAATCCTGCCACCAACAACAAAGTTGTAATTGTTAATATATTTCCAACGATAAGCCCCACGATAAGCGGGTTATATCCGTTCAGCATACATGGAATTAAAATTTTCCATATGCTGAGCATCGCTAAAGCAAATGATAATAAAGTCCTCACTCCTGTAAATCCCGAGAAAATTATAATTGCCGCAGCAAATAATCCTGCGAGGACTATTTCCTTGTTAATCCTGTAATGATCTACCATATTAGCATAGGCTATGTTATTTTTGTCATCAAACTCCAAAAGAACCCACGCCTTATCATCTTTTTCAAAAACTTTATCAAATTCATATTTTCCAGTAAATAAGTTTACAGCTTCAATCCTGCTTCCCTTGTGGCTTCCTGTTTCAATTTCTATCAAGCATCTCTGCTCTCCCTGATTGACAAGCCCTATGCTGTGTATTGTTGAATTGTCAGCTGAAATTACTTTAGCTCTTACACCTTCTGAATTAAAATAAATTTGTTTATCAAATCCAGTTTGAATAGTGCTTAAAATTATTATAAAAGCAATAACTACCAAGACATATATAATTTCTTTTTTGTTTACATTTATCAAAATATCATCCTTTCAGCTGTAATGCAGTGCAAAATTATTTAGATATACAAACAGACCGGACACCCGGTCTGTTTCATTAACTAAGTCATCAAAGCAACCAACCTCAACATATCTGAACAGACGCAATGATTGGCTGCCTGAATGATAACGCGATTATATTTATTTTGTATTAATTTTTGTAACTTCTGCTAACTTTTCAAACACATCGGTATTATCATACGATCCGCTAAATTTTTCAGCTCCAGCTCCCACTGCATATACTGCCACAGGAACTCCTGTATGAGAATAAGAAGTCCAGCCTATACCTGCTTTATTATTTATAATATGAGTAAGTGTAACTGACAGCGGATTATATCCACCGTATAACAAATACGCATCATCACTGTCGCTTTTTTCTTCCTTCATAGATTCCTCGAAACCCTGCTGCAATTTTTTATATTCGCTCTCCGTCATTTCTAAAGGATTTACATCTTGTCCCAAAGATTCTTCGTCAATTCCGTTTGGAGCAACAAGGCCAAAATTTTCAGTAATAACAGGCATAACATCTTCAAATTTCAAATCATCACTTTCTTCTTTCATACTGCTTATCAGTTCATTAAATGCAACGTAAGACATTTTTTGCTGATCAAGTATATCAAATGCCGTATTGTATCCTGTTGCAGCATATCCTATTGACATACCTCCTGTTTCATGATCCCCTGTAACTATAATAAGTGTTTCTGACGGATGCTTTTCAGCAAAATCTAAAGCAACCTGAATAGCATCCTCGAACGCTAAAACATCTGTAATTACTGATTTTGCATCATTTGCATGAGCGGCCCAGTCAATTTTTCCAGACTCAGTCATTAAGAAAAATCCGTTTCTATTATCTAAAACATCGATTCCCTTTTTAACAAAATCTGCAAGCTGCAGATCATCTTCTTTAGTATCAATCGCATAAGGCATTGCGCCGCTGTCTTGAAGAACAGGACTTAATGCATATGCTTTTCCTGATTTGTTATTAAGAGCAAGAATTTCTTCTTTTGTATCTGCTACTTCGTATCCCTTCTCTTCCAAAACTGCAAATGCATTTTTCTGATCTTTATCGGCACCTGTAGCCTTATTTATAGTACCGCCTCCAAAGAAGTCAAATCCAGAATCAGCCATCTGCATAGCTATATCATAGTAATTATTTCTTGATGCTGCATGAGCATAATAAGCTGCAGGAGTAGCATGGTTTAAAGTTACGTTTGATATAACTCCTATTTTCATATTTTTTTGTTTTTTCAAAAGTTCAGTAATAATAGGTGCAACAGTAGTCTTGTCAGTCTCCAGACCTATTGTACCACTGTGAGTTTTGATGCCGCATGCAAGTGATGTTGCAGTAGAAGCCGAGTCAGGTGCAAAAGATGTTGAATCCTGCGTAGTTGCAATACCTGCTATGGGAAACTGAGTGAAGTTTACCAAATTAAGACCTACTTCTCCTTTTGTGTTGTTTCCCTCATATATCTGAGCCGAATTTACTTGTGCAAAGCTCATACCGTCTCCGATAAACATAAATATGTACTTAGGTGCCTTCGCTGATTTTGATTGTGCCGCCAGTTTTTGACTTACAGCCGGTTCTTCCTGTTGTGATATTTGCTGAGCGTTTGCAGTTGCACAGCCTGTCAAAATTCCTGCTACCATTACTATACACAGTATAGCAGATAAAATTTTCTTCATTGAAACCTCCGATTATAATTATTATTATATTTCACTTACATATTAGCTAAATAATATAAAATCAAAAGCTTCACAGAGTAAAAATCAGGTAATTTTTACATAAATAGTTTTATGAAATGTATAAAGCATTGTTCCTTCGGCATAAAATGCTTTTCATTTTTCAGCATATAAAAATTCACGCCTAAATGCGTGAATTTAATACTTTCATTTTTTTATTCCTGTACATTTTAACATCGGCAAAAGCAAGTGCCTCGTCAAAATTCATGTTTTCAGAACTGCTTACTTCACAAATTCCATAGCTAAATGCCACTGTTATACCGTAAATTTCTTCTGACATAATCTCTTCAGCTATGTCTTTCATTTTTCTTTCGGTCATCTCTAAATCATGGCCCTTAAAAAGAATAACAAATTCATCTCCCGCAAGCCTTGAAACTATGCTGGATTTATCCGCAAAGTTTCTGAGTCTGGAAGAAAAATTCTTCAATATCATATCTCCGTAGTAATGCCCGTAATTGTCATTGATAAGCTTAAAATCATCAAGATCAATCATAACAAGACAAAATGGAAAACAATTGTCTTTACCATTTAATTCTCCATCAAATTCCTTTATAAGCTTTCTCCTGTTAATAAGTCCTGTAAGTTCGTCATAATTGGCCAGATGCTTTAGCTTATTCTGAGCTAGTGCATTTTTAATGGAAATTTCCAGTTCACATTTAATTTGTTCCATTAAATTAAGGTCTTCTTCTGTAAACCTGTGATGTGGAATACTAGAATCTATATTTATTAATCCGATTAAATGCCTGTCAATATATATGGGAGCAGATAAAGTGCAGCTGATATTAAGGGCATCAATTCTTTTGAGCCCTTCCGTTGTTCCTTTATCCGCATTTAGTCTGTCAAATTCTTCAGGATTGCATATTACCGCGGCCTTTTTAAAACCGTTTATCTTATAGAGAAATGCCTCTTCTTTTCGTATTGAAATATTTTTAAGCTCATTGCTATAACCTATAACCACTTCATAGTCAAACTTATCTTTCTCATTATCATAAAGAAGAATACTGCCATTTGTTGCATAAGGTATTAACTTGACCACAGCATCCAGCACAATGTAATATATTTTATTCTCATCGTTTGTTTTAGATATTTTCTCGCTGGTTTCAAAGAGCAATTTTCTTATGTTTTCATATCTGATCAAAAGCTTTTTATATTTTTGCAGCAATATTAATTGGTATATAAAAACAGATGCTGAAAATAAAAGAATCCAAAGAATTACAAACTCCCGATCTTGCATATAGCACCTCATTTATTTATAATAAATATAAGCTTACTATAATTATAGCACAATATGAAATATATTGTTAAATTTTTTATAAAAATTTACATATTTATAATTAAGTTCCAAGGTTTCAATTATTTTACGAATAAATTTTATACTTATTTATGTCTTGCCACAAAGCACAAACAGCAGCCAAAATAATACCGCTGTTATCATTGATCTTGCTGCACTATTTTATATATTTAATTCAGTGGATAATGTTATTTACATCTATCAGCTCTTTAGCTGTTTTCAGCATTTTCGGCGGAATATATATGTTTATATTGCTGTTTAGCGGAAATACTTCTAAAGATTCTGATTTTTCGACTTCTTTAAAATATGGCACATCATAAGATTCAAGCATTGAAATAATTACATCTGCTTGCGCAACAGTAAGGTTTGATATGAGCAGCGACTTGGTTTCGTCGCTTTTATCTGCTGATTTGGTATAGTACCCGGCAATAAACGGCGTTATTAATATAAGGAGCGCTGTCCAAATGATGTAATAAATTATAAACAAATTCGGCAGTTTAACATATCCGTCAAAAAATAAATTCAACGAATTAATAACTATCAGAGGCAAAAACATAGCCAGACTTATAACAATCCTTGTTGATATTTTTGGGTAGTGCTTTGTGCCGCATACTGTACATATTATCGGAGCATATCCCTTAACCCATATTGATTTTAATACGTCTTTGTACTTAAATCTATCCGAGCATAAGCTGCATTTATACATACCAGGTTTCTCCCTTAAAAGCTATAAAATTTAGCAATAAAATAAAATTCTTAATTAACGCGTTTCGCCAGCATTTAAATCAAGCTTTATATAGTCTATTTTATTATCTTTTATATTTATAATATAATAATCATTAAATTCATGCAGATCAAAATTATCATCCTGATATTCATAAGAAACTCTGTATTTTTGGAATAATAAGTTTGCGTCGGCTTCTTCGCCAATTAATTCCACTCTTAGATTAAAATAGTCCGTTATATTGTTTTCTTCAAATACTTTTCGATTTTTAAACGCAACTCTGTTCTTAAGCAAAACATTCAATCCTCTTTCATTGCAATACTTGCCAAAAATAGCATATACTTTTTCCGGATCGTTAAACATATCTATTTTATATGTTTCAGGAGAAATAAGAGTATCAAAAAAAGTATAAATGTCCATTTTTAAGCTATAATTTATATCTGTTGCTGAATAATGGGAAAATATATATTTTAAATAATCTATGTCCTCAGCGTTCTCAATTAATCCATATTTATTTGTTGAAGGATCCCATACAATGGTTTGTACATTAAACCATATATCATAATCAAAAAATCTCTCTTTGAACCCTTCTCTTTCAGTCCAAAAGCTGATGTCTCCCTCATCTGCAGGAATTGCAATTTCTTTTGTCCAGCGTACATTTCCCATTATTTCGTTAATTCTGGCAATATCTTCACCGTCTATTATTTCAATGAATTCAGGATATGTTTCATAATTGTTTACATATCTTATCAATTCATCCCGTTTAGACACCGAATTAGCCACCAGAATTACAGCAAGAATAACAACAATTATGGAAACTGTTATCGTTACCACAGGCGGCAGATTTCTATATTTTAAAGAATTCTTTATTCTTGAATTTACATTGTTTTTTCCAAATAAACTGCCCATTTTGATCCCCCTCAGCCATTTCCTTAATTTTTTCCCATATCTTCTTATGGTTTAAATCTTTATTTAGATGTTACCATAATAGACCAATATTGTCGATATTTTATTCAATTTTAAAAATATAGACTAAAACAAAAAAGACTGTAGCAAAACAAAAATTGCTACAGTCTTTTAATACAATATTTAATTACATTAAAATTTCAGCTTAAAAATTAATAAAAGCTAATTTATCTTTTCACGTCTAACAATCAGATTTTTCTTTAGCAATATACTCATTTTCGGCAAGAATTTCAATTGCCTTATCAATATTTGCATCATTTACTAAAATTATAGGTCCGGTACATCCCATTCCGCTTTCAGCGTAAATTCCGTTTTTCCATAAAAGCTTAACGGCATCTTCCAAGTCCATTATTTCAACACCTGAAATCTGAGAAGTTACCACTTGTTTTTCCGGAGCCTTTATTTCTTCTTCGGCAGGCTTTTTAGAAGATTTAAGCCCGCTTAATATTTCTGTCAGGCCGGCCTTGTGAGCCTTTTCAAATTCCTTTTTAGCTATTTCAAGGCATCCTCCCTTAACCAGCTCAGCAGCAAATTTGATTGCTCCTTCAACCAGCGGCGAACCTGAAGCTCTTGAAATAATAAGAATCAGTTTATCAAAGTTTTCTCCTATTCCGGGGCCGTAGCCATATCCTAATGATTCGTAGCTTCCGCCTGTTGTATAGGAAGAAAAGATTTTTATCATTAAATTTCCTGTCAGCGAATCCATTACCATGACGTCTGCAGAACCTGTGAGAAGGTCATTTCCTCTCATAACCGCACCGCCGTCTGCTCTTTGCGATGCTGCGAAGTTTATGTCGTAACCTTGGTCTTTAAGTTTCTTAAGTGCTATTTCTGTTTGTCTTGCTCCGTCAACATTTAATATACCTACTGTAGGATTTTTTATCCCGCATGCTTTGGCTGTTATTATGCCGTAAATAGCATTTTTAACCATACCTTCCACTTTATCGGTTGAGGATGTTCCTGTTGTTGTTGCTATGAACATCTCTTTTCCTTTTCCGGGAGTTAATACTCTTCCTACTGTTGAAACTCCTATGGGGAATGGATAATGCATCGTTACCGCTGCATCTACTTCTTTGGAATTAAGTAGTGATTCCATGATTGTATGTGCTTCGTCTTCTGTATTTACAAATGCTGTTTTTACACCTTCTGCTTCTTTTGATCCGATTACGGTAGTATCTATTCCGCTTTTTGCTGCTTTTACTGCTGCTGAATAAATATTATCTTCACCGTGTTCGCTTCCCATGGCAGTAACGGCTACCTTCGGCTTCTGTCCGTATTCTCCGCTAATCAGTGTGTCTGCCAGCTGATCGAACACTTTGCCTATTATTTGTTTTACTTGTTTTTCAGACATATAAATGCCCTCCTATTCTGCCAATAGATTTGAAGCGAAGTTCTTCAGAGCTTCTGCAATAAGTCCTTTTACTTTTTCCTCTGAAATTGTTGACTGCGGTTCTTGTTCTCCTTTATTTGCTTCAATAATAAAGGATACGCCGTCAAACAGGTTTGTCATTCTTCCTAGGAAGAGACTTCCTTTTCCTACTATCATAGTATTTTTTATTTTTCCGTCCATGATATCTTGTCTGCAGAATCCTATGTAAGGAACTCCTGAAGGTATATGTCCTTGTGTAGGTGCCCAGCCAACCATACCATGTTTAGCTGTGAACTCTGCTAATTCTTTTCTCTCCATGTGACCCATTTTTACTGCCAGGGCTCCTATCATCTTGTAGTTTGCCAATGGCACATCTCCTGCTCCTGCTGGTTTTGTTATGTCTGGGTTTTGCATTTCTACTGAGTATTTATCTACATCTGTTATTTTCATGCCTGCTTTTTCTAAGGATGAAACTAATGATGATATAACTGCCTGTGGTGATGATCCTGTTCCTACTGTGTGTTTTCCTACCAGGTCTAGGTTTATTTCGGGGCTTACTCCGTCATTTTTGCTTATGAGTATGGCAAAGCCGCCTAATACGTCTTCTAAAATCGGAAGTCCTTTTTTTATGTGGTCTTTTCCGTTCATTCCAAGTTTTGCTGTGCATCCGCCGGCGGATACTACAACGTTGTTGAATACTCCTGCTTTTACTAATGCTGCTGCTTCTATCAGCGCATGGGTCGGTCCTGCACAGAATCCTCTTGTGTCTGATCCTGTTGCATTTACAAATCCTGCTACTTCTGCGCAGGCTTTTGCAAAGTTTCCTCCGCCTCTTTGGTTCATATCTCCGCATGCTTCTTCTGCAGCAGTCTATTACATAGTCTATTTCTTCTTTGTTTATGTCGTTTTTGTATGTGAGGTTTAATAATGCAAGTACGTTTGATGCTTTTGATACTAAGTTTTCCATCATTACATGGGCGCTTAGGTTAACGTCTATGTCGTGTGCTCTTTTTACGCAGCCTACTAGTTTGCCGTCGTTGTATAATGGTTCTGAATGTTCTTCATCAACGTATTTTTTTATTGTTTCTGCTTCTTCTCCCTGCTTGATTCTGCTTAGCAATGCTTCATCAAATAATGGATGTTTTTCAAGCTTTGCTTTTGTTTCGGCTAAGAAGTTGTTTTCTATTTTTACAAGGTCGAATACGTCACACATCTGCATCAGAACTATAAATTCGTCCTGCGGCATTATTTCTCCGAATTTTCCCCATCTTTCTGCTTTTTCGAGCTTTTTGTCGTTCCATGGCTGTGCGTATCCTGCAAGTTCTTCTGGTGTTATGTTTCCTATATATGTCTGGTTTGGAAGATAGTTCACTACTTCTTCAAAGGTTCTCAGGTGGTCTTTTATTTGTTTTAGGTATTCTGAGTTTGGATTTACGGTTCTTTCAGTTGTTTGGGTTGTTCCGTTATGGATAACCATATCAGGAGTAAATGCCAATATATAGCTGGCTCCTTTTATTACACTGTTCATAATAACCTCCGTTATTCAAAATTTGCTTCGCATTTCTGCGAAGCAAATAAATTCGATTGTCTATATAAAGTACTAAATATTAAAGATATTTACAATAGTCTTCTCTTATTGGTGTCATTTCGCTTATTATATCGTCAACATCCAATACCATTTCCATCATACTGATTTGCTCGTCGTAAACGGCTTCGTCTACTTCTTCTTTTATTTCTGGTTCGCACACGTGGAATACTGAGAGTCCTAACTGAACTCCTGTCAATGGACCTTGCAAATGTTGGGTCTCCGTTTGTTACGGTTTCTGCAGCTAATCCTGCTGCTTCTCCTTCTGCTGCTCCAAGTACTACTACTAGGTTCTCTGCACCGTACTTTTCTGCAAATTCTTTAACCCTTTTTTGATTTTCCAAATCCATTGCTCCTGCGCTTGTTCAGACGAAGCATTCTGTTGATGAAAATACTGTTTCGCCGCCTGCGGTTTTTACGCATTCTTCTATGGCTGGTCCTGGTATTCCATCTCTGTCGCCTATTATTATTACTTTTTTACCTTTTAATAAGCTCATTTTTTTCCTCCTTATTTGGTTTTTTTGTTATATATATTTTTTTATCATTGCTTCTACATTGTCGGGTGTAGCGTCTTCTTTTATGAGTTCTTCTACTTTTTCTCCGTCTTTATAGATTGCAATAACTGGTAAGCCAAGTACTTTCTGTCCTATTGCTACTCTTCTTGCTTTTGTTGTGTTTAGTTTTGTGAATTTTATTTTGCCGTCGTATTTTTCTGACAGTGCTTCTACGTGGGGCATTAATGCTTCGCATGGTGCGCATCCGTCTCCGAAAAAGTCTACTAATATGTATCCTTCGCCTTTTAATACTTCTGGTTCAAATGTGGTTTTATCGAGTACTAACATTCTTTCCCTCCTATAATGATTCTATATATTTTTCTGCCTGTACTGCTGCTATGGCTCCGTCTCCGGCTGCCGTAACTACTTGTCTCAGGCTTTTTACTCTAATATCTCCGGCTGCGTATACGCCTTCTATGTTTGTTTTCATGTTTTCGTCGGTTTCTACATAGCCTCTTTCTAATTTAAGTATTCCTTCGTACAGTTTGGTCTTTGGCTCGTATCCTATGAATACGAATATACCGAATGTACCGTCTTCTTCGTCGGCTTTTATTTCTGTTGTTTCTTTGGTTTTTACATTTTCTAAAACCATTGTATCTACTATGCCGTCGCCTTTTATTTCTTTTACTACTGAATCCCATATAAAGTTAATTTTTGGGTTTGCTTTGGCTTTTTCTTGTATTGATTTTGCGGCTCTTAATTCGTCTCTTCTGTGTATTATGGATACTTTTCTTGCGAATTTTGTCAGATACATTGCTTCTTCTACTGCTGTGTCTCCGCCTCCTACAACGAATACTTCAAAGTCTTCGAAGAATGCTCCGTCGCAAGTCGCACAGTATGAAACGCCTTTTCCTGTAAATACTTTCTCTCCAGGGCATCCTATTGGTTTGGATGTTGCTCCTCCGGCGATTATTACTGTTTTTCCTACGTATTCGCCTTTTTTTCCTACTAGTACTTTTTCTTTGCCTTCGAGTTTTACTTCTACTATTTCATCGTATACTTTTTCGGCTCCAAAATGTTTTGCCTGTTCTGCCATCCTGTCAATCAATGTAGGTCCTGATTCTCCTTCCAGGCAGCCTGGATAGTTTTCTACTTCTGATGTGAGCGCTATTTGCCCTCCGTCTTTTTCTTTTTCGATTATCAAAGTGCTCAGTCTTGCTCTTCCGGCATACAGCCCTGCTGATAATCCCGCCGGTCCTGCTCCGACTATTAAAACGTCATATACTTTGCTCATTTCACACCTCCAACATATTATAATTTACTGTAAAGCAACTGCAAATTTGTATAACATAGTTATTGCTTTATTTGCATCATTCGTGACAGCTAATCACAGCAATGCATTGATGCTATTCCCTTTTCTCATGTTTTGTATGAAGCAGCATATGAGATTTATGGGACATTGGTTCTTTGAAATACTCTTCATACAGTTTCAGTATATCAGAATTTTCATGAGAAAATCTTAATTTTGCATTTTCATCCAGATAATAAAGATTCTTTCCGCGTTCAAATGCCAGCTCCTCTCCGTCATGAATCGGCTGGCCTCCGCCACCTACACAGCCTCCTGGACAAGCCATTACCTCTACAAAATCGTATTGAACTTCTCCTCTTTCGATTTTTTCAAGCAGTGACCGTGTATTTCCCAGCCCGCTGACTACCGCCGTCCTTACTTTAATGTCATCAACAATAAAATCAGCTTCTGCAAGTCCTTCATTATCATTAAAACCTTGGCTTCTCACTGCTTTAAAAGCATCTACAGGAGGGTTTTCTCCTTTGATCAGATAATATGCTGATCGGAGTGCGGCCTCCATTACACCACCGGTTGCTCCAAATATAACTCCGGCGCCGGTAATTTCCTGCATCGGACGATCACTTTCAATATCCTGTAAAGTATCAGGTCTTATATGGGCAGAACGGATCATTTTCACAAGCTCCCTTGTTGTAATAACTGTATCAATGTCATGGCCTGCATATTCTCCGTAGAATAATTCCATCTCGCGCTCTTCTTTTTTTGCTACGCAAGGCATTACAGATATTGTATAAATCTTTTCCGGTGACACACCAAGTCGTTCTGCAAAGTAAGTTTTCATTACAGCTCCAAACATCTGCTGCGGTGATTTTGCCGTCGAAAGCTGTTTAACTAAATGCGGAAACTGAGACTTTATAAACCTAATCCATGCCGGACAGCAGGAAGTAAACATAGGTCTGTCCTTAAGTTCACCGCCGGTAAATCTTTTTATAAATTCATTACCTTCTTCCATAATTGTCAAATCAGCTGAAAAAGTTGTGTCAAATACATAGTCTACACCCATACGCTTTAAGGAATCCATTATCTTTCCTACAGTAGCTTCTTTTGTTGCGAGTCCCAATTCTTCTCCCCACGCTGCTCGAACAGCCGGAGCGACCTGTGCAACCACAATCTTTTCCTTATCAGCAATAGCATCCCATATCTTTTCCGTATCATCTCTTTCTCTCAGAGCACCTACGGGACAGTGGGTAATGCATTGACCGCACAATGAACAATTTGATTCTTCTATCTTACCATTGTTAGAAACATTTACTGTAGTCCTGGAGCCCGTTCCTTCAACATCCCAAATATTAAGTCCCTGAACTTTTTCGCATATTTGAACACAGCGCATGCATTTAATACATTTCCTGGAATCGCGTATCAGTGGGAAATTTTGATTCCATTTTTGTATCTCTAGTTCAGTTTTAAACGGAATACTCAGGATATTTAAATCATTGGCTATCTTTTGAAGGCTACAGTTTCCGCTTCTTGTACATGTAACACACTGGCAGTCGTGCTGAGATAAAATTAATTCTACAGTCGTACGTCTATGTTTTCGCACCTTAGGGCTATTTGTATAAATTACCATTCCTTCTTCAACTACATTATTACAAGAAGTAATAAGTTTATCTTTTCCTTCTAGTTCAACCATACAAACGCGGCAGGCACCAATTTCATTAATCCCCTTCAGATAACAAAGGCTCGGAATTGGAATTTCATTCTCTGCGGCAGCTTTCATAATCGTGGTATTTTCTTTAACTAAAATTTTCTTTCCGTTAATCGTGATATTTACCATAATCTTTCCCTGCCTCCTTTAAGTATTCCATATCCGAAGTGATCACAGCGCAAGCACCTAGATGCCTCCTGTCTAGCTTCTTTTTCTGTCATGCAGTTCTCTACGCCTTCAAAATCGCAGACTCTCTCGCACGCTTCCCGTTCAGTCAGATTCACTCTTCCGCAAGGACTATGATCATCCAGATTAACGGCCGGAATTTCTACATCACAGGAAATTTCGTGCCTATATCCTAAATATGCATCAATGTTCGCTGCTACAACTTTAGCTGCAGCTATTGCCTTGATTACAGATGCCGGTCCGCTGGCACAATCGCCTCCCGCAAATACATCAGGGAAGTTTTCAAAAGTTCCGCTGCTTTTTGTAACAATTTTTCCCCGCTCCACAGGTATACCAAACTCTTCAAAATGACGGATTTCAATGTTTTGGCCTATTGCCACTATCAAAACATCACATGGAATATAAACATCTTTTTCGCCGGTAGGCTTAATGCTTGCGCGACCGTCTTTGATGGCGCTTACCATCTGCGGTGTGGCATAAAGCCCTTTAATATGGTTATGTTCATTCACATCCAATGACGCCGGAGCTTTAAGCGTAAGCACTTCTACACCTTCTGCAACTGCTCCTTCTATTTCGCCTGGAAGCGCTGTCATATCTGCAACTCTTCTGCGGTATACTATGCTCACTTTTTTAGCTCCAAGGCGTTTTGCCGTACGGACTGCATCCATTGAGACATTGCCGCCGCCGATAACTGCAACTTCTTTCCCTGACAGATCCATAATCTCGTTCTTGCCTACATTTCGCAAGAATTGTACAGCCGACAGTACACCATCTGCATCTTCACCTTTGAGCCCAAGTTTCTTGTCCGTACTGGCTCCTATGGTAATTAATACTGCGTCATACTGTTCTCTCAGTTCCTGAATGGTTATATCCCGACCTATTTTCAAGCCATGCCTTACTTCTACACCGGTTCTCAAAATATTGTCGATGTCCTCCTGCAGCCGTTCTTTTGGAAGGCGATAATTTGGAATTCCATATCGAAGCATTCCTCCAAGTTTTGGGAGCATCTCATATACAGTTACATTATGTCCCATTAACTGAAGGTAATATGCTGCACTTAAACCACCAGGTCCGCCGCCAAGCACTGCAATTTTCTTGCCGGTATTCTTCGCACATGCTGGAGGATTAACTATCCCGGCAAAATCTGCTGCCACACGTTTTAAACCGCGTATATTTATAGAATCATCCACCATATTTCTTCTGCATCTGGCTTCACACGGATGTTCACATATATATGAACATGTTGTCGGAAATGGATTATCTTTTCGCATCAAGCGAATTGCATCCGCATATCTGCCTTCTCCAACTAATGCCACATATCCCGGAATATCTACATGTGCAGGGCACAGAGACACGCACGGCACCGGCTGATTATACGTACAAGTACAACGTCCATTATTTATATGCTCAATGTAATCATCTCTGTATCCGATCAACCCTTTGTATACCATGTTGGCAGCTTCATAACCAATGGCACAATCTGCGGAATCCATGATAGACAATGCTGTCTGCTCCATAATATCAAGAGTTTCCATCGTCGCATTTCCGTCCAACACATCTTTAATAAAATGATTTAACTGACCAAGACCAATCCGGCAAGGCACACATTTCCCGCAAGTCTGAGCATGACACAGCTCCAAAAATGCCCTCGACATATCCACCGGACATAGTCCAGGGGGACTGGATTCAATTCTTCGCTCCAAGTCCTTATAAAGTCCTTCCATTACAATTTTAGCTTTACTCGGTGAAGCAATTTCTAATCTGCTCATTATTAACTTCACTTCCTTATTTATATTTTTTAATCTCCATAAAGATTTAAAAGAATGCCCGTACAGGTTGCGAAGTAAAAAATGTTAAATACTTTTCTACATGGCATTCAATTTGTTCAGATGTAAGAGCTGCCTGATATCCGATGCTTATAAAATATTATAAGCCTTGCTCATTACATACCTCATTTCTTGGTTACCAACATCTGTATAGCAAAATATATACCATATTGAAGATTTTTAATAATTTTATTTTGCTATGAAATTTTAACATCATTTATGCTTCATCATTGTAATGGTTATAAATGTTTTATAAATTTTTTTACAAAACAAGGTATTTTATTTCTCACCGAGAAATAATTTTCTTCACGTTCTAAACTAAAAAACTCTTCTATGCATAACTTAAGAAATATAATTCTTTGTCTGTTATAACAGGTGCCACACTTTCAAATTGCATCTTTGTTCATTTCGTAAATCATTTAAACATGTTCTGATTTTAATGCCTTTAACAATGAAACACAGGCAGCGAGCATAACAAATATAAACGGAAATGCAGCCGCTATTGATATTATTTGAAGTGGTTTAAGCCCACCTGCAATTAACAGCCCTATTGCCATTAAGGATTGTACGATTCCCCACAGTACCTTTTTACTGTTCGGCGGATTTAAATTGCCGTTTGAAGTCAGCATTGAAAGTACAAATGTGCCTGAATTGGCTGATGTTATGAAAAATGTACATACCAGAACTAATGCAGCTGCAGAAAGCACTATACCCATAGGATATTTTTCAAGCACTGTAAATAATCCTGTTTCCGGAACAGCCGCTACTTTTTCCAGTGCTTCAATGGATAAAATCCCTTCTTCTCCAAGGTGTATACCTAATGTTCCAAAAATCGCAAACCATACGATTGAGCCTACTGAAGGCGCCAATACTACACCTGCAATGAATTCGCGTATAGTTCTTCCTTTTGAGATTCTGGCAATAAAGACTCCTACAAATGGTGCCCATGCAATCCACCATGCCCAGTAGAATATTCTCCAATCCTGAATCCAACTGTTATCTCCGTAAACTACCAGCATAAGACTGTCAGGAATAATATTGCAGATATACTGTCCCAACCCATTGGTGAAATTATTCAAAATTTCAACTTTGGGCCCTACAACCATGGCCAAAGCCATCAATATAAATGCAATGTACAGATTTACATCAGATATAATTTTAATACCTTTTTCTATTCCTGCCACAGCTGTCCATATATAAACAACTGTAATCACAGAAATAATAATTATCTGTATCAGAAGCGTCGATGGAATTCCAAACATGTATTCCAATCCGCTGTTAATCTGCAGAACTCCCAAGCCCAGTGATGTAGTTACACCTGCAACAGTAGCGAACACTGCAAATACATCAATCGTCTTTCCCAATGCACCGTTAACTCCCTTCTCGCCAATCAATGGCTCAAATATAGAGCTAATCAGTGCAGGTTTCTTCTTACGAAATTGAAAATATGCCAACGCCAGTCCAATTATTGAATAATTAGCCCATGGATGAATTCCCCAGTGTAAAAATGAAGACTTTATTGCAAAATACGCAGCTTCAGCAGTTCCACCTTCCATGCCCATAGGGTTAATATAATGAGAAAGCGGTTCTGATATTCCCCAGAATACTAATCCTACACCCATGCCTGCTCCAAAAAGCATGGCAAACCATGAAGAAGTCTTATATTCCGGCCTGGAATCATCATCTCCCAGACGAAGCTTTCCGTACTTGCTAAAAGCAATGCTTATTATAAATATGACAAACAACAGCATAGCCAATAAATACAGCCATCCAAATTTTATTGTAAGGAAATTATATACAGCATTGGAAACATAGACAAAGCTATCATTCAATGCTACCGCCCATATGGCAATTCCTCCTGTAAGCAACATAGAAAGATAAAAAACATAATTTTTTTCTTTGATCAAACCACTTCTCCCTTCTTTTCCATAATTACAGTACCCGCTTATACCTTAAATACAGTTTGTTCGCTCACATCTGTAGCAAGACTTTCCAATGCTACTTTAGTTCTATGATAACGAAGCTTCCACTGTTCTTCTTTTGAGGTACCTGGATCTCCTAACGGATACGGTATGGAGATAGTTGGAACAATTCTGTTTGCTCCTACTGTCAACGACACCGGAATCAAGTTGCACATATGCACAACCGGTAATCCGGCCTTTTCAAATTCTTTAACCATCGTTGCACCGCAACGTGTACAGGTGCCTCAGGTTGATACTAGTATTACAGCATCTACACTATCCTCTTGCAGATACGGCAAAATTTCATTTGCCATTCTCATGGCCTCAGCTTGAGTTGTTCCCGTTCCTACGGTAGTATAGAAATATGAATGAAGTTTTCCAAACACTCCTTCTTTCTCCATAACTTTTAATGCATCGATTGGTGTTATTACATTAGGATTTGCATCTGCAGCCGCAGGGTCAAAACCGGCATGTATGGTTTTGTATTCTCCTGCTTTTAATGCATCTATACCTTCTATATTGTACCTTCCCCAACGTGTAGCTGATGCAGACTGAATACGGTCAGGATTGTCCACAGGTACAATTCCACCTGTATTAACAAGTGCAATCTTTGCCTTTTTCAGATCTTTCAGAGCAGGAGCAATAGGAACACGTTCCATTTTCGGAATCGGAAGTTCTGTCTGAAATTTTTCTCCGCTTAACTTTTTAAGAAGCATATCTATCATTCTTTCAGAAGCAGGTGTACCTTCATTAAGCCACATCTGACGACGGATTCCTCTTGCAAAATATCCTTCTTCCGAAGCGCTTTGAATTTCTTCATCATTAAGTATTTTATTAGCAAGCTTAACCATTGCGGCCACATCTTTACGCATCTTAGATGCAATATTACCGCCTTGCATAATATACATGTCTTTTTTAAACATCTCAACGCCTGGATTCTCTATGTTCATAGATGTCACAACCGGTACATTGTATTTTTCTTTTACAGCTTTACATATGGTTCCACAGGCAACTCCATATCGTCCCGCCTGAAATGCAGGTCCCGCAAGAAAGATATCTATTTCTTTTCCTTCCAGCATTCCCAATATAGTGTTAACTGCATCCTCAGTATTACTTCCCATATAGTTGTCTCCGCATATGACTGTATGGGTAATCTCTGCATCCAATTTTTTAGCGAACTCAAGAGCAGGCCCTACTTTTCCTTCTCTGATTTCCGGAGCAAAATCAGCCTTATCTTCACCGCCTATTTGTCCAAAAAACTGATTAACGTACAAAATCGCTTTTTTCATTTTATCTCTCCTCTAAAATTCTTTCATTGTTTTGGGGGACCACCCACACACTCGGTCTCCGCAAAACATGGAGTTATTTTCCATAATAATGGAGCCATCCGGTCTTACTGAAGGCCCTAAGATTTCATCATCCGGCCATCCACCAGATAATCCGTCTCTTGCCAAAGCTTCCAGTTCTCCCAATACAGTCTCCATCGGAGGAAGTTCAATTAATTCAGACACATTTCCACAAGATACGATCGCATCACATTTTTCATCCAATGTTACAAGAGGCTGTGACTGTCCATCACGTCCAGTACATTCATTGGTAACGCCTACCGTTTTAATTCCAGCATCTTCTAAAGCAACATAGCATCCTATAAAATCTGCATCAGGGTTTCCGTATCCTTCTTCCGCAACAACAGCTCCATCAGCACCAAGAGTCTTTGCAATTTGAGCTACGAACAATGCAGAACGCTCTTTCTGTTCCAATGCTACATTAAGGTTAGACATTATAACACCAAGGAAATTAATTGTTTTTCCGTGTTCCTTATATAAAGCCTTAATGTTAGGACAGTTCTGGAAATCATATGTGGACCACTTAGAGGAAACCGGCATAAAACTTCCCGAAACCATCGCTCCATCCAGAATTTCATTTGGGTGCATTACTGTAGGAACAACGTGATTCATATCCCATCCGTAGACTAAATCGTTATAGCCCATTTCTTCCATCTGAGACTGCGGCTGCATTACATATACGACAGAGAATAATTTTTTCAATTCATCCCCACGTTTTGTAATTTCACCAAGTTCATATACCTCTTTTTCTTCAGGCTCTAATTCTTTCACACATTCCGCAACATACTCTGCAAGTTTATGTCCGGCTCTTCTTAAAGCATCATTCTTTTTCTGCTGCTCACGATGTTCAAACTTCTCGTTAGTGTCTGCTACAAGAACAATGTTATTCAATTCTCCAAACAAAGTGTACTTCTGTCCTTCGCCGCTCATGTCAATAAGTCCGTCCTGGAAGCCTCCCCAATGTCTGCCTACCACTAATACACTGCAGTTTTTCAATGCGTGTGCCGTTCCGTTTCCTGCCGGCTGCAACGGTCCTGTATATCCCGGAAAAGCACTTCTTCCATCCAGCCTGATTCTTGGCTCAATGGCTTCCTTAACCGGACACATACGAATCTTGTCTCCTGGTTTCGCTATGTATAAGTCCGCTTCCGTGATACGTTCATCATTTTTGATAAAGTCCAGAGCTTCCTGTTTGTTTATTGTCAGGACTCCATTATCAAATGACAGTTTATCTCCGAAAACGATATCCTTTACATAGAAATTTCCTAATTCCAATTTCATGGTAAATCCTCCTTATGCTATTTGCATCTTAGATATCGGCGATACTGCACTTGCCTAATGTCACATCTTTTTCTTATTGATAAACACAATAATTTGTGCTATTGTATAATTTGGATATTATACAAATAATATAAATAAGCGCGCTTATTGCATGTGATATTGTATAAATAATATCAATAAGCGCGCTTATTGTCAAGCTATTTTTATAACTTCTTACTTACTTATAACTATTTTTCATAATTTAAATAAAAAACTACACGGCACTTTCAATTATGATTATGCCGTAAAGAGAGGGGCAGTTTACTATGAAAGAGCTTGAATTACTAGAAAAAGAAGAAAATAAAAAATATAATACAATTCGTTTTGTTAATGCAGCTCAAGAAATAATTGATGAAGAAGGGCTCAAAGGTGCCTCTATACGAAAGATTTCTCAAAGAGCAGGCTTTCATAATTCGACTATATATTTGTATTTTAAGGACCTTGATCAATTAATTATGCTTGCCTCTATGAAGTATTTTCGAGAGTACAGTCACTCCCTTGAGTTGCAGAGCCAAAAACAGTTATCTACCGTCGAAAATTTCCTTTCTATATGGAATCTATTTATTGATGCAATTTTAACAAACCCTCACATATTTTATAATTTTTTCTTTGGAAAGAGAAGCGACAACTTGAAAGAAATTATGAATTTGTATTATCAAATTTTCCCTGAAGAACGCGATCAGTTCTCCGAAGATATTGAATCTATGTATTTTGGCAGCAATATTAATGAAAGATGTTTAAATCTTTTGCACCCGCTGATTAAAGAAAAAAATCTTGTTACAGATAAAAACGTATCTATGCTTAATGAAATTACCGTAAGTTATTGCAAATATAAACTAATGCAGAAATGCCAGGATCCTTCATTGGATTCCCAGCAGATAAAAAAAGATATACTTGCTGCGATATCTCATGTTACAGGAATATAGATTAAATATAATTATTTACTTACAGCAGAAATTAAAGTTAAAGATTATTTAAATACTGATTTGAATATAAAAACAAGCTGCATATTAATTAACAATATGCAGCTTATAATCTTGAACCTATACTTTTATGTACTCTTATTCATAAAACACGCTTACGACTAGAAAAGTAAGATCTGTTTCATGATTGTAACTTTGTGACTGCTTAATGTCCAACACTTTTTTGTCGCTGATAAAGCCATTAAGCTCTCCTTCTAAATTGTTAACGTCTATTGTTTCACTTATATTTCCCTTAAAAATTTTCACTTTCACTTTGTGCCTCCATTATTAGATATTTAATATTATAATTGTTATTATGCAATGTTGTGTTTTTTACTTTCCATTTTACTAACGCTATTCCTAGCCAAAGTCCGTAAATGCCCAAAGTAATAATTGTTAACAGGAACCATTTTATCCAATTACCAAAAAGTCCAATTGCTGTTCCGTTAAATTTTAATCTTTTCCCTTCAATCACAGTGTGGTTTGTTTTCCATCCATATATCATGCATAGTGCCTAAGGGTAGCATATCCCAAATGTTACAGCTGTAATCAAAGTTCCTAGAATACTCCATCCAATTAATTGCAATACCCCCCCATCAAAATACGATTCTTGTCTTGAACTTAAGCCATTAATATTAACATTGACATCTAAGTTTGACATTTCCCAATCCCTCCTTTTAATAATATAATTACCAAAATTATACCAATTAAAACATTTATTATCAATACCATTTTACAATTTATAACATTTTTCAACTTTATTGGCTCTCTATGCAGCTAATTCAATTCAAAATGACAACAACACAAAATGCTGGTAATATGCTGAAAAGACCATCACTTCGTGTTTTGCTCATAATGCGAAATTAAAATAAACTTCCATTATACTTCTTTTGTGCCGTTCCAATCAATATAAACCCGATTATAAAGAATGGAACAGAACAAGTCCACCAATAAGCGGTATAGGTTACATAATCAAGGATACCTGCTAATATACACCCTGTGCCAATTAGCACAATTCCTTTCCCAAACAGCGTGGTATAAGCTTTTTTATCTTTTTCTTTCACGTTTGTATAATGGTAGGAATGTATAAGAGAGATTTTTTCTTTTTTCCAAATGAGAAAACCAAAGCAAGTACAAAACAAGCCGGCTGACAGCATAATAATTAACCCAATAATCACAGCTAATCCCTCCGTTATAAATTTTCTTTAATTAATATTATCATAAGTAAAACAAAAAATCATGTATAAAATGTGAACTCATACATGATTTTCATTTGGCGGAGAATGCGGGATTCGAACCCGCGATACGGTTCCCCGTATACACGCTTTCCAGGCGTGCTCCTTCAACCACTCGGACAACTCTCCAAAGTGCTTTACAGCAAATGATATTATAACCTGAAAAGATGTTCTATGTCAATGTTTTTTTGCTGTTAGCTTAAAAGAAAAATTTGGAATTTCGCATTACTGCCAGAGGTACAAATAACCCGCAAACTCCAATAATTAATATGTATTATCTTTGATCGAATTATTCGGCTACAAAGAATTCAAGTAATTAATCCCTTCTTGAGTTACCATATTTCCTGCTCTTCCTTTTCTTGTTTCAATATAATTATTGTCATGCAGCCATTTTAATAATGTTCTGATTTTGGAATCGCTTATTTTTACACCCTTTTCTTTGAGCTCATACATTAATTGAGTTCTCCCTATACCGTGAAAACTGTCTGTATTTTCTTTTATAATACTTAAAATTAAAGATATATAATCGTTTTTTGAATTCGCAGTTGATTTATTATTAGATTTATTTGACATATAATTTGGAAATATACCAAGTGTCTTATAATAGTTGACAGCACTTTCTAATTCTCTGACATTTCCGTGCCAAGAGTAATTCAATATGGATTTTTTTTGCTCCTCTGTCAAACTATAATACAAATCTCCCAAAAAGTTTTCCGCCAACAGCAAAATATCTTCCTGTCTTTCCCTTAATGGCGGAATTTCAACGGGAATTACATTAAGCCTGTAGTACAAATCACTTCTAAATTTTCCCTTCTGCACTTCATCTTCCAAATTTTTGTTTGTTGCCACGATAATCCTTACGTCAACATTTATCAGCCTGTTGCTGCCTATACGCATGATTTGCTTTTCTTGAATTACCCTTAACAGTTGAACTTGAAGATTTTGAGATATATCTCCTATTTCATCCAAAAATAATGTGCCCGTGTTAGCCTGCTCGAACAATCCTATTTTCCCACTCTTGCTTGCTCCGGTAAACGATCCGCTTTCATATCCAAAAAGCTGACTTTCCAGAAGTGATTCAGGGAGGGCTGCACAATTAACCGCAACAAAGGGCATGCTCCTTCTATAAGAAAATTTATGAATTGACTGCGCAAGCAATTCCTTCCCCGTACCGCTTTCTCCTCTGATCATTATAGTAAAATCTGTCAGAGATGCCTTTTTTGAAAGGTTTATGCACTGCATCATACTGTCCGATTTATACACAATATCACTAAAAGAATACTTAGCAAAAAGCCCTTTATCTATCAAATGATTTTTCAAATTTATTTCTAAATCTCTTATATCCTTCTCATTTCTAAGTATTATATAATAACCTACAATTTGATCCATAAGCATTACTGTAGTTTTTTCAACTGTATAATTCTCTTCGTTAATTTTAATAAGTCTGGTTTTTGTATTAGAATTGATTAATTTTTCAAAAGCTGATTTGTCAACAAAATTTCTTATACTCCTGTCGTAGCTGTTATAGTCAATGCCAAAAATAATATTTGATTTATTGTTCGAATATACTAGGTTATAATCATTATCCGTCAGCAGTATACTTTCATGAGAATTGAAAATCACCATGTTTAACATTTCACTTTTCAAATAGCTGTTTAAGTAATTGCTTTTAAAAGTAGCATTAGGCTCAACAATGCTGTTCATATGTCTGATTATGTTTCTGTTTATAAGCTTATGGCTTAATTGCAATTTTTGCATTATTTTAATAAGAGTGTCGTATCCGATTTGTCTGTAGCCGATATTTATAATATTTTTTATATGCTTCGGCACCAGATCTTCTTCATTGGGAGTTATTGCTATTTTAATATCATCGTAATAATTATCCGTATCTAAGTCTTTTTCGTAAGAAATAAAATTGACACTGCTTATTCCCAGTTCGTAAAAAGTATTTGTTGTTTGAATGGTACTCTCATAAGAATCATTTACAACTAAAACATCAGTATTTTGGGGAATCGCAAGAATATCAGAAATAAATTTTTTATCAATACCTCTGGTCATAAGTATAACATTATCAAAATTTTGTATATGCTTTTTTAATGGGTATATCATATATTCAAACAAAACTAAAAATATATCACCCTCAATAATTTCATCATCAAAAAGCTCATTTAAAAAAATATTGTTTACTTTTATATACTTTTCAAAGATAGATTCTAAATTATTTTTCAAATACTCGATTGCCGGCATATTCTCTCTGTTTCTGTAAATTACTGATATTATTTTCATAAAAGCATCCCCCTGCTTAAAGATTAATTATATTATTATAGCACAAATACTAAAATAATAGGATAATAATAGGATTAATTTTTATTTTAATCTTATTAAATATTAGCATTTAACTTGTTAGACTTTTTTGATAAGATAAAAACGTTAGTATTATCAATTAATATTTTTATTATGTGTATTGGCATATAAATTGCTTATATATAAATAAAAAATAATTTAAAGGAGGCTACTATGTTCGAACTTTTTACTAATTTTACAAATTTTTTATGGGGCATGCCATTATTAGTGGTTATTATAGTAACAGGATTTTATTTTACTGTTAAAACCCGCGGATTCCAATTTAAGTATTTCGGTTTTATTATTACTAATATTTTTAAAAGCAATAAAGAATCAAAAAGCTTGGACGACAAAAAGAAATTGACTCCATTCCAAGCGATTTCAATTGCTGTTGGCGGATCAGTCGGCGTAAGTAACATAAGCGGTGTTGCAACAGCGATTGCTACAGGTGGACCTGGAGCGTTATTTTGGATTTGGTTTGCTGCTCTCTTAGGCATGATAATTAAAATGGCTGAGGTTTCATTGGCGGTGTATTACAGAGAGACAGGCGATGACGGCACTTTTAGAGGAGGTCCTACATTCTATATTCAGAAAGCTTTGGGTGCAGAAAAAGGAGTTAAATTCTGGAAGCCTCTAGCTGTTATCTTTGGAATAGGTATATTTATGACATGGCCTATAACAATTCAGAATTACACCATATCAGAAGCTATAGGAACAACATTTAACATACCGTTTATAATTCCTTCTATTGCACTGGTAATCTGCATTTATCTGGTAACAATAGGCGGACTTAAAAAGATCGGTGTTATTGCTTCTTATTTAATTCCTATAATGTGCGGATTCTATATTTTATGTGGAATTTATATTTTATTAGTTAACATTTCAGAGGTTCCTAATACTTTTATGTTAATATTTAAGGGAGCATTTACAACTCAAGCGGCAGCTGGCGGTTTCTTAGGCGCCACGGTAGGAAAGGCTATGAGGCTGGGTTTTGCCAGATCAGTTTATAGTAATGAAGCCGGCTGGGGAACATCTCCTATGGTACATGCGACCGCTGATGTTGATCATCCGATTAAGCAAGGCTTATTAGGAGCATTTGAAGTATTTGCCGATACGATTTTAGTATGCTCAATAACAGGACTTGTAGTTATAATTACAGGATACTGGAATTCAGGTATGTCAGGAGCAAACTTAACATTATCGGCATTCGAATCAGTTATAGGTTATACTGCAAGAGTAATTGTAGCATTGAGTATATTTTTGTTCGGGTTAACAACAAATACAGGTTGGTTTGCATATTATATGACCCTGTTGAATCATGCATTTGAAGACGGCTCAAAAACAAAGAAAATATTCACAAAGCTATTTGTTATTGGAAATCCGCTTTGGGGCTTTTTCATATTAGTAGCTTCCGTATACTTCGGAGGAACTCCAGAGCAAATATGGGTTTTGGCCGATTTCTCATCTGTAATACCTACGTTTATCAACGTAGCTGTACTGTTTATGATAGGTGGTAAATTTATTGAACTGCTAAAGGACTACAAAGCAAGATATATGGGAATAGGTACAGTTGATCCCGACTTCAAGCTATTTTATGAAGACGAGTTAAAATCTAAAGCTCAATAGCAAATAAAAATATCATAAATAATGTTTATATATAATAATTAAATACTCTTTCGGAGTATTCTTAGGTTGAGACATTTAAGAAAGGAAATAAAATGGGACTGGATAAAAACAGCGGAATAACTATAGGAAAACTAAAAAAAGGCAAAAAAAACCTTATAACAGATGTTCAGGGAGTAAAAGTCGGTCATGTTACATTAAACGACGGTAGTGTAAAAACAGGTGTAACTGCCATTTTGCCACATGGAGGAAATATATTTAAAGAAAAAGTAATGGCCTCATCATATGTACTGAACGGATTCGGAAAAAGCATGGGGCTGCTGCAAATTGATGAACTCGGAACTATTGAAACACCCATAATTATGACTAATACTCTCAGCATAGGAGTTGCTGCAAACGGGTTGATAAAATATATGTTAGATCAAAACAGCGATATAGGTCTTGAGACAGGCACAGTAAATTGCGTGGTTACTGAATGTAACGACGGAAGATTGAATGATATAAGAGGACTTCATGTTAAAGAAGAGCATATATTTGAAGCAATCAGCAATGCGGCTGAAGATTTTGAAGAGGGCGCAGTCGGTTCAGGAACAGGAATGTCTTGTTTAGGTGTTAAAGGCGGAATCGGATCTTCCTCAAGAGTTGTGGAATTAGATAACAAAGAGTATGTTATAGGCGCCATTGTTATGTCCAATTTTGGGAACAAAGGTGATTTAACAATATGCGGACAAAATGTTGGCGCTAAGATGAAAGAAATTGATCTTAACAAAAAAGAAAAGGGATCAATAATAATTATAATTGCAACTGACATACCCTTGAATGAAAGGCAGCTGAAAAGGGTGGCAAAGCGTTCTGCTATTGGAATTGCGAGAACAGGTTCTCATATGGGAAACGGAAGCGGTGATATTTGCTTATCCTTCACTACGGCTAATAATTTGAAGCATTACAGCGATTCGGATGTTATCGCTACAAAAATGATTTATGACGAAAATATTGATATTGTGTTCAGAGGAGCCATAGAAGCAGTAGAAGAAGCAGTAATAAGCTCCTTATACCATGCTGATACAACAATTGGCAGAGATAACAAAATTTCTAAAAGCTTAAGAGAATATCTGTAGTATTGTCATTAACCAGTTAATATTCTTATTCAATTTTATTTCATAAATAAGCGGAGCACATCACTTTATCTTGGATATAAATTGTGCTCCTTTTTTATAAATTACCAAATAAAAAAGTCGATTCAGTAAAGCAATAATGAATCGACTTCCAAATCTTATCTTTCTGTTCCGAAGAAGAACAGCGCTATTGTGCCTTGTCCGGTATGTGAACCTATTACAGGTCCTATGTAGTTTATAACAACTTCCTTAACATGCAGCTTTTCTTTTATTAAGTTGCCAAGATATTCTGCTTCCTCAAAGCATTCTGAATGACTTATGAAAACTGAATTATCTTCAGGATTTATGCATGTTGTCTCCATGCGCTCCAAAAGGGCATTGATTGATCTTTTTCTTCCTCTCACATTCGAAACGGGAACTAAATATCCTCCGTTATCCACATGAAGTATGGGCTTAACTCCCAAAGCTGTTCCAATAGTAGCAGTCATAGCATTTATTCTGCCGCCGCGTTTCAAATGATTTAAATCATCTACAGTAAACCAGTGACACAAATGAAATTTATTATCTGCCACCCAGTTCATAACCTCGTCGATGCTTTTGCCTTCCTGCTTCATCTTTGATGCATAGTATACCAGCAGCCCTTCCCCTAATGAAGCTGCAAATGTGTCAATGCATTCAATTCTTAAATTGCTGTATTTTTGCAACAGCTCTTCCCTTGCTATCAGAGAAGAATTATATGTTCCGCTTAGTGCCGATGAAAATCCCAAGTATAAAATATCATTTCCATCCATAAGTATGCGTTCAAAATATTCCTCAAAAGTTTTTGCATTTATAAGGGTAGTATTAGATCTCTCTCCTTTTTTTATCCTCTCGTAAAATTCATTTATGCTTAGTTGTCTGTGATCAGGATAGTTTAGGTAATTTTCACCTTCAAAGCCAAATCCCAAAGGAATAACCACAATTCCATATTTCTCAATAATGTCTATAGGCAAATCCGCAGTAGAATCTGTTACTATAATATAATTTTTCATAGTTTTATTTCCCTTCTATCATTATAATGCAGTTTTAAGATAATACTAACATATTGCTTCATCCATTACAATACATAAAATACATGATGTTTAAATTTTAATAGTCTGTTTCAATTCACTAAACATTACATATTTAGTTGTTTGTTTTTAGAAATTTGGGTATATATATTATAAACACAAATCTTTTATTAAAGATATTTTCACAGGAGGAGTTAATATGGTAAAAATAGCTGTGATTTTAGGAAGCACAAAGCCCGGGAGAAACGGAAAAGCTGTTGCTGAGTGGATATATAAGCTGGCAGAAAATAGAGCAGATGCAAAATTCGAATTGGTTGATATAGCTGATTACAATTTACCTCTTTATGATGAGCCATATCCTGCAATGATGCAGAAATATACAAAAGAACACACAAAAAAATGGTCGCAGAAAATCGATGAATTTGACGGTTACATATTTGTAACCCCGGAGTACAACCACAGCATACCCGGAGCATTGAAAAATGCAATTGATTTTTTGAACGTTGAATGGAAAAATAAAGCCGTCGGATTTGTAAGCTATGGAAGTGTAGGCGGGGCAAGAGCTGTTGACCACTTGCGACAAATAACAGGTGGACTTCAAATGGCCGATATAAGAGCTCAGGTAATGCTGAATTTGTTTACTGATTTTGTAAATATGAGCGAGTTCAATCCTGACCCAAGGCACAATGATGAAGTATCTGAACTATTTAACCAGCTAATATCATGGTCTGAAGCTATGAAGACGATGAGAGAATAAAGAATGGGCCGTCCTAATCGGACGGCTTATTCTTTTGAAAACTATTGTACAGCTCATAAAATTCATTTCTATGTTTTTTTAGCGTCTCAATAATTACAGGATCAAAATGGCGGCCGCTTCCTTCAATTACATATTCAAAACTTTCTTCAAAACCATAGGCATCTTTGTAAGGCCTTTTGCTGGTCAGCGCATCAAATACGTCTGAAACTGCTACAATTCTGGCGCTTAACGGAATATCTGTTTTAGACTTGTTGTTAGGATATCCCGAACCGTCCCACTTCTCGTGATGGCACTCAACTATTTCAATTCCCATTTTGAACATGCTGTATTTTTGCTTTGCTATGTTGCTTTCTGCTGTTTTTAAAACTTCAACACCGTATGTTACATGCTTTTTCATTTCATCAAATTCTTCTTTTGTCAAGCGCCCCGGCTTTAGCAATATTCCGTCCTTAACACCAACTTTGCCGATATCGTGCATAGCGCTGAACCTCTCAATTCCCTTAATAAACTGAATGGTTATTTCTTCTTCATATTTTCTGTCGTCCTGCAAAAATTCTGTAATTTTAACCGCATATGCAGTCATTCTGTCAAGATGGTCGGCAGTATCTTCATCTCTGGTTTCAGCCATCTTTGTCAGTGCCAGAAGTGTAGAGTAAAGCATTTCGTCAATAAATATATTTTTATTCAAGCTTATGGCAATACTGCTTGATAAAGTTTTTAAAAAATCCACATGTTCCTCATTATAAACATCTCGCATAACATTAGAGAAAAATATAATTCCGATTGGCTTTTCATTAACACTCAAAGGAAGTGAAATTGAAGACTTTATTCCCTCTTCCATAAGGATTTTGTTATAATTTGCATCTTTGTTTTTCGTATAACTATTCAAATCATTTATAATTCTTGGAGTCCCATTTTTTACAATATTTTCAAGACTTGTCCTGCTTATTTCCGCCCTAAGTCCCATAAGTTTCTTAGGAAGTTCACACAACATAGGGTCGGAAATACCATAGGAAGCTTCCAGTATTCTATCCTCATCTTTTAGCAGAGCAATTCCTATGTGATTATAAGGAATAAATTCTGAGAATGTAGAGTATATAAACTTTAAAATTCCTTCAAATGACACATCCTTATTAATGTTCTCTATTAGTTCTATTAATTTATCCAGCTTGTTAAAGCCCAGATTAATTTCTTTAATTACAGGAACTAATTCTTCATCGGGAATAATGTTCAAATTTTTATCTATAATTGAAATGTTTGTTAGTTTGTTAAACAAATCATTTATAGGGTCTGTTAAAAATCTATGAAATATTTTATCTGTATGTTCCATGATCCGCCTTCAGTGTTTTTTTGTGTATTTAATAGTATATCGGATAAACTATTAAAAAATCAAGTTTATAAAAGATGTTTATTGGTACAATAATAACACTTTAATAAGGCTGCCCTTGAATCGGACAGCCTCAGCTGTTATTTTCATATATATTTCTTTTTAATAACCATCCATTCTAGTGCAAAGTTATCATCTTTGAATATTTTTTGTTATAATTTAATTAATCTATTGCAACTACTGCTCCGTTGTATGTTTCATCAATATATTGTTTTACTTCATCGCTCTTCAAAGCTTCAATCAAAGCTTTAACATCTTCTCTTTCCTCGTTTCCCTCTTTGACAACTAATATATTGGCATAGACCTGAGCAGCATCTGAGTACTGTTCTTCTTTTGCTAATGCATCTGACACATTTAATCCGGCAGAAAGTGCATAGTTACCGTTTAATACTACAAAATCCACTTCGCCTATTACTCTTGAAACTTGAGCTGCCTCCAATTCAATAATTTCAATATTGTGAGGATTTTTTTCAATATCATTTTTCGTAGCTGCAAGTCCGGCGCCTTCTTTTATTTCAATAAGGCCATTAGCCTCAAGAAGCAACAATGCTCTTGCTTCATTAGTAGTATCACTTGGAACTGCTATTGCGGCACCGTCTGGTATGTCAGATAGATTTTCTGATTTACCTGCATATATTGCAAGTGGCTCATAATGAATTGGAGCTACTGAAACCAGATTCGTTCCGTTTTCCTCATTGAAGTTATCCAGGTATGGTTTGTGCTGGAAGAAATTCGCATCTACGTCTCCGGCATCAACAACAAGGTTAGGCTGTACATAGTCAGAAAATTCAATTATTTCCAGTTCATATCCCTGTTCTGCCAGTATATCCTTAGCTTGCGCTAAAATTTCAGCGTGAGGTGTCGGCGATGCTGCTACGGTAATTTTACCTTTAGCCATACTCTCTGAAGGCACTTCCGCCTCTGGTTTTTCTTCTGATGCCTGCTCATTTCTTTGACACCCTGCAAATATTGCAAGGGATAGCACTAATATTGACACCACTAATAATAATTTTATATATTTTTTCATAGTTATCTCCTTTATGTCGTATTTAATATGTCACTGAGTTTACTATTCAGTATGCCCTTAGCTAGCTCGGACATATCTGGCGTTATTTCAGCTTGTTTTTTTAGACAGTTCTCTTGTCTGTCTTTTGTGCGATTTTCATTCCTATCATCTGAAGCAGCTGCACGAGTATAATCAAAAGAACCAGCGTCATAAGCATAATTTCGGTCTGGTACCTGTAATAACCGTACCTTATGGCTATGTCTCCCAATCCTCCTCCACCAAGAATACCTGCCATTGCAGAATATCCCAGTATTGTCGCTATCGCAATTGTTGCGCCTACAATCAGCGAATTTTTGGCTTCCGGAATCAGCACCTTGAACACTATGGTTAAAAGTGATGCTCCCATACTTTGTGCTGCTTCAATAACTCCTTGATCTACTTCTTGAAGTGAAGATTCAATCAATCTTGCTATAAATGGCGTAGCTGCAATTACAAGCGGTACTATTGTAGCAGTGGGCCCATAACTTTTGCCGGCTATAAATTTAGTCAAGGGTATAACCGCTATCAACAGTATCAGAAACGGAACTGAACGCCCCACATTTACAACAATATCCAGAAATCTATAAATAAATCCAATAGGATGTAAACCGTCTTTTTTAGTTATTACTAATGCTATTCCGATTGGAAAAGCAAATAAATATGCAAAGAGTGTTGATACAACTGTCATGTATAAAGTGTCTCTTGTTCCTTCCAACAGCATCATAACCGTATCGTTAGCCAACATAACCAATCAACTCCTCTACATTAACATTTTTATTTTTTAAATAGTTTATAATTTTATCAGCCTGCATCTCATCATCAGGAAGCTGCAGTACCATTTGACCGAATGCTTGTCCTTTTATATCCTTTGTATTTGCAAACAGTATATTAACCTGCGCCCTGCATTCTAAAACCATGTTTGCAATAACGGGCTCAAAAGAAGACTTCCCATCGAATACAATGCGTATACACCTGTTTCCTGTCATCTCTTTTGCCGAAGTTCCGCTGTGGTAGACAAGCTTCTTAGCAGCATCGGTTTTCGGGTTTGAAAACACATCTTCAACCCTGCCTTTTTCGGCCAATTTACCTTTGTCTATGATTGCTACGAAATCGCATATTTCTTCAACCACTGACATTTCATGTGTAATAATAACAATAGTAATTCCAAGTTTTTTATTTATGTCTTTCAGAAGTTCAAGTATAGAGCGAGTTGTGGTTGGATCGAGAGCGCTGGTAGCTTCATCACAAAGCAGTATCTCTGGATTTGTTGCCAAAGCTCTCGCTATGGCCACCCTCTGTTTCTGCCCACCGCTCAGTTGGGACGGATATGCCTTTTTTTTATCCGCAAGCCCTACAAGATCCAATAGTTCTCCTGCTCTTTTTCTTCCTTCATTTCTGCTTACACCGCCTATTTCAAGCGGAAAGCACACATTATCTTCAACGTTTCTCTGCATAAGAAGATTAAACTGTTGAAAAATCATTCCTACTTTTTGCCTAAGACCCCTAAGCTGTTTTTCATTAAGTTTCAGCAAATCCCTGCCGCCTATGATAACAGTACCTTTCGTAGGCCTCTCCAAAAAGTTTATACATCTGACCAAGGTGCTTTTACCTGCACCGCTCATTCCTATTATTCCGCATATATCACCTTTATTAATGTCAAGGTTAACTCCCGACAGGGCAGTCACTTTATTATTCTGACTGATATAATGCTTTTCTAAATCTTTTAACTGAATCAATGGAGTCGTACCCATGCTGATTTCTCCTTTACTTAGCCGCTAAATCTTTTACTACCTCGCTTGCGATTATGAGTCCAGCCACTGACGGAACAAATGATACGCTGCCTGGTGTGGCTCTTCTGCTTGTCACTTTTTCCTCAGAATCGTGAGGATTGCTAGCCTCTTCGTCATATATTGGTTTAATAGGTTCTTCCTTTGAATAAACAACCTTTAATTTTTTTATGCCCCTCTTTTTAAGCTCACGTCGCATTACCTTTGCAAGGGGATCTACGGAGGTCTTATATATATCCGCAACCTCCAGCATTGCAGGGCTCAGCTTATTGCCCGCACCCATGCTGCTCATTACCGGAACGCCGGCAGCCTCTGCCCTGACTATCAGTTCAAGCTTAGCCGCTACTGTATCTATCGCATCAATGATGTAATCATATTTTGTAAAATCATAGAGGTCTGCATTTTCAGGCAGATAAAATGTTGCATATGTTTCCACTTCAGCCTTTGGATTGATATCTCCAATCCTTTCGGCCATCACTTCAACTTTCTTTCTTCCTATAGTTTTTCTTGTGGCTATAATCTGCCTGTTTATGTTTGTAATACATACCTCGTCATCATCAAACAAGGCAAATCTGCCCACCCCGCTTCGTGCAAGAGCTTCGGCAACATACCCTCCAACTCCGCCTATTCCAAATATAGCAACTGTTGAATTTTTTAATTTATTCATAGCTTCCTTGCCAAGTAAAAGCTGTGTTCTTGAAAATTCGTTTAGCATAATACCCTTTCTTTGCTTAAATTTAATCACAATATTTTATGTTTATTTCCTGCTGCTAATAATATTTATTCCCAGTTTTTGCACACATCAACCCATTCCCTGCATTGAGATAATTTTTCCAGCTCGTCTAAGGTGAGTTCTATTGCAGAATTTGAACTGCCGCACGCAGGAAACATTGTATCAAATCGTTTCATGGAAATATCAAGATATACATCTACGTTCTCCGGAAGAGCAAACGGACAAACACCACCTATGGCATGTCCGGTAAAGCTTACAGTATCTTCATGAGCAAGCATTTTCGCTTTAAATCCGAATTTTCCTTTAAATTTCTTATTGTCTACCTTTGCGTCTCCAGCTACTACAATTATCATTGCATTATCGCCATTGTAAAATGACAGCGACTTGGCTATTCTTGCTTCCTTGGTTCCCAAGGCCTTTGCTGCCAGTTCTACGGTAGCCGTCGATTCATCCATAATAAGAATATCATTATCCTTATTGTATTTCTTTAAATATTCGCTTACTTTTTCTAAAGACATTTATATCCTCCTAAATATAAAAAACCCTCTTCGAAGAGAGGGTAAATGTTCTAACCGTCTCCTCATCTGCCAAAGATACCTTTGCCGGACTTAGCACCTTTCAGTAAACTGTAGGTTGCCGAGACTTCACAGGGCCGATCCCTCCGTCTCTCTTGATAAGAAGTTTTTCTTATTTAGTTGTCATGTGATACTTTACACTAATAAAGTATATTTGTCAACCTTATTTTTAAAATTTTCAAACATATTTGTTATTTATTAGCTTTTTATGCTATCAGAATTGAATTATTAACTTCTGCATATATTTAGTTTAGCATGCATATTAATCGGGTATAATATTATATATAAAAAATTATAGGAGGCAGTTATGAAAAAAATACTTGTTCCGATAGACGGTTCGCCTGTATCTCAAAAGGCAGCGGAAAAAGCCATAGAATTGGCAGAAAGATATAACAGCAAGCTTGTATTTATATATGTTGTAGATACCCGCGGAATATATACATACGATGTGGGCGGAATTATCAGCGTTCCTTTTAATTATCCGAAAATTACCGAAGAATTAATTCAAGTAAAAACAAAATTCTTGGATATTTTTGTATCTTCGTTGGAAGTTGATGATAAAAATGTTGAAAAAATAGTACTGCATGGCGAGCCTTCAGACAAAATACTGAATTATGCAAAAAAAGAAAAATTTGATTTAATCGTAATGGGCAGAAGAGGTTTCTCGGCCGTAAAAAGATTTTTTGTAGGTTCTGTTACACAAAGGGTAATTTCCGATGCTCCATGTCCTGTGTTAATTATCAACGATGAAAGCGACGAATAATTATTACGTTAAGAATATTATAAGTATAGCAGAGCCTCTACACGTAGGCTCTGCTATACATTTTACTGTCTTACTAACTTTTCTATGCTTAAGCTCTTTTTTAATTCTTCAAGCCTTTCCTTTGACATGGCAGGAACATCTTTTAATTTGCAGTCAATATTAAGCTCTTCATATTTGAACACCCCCAAGGTGTGATATGGAAGCAGCTCTACTTTTTGTATCAATTCCTTAGGAAATGTATTGACTTCATCTTCTAATTTCCTCATATCCTCTGATGTATCATTTATACCAGGCGTTACCACATGTTTAAGCCACAGCTGTGTCTTATTTTCTATTACAGAATCTTTAAATATGTGGTAATCAGCCATATCCCTACTGGTCAGACTTTTGTATTTTTTAGGATCAGGATGCTTTATATCCAGAATCACCAAATCCGCATTTCTTAAAATTTCGTCATATTTTCCAAGTCCTACCCCAGCAGTATCTATTGTAGTGTGTATATTTTCTTTTTTGCACAGATTTAGACACTCAAGTAGAAATTCGGGCTGCATCAAAGGCTCTCCCCCAGAGAATGTTATGCCACCGTTGTTATTCTTAAAGTAATCTTTGTATCTTATTGCTTTTTCAACGATCTCTTCAGGAGTTATTTCTGTTCCACGATTAAAAGACCAAGTGTCAGGATTGTGGCAGTACGCGCATCTCAGCCTGCATCCCTGCATAAACACTACCATGCGTATGCCGGGTCCATCCAGAGTTCCCAGCGTTTCTATCGAGTGAATATATCCTTTCATGCTACATCCTTTCATGGAATGTTCTGCTAATAACATCCAGCTGCTGTTCTTTGGTCAGCCTGTTAAAGTTTACGGCATAGCCTGAAACACGTATCGTCAAATTAGGATATTTGTCAGGGTTTTTCATTGCATCCTGCAACGTATCTCTGCTTAGTACATTTACATTGATATGATGAGCATTCTGTGTAAAATATCCATCCAGTATGCCTGAAAGATTATCTTTTCTATGTCTATCCAGCTTTCCAAGAGTCTCCGGAACTACTGTGAAAGTATTTGAAATACCATCCTCGCACACATCTTTATATTTTAACTTAGCTACTGAGTTTAGAGAGGCCAGTATACCGCTTTTGTCTCTTCCGTTCATGGGATTAGCTCCCGGTGCAAACGGCTCACCTGATTTTCTTCCGTCCGGTGTAGCTCCTGTCTTTTTACCGTAAACAACATTAGAAGTTATGGTCAATACAGAAAGTGTGTGTTTTGCATCTCTGTATGTCTTGTGCTTTTTAAGTTCTCCGGAAAAAAACTCAAGCACTTCTTCGGCAATAAAATCAACCCTGTCATCATCATTACCATACATGGGGAAGTCTCCCTCAATGTTAAAATCAACCGCTATTCCGTCATTATCATAAACCGGCTTCACCTTTGCATATCTTATAGCACTAAGTGAATCAGCAACTATTGAAAGCCCCGCAACTCCGAATGCCATAAGCCTTCTTACATTGCAGTCGTGAAGCGCCATAAGTCCTGCTTCGTAAGCATACTTATCATGCATATAGTGAATTATATTCATTGTATTAACATAAAGCTCCGCAACATATGTCAAAACTTTCTTGTAATTTGTCCATACTTCATCATAACTTAAAAACTCAGAGGTTATTTTTTCTATATCTCTTACAACTTTTATTTTTCTTTTCTCATCAACGCCGCCATTAATTGCCATGAGCAGAGATTTTGCCAGATTACATCTTGCTCCGAAAAACTGCATGTCCTTACCCAGCCTCATTGCTGAAACACAGCATGCTATTCCGTAATCATCGCCGTACATCGGTCTCATCAAGTCGTCATTTTCATATTGAACTGCAGAGGTTTTTATGGACATCTCTGCACAGTATTTTTTAAAACACTCCGGAAGATCTTTTGACCACAAAATGGTCATATTCGGTTCGGGAGAAGGATTCAAATTAGTCAATGTATGCAAAAATCTGAAAGTAGTCCTTGAAACAAGTGTTCTGCCATCCTGAGACATTCCTCCCAATGATTCTGTTACCCAGTTAGGGTCTCCCGCAAATAGTTCATTGTATTCCGGCGTCCTTAAATGCCTTACCATTCTAAGTTTCATGACAAACTGATCGATTATTTCCTGAGCCTGTATTTCAGTCAGTACACCTGATTGTAAATCTCGCTCAATATATATGTCAATAAAAGTGCTCACTCTGCCAAGTGACATTGCAGCACCGTTGTTTTCTTTAACTCCAGACAGATATCCAAAGTAAACTGCCTGCACCGCCTGCTGTGCATTATCCGCTGGCAGTGATATATCTACACCGTACTTTGCAGCCATAGATTTCATAGATTTGAGAGCTCTTATTTGTTCTTTAATCTCCTCTCTCATTCTGATGTTTTCCTCTGTCATAGGCAAAGAAATTCCTTTATACTCTTCTTCCTTTTTTTCTATCAAAAAATCTATGCCGTACAAGGCTATTCTTCTAAAGTCACCTATTATTCTGCCTCTTCCGTAAGCATCAGGAAGTCCTGTCAGCAATCCCACACTCCTTGCAGATTTAATTTCCGGAGTGTAAACATCAAAAACACCCTGATTATGTGTTTTTCTATACGTGTGAAACACATCCTTCAGCTCACGTGGCATCGCATATCCGTATGCCTCAAGGGACTGTTCAACCATCCTGATTCCTCCGAATGGATTAATCATTCTTTTCAGAGGTGCGTCTGTCTGAAATCCAACGATTATTTCATTCTTCTTATCAAGATACCCGGGTTCGAAGCTGTCAATACCTGAAATATGTTCGGTATCCACATCATAAACACCTTTTTCCATTTCCTCCGACATAAGCTTTGATGCCTCATCAAGCAATTTTTTTGTTCTTTCAGTGGGTTCTGCCAAAAAATCTTCATTGCCTTCGTAAGGAATGTAATTCTTTTGAATGAAATCTCTTACATCAATGTCGTTTGTCCAGCTTCCTTCTTTAAAATTTGTCCATGCTTTCATATATCCTCCTAAATTCAGCTCAGAAGAGAATAAAAAAACCGCCTGAGCTCAGCCCAGGCGGTCGACTTCCAAATTAATCACACTCCCTCGTGGTATCCCACTTCCGCCAGTCATGTGACAATGTTATATTATATTAAAATTTTGTTATTGTCAATACATTATGATTATCAAAACATTATGCATTTTCTATTATATGGTTAATCTGATCTTCAAGCTGCTTAATCATGCATTCTTCTGTTACTTTTTCTTCATAAAGCTTAGACATTGCCTTATCTATGTGGTTTTTAGTATTTTTCACAGCATCCAGAGATTTACCTATATCTGACTGCACAACCCAGTCAAATATAAGGCCGTCATAAAAATAATCAGAAAATGCATCGAATATTCCTATAGCTATTCTTTTACCGGTAATCATTTTTATATCAGAAAGTTCCCTCTTGAATCTTCCAAGTGATCTTTGGGTATATTCCGCATACTGCCCTGCTTTGTCGACATGCTCATACTTTGCTGAAGGATTGATAATTTTGCCGATCATTCCGTCTCCGTCCCCCCAATTTTGAGCATTTTCCAATTCTTTTATTGTTTTTTCAATGTAATCTAGCGCATCTTCTCCTGCTTTTATAGCCTCATCAATTTCAATGATGTTAGCATTCATACTTTCTTTTCTTCTTATAATATGCTTAAGTTCTTCGCTTGTTTCTCTGTCCTCAAGATTAATCTCTTTCAGCTTCTTATTCAGTAAATCTTCATATTCTGTTTCACAAATTTCGACCTGATTAAGCTCATCCATAATTACCTTGGATTCCTTAGCAAGGAAATCAACATTATTTTTGCATTGGTCATATTTAAGCCTTGCCTTAAGCAGCTCTTGTTTTTCTTTCTCAAGTTTTTGTTCTTTAGTTCCTAATATGGCGTAAAATAATGAAGTCATATTTGAAGATTCAAGCTTTAAAACATCAGAGTTTTCCTTTTCCAGTTCCTCGGACAATTTGTTTAAAAGCAGCTTCTCCTTTATCATATCTTGTTCAGTATGTTTCAAAAGCAATTTTAGCTTATTCTTTTTTTCCATGCATTTTTTTACATAACTGATTCTATCATTACAATCACGTTGCATATCAGTTCTCCTTTAATAGGCTGTCAAGTATTTTCAATATATTAAGACTATATATTTTTTTAATTATATCATACATAATATATCGATTCAAACAGTTTTTACCCATTGCAAACAGGAATACGTTAGTAATTTTTATTATTTTTTATTGAATAAGCAGGGTATATAATGTATAATGTCTTTAATAATCTTGTAAGGAGGCACATTATGGCTATAACTAAAGATATGATTATTCGTGAAGTAGTGCAGGCAAGCCCTGACGCTGCAGAAATATTAATGTCTTTCGGAATGGGATGCGTCGGATGCCCTGCTTCTCAGATGGAAACATTGGAAGAAGCCGCAGCGGTTCATGCAATGGATTTGAACAAACTGCTGGATGCATTAAATAAATAAAACCATTGGATTTTCCTTTTTAAGCGAAAAGTAAAACCGGCAATACTCCAGATCAGATTTCGATTATTTTCTGTTATCCTTATTTGAAATAAAAATTTCAAGCGGACCCTTTTGATCGAATTATTTTCATTATAAAATGAAAATACTGAACTGCAATATATGCCGGTTTTCTATTTTAAAAGCAACAAATTAACAGCTGTTTAATTTATTTGCTTATGTCAATATTGTTTACAAAAATCAGATTTATAGTATATAATATTTTTAGTTAAATTAGCTAATATTGTTAAATTGAATTAAAGTTTAAATTCAACTTGTTTGTTCCCCCATAATTCACCCTGCATGGCATTTTCATGTCCTTCTGAGAATATGCCGGGAATTCCTCCTGTATGAAGAAGCATGACATTTTTGTCTTTAGAAATCAATCCTTTTTGAATCATTTCAATCATTCCCCTGAACACCTTGCCCGTGTAGCAAGGGTCTAGTATGATTGCTTCTTCTCTTGCCATCATATACATGTATTCTCTTGTAACCGGATCTGGAACATTGTATGAAATTCCAACATACCCGTCTTCAATCCACATATCATCGGCAGACACATTAACGTCAAGTCCAAGAAATTTGTTTGTTTCTTCTATCAGTTCCACTTTTTCCCGCATTTCTTCTTCATCTTTATGTGAAACACTTATGCCTACGGGAGTAAATCCTGCATCAAAGTATTTTGCTCCCAGATACAAACCTCCGTAAGTTCCTACAGAGCCAAATCCCGTAAAAACATAGTCCATCTTTATGTTCATTTCTTCAAGCTGATCTTTTATTTCTCCTGCCGTGGTCACATAGCCCGCAGTTCCAACTGGACTGCTCCCTCCGATTGGAATTAAGTACACCTTTTCGTTTTGCTTTTCATACATGCTGACAACCTCATCGGTTGTTTTTTTTACAAGCTCTTTGTATTTTGATTTTCTTACTTCACTTGGCTGGTTTCGGAAGCTTGTATCATCCATGAAAAATAAATCCGCACCCATCATTTTATCAAGTATCAGATTTCCTGTTGCCTTTTCAGGAGCAGGACCATCCATTATTATTCCGCATTTAAGACCGAATCTTGCAGCCACTGCAGCAGTAAGCCTTCCATGATTTGTCTGAGGTCCCCCGTAAGTAAGAAGAACGGTGCAGTCATGGTCTAATGCATCTTTCAATAAATAATCAAGCTTTCTTAATTTGTTTCCTCCGCAGGCATATCCTGTCATGTCATCTCTTTTTATGTAAATGTTTATGCCGTATTTTTTGCTCAAATTTTCAAGCTTGTGTATGGGTGTTTTATACATGCCTGTTTCAATTTTTTTTAAATTTTCTAATTTCATACTTCCTCCAAAAAACAGGCAGATTCCAAAGCTGATTGGAAGCTGCCTGTGTATTATTACAACAATTCATCCAACTTGCTTCTGTTGAACCCTACAACCACTTCATCATCAACAAAAATCACCGGAACTCCCATGTAACCCATCGATAAAAGCTCCTTTTTAGCTTCCGAATCTAAAGATACATTTTTTTCTTCGTATTCATAACCTTTTTCTTTTATATATTCCTTTGCTGCTGTACAGTTCATACATGTTGAACTTGAATATATTTTGATATTTTTCATATTTCCTCCCGAGTTCAAATCATCATAAGTATTCTAACGTTTGATATATTTTATCATAAATCTATATAAAGTACCATAAATATTTCATTTAAACATTTCACAAAAAATTACAAGTTGAATAAAATAGATTATGCAGTTAAGACAAATCATGAAAGGAATGATGTAATGAAGGAATGTACTATTTCCATAAATGCTCCTGGAAGAATTTTAAAAGGAGCAGGTATTCCAAATACTTCTTTTATTCCCGCTTACATATATAAACTCAATATTACTCTTACAAATAAAAGTAACAGCACAAAATTGTGCTCATTCAGTTCAACCATGGGGAATGGAATACGCTATTTAAATAATTTATCACACTCGGGTCCGGATGTGGGACTCGCGGAAAAAGTTACTGCTATAAATCCATCACCAGAAATAGGAAGTAACAATGTTATTGTATTTGCCAACAACATAAATTTATCGCCGGATTCGGTAAATACCCTGACCTTTGATATAGCTTTGTGTGATAAATTAACTGACGAAAGCATAGAAAACTCAGGTGATAAAATATTGCATAAAAGCAAGATAAATTACTATGCGCACCTTATTTGTGAAGACTATACCGACTCTTGCAGTTCATCATCCGTGGCATGTGACTATGAAATGGTTGTTAAATGTGACAATGAAAAAATAAAAAAGGGAGAAACAACCAAATTTTATATTCATTGCAATGCAGGTCAATACGACATGGCCAGAAGCGTCTATGTCAGAAGCATACTTGACGAAGGTCTGGAATTTGTGGGAGATTCAAGCAATTTGCAGCCAAAAAACGTGTATACTTTTAACGGAAAAACCATACTTAAATGGGATGTAGGCAGTCTGAAGCCGGCTGAATCAAAACGCATAGGCTACATGGTCAAAGCAAAAGATAATGTAAAATCAGAAAACAGCTTAAGAAATAAACTTAATTCAAACTGCGTAAATAATTCTGAATACACCCAGTGTCCTGTAAGTTGTGTTTACAGCCTTATTGTTGAATAGCAATACATTTCATATACATAGACGTAACCCCCTTAAATAATAAAAAATGAAGGAGATACCTTCATTTTTTATTATTTTAATATATGGACTGGCTATTATAAGAATTCTCTCAAGCTTTTTATTGTTCGGTTGTTTATTCCTGTCGTAGTATCTGCATGGTACATAGAACTAATAATTGATTCCTCCACTGTCTCTGCAACAGCCTTAAAAACCTGCTCAATAGCATTTTCGTCTATCATTTTTATATCAACTATTTTCGTATCTGAATAGTGATTTACTTTATTTGCAGTTGTAAACGAAATACATATATCCCCGCTTCCGTTGCCAAGATACGATCCTGTCCTTGCAAGAGCCACTGTAGAACGCTTAGAAATACGCTTAAGCTGTCTTTCGCTCAGAGGTATATCCGTTGCAATAACCATAATAATCGAACCTTTATCCTGATCATTTTCCTGTGCTTCCTTAATTCTCTCGCCTACTTTATCCCCGTTTATCGTAAGGTATTTCTTAGAACCAAAATTAGACATTACAATTGAACCAATTGTATAATCATTTCCATCAATCTCCACAATTCTGGAGGATGATCCTATACCCCCTTTTAACCCAAAGCACACCATTCCCGTACCGGATCCCACGGCCCCCTCCTGAAAATCTGAACCGGCATTTTCTATTGCTTCAAAAACATGTTCTTCTTTTACATGGAGCCCTCTTATATCATTTAATTTTCCATCATTGCACTCTGTAACCACACAGTTGACCGTGCCTGTTGAGTTGCCTATATCTTCGTTTTCCCTCAACATGTATCGAACCAGCCCTTCCATAGCAGTTCCAACACTCAGTGTATTTGTCATAATTATAGGAGTTTCAATAGTTCCAAGCTCTTCAATCTGCAAAATACCAGCGCTTTTTCCAAAGCCGTTAATTACGTGGCAGGACGCCATCACCTTTTCCTTAAAAATATTTCCCTCTTTTGGGATAATTGCTGTAACTCCTGTCTTAATGCTGCCATTGTCCAGAGTTACATGACCCACTTTTACACCTTTTACATCTGTTATTAAATTTCTTTTTCCTTTTTTTATGCTTCCGATAGTTATTCCGCTGTCCTTGTCTAAACCCATTATTCCTCCATTATGAAAAAAACTCTTAGCAACAAACTACATTATTATATTTATCAGCCTTTCATTATCTGCAAAGTTTTTTATATTTTGTACTATAAGCTTTACCCATCTCGCCTTATTGTTTTTAACGAGAGCCGAAGCATGAGGAGTAAGGTAAACATTGTCCATCGACCAAAGCTCATCATCACTTGGCAAGGGCTCAATCTCAAACACATCAAGTCCCGCATAAGAAATCAATTTGTTTTTCAAGGCATCCTTTAAATCCTTCTGATTTATAATACTTCCCCTTGCAATATTTATTACTGAAGCTGTCTCTTTCATCAACTTTAAATTTTCTTTATTTATCATATGATATGTTTCTTCGTTTAAATCTGCCGTAACAATTATGTAATCGCTGACAGACATTATATGGTCAAGTCCTCTCTTTCCTGAGTATATCTCTTCAAAATACGGAACATTCAATACGGGTGTTCTCTTATATCCAAGCATTTTAACTCCAAAAGGCTGAAGTCTCTTTGCAATTTCCATAGCTATTGAACCTGTTCCTATAATACCGACTGTCTGTCCCTTAAGCTCAGTTCTCCTAAGAGTATTATCCCACATTTGCACTTTTTTATTTTCTAAATACCTCAATGCATTAGTATTATGCATCAAAATTTTGCATACTACATCTTCCGCTATAGGTATGGAAAATATATCTTTGCCGTTTGTAAGTGTTATTCCTCTTTTTCTGATATAATCCGTATCTATCATATCATAACCTGCTCTGAAAAGCTGAATCCACTTCAGATTAGGAAGCTTTTCCAGTATTTTGACATTCATAATTTCAGGCTGACCTATGAGTGCCAAAGCTTCGGGGCATTGATCAGGCTCAGTATAAAATTGTATTTCAGGAAACTCTTTTGATATTATTTCATGAAATTTTTTGTCTATTATTATTTTCATAAGCTTTCCTTTCTAAAAAATAAAGGGCGCATCACGCACCCTCCGGCTATTGAAAAAACCTGTCTGTCATTAACAGCAATATTATAATGTTAACTTACGCAGTATGCCACTATGCTGTACTCAGAAGGCACTTCATAATCCTTGTCAGGTTTTCCGAATTTCCATTCCAAATCAAACAACGTATTATCAACAATAAGCTGGAAGTAAAGCATTACTGTTCCCATATCGATTTTTTCTTCGTATTCATTTATATCCTTATCTTTTCTTAACACCAGCATTACCATTCCGTTATCATATATGAATCTCCATGGCTGTCTGTTCTTTGTTGAAGGTGCAAGTCTTGCATAGAAAAATGCTTCCAGAAGGCCAAGGTTTGCCAAATCGTCCGGGTCTGCATTATTACCCCACTTATTCATATATACAACTTCGCTGATTTTTAGTCTTTCAGTAGTATTATCCTCAACTATTTTCACATTTGCCTTTGATGGATTATATGCAGAAACATTTTCGTATACTACCTTATTCTTGTTATCATCAAATCCAATAGCAATTAGTGCTGTCAGCTTTTTATCTGATTTAATGTTCAGCTTTTCTTTTACAGCATCTCCGTTGCCGATTGTTATCCAGCATGATCCGACACCAAGCTCAAATGCCTTCAGTCTTATATCCTCAGCAGCATAACTTGTATTTTCAAGAAAATGATCTTTCTCTTCCGATAAAAAAATCAAGTATTGCGGAGCATCCAACATAATGTCATTATATCCGGCAATATTTTTTATATTGTCAAATACTTCGTCTCTGGTCATAAGGATCATTTCTATTCCGATATCCTTAACCAGCCTTTTGCTATCTTCGAAATATTTTGTTAATTTTTGAATAGTTTCAGGATCTACTTCTTCTTTTTTATAGTTCCTTACTGATTTAATTTTTGCTATCAAGTCTTTGTATTCCATCTATTCCCTCCATAAAGTTATTTACATGCTATTTATACCCACTTTTCATATGTTATAACATAAATTTCCCTAAATTGTTGATTAAAATGCTATAACTATTCCTCCGTCATCAGCGTATACAGTGCTTAATCCGGAAGATTTGAAAATTTTGACATCCTTAAATGGATATCTGGCTTTTATATCTTCCTTCAGCTTTTCAGCTTTTTCCAGACAATTAACATGCGTTATTCCCAGTATTGTGTTTTCAAAATCTACATTGTATTCGCCTATCATGTCAATAAGTCGGGCAAATGCTCTTTTTTTGCCTCTCACCTGTTCCTTTAGGACTATTCTTCCTTCACCGTCTTCTCCCATTATGGGTACAATATGCATTATATTTGCTATAATAGCCTTCAAATTAGTTATTCTTCCATTTTTTGCAAGATTATCAAGAGAATCAAGTATAAATAGAGTTCTGACCTTAGAAATGTATTTGTTGGTATGTTCTATAATCTCCGATGTATTAAAATTACCCTCAATCAATTGTTTTACCTTAATAGATATGAGAGTTTCACCTGCACTTGCAGTTTTTGTATCAAAAACATGTACAAAGCTTTCCGGGAACTTTTCTTTAAATTGTTCTACCGCCACCATAGCACTGTTATAAGACCCGCTTAGCTGGCTTGAAATAGTAACAATAAAATTATTTGCTCCACCCTTCAGCTTCTTTATAAAATCATCAGGAGGCGCACATGCAGTCTTTATTTGTTGTCTTGTATTTTTCATTTTTTCTATTAGTATATTTATGTCTAAGTCCTCGTCGATGATTTCTTCGTGATCAATAAGTATTCTAAATGGCACTCTTTGTATTTCTTCGGTTTCTTTATCAAAGTCAGTGCAACTGTCAACAATCAAGTTATTTTTCATACAAATCTCCCCTTGCATCTGTTTTTTTAATTATAGCAAACATTAACACAGTATACAATTAAATTTTGCTACTATTTAGCAACTTCAGCTTTTTTTCTCTGTTCATGTTTTTTATTTGGGCTTCTCTTTTCATAGCATCAACCTTGTTGTCAAATTGCTCAGAGTACTTTAAAACAACAGGCGTTCTTCCTCTTGTATACTTAGCACCCTTCTTATCATTATGTGTTTTTATTCTTTTTTCAACATCTGTTGTATACCCCGTGTATAAAGTTTTATCGCTGCATTCGACTATATATATATAATGCATATTTATGTGTCACCCTCCTCTTAATTGTAGTTATTATTTTATCATAAATAAATATAAGTTGAAGATTTTATTTGCGATACTGTTTCCTAATCTAATATGCTTTGCTTATGCATTGTGTATTTTAACAGCAGTTCCACCGTTGACATTTGTTCTTTGCTATAATAAAATAATTAAAAAAACTAATGAGGGCAGAGATGAAAATAGGAATAATCGGAGCTATGGAAATAGAAGTTAAAGAACTCATCGAATCCATGGAAAACATAAATAAAGAAACTATCAGTTCAGTTGTATATTATGAAGGGCAGCTGCAGGGCAAAAATGTTGTTGTCGCAAAATGCGGAGTCGGAAAAGTTCATGCGGCTGTATGCGCACAGACAATGATACTTAAATACAAGCCTGATGCTATAATTAATACAGGGGTAGCCGGCAGCCTAAGTTCAAAACTCGACATATCCGATATTGTAATATCAGAAAATGTTGTTCAGCACGATATGGATACATCTGGTCTTGGAGATCCCGTAGGCTTTATATCGGGGATGAATATAATAAACATCCCATGTTCAAAGGAACTGGTTAAGCAAATAGAAAAATCTGCAAAAAGTATTGAAAACACAAATGTTTTTACAGGCACCATAGCATCAGGAGATCAGTTTATATGCAATCAGGATAAAAAAGACTATATTGTAAAAAATTTTGACGCTCTCTGTGCAGAAATGGAAGGCGCTGCAATAGGACAAGTTTGCTACTTGAACAATGTGGACTTTTGCATTGTAAGAGCAATATCTGATAAGGCAGACGGTTCGGCTCATATGGATTTCCCCACATTTGTACAAATAGCAGCAAAGAAATCCACAAAAATGATAAACACTCTTTTAAAAAATTTCGTATAGACTGTCAAACGAACAATAATTTAATTATATAAAAGGCTGTTGAAAGATTTTGCCCCGTTGTAAATAAAGGCAAATTTTTCAGCAGCCTAAAATATTTCGCGAATTAAAAACTACGGCACCAATATTTCAATTGCGTTATGCACTGAAGATATTTCGGCTGGAACAACCCCGCCAATATCTCCGTCAGTATCAATGGGTATTTTCTTCTCGCAGTCTATTTTTATATTTTTACCCTGCATGTAATGCACCTTGGGATGAGTTATGTGCTGTCCGTTAAACACTCTGGTAAATATCTGCAGAAGATCCGCATTGTTCGCTTTTTCAAAAATAACTATATCCAAAAGCCCGTCATCTATTTTTGCTTTTGGACATAACTTGTTAAAGCCTCCGGCTCCTGATGAGTTAATTACAAGAAAAAGCAGCGTATTTATATTGTATTCCACTCCATCGATATTGTAATTTATATTGTTAGTGTTTACAAGCTGTCCCGGCACTTCAAATGCCGCTTTAAAATAGTAAGCATACTTACCTAGAATTGTCTTTGCCTCAACTGTCACATCATGAGGAATGTTCATGAAGGCACCGCCGCCCACAACGTTAACAAAATAGTTATCATTAATTTTACCTACATCAATTGTTTTAAAATTTTGTTTCATTAAAAGAGATGCAAAATTTGCATATGCCTTGGGAATCTTCAGCTGAGCGGCAAAATCATTAACAGTTCCTGCTGGCATCACCGCAAGCTTTGTTCTGCACGAACTTTTCATTATTCCGTTTAAGACTTCATGAACCGTACCGTCTCCGCCGCAAGAAATGATCATATCGTAACCCTCTTCACAACCTCTTATGGCTGCAGTCTCTCCGTCGCCCTTTTTTTTCGTCGCAAAAAAAGTAAATTCCACAGCTTCATTTTCCATTACAATTTGCGAAGAACTGAATATTTTCTGTCCCGCAAGCTCCTTTCCCGAAGTGGGATTGTATATAACAAAATATTTTTTCATAATTCACCTTTTTCATCACCTGTTATGTTTAAAGTATATCTTATCACATTTAAATAAAAAATCAATATCATAGCAGTGGAGACAGTAGCCTGCAAATTGATTCTTTGAATCTTATTAAAATCCCTCTTTCCAAATATATTTCCCTGGTAAGCTCAAGGGAGTAGTTTAAGTCATTAAGAAAAATATTGTAAAGTTTGGATGATGTCTCAGTGTCATAGATTATTGCATTGCATTCAAAATTAAGTTTGAAGCTTCTCATATCAAAGTTTGCCGTACCTACAGATGCAACTTTTCCGTCAATTACCAGAGTTTTAGCATGCATAAATCCGTTCTCATATGTATATACCTTAACACCGTACCGGAGCAGCCCTCCGCAATGCCAGTACGTCGCCCAGTAAACAAAAGGATGATCAGGCTTACATGGTATCATTATTTTAACATCCACTCCGGACATGGCGGCAATTTTCAATGATTCAAACACCGATGAATCCGGAATAAAGTACGGCGTCTGGATAAGTATGCTTTCCTTTGCTGAATTAATCATCTTTACATAATTGCTTTTAATTGCCTCATCTAGTTTGTCCGGTCCGCTGTTTATTATCTGTATGCCTACGTTGCCTCTCTGTTTTGTATCCGGAAAATAATGAGGCAGAAACATTAAATCCTCTTTTGACGCGTAGCCCCAATCCAGAAAAAACCTGGTCTGCAGATCTACGACAGCATCTCCTGAAATTCTAATGTGTGTATCTCTCCAATATCCTATTTTTTTATTCAGCCCTACATACTCATCTCCCACATTAAATCCTCCAATGTATGCCGTCTCGCCATCTATTACAACAATTTTTCTGTGATTTCTGTAATTTATTTTAAAATTAAAAAGTGGAAAATTGCTTGCAAAAAATATTGCGATTTTTACTTTAGAGTTTCTTACCTTCTCAATAGTTTCATCGGGCAGATGCCTTCCTCCCATTGAATCATATAACAGCCTGACTTCTATTCCTTCTGAGGCTCTTTTAGCAAGCAGCTTTAAAATGTCATTTCCTAAATTATCATTTTTTATAATGTAGTATTCCATATGAATATGATGCTTTGCATTTTGTATATCATTGATTAAATCATAAAATTTGTCCTGCCCATCAGTATAAATTTTCACTTCATTATTCTGGGTGTACGAAAAATCATGAAAGAAAAGATTCATTTTTATTAAATCCTTGAAAGCTTCCGTATTTTTATCGTTATAAACAAGCTCTCCGCTATTAAACAGCTTCTGCTGTACCCTGATATAATCGCCAAATGTCTTCTTAGCATAAATTTTCATAGTAAATAATTTTTTTCTGCTGAAGTTTTGTGAAAGCAGCAGATAAAACAAAAAACCGACACCGGGAAAAATAAGCAGCACCAAGACCCATGCAAGTGTCGCAGTAGGATCTTTTCGCTCTAAAAAAATTACAACAACAGCCATTGCAATATTGATAAGATATATTATTGAAAACGACCCGAAAAGATCAAACATAACTGCCTCCTTCATTTTATTTGATTATTATTTCTCTTATACTGCACAATATACTTTTTGTTAGATATTGAATTTTAAACTTTTATATGCTAATATGACATTTAGCACCAACAAAAAACCATGCTGTACACAATACGATTTTTGACGCAATAATTAAAAATTCATATAAAAGGCAGGTATACCGTGAAAAAAACGCCCTCAAAATACATAGTACTGATAGGAACATTTTTTACATCTCTATCATCAATCATAATCAGATATTCAGATGCTCCTGCGCTGGTTATTTCCGCATATAGGATGCTTTTTACATCGCTGATGCTTCTTATTCCCGTAATCATAAACAGCAGAAGTGAATTTAAAAAAATATCAAAAAAAGAATACGGATTATGTGCCGTCAGCGGTATTTTTTTGGCACTTCATTTTGCTTCGTGGATTACATCTATTAAGATGACCACTATTGCGAACTCTACAATACTTGTTTCATGCAGTCCGATATTTGTAGCATTGGCAAATTACTTTATAACTAAAGAGAAACTCAGCAGGAAAATGTATATAGGCATCTCATTGTCACTGGCAGGCACTATCATAATAGCCCTTGGATCATCAGGCGATGCTGCCGGCAGTACCATGCTTGGAAACATACTTGCATTCCTGGGAGCAATCTTTGTAGCCTTCTACCTTGTCATAGGCGGAATTGTCAGAAAAAACATAAGCGCCGGAGTATATGTATTCATTGTTTATACATCTTCTTCATTAGTTTTGTTTTTCATGTGTATGGTTTCTAAAACACCCATATATCCATACGCTCCAAAAGAATTCCTTCTGTTTGCGGCTTTGGCATTCTTCTGTTCAATACTTGGGCATACCCTATACAATTACATGATCAAGTATGTTTCATCAACTTTGATTTCTGTTTCAACACTGAGCGAACCTATTTTTGCAAGTATACTAGCATTGTTCATTTTCAATGAAATGCCTTCTATTTATACCCTTTCAGGAGGCATAATAATTATATACGGAATATTTTATTACCTTACGGCACAAAATAAAGAAATTAAATCAACAGATTAACTAAGGAACTAAAATGAATTACGAAATTACAAACCTACGCGTTACAGAAAAAGCAACTTCAAAATTGCATTTAAAACAGCTTTTACTGTTAATTTTATCAACTATTTTCATTCCTGCTGCTTATGTATATGTTTCAGCTATTCTTATATCAGAGCTTTTGAGCAAAAAAGTCAGTATTAATAAACAGTTTTCATCACTTTTAATATATGCATATATGTTAATTGGTTTAACAGCATCTGAGTATAAATTAGTATCCGCATTTTTTGTACTATTAATTTTTTTATGCTGTTATTCTTATAATTTGTTTAGCGCAGCGGAATCAGATTGCATGGAAGCAGCTGTAAAATTATTTTATCTTGTATCAATGGTTGTGTTTTTTATAGGTGTTTTGCAATATATAAATCCGGAATTCACCATACCGTCTAAGTGGGTTTCAAGTAGCTATAGCGTTAACAAACGAATTTATTCAACCTTTTTTAATCCTAATGTTTTTGGATTTTATATAAACTTTATTATATTGCTGAGTATAGAAAAACTTAACTTTAAAAAGCCAGGTCTGGAGCTGATAATATTTTCGGCAGGTATATTCTGCTTATTTTTGACATTTTCAAGAACCGCGTGGATATCTATTGTAGCCGCGTTAATTATTACTTCCCTGTTTAACAGAAAGCGCCTAAAATTTGCACTGATAATTTCTTTGGCAATATTTTGCCTCGATGCACTTCTGGGAACAGGTCGGGCAAACCCCTCAAATGCAGTAGCAGACAGTTCTTTTTTATACAGAATAGAAGTGTGGAAGGCATGCATTGAAATAATAAAGGATAATTTTATATCAGGAATAGGGTTCGGAACCTTGTCCAAACATATTGCTGATTATTCTACTGTTGTGAGCACGGGAATAGAGCACAGCCACAGCATTTATTTACAAGTTTTTACCGAAACCGGAATATTGGGTTTTTCTTTATTTATAATTTTATTATTAAATATTATCAAATTTTTTAAAAACAATTTATTTAAGAAACATAATTCTCATTTCATTACTGCATTTTCTGTATTTGTAATGACAATGATTCACGGTCTGGTTGATTCCGTACCTCTCACGCCTCAAATTATGATGATATTGAGCATATATGCAGGAATTATAAGCTCACTGCACACATTTGAACGCTCTAATAAGAGCATTAAATTACCTCTTATAAATTAAGACATCCTCATTCAATATATGCTGACAGTCTGTCTGCTGACAGTTTAATACATGAGGACTTTTCTATTATTGAATCCATGTATCTTTCAAATATTTTGATTATAGATTTTTCTGTAGAATAATAGAAATTATATGATGTTTCATCGGTATAAATATTTGTATTACCTACCGCAATCGAAGTGGGAGTAAGGAACACAGATGGCGTTTCACAACATAACCTGTTAAAATCAATAGTGTCTGAAATGGAATAGAATTCAATATTTTCATTTTCCCTCATACAGCTGCATATGTTCAAAATATGTTCTTTAACCTGATCCTTGGTAAACACATGTTTTTTCCCGCCTATTTCTATGCGCCCGGTATTGATATAGTGTGAAAGAAGAGATTCATAAACTAGTATTTTTATATTATAATGCCTGGTATATTTATCAAAAATATTGCTCACTTGCTCGAGATATTCCACATGCTCACTCCACTCTTCGCCTTTTATATTAAGTTCGTTATTTTCAATTAAACCACATATAACGTTCTTTGGAATAAAAACTGCCGGGGATTCCGAAAACAATATGCTCTGGTTGTCCTGCATAAACTGATTCATCTGTACATTTGTTTTCCTCAGGGAAATCGGCATGGCATAGCTTAATATTTTCTCCATGTGGCGAACAATTAAATTATAACTACTGGAAATGGATTGAATATATTTTTCATTAAAGCTGTAGTAGCACAAGAAAACCACGTTTTCCAGACTAACCACATTCATAGCAATGGCGTCGTTAATGACTAGAATTTGAGGTATTTCTTCTTTTTGTTTATATATATTGAAATCAATAAAATAATTTCGCGAAATTAAAGAAATAAAGTTATTGCAAAATATTAAAGGGTCATAAGGATACCCGTCAAATGAGGCACACATGTTTATTTTTAAGCTTTCCAGATTCATTTTATGCAGCTTGGTAATAATATCTTCAATGTGATATTCAAATCTCTGAAAAAGATTAAGCGTAGTATTGATAGTTATATTCCTAATTCCGGAATATTCAAGCTGCTGCAGCACCTCAACAATTAAATCCGTTACATCCGAATCCGAAGTAATCACGGAAATGCTTTTACTCATATTGCTTTCCATCTTGGAAAATCCCAGATCTGAATAATAAGCATTTTTTAAATTAATTTTTATTTCATCCGTATCTGTTCCCTCTGAAAGTATGCCTGAAAGCTTTTCGCAAATAGAATCAATGCTTTTTTGTGAAGGAAGGTTTTTGCCTGAAATCCACTTACTTAAATATGTAGGATCGTACCCAAGCTTTTGAGAAATAATTTTTTCTTTTGTTCCTTTTTCGGTTATCAACTTTTTTAATAAATTCCCAAACTGGTTATTCATAACAATACTTTCCTTTCAATTTAATTATTTCACCCAATACAAATTTATAATAAAAATGTTTTCTGTGTTTATATACAAATAATTAATGATACATACATGCATATCAAATTAACCCTATTATACCATAAAAATATAATTAATGAATAAAATTTATATTATTGAAAAAATTGAATTCAATTTAATGCATATTAGTTCCATAGAATTCAATTCACTTATATGTTAGCATAAAAACATGAGGAAATCCAGGGTACTTATTTTTTTATATTACAATAAGCTAAATTCATTTAAAAGTGCTGCTCAGACAGGTTATAACCATAAGCACTGATTGTTGTTTTAATGATAACGTATGCAATTTATATTAAATGATAATTTTCCTCAAAAATCTTAAAACTAAAAGGAGGAAGCAGATGAATACCAGTAAAATAAGCATCCCTCAAGTTATAGCAATAGGCGGGGCATTCATGGGGTTTGTAATCGGTTCAAGTTTTGCATCAGGGCAGGAATGCATGCAATATTTTTCAGGACATGGAGTATGGGGAAGTATTGGAGCAGGTATAATAGCAGTTATATTGTACGCATGGTTCTGTGTAGTAATTATTGAGGATGGAAGAAATTTAAAATTAGCTCAAACAAATAAAATGTTTGAATTTTACTTAGGAAAATATTTGGGGAAATTTTGCGAATGGTTTACACCTATTATGTTGTTTCTTGTATATGCACTAATGATTTCGGCAGCAGGTTCAACGTTTGAAGAATACTACGGTTTTAACGGTAATATAGGAAGAATTATAATGATAGCAGCTTCATTGACAACAGTTCTCCTTGGGCTGAAAAATTTAGTTAAAATTGTAGGATATATTTCACCGTTTATTTTGACAGGAACTATAATAATAGGCATTCTTGCCATAGTAAAAAACCCCCAAGGCATCAAAGAAGCTGATCAAGTTCTTAACACAATAGAAGTTCACAGCAATTTCAGCAACTGGATCGTTTCCGGATTATTGTATGCAGCTTACACCGTAACAGGTGTGGTTCCTTATCTTGCAGGTATAGGAGCTACTACGGCAACAAGCAAAAAGAATGCCGTTATCGGCGGTCTTTTCGGAAGCATCGCATTTTTGATAGCTGTTATGATTTTAAATTTTGGACTTCTTGCTAATATTGACAGTGTCTACAACTTGGAGATACCTTCGCTTTACGTAGCCGCTCAAGTCAGCCCTGTATTTGGTAAAATATTTGCTGTTATGCTTATATTGGGAATTTACACCACAGCAGTTCCAATGATGTTTACGGCATGTAACAAGGTATCAGAAAATGAAAAAAGCATTAAATATCGAATTGCTGCAATTGTGACCGCTATAGCGGGTTTCTTCGGCGGTCAGCTGTCATTTTCAACTATGGTTGGAATTATTTATCCTATTTCCGGTTATGTAGGACTTATTATATTTGCCGGAATGGTATATACAAAATATATCAAAAAAAGAAGTTATGAGGAATTTTTAACTACAATAGGTGAAAGAAACATTTAAATATATTATTAATAATAATTAGGAGGAAAAGATAATGTATAATTTTGAACTTACTAGAGAATTTGCAAAGAAAATGGATAAGGAAGATAAACTGTCAAAATACAAAGAGCGCTTCTATATCAATGAAGGTGAAATTTATATGGATGGCAATTCATGCGGATTGTGCAGCAAGGATGCAGAAGAAACCTTATTTCAAGCTTTAAAAGTATGGAAGGAAATGGGGATAGGTGTTTGGACTGAAGGCGGGTATTTTTTATACCAGGATAAACTGGGGGCTATGATGGCTCCACTTATAAATGCAGATCCTGAAGAAGTTACATGCGGAAACAGCACTACGGTTAATATACATCAGTGCATTCACACATTTTACAAACCGACACCTGAGAGAAACAAAATCATCATGGATGATATTAATTTCCCAACGGATAAATATGCCGTAATGAGTGACATCAGAGCTCGCGGATATGATCCGAATGAATGCCTAAAGGTAGTGAAAAGCCGTGACGGAGAATACATCTATGAAGATGATATTATCGACGCTATGACTGATGATGTTTGCATAGTATTGCTTCCTTCAGTGCTTTACAGATCTGCTCAGCTTGTAGACATGGAAAGAATATCAAAAGAAGCCCACAAAAGAGGGATTTATGTAGGATTCGACCTTTGTCACTCAATCGGTGCAGTACCCCATGATTTTAAGAAAATTGACCCCGATTTTGCTATATGGTGCGATTATAAATATTTAAACGGCGGTCCAGGAGCCATAGCGGGATTGTATATAAACAAAAATCATTTCGGCATGAAGCCTGGTCTTGCCGGATGGCAAGGAAACAAAAAGGAAACTCAATTCAACCTGTCTCAGGACTTTGAGCATGCAGAATACGCAGGAGGATGGCAGATTGGCACTCAACCTATTTTATCCATGGCACCTATTGAAGGCTCACTAAAAATAATAAACGAAGCAGGGCCTGAAGCTATCAGAGAAAAATCATTAAAAATTACAGCTTACATGATGTATTTAATTGATGAAAAGCTTGCAAAATATGGTTTTGGAGTAGGCAGCCCAAGAAAAGATGCAGTTAGAGGTGGGCATGTTGCTTTAACGCATGCCGATGCTTTAAGAATTAACGAAGCATTTAAGGCCAACAAAATAATACCTGATTTCAGATATCCAAACGTAATAAGACTGGCACCTGCACCTTTATATGTCTCTTATGAAGATGTTTTCGAAATGACAGAAAGAATCATAAAAATCATGGAAAATAAAGAATATGAAAAATATGAAAGCGAAGAATGTGGAAAAAACTCTGTAAAATAGCTTTCTGTTGCAAATATAAAAAATTCAGGCTGAGCCTGAATTTTTTTGTTTTAACTATTTTTTATTTTCAATTGATGCTTTGATAAGCCCTTTGAACAAAGGATGACTTCTGGTAGGTCTTGATTTAAATTCAGGGTGGAATTGTGCAGCAACAAACCACGGATGATCCTTAAGTTCCACAATTTCAACAAGCTTATTGTCAGGAGATGTTCCTGAAATTATCAGGCCGTTTTCCTCACATACTTTTCTGTATTCATTGTTGAACTCGTACCTGTGTCTATGTCTTTCATTTATCATATCCGCACCGCCGTATGCTTCCTTAGTCTTTGTACCTTCAGTAAGTCTGCACGGATAGCTTCCCAATCTCATGGTTCCGCCTTTGTTTTCAATATCTTTCTGATCATTCATTATATCTATTAATGGATACTTTGTTTCTGCGTTAAATTCTGTACTGTCCGCATCGCTGTAATTTAAAACATCTCTTGCAAATTCAACGACTGCCATCTGCATTCCAAGGCATATACCTAAGAATGGTATTTTGTTTTCACGAGCATATCTTGCAGCAAGTATTTTTCCATCTATTCCTCTGTCTCCAAATCCGCCTGGAACCAATATTCCATCACTGCCTTCAAGCATCTGTTTGTAATTTTCTTCATTCACTTCTTCGGAATGAACCCAGTTAATTTCAACATCTGAAGAGTTGTCTATACCCGCATGTCTCAATGCCTCAGCAACCGAAAGATACGCATCTTTCAGTTCAACATATTTTCCCACCAGCGCAATTTTCACGCTATGCTTAGCATTCTTAGAACAATGAACCATATCGTTCCATTCTGTCAAGTCAGGTTCCTTACAATTCAGTCCGAATTTTTCGCAAACTATTTTTGCAAGACCTTCCTTCTCCAGCAGCAATGGTATATCATACAGTGAATCAGCATCACTGTTTTGTATTACATTTTGCTTTTCGACATTACAGAACAGTGCAATTTTAGCCTTTAGATCCATACTTATTTCTTTTTCTGACCTGCACACCAAAATATCAGGCTGTATTCCTATACTCAGCAGCTCCTTAACACTGTGCTGCGTTGGTTTTGTCTTAAGTTCTCCGGCTTTTGTCAGATAAGGAAGCAGTGTAACATGTATATACATAATATTTTCTCTGCCAACTTCATATCTGATCTGGCGAATAGCTTCCAAAAATGGTTGACTTTCAATATCTCCCACTGTGCCGCCTATTTCTGTTATAACAACATCTACATCATTAACAGCTGCAACTCTTTTAAACATGTGTTTAATTTCGTTTGTAATGTGAGGAATTACCTGTACAGTTCCTCCAAGGTAGTCTCCTCTTCTCTCTTTGTTCAGAACAGACCAGTAAATTTTACCGGATGTTATACTTGAATATTTTGTCAAATCTATATCAACTATTCTTTCGTAGTGCCCCAAGTCCAGATCTGTTTCGGCACCGTCATCAGTAACATACACTTCACCATGCTGGTAAGGACTCATTGTTCCTGGGTCCACGTTGAGATATGGATCAAACTTCTGAAGTGTAACTTTTAACCCTCTTGCTTTCAGCAACCTTCCCAATGATGCTGCTGTAATTCCTTTCCCCAGTGATGATACAACTCCTCCTGTTACAAAAATGTATTTTGGCATTTTTTCCTCCTGTAATATCCTATTATACCGTTATACCGTTCCTTATATTTTTAATTGTACCAATTAAATTTTTATTTATAAGTACTTTCCCCTTAAACATAAAAACAGAGACAAAAAAGGGGTTTTTTTTTTAGTCTCTATTATCTCTAAATATATACAGTTTGTAAAGAAATTAAAATTTAAAAACAACAAATTTAGATAATTAATTTACCTTCCAATTCTATATTAAAAAAAGGAAAAGGTCAATGATTTTTTAAAATTTTTTGTATAGAAGTTGTACTAACGAAACTTATGTCGCATATACATTTATAAAAGAATGGGATTCTATCTGTTTTTAAAGGAGGATTTTAATTTGTTTAAATTAATTGGGGATACTTTTAATATTAATGAGATTATTGATTCAAGTTCTACTGAAGTTTTGTTAGAAAGCGAGTTTGCACTTCCTGATAATTCTCCGGATATAGAAAAAATTATATCAACAGAAGGTAAGGTCAAAATAAACAATTCTGAGGTTAACGACGGTTCTGTTGTTGTGGACGGAACATTAGTCTATAACATTATCTACCGTTCAAATGACGAAGATGTTTCTGTAAGCTCAATGTCGGATAAAATTCATTTTACTGAAGAAATGCCATTTGAAGAAGCAAAATTCGGAATGGAGGCACTGACAAGCGCTTATATTGATTACATAGAAGCAGAACCGCTTGAAGAAAGAAACTTCATTGTGAAAGCTGTTGTATTGCTGGATACTGATGTTATAAACAAACATCCTGTAAATTTTGTTTCAAATCTTGAATCAGACGGAACATTCCAAGCAAAAACAAAAAACATAAAATACACCGATAAAACTGCAGAATTAGCAGAAGAAGTAAACATCAACGATGCCGTTGAGCTGAATAAAAGTTCCGGCGAAATAGCTAAAATCTTAAAGTCGGAATCTGAAATATTTATAACAAATGTTGACGTCCTGGACAATAAAATGCTAGTTGAAGGTAACTGCAAGGTTGGATTCCTTTATACAGAAGACAATAATATTAGCGCTACAGGCCATGTGTCAGAAGAATTCCCGTTCACTCACTATCTTGAAGTCAAAAATTTAAGCGATAACATGATTAAAGAAATCGGTGTTTCTCTTAACGATATGACATATAATATTGCCGAGAACTATGACAATGAGAAAAAACTGATTGAATTCAACCTTCCATTTACAATTAATGCTGTTTTATATGACACAGAAGAAAAAAATATAATAACAGACTGCTATTCCACTAACAGCCTGCTTAGTTTAGAATCTGACACCGTTAATCTCACATCAATAAATGACATTGTAAACAAAACTGTAAAGTATGAAAATAACTTCGATGTTGTTTCTGGCAGTGTTAAGGATATTTATACAGTAGATGTAAGCCCTAAAATTTCCGAAAGAAAAGTTTATGATGACAAATATGTTGTTGACGGTTATCTTGATGTAAATCTGCTCTATTTAAACGGAGACATAAATAAAATTGATAAAGCATATGCTTCTCTTCCTTTTACGGCTGCAGTTGATCTTAAAGAAGATGAACTAAATTCAGATATTTCATCAAATGTAAGCATAACTAAATGCGGAGCTTATAGAAAAGGCAGTAATTCCGTAATTGTTAACTGTGATATAAACGTTGGAATGAAGCTTAAAAACAACGATGAGGTAACAATAATCTCAAACATTACCGAAGAAGGACCTATTGACAGGAGCAAGATGCCCAGCCTGGTTTTCAGAGTTGTTCAACCTGGCGAAACAGTATGGGATATAGCTAAAAATTATAATTTATCAATAAACTATTTAAAAGAACTAAACGATATTCCTCCCGAAAACGCATTAACTCCGGGTTCAAAGCTCATAATTGCCAGAATGGTTTAGATAGTTAATAATTACATAAAAGAGCGGAAAATACTCCGCTCTTTTATTATTATCTTCTTTACAATGCTTAGGCCTTAGTCATCTGTGATTTCTTCGCAAATGCCAAAAGAAGTCCGAGAGCTATAGACAAAAATGCCGAAACAAGCACCCTGTATTCCGATGGCAGCATGAAAACCACTGTATGCGCAGGTATCCAGAAAAACAGACATGTTTTTGCCCAGCTGAATTCCACAAGCGAATGCCAATCTATTTTATCAACAAGGCCGCTCAAAGATACCTTATCTTCTTTTTTATATGACAAATCAATCCATAAGTCCATTATTCTGTGAAAAAACATCATCATTGGGCCAAATGTCAAGTTCATTGCTGCACTTCCAAAGAATGCCTGGGCAATGGTCACTCCTGCGAAAGGAAGTAAGCCCGCGTTTTGTGCAGAAGCTGCTCCTCCCATAAATAACGTAAACATAAGCGTAACCATCATACCAATAATTCCCCATACCACAGCTTTTAAGACGACACCCTCATGTATTAAATAGTCTCCCTTTATTAGCCTGATTCCCAATAAGTCTCCCATGGTTGCCAATATGAAGAATTTGAAAAAGCCTCCTATGTACGGATGCGTACCGGTAGCAGACATGAATGCCTCTCTTGACTGAGGTACAACAAGTACAATAATCCAGGCAATTAAAGCCAGTCCCCAAATTAAATCTCCTTTTTTCATACATACTCCTCTGTTTATTATTAAAAAATAGGGCGCATCTCGTGCGCCCTCAGATTAATTACAAAGACATCAACGTCCTTTAATTTAGTATTATTTCTGAATATTTCCAAATTTTGTGTACTGACTTATCCATGCAAGCTCAACCGTTCCCACAGGTCCGTTTCTCTGCTTGGCAATAATAACATCTGTTATTCCTTTTTTTTCGGATTCTTCCTTGAAGTAGTATTCGTCTCTGTACAGCATTAGTACAATGTCGGCATCCTGCTCTATTGCTCCTGATTCTCTCAAGTCAGACATAATCGGTCTGTGATCCTGTCTGAGCTCCGGCGCACGTGACAGCTGCGACAGCGCTATTACAGGGCAGTCCATTTCTCTTGCCAAAGCCTTCAATCCTCGGGAAATATTAGAAATTTCCTGCTGTCTGTTGGAGGAATTTGTTCCGTCAGACATAAGCTGAAGGTAGTCAATAACTATCAAATCAAGCCCTTTTTCTATTTTTAGTCTTCTGCATTTAGACATCAGCTCAAACACTGAAATTGCAGCCGTATCATCTATAAAAACATCAAAATTGGAAATGGTGCTCATGGTTGAAATAAGCCTTGTCCAATCTTCATCGTCCAGATTGCCTGTCCTGAGCTTAGAGCTGTCCACCATGGATTCCATGCTTATAATTCTTTGAACATACTGTTCCTTGGACATCTCGAGACTGAACAAAGCCACCGATGCGCCGGTCTTAACCGCATTCATAGCTATATTAAGCGCAAGCGCCGTCTTTCCCATGGAAGGCCTAGCAGCCAGAAGTATGAGATCTGATTTCTGAAGTCCGGAAGTCATTCTGTCCAAATCTTCATAACCTGTTGTAAGCCCTGTAATGCTGCCCTTATTCATAGCTCTCTCTTCAAGGGTATTAAATACGGTCATCAAGACATCCTTAATTTCAGTAAAAGAATTTATGCTTCGATTTTGTGAAATTGAAAAGATTCTAGATTCCGCAAGCTCTATAATCTTCTGGACATCATCACTTTCCTTGTATCCTTTTTCAATTATCTCGCTTGATGCACTTATGAGCCTTCTCAGAGTTGATTTTTCTCTTATGATATTGCAGTATGCCTCAACATTCTTAGAGGTTATTATATTTTCAGTTAATTGGGCCAAATATTCATATCCGCCTATATAATCTATTCTGCCTCTTTTTTTAAGCTCCTCTGTAAGTGTAAGTACATCCACGGGAATATTTTGGATGTGAATCTGTTTTATTGAATCAAATATTTCCCTGTTTGCCTCAAAGTAAAAATCTTCTGAAGTCAAAAGATTCATAAGCTTTTCAACAGCAATATGGTCAATCAAAGCAGATGCAAGGACAGTCTGTTCTGCTTCGGCACTATGAGGCGGCACTTTTCCCAAATTCATCAAATCAGACATGTTACCCCTCTTATTTTTCCGTTACAATAACTTTTACTTTAGCGTTCACCTGAGGATGGAGCTTAATTTTTACAAAGTACTCCCCTACAGATTTTATAGGTTCATCTAAATCATATTTTTTCTTGTCAATGGCAAATCCATGCTCTTTTTCAATAATTTCAGAAATCTCTTTTGTTGTTACAGCACCAAAGAGCTTTCCGCTCTCACCCGCTTTTGTCTTAATTACTATAGTTAATTTAGTAAGCTCTTCTTCTAACTTCTTCGCTTCTTCAAATATTTCATTTTCTTTAGCTTCCTGTTTTTTTCTGGCATTTTCTAAATTTTTTAGATTTGATGGTGTAGCTTCTATAGCCAAATTTTTTGGAAAAAGAAAGTTTCTTGCATATCCGTCTTTCGCATTGATAATGTTTCCTTTTTTTCCAACATTTTTAACATCTTCCAATAATATTACTTTCATTCTTTCTCGCTCTCCTTTTTATAATGAGATATCGCTTCTATCAGCATTTCTTTCGCCTCGTTCATATCTTGTGTCTGTACCTGGGCTCCGGCCATGTTTAAGTGGCCGCCTCCGCCTAAATACTCCATAATTACCTGAACATTAATAGGTCCTGTGGAACGGGCGCTTATATTTATATAATCTTTGTTCCTTACAAGAACAAAGCTCATTTTAATATTTTTAATGGTAAGCAGCTCATCAGCGCTCTGTGCAGCTATAACATTGCTGTTTTCTGAAATTTCATCTATATATGAAATCGCTGCATCTCCTAGTATTATCTCAGATTTTTCAATTATCTCCGTTTTCTTTTTCATGGAGCTCAGACTTTCGCAGAAAAGTTCCTTTACATCTGATGTGTCAGCACCGTTTCTTCTCAAGAACGACGCAGCTTCAAAAGTTCTTACTCCCGTTTTAAACGTAAAAGAATTTGTATCCAGTACAATTCCCGCCAAAAGTGCATCTGCCTCAAATTTAGTGAGTTTAATGTGGTCTTCCATATATTGCACAAGTTCTGATATAAGCTCGCAGGTTGAGGACGCATATGGCTCTATATAGTCAAGAAGCGGATTTTCAATATATTCTTCACTTCTTCTGTGATGATCAATCAGCACAATTTTATCCACCTTGCTTAAAAGCTCAGGTGCTTCTGTATAACTTGGTCTGTGTGTATCAACAACAACAACAAGCGTATTCTGATCTGCTATGTTTAATGCAGCTTCTGTACTTATCAAGGATTCAATATAATGGCTTTCTTCATTATTTTTCATTCTTTCGTGCATATTTTTCAATGCATAATTTACATTATTTAAAACTATATATGCTTTTTTACCCCTGCTTCTCGCAACTGCATATACTCCTATGGAACCGCCCAGACTGTCCATATCACCAACCCTGTGTCCCATAATAATAACATTTGAACTTTGGTCAATTATCTGCCTCAAGGCATAGGAAATAATTCTTGCCTTTACCTTTGTTCTTTTTTCAACAGCTTTACTTTTACCCCCGTAAAATTTAACAGAATTTATTCTTTTAACAACGGCCTGGTCGCCGCCTCTGCCCAATGCAACATCCAAAGCGCCCTTTGCGTATTCAATAAGCTGTGTAAGATTTTTTGCCAATACGCCCGTACCTATACTAAGGGTAAAATTAAAGTCTCCTCCGCCTTTAAGCGACTTAACATCCTCCAGCATCGAAAATTTCTTTGCTTCCAAATTTTCTAGGAAGCTGTGCTCTATCATCATCAGGAATTTTGCCGTATCATATCGCAAAACAAATCCATTCATCTCAGAAGCATATCTGTTAAGTATTTTCTCAACCTCCGCAGTCATGGCGGACTTTTCACCCTTGTCAAGTTTTTCTGATATTTCATCGTAATTATCTATCTGTACAAGCATTACCACAGGACGTTCATCATTATACTTTGTCTTCAGGTTTGCAAACGCCGTGTTTTCATTCCAATAACACACATATGATAGACTTTCTCCAAATCTTCCCTCTTCAAGCCCATAGTACATTATAGTAAAAGTTTTCCCGGAATCGGTTAATTCTATGTTATTTATGACTCCTTCCGTATTGCCTTCAAATGTTTTTGTAGGAAAATCTGCAATAAACTCATCAATGTTTTCAATATTCTCCAGCTCATCTCCCACAAGCTCCTTGAACTTATTGTTGAACCAGAAAATTTTACCGTATGGTCCTATTATGCTTACAGGCATTGGAGAATAATAAAATGAATTTACGGATAGATTTTCAATATTTTTTGTATAGTCTATTATGTAATTTTTCAGATCTTTTTCTCTTTGCACTTGTCTTCTGAGAGCAAAAGCAGACACTCCCATCAAAATAAGTCCTGCAATCCCTGCATATATAAACATGCGCTCAATGAAGAAAACAACTATTAAAAGAATAATAACCGAAAAATAAATTAAACTGTCATCTTTCAAAAATTTAGGAGTTGTCTTATTATCCAAATTTATTACCTCCACATACGATTTATACTGTCTTATTTATTTTTCTCAAATTTATTGTTAAATCCAAAAGTCCCACAAGCACAACCATTAACATAAAACCTGAAAATACAAATGTCATATATATAACCACAACTATAAGAAAATTTTTCAAGGCCCTGGATCTCTGATATTTATCCAGAAAAAATTTAATGACCGAAAATCCTTGCACTGTCATTGATATAAAAACCAGGGCAAACAAATTAAGCTGTATTACCCCGACATTGAAATTCAAAACAGTGAGAAGATATGAGCACAAAAGCAGTGCTGCCATTGCCATCATAAACGATCTCGGAAATGAAAAATAGCTGAATTTTACAAGCTTGTTAATTCCTATTGAAAATCTTTTCGAAAACTTTTCAGCAATCAAGTAATTAAAATACGATCCTGCAACAGATGCCGTTACAACCATAACAGGAAATAAATTTGAAAGCATAAATTCCGTAGTTTCCTTCATTGCCGCCAATTTATCCAAGTTCTCATCAACACTCAATCCGCTGGGCATGGAGGAAAATACTTCTTCAACCTTTGAATAGCCTTCTACATAAATCAATTTAAGCTGTTCAACAAGATTAATCCCCATTATCGAATCCATCATCAATACCAGCAAAACAAACGAGGACATGTATGCAGCAGCACCGTACATCAAAGTCTTTTCGGCCTTTTTATCACGATACACACCATAAGTCAGAGCTATGGAAAACGGAGTGTATAAAACCAAGTACATGAATCCTGTGGCTGCCCCTAAAAATAATGCAATTATAATATCTGCTGCCAGCAGCGCAAGTGCTGAATATTTAATGCCCCTTCTTTTTGCAAGTATTATTGCTGGGGTTGGATAAAAAATCATGCTTATTGGAACAAATGACGAAATAAGTGATATAATAACAAGAATTCCAATTATCATCGCTGTTTCTGTTATACTTGATGTTTTTTTATTTCTATTCATTATTACCTCAATATAATATCTAATTACATAATTTTAACCTAAAAGCAGCATAAAGTCAAAAAATATATTTTAGCCTTCAAGTTTTCTATACAATGTAGCAATACTTATACCAAGCTGTTTAGCTGCTTCTTTTTTTGCATCAAGATCATCTCCCAGCTTTTTAATTTTATTTTCAATAACAGACTTTTCAAAAGCTCTGGTTAAATCAGAAAGCTTGGCAGTATCAGCATCAGAAGAAGCTCCTATTTTCTTTTTAATATTTTCCGCACCTATTTTGCTTCCATGTTCAAATATTACGGCATACTCTACAAGATTTCTGAGTTCTCTTATATTCCCCGGAAATTTATACTTCAAAAGAAGCGCCTCTGCTTCCGTAGAAAAACCTGTTATATCCTTGCAGTACGATTTCGAAAAATGATTCAAAAAATATCTGGACAATATTATTACGTCATATCCTCTTTCTCTCAGCGGAGGAAGATATATAGGCACCACATTCAGTCTGTAAAACAGATCATCTCTGAAAAGTTTTTTTTCAACCATGGAATTCAAATTTTTATGCGTTGCGGATATTATTCTGGGATTCACCTTAATAGGCATACTGCCGCCGACTCTCAGGATTTCTTTTTCCTCAAGAGCTCTGTTAAGTTTTACCTGCATCAAAAATGGCAAGTCTCCTATTTCATCCAAAAATAATGTTCCGTCCTTACACAATTCAAATTTTCCCATCTTTCCTGTTGAACTCGCCCCTGTAAAAGATCCTTTTTCGTAGCCGAAAAGTTCACTTTCTATTAAATTTTCCGGAATTGCACCGCAGTTAAGTGCAATAAAAGCATTGTTTTTTCTTTTGCTAAGATTATGTATAGCTCTTGAAAACACCTCTTTACCGGTGCCTGTCTCTCCATAAATTAAAACAGATGCATCGTTATCTGCAACCTGAACCGCTTCTCTTCTTGCCTGAAGGAGCACCTCGCTCTCGCCAACTATGTCATCGAATGTTATCAAGTCCATTTTTCTGTTGGACTCAAGCACGGATTCCTTCATTTTTTCAAAATCAGACAACACAAGAATTGTACCTTCTTTTTTTTCATTTACTATAATAGGATTTGCACTTATTATAAATTGCATGTCTCCCATTTTGAAAGGTCCTTCAACCGAATTAAAATTTTTTGAAGAAAGCAAACTGTATGCCCTTTCTGTAATAAGCTCTTTCAATGAAGGAAGGTTCTTTATATCTACATCCATTTTTTCATTAATATATTTATTTGTTGTTACAATATGCTTATTATTATTTATTACAATTATACCATTGCTAAGAGAATTAATTAATGTTCCCATTTCAGACGATCGATATTCCAACATCCTCATAACACTTTTTTCGTTCAGCATAGTGGAAATCAATTCACTGAGCCTGCTTTCAAAATTCACATAGCTTCCCCTGTTAAGCATAAGGCTTCTCTTAGCCGTTTCATCGCAGGTGCACATTCCCAACACCCCTATAATATTGCCATCATATTTAATAGGAAGGCAAAATTCAATGAGTTCCTTACAATTAATCATATTTGTGCACTCCATGCAAACACGATCATTTCTGGGATCTTCAATAAAATAATGCTCTCCTGTTATTAAGCATTTGTGAAATGCGGAATTTTCCGGAGCACTGGTTACAAACCTATCACTGTGTTTAACAGTGGATACTACTCTCTCAAGATTATTATCAACCACTATTATATCAATATTTGTCACCGCGTGAAGCGCTTCAACAACATGCATCAGCTCTGTCCTTATGTCCATAAGCAAACTCATATAATATCACTTCCTTTTTACCTGTTTTTGGAATGATGGCATTTGATACCTTATTATTCATAATTCTATAGTATAACAACGTAAAAGTACATAGAATTTTTATCTTTTATATTTTATTTATCAAAAATGATAAATGAACTTCATAGTTGATAAATTGCTCTAAGCTTAGTTTTTACACTGTATACCGCTTAATATATTTTACATTTATTATATATGATAAATTAATTATAAGGTTAATTCTTTAAAAATAAGTTTTTCAACCTATGTGCGGTTTTTTAACTTGGCATAAAATTTGCAATAACAGTTAATAAAAGAATTTTATGAGAGGAAGTATTAAATATGAATGATGGAATTCTTATTGACATACTAAAGAATCAAGTTGCTCCTGCTCTTGGTTGCACTGAACCAGGTGCAGTAGCGTATGCCGTAGCAAAAGCTAAGGAGGTATTACCTGACAAAGTTAATGAGCTCAGCATTGAAGTTGATAAAAATATTTTAAAAAATGGAATGAGTGTAGGTATTCCGGGAACCAAGGAACACGGCATAATCTTTGCCGCTGCGCTATCCCTTGTCACAGGCAAATCCGAGTACGGACTTGAGGTGCTCAAAGATGTGGATAACAAAAGTATAGAAAAATCTATTGAAATTGTTAATTCAGGCATAATCAAACTAACACTTAACGAAAAAGTTGACGGATTGTTTATTAAGGTTACTGCAAAATCAAAAAATGATCATTCTTGTGTTATTATAAAAAACTCACACACAAATATTGTTTATATAAGCAAAAATAATAATATAATGTTTGACTCAGACTCCGGAAAGGAGTATTCTGAAAAGGATAATATTTCTGCGAATGAAATTAAATACAAGATCAAGGATTATTATGTAAAAGATTTAGTGAACTTTGCAGATCATGTTCCGATAGATAAAATTGGCTTTATTAAAAACGGAATTGAAATGAATTTAAGAATAGCTAACGAAGGTCTTAAATCTAATGAAGGAATAGGCATGGCAAATTATTTTTTCAACAGTGCAGATGACGTATTTTCAAAGGCAAAGGCTTATACTGCTGCCGCTTCAGAAGCGCGTATGTCAGGATATCCTCTCCCGGTAATGAGCAGCGCCGGCTCTGGAAATCACGGTTTGGTAGCCATAATACCTATATCTTTTATTGGTAATAATAAAAATATACCCGAAGAAAAAATAATACGCAGTGTTGCATTAAGCCACCTTGTAACCATTCTTGTAAAAATTCATATCGGCGCCTTATCGCCAGTATGTGGATGCGGTGTGGCTGCAGGTGTTGGGTGTGCTGCAGGACTGACTTATCTCTTGGGAGGCTCTTTATCCCAAATAGAAGCATCCATTAATAATATGGTTGCAGGAGTTTCGGGTATGCTGTGCGACGGAGCTAAAATAGGATGCTCCTACAAGCTTTCAATATCCGTCGATGCAGCTGTAGATGCTTCGCAGATGGCTTTACAAAATATATTTGTACCAAATAATAACGGCATTCTGGGAAAAACCCCTGAACAGACAATAGAGAATCTTTCTCTCGTTTCAAATGTGGGTATGAAAGATACAGATGCTACAATTCTTTCGGTTATGCTTAACAAATGTTAACATAAATCAACAGGTAATTGCATAAATAAAAAATCACATGATTAAGCTGTAGCAAAGAGTAGCACTCAAATAGTCCAAAGGTGGTGGCTTATAAAATCAATCGCGCTTAAACAGTATTATTTTTAATTTAGCAAATGCCTTAATAATTTAAAACATCAGGAGGAAACAGATGAGCAACATTTTGGCACTTTTAATTATTTCGGCTGTCTATTACATAGGCGAATTTGTGGGAACAAAAACTAAAGCATGGATCCCTTCCGTATTCGTAACAGCTATTTTGTTCCTTATAGGATATTGGACATTCTTCCCAAAAGACATTGTAACTCTTGCAGGACTCGGAGCTCCGCTGGGAGGTCTTTTGGTAATTATGCTCTGCATTACCCACATGGGTACAATTATAAGCATTAAGCAGCTGCTTGAGCAATGGAAAGTTATAGTTATAACCCTTGCCGGTCTGGTAGGTATGGTAGCTGCCTGCTGGCTGATATGTGTTCCAACGGTAGGAAAGGAATATGTGGTTTCAGGTCTTCCACCGTTGACAGGAGGTATAGTTGCAGCAACAATGATGAACCAGGCAGCATTGGAAAAAGGACTTACTTCTGCAGCTGTTTTAGCAATTGCAATGTATGTATGCCAGGGTTTTGCAGGTTATCCTTTAACAGCGATACTGCTTAAGAAAGAAGGAAAAAAACTCCTTAAAGGATTTAGATCAGGTGCTATTAAAGCAGAAGAATCTGTAACAGACATTGATGCATCTGCAGGAAATTTGGAAACTAAAGAAAGCGAAAAAAAGAGACTTATCCCACCTATGCCTCAGAAATACATGACAACAGCATTTGTACTTCTGAAGCTAATGATTGCTGTATTTATTGCTAACAAGTTGGGTACAATTACAGGTTTGAATCAAGCTGTGTGGGCATTGATACTTGGTATAGTATTAACTGAGATAGGTTTCCTTGATAAAGATTCATTAAACAAAGCAAATTCGTACGGATTTTTAATGTTCGTACTTATGGTTTATGTATTTTCCGGACTTAAGGACGCAACTCCTGCAATATTGCTTGAAGCAGCCGGCCCAATGGCAGTAATAATAATAGTCGGTGTTGCTGGAATGGGTATAGCATCCATGATAGCCGGAAAAATTCTCGGTATAAGCTGGAATATGGCATACGCAGTTTCACTTACAGCACTTTACGGCTTCCCGCCGAACTATATATTGACAGAAGAATGTGTTAAAGCACTTACAAACACAGAAGAAGAACATAAATTCCTCATGGACAGACTTCTACCGATGATGATAGTCGGCGGCTTTATAACCGTAACAATTACATCGGTAATAGTAGCTGGTATATTTATTAATATGCTGTAGAAGGCATAGATAAATTTATAATTATTTACAAAAAATATAATGAGGTGTTTTATGGACATAAAAAATTTAGCAGAAAAATATAATGATTACATTGTTGAAAGAAGAAGATACTACCACTCCGTTCCAGAGCTCAGCTTTGAGGAGGTTAACACCACTAAGCAGCTGGCACAGGATTTGAAGGAAATGGGAATTGAAGTTAAAACTTTTGATGATTACAACGGACTTATAGGTACAATTCAAGGAGCAAAACCAGGAAAAACAGTTATGCTTCGCGCAGATATAGATGCTCTTCCTGTTGAGGAGCACACTGATTTGCCTTATGCATCCAGCAATGGAAATATGCATGCATGCGGTCACGATGCTCATATATCTATGCTTCTGGGAGCAGCAAAAATTCTTGTAGACATGAAGGACCAATTAAACGGAACTGTTAAGCTGCTTTTCCAGGCAGCAGAAGAATCATGCCACGGAGCAAAATATTATGTTGATAACGGCGTATTAGACGGCATCGATGCTCTATTCGGAATGCACATTTGGGGATCTCTTGACGCTCCTTATTTCAATCTTGAATCCGGCGTTAGAATGGCATCTGTAGACAATTTCAAAATTACAGTAAAAGGTGTTTCATCACATGGATCCGCCCCTCACTTGGGAAAAGACGCAATAATTGCGGCATCTTCGATAATTATGAATCTGCAGACTCTTGTAAGCAGAGTGAATGATCCTCTTAATCCTCTGGTTATTTCAATCGGTACAGTAAAGGGAGGACAAAGATTCAACATAATTGCTAATAATGTTGAAATGGAAGGAACTGTAAGGACACATTCCAGAGAAATAAGGTCTTCTGTTGAAGCAAACCTGCGCTCTGTAGTTGAAAATACTGCAAAGCTACTTGGATGTGAAGCAAAATTGGAATACTCATACTATGCCGCTCCTATAATAAATGAACACGAAAAAATTAATAACATTGTACGTAATGCAGCAATTAAATTATATGGAAACGAAAGCCTGATTCACATGCCTACACTTATGGGTTCAGAAGATTTCGCATATCTCATGGAGAAAGCACCCGGATTTTATGGGTTTATAGGAACAAGGAACGAAGAAAAGGGACTGATTTATTCCAATCACAACGATAAGTTTACGATAGACGAAGATGTGCTTCACAGAGGCTCTGCCCTTTACGCGCAATTTGCCTGTGACTTTCTTGATGAAAACTAAAATGATGATTGGAGATAAAAATGAACATAAAAAACTTAGCAGAAAAATATAACGACTATATTATTGAACAGAGAAGATTATTGCATTCAATGCCTGAATTGAGCTTGAACGAAATAAAAACCACAAAAAAACTGATCAAAGAACTAACGTCAATGGGAATAGAAGTAATTTCATTCCCAGACTACAACGGATGCATCGGAATTATCAAAGGCGGCAAACCCGGGAAAACAGTAATGCTCAGAGCAGATATAGATGGGCTGCCTGTTAAAGAAAAAACCGGCCTGCCCTATGCAGCGACAAACGGCAATATGCACGCATGCGGGCATGATACTCACATGTCTGTACAGTTGGGAGCCGCAAGAATCCTGGAAGATCTAAAAGATGAACTTCACGGAACTGTAAAACTCTTATTTCAATCAGGAGAAGAAGTAGGTATAGGCGCTAAATATTACGTTGATAATGGTTATCTTGACGATGTTGATGCAGTTTATGGAACTCATATATGGTCCCAAGTTGAGGCCGGCAAGTTTAATCTAGAACCTGGTGAAAGAATGGCATCTTGTGATACATTTAAAATTACAGTTAAAGGTTCTTCTTCTCACGGATCGGCTCCAAACTTAGGTAATGATGCACTTTATGCAGCAGCTTCAATAGTAATGAACATTCAGTCCTTTGTAAGCAGGCGAAAAAATCCTCTGGATGCTGCGGTTGTAACCGTAGGAACCATGAACGGAGGACAGAGATTTAACATTATTGCAAACAATATTGAAATGGAAGGTACTACAAGAGCATTCAATAAGGATACAAGGGATGCAATTGAAGGCGAGCTGCGAAAAATAGCAGAAAACACAGCTAAAGCATTAGGTGTTACAGCAGAACTTGAATACAACTATTTAACAGACCCAATCATAAATGAAAATGAGCATCTAAATAAAATTGCTAAAGATGCTGCAATCAAACTGTACGGTGAAGAATCCCTAGCTTCTATTCCAAAAGTTATGGGAGCGGAAGATTTTTCGCATCTTGAGGAAAATGTTCCGGGCTTCTTCGGCTTCATCGGATGCTATAATGAAAAAATAGGTGCAGTATACAATAATCACAGCGAGTTTTTCAAAATTGATGAGAGCACTCTTCACATGGCCTCCGCATTAGCTGCACAATTCGCTTATGATTTTTTAAATTCAGATAACTAATGCTACAATTTGCGGGCAATGAAATCAGAATTATTTCCGATTTCATCGTCCGTTTTATTTTGTATTTTATTTCCTGAATATGTATTCTTAATATAGTCCTTTACACAGGAATCTATATGAAATATACTTATATTAAGAACTAAGACAAAGAGGTGGACTATGAAAAGAAAAATATGTTTAATATTGACAATGTTAATGATTTTATCTTCATTTGCTTCAACGGCCTTTGCCGCTGACATAAATAAGGATAAATTCGAATCAGATCTTGAATTTATGAGAAATGTAATATATTTTGTAACTGATTATTATCAGTACGAGGTAGACCAAGAAGATATACTGGATGGACTTTATGACGGGTTTTTCAGTGTTTTAGATGATTACAGCGTATATTACACTCCTAATGAATACCAAGCCATGCTTGATACAACAGCCGGAGAATATACTGGAATAGGTGTTCAGATAATAGATCACAACAGCCAGATATTGGTTATTACTCCTTTGACCGGCTCTCCAGCACTGGAGGCCGGTATAAAATCAGGTGATATTATAAAGTACGTAGATGATGCAGATATTACCGGTCTTACAATATCTCAGGCGGCATCGCTTATACAGGGTAAGGAAGGGACTCATGTTAAACTGGGAATCATAAGAGGAACAGAAAAAATAAACTTTGACATTATAAGAAAGACAATTCTAACAAGCACTGTAGAAGGAAAAATTTTGGATGAAAATACAGGCTATTTAAAAGTAACGGATTTCTCCGACAATACTGTGGAGCTTGTAAAAAAGGAACTTAATAAATTTGATGAAAGCGACATTAAGAAGCTAGTTATAGATATGAGGAACAACGGAGGCGGCACTTTAAATTCTGCAGTTGATATGCTTAATCTTTTTGTAACCGAAGGGCCGGTAGTATACGTGGATTACGCCACAGGTAAGGAAGACATCTATGAAAGCGAACTGAAAGAGCAGAAATATGAAATTGCTGTATTAATTAACGGAGGCAGTGCAAGCGCAACAGAAGTCTTTGCGGGAGCTGTAAAGTACAAGAATGAAGGTATAATAGTCGGAACCCAATCTTTCGGAAAAGGGATAGTTCAAACATTGTATCCGTTAAAAAACGGCAGCGGAGTAAAATTCACCACTGCGGAATATTTTTCTGTAGACAGAACACCGGTACATAAAGTAGGAGTCGCCCCCGACATAGAAGTAGAAAACAAAAAAACAGATCTTTCTATTTATCCTCAATTCAGTAAGACAAAGAAGTCTGTTTTAGGCAGCGTAAGCCTGGATGTACTGGCAGCTGAAATGATTCTGGATACATTGGGATATGACGTTGATGAACCGGACGGAGTATATGACAGCAAGTCATACGAACAAATAGTAAAGTTTCAGCAAGACAACTATCTCTATGCATATGGAAGTATTGACATTACAACTCAAAATACTCTGTACAGCGCATTGGTTAACTATACTCATGAAAACACAGATGACCTTCAGCTAAAGGCCGCCATAGAAGCATTGAACAAATAAAAAAATTAACTGCTCCCAATAATAAACAGGAGCAGTTTTTATTAAAATAATAATGCCTAACCCCCTCATCAAGCATTACCACTTTCCCCACGTTTTGTCTCTATTTTTGCAACATAATCCCTTCTATCAACAGACGACACTGCCCCACAACCTGGTCTTTCAAATCAAAGTCCGGATAACGGACACACCACTCATAGCTGGCTCCTCGAATTGCCATGACAAAATGCCTGGACAGGATATCCAAAGACATATCAGACTTGAATTCTCCTCTCTGTACTCCTCTGCTCAATACGCTGTGAATCAGCGCATAAAGCTCCCTGTCGTATCCCTTTACCGCTTCGGTATCCACGGTTTTTGCCAGAAGCATCTGGTAAATTTTTTTCATATTTTCATAGCTGATGATACTTATAAGCACATCGGCTATTTTTTCGACTAATGCAAGCATCACCTCAGAAGCAGGCATGTCCGTCGGTAACTTTTCCAAAAATTCTTTGTACTCCGTATCGACGCGGGCAACATGATCCGCAATAAGTTGAGCAATCAGTGCATCCTTAGACTCAAAGTGCACATAGAAAGCACCCTTCGTAATGCCTGCCTCGTCGGTAATGTCCCCCACGCTGACAGCTTCAAAATCATGTTCCGCAAACAATTTTTCAGCAATTTCGTATAGTTTCTTTTTAGTCGCAGCTCCCTGAATCTTTCTTTTATCGGGTTTTTTTTCTCTCATATTCCATCTCCTCTATTGAATCTTTTCGTAAAGCATAGTATAATTACCCAAGTTACTAAACGCGTTTACTAAATAGAGTTTCTATAATTTAGTATAGCATTCACTAGTCTTAAATTCAAGTATTCAGTATAAAATATCCAAATTTTTAGCATATATAAATTTTTTAAAATGAAAAATGGAGGAAATTGCATGAGCAGAAACAAAATGATCCAAAAGGCTACAGCTATTGTGCTGTCTGTCATTATGGCTGTAGGCATGATACCTGTTTCAGCAGCAGCGAAGCCAATTTTGACATCAACGGTGCTTGCCGCAGCAGAGGATGGCGAAGCATCAGATTTAGATGAAAACGATTTAGAGCCTGCTAATACGGTCAGCGGTACAGCCATCAGCACTCCTATACCTGCCTTAGAGGGGATGTTTACTTTACTTTCCACCGGCAGCGCAGAAACGCAAGTGCTTGGACTCGGCACCGAGGAATATCCCCTGCGCATTGAAACAGCAGCACAGCTTGCTGATTTTGCACGGTGTTTGAACAGTGGATTGCTTCCCGACACATTGCCGGAACAGTATCATCTGCTGCTGGTAAACGATATAGATTTGTCCGAATATGGTAAAAACTATGATGGAACAAATGGATGGATGCCAATCGGCCTTGACAGCAAACCCTTTATGGGAACTTTTGACGGCGGAGGCAAAGTAATTACCGGACTGTATATCAATCGAGACAACACCGATCATGCAGGTTTGTTTGGCAGTATTAACGCAGGCACAGTGCAAAACCTGATTCTGCCGGATGTGAACGCCAGCGGAAGCCATTTTATCGGAGGCATTGCAGGGGATGTTGTCAATGGCGGCACTGTACAAAACTGCTCAGTCAGCGGAAGCGTCAGCAGCAGTGGAGGCAAATCTATCGGCGGCGTGATTGGAGCTGTTGAAGGAGGGACTGTGCAGAACTGCGTTTTTAACGGCAGTATAAGTGGCAGCGGCATCTTTATAGGCGGCATAGCAGGGGCTGTTGTTGAAGGCGGAACTATGCAAAATTGTATTGTTACCGCCGATGTAAGCGGCAGTGGCACAGCTGTCGGCTGCGTGTCGGGAGCTGTTATCAATAGTAGCACAGTTCAGGATTGCGCTGCACTGAATCTCTCGATTATCACTACAAGCAGTAATAATGGTCGAATAGTGGGTGCTTACCACGAATCTATACTTTCAGGCAACTACGCATGGAGCGGAATGATGGTGAACGACCACACCGTATCCAGCAACGATGCTGACAGTATAAACGGTGCAGACGCAGATGTAACTGCCATACAAAGCCTGTGGACAGACGGCCCACTAAACACCTGGGACTCATCCCTGTGGACACTTGCCCACGGTAAGCTTCCGGTACTGTCAGATCTGCCCAACCAAAGTGATGCCCTGCCTGTCTATATTACAGGGCTTGCTGGTTTTGGCAGCAGCAGCGACCCTTACCTCATCAATTCTGCCGCAGATTTAAAATGGCTGGCAGATGCAGTTAACAGCGGTGAAACATTTAGCGGTGAATTCTTTCGTTTAGAAAACGATATAGACATTTCTGCCTACGGTGAAAGTTATGAAGACGGCAGGGGATGGACGCCAATTGGAAAAGGCGGCAATGACTTTATGGGAACCTTTGAAGGTAGTGCCTTTATGGGAACCTTTGACGGTAACGGCAAGACAATCGTCGGACTTTATATCAATCGAGATGATACTGACTATGTCGGCTTGTTTGGTATGATTTACAGAGGTATAGTACAAAATCTATTCTTGCAAGACGTCAATATTATAGGGGAAAATCATGTCGGAGGTATTACTGGAAATATTATGTATGAAGCTGTAAAAAACTGTACCGTTAGCGGCAGCATCAATGGCTCTAATAGAACTGGCGGCATAGCAGGATCTTCTTACTATAATACGGTTCAAAACTGTGCTGTCACCTGCAGCATCAATGGTAAATTCGGTTCTATAGGAGGCATAACGGGGAATGCTTTTTCTAGCACAATTCAAAACTGCATAAATACCGGCCGTATCGGGGCTTTTCAATATGTTGGAAGCATTGTGGGGATAGCTCGCAACAGTACAATAAAACACTGCGCCGCATTGAACCCATCTATCAACTCCAAAGACAGCCTTGTTGGACGTGTGGCAGGTTATGCTGGGTCATCCACCCTATTAGACAATTACGCATGGAGTAGCATGACTGTTAACGACGGCACTGTATCAGGAAGTGCATCCGGAACAAACGGAGCTGACGCAAATGCCACAGCCATCCAAACACTGTGGATTTCCGGCGGGTTGAACACTTGGGATTCGTCAGTGTGGACTTTGGCAGAAGGCAAGATGCCGGTGCTCACCAGTTTACCCGGACAGATAGATTCCCTGCCAGCATATATTACAGGACTCGCTGGTTTGGGCAGCAACAGCAGCCCTTACCTCATCTATTCTGCAGATGACTTAAAATGGCTGGCAAATATGGTAAATAGCGGAGAAAAATTCAGCGGTAAGTACTTTCGCCTAGAAAACGACATAGATCTTTCGGCATACGGTAAGGACTATAACGGCGGAAAGGGATGGATGCCTATTGGGAATGATTCTTATAACGACTATGTATTTGGCGGTCATTTCGACGGAAACGGACACATAATTAACGGTCTGTATATTAACAACGAAAGGAATGATGCCTCAGGACTTTTTGGAAATGTTGTAAATGGATCAATTAAAGGGCTTGAAATGATAAATGTCAATATTACAGGCGGTGACTATGTTGGCGGTATAGCAGGCTATATTAATGGAACGTTACAGAACTGCCGCACAGCGGGCAGTATATCCGGCGTTTACTGCGTCGGCGGAATAGCAGGTGCCTGTGAGGGTCTGGTACAAAACTGCGTTAGCAACTCCAGCATCACTGGTAGCTACAGTATTGGTGGTATTATAGGAACTGGCTTAAGTTCAATACAAAATTGCATCAACACCGGAAATGTCAAAGGCGACAGCGATGCCGGAGGCATAGCGGGGTATGTATATACTATCAGCGATATTGAAAGTTCTAAAATAGAAAACTGCATCAACACCGGAAGTGTTACATGCAGCGGTGAAAACGTCGGAGGTATAACAGGGACTATTAATAACTTCACGATACAAAACTGCATGGTAACCGGCAGTGTCATCGGATACAAATATGTGGGGGGCATAGTAGGAGGTACATACACTGTCGGCCACATTCAAAATTGTGCTGCTTTAAGCACCTCCATAAGTGCTACCGGCAGCTATTTAGGACGTATATCTGGTTCGATGGTCAACCTAACTAATAACTATTCTTTTATAAATATGAAAGTAAATGGCAGCAGAATATCTGACGGAACACCAGATAATAACGACGGCGAGGGAGCAAGTACCGCTTTACTTTTTACAACTTCATTTTGGCGGGATGCGCTAGGCTTTGACGAAACAGCATGGAACATCTCAAACGGCCGGCTGCCATATCTATCTGCTTTTCCCGAATACGCTCCGACCCTTTATTTGGAAGCCTATACTTTTCCGGCAGCAGATTCAAGTGATATTACCCTGGACGCTCAGCCTACACTGCTCCTAAAATCGTCCTCAAGTCATTCGGTGGATTTAACTGCCTCCGGCTCTTTCAAGGATACGGCATGGCCAAATCTTGTATGGGAAGCCTCAGACGGAATCCTTAATACGGCAGCGGACACATATTCATCAAAGCTTACCGTACCTGCCGGTTTTGCCGGCACTATTACGGTAACGGCAAAGCCATCCATGTTTCCCTCTTTGCCGGGCAAAAAAGCAGTAATACAGGTTAACGGTGATTTGGAGGGAACAGTAAACGTAAGCGGTGTGTTCAGATACGGACAGACGCTCATTGCTATGCCGTCTATTACATCACCCGACACCGGAAAACTATCCTATCAGTGGATGATGGACAGCGCTCCTATAATCGGAGCAAACAATGTGGACTATGAACTGACAGCAGAAGATATCGGCAAAATTGTGTCTGTAGTTGTTACGGCACAAAATTATACAGATAAAATACAATCTGCGGGACAAACGGTACTGCGGTCAGAAAATTCAGCAATACCCAGTGCTCCTCAGCTTGAATCAAAAACTGAAACCAGTATTGCGCTGAAATCAATAGCCGGATATGAATACGCCATTCTTTCGGCAGGAAGCGATACTGCTTTGCTTGGACTTTCAGATGCGTTCCAGAATAGTCCTTTGTTCACCGAGCTGGCAGAGGGAACCTCCTACGATCTGTACCAACGCATTGCAGGGACAGAAATAATAGAGCCTTCTGCATTCAGCGAAAAGCTCACAATTACTACGGACATTCCTCTGGTAACGTCAAAAACCATAAAAACCCCACCGGTTAAAATAATGCCGGAAAAAAGCCCCGGCCAGCCTGTAACGGCAGCGGTCCCTATTACAGCTATATATGGGCAAAACGGCACTGCAATTGCATCTATCACAGATGGAGCTATACTCCACGCCATTGCCAAAGCACAGTCCAATGCAAAAATGCAAAGCAAAATTGCCAATGGCATTGCCGTAGAATTGGATATCACAACGCAAAATAGCGCAACCTCTCTGACAGCAAAGCTGACACGAAGTTCTTTGAATAGTCTTGTCAGCGCAGCTGTAAAAAACTTTACCGTCAACAGCCAGCTTGTATCGGTAGGTTTTGATCAAAAAGCATTACAGGAAATTCAAATACAAACCAGCGGAGATATAACTATCAGCATTACCCCGGCACGGAACCTTTCTTCCCACGCACATACCATGATAAATGCAAGGCCGGCTTATGACATTACAATCAGTTATATTAAAAACGGCAGCCCCATTACAATTTCATCACTAAACGGCGGCATTGCAACTATTGCAATTCCTTATATTCCGGAAAGCAACGAAGCAGCAGGCTATCTCTATGGCGTATATGTAGATGACAACAGTAACGCCATACGCATTTACGATTCCGCTTATGATTCAGATACAAAAGCGATGTTAATTTTCTCAGGGCACCTATCCATCTACGGCATAGGCTATACTGCACCAAGTGCTAAATTTACCGACATCAGCACCCATTGGGGCAAGGAATCCATTGACTATGTAGCCGGCAGAGGACTGCTATCCGGCACCTCAGAAACCACATTCGATCCTAAGAGCACCATGACGCGTGGAATGCTGGTAACATCCCTGGGCAGATTAGCAGGTGTAGATCCAAAAGCCTTCAATACAAACAGTTTCTCCGACGTAAAGGCTGACGGCCCATTCCGACCATACATCGAATGGGCATATAGCGAAGGTATCGTGCAGGGCATCGGCAATCAGCAGTTCGCCCCTGACCGCGCCATCACCCGCGAGGAAATCTCAGCAATCTTTGCAAACTATGCAAGGGCCACCGACTACCAGCTGCCCGTCATTCGTGAAGCAGCGTCCTATATGGACACTGCCAGCATCGACAGCATGTATAGAACAGCAGTGACGGCTATGCGGCAAGCAGGAATCATGACAGGCAGCAGCGGGAATAATTTTAATCCCAAATCCGGTGCCACGCGCGCGGAGGTTTCTACAATGCTTCACCGTTACATAAAGCTGACCGTAAATCCTGCAACTGCCAACAGCTGGTCACTGAACGATGCCGGACAGTGGTTCTGCTACAAGGATGGCAAAGCTCTCACCGGAACGAAAACTATCGATAAAACAAGGTATTTCTTCAGAGCTGATGGCACTCTAAAAACCGGATGGGTAAAATACAGCGATAACTGGCTTTATTTTTCCGGAAATAAAATGCTTACAGGCTGGCAGAACATTAAAAGCGACAATTTGAAAAAGACATATTACTTCGATACATACGGCAATATGGTATCAGGCAAGTGGATGCATATAGACGATAAATGGTATTACTTTTACGACGACGGCTCCCTTGCCAAAAGCACCAAGGTTGGCAGCTATGAAGTAGACGAAAATGGTGCCAGAAAATAAAATAGTCATTAGACATAAAACAGTGCACAGACTGAATTTCACCATTCTGTGCACTGTTATTTTTCACTTTTAATTTTCACACTATATACTGCTAATAGAAGCCTGTTGTCTGAAGCCTTCTTCTGTCATCGTCCTTATATTAAAACCTGCTATTATTCCTTCACAAATTATTTCTGCCATTTCATAAATAAGTGAGAGCCTCGTATCCTGTACAAGGTCATGGAAATCCCTGTCGCTGGAATCAACAACTCCTATAATTGAAACATCACCTATTTCAGGCAGTATTTTTCCTATTCCCTTTCCCGGAGTGATAGACCCTTCTCTAACCTCAATAACTCCTTGATTTTTTTTATTGCTTAAGCATGCGTCTATTGCAATGATTTTATCATATCTTTTCTTCTTTATTGTTTTTACATAATCATTTATATTCACTGCATGAACAGGTTTGTCAAGAGTTCCGTATATGTCCGCTGATATATTTTTTTTTGACAGCAATGTTCCTGTCAGCGGCCCTAAACTGTCAACAATGCATTTATCTGTACCAATACATACTATTGCTGAATTATTGTTAATCTGTTCCCCCAGGTAATGACCTATCTTAATTGCGGCGAAACTGTTCTTGTAATGAACTTCTATTGGATTCAAAGGAAACACCCCCATTTTTAATAGTATATACAAAGAGGGGGTGTTTCATTCCTTATTTAATTGTCATCATTTCCGAAATCATTATCATGATCATTGTAATTATAATAGTCAATGGTGTCATTGAAATAATTCGTATCTCTCTTCAAATTCAAATCCTCATAATCACAGAATTCAGACTCAAGAGCATTCTTTCTTAGAACTAGGTAAAGATGTGCTTCTGTTGTATAAGCATATGGGTTTACAAAAAACACACCTATTAAAAAAGCAAGTATTCCAAGCAAATACCACCCTAAAAATGACAAGTCCAATACAAAGCTGTCAAATTTATTTCCATCCATCATTTTTCTGCTCAGAGTTATTGCTTTATCAGCTCCTATGTTTGGATTGTCCGCCAAAATGTAAGGAACCATTCTGTATGAATATGCTTTTATAATTCCCGGAATTAAAAGCAACAGAGTCCACAAAAAAGAATATATACCTCTAAGCAGCATGGTAGCTATAATTCCCTTGTAATTTGAGCCATCAAAGGCATAGCTGTAACAACCGTCCGTATTTTTTGCCTGGGCAAGCTGCACAAAATATTTTCTAGAACCCACTTCCAGCGAGTATCCCAGAAGGAGCCTGTACGCTATAGCTAATATAGCTAACGCGCCAACAATAATTAATGCATCCGGGTAACCTGAAACATATTCTCCTACTCGGTCACTCACCGGCCCCGAACTTCCTCCGCCTCCGCCGTCTCCGCCTGTAGCCAGCACAAGAACCATGCTTATCCAAAACGCCTTCCAGTAGTTTCCTTTAAGCGATTCTCTTGCCGATGACTTAAGCTCTGCTCTCGTCCACATATTATACCTCCAATAGTATTTTAAACATTATACCACACACTTACATTGTATGCCATAATATGTTTATTTTTACAAATTATTTATATAATTGACACAGACAAATAAAACCAATATAATAAATCCATTATATTTGAAAGTAAGGTGTTATGGTGGAAAATTACTTGAAAAAGGTCGCCAGGCTTTTGTTTGGATTGTTTCTTTATTCGATGGGACTTACAATGTGCATTCAGGCTAATGTAGGTCTCGCTCCTTGGGATGCATTCACTATGGGTATTTCAAACGTTACAGGAATATCATACGGCAACGTAAGCATATTGACAGGAGTTGTTATATTAATAATTGTTGCAGGATTTATGGGCGAAAAAATAGGCATAGGCACAATTTTAAACACGCTTCTGATAGGTTTAATGGTAGATATAATGCAGTCTGTAAAGCTTATCCCTTTTATGACCAACTTTATTCTCGGAACGCTTATGCTATTGCTGAGCCAAGTAGTAATAAGCTTCGCTACATATTTCTACATAAGCCCCGGTTTGGGCTGCGGTCCACGTGATACTCTTATGGTTGCAATAGGCAAGCTGCTTCCAAATGCACCTATCGGTGCAATACGCGGAACTATTGAAGGCACAGTACTTCTCATAGGTTTTCTTTTAGGTGCAAAAGTGGGACTTGGAACCGTTATTGCGGTGTTCGGAATTGGGTTTATACTTCAATATACATTTAAATTATTGAAGTTCGACATAAAATCCGTAATCCACGAAAGTATTTTTAAAACATTTGGCAATATGAAAAAAATCCTCCAGGCCTCGCAGTCAGAATAGCATAATGCTCCGATTTAATTTCCGGAGCATTTTATTATTTATACTCTTTGCACTTCTTTAAAAATAATAATATATTCTGTTTTTCTTTTTCAATATCAGGCTTTTTTCTTCCTATTCTGTCGCATAAGCCCAACAGTGCAACTTCATTCACATCCGTATCTTTCTTCATATTTTCTATATCAGCAAATGGCATATCCTTCACAACATGAAGTATCTGCATATGCCATCTGATAAGCGAGCACACCTTGTCAATAAATTTATCATCTGTGGTAAATTCTTTTAAGAATTCTCTTGCCATGGCAGCACCTATTTTTTCGTGATCATACGAAGTTATTTTTCCGTTTCTGTTTTTTGTTGTAGGCGTCTTTCCAATGTCATGCAAAAGAGCTGCCCACATAAATACTCTGCTGTCACTGCTTCTATGTTTTTCTTTTGCGGCATAATCGACTACAAGCATTGTGTGGTTCCACACATTACCCTCCGGGTGATGGACAGGAGACTGCTCTGTAGTTTTTAAATCCCAAAGCATGTTAAACGGATAGTTTTCAAATGCAGGAGCATCAAAAATACTGTTAAAATATTCTGACGGCTTGCTGTCCAACAGCAAATGGTTGTTTATTTCAAACATCATCAGTTCCTTGATTTCCACATTATAAATATCATAATTAATTTTTCTTTGCTTAAGTTGCATATAATACCTCTGATAATTTTAATAATATTTTATCTTTCCACCCCACTTTTAAAATATACGGTTCTAAAATTGGCAGTGAGACCAGAAAGTTTTCACCGATTCAATAAAAATTAAGTTAAATGTTTTTTATATGACACCGGGGATTGACGTGCAATTAAAATAATTCTATTATATAAGGTAGAGTTTTGCAAATAATAAAAACAGAAAGGACGATAAATTTGAAATTAGTAATAATTGAACCATTGGGTGTAGAAAGAGACGTTCTTATCAAAATGGCAGAAGATACACTTGGCAACAAGGTTGAAATTGTTTATTATGACACAAGAGTAACAGATACCGATGAACTGATTAAAAGAGGCAGAGATGCCGATATAATTGCCGTTTCCAACCTTCCTCTAAACAGTGAAGTAATAAACGGATGCAACAATCTAAAAATGCTTGCAGTAGCATTTACAGGTGTGGATCATATTGCTATAGATACCTGCAAAGAAAAAAATATTACGGTTTGCAACTGTGCCGGTTATTCAAATGCCGCAGTAAGTGATTTGGTATTCGGGCTGATAATTTCTATATACAGAAATATAATTCAATGCAACGAAGCCGTAAGAAGATCAGGAACAAAGGATGGTCTGGTAGGCTTTGAGCTTGAAGGCAAAAAATTCGGAGTTGTGGGAACAGGCGCTATAGGAAGCAGAGTATGTGCAATAGCAAAGGCATTTGGCTGCCAGGTATATGCTTACTCAAGAACAGTAAAAAATGTTGACGGAGTACACTATGTTGATTTGGACACATTGCTGTCAACCTGCGACATTATTTCACTCCATGTTCCTCTGAACGATTCTACAAAACATTTAATAAACAGAGAAAAAATCTCATTAATGAAGAAAAGCACCATATTGATAAATACTGCCAGAGGGCCTGTTGTTGACAGTGATGCCCTTGCAGAAGCTTTGAATACCGAAAAAATTGCAGGTGCAGGTATAGATGTTTTTGAAACCGAACCTCCAATTTCTGAGAGTCATCCTCTTTTACAGGCAAAAAATCTCGTAGCCACACCTCATATTGCCTTTGCAACAAAAGAAGCTCTTGTAAAAAGAGCTGTCATAGTATTTGAAAATATAAAAGCATACTTAAACGGCAAGCCTCAAAATGTAATGAACAAATAATTTTGGCATTGAATGCAAAAAGTTCCGAAAAAAATTTCGGAACTTTTTTATATGAAATATGAATATATCAGAATCAATAGGTTATATTTTATTAATTTTAGAGGGATTACTGACATATTTCATATAGACTAAATAGCATATTCAACAGATTTTTCTTCTTGGTTCTTAAATAACCTAAATATATTTTTAAGCAGCTTGAAACAATTTTTTACGGTCTTTTTATCTTCATCATCAATTAGAGGGTTCAATTCCACAAAATCCATTGAAGCTATGTGTACACCGCCTATTAATTGTGCAAAAATATTTTCGCCTTCCTCCAGGCTGAATCCTTCTGAAACAGCTGTTCCGGTTCCGGGCACCAATGATTTATCCAGCGCATCTATATCAAAGCTGAGATGTACTGCATCCACACCGGAATTCTTTATTTTGTTTGTAATTTCCTTAAGAGTATTATCTAACCCGTTTTTGCGCACATCATCCATTGTATACAAATTTAGTTTAGATTTTTTTGCCAGTTCATATTCACCTGGGTCTATATCTCTCGCCCCTAAAATATAAACATTCTCCGGCTTAACTTTCTGTCCATTGTAATAAATATTTGTCAGTGCAGGATTTCCAAAATTCATTGACGCTGCAAGAGGCATTCCGTGAATGTTGCCTGAAGGCGATGTGTCTTCTGTATTTATGTCACCATGTGCATCAACCCATATTACTGCTATTTCTTTAAAGTACTTACTTGTTCCGGCAATGCTTCCCATTCCAAGCGAATGGTCTCCGCCTACTATAAAAGGAATTGCTCCTTCGCTTATTGAGCTGTACACAGCCTCCGCAAGATTATTATTGTATTCTGCAATCGGATTAAGGTATTTTAATTTACTGCTTCCTGAATATTTTTCTTCAGGTGAGGCAAAAGGTATTTCAATGTCTCCCTTATCGCATACATCATGGCCTTCCTCTTTAATTAATTCTACAATTCCATTTTTTTTGAATGTTTCCGGACCAAACTGGGCTCCCTCTCTATCACAGCCGTAGTTTATCGGTACGCTAATTAAATTAAATTTCATGCAACACCCTCCCTTTATTTGAATTACATTTATAATTATAAATTATTTGTATATTTATGTCAACATCAACACAAGATATTTTCACCTGCACTTAGTTTTTTCATAGTATTGCATAAAATATATTATATAAAGAAGTTTCTATATACAAAAAAATCCCGGCTTTATTTCAGCCGGAACCTTCTATCAATGATGGTATAATTTTAAACTTTATTCTTTTAACACAGACATTCCTTTTGTTTTTTCGTCTAAAGACTTCCCATATCTTAGTCTAATTTCATTATTTAATTTCTCAGCCAAGGAATTGGCCTTATCTTCTGAAGCCTTTAAATTTACGACAGATACAACAAAATCAATGTCCTGAATTTCACTCACTTCTCCGTTATCATAAAATTCGTCTATGGTTAGTGCTATTGCATCTGTAATATCTCTATGCATTAAATTACGCAGTTTAAGTTCAGAACTGCTGCCGATCTCTGCTTCAATTACTCTGTTAAACCTATTTACCGTATATTTAACGGAAGGATTGCTGTTTAAGCTTATATAGCTTGATGGTGTTATATATAAATATCCGCCGTAAGCCGAAGCACCGAATATGGCAGCAAAGAACATAAGATAGCATGACAATTTCACCAGAATTTTAATTGATTTTTTCATTTGTCTTTTCTTCCTTTCAGCCATTATAAGTTAAAGATATGTCTTACTCATGACAGGATATCTGAAAATTTCGTCCTGCAATGCGGAATAAATGCAGCCAAAACACACACGAACATGCATAGTACCTGACTGAACATTAATGCAGCAGCGGGCTTTTTCAGCAGTCTGAGGTATGCTATATATACCACTATATTATTCTGTCCAAACAAAATTATGAATAAAAAAAGCACCCTTATTAGAGTGCCCTATTGAATTTTTTTTATAATTGTGCTCGATATTTTTTTATCGGCATATTACCAATGTACAGTCGAATCTTCTTCATGCTTCTTAAGTCTAGAATTTCTCAAGTACAGCGTAAAGTCTATTGTTATCATAATAAAGTTAATGACGTATAAATAAACAACACTATCGTAAGAATAGAAAAGTTTATGCAAAATTCCAAAAGTATATCCCATTAGAAGGATTACCAAAAATACCGGACTCTTTCCTTCTATTGATTTTGATTTGTAGGATCTGTAAATAGAAAATGGCCATGCTGATCCGAAACAAAGAAGCATTAATGTTTCAAAAATACTCATATTCCCTCCAATATAGATGTTGATTATATAATCAACAAAATACTTTAACATTATATAACAGAAACATTTATAAATCTACTAAAATATTGCCGGTTATTCAAATAAATATTCTTATAAATCAATAAAATCCCAAACATATGTTGGGATCTTATTTCCAGGTAATCTTTACTGATTACTAATCATAGCCTCTATATTTTTCCGGTTCTGGCAGCTTCGTATTGTTTTGGCCATGTTGCTATATTGCTTAACTTTTCGTCTGCATATAGAGGCCAATACGGGTTTTTTAAAAATGCGCGGCCTATAAATACAAGATCAGCTCTTCTGTTACGCAATATTTCTTCGGCCATTTGTGGCTCAATTATCAAACCTCCAGTTATTACAGGAAGTTCTGTTTTTTCTTTTATTTTTTCCGCAAGCCTGATCTGGTAGCCTTGAAATCTCTCGGGCACGATGTTCACAACCCCTCCGGAGCTTACATCTATCAAATTGATTCCTTCGTCTTTCACCATATTTATCATCTCCGCAAGGTCTTCCGGGCGATTGCCTTCTTCATCATATTCCTCAGCAGAAACTCTCAGTAAAAGCGCCTTTTCTTCAGTCCACACTTTTCTTACTTCTCTTATAACCTCTTTAAGAAATCTTGCCCTTCTCTCTTTACTTCCCCCATATTCGTCAGTTCTTTTATTTGTTAACGGTGATAAGAACTGGTTTATTAAATACCCGTGGGCACCGTGTATTTCTATTACATCGTAGCCTGCTCTAACACACCTTTCTGCTGCATATCCGAATGATTTAATTACTTCATGTATTTCTTCCGTCGTCATTTCAGCTGGAATTCTGTATCTGTCACTGTATGCTATTGAACTCGGAGCAATTATTCTTTCATTTTCAGCTTCGCACTTTCTCCCTGCATGATTAAGCTGAATTCCGATTTTAGCGCCATATTTTTTACATGCATCCACAATCTTTTTTAGCCCTTCGACTTGAGAATCCTCCCAAATTCCCAAATCAGATGAGGAAATTCTTCCCTCGGGTTCAACTGCTGTTGCTTCCTGAATAATTAGCCCTGCTCCTCCCACAGCTCTCGTTGCGTAGTGTAAAACGTGCCATTCAGTTACCTTACCGTCATTTTCTGAAGAATACATACACATCGGCGCCATGACAATCCGATTCTTTAATTCTAAATTTTTAATTATGTAATTTGAAAATAATCTCGACATTTTATCCTCCGTTTATATATATTATACCAAATAAAGAGCAACCTAAACCACTTATATTACGGTATCCGGGCAGCAAAAATATAACGTGGCTGATATACCGTAAAAAAAGTATTCCGCACTTATATAATCGGCTGCCCCCCGGACAATGCTCCGTATCTTTGACTTCTGTATACCTCCACGATGGTGTTCCATGTATCTGCGTCTAAAATTCCTGTGGGTTCCATACCTTGTGTCCCTTGGAAATCCTGCACAGCACGACGTGTATTTTCATCATATACTCCGCTTGGCTCAAATGGAGGAATTGCAGGAATGATCAGCGAAATATAATACAGCATTTCCTGAATAATATAAATCAGAGGACTTTCATCACCTGGTTTGAATTCAACACCGGGCCATCTAAATCTTGGAAGATATACAGCTTCCTCAGGTAATGAGTCAAGTATACCAAACAGGCTGGACATCAAGGTGTCAAAAGTTTCTCTGCTAACAACACCTGTCGGTTCAAAGCCCATTGATCTTTGGAAATCCATAACCGAGTTTCTCGTTCGTTCATCAAAAAACCCTGTTATAGGAACACTGCGTATGGATGGATAATAGGCCGATAAAACATTTAAAGCATATTGTATTAATTCTATTTCCGCCCTTATGTCTCCCTCAAGATATGCCTCCTCTGTTATTCCATCCATCTGGCTTATTAAATTTTCCTGTGTCGTAAGCTCAGCAAGCCTTGTAATCGAAGTATATCTTTGCATTATCATATACCACGTAGCTTTATCTATATCTCCGGTAACAGGAAGATTAAATATACTTTGAAAAGCCCTTACGGCATCCTCTGTGGATTGGTTAAAACTCCCTGTAATAGGCTTAATTTGAGGAATTCCAGGATAATTAACCCTTATTCTGTCCAAATAAAGTTGCATTCTTAAAACATAGATATTCGAATCTCCAAGCTGGAATACTTCACCGGGAAAAGAATTTTCGGTATTTCCTATGGGTGTACCAGTTTCAAGATTTATATCTTCTCCATAATAGTATCTTAATATTTCTATAGGCGAATAACCTGCAGCTGACAAGTCAACTGTTCCCCATTGCTGCAAGCCTTCACACTGTAATATTTTCCCATCGCAAAACTTGGCATATAGTGGCTGCATTTGGCCATCCCTGGCAATATAGTGAGTGAAAACCTCATCAGCTACAGCATTTATTGTGTCAAACAATCCTCTGTTTAGGATAAACTCCTGATCGTATTGGGGAGAGCTTGTAATATCAAAATCATATCCCCTGGATCTGTACCATTCCGTATAAATCCTGTTTAGAGCAAACGATGTAATTGCGTGCACGTTAGCTTTTAAAGCAGATTCCGGCCATGTTGGATATAACTCGCTGGATGCAACATTTTTAATGTAATACAGAAAAGGAACGGTTACATCCTCAGCTTCCTCATTAGGGTTACCCAAATGAACAGTTATAGTGTTTGGAATCGTAATGTTGTATAAATTATCTAAGTCTTGTGCTGCTTGATTCAAATACTTTATTGCATTATTTTTCAAATTATTTTTAAACATATTTTCTCCCATTCCTGTCACATCAATACATATAAAATAAAACACATTGTATTCTAATACTTAATATATGCTAAAATTTTGACTTTGATTATAATTAAGCATAAAGTTTTACCTTAAGGAGTAAGAATTTACATTCGGCAAATAATTAGCATTCAACAACTGTCTTGTTTGCATTAATTCATTATGATATAATAAATGTGGCGGACAGAACAAAACCTTGTTAGTTTACACAATCTAGTATTCGCATATATACCAAGCAAACTGATTAGAAGATTGTGCATTTGGTATTATATTTCAAAGAAACAACCTTCAATCTTGATGGCTTTGCCATCAATCTGAGGGGTATACCTACTCCTCAAATTTTATAAAGGAGCAAAAATGAAAATGAATAATTTTATTGAAAAATTAATAAACTTAATCGATAATTCAAAAAAAACGAATAATCAGTTTGAGTTTGGAGATCAGGGCTTTAATGAAAAACCTCCTAAAAAGAAAAAAAACACTAAGACACTGCTTATACTTCCTCTTCTGATATTAGTAGTCTACGCCGTTATGTCCTGCCAGTATACAGTTGAAGAATCTGAACAAGCTGTTGTAACAACTCTTGGTAAAGTTACAAGTGTTGAGACAGCCGGATTGCATTTTAAGCTTCCATATCCCGTTCAGAATGTTACAAAGGTAGCAGTAAACAAAACACAAAAACTGCAAATAGGATATGCAAGCGGAAGCGAATCTAAAATTGATGGTTCTACTGTTACGGAAGAATCTAAAATGATAACAGGTGATTTTAATATTGTTAATATTGACTTTTTCATAGAATGGAAAATTTCAGATCCTGTTAAATTTCTTTATAATTCTGATGAACCTTCCCACATCTTGAAAATGATATCTCAATCCTCTGCAAGAAGCATAATAGGTTCTAAAAATGTAGACGGAGTATTGACAACCGAAAAATCAATTATCCAGGCAGAAATAAAAGAAAAAATAATAAATAAACTTGAAAGCTATGACCTGGGAGTCCAAATACTTGATGTGAAAATCCAGGACAGTGAACCTCCTACTGCCGATGTTATCAAAGCGTTTAAAGAGGTTGAAACCGCAAAGCAGGAAAAGGAAACACGAATTAATGAAGCTCTGGCTTACAAAAATAAAACATTGCCCGATGCTGAAAGCAAAGCAGACAAATTAATAAGAGACGCGGAATCTTACAAAGAATCTAAAATTAACCAAGCAAGCGGCGAGGTTGCAAGGTTTAATGCAATGTACGAGGAATATGCCAAGAACAAGGGCATAACCAGAACAAGAATGTACTTGGAATCCATCGAGGAAATTTTGCCTGACATAACAGTATACATAGACTCATCAGAAGGCGGAGTGCAGAAACTTCTGCCACTTAAGAGCTTTTCCGAATCTGAGGAAACTACCGGAGGTGAACAATAATGCAGGAAACTAAGAAAAAAAGTAATCTAGGATCATTTTTAAGAGTTTTGATAATTCTATTGCTTGTTGCAGCTTTTGCCAGCACGGCATACATAGTACGAGAAAATGAATACGCGTATATAACCCGTTTCTCCAAATTCGTCAAAATTCAAGACACTGCAGGACTGCACTTTAAAGTTCCCGTGTTTGATAAAGTCGAAAAAATTCCTCAGTACAGAATGAAGTATGACATACCTCCGTCAGAAGTGCTGACAGGAGATAAAAAAACGCTGGTAGTCGACAATTTCGCAGTATGGCAAATTGATAATCCCCAAACATTTATGAGAACTGTAAGCAGAATTTCTGAAATGGAAAACCGAATAGATGCGGTTGTTTACAATGCAGTTAAAAATACTTTAGGTACAATGAACCAAACTGAAATTATAAATTCCGATAACAGCTCAATTGATGACATAAATATAAAAATAACTGATACTGTAAACAGTCAGCTCAAAAACTACGGTGTTTCCACAATAGCAGTTGAAATAAAACGCCTGGATCTGCCAAACGATAACGAAACAGCCGTTTATAACCGAATGATTTCGGAAAGAACTCAAATGGCTGAAAGCTACAGAGCCGAAGGTAACCTTGAAGCAAGTAAGGTTGTAAATGAAACCGACAAAGAAGTTGGAATACTGCTATCAAAAGCAAAGGCGACAGCCGAAGAATTGAAAGGCCAGGGCGAAAGCGAATATATGAAGATAATTGCCGCTGCATATTCAACAGAAGACAGGGTACAATATTATGAGTTTATAAGAAGCCTTGAAGCTCTTAAAACCACTATGCGGGGTGATAAAACAGTTATACTTCCTGCAGACAGTTTCATAGTGAAAGTATTGAACGGAAATTAAAATATACTAAGCTAACCGAGGTGATTTAATGAATTTTGAATATAAAAAAAAGGCATTCCCTCATCTTGTAACAGCACTGGCAGGTTTACTTATAGCAATATTCGGAGTATTTAAATCTGTTTTTTCCGACGGCTCAGGTTATGAACGATTGGTGACGGTACTGGTTGTATTGATTATATATGGTGTGCTTGGAATAATCATAGGAATATGGAAACCGGTTAAAACTTTTATATTCCTTCCATGGCTCAGCCTGCCAGGTGTTCTTGTTCTTATATTCTCAATGAGCCGAGATGGGTTCAAAGTATTTTACATTCCGTATATAATTCTTATAATCACTGTTTCAGACTTTGGTCTATATACAGGTAAATCATTCAAACGAAAAAAATAGTACAGCAAAACTGGGACCGGTCAAAGACCGGTCCCAGCTAGTTATATATCCATCTTATTCAAAATATCTCTGAGAAGCTTAGCTTCTTCCTTGCTCAGCGTAACTCCTTTGCCCATTCTTTCATGTTCAGGCGACCATTCCCTTATGTCAAATTTAGGTTCTCTGTCATTCCAGCTTACCATATTAAGCTCCTTAGTCCATCCTCTTGATGATTCTGAAAGAATAGCTAATTCTTCTGTTATTTCATATTTTATTCCTGCCATGATTTTCTCCTTCTAGTCAATTTTTAAGTATTCTTTTAATGCTTTATCATAATATTCTTTCGTTTTTTTATCAAAGCACACAATTGATGCCTTTTCTACTGAATTTTCAATGCTTTGAAATTCTATTATGGCTTTTACAGCAATCTTTGATGCTATTTCTAAGGGAAATGCATATGCTCCCGTACTGATTGAAGGGAATGCAACGTAACGGCAATTATATTTTTCGGCGAGAAGCAGGATGTTCTTGTAACAGGACGCCAGAAGACTTTCCTCATTATCGCTTCCTCCATGCCATATAGGTCCAACAGTATGTATAACATATTTTGCCGGCAGCCTGTATCCTTTAGTTATTTTTGCCATTCCGGTTTCACAGCCTCCAAGAGCCCGGCATTCGTGCAGAAGCTCCGATCCCGCTGCGCGATGTATGGCTCCGTCAACTCCGCCTCCTCCAAGCAATGAATTATTTGCTGCATTAACAATAGCATCTGCCTCTACCATTGTAATATCTCCTGACAAAATTTCCAGTTCCACAATCTCACCTCCAATTAATTGTACTTTTTCCTGAGTTTCTTATCCACAATAATTTTAACCCAATATTGTAATTATTTCACTATTTATTTTGATGCAATATCTGTACTCTGTTTATTGAAAACACCAATATTTTCTATTCTGTCAAATGCTTCTTTCAATATGTCTTTGTTTACCGTACATGCAATTCTTAGATACCCTTCGCCGCATTCTCCAAAGGCATTTCCCGGCAGAACAAGAACATGAGCCTGCTGTAGAATTACTTTGGCAGCTTCCTCCGATGTAAGTCCTGTTTGCTTAATGTTTACAAATAAGTAGAAAGTTCCTTTCGGCGGATAAATAACGTGCATATTATTAATCTTGTTAATCCTTTCAGCTGCATACAACGTTCTGCTTCGGTATTCCTCTATCATTTCAGGCTGAATTATATTTCTGTTCCTGAGAGCATGAATCGCAGCTCTCTGCGAAACAGACGGCGCCGTAAAAACCACGTTTTCATTAATCTGGCTTATAACATTTATTATATAGTCCGGAGCAATTATACTTCCAACTCTCCATCCCGTCATCGTAAAATTCTTTGAAAATGAATTCAGGATTATGGTTCTTTCCCTCATGCCGTTCAGTGATGCAAAAGGGATAAACGGGCTATCATAGCTGAATGCAGTATATATATCATCCGCTATAACAATTAAATCGTACTTTTCAGCTATTCTTGCTATTGCTTTCATAGATGCATCTGTCAGACAGCTTCCTGTAGGATTAGACGGGGTATTTATTATCAACGCCTTAGTTTTTGCAGTAATCAGATTTTCCAGCCTCTTTTCATTTATCTGAAAATCCTCTTCTTCATATGTGGGAAGTTCAACAGGTATTCCTCTTGCTAGCTTTACCTGCTGAGGATACGGCGTAAAAAACGGTGCCTGCAATATTACCTCATCCCCGTCATCAATTACCGCTTCAAGAACCAAGTACATGCCATGACACGCCGACGTTGATACAAACACTTCCTCATCCTTCACCTTCATGCTGTATTCGTCCATGTAGAATTTGCATATTTCTCTGCGAAGTTCAGCGTCACCTCTAAAGTCAGTGTACTTTGTGTGTCCAGATTTTGCATCCTTAAAGGCATTGTCAATAATTATATCATGAGTAATCAGATCCGGGTCACCAAGACTTAAATTAATGCAATCATCAAATGTTTTAGATAATTCATCTGACTGTCCCATTGCAGTTGACTGTTCACTCCAATATCTCTTAGCAATAAATTTGCGCTTCATTTTTTCACCGCTATATTTCTCTTAAAAATTCAGCAAATTTATCTAATCCATCTTTTAATGTCTTCGAATCAAAAGCGTACCCTATCCTTACACACCCTTCCATTTCAAAGCATGAACCTGGAGTAAACAAAACTCCTTTTTCCCTGAGCAATTTTACACACAATTCATATGACGGAAGTTCCTTATTATAGTATACAAGAGCTGTAGTTCCGGCTACAGGCTTTATATAGTAAACTTCCGGTGTATCCTGCACCCATTGATCAAGTATTTCTCTGTTCTTGAACAATATATTTCTATTTCTCTCAAATATTTTTTCCTTGTTCGTAAGAGCCATGGAAGCAAATAAGTCATCAAGAACTCCGCAGCTTATAGTATCGTAATCTCTTCTCTCCAAACATGCATCTATTACTTCCTTACTTCTGGATGCTATCCAGCCCATGCGCAGTCCTGCCAGGGAGAAAATTTTCGACATACTTCCCACCGATATTCCTTTTTCATATAAATCCGTAATTGACGTCATATAGCTTCCATCCTCAGAAATCCCTCTGTACACTTCATCAGATAATATATACGCACCAACACTTTCGGCGATTTCTGCAATTTGCTTCATTTCCTTTTCAGGAATCCAAGATCCTGTAGGATTGTCAGGATTATTAATTGTTATCATTTTCGTATTACTATCAACCAGACTTTTTAAAAGCTCTATGTCCGGCAAGAACTTGTTTTCCGGAGTCAATTGCAGTATTCGTACTTCTGCTCCTATGGATTCCGGAATAGAATAATGCTGCTGGTATGTGGGCATTACCGACACCATATTGTCGCTGGGTTCAAGCATGGAAACAATGACCATGTTGTTTGCGCCTATTGCCCCGTGAGTCGGTATAACCTGCTGTGGTTTAATACTTTTGTACAGACCGGCTACCCCGTTTAAAAAATCAGGCGAGCCGTAAATATGGCTGTATGTCATTCTTGTATCTTTAAGAGATGCAAGATATTCACTCGGATCACGCCCTGACAGCTCAATAAGCTCACCCAACGTCAAAGAATCAATACATGTTTCGCCTAAATTATAAACTGCATCATTTTCAAATTCATTCATCCACTGCTCGACCTTAAATGTCTTTATTTTCATATCTACCCTCCTGCTCATTTAGTTTTACTAATTATATTACAATTTTAGCTGTTTATCTATAAATATTTGTATGTTAGACTATAATAAAGCTTACTGTTTTCTTTTTTGATCCATTTTATATGTTATGAAATATAATATTTAAACTAGAAAAAGCCAAAAGAAATTCCCATTCCTTATGGCTTTGCTTTATTTTTGTTTAAAACCAAAACTTAGTTTTGTAAACAACAAATTTATTTTAAAACCTATATATATCTCCTTTTATTCAGGCACAACACCGACGACTCCAATAACAACTGCAGGAATAATAAAAATAAAAAAAGATATTATTAGAAATATAAATCCTGCTTTCAGTATTTTTTTATATCTTCCACTCTTTATTCTAAGAATAACACTCATCACAAATGGTATAATTGATAAAGCAAATAATATCGGAGATAAATATATAAAAGCCATAAATAGCACATTATCTAAATTGAACATAAATTTCCTCCGATCTATTTATTACCCTTACAGTTAATTAATTCTTGAGAAATTCTAATAATTAAATTCTATTTTATCCTTATTTTCCGATATCAGTCTTTTTATGCTTTCCTCAGGCAAGTTTATGCTTCTCCAGCTGTAATCAGAATCACTGTACATTTTTTTCACATCCTCAATGTATATTCTTGCCCTATTTCTGGTTATAATTTCAACATCATTATCTAACAGCCTCATAATCTGAGGAACCGCATCAGCCGACAAGCTCATTAGATATTCAATGTCCAGGTGATCCGTCTGCCCGGCAAAATACATATCAATATTCCTCTCTGCAACTATTTCATCGATTCTGACAATGTTTAGAGTCATATAAAACATCAGGATCACTAATGCGTAAACAACAAATATGTTAAAATTATACTTGATAATATATACAATGGTTGCCAACAGTCCTATAGCCTCAAATATCAGAAAAATATACACCAGTATTCTTAATCTCGTAAACCCGTAAGCGCTGTCATACAGTGACATCCTGTAAAAAGAAGACACCAGCAATACACCAGTTATCAAACACAGATAAATGAGAAACATTTTTGAAACAACAGCAGACTTGCTCTTTTCAAAATATATCTTATCTTTAAGAAGATTTGTAATCAGCAATATAATAATTATGTTCAAAACACTTAAAAAAACAAGTTCAAAGAATCCACGTCTTGCATATTCCGAATAATTAAGCCCATACGGAATCTCTCCGGAAGAAAACAGATATTTAAACTGAATTGCCATAAACAGCGTGTATATTGCAAGTATAGATACCAAAAAAATATTTATTACAATTATATCTCCGTTGATCTTTTTAGAAGCAAGCTTATTGATATTCTTGAATCCATTGGCATCTCCGCAGTCAAAAACAGAGAACAAGTGTCCAAACAAATATAGCCCCACAAATACCCCTATAGCCATTTTATAGATAAAGAAGAAATCAATAAGCTCTGCAAACCAATTATTAATAGAGATAAACCCTCTGTAAAATATCATATCCGCAGAAGAAAGCATAATTGTCAGAAACATTACACTGGGAATTGATATACCTATTCCAATCAGTATTCTCTTGACGAGTATATTCTTTTCCTTATTTTTTGCTCTTTCCTCTGCCCATTTAATTGGAACCTTGAAATTTGTAAATGGCTTAAAAATATTAGCAATTACTTTAATAAACTCGCTAATATTAAGCATTCTTAATTTCAAGCGATCTGACAACAGCAAAATCATTGCACTGTATAAAAATATAATTGCCAAATAATTTGTATCTTTAAGCATATGATTTGCACTTATAAATCTGTTAAGAGATATGACAAGTATTGGTATCATCAGCATAAGGCCTTTGAAATTCAAAGTTTCCCTTCTGTCCTTTAAAATAAAGGCCAAAGCAGCAAGCTGCAATACAAAGAATAAGAAAATACTTATTCCCGGATCTGGTGTCATAACTAAATAAACATATGAAACAGCGGACATGATTCCGTACAATGATAATCTTAATTTTATTTTGCCTTCCATAATCTTATTTCTCGTCCTCCACATATTCAATAATATCGCCGGGCTGGCATTCTAACGCCTTGCATATTTCTTCAAGAGTTGAAAGTCTTATGGCTTTTGCCTTGTTATTCTTTAATATTGAAAGATTTGCAGGAGTAATATTTATTTTTTCGGCCAGTTCCATAAGCCCTATTTTTCTTTTGGCCATCATAACATCAAGCTGTATAATTATCGACATGGTCACAACCTCCTATACCGTTAAATCATTTTCATCCTTGTAGTAAATTGACTGTTTAAACAAATCTTTCAGTGTAAGGCACAAAAGACATGCTATAACAAAAATTGCAATAATTACTACAGTTGAAACAGTAGGCATGACAATAAGCTTTAAAACATATATCAGCGCAATTACGAGACAGGACATTGCTATTTTTCTCAACGCACCAACATTAGCATGAATAAACGGGTTTCCGTCCATCAATGTTTTAAATATTACTTTCAGCTGCCACATAATATATACAGAACAAATCCCTGATGCCTCCAATACAACCTTAATAAACAAAGCTGCACTGTCTGACGCATTAAAATACTTAAGCAATATCGATGACGAAAAAGGAATCAAAATACAGCAGGCAATTCCTATATAAAATAAAATATCCACACAAACCTTAGTAATATAATGAACAACACTTTTTTGATACATAAGTTCCTCCGATTGTCTTTTTATAATCATAATTATAACAAATATTTTATCTATGTCAACAATTATTTATTGTTTTACGATAAATAATTGTTGAATATTAATAAAAAGCCATTGTACAGCATCAAGATGATATTTCATCCATTAACCGCATAATGGCAGACAGCTAAATATTCTAATAAATAATAACCTTCTGTTTATTTTACAAGCTTTAACTCCATATATCTTGCTCCTTTTACAGGATTATACACATATGGGTCTATATCATAAAAACCAAATCTTTCATACATTTTCTGAGCAGATTTCATATCCGGCAGAGTATCCAGCCTAATAAATTCATATCTCAGCTTGACCGCTCTGTCAATTATTTCAGACAGCAACATTTTGCCTATACCGAACCCTCTGTATTTATCAGAAACATAGAGTCTCTTCATTTCGCACACTTCGTTGGATATTTTGCGTAGGGCGGCACATCCGGCATCTTTTCCATCAACCAGTGCAATAAGCAGAGCTCCATCCGGATAGCTGTATTTGCCTGGCAAATTCTCCAATTCTTCGTTGAAATTCTGGAAACAAAGATCTATACCGAGTGTTCCGGCATATTCAAGAAATAATCTGCCGACATCCTCAACCAACTTAGTACCCGTAACATATTTTATTTCTACAACGCCGGCCATTTCATCCTCCAATTTAATAAATATATTTGAATTGTTCCGAATGGTACAAAATCCCCTTACACAAAGCTGTTTCAACATGGTTGTCATAATAATTATATCACATACCGTCCATCCGCTCCATACAAAATAAATTTTTGTCAATTTGAAGTTAAATCTTTGTTGACATATTAAATTTATGATTTATATTATTATTATGGCAATTAATTTTACTGTGAGCTTTCTTTATTTTTACACTACTGATACGCTCTCACATTATTTCATCATTAAGGAGAACAGATAATTATAATGATTAATAGTATATACTCAAGATTAAACTATTACAGACCTCTAAGGTGGAGCAATTTAACATCAGAAAGCTACAGGCATTTAATTCTTTTATTGTTTTGGCCGATTTTTGGAATATTATTTTTCTTGGTTGAGAGAGGAAGCATTACATCTGATTTTCACATCGTACACTGTGCACTGGATGATATAATTCCATTCTGCGAATATTTTTTGATTCCATATCTGTTTTGGTTTATATTTATTTTGGGAATTATGATATATTCACTTCTGTTTGATATAGATGCGTTTAAAAATTTTATGTACTATACAATAATCACATATTCCATAACAATACTTATTTATTTCTTATACCCTACAGCACAGGAACTCAGACCGGTATCTTTTGAAAGGACTAATATATTCACATATTTAATAGGGATCTTTTATGAATTGGATACTAACACAAATGTGTGTCCGTCCCTCCACGTAATCGGTTCCGTTGCCGTCATGCTTGCAGCGTGGAACAGCAGACATTTCAGCACCGCAGCCTGGCGCGCCCTTTTTCTCACAGCCACCCTTTTAATCAGCATATCCACAGTATTTCTTAAACAACATTCTGTCATAGATGTTTTTGCGGCATTGCCTGTTTGCTTTTTAGCATACAAGGCAGTTTACGGAGAGAAATTTAAAGCATATATTACGAGCATGAAAGCATATGGGCGAGCGCAGTGAACCACCGAAAATGCACATATGCAAATTTACCCATGACAAATTATTTACATTTGTATAAAGGTACTCTCGATATTCAATCTGACCTAAATGGAGTATGCTATATAAATATTGATAATGGTATAAATGCTGCAGGAGAAGAAATAAGAAAGGAATTGGAGTCTATATTTTAACGATTAGGATAACCTATAAATGATATAGGTTATTTTATGTTTCACTATTAATGTACTGCAAAATATCCATTTTTTAATATTATGTTAAATATTGTCGTAAAAAGATTGTACCAAAAAAACATTTAAACATAAGTTAGAAAGCAAAAATGATAAGTATAATGGCTATATCCTTTCTTGTCAGGGAGAGCCTCCTTACTTATAACCTTGACAACATAGGTGCTGAAATTCAGTGAATAAGTACAAAAGCTCCCCGATACTTCTAGCCATAATTGTTATTAACGCCAATAAATATATATTGCATATCTATTTACGTTGTACATAAAGTGCGCTCATTACATTCTAAACACAGCTTTGCTGGTCTTTTTATCAAATTTTATATATCCACCCAAAAATGTTATTAACCACCTAAGCGGAACATAAAACCTGTCGTTATATAAAATAGGAGGTGAGTCCAAAACAATTTCTTTTTCATTAACAGTCATCTTATCCGATCCGATTGTAAGCTCAATATCCATAGACAGCGGCTGTACTGATGCAAATCCTACGCCGTATATTTTATCGGCGCCTTCAATTCCTAAGTCTTTTGTATTCATTTTAATTTGCTCATATAATTTTTGCTCTGATATTCTTTCTCCAAACTTGATTTTATGCCTGCTGGCTAGCAAGCAAGCTATTCCGGACACTAACGGAGTTGCCATACTTGTTCCTGATAGTGATACATATCCTCCGCCATTATTTGCACCGATTATGTCTACCCCTATTTGACATACATCAACATGGTTTCCGGTAGTTGTAAATTTAGCTTGTTTTTGATTTACATCAACAGCACCTACAGCTACTACTTCATCGAAATATGCAGGATACCTTTTCTCTTCTTCTCCTGTATTTCCCATTGAACAAACTACGAGAATTCCCTCTTCAACGCATTTGTTTATTTCACTTTCAAAGCGACTTAGATAGCTTCCAAAAATACTCTTAGTCCCGCTTAGCGACATTGATATAACATCAACTTTCTCACCTTTTGTACTTCGCCACTCTCTGGCCCATTTAACACCATCTACTACATCCAATATTCGATTTGTACAACCATTTTCATCGAGTGCCTTAACCGGCAATATTTTGGTCTGTGGAGCAATTCCCACATTTTTTCCTGCAATGCTTGATGCTACATGCGTACCATGACCTCCGTCATCCTTCCAATTATATGCATCATTATAACTTTTATTTAAGTTTCTACCCTCAAGTAACCTTTCTTCAAATTCTTCATGCTTTGATACTCCTGTATCAATTACAGCACAAATTGTTCCCTGACCGTAGTATCCCTGTGAGTAAAATGATTGACGCCCACTGTATTCTAAAAATTTTAAATCATCTATTCCAAAGTTTGCATCGTCAAATTTCTTTTTAACAATGTATTCGTCTAATAACTTCATAATCATTTCTCCTTTTGGAAAAAACTTATTTACTCCATACTGCAGTTTATGCTTGTTATTTATGCTTGTCTAATAACTGCCGCATTTGCATTTGTTTCCGTAATCTGGCTAATTTGATTTAAAGAATGAGTTTTAGCACTAAAAAAGAAGCATGTTTCCAAGCTTCTTAGTTAGCTAAATATTAAATTTAAAAAGAGAATATCCTATCTCAAAATTATTGCTATATATGTTTATTTAATGCCTTTTTTATACGCACTAAAGCCTCTACAATATACTTATTAGGACATGCCAAATTCCATCGTTCAAATTCTTCTCCACACTCACCAAATATGTAGCCTTCATCGAAAAATACTTCAGCCTCCATATGAAGAATTTTTTCAAGCTCATGACATTCTATTCCTAAAGCACCAAAATCCATCCACAACAAATATGTACCTTGTAAATCATATACTTTAATTTGAGGGAATTCTTTTGCAAAGAAATCGACAATAGTCTGTCTGTTTTTCTCAATTAGTGCCTTCAACTGTTCAAGCCACTCATCACATTCATTGTATGCAGCTTTACAAGCCTCATATCCTAAAATATTACACTTTGGATTTACAGATGTTGTCTTTAACTCTGCAATGAATTTTTCTCTAAGCATTGCATTTGGGATAATGATATTTGATGTCTGCAGACCTGCTATATTAAAAGTTTTGCTTGGTGCTGTTAACACTAAACAATTCTGTTCAAAGTCTTTTGAGAGTGTAGCAAAAACTGTATGACAGTATCCAGGGGACACAAAGTCAAAATGAATTTCATCCGACACAACAATTACATTGTTTGCTAAACATATTTCACCTATCTTTATTAATTCATCCTTTGTCCATACTCTGCCGCATGGATTATGAGGGCTACATAATATCAATAGCTTTGTATTTTCATCTTTTGCTTTTGCTTCAAAATCTTCAAAATCTATCTCGTATGTATTTCCAACTGGTTTCAACTTATTTTCAACGAGAACTCGTTTATTTGCATCTATCGCACGATACATAGGGTAGTATACCGGTGTCATTAGCATTACGCCTTCACCTTCACTCGTATACGATTTAATGGCTGTGTAAAATGCATCAACTACACCATGAGTGTTGCAAATCCAATCATCTTCAATAGTCCAATTATGTCTTCGTCTTAACCAGCCACAAACAGCTTCTTTATATGAATCACTAGCACTAGCATAACCAAGTATTTCATTATCCAAGAACTCTTTTAATGCATTTACAATTTCAGGTGCTGTCATTATTTCCATGTCTGCAACTGAGAATGGAATTACGTTTTTAGATACATTAGGATTTACTCTCTCCATCTCGTCCCATTTTGCCGAACCTTTTTTATATCTTGATTTTACTGTTTCAAAATTATATTTATTCATGTATATACCCCACTTATTATTAATTATGAAATTTTTTCTGTCTTGTTGCGTTTAATACCTATTCCTGTATATCCGTAAATTATTGCAAATACTATACACAAATAACACATAAATGCCCATGGCAAATATGCCATTGTAGCTACACCCAAACAAGCAGTCATGTATGCGCCAGAGCTAGACCAAGGAATAAGAGGAACGGTAACTGTACCCGCATCTTCCAGTGTTCTCGACAAGTTTTCAGGTGCTAGGCCTCGTTGTGCATAAATATCTTTGAAAAGTTCACCAGGAATAAGAATTGTAAGATGAACAGAACCTGTTGTAAGAGCCAAAGTAAATGTAGATATAACAGTGGACAATATCAAACCACCCTCTGTTTTTACTGAAGATGTTAGTTTATTAAGGATCACTTCTAGACATCCTGCACTACTTAAAATACCAGAGAAGCCAAATGCACATAGAATAAGCAAAATTGTACCCATAATGCTCATCATACCACCTCTGTTTAATAACTTTATTACTTCTGGTATCAACAAATCAGGGTTGAAAGTTTCCATTGTTATCATACCTGTATTAAAACCACTAACGTTTGCAATAAATACGTTACTTATAGATATTCCTTGTATAACAATTGCTTCAATGCTTGCTACTAGTGAAGATAAAAGCATAACAGGTATAGACGGCATTTTCATTATAGAACCAGCAAGAACTATAATCATAGGTAATAAAATAATGATATTCCAGTTATACATAGAATCTAAATTATTAATCATATTAACTACTGTTTCAGAAGTAGCACTACCTGCTGAAGGGCTTGTAAGTCCTAAAACTGCATATATAACAAGTCCTATTAAACTAGAAGGTATTGTTGTCCAAAACATATGCTTAATATGTTCATATAGGTCTCCTCCTGATACCAATGGAGATAGATTTGTTGTATCTGATAAAGGAGACATCTTATCACCGAAGTATGAACCTGCTACAACTGCACCTGCAACCGCTGCAAGATTGCTTCCAAAGCCAGTTGCTATACCTATTATAGCAACTCCTACCGTACTTACAGAACTCCATGATGAACCGGTTGCAACGGATACGATGGCACATAACAGAAAAGCTGTAACTAGTAGCCAACGTGGACTTATAATCTGTACACCGTAGTAAATAAGCATTGGTATAGTACCGCTAGCCATCCAACTACCTATAATGGTACCTACAATAATCAAAAGTAGCAATGCACCCATGCTCTTGTGAATTTTGCTAGCTATTTCCTCCAACATTTCATCCCAAGTTACTCCAACACGAACTGCAATAATAGAAGTTATTCCTGCTGCTAAAAGCATCAATATTTCTATTCGCAGATTATAGACACCCTTTCCTATAATAACAATAACAAGCATTGCTATCAGTGGTAAAAGCGCCTCCCACATTTTGGGCTTTCTTTTAGCTTTAACACTTTTTTTCATCTTAACACTCCTTCAATTTAGATAAACTAGAAAAACTTTTCTGCAATCGATTACTTTTAAAGTATAGATTACTATCTTACTATTGTAAAATGCATAATTAACGTATATAATTATAAATATAGCTTTATATTTTAATAAAATTAAATAAAAATCAAGAAATTTTTCTCAAATCCATGTATCATTATTTTTCAGAATCTATCAAGGATAAAACAGGCGGGTTAGCACACGTCTTTGAAACGCTAGTAAAATATTTTAAAATACGAATGTTTACTTTATATATATACTTTAAATCATTAAAGAAAGGGTAATGAAAACCACGTATTTTCATTATACAAGGTTAGTATTATGACTCGTTTTGAAATTGAAGCATTTTTTGCAATAATTAAATGTAATAATCTAACTAAAGCTGCTGAAATGCTATTTATAACTCAGCCTGCGCTGACTAGGCGCCTTCAATCATTGGAAAAAGAACTCGGCTTTGAACTAATTATTCGAAAAAAAGGAAGAAAAAAGATCGAGTTAACCAAAAAAGGTGAATCTTTCATATCTATTGCAGAAAAATGGTTAGAATTATACTCTAAAATTAATGATATTTCAAATAAAAATAAACGTATTAAATTTGTTGTTTCTGCTATGGAAAGTATAAACACCTGTATAATGCCTAATGTATACTACAATTTTCTAGACGAAAACAAGCAGATTACCCTAGTCTTACGCAATCAACATTCTGCAGAATCCTATAAATTTGTTGAAAATTCTCCTAACGCCATTGCATTCATAGCCGAATGTCAATTTTCAAAATTTCTGACCATCCTTCCAATCTTCAAGGAAAATATGGTTTTTATATGTGGCAAGGATTCCGATTATCCGGATATTGTATCTCCTGAAAACTTAATCATAGAAAATTGTGTTCATATTCAATGGAATATCGAATCAGACACTTGGTTTAATTACTGGTTTGGTTCTTTCCCCAAATTCAAAGCAGATTTGGAAAACATAGAAGTGTACAAAACGTTTATGTTACAAAAAAATGTATGGACTATTGCACCTGTTTCCGTTGCAACCTTTCTTCTTAAGAATAATGACTTAACAACTAAGAAACTAAGTTCTCCCCCGCCTGAAAGAACCATATACGCCATTTTTAATCCACAAAAAGAGAATGAGTATATAAAAAACTTACTTACTATTTTACATCAAGAAATTTTGAAACAAGATAACATACAGTCGCTATTGAACATATCGGATTTATAACTCTACAGCAATCATTTTTAAAATTCATCAACTTAGTCCAATAAAAGATTTAAGAAATACAACTGAAATTTCTGAACTTTGCCATACAAAAAATGAACCTATCTTTATCATAAAAGACTCAATAACATAGCGTCTATTAAAATAAATGCCCATTTGATACAACAGCTGTGTCAGATGGGCATTTATTAGTGTTATTAATTTTCGTCCTTGATCATAAATCGAAGCTAAACTTGATTCAATAATCAATGATTGCAAGCTTCAATTCCTCATAGGTATTATCAATCCCATTTTTTCGGCTAAATTTAGCCGTTATTCTATAAAGGCTTACTTATTATAATTGTCTAAAAATATCTAGAGTATATAATTAATGTTTGTTTTGCAGTATTTTTCTTATTTCATATATACCTCCCCATACTATCATTAACTCCATCCGCAAATTATGCTTTCTCCCCCGGTAGCAGGAATTCTGTAACAAAAATATTATACGGACATAATATAACTGCGCAGGATAAAGCTGCGGCAAGGCGTATGTAATATTATACAAAAATTTGAAAAATAAAATATCAAAAACTATCACTTTACATACACGAGAAGCAAAATTTAATAATTTTCAAAATTTACAATATCATTTTTCATTGAAATTACATAGTTTCATATTTTCAATTAGAGGACGAAAGTTTATAAATATATATGCATAATAATTAATATTTATGTTGAAACAAGCCTTTCTTTTACATCCCACCTTTTTTCAAATGAACTCAAGTTTCTTTTTTACCTCCATGTAAAATATTTTAATCTTACTATATAAATGTTTTGACATTTCACAACTGTGGTATAAAGTAGTAATGTAAGTTGTGTAATAAATGGAGGTGCAATATTGAATCAATTTTTAAAAAGCAATTTTACTAATCAGAAAATGATGCGAAAAGTGTTGTTTTCTCTAATACCGATTGCTGTTTTTTCCGTGTATCTGTTTGGACTCAGGGTTATTACCCTGCTGGCGGCAGTTACTGCAGCAGGGGTCATTACGGAATATTTATGGGAAAAGCATTATGGAAAAAAAGCATCTGAGGCAGTATTTGTCTCATGTGTGCTGTATACATTGACTTTGCCGGCTTCTATACCTGTCTGGATTGCTGTGATGGGAATAGTATTCGGCCTTTTATTCGGCAAGCTTTTTTTTGGTGGTTTTGGAAAAAATGTTTTTAATCCGGCAATTGTGGGAAGAGTTTTTGTCTATGTTAACTTTCCGGAAGCACTTACGATTTCTTGGAATCAAGCGGCTTCTTCTTTTCCGGGAGGATTTGGGACATACCTTACAACGGGAATAGATGCTGTATCGGAAGCAACTCCGATGATACTTTTCAATAATACGGCAAAGCTTTTGGATTTCCAATCACTTTTAATCGGAAACATACCCGGCGCAATAGGTGAAACATCAAAAATCTTGATAATTCTGGCAGGCATATACCTGATTTATAAAAAAGTTGCTTCATGGGAGATAATGACTGCAACTACTGTGGGTTATGTTGCCGCAAGTGCAGTGCTTTATTTTTTTGGTGTCCCTGTAATAAATCCTTTGTACGGTATAATGATGGGAGGATTCCTGTTCGGTACTGTATTCATGGCTACGGATCCCATAAGTGCTCCGAAAACTAAGACGGCTAAGTGGATTTACGGGATAATTATAGGCTCGGTTACACTGCTGATACGGTCTCTCTCTCTATTTAACGGAGGAATGATGTTTGCCATATTGATGGGTAATACTTTTGCTCCGATTATGGATTATTTCGTTAAGGACTATTCAGCCAGGAAAAAAAGAAAATTGGAGGTACTGTCATGAAAAATTCCTTCTTCTATCCAATTATTTATATGGTTGTTATAACAATTGTGTTTATTGCCGTGCTGGCATCTTTTAACCATATACTTGCTGATACCATTGCTTTTAATCAGGAAAGTGAACTGAGGCAGAAAATTCTTTACATATTTGATGTTTTGCCTGAAAATGATGACGCACATGAAATTAAGAAAGTATTTGATGAGAAAATAAGACAGAAACAGATCGGTGATACTACCGTGTATGCACTGATTGAAAACAATACAGAAACAGCCTATGCGGTTCCTGTTAATGGTCCAGGACTCTGGGGAACAATATCCGGATATGTAGGATTGAACAAGGACTTTAGCAAAATTATAGGTATAGAGTTTGTTACACAGTCTGAAACTCCGGGACTTGGAGGTCGAATATCTGAGTATGACTATAAGAATCAGTTCAGAAATATTTCAATCCAAGGCGTAACCGATGGAAATTACATTATATCTTCTCCCAAGGAAGGAAGTAATGTTGATGCAATTACAGGTGCCACACTGACCTCTGCAGCCGTTGTTAAACTCGTAAACGAAGATCTCTATAATTTTTTAGAAATGCAGGGGGTGAAATAATTGGCTAAAAAATCTGAAATAAGAAAGATATTTAAAAAGGGAATACTTACCGAAAACCCAATACTTGTTCAGGTAATAGGCATTTGTTCAGCCCTGGCGGTTACAAATCTGATGATGAACTCGCTGATAATGGGAATTGCACTGACATTGGTAACAGCTTTTTCGTGCCTGACGGTTTCTATATTAAAAAAATATACACCAAAGCACATACGTATGATGGTTCAGGTGTTGATTATATCGTCCTATGTTATAATAGTCGATATTTCTTTAAAGGCGCTTATGCCTGAAATGAGTAAAGCATTGGGCCCATATGTAGGCCTTATTATAACCAACTGCATAATTATGGGAAGGGCAGAAGGCTTTGCACAGTCAAACCCTCCGATGTTGTCTTTTATGGACGGGCTTGCTTCCGGTCTTGGATATACTGCAGTTCTTATGATAATTTCATTTGTGCGTGAATCCTTGGGATTCGGCACAGTATTTGGAATGCAAATACTTCCGGATACTATAACCAGATGGACACTGATGGTAATGCCTCCGTCGGCATTTTTCATACTTGCAGGTGTTATGTGGGCAGCAAACAACAGAAGGCTTAAGCTTGAAAGAAAAGGAGTTGAGAAAAGATGATAGAAGTTAACCCTATATTAATATTTTTTGCAGCGATATTTACCAGCAACATGATTTTCTCAAACTTCTTGGGAATGTGTTCATTCATAGCTGTATCAAAAGAAATACCTACCGCCATAGGCCTTGGAATTTCCGTAACAATGGTTATGACCGCAACTACAATTTTAAACTACATGGTTTATTGGACAATCCTTGTTCCTTTTAATTTGGAATATTTGATGTATATAATATTTATCCTTGTTATTGCTGCTTTTGTCCAGCTCCTTGAAATGGTTCTGGAACGTTATCTGCCAACACTGTATTATTCCCTTGGAATATTTCTTCCGCTTATAACCGTTAACTGCGCCATACTTGGTGTATCACTGTTTATGGTTACAAGAAGCTATGATTTCATGCAGACAGTTGGGTATTCAATCGGCTCGGGATTAGGCTGGGCTCTTGCAATAACAGCTATGGCAGGAATAAGATCAAAACTGAATGAAAAATCCATACCCGAAGGCCTTAGAGGAACGCCTATAACTTTAGTTATTACAGGAATTATGGCGCTTGCATTTATCGGCTTCAGCGGCATGGTACAAATACAGTAGGAGGCGGCTATGAATACAATAATAACCACTATAATTGTTGTAAGCTGTATTACCGCTGTGCTTGCCGCACTGCTTACAATATCCAGCAGAACAATAGGAAATTACGGCGAAGTAGTGCTTACCATAAATGATGATAAGGAGTATGTTGTCAATGGAGGCAGCAGTCTTTTAGACACTCTGCGTTCAGAAAGAATTTTTATTCCGTCCGCATGCGGTGGAAAAGGCTCCTGCGGATACTGCAAGGTCAAAGTTATCGAAGGCGGAGGCCCTGTGCTTGCAACTGAAAAGCCTTTGCTGACAAAGGAAGAGCTTGAAGATAGCGTAAGATTGTCCTGCCAATGCAAGGTAAAACAGAATATAAAAATCAGCATACCTGAAGAACTTTTCAATGTAAGGGAATATTCTGCGGTTGTTGAAAGAACTGAACAGCTTACACCTACCATAAAACTGCTGAGATTTAATTTTGGCAATGAAGAAATAAGCTTTAAACCTGGACAGTATATTCAGTTAAAAGCTCCTGCATACGAGGGTAACGACGAAGAGGTTTACAGAGCTTATTCAATAGCATCGTCCGTAACCGACAAGCATGCCGTAGAACTGCTGATAGGCTATACCGGAGGAATTGCAACAACATATGTACACCACCACCTGAAGGAAGGTGATGACGTGCATGTGAACGGACCTTACGGTGATTTTTATTACCATGAGGACGATGGACCTATTATACTTGCCGGAGCAGGAACAGGCATGGCTCCGATTATGTCAATTCTTCAGTTTATGGCGGACAATAACATTAACAGAAAAGTACTGTTTTTCTTTGGAGCAAGGACTATGAAGGATTTGTTCCTGCTGGATAAAATTAAGGGTTTTGAGGAAAAGCTTAATGACTTTAAATTTGTTCCTACACTTTCTCGAGAAGAATCCGAAGAGTGGCATGGTGAGAAAGGACGTGTTCCTGCAGCCATTGACAAATATATAGAGAAGGGCGAAAATTATTCTGCATATCTGTGCGGAAGTCCTGCAATGATTGACTCAATAGTTCAGGCTCTGCTTCTCAAGGATATACCATCAGAGAAAATTTATTACGATAAATTCTGATTTGCGTCAGTAGTCTCTGAGTACAAAACCCCTGAAGCCAGATTAGCAACAGGGGTTTTTCTTTATATGAAGTCTATTTATTTACATTAAAAACATATTTATCAAGGCGATCAAACGCTTCAATTACTCGTGATTTTGGCAGAGCCAGGTTCATTCGCAATGTGCACGAGTGGTTAAAAGGACGTCCGTCCTGCCAGCTTACTCCAACATCTGTTCCGGCCTTGTAAAGCTCGTCCAATGTCATGTTATGCTCACTGCACCATTCCTCGCATTCAAGGTAAAGCATATATGTTCCCTGAGGCTTAAACAGCTTAACTCCCTTATAATTATCAACTATATGTTTGTATGCATAATCAACATTTTCAGCTATTACTTCCCTCAGTTCTTCAACCCATTCATGCCCTTCAGGTTTGTACGCTCCAATAAGTGCATGCATCGAAAGAACATTCATACTGTTGTAGTGTGATTTGCCGCTCTGTGATCTTACCCGGTCACGAAGATAATTGCTGTATATTATATGATATGCGCCTATCAGACCGGCGAGGTTAAATGTCTTGCTCGGAGCATACACGGCAATAGTACGGTTTTTTGCATCCTCGCTCACACTTTGTGTAGGAATATGCTTGTTGCCGTAAAGTGTAATATCACTCCATATTTCATCGGAAATAACTATGCAGTCATTTCTTTTGTAAATTTCCATTGCCATCTCGATTTCTTTACGTTCCCATACCCGACCGCATGGATTGTGTGGTGAGCAGAATATTGCCGCATGAATCTTGTAAGCCTTAATTTTAGCTTCCATGTCCTCGTAATCCATGCGCCATACGCCTTCTTCATCCTGTACAAGATCTGAATGAATAATTCTTCGGCCGCTGTTTTCCAAAGTTTTAGTAAATCCTATATATGTAGGCGAATGAAGCAGCACATAATCTCCCGGCGCAGAAAATGAATCGATGGCAGACATAACACATCCAAGAACTCCGTTCTCATATCCTATGTGCTTTGCCTCTAATCCGGTTACACCGTTTCGTTTTTCCTGCCAATTAATAATTGAATCAAAATATTCCTGCCTCGGCAGAAAATATCCAAACATCGGATGTTTTACACGCTCAATTATTGCTTCCTGAATTGCAGGGAGTGCAGGAAAATTCATATCTGCAACCCACATCGGTATTACATCGAATCCTTCCTTTGGCAGTCCAGGGCCTAATCCATGTGCCAAATCGACAGCTATAGCGTCCTTTCCCTGTCTGTCAATAATGCTGGTAAAATCATACTTCATAATAATCCTTCCCTTCCTTTTTATATTGCTGTTGCTTCAATTGAATCTGCTGTTAATTACTAAATTAAAAACACTGAGTAAGCTCTAGAAATGTTCCCCGTTCTCGTAATATTTATTTTTTTCAAGCATATGAAAAATTATATCCAAACTTTTATATCCTATTGTACTCATGTGCTTAGTAATTATTGCCGCAGCCTTATCCTGCACCTCCTGGCCTCTGTCAAACCAATAAACTTCCACCATATGCGGTCCTCCTACAAATTTTCCGTCCATTATATACTTGGACTGAGGAACCTCTATGCTGAAATAGTCTCTAGGGCACTGAAGCAGTTCTTGAAGCTCATCTATCAACCCTTTACTTATTGTTAATGCTCTTTTTGCATCTATAGCATTTAGTTTTAATGCTGGCATTTTATATCTCCTTTAAATATATTTTTTAATATTGTTTTAAACCGCTTTCTATTTTCACTTCTTTTTCTGAAGCTGTATAGTCCTGTGGACTGCCCTTACCTGGTCCAGTATTGCAAAAATAATTTTTTCAATTTGACTGTTTTTTGAATAGTCCGCGGGCACGGCAAAATCCACCCTGCCCTGCGCCATTAAACTGTCAGCCACATTTTTCTCTTGGGAATATACCGCTATGGAATGTCCTCCGTTGCTTTTTACCAGTTTCATGCAAGGAACATCCGTCAGACCGTCTCCTACATATACCATGTTTCTGAAAGGAACTCTTTTTTTCTCCTCAGGTGTTGATTCGTTTAATCCCTTGTGCTCTGTTACATCAAGCACTCCCTTGTTTATTCTGAACAAAAATTGAGTCTTGCTGGTGTAGTTTACGGCCATTGCCGGCCATATGGGTATATTTTTTTCATTGTAGCAATATTCAGCAGCATATATTTCCTTAAATTCACGGGCAATTTCTGTTCCCTGAATTATCTCCTTCAATCCGGAGGAAATAATATAATGCTCTACAACAACTCCCAGACTCCTGCCGTATTCATTAACACGTTTAAACCATGTATCGAGACCGTCAAATAGCTTAACATCTCTGCCCAGCTCATTGAAAACCTCTCTTGTCAGAAGCATTCTGCCCTCAGCTTCCTGCAGTATTGTAAGCATGTATGCAAGTATTTGATCCATGTTGTGATTAACCATGTTCATCCTGCTTTTTTCCCAAAATTCCTCAGAATTCATACCAAGACCGCTTATAAAGCCATACTCCTGCATATCTTTTGGAGATAATGTTTTATCAAAATCGTACATTATTGCAATAATCGGCTTTTTGTTCATACAGTGAAAAGACTCCTTTCATTCTAGTTATATGCGTGGAAGAATTGTAACAAAAATAACTCTAAAACACCATTTTGTTGAATTTTATCTCATAAGTAACGTCTATTATAAACTGTTATATATATTTTACCAAACATATCATATTTCTTCAATATTCATAAAAATTTAACAATTAAATTTAATAAATAACAAACATATTGACTAACTGTGCTATAATGGCAATATACATAAATTAACGAGGTACATTATGATTCAGGATATAGCTCCAAAAGTTTTTTACAATAATTATAAAAATAAAAAGGCTGAGCCACAATATTTGTTTCTCTCCTACGACGAAGATATGGTACTTGTCAGAGAGGACAAAGACAAGCTGTGGTATCCTTCTTTTTCTGATTATGAAAAAGAATTTCCACATCTGGCAGACAAGTCACAGTTTCTTTTTAATATTGACAATATCAACTATTTCATGGTAGATGAAAAGGGCCTGGATTCGGTCGATGGTTGGGTCTATGTAAGCACAAATAAATTCAGAACTGAAACAAAGTACTGGCGTTCATTTGCCGGCGCTGTGGGACGCCAACTTAACCGTTGGTATACCAACCACCGATTCTGCAGCAAATGCGGCAATCCTACTAAAAAATCAGACATGGAAAGAATGCTTTATTGCGAATCCTGCGGATTTCATACATACCCTACTATTTCTCCATGCGTCATAGTAGCCGTGCACAACGGAAGCAAGCTTTTGCTCACTAAGTATGCAGGACGCAGCTACAGCAGATATGCATTGATTGCAGGCTTTGCCGAAATAGGTGAAAGTCTGGAACAGACCGTTCACAGGGAAGTTCAGGAGGAAGTAGGTTTAAAGGTTAAAAACCTGAAGTTCTATAAAAGCCAGCCATGGCCGTTTACTGATACTCTCCTTTCAGGATTTTATGCAGAACTTGACGGTGATGACACTATTACACTTGATAAAAATGAGCTTGCTGTCGGAGAATGGCTTGACAGAAAAGACATCCCTCCGGCGGATTTAAAAATAAGCCTCACCGGAGAAATGATGGAAGCATTCAGGACAGGCACTATTGAATTGTAAACAGTTTGCAATATAAAAGGCAGTCAACATTCGCAATTGAATATTGACTGTCTGCTGACGAAGCAGCAGCCTGAGGCTTAAATAAACTTACACTACAACGTTGCACTATTCGTTTCTTTCATATTTTCGAAAACCGTCGTCAATGACGGCTCTTATTTTTCCTGTTTCATCAAGGTAATCTACGTATGACCCAATCATCCTTGAAACCAAGTCATACTTGTATATATTGCTCAGCTTTATGCCAAAACTGGACGAAGCGGCCTTAGTAATCTCCTCCATTGTCATTCTGCCTTTAATACCCTCATAAATTTTTTCTGCCCTGCGCTTATAGAATTCTATGTTATCTGCCGTCAGATTCGTTATTTCGTCATAAATACCTTTGTGAGCAACTACGTATTTGTCGCATTTTAGATCCAGCAGCTTGAGCTTGCTCTTCAAATCCTCAGTCAATATGTAGCCGTAGGTAATTTTAGTGTATTCTATCAATTCATAGCTTACCAACGCATCTGCCACATAACCTACATTATCCGGAGTAATTATACATATTTGAGCAGAACTGTGTCCCGGAATATGCATTATTTTAAAATCGACTCCACAAAAGTTTATACTCTCTTGCTTGTCCGATATATATACATCTGTCTCAAAAAACATGTACCAGTATTGCTCTTTAATTTCAGCAAGCGTAATTAAGCTGCACAAGCTCTTAAGATTTATAAATGAGCTGCATAGATGCGCCTCAAACTCAGGTGCGGCTATTATGCAGTTGTATTTTTCCTTAAAATATTGATTATTTGCAATATGGTCCGGATGGCAGTGGCTGGTAATGATACCTTTTAAATTAAAATCATGCTTTTCAATCACCGATTCCAATCTATCTCTGTCATCTATATATCCTGTATCCATCAAAACAATATCTCTGTCATTTATTTTATAGAACGGTACATAAGCCTCTTCCAAATCTATGCAGTACGTTCCGCCCTTTACATGTATTATTTCCATTTTATTCTCCGATTCAAATTTTCTCGCTGATATTAATTATACTACATTTGTCAATTCATTCATCTGTAAAACAGCGATCATTTAAGAAATCGTAGTAATTTTTTGTATGATATAATGTTTTAAGAGTTTTCTATTATATTTTTAATAAAGTTACTAAATATGTCAAAACTTCAATAAAATTCATTTCGCTTTTTTCCATCAGCCTATTAATCCTAATCATTTTTTTCGAATATTTTGATTTCAGGCAATCCAATTGGTATCCAGCCAAGTTTTTTATCTACAATATATTGCTGCTTAACAATTGCATAGTCAAAAGCAACTTTCCCTTCAACGGGAATCATTGTATCTGTTATTCTAGAATATTCTCTACGAATATCTCTAAGTTTTTGATTATCATTGAAAATTTCCATTAGATATCTGATCTGTTCTTTCTTCTCTATTACTTCTTCACCATACATTATTTTTTCTTCAGTCCTTATTGCTCCTCCAGAGGTCATAACTATAATACTATACTGGTATCTTTGAAATAAAATACATAGAGAAATAATAATTATTACTAAAATAAAAAGCAATTTTTTTTTCTTAAACACGATATTTTCTACCCCCCTATTTATAATTTAAAATGTCTGGAATTACAAACACTTATATAAATTATGAAAGTTTTTAAATTTAGTGATTTTACAAATAAAAAAATCCTTAGTAAATTTAATAATTTGCACAAAATGCCATTCTACCAATAATTACCTAAAATATAACAATATGATTACACATAATGCATCGGCTGTCAAGACATTTTATACTTCCAATATTCAAAGATCGACAAGAGTTATAATCCAGTATGTATGTCTAGTGCAGGCAAAAGACTAAAAAAATTACAAAAATAGGTTTACATTTAATTCAAGAAAGTTGTTTTTATATAGTGTAAGACAAAATTGACCCGGGAATTAAAAGTTTGCCTTATAAAGTATAAAAGAAAGGAGACAAAAATATGCCTAGTAGTGGAGATACAAAAACAGTTACAACTATGATGTATCAAGCTGGAATTAAGAAAATGAGAAATGCAGCAGAAGATGCAGTAGATGCCACTAATGAATTTATTGGAATCACTTCTGTATGTGCCGCATTTGTTGCATTTGCAAAATCACCCCTTGCTGTGGCTACGGCAATTTTATTAGAGGTTCTAAATTATGGAAACGGCAAAATTGCTCAATATAACGCTGATTTACAGGATGCTTATGAAGATGCGTTAGATGCTATGCTTGGTTCTTATCCAGTAATATATTATGATGTAGCACAGAATTTTAAATATGTTGTTCACGGCTCTGACGGTGGTTGGATTCAAACTGGAATGCCTACTTTCACAAGACATTATACAGATTATTAAAAAATATAAAGGAGCTACTGCAGCCAAAATACTAGATTGCAGTAGCTCTTTTTTTAATCCTCTAACAAACTTTTGTTAATTAAAGGAACTTTTGCTCGGTATGTATTAAGTATAAGGTTTACATTTTTTACTTCGCTATGCGGAGCTGTAATCAATATGATTCTTAGCTCATTTAAGACAAAATGCAAAACTCAAATTATTGATTATCTAGAAGCTATTGCTCCGTTAGCATCAGGAAGGCAGCTTGCCATCATGGCGAAATATAAGTATACTAAAAAAATGGTGGTCTGTGGGTCCCACAATCTAGCCCATCTTGTGGTTGAAACAGTTTAAATTTAACAAATCGTAGTAAGTAGTAAATAGGAGCAAAATGCATCTTTCTATTTTTCTATTATTTTACATTTTTGTATGATATAATGTTTTAAGAGTTTTCTATTATATTTTTAATTTTAAAGAGGTATAAAATATGTCAATGCTTCTTCATATCTTGATGAAAATAAATTCAGAAAAAACAATAGAACTTATTACATTCTCTATTCTCCTCCTTTTGCTTTTTATAGGAATAACAATTTGCTCTTGTTCTTTTAGGTATAAAGGCTTTAAAATAGGAACTGCTTTAATACTAGTTTTATTGATTTTCTTAGCATGGCTTTCTTACAATTCTGTATCTTCTCTAATTCTTGATTTTTTATTCTATTCCAAACTAAAGTAATTTATTATTTTTTTGTGTAGGAAAAATAACTAAATAAAGCAGCATTATTTGTACTCAATAAAACAGCGATCATTTAATAAATTAGAGAATTTCATTTTACATGTATTTTATTTAATTTATGTTATATGATATTCTTTCATTATTTTTCGGGTCGCTATACTCGATGTGTAATCATCTATCCATTTTGGGCCAAATGTTTTAGCAATAGATGTTGCAATTTTTATTTTTTTATTGGTAAAAACATTATACAAAAATAAATTAACTTCTTTGGTGCTTTCTAAAAAATCATTGTAAGCATCAATATCCCGAAATTGTGGAAAATCGCTATAGCAAATCCATCCAGTTCTTATATTCAATTCAGATTTAAAATAGTCAGCATTGTTTTCTATTACTTCATATTGCAATTTTTCAGTATCCAACACCAAGAACTCCGGCCGCCCTCCTGCGTAATTAAATGTAGCCCAAAACTTAGAATTATTCCATCCTAAAGGTTCTAGCTCTGTTTGCAAATTAGATTTTATAATCTCGTCATAAACTATATTATCTTGTCTGTCAAGTATTTTCAGGTTTCTTACATTCTTTGAATCCATATCATCTGGTTCTATATAATTTCCCGGGTTTTCAATAATGATAAAATGTTCTCCATCTGGACTTGAACTAATTTCAACATTTTTGCCTTTATAAATCACGCTTTTATTATGTTCGCTATCAATTTTCAAAACTTCTTTTACATATTCATCATTTCTTACATTCTTCAATACACTGTAATATAGATATTGATCCCTGACTTCAATATTTATATCTATCCCTTCCGCTAATATCCTGGCAGAAGAATTTTCTGCATACTACCATAATTGAACATCGTTAACATCATTGCTATTAAACATTAAGACTATATAGTATATTTCACCGATTTCCTTAACATGTAATATTTTACTTATCTCTATATTTGTTTCTTCTAGATTGTTATTTAACATATTTTTGTTGCTATTATAGTTTTTTATGCTCTCTTTTAATTCTGTAATTTTTAATTTTAACTCTTCATTTTCACTTTTATAATATTCTAAATCTGAATTAGACTCTACGTTACTGCACCCTGCTAAAAGTATAGAATTTGCTAATACAAAAATAATTACTGCACTTATAAAAATATGCTTTTTTAGTTCTAAAGTTATATTTATAATCATCTAAATTTCCCTTTGGCAATTATTGTTAATGGTTATTTTTATTATATGTTATATTTTTGTTAATAGCAAAATAAAGTCGGTTCTATAATCAGACAGGTTGTTATAAATTGATGTCATTTTTCTATAAATCGTGTTGTTTAAATTACATTTTGAATTTTATAAATTAAGTGCCTTTTATACTCATAATATATTCACTCGTTATTTGTAACTCGATTTTATTTGTGCCAGCTCTGATACTGTTCTTTATGAACTGTAGTAAGTTGTTTTTTGTGTATCTCATTTTTTCTTTAGTTGCCAAGATTCGTTTTTTTTAAATTACACTTTTCTTTTTCATTTTAGCAAGTCCTTTTTTCTCTTGGAGCGTACCCTTTCGGGTTAGGCTTTGCTTTCCCCGATAACAGATTTTATTGTTTTAAGTTTTTCGTGTGAATGTCGATTTATATATTGTATCGAATTTTTGTTCGTTTAAATTTTAAAAAACGGTTAACATTTTACTTGCGAATTTTGTTCTTATTTATTAGGGGGGATAACTAATGAAAAGAAGTTTATACGAGTACTTTAAATTATCACAAAAAAATAATGAAGAATATATAATTTATTTGTATCACAAGTTTCTGCCAATGATAAAGAAATTTGGAAGAAAATTAAATTATGAAGAAGAAGCCGAAAGCGATTTAACCATTTTTTTATTAGAATTTATTAAAAATATTGATCTTAATAAATTTAAAAATAGAGGTGATGGTGAAATAGTTAATTACATTTACTCCGCATTTAATAGCAAATATATAAATATTTTAAAAACCAATATTAGAAAAAAAATTGATATCTCTACTTACGAGACTGAATTTGTTTGTTATGATTGCTATTCAAGTCTTGAACTAACAAATCTTTTTAGTTTAATAAAAAATTTAAGTACTATACAAAAAAAAATAATATTAGGAAAATTTTACTATGGTTATTCTGATATTGAATTATCTCAAATTTTACGCATTTCAAGACAAGCTATTTATAAACAAAAAAAGAAAGCATTTGCATTATTGAAAATAGAAATACTAAAGGCAGGCGATGAATTATATGGAAGAAAAATTGTTTGAAGTTGCAGCAACTCAAGGAATATGGGCAGTTTTATCTATTTCTTTAATTTTTTATATTTTAAAAGCACAGGAAAAAAGAGATACAAGACAGGAAGAGAGAGAGAAAAATTATCAAAATATAATTACAATGTTAAGTGATAAATTAAATATTGTAGAAGATATAAAATCTGATATTAGCGAAATTAAAAATAATATTTTTAATAAATAGGTTTACATTTTTAAATTAAAATTGTTTCTTATTAATGAAAGTTTAAATTAACCTAGGAAATTTAAATCTTGGTACAATAAATTTTAGGAGGAATTAAAAATGTCATTTCAAACAACATTAATGTCAAAAATAAGAGAGTACACACCCTTGAAACTTACTTACAATACTGTTACTAGAGAGTTAAAAGTCCCATATTATTATGGTGGGAAAAAAACACCTGCTCAAATAAAAAATGCATTATTGGGTACTCCTGCCGTATTTACTTCCACTGGAGGATTAAAAACAGCAGACGAGATACAATCCATTATAAATTCAAATAAGAGCAATTATGGTGTAGATTGTTCCGGCTTCGCTTATTATGTTCTTAACGAAGCTTCTGATGGAGCTGTCATGGACCAATTTGGTGCTTCTTATTCTAGTGGGGTTTCATCATCAAATATGACATCATCTGAAAACGGAACTGTTAAAACAAAAGCCAAGGACATAGTTACTGGCTGTACTATCGGTTTAACAGGACATGTTATGGTCATTTCTAATGTTATTAAAGGAAGTGATGGACGTGTAATTCAAATAAATTACTATCACTCAGAAACAACAACAAAACCTGGAGGACAAGATGGGGTTAATGCAGGTTATATCACCATAGGTGATGAAAATCAAGACTTGGATGGTTCATCTCAAACATGGAATGACACATATGATTACGGTTATGCATTAAAAGATATTTATGTAAGAACAATTTTATTGTCAAGTCTTGCAAGCCTAGTATAAATAAAAAATCCCCTATTTAGGGGATCCCGACTGTAAACAAAGTCGTAAGATTAGAATAAAATCTTACGACTTTGTTGCGTTAAAGATATTCAAAAATTGTTGAAAAATATATGCTTTCAAGTAATTTTATGGTAAAATAAAAACAAGAAAATTAGAGCTGTGTTTACCATGATGAGCAAAGAAACTGATAAAAAACGAGAACAGGTACAAATGATGTCGATGGATGAAATTGTTCCACATAATCATCTTCTAAGAGACATTGAAAGAGCAATAGATTTTTCATTTATCTATGATTTAGTTAAAGAAAAATACTCTGAAGAAAAAGGCAAGCCCAGCCTGGATCCAATCATACTGATAAAAATAGTACTCATACAATATTTGTATGGAATAAAAAGCATGCGTCAAACGGTTAAGGATATAGAGGTAACCGTAGCGTACAGATGGTTTCTCAGATTAACAATGTACGACCCTGTACCGCATTTTAGCACATTCGGAAAGAACTACTCAAGAAGGTTCAAGGGTACGGATTTGTTTGAACAGATATTTACCAAAATATTAGATGAATACAAAAGCAAATGCTACATATGTAAAAATTGTCCATATCTAAGTAAATGCACAAACAGCAAGGAACATGTAAAGTTGGTATTTGACACGTCTGGGAAGAATACATTGAGACTTGTGAAGATATACGCCATACAAATGGTATGAAGAAAATCTATGATTTAAGAAAAGAAACCATGGAAAGACTTTTCGCAAATGCCAAGGAAAATTACGGATTAAGATATACAAATTACAACGGTAAACACCTGATGGAAATAAAAGTCGAGCCTACATTAGTTTATCATAATTTAAAGAAATTAGTAAATAAGAAGAAAAAATATGGGCTCTTAAAGCCTATCTATTCTCATTTTTGGAGCTTCATTTTCAATATAAAGCATTATTTCGTCATTAATTTAAAAGGGCATTTAGAATTTGCGTTCTAAATGCCTTTTGTCGTCAAGCTGATATCCCCTATTGAGGTTTTTTATTTTGTTTAATCTGCAGTCCATATATTATTAAAATGCAAAATTTTTTGGTCCGTTTTTAATTCTTCTTTCAGCTTATATACCTCTTCGGTATCATAATATTTTAACTTTATGTGGTCTAGCTCTCCGCCGTTTTTAGTATAAATATACATATCTACTGACTTGCCTTCGCAGTATCCTGTTGACTTAAGAACATTCATATCGCTAGTCTCAAATATTATATCTTTTGTTTTAACCATATTTTTATTAATAAAATGTGCTGATGCTCTTAATCTTACTGCGTTATCCCATAAATTAAATAACATCACTTCTTTTAATTTACCTGTTTCTGAGGATAGATTAGTAGCCAAAGATGAATTGAACATCATTTGCAATGCTCCGTTAGTATTTTTCTCGACATTTTCTGTAATAGGCATTAGTGATTGAGATATGCTTAATAAAAGTGGCGATTCGTAATAATTCTCATTATATTTTATAGTTCCATCATCAAAAATGAAAATTTCGTTGCTAGTGTCCTTAAAGTTATATTTCAACTTATAGTAAAACCTGTTACTGTTATGTATTTTAATAGCAATTATATTTTTTGGCATAATTAAGTTGTTTTCTAGATACATTCCTTCTAATATTTGCTCGTTTAAAAGAGACTTTTCTTTTAAATTTATTGTTTTTCCAGTATAATTTTCTAAAATTATACTGTTTACATCTTCGGAAAACATCCAGTTAAATGTCTCACGTATCAATGACATTTCAGTTATGGTAGCCTTAGAAAAATTCTCGTTGATTTTCTTTATCTTTAGATCTTGGTACTTGTTTTCTGTCTCTATAATTTTTGTTTTTAAATTATTGTTTTCGAAATAGTATCTTTGCAGTATAACTGCCATAAAAATTAATATCACTAAAAAAAATTTATACAGTCCCCTCATAATAAATATATCCTCCTATCATATTTCCCTTTTTTTATTATACATTTATTTTAACATTATTTGTAATTTTTTTATTTGTGCAGGAAGAAAAACTAGATAAAGAAGAATCATTTGTCAATTCCTTTATAAAACAGCGATCTTTAAGAAATTAAAGAATGTTTCGTGGGAGTGTCGATAATTTTACAAAAAGTTTATTAATACAGAACATGTTGTGATATAATATAATTGTTATATAATTGCATATTACAGAGGTATAAAAATGAATAAATTTAATTGTTCTTTAAAAATACGCCTGGCAAAGGACGGCGTATTCTTCGGACCGGGTGTCTTAGACTTATTGAGACTTACAGAAAAATACGAATCTCTGAATGCCGCCGCTAAAAGCATGAATCTTTCTTATTCCAAGGCATACAAAATGATTAACGGAACCGAGAATGCTCTTGGTTTTAAACTTCTGGACAGAAAAATAGGAGGTGCTAACGGCGGGGGCTCTACGTTAACACCTGAATGCAGTGAGTTTCTAAATATCTACGAACAGTTCAGCCAAGAGCTGGAACGCACTTCGGAAGAAATGTTCGATACATATTTCGAGAAATATCTGTAGTTTTTAAACTGTAAACTTTTCGGCTTCAGCATTTATTTCAGCAGAAGCACTGAATCTTCCTGAACTCTTAGGAACAGGTTTTCTTTGTCTTTTCTGCTGTTCCATTTTTCTTTATTGACATTAAAATATATGTGTTCTTCAGACTTGATGTTGTTTTTATTCTCAAAAATAATTGTATATCCTTGAATTTTTTCTATAATATCTATTATCTTGCATTCAATAATATTGCTTTCGTTTTTAAAGGAATCACTATCTGACATCTCAAAGCTGTATGATTGTATTCCCAGAAAATTCACATCATCGACGCTTTTGTTCAACTTGACTTCAATGCCCCATTCTTCAGCATAAACCTTATTAGGTGTTAATAATCTGCAGCGCGAAATATTCTTACAGCCTGTAAGCCTTGCCACTGAAGCAAGCTCCGGATTTTTGAATATTTCCTTTGCATCGCCAAAAAGAACAGCTTTACCGTCCTCGACTATTACAAGATTCTTGCAGAACTTATATGCTTCCTCCATGCTGTGAGTCACAATTAAAACTTCACCCTTGTATAGCTTCAGAAGCTCGAGTATATCTGTCTGAATCTGTGATTTTAAATGCGCATCCAGGGCAGAAAATGGCTCATCCAACATAATTACTTCTGGATTATATGCAATGCACCTTGCCAGAGCTACTCTTTGCTGCTGCCCTCCTGACAACTGTGAGGGATACTTATTCTCCAGCCCTTGAAGCTGAAAGGTGTTGAGCATATCTTCAACAGCAGCCTTCTTTTCTTTTTTGGAAATTTTAAGCCCTATTCCTATATTTTCTTCCACAGTCATATTTGGGAAAAGAGCATAGTTTTGAAACAAATATCCTATATTTCTTTCCTGAGGCTTCAAGTTTATTTTTTTTTCGGAATCAAATAAAACCCTGCCGTTAAGCTCAATGATACCTTCGTCAGGCGTCTCTATTCCCGCTATGCATTTCAGCGTCATGCTTTTCCCGCTTCCAGAGGCGCCCAATAATCCAAGATACTCTTTATCCGTTTCAAATGACAGCTCCAAATGAAATCCTTTAAATTTTTTCTTTATATCTACTTTTAAGCTCATTTGACATTATCCTTGTTTAAATATTTTCTTCCCCTAAAAGTGAAATAGTTCATCAATACTATAACCACAAATGATATTATGAGCACGACAAATACATATTTCATAGCCTCGTCCATATTCCCTGCAGCAACCTCCGCATATATTGCCAGCGGAAGCGTTCTGGTTATGTTTGCTATGTTTCCTGCCACCATGGCCGTAGCGCCGAATTCTCCCAGCCCTCTGGCAAATGCCAGCACTCCTCCGGAAGCAACTCCCGGAAGTGCAATCGGCATAACAACCGTCCAAAAAATTTTGCGTTCAGTCATTCCCAATGTCCTTCCCGCAGAGATAAGCTCCTGATCAACCTGCTCAAATGCTCCTCTTGCAGAACGGTACATAAGCGGAAATGAAACTATGACAGCCGCTATTACAGTGGCTGCCCACGAAAAAACTATTTTTACACTTAAAAATTCCAGTAAGAACCTACCTATCGGTCTTTTTACACCAAATACCAGCAGAATGAAAAAACCCATTACCGTTGGAGGCAATACCAGCGGCAATGTCAGTATGCCGTCTATAATCATTTTTATTTTTTCGGATTTAATACTTACAACCCATCTTGCAACAACAAGCCCCAGAAAAAAAGTAATGATTATTGCTACTGATGCGGTTTTCATTGATATCAATATCGGTGATAATTCCATGTTTATCTCCTATTTGTTAGGTGTGAAACCATACTTTTCAAATATTTTTGATGCATCCTCACTCTGAAGAAATTCTATAAATAATTTTGCAGCATCTTGATTTTTAGAAGCTTTAACCATACCAACAGGATAAACTATTTTTGACACACTTCCTTCCGGTGCTTCCGCAACAACAACCACGTTGTCCTTGCTTGCGGCATCAGTTGCATATACCACACCGGCATCTGCGCTTCCTTCTGCAACCCAGTTCAGAACTTCAGTTACATTTGTTCCCAAACTTGCCTTAGCAGAAACCTGATCCCATATTCCCAGATTATCTAATGCTTCTTTTGCATATTGTCCTGCAGGAACACTTTCAGGATCTCCAACTGCTATAGTATCAGCCTTAAGTATATCCTCAAACGTACTCATTTCTTTGTTGCTTCCTTCCGGCACAATAAGAACTATCTTGTTTTGGAGAAGCTGTACTGTTGAATCGTCCGCAATTAGACCTTTTTCATCCAGAGCGTTCATCTGTTTCATAGCCGCTGACATAAATACATCTGCGTCAGCTCCTTCTTCTATCTGTGCCTGAAGCTTTCCTGAGCTGTCATAAGTTGCATTTACCTTAATAGTTGGATTCTGTTCCATAAACAAAGGCAGTAATTCCTTATCAACACAATTTTTCAAGCTTGCAGCGGCAGCAAGTAACATTGTTGTCTCAGGCTCTTTTGCTTCATTTTCAGTATTTTCCTGTGCCGGTTCTTCTGATTTTGCTGCTTCATCTTCAGGAGCTGCTTTTTCAGCACATCCTGCTAATGAAAATACCATACATAGAACCAAAAGTAAACTTAAAATTTTTTTCATTTTTCTTTTCTCCCTTTAATAATTATTTTCGTTAGATTTTTATAAATATAACGCTATGTAAAGCATCTACTAAGATACTTCAAACTGCTGAAAAGTCCGCCTGCATTTCTAAGTTTTACAGAACGAACTTCTCAGCAGTATTATACTTAAGACAAAGTCATTAGAGTCCCTTTCCAAATCCGCAATTTGGATATGTGCATATCTTACAATTCAGACAAAGTCCTCCCTGGCCAAGCCTGTCTATATCAGATTTTTTTATAGGGTCATCAGCCATTATTCTCGGAAGTATTAAATCAAATATAGTTCGCTTTGCATACATAACGCATCCCGGAAGTCCCAGTACAGGAACTTTTTTACCGTTATAATCGTAGTAAGATACTAAAAGCATTGCTCCCGGAAGCACAGGTGCACCGTAGGTAATGATTTCCGCACCGGTATCTTTAATCGCACCAGGCGTACAGTCGTCAGGATCGACGCTCATACCCCCTGTACAGACAACAATATCGGCACCTTTTTCTATATATTCCATCACTGCTGACGTAATTCCCTCTTTATTGTCATCAACAATTGTTTGTCCCAAAATTTCAGTGTCAAATTCGCTGAATTTCCCTTTTATTACAGGACCAAAGGTATCTTTTATCCTTCCGTGGAAAACTTCGCTTCCTGTTGTAACTATTCCGACTTTTTTGTGCTTGAACGGAATTATTTCCATAATAGGTTTTCCTGCGCCGATTTCCTGCGCTGCCTTCATTTTTTCTTCCTCAATAACCAATGGAATTATCCTTGTTCCTGCAAGCTTATCTCCTTTTTTCACCGTTGTGTTGCCGTGTCTTGTTGCAATCATCATTTCTCCTAAACTGTTTACCTTGTAAAGCCTTTCAGTATCCAGTTTAAACAATCCATCAGCATCGGCGATTACCTCTATTTTACCTTCCTTGACAGGAGACGGTTTCATATATTCATTTTTGCAGATTCCGTAAAGTATTTCCGCAGCTTCGTTTTCATGGAGAATACCTTCCTGCTTTTCCCATACGTACAAATTTTCTTTTCCGACAGAAAGCAATACAGGTATGTCTTCCTCTTTTATAACATGTCCCTTTTTAAAAACTGCATCTTTTTTAACATCTTTAATTATTTGCGTAATATCATGACACAGTACATGCCCTACTGCGTCAACTGTCTTGATTTGTTTCATTTGCTCCTCCCGTTGATGCATCTCTATTAAATATCATAATCAGCTCTCGTTATATTTTGTTAAAAATAACGACTAATGTTATTATATACTAAATTATAGCTATTGTAAATTAAATTTTTGTCAAACTAAAAAAAGCCCGCTAAAAGCGGGTTTCATGTTAATAAATAAAAAGTCAACTAATCTGCATTTTTAGTGTTTTAATCCCTGCTGCTGAACCTTGAAACTATTCTTAAAACATAAATAAATATATTTATAAAATCAAGAAATAAATTTAAAGCCAGCCCCGGAACATCCTCCTCCGTAAAGGGATTGTTTTTAATTATCGAAAGGTCATAAAGCACATATCCGCTGAATATTAATATTCCAAGCCAGGCTATAGCCAGATTATACACTTCTGATTTCAGGAATATCCCTACTATTCCTATTAAAATCAGCGCAATCAAACCTGCGTATAATGTTCCTCCAAGAAATGAAAAGTCTCTTTTAGATTGCGACGAATATAACGCCAGTCCGCCAAATATAGTTGTTGTTATTCCCAATGACACAAGAACCATCATTGAACCCATGGCAGACACGTAGTACAATATCGTAGGAAATGTACTTATTCCAAGTAAAAACGCCACAGAATAGCTGTTCACTCTCGACAGAGATCTGTTTTCTCTTCGCCTTGTTACAGCTGCGACAATCAGCACTATTATTGATCCTATTCCTGCAAGAAATGCAAATTGCGGCGGTACAAACATCATACCGAATACCATTCCTATGGTACATATCAGCAGCAGCACAAAAAACTCTTTTAACACCAAGCTTATTAGTCCTCTTTTATAAGGTTCATCATAATAATATCTCTCCAAGGTTATCCTCCTCCGCTATTATAATAACCACCGCTCAAATCCACCGTAATACTGATACAAAATTCCTGGTTTGCGCATGGTTATCTTAATTCTTATTTTGATATTTTCTGCATATAATTTATTATTCCGATTTTTTTCCTTAATATAATTTATTACAGTAATCCTTAACTAATCTTAAAAAATTTGCAATTATTTTAAATCGGAATTTCTAATATAGAATATACTGGAGTGCAGTTGAAATTTTTATATGCTGTTCATTTATTTCACTGTTTAAAAATAGATTTTAGTTGGTATAAATTAATAAAATTCATTTATGGAAAGGAGACACTATGGCATTTTTAGATAAGTTGGGAAAGAAAATCGGCGAGGTGGCAGATACCGCTACTGAAAAAGCAAAGGACTTTGCTGAAACTACAAAACTTAATCAGGCTATATCCGCAGAAGAGAAGCAAATAAACAAATATTTTCTGGATTTAGGCAGATATGTATTTGAAAAAGAAAAGGATAACCCAGACAGCCCCGTAGCAGAAATCTGCAATAAAATTATGTCTTCTCAAAAAGAAATCGAAGAACTTAAAAGAAAAATAATGGAGGTTAAAACAGATTAAACATATACATGTTTGAACACACATGAGAATTAGCCACCTGAACAAAGTAACAAGCTATTTTTTTACAAGTCTATGAGCATCTCAATGATGCTCTTTTGTTATGGTCGTATTTATAGAAGAAGGAAGCGTAATTAAAACAGGAACTCCCAGTAAAATATTTAATAATCCTGTTGATTTACGCAGTCAGGAATATATAATATATATGAATAACTAAGAGAGGTGAATATATGATAGAAATAACAGTACCGGGCGGAAAAGCTTATTCAATAGAAAATATTGTGTTTGACTACAACGGAACAATTGCTGCAAACGGAAAAGTTACTGATAATATAAAAGATAAAATATCCAGACTGTGCAGCTCGGCAAATGTATATGTGCTTACTGCCGACACATACGGATCGGCTTCCGAAGAATGCAGGGATCTCGGTTTAACTTTAAAGACTTTTCCTAAAAACAACTGCGGAGACTTTAAAGCTGAGATAGTTGAGGAATTAGGAAAAGATAAAACTGTATGCTTTGGAAACGGCAACAACGATATAAAAATGTTTAAAAAATCTTCTCTTGCAATTGCTGTCCTAGAATCAGAGGGTATGTGTGCAAAATTGCTTGCCGAAGCTGATATTCTGGTTAAATCAATTGAAGACGGGATAGACCTGTTATTGAATACAACTGCTCTCATTGCTACATTGAGGGGATAATATGCAAAGGCTGCGCCTGTACGGAAACAGCCTTTGATTTTTTTGCGTTAAACAAAGCACCTCTTACGTTTTCAGGTCATTTATCAGAGAAATTTTAGCGGTGGTTTTCCCCTCTTCGTAATATTCATGTGCCTTCGTAATTTCAGAAAACTTAAATTCGTTTTTGTCCCTGTATATAGTTAAATTCCCAGCTTCTATAAGCTTTTTAATTTCATACAGTATATTTCCCATTTCATTGCGGTTTGTATTTGTCAGAATCGGTAGCACCATGTATATAGTTTTGAATGAAATAGACTTATGGTGAATGAGTGTCATGTCAAGTTCAACCCTTGAATTTGTTGTAAGTACAAGTCCTTCTGTTTTCACAGCTTTAAAACTGTTTATCAAGTTTGTGGTACCGATCGTATCAAATACAACGTCAAAACCTTTTCCTTCAGTGTACATATTTACATAATCATCTACATCGGTAGTCCTGTAGTTAATTACATGATTCGCTCCCAGGTGCTCTGCTATTTCTGCCTTTTCATCGTTTGATACCGTTGCATAAACATCAGCTTTTAACAATTTTGCAAATTGCAGTGCAATATGTCCCACACCTCCGGCAGCTCCGTGAATCAGCACTTTGTCTCCGGATTTAATATGTGAGTTTTCCATAATGGCTCTGTATGCAGAGATACCAACTAAAGGATACAGCGCAGCCGTTTTAAAATCAATATTAGCCGGCTTCAGACACAGGAGCTCTTCATCAACCAGGGCGTATTCTGCAAGTGCTCCGCATTCGTTCATCATTCCGCCCACAAACCCAAATACTTCATCTCCGGGTTTCAGTACTTCAACGTTTTCCCCAACCTTCTCAACAACTCCTGAAAAATCAGAATTTAGCACGGCTGGAAATGGCGGCGTAATCTCAGGCAATAATCCGGATCTTAGTTTAATCTCAAATGGATTAAGGCTGCTAGCCGCTATTTTGACCAGGACATATCCCGGTTTTATCTCCGGCTTTGGAATGTCCATAAGCTCAAATACTTTGGGTCCGCCAAATTTGTTTATTACCATTGCTTTCATAGCATCACTCCCTTTTTAATTATTATATAGTTCCTATAGCCAAAATATTTTTAATAAACAAAAAAATATTATATATTTCCCAATTTTTATTTAATCTTCCGTGTCTTCGAAATCAGTCCAAAAATCTTTTGCTTTATTGTATCTGACGTTACCCTTTATACCGCAAAACTCTTTGTTGTAGGTAATAGGCTTGAAGGCTTTCCCTAAATGTATGTCTTCGGCATAATATTTTTTGTAAATTGCAGTTTGACTGAATCCGTAGCTACCCGTCAACGATACATTTATTCTAAATCTGCTTTTTACAGTATTTGAAGACTTGTTATATTTTTTGGCAAGCTCTGCCTCATTCATAACATTTAAATTCTTGTGGCTGTTTTTAAATGTATATGAAAAATCGTATTTTCCCAAATATGTAAGCCTGTAATCTATAGGGATATCGAACATGCCGGCACTGTTGCATCCCGTATTATGTTCCGTAATGCTGATTCTTATATCGGGATTTACAAGGGCTTCCCGGCTTGTGTTTATAACCCTGATTATCAGCATATCCGTACTTGGGTTATATATTATCTTTTTAGAAAATTTTACAAGATCTCTCGGATAAAACATTTTTACTGACAGCACGGATACCATCAAAGCAAAGTACACGGCCGTTATGGAAGATTGAATTATTACAAGCAGCTTGCCTGCTGTATTTAGAGGAACCACGTCTCCATAGCCTATGGACAGAGATGTTACAAAAGAAAAATACACATAATCTATAAAACTCGCCGCATTTTTTAGTGATCCAAATGCAAAATATGCTGCTGAAAACACTAAATTTACCGTAAGATAATAAAGAAATAACTCCAGAAACACGAGCCCGAAATGCTTGTTTCTTATTTTACTAGACCATCTAAGTCCTGATTTTTTTGGATATTTTAAGTTCATTCATCTCTCCGATTGAAAATTATATATTTATTCTAAGCACTTAACTTTTTAATATTCAGCCCGAGCCTGAAAACAAATGCCTTCAATTAATTTCTCCACTTTATCTGAACTTGTAACGGTAAATTGCGCCATTCTCTCCCTTGTTAATACCGATTTCCTTAACAGTTGTTATAGAAGAACTGCTATGATATAATAAATATAATATATGAAATAAATCCTCAACAGTTTTATCTGATTTGATGCTTTTGTACTGGTGTGAAGCAAGCCGATAATTGGCTTGCACTTATACTATAATGGGATATTATACTATGGAGACTTATATGAAACTTGTTAGTATTGACGAAAAAAACAGAAAAATTTTTTTAAATTTCTATAAAAAACAATATTCGAGTCCCTTAAAACACGACACAATGTCGGGGGTACTTAAAGGGCTTCTGTATGGAAATTCTCAGCTTTGCAGGTCGGTATATCTGGAACCTCTTATGGTAGTAGAAAATAACGAAGTAGTTATGATAAGCCTGCTTGCATGTGCCAACAGAATGCCTGACTGTGTGCAAATTGGTTTTTTTGAAGCATCCGAATTGAATATGGAAGCATTTAAACTGATTTTGAACAGAGCCACGCAGCTGGCTAAGGAAAAGAATGCATCTAAAATTACCGCATCTTTAAATATCCACGTAAATTACGGCTTAGGATTTTTGGCAAGCGGCTATGATAAACCGCAGAGCTTCGGAATGTCTCATAATCCATCCTTTTATCACGATTTTTTTACAAATACGGGATTTAATACAATTGAAATGGTAAGCTATAAAAAAGATATGAGATCGATTGACAGCATGATGAGCAGCGATATAATCGCAAGGCTCAAAAAAAGATACTCTGTAAGAATGGCGGATTTTAATAATTTTAAAAGAGACTGCGGAATATATACTGATGTAAATAATAAGGCATTCAGCGAGCATTTATTTTACTATCCTAGGGAGCAGGAAGAAGATTATGAACTGCTTAAGGATATGAAGCACCTCATGAAACCGGAAAATCTTCTTTTCGTAGAGAAGAATGGTGTTCCTGTGGGTTTTATGCTCTGGTATCCCGACTTCAGTCAACTGATGAGCAATGGTGAAGCAGCGGGACTAAGGACGGTAATGAAAAATATTATGTTTGGAAACCGTATAAACACATTTAAAATAGTCGAAATGGGAGTGATTCCTTCGGAAAGAAATCGAGGAGCCATACTTGCGTTGTTCGATTATTGCTTTGAATGTATAAATGACAGGTATGACTATATGGAATCCGGATGGATATTATCAGATAATTTTAAATCAAAAAACTTTGGAGTAAAGTGGGCAGACTGTGAGTCAAAACGCTACAGAGCATATATCAAGGAGTTGTCATGAGCAGACACAAATCAACAGTCAGCTTAGATAAGGAAATAAATAAATTAAATTTACCCTGTTATGAAACTCTGGCAAGTCTGCTGCCTCTTTTGACTTTGCTTGAAAAATTAAATCCCTGCGGTCAAGAGTATGAAGTATCAAATGGCAGCGTAATTATTTCCTACCGCTTGTCTCTTAATTTATTTAACTTCCGCAGAATTTTTCCGTTAAATGTACATGTTCAAATAATAGGACTTCCTGTTTCTGTGTGCTTGAGCGGTTTTTTCGGCAACTATATTGAAGCCGAAAAAAATATAAAACAGCGTAAGGGACTTAAGATTTTACTAAACAGCGACCACCCCTTTAAGGGAGGTGGAAAAACCTTGTCTACATTCGTGTTCGAGAATAGGTTTGAAGATTTCGACCAATATCTAAGCTCCTTGAGAAGCCCTTATAGAAGGCGGATTAACAAAGCTTTAAGAGAAAGAGAAAAGCTTGTGATCAAAACACTGAGCAGGTATGATTTTAATAAGGTGCATTACGACCTGTATCTAAGTATCATGGGCAGGACGGAAAACCCTCTTGAAACTCTTCCCATTGAGTTTTTCCGGGAGTATGATGCCGAACTTTTTGAATTTTCTGACAGGGAAACTCATAATGTTGTAGGTTTCATCCAGTTGAAGGCAATAAAAAACAAGCTATATTTTTTATTCGGTGGATTCAAAAAAGAAGATATACCCGCTTACGACATATACTACAACATGCTTTTAAAAATAGTCGAAACCGGAATTGAAAAACGTGTTGAAGAAATTGAATTTGGACAGACGGCGGAGGAGAGCAAATTAAAAATAGGATGCAGGGAAAAATACAAATACATGACTGCCCACCACAGCAACCCCTTGATAAATTCTTTTATCAGTATGTTGCTGCCTTTGTTTTCATACAGACCGTATCCTGTAAAGCATCATGTATTTAAAGACAAAGGTGAAAAATAACATGGTTGTATTTTTAAAGAAAGTAAGAGTCAAAACAATTTTTACAGCATTTGATCCTGTGGTTGTGGAACCTCTGGAACTCTGCTGTTTAAAATCCGTTTTAAATAATATAGGTGTTGAAAGCTATATAATCGATGATTTGTTCAACTTGAATCCTCCCCAAAATATCGTACCGGATGCCATTGTTCTAACCGGATACAATGTAGCTGAAAACCAAATTTTAATCGATGCAAAATCATACAGGCAGAAATTTCCCCATGCTAAAATTATTGCGGGAGGAGTTCATATACAGGTCAATCCAGATGACTTTCATTCTGATTTTGTAGATTATGTATGCCACACCCCAAGCATGGCCGCCTTCAGTGAATTAATTAAAAGCATCAAGCACGGCACAGAAACCCGAATTGACGGCATTGATTTCAGAAAAGGCGTAGCATCTGGTTCAGCATGGCATAAATCTCCCCAAAAAGCTCTGAAGGAAAGAGAAAATGTGATTCCTGACAGAAGCTTGTTTCGCAGTCTTTCTCATAAACTTCATTATATGGAAAAAAGAAATGTTGCATTAATCAAAGGAAGCACCGGCTGCCCGTATGGTTGCTCTTACTGCTGTTGCAAACTGCTGAACGGCGGAAACTATATTCCAGCTGATTATGAAGCCATGACTGATGAGATGGAAAAAATAAGTGCTGATTATTTCTGGATTGTTGATGATGTTTTGTTTTCTAGCAGAGCTGATGCGCTGCAATTTATTGAAATTATAAATGAAAAACGCCTGAAGGTTAAAATAATAGGGTATTTAAGAGCGGATTTTATCTTAAAACACGGCGACCTGCTTCCGCTTCTAAGAGCAGCGGGTCTTGTAGAGGCAATTGTGGGCTTTGAAGCAACTACAAACCATGAGCTTGATGACTATGAAAAAAACACAAACGCCCTTGATTATCCTAAAGTCATATCTCTACTTAAAAAAAATAATATTGATTTGACTGCGCTTTTCATGGTCAGACCGGACTACAAAATAAAAGACTTCACGAACCTATACAAATTTATTAAAAAAACAGGGATTGAAGTATATACCGTATCCATGCTGACCCCTTTAAAAGGAACGACTCTTTATGAATCAATGAAGGATGAGCTTCTGACCGATGACCCGAGAAAATTTGATTTCCTTCATCCGGTACTGAAAACTTCACTACCCAAATGGATGTATATTCTGATATTTTACGGAATACAACTGCGCCTTGTGAAATCAGACAGGGTTCGTAAATATTTGACCGGAAAGTAATCTTTGTATAAAATCAAACGCCCCTCGCTTTTGAAAAAAACATACTGTGTTTAAGATAAAAACAGAATAGGAGAATTTATGAAATCAAGCATATGGAATTTTTGGGCATCACGGTATGACAGGCTGTGGGTTCAAAAATACTCCTTAAAGCCTACAAGAAATTATATATTGAATGCACTGTCTGAAAGTAAGGACATAAATAATATAAAGGTATTGGATCTTGGATGCGGCACCGGCCAGTTAATAAGTGAAATGTCTGAATTTTTCAGCAGCCCGATAATAACAGGAGTTGACTTCTCGGAAAAAATGTTGGATATTTCAAAATCCAGAAATCCGGGTGCGGTTCACATGCAGCTGAATGCAGATGAACTTGACAAATTAAAGGGGAACTTTGATGTGATAATATGCTCTCATTCTTTTCCGTATTACAATAGTCCTGAAAAAGTAATGCATGAATTAAACAGGTTGCTGAAAAATGACGGTATATTGCTGATGGCATTTGCCAGCGGTAACAATGTATATGATAAATTTGCGCTGTCTTTTGTAAAGCTCACTACGGGCCCTGCATATTACCCATCTGACAGAGAATTCAGAGAAATTGTTTCTCCGTACTTTCACGTAGATGATTTACAAATTATTAAAGAAAAGTTTTTTATGCCGAGAATTGCACTATACAAGCTGAAAGGGGCAACAAAATGAAAATTCTACTGGTGCGTCCAAGGCCTCACAGCGAAACCATAGGTCTCCAGCATGTTATGATTTGCGAACCGCTGGAGCTTGAGTACCTTGTATCAAATATACCTGAAGAGATAAAAGACCAAATTGACATAAAAATTCTGGACATGATAATTGAAACAGAAAAATATGAAATCCTTGTAAAAAAAGAAAACCCAGATTTAATACTGTTTACCGGATATATAACTCATGCAGGAGTAATAAAGGAGCTGTCAAAGGCTTCAAAAGAACTGCTTCCATCTGTCAAGACGGGAACCGGAGGCGTTCACGCCGAAGTTGTACCGGAAGATTTCAAGTCAGAGCATATAGACTTTGTATATGATAGAAACGGGATTGACGGATTTAATTTAACCGTAAAAATGCTGCTGGACGGAAGAAATACGGAAGAAATTCGCCGTGCACTGGATAAGCCTGCTCCTAAAAAAACTATCTTTGATTATAACTATCCAGACAGGGAATCTGTTTCAAAATACAGAAAGTATTACTACTACATGTTTCACAACCCCTGTGCATTGATCAAAACATCCTTTGGCTGCCCTTACAGCTGCTCATTCTGCTTTTGCAGAGAAATTACGGACGGAAAATACTTCTCAAGGGATATGGATGATGTTATCAAGGAACTTGAAGCAATTCCGGAGGAAGAAATATATATAGTCGATGATGATTTTTTGTTTGACAGAAAACGTCTTAATAATTTTGCTGACTTGCTTATTAAGAAGAATATTAAGAAAAAATTTCTGGTGTATGGCAGAGCCGATTTTATTACAGAGAATGCAGATATTATGGCCAAGCTCAAAAATGTGGGTTTGAACGCCGTAATTGTAGGAATAGAATCTGTGAGATCCAAGGATCTTAAATCCTACAATAAAAAAACAACTGCGGAAATAAATGAAAATTGCATTAAAATATTAAAATCTTTGGATATAGAGCTTTATGCAACGCTAATTATACCGTTGGATTTTACTGTCAGTGACTTTGAGGAACTAACAAAATGGCTTAGAAGGCTTGATGTAAGATTTGTAAACCTCCAGCCTTTGACTCCTCTTCCCGGAACGGATATTTTTAATTTATATACAAATGAATTGTTATATGAAAGAGATAAGTTCGAACTGTGGGATATGGCTCATGTTCTTTTAAAGCCTGAATTTATGAGCATACGAAGGTTTTATTACGAGCTTTTGAAGGCATATTACAAGGTAATTATGCGCCCCAAGCATCTTGTGTATTTAGTCAAACGCTACGGTCTGAAAGCAAATATAAAGATGCTTTGTGGTAGCAGCCTCGTAAGCCGGCAGTACATTCGAAAAATACTGAGAGGTATATGATGAAGAAAATTTTACTTATACAACCCAGCCCTTATGACAGAGACCACAAGCCCATAAAGAAAAGCCGTCTTTATTTTGTAGACCTGGCGATGCCCCTGCTGGCTGCCATGATGCCTGATGACTGGGAAGCCGAAATTGTGCTTGAAATACTGGAAGACATACCATGGGACACGGATGCCGACATCATTGGTATAAGTTCCATGGGGCACGGCGTAATACGTTCACTGGATATTGCCGCAGAATTTAAAAAAATGGGAAAAACCGTAATTCTAGGCGGATACATGGTGAGCATAATGGTACAGGAAGCCACAAAATACTGCGATGCAGTTGTAGCTGGAGATGCAGAACTTGTGTGGAAAGAGCTTCTGAGTGACTACAAAAACGGAAAGCTCAAGAAAATATATGAAAAAAATCTTGAAAAAGGAACACTGTCCACACCACTGCCAAGATTTGACCTAATTGTTAATAAAAAAATAGGAGATTTCCTTCCAGTGCAAGCCGGCAGGGGCTGCCCCAATACATGCAGTTTCTGCTCGGTAGCATGTCTGTACAAGGGACACTATATCAAAAAACCGCTGGAAGAAGTCGTAAGAGATATAAAGCAGGTAAAAGATCTTGGATTCAAAAAATTTTTGCTGCTGGATGATAATATCTTTTCAGACAGAGAATATCTTGAGAGACTGCTGATTGAAATTAAAAATCTCAACATGCAATGGATGAGCCAGTGTGATATAAGAATAGGGCGTGAAAATTCTCTTTTGGCAAAATTGGCTGAAAGCGGGTGTACAACCCTGAGTTTCGGTCTTGAGAGTATTTCCCGGGAAAGCTTAATCGGTATGAACAAAGGCTGGGCAAATCCCGCAAAGTATCCCGAACTCATTGCAAACATACAATCCCATAACATTGATGTATCAACAGAGATGGTTGTGGGCGGCGACGGCGATACTCTTGAATCAATTAAGGCAACAAAGTATTTTATAGAGAATAACAAAATCTCTGTTCCGCGGTTTTATATACTTACTCCCATACCGGGCACTAAATTTTTTGATGAGATTAAATTCGAAGGAAGGCTTATAAACAAAAATATATATTCCTTTGATGGTACTGAGGCGGTTCACGTTCCGAAAAATATGACTCCCGAAGAACTGACTCAAGCATACTGGGACTTATACGAATCTCTGTTCACCTATAAATCAATTGTTAAAAGAAACATTGTAAGAAAAGAATTTTTAAAGAATCCAGGAAAATATTTATTTTACTGTTTAGTTAACCTTTTTTACAGGTATCAGATAAAGAAAAGAATTACACCAAATATATTTTGAGAGGTATTTATGAGAATCCTTTTGGTAAGACCACCTAGAATCAAGCAGGCCATAACACTAAGTGATTTTATGTTTTCAGAACCTCTGGGGCTTGAAATGGTTTATAATGTTTTGAAATCCGAGCATGAAGTAGAAATTTTTGACATGATGATTGAAAGCAAAAACCTTTCCGAAAAAGCTGCTGAATATCTTGCCGATGTTGTGGGGTTTACAAGCCTGTGCATTGACGTGAAGAAGGTTCTTGAGCTTTGTTCGCAAATTAAAAAATCAGACAATTCAATAATAACCGTCGTTGGAGGAACACAGACCTATTTAAACCCGAATGCTTTTTGCCACGCTGACGTTGATCATATATTTGAATACACAAATTCAGAGAATCTCAATAAGTTATACAACTTACTATCATCAGGTGAAATTGAGCTAGTAGACGGCATCAGATCTAAGGAGCTGGGGTACAAATCTTCTAACACAGAAGGAAGAAATGAATACATGCTCCCTGACAGAAAATCCACTGCTAAATATCGTAATCAGTATTCTTACTTTGGATACAGACCGGCTGCAATTATGGAATTCGGCACAGGCTGCGAAAAGGTATGTGATTTCTGTCTTAGATGGAGAATAGAAGGAGTAAGAGAAAAATTAATTAATCCGGAACTTACAAAAAAAGATTTGTTAAGCATAGAAGAACAAACTATAATGTTTATAGACAACGATTTTCTTTCAAGTGAGGAAAAGCTTGAAGCATTTATAAAATTGGTAAATGATTTAAAACTGAATAAAAATTTTATAATGTACGGTTCAGTCAAAGGTATACTGGAATACAGGGATTATTTGAAGGAGCTTAAACAGCTTGGGCTTAAGGCTCTGCTGGTTGGATATGAAACATTCAGCGACGATGAAATGCATAAATACCATAAAAAATCAAGCACTTCCGATAACCTTGAGGCCGCCAAAATACTAAGCAACTTGGGAATAGATGTATGGGCTTCATTTATGGCTCATCCCGACTGGGGCAAAAACGACTTTAAGACTTTTAGAAAGTACATTAAAAATCTCATGCCTCAAATTACCTCAATCAGTCCGCTGACTCCTTTTCCAAATCTTTCGATGTATGAAAAATATAGAGGCAGGCTTTTATACGAAGCTGATGATTTTGAAAAATGGAGTTTCGGTCAAGTCATGATAATGCCCTCGGTTATATCATTAAGAAATTATTATTGGGAGCTGCTGAAGACGAATTTGTATGTAAACCTTTTTATAAATAAGAACACCGAGATGATTAAAAAGTTTGGAGTTATAAATATTTTAAGAATTTTAGCAGGCTCATTGAAAGCTGTTAAAAAATACATTACGCTGATGATGGAGAGTTAAATGAAAAAGAAAGATATTATACTTGCGCTGCTTCTTGTAACCATATGGGGCATCAACTTTATATTTATAAAACTTGGGCTGGAGGGAGTTCCTTCCATGCTGCTTGTTGCACTAAGATACGTGCTCACTGCTTTTCCTGCTGTGTTTTTTATTAAAAAACCTCAAACCGAATGGAAATATATAGTGATGTACGGCCTGTTTGTAGGTGTAGGACAGTTTGCATGCCTGTTTTATGCCATGGAAATAGGTATGCCTGCCGGCATCGCTTCTATAGTGCTGCAGATTCAGGCATTTATATCACCTATACTGGCTATGATTTTCCTGCACGAAAAGCTGAAACCCAAGCAAATTGCAGGCTTTATGACAGCAGCTGTCGGCCTTGCCATCATAGCAATGGAAAACAGCAGCGGTGGAGAACATTCAGTTCCCATTGCAGCTTTACTTCTGAATATACTTGCTCCTTTTTTCTGGGCTGCTTCAAATATAGTTGCGAGAATTGCCTCTGACAAAGCTTCTGCTAAAGGAGAAAAACTTGATATGATAAGCATGGTAGTGTGGTCGGGCATGATTCCTCCAATTCCCCTGCTTGGCATAGCCTTAATGCTTGATACACCCCAGACGCTGATTAATGCAGTTGCGAACTTAAGTGGAATTTCAATTTTTTCGATTTTCTATCTGGCCTTTGGAGCAACATTGATGGGTTACGGGATATGGAACATACTTATTGGAAAATATCCAATGGGAAAAGTTGCACCAATTCCTCTGGCAGTTCCCGTTGTAACTCTCTTCTCTGCTATGATAGTACTTAATGAACAGCTTTCCGCAATGCAGTGGATTGGTGCATCAATTATTTTGCTGGGACTTTTAATAACAAATCTCAATATTGGCAGCATATTCATGCGCTTTAAAAAAAGCGAAGCAAAAACTGATCTGTAATAAAAGAACGCTGTGGTTATCCACAGCGTCTCTAATATTAAATTCAAACCATCCACAGTTAAAGCTCCTCGTGTGCAGTAAGTTTTTTCTCCATCCAATCCTTTCCTTCAATCATGCGTGTAACTATCATTGACGCCACCGTATCTCCTGTTGCATTCAAGCATGTTGCGGGAGGATCTACCAGGAATCCTATAGTTGCAATAATTGGAAATGCCTCGGGAGGGAATCCGTACATATTTACTATGAGCATCTCTCCTATCAATCCTCCACCGGGTACTCCGGACATTACCACACCACCCAGAATAGACAGCAGAATTGCGGTAAAATACGTACCTATCCCGGTAAATTCCTGCCCGAAAATTCCGAACAGAAATGATATTTTTAATATGGATGACAGCACTGTACCATCCATGTGCATAGTAGCTCCAATAGGAAGTATAATTTCGCGAATATCTTTTGGAACTCCTATACGCGACGCAGCCTTAAGATTTACAGGCATAGTAGCTATGGAACTTTGTGTTGCTATTGATGTTACAGCAGGCTCAATTATATTTTTAAAGAATGTTTTGACTCCCCGCATTCCGCCGGCATAATATGTATACGCAGTAAATGCAACGGCAAAATACAATATACACAGAGGATAATAAACGGCCATGGCCCTCGCGTATGCACCAAGCAGCTGAGGCCCGAATTCTCCTATGAGGCTGGCAAAATAAGCACCTAATCCTATTGGTGCGTACAGCATTATAACACCTATTAATTTCATCATAACTTTTGACAATGCTTCAAGTGCTCTTGCTACAATATTGTCTTCTCCTCCCACCGCACTTACGCAATATCCGAACAAAATTGAAAACACTATCAATGGAAGCATATTGGAACGAGACAGTATTTTACTGAAATCATTGACAGTAACCGCCTGAACTACTTGATCTGCAAAAGACAATTTTTCAAGTTCTGTTTCTGCCGCACCGAGCTCTATATTAGCTCCCGCAGCAGGGGGAAAGATATTAACAACAACAATAATTAAAACTGCCGCAATCAATCCTGTAACAACAAACGTGAGAAACATATTTCCTAGTATTTTCCCGAGGCGCTTCATATTTACCATACTGCCCACCGCACTTGCAATTGTGATAAATACTAACGGAGTAACCGCAGTAAACATCAGGTTTAAAAATATATCTCCGAATGGTTTAAGCACTGTTGCCTTTTCACCGAATAAAAGACCTATTATACTTCCAATTGCAATAGAAATAATTAATGTAACCGAAAACCGATAATTTTCCCAAAAAGTTCCTTTTGTTTGGCTCATTTTAGCACTCCTTTTTTAATTTGAAATGTTAATTATATTTTATTAATCAGTTTTTTCAAATATACCACGTCGTTCCAATATTTCAATTCTTAATACCTCAAATCCTCATCCATAACTTTACCTTCTGCAACTATATTTGTATCTCCTATAAGATACAGTTTTTCAACTTTTTCGCCGTTACTTTCAACCTCAATAAATAACTCTCCTCCCGGAACTATTATTTTAACCCTTTTGCCGCCCTTCAGATATCCTTTAAGCATAAGCGCAACTGCCGCTGATGCCGAGCCGGTACCGCAAGCCAGCGTAAAATCCTCAACCCCCCTTTCATAAGTTTTTACAATTGCCGTGTTTTCATCTATAACATCAAAAAAGTTAACATTTGCTCCTTTTGGAAAGCCATCATAATATCTGATCTTTCTGCCGATATCAAACATTTCTAATTCATCGGCATTTTTAAATTCATACCTGACTACCGCGTGAGGAAGTCCCGGATTTCCCAGCTCTATGTACGAGCACTCATATTTTTTGCCATCTATTTCAATATCATTTTCCAGCTTAATTACTTCAGGGCTATTTAATTGTACTTTTACAAGCCTTCCCTCAAGTACTTCCGATTTTACAATTCCTGCTCCGGTTTCAAAGGACATTTTCTTTCCGGCTATATTGTTTATATAAGCATAGCGGGAAATGCACCTTGCTCCATTACCGCACATCTCGCCTATACTGCCGTCCTGATTGTAAAAACGCATCCTGAAGTCCGTATCGCCTTCAGGAAAATCAACAGCCATGAGACCGTCAGCCCCTATTGATACCTTTCTCTGACACAATGTTTTTGCAATTACAGAAAGTTTGTCAGCAGGAAGCTTCAGCTCCATATTGTTTATAATTATAAAGTCATTGCCTGCGCCGTGCATCTTTGTGAAATTCATAATCTCACTCCTCTTTTTAGTTTAGTGATTCTGGAATCACTTCATTAGCTATCATATGGTCGTAACTTTGCCTTTTTACTATTATGCAGGATTTTCCGTTTTTAACGAGCACCGTTGCCAAAAATGGATTCTTGTTATAATTGCTTGACATGGTATATCCGTATGCCCCTGTTGAAAACACTGCAAATATATCTCCTCTTTCAGCAGGAGCTATTTTTGCATCCTTTATGAGTATATCTCCTGATTCACAGCATTTGCCGCATATTGTAACCACGTCAGTCTTTGCCTCTTCCGCTTTATTCGCTACTATTCCCTCATACTTAGCCTGGTAGAGAGCAGGTCTGATATTATCCGTCATACCTCCGTCAACAGAAACATATTTTCTTATACCTTTTATATCCTTAACGGTACCTATTGTGTACAATGTTATACCTGCTTCACCCACAATGCTCCTGCCCGGTTCAATTACAACCTCAGGTCTTACAATCTCCATATTCTTTGAAAATTCTTCAATTTTTTTCATCATAGGGTCAAGAAAATACTCATAGGACTTTTTATCGTCAGCATCTGTGTATTTTATTCCAAAACCACCGCCGATATTTATTTCCGGTGTAGTATAACTATATTTTTCTTTAGTATCTTTTATTAACTTTAATGCAACATCAAGAGCTTTTAAATGAGACTCATTGTTATGAAGCTGAGACCCTACATGAAAATGAAATCCCATAAAGTTAACATATCTTGAATTTATTGCTTGTTCAATTGCGGGAAATATAACCTCGTCATCAAGCGGTATGCCGAATTTCGAGTCTTTTTTACCTGTAACTATATAATCATGAGAGTCACTCTTAACGCCAGGAGTTATTCTATACAATATATTCATTTTTTTGCCTTTTTTGCTGCATATCTCTTCTATAAGGCTCAACTCATCAAGTCCATCGACTATTATTCTTCCTATATTGTATTCAATCGCAAGCTCCAATTCTTCTTCGGATTTATTATTTCCATTAAATTCTATTTTTTCTGGCGGAAAATCAGCCTTGATTGCCGTATACAATTCCCCCCCGGAAACAACATCCATGCAAAGTCCCTCTTTTTCGATTATTTTGCACATTGCCAAGGTCAAAAAAGCCTTAGCAGCATAGGCGGCTCTTGTTCTTTTATATCTGCCCAAAAATGTTTCTCTTATTTCTCTGCACTTATTTTCAATTGCATTTTCACTCATTACATACAAAGGCGTACCGTATTTTTTTGCCAACTCAACCGTATTGCACCCGTCAAAATAAAGCGTGTTATATTTAATGTCTTCTATCATGTCTTCTCCTCAAATTTATTAAAAAAATATTTTTTTATTAAATATAATATATAATTAATTTTATTGCAATTATTATGCCAAACAAAATATTTTGATATAATTTATATTTTTAACCATAATCTTGACATATATTTAAAAAAGCTTTAACATTAAAGCACAGTTAAGAAAGGGTGATAGCCATAGTAAGGAAAGCAGCCATTATTACATTAAGCAAAAATGCTTCATTGTTTTACAAAAGCATATTTAAGAAGCTATTTGGCAATTTAATCAGTATAAGCTGTTACAGCGTACTGGACGGTTCCGTCAACAAGATAGATAAAGCAGACATATTTATCGTATCAACCGATGCCTTTGACAGCATAAACGACTGTGAAAAATTTATTCCCCAAAATGTTCCTAAAATTGAGCTGAATGTTGAATTTACAATTCAAAACATTGATACATTAATGAAAATCCCTAAGGGAACCTGCGCCTATTTTGTAAATCTGAGCGAAATAATGGTGCGGGAATGCATAGCCAGGCTTTCGCAGCTTGGTGTAAACCACATCAATTTTATTCCATGCTTTCCCGGGTCAATACCGGGCAAAAGCTGCAACCTTGCAATAACTGCCGGAGAAGGTCGATATGCTCCGGATGAGGCTGAAAACATAATAGATTTGGGAGATCGTATTCCGGATACTAATACAATAGTAGAAACCGCGCTACGGCTTAAGCTGGACTATCTATTGGAAAAGGAACATTTCAAAGAATATTTTAATTCCATAGCAACCAGCAATTATAACTTCAATCAAATTTTTGGGCGCTCCCTCAACATGGAAAGCCAATTTGAAATACTGATGGAAATAATAGACGCAGGAATAATTGGAGTAAATGAAAGCGGTACAGTTATATCGTATAATTCAAAAGCAGCCGAAATAACGGGAATAAACCAAAAACAAGTGATAAACAAATCCGCAAGATCCTGCCTGCATTTCCTGCCATTCGCAGAATGTAAAACAACAGAAAGGAAAATCACAAACAGGCTGGTTAAATTTAAGGATGTTGACATCAATGCCACCATCGCTCCTGTGATTAGGGGAAATAAGTACATAGGCGCATTTGCAACTATACAAAAATTTACAGAAGAAGAATATAAGCAGCATAATTTTCGAATGCAGTTGTTAAGTAAGGGACATACGGCAAAATATACCTTTAATGATATTACAGGGGAAAGCGACTCAATAAAAAGAGCCTGTGCCATAGCAAAAAAAATGGCAAAAAATAATTCCGCCGTGCTTATTACTGGTGAGAGCGGAACAGGAAAAGAGCTTTTCGCTCAAGCAATACATAATGAATCTGATAGAAACAACAACCCGTTCATAGCAATTAACTGCGCAGCCATGCCTGATAATCTGCTGGAAAGCGAGCTTTTCGGTTATGAGGAGGGAGCCTTTACAGGCGCCCGTCGAGGTGGAAAGCTGGGACTTTTTGAATTTGCACACAAGGGTTCCATATTCCTGGACGAGGTTGAAGGTATGAGCCCGGCGCTTCAAATCAAGCTTCTGAGAGTTCTTCAGGAGAGAGAAATCATGCGCGTCGGCGGAGACAGAATTATAAGTGTCGACGTAAGAATAATTGCTGCGTCAAATGAAACTTTGGAAGATCTCGTAGCAGACGGAATCTTCAGAAGCGATTTATATTACAGACTCAACACTCTTCCCATAGAAATACCTCCGTTGAGGGAACGGGGCGGAGATATCATGCTTTTATTTGAAAACATTAAAAAAGAATTGAACGGGCGTTTTACGCTTTCGGCAGAGGTCAAAAATGCCTTCATGGCACATGACTGGAAGGGAAATGTACGGGAGCTTCATAACTATGTTGAATACTTAACATATCTTGATAAACCTTATATCAGCTATGAAGACCTGCCTAAAAGCTTCCACAAAAGAATTACCCCGCTTAAAAGCAGAGGGCATGATAAAGACTTAGATGTAAGTCTCCTTAAAAAAATAGCAGGCAATAAACTGGATGACTACACACTTGTATTGGGCATACTTTACGATGGATATAAAAGCAAAAAAAGCCTGGGAAGGCTGTCCATAGCAGAAAAAGCCCAGAACTCCGGGCACTACCTGACCCAACAGGAGGTTCGAAGCATATTGTATGATTTAAGCAATCTCGGCCTTGTTAAAATATCTCAAGGAAGAGGCGGAAGTAAAATCAATGATAAAGGTATAAGGGCATATAATAACTTGTAACCTATGTCTAATCACCGGTTAATTGGTTAAAGCTTAATTCACTTTAACCAATTAACCGGTGAGCATTATTATAATAATGTTACCTTCAAACACTAACGGACAAAAAATATATTGTTCGGCTGGCATGGTTTATGCAATCAATATTTACGCAATTAAGCATAAAAATATTGAAAGGAAAGTGCCATGAAGTATGATTTTGATAAAATAATAAACAGAGACAACACATTTTCAGTAAAATATGAAGAAAGAATTAGGAATTTTGGAACTAACGACTTAATCCCACTGTGGATTGCGGATATGGATTTTGAAACAGCTAAGCCTATAACCGAAGCAATTAAGAAAAGGGCCGCACACGGTATTTACGGATATGTTTCAAAACCTGATTCTTTTTTTCAAGCATTCTGCAATTGGCAGAGCAGAAGAAACAACTGGGACATAGACAGAAACCTGGTAAGCTTCAGCCCGGGAGTTGTCCCTTCCCTGTCTGTCATAGTCAATGAGTTTACGGACATAAATGACAAAGTGTTGATCCAGACACCCGTATATCCCGAATTTTATGATGTAGTTGAAGCATGGGACAGAATTGTGCTTGAAAATAAGCTCCTTGAAAAAGACGGAGTATACTCAGTGGACTTTGAAGATTTCGAAAACAAATTGAAGCATGGAACAAAACTGTTCATACTTTGTAACCCCCAAAATCCTGTAGGAAGGGTGTGGTCAATGAAAGAGCTTCAAAAAATGACCGACCTGTGCAACAAATATAATGTGCTCATCGCGTCAGATGAAATACATGCCGACCTAATGCTTTGGGGAAACAGGCACATACCCACAGCTACAGTTTCAGAAAAAGCCGGTAAAATTACAATTACCTGCACCTCCTGCTCAAAAACTTTTAATCTTGCAGGGCTTCAGGCATCCTTTGCAGTATTTCCAGACAAAAATTTAAAAGACAAATTTGATAAGTTCTGGAAAAATTTAGAGATACACCGCAACAACTGTTTCAGCATTGTCGCAATGGAAACAGCCTATAGCGAAGGTGAGGAATGGCTGAAACAGCTCATACCATATCTGGAGAATAATATAAACTATGTAAGAGAATTCTGCAAAGCTAACATTCCACAAATAAAGCCGTCAAAACCTGAAAGCACATACCTAGTTTGGCTGGACTGCAGAGATTTGGGATTGAGTAACGAAGAGTTAAATGATTTCATGATAAACAAGGCACACTTAGGGCTTAATTCTGGAAATAATTTCTCCAGAAGCCTGTCAGGATATATGAGGATGAACATAGCATGTCCCCGCTCTGTATTAGAAAAAGCTATGAAACAGCTTGATTCAGCTGTAAATAATTTAAACGGAGGCATAAAAAGCAAATATACAAGAGGAGAATAAATGAAAGAATACTGTATTGATAATTTAAAAATTGAAGTAAATAATGCTGTTCCAGATGATATCGATTCAATCACAGCTCTGGAAGCCGTATGTTTCCCTGCTGCGGAAGCCGCATCGAGAGATTCCTTTAAAAAAAGGATTGCCAGGTTTCCTGATAGCTTTTTTGTTGCGAGGATTGACGGCAAAATAATAGGAATAGTAAACGGGTGTGTAACAAACAGCGATGTAATTTACGATGCCATGTTCCACGACGACAATGAACATATAAGCGACGGAAGCATTCAAACCATATTTGGACTCTTGGTCCACCCAGATTATCAGCGAAGAGGAATAGCAGCATTATTGATGAACCACATGATTGATATATCAAGAAAAAGAGGAAAGAAAGCCGTCATTCTTACATGCAAGGACAAACTAATTCGCTACTACGAAAAATTTGGATTCATAAACAAAGGTAAGTCTGAATCCAGTCACGGCGGTGCCGTATGGTATGATATGTACCTAGAATTATAGAAATATCAAGTCATTTTTTAACACATAATAGTATGCTACTTAATGCGGACAGGAAAGTCATTATAAAACTATCCTGCCCGTATTTTAAAATCATCAATGCTTAGTCTATATTAAATATAGACTTATAGAGCAACCTCGTCTTTACGCTTTTTTCGCAAAAGCCTTATTCCAAAAAATATTAAGAATATTCCTACAGTCACATTCAAAATTCTAACAACCGCCGATGGCAAAAAGCTGCTCAACATACTTCCCATGACAGCTATTACTGTTAAGAAAATTATTGTAGCCATAATACAGCCTACAGCAAACAAAAAGAGCTGTTTTTTGTTCCATTTGTTTTCCATCATTTGTGTTGAAAACATACTGCTCCAAAAAACAATGGTTAATGGATTTGATGCTGTCAGCAGTAATCCTTGAATAAACAAATTTCCGCTTGATGCACTTGAGAATAATCTAATATTGGGCAGTAGAGATAAATCAAAAGCACTCGCTATTGTATTTGCTCCAAACAAAACCAGCACGGAGCATCCTACCATCTTTACAACTGCATTTACCTTTTCTCTATTGATAACAGCGGCAACACCTACACAGGATAATGCGATGTATAAAGCATCAATAAGCGTTATTGCAAAAACAAGGTACAAACTGTAAAAAACTCCATATAAAGCTGACGTATTAAATACCATCAAGCACATTGGACCAACAGCAAATTGCAGCAACATTCCAAATTTAAGACCCTTAATAATCATAATCATAGCGCAGCCTCACTAAAAATTAATTTCTTCTTTTAAAGTAATAAGTGTAATAATGGTGTTTGAACCTGAAATACCTTTAATTTTCTTTAGAGTCTTCGACAAAAAATTTTCCAAAGCCTGTGTATCTTCTACGGCAACCTTTAACAAATAGTCATATCCACCTGCAACATGATGACATTCTAAAACACAATTATGCTTTACAATTTCATTTCTAAAACCATCAATATTTTCCGTTTTATCTATATTAACAAATACAAACGCTAAAAGATATTTGCCTATTTTATTTCGATTTATCTTAATAGTATATTGTTGTATTATTCCTGATTGCTCCAACTTTCTAATCCGTTCAGCGACAGCGGGTATAGATAGGTTTACTTTTTTGCTAATTTCAGAGGCAGACGCCCTTCCGTTTTCTTTAAGATTATTAAGAATAGCATAATCAATCGAATCCATATTCAACACTCCTTTTTAAGATATTTTATCAAATTTTTAATATAAAGTATATATTTTACATAAATACAATAAATTATTAAGTTATTTAAATTATATCTTAAAAATAAAAAAGTTTATACCCCCGTTTTTTGCCTGCACCTTCAAATCAGAAAGCTGCCTGCAGATATTTCATAAAAAGATATAAACAATTAACTTGTGCCTTATATACTACTTATTTTTATGATTATGATGAAACGTATTTTAAACGGATTCAAAACCGAAATAGTTCAGAATACCTACATAGATACTATAAGCAATTCTCCACTGCTCATCTCTTATTATCTGTGCATCATGATAATTGGTCAGATATCCCATTTCCACAAGAACAGCCGGCATGCTTGTTCTGCGCAAAACGTACAATGACCGATTTTCTCTTATTCCGTTGTTCCTTAAATCTGTATAGTAAGTAATTGCATTCAAAATGTTTTGAGCAAGCCAGTTCGCCTGTGTACCATACTGATAAATATACATTTCCGCTCCGTTAATGTTTGGATTTTCATTTGCATTTGCATGAATACTAATAAAATAATCAGCAGGCCAACTGTTTGCCATTCGAACACGCTCCGCTAAACTTGTCGTATTATTATAACCTAAAACCGTAGTGGGTGTAGGTCTTGACAGCATAACTTCAAACCTCGGGTCATTTTCCAGCAAATAAGCCAGATACAGTCCGACTTGGTAGGTTATATCCTCCTCTACAAGCCCGTTTCCTCTTGCACCTGTGTTATGATGTCCAGTTGGATTATGCCCCTGATCTACAAAAATTTTAATAGCCAAAAAATCACTCCCTCACAATTGTACTGCTAATATATTATTCATGTTATTATATATAAGTTCCACAATTGTTTTTTGCTTTACATCTGTAAAAAATCCTGTGTTTATTTTCCACCCTTTTACACTGATGCGCCTGTGTGCTCTTTGACTTTAATACTTTGATATGGTACTATGAAAGCAATATAAAGAGCCTCAATAAAAGCATGAAAAAAGGCGGTGTAAAATGAGCTTCGGTCACAGACTTTTCTTTCAAAAAAATATTTATAATTTAAAAGATACAGACAGTCTGTTTCATAATGCAATTTTAGAAAATATAAATCACCACACGAATAATTGTACTGACTATGCAAAAATATTGTCTCAACAAGGTTTTTCAATTAAAGATGTTAAAACCATAGAAGATATATATATAATTCCACCAATACCAACACTGTTTTTAAAAAACCACACACTTTATTCTTCTCCTAAAAATAAGCTAATGCTTAAATCAACTACATCAGGCACCAGCGGAAAGGTAAGCGAAATGGCTCTTGATCTGTCATCGGCATGGCGGGGACTTGGCATGGTTCTGGGAACATTTTTTACGAATAAATTAGTATCGTTGCGTCCTACAAACTATATAGTCCTTGGGTATCAGCCGTCTAAAAGGAATAAAATAGGCGCGGTTAAAACCGCCTATGCGACTACATATGCAGCCCCTGCTGTACACAGAGAATATGCGCTGAAGGATAACGGAACAGATTATGTGCTCAATATGGACGGCATTAAAAATGCTTTAATTCGCTATGAAAAAATGGGACTACCTGTGCGCTTCATGGGATTCCCTGCATATTTTATGTTTTTGGTGAAAGAACTGCTAGAATCAGGTATCAAGCTTAAGCTTCATCCTAAATCCCTTGTAATTTTAGCAGGTGGATGGAAAAATTTCTTTACTGAGGAAGTGGACAAAGATACTCTGTATGCAATGTCAGAGAAAGCTTTGGGGCTTGGAGAAGACAATATCAGGGAATTTTTCGGTGCCGTGGAGCACCCGATTGCATACTTTAACTGCCCCAATCATCATTTTCATGTTCCAATATATTCAAGAGTAATCATTCGTGATTTAAATATGGAGCCTGTCGGGTTCGGAGTGCCGGGTATGCTAAATCTTATCACTCCTATGATGACAAGCATGCCGTTTGTAAGTGTTATGACTGACGATTTGGCAGTAATGCATCCCGGCGAAGAATGCGGCTGCGGAATCAGTTCCCCGTATTTTGAAGTTCTCGGGCGCGTAGGCCTAGCGGACATTAAAACATGTGCAGCAAATGCTTCTGAACTGCTGGACATAAAGAAGGGCGGTGCAGTATGAATCTTGTAAATGGCAAGTTTATTGATTCAAAAGAATGCGATATAGTACTTGATAATCTGGAGCAGCATATTATTGATACGTTAAATAAGGAAAGATTGAGTACCGAAACAGTTGTTAATGCCTGTGACAAGCTTGTAACAGACTTGGATGAAGAGTTCTACATCAAAGCAATGTCTAATCTGGGAATTGACGAGTCATTGGGTAGAAGCTATATAGATGAAATGCGGAGGTTCTTCTGCAAAGAAAGCCTGCTGCACCGAATGAAGTTAGAATTAGGTGATACTCTTGGCAGCCCGTATTCATTTAATCCCATGCATAAGGAATTTACCGTTACCAGACAAATTTTACCCCTAGGTGTTTTACTGCATGTCGCTGCCGGAAATGCCGACGGATTACCGGCATTCAGTGTACTTGAAGGCCTTTTGACCGGTAATATAAATATTTTGAAATTACCTGCGGCAGAGGGAGGTATATCTGCACACTTGCTGTTTGAACTTATAAAAGCAGAACCTGCACTGGCAGATTATATTTATGTTTTTGATTATTCCTCGAAAGACATTGAACATATTGAAAAACTAATTTCTGTTGCAGACGCTGTGGTTGTATGGGGAGGAAGAGAAGCTGTATCTGCTCTTCGAAGACTTATTCCCCCAAACACCAAGCTTATTGAATGGGGACACAAAGTAAGCTTTGCCTATGTTACGAAACAAGGTATGGCACAAAACAAACTTGAAGGGCTTGCAAAAAACATTGCCGAGACTGGACAATTGCTGTGCAGTTCTGCACAGGGAATTTTTCTTGATACTGATGACATGAATGACATATATGAATTCTGTGATAGGTTTTTGCCTGTTTTAGATTATGCGATTAATAAAAACGCTAAAAAAATCGGAATAGGAATAAAATCTCAGGTTGCCCTGAGACTGTATGCAGAAGAACTGGAAGGCATCTATAAAGACAGCCGAATATTTAAAGGCGACAGTTGCAGCTTGATTGCATATCCGGATAAAATAATTGACACATCCATTCAGTTCGGTAACCCGTGGGTACGACCGCTTCCTCACATAGAACTGCTGTCGGCTCTGCGTCCATATAAAAACTACCTGCAGACGGTAGGTTTGGCTTGCGACCAATCAGAATTGCATCCTCTGTCCCATATACTTTTCAAAACCGGTGTTGTCAGAGTGTGCCCGTGTGAAAACATGTCCCATACATATTGCGGAGCACCCCATGACGGAGAATTTCCACTAAGACGCTATACTAAAATTGTTGATATTGATACAGATTGATTTAGTTAAAAATATCAACGTTTTTAAGCTAACTAGCTTTGCATTTTTTGTTGTTGAAAAACAAACAGCTCAATGATAATGGTTCATTGAGCTGTCAAATTGATTCTTATAGTTTTTTCATTTCTATTAATTCGTACTCCGCTTTAAATTCTTCTCTTCTTACTTCCTTATTTTCATATTCACACTCACCGACCTGATTATCATATGGATCATGGCGCCAAAATTTTTTAGGCGGATCAAATTCATGCTGGAATTCCGAATTTGCAACCATTCTAAATGGATCCAGATTTCCAAAATAAAAGTTCCACTTTTCTTTATTTCCTTTTCTCAGTGCTCCGCCTCCAAATGATGGATCAGCATATAACCAGCCATACGGTGCAACATAGAACTGTGCCCAATCATGTGGACCTATATGATACGGTGTTACAGCAAGCCCCGACTGCCATCTGGCAGGGATACCTGAGTATCGGCAAAGGGTTATAAACAACAGAGCCTGTACGCCGCAGTCTCCCTTTAAATTTAGCGCGCAGTACTCAGGGATATTTGTTATTGTAGAATATGCTCTCATAAATGAATATTTTACATTTTCTGTAATATAATCGTAGATTTTTCTAGCTTTTATCAGCGGATTTGTTTCGTCACCTACTATTTCCCTTGCAAGCTCGGCTATATAAGGAGTAAACATAATATGCGGTTCAAGCTCCTGCGTATCAAAACCCGGCTGATCCTTTGATACCTTTGAAGCATCAAGATCATTATACTTTAAATGGCTCTCATATGAATATTCAACAGAAAATTCACGGCTTTCTTCTAATGATGTCTCAAAATATGCAGTCCTGCTGGGATAGTTTTCGTCAGCAATATACTTTGCCTCAGGAACAGTTTTTATTATTTTTATGTTTGATTGCTGGCAATTAATTGGCAGCGGCATGTGAACCATGATTTTTCCGTCTTTTCTCAGCGCTTCATCCTGCAGTTTCAATGTTGTCTTCATATGTATGAAATACGAAGATTCTTTGTTTTCCCTTGTTTTCCTTATATTTTCGTTCAGAAAATCTTCTCTTTCTTCTCCGCTTTCCTGCTTATTTATTAACCTCGCTTCAAGATCAGATCTCGTTTTAATTAAAGTGCCGAAAAAGCTGTCGTTAAAATAAACCTGACCGTCTACTAATATCCAGTCTGCCTGACCATCTTCCTGAAGCTCCGTAAGTTCTTCTTTTGTGAAGTTCTCGATATTGTCCTGCATTTTTTGAAGAGCCTGCTCAAATGTATACGTGTATTCTCCCTTAATAGTTCTAAGAATTTCCTTTTCAATCTCAAGCCTTTTTCTCATAGCAGTGGGAATTTGTTTTTCTAAACGCCTGTCTATTAATTTTTGTGCTCCTGCAAAATCACCGTTGCATTTCAGCTTTAGAATGTCCTCAGGTAAGTTTATTTTTAAATATTTCAAATCCTTTAACATTTTTTGCCCCCTAAATTTATAATATTTGTCATGGTAACTCGTTATTTAATACTCTTAATGAGCCTTAACACATTGTCTATAGTTGCTTCAAGATTTTCCTTGCTTTTATACCTACTTATCTGAAAGTCATGAGGAAGCCTGTTTATTGTAAATACTGATGTTACCCCCATTTTAAAAGCTTCTTTGATATCTTCCGTTCCTCCTGAAATTACTGTAACCGGCACATTGATTTTTTTAGCTCTTCTTGCAACTCCTATTACAACCTTGCCTCTTAAGCTTTGAGTGTCAAAATTCCCTTCACCTGTAAAAATCATATCTGCATCAGAAATTACATCGTCAAAATGAACCGTATCAAGCACTGTTTCTATTCCCATCTGCAGCCTGGAATCAAAAAATGCTATCATTCCGGCTCCCATAGCACCGGCTGCCCCGCCTCCGGGAACATCTTTTAAATCCATCTCCAGATCCTTATTTATTACTTCGGACAAGTTTCTTAATCCTTCATCCAATTCTTTAACCTTTTTATCATCTGCTCCCTTTTGCGGTCCAAAAATATATGCTGCTCCTGTCTCCCCGTACATTGGATTGTCAATATCACACATAGTTATAATTTCAATGTTTTTCAATAATTCCGACCGGTGGGACATGTCTATTTTTCTGATTGATTTCAAGCTGTCACCCACTGGTATAAATTCTTTTCCGCATTCATCAAAAAACTTAACACCGACAGCGGCAGCAGCACCGCACCCTCCGTCATTAGTTGCAGAGCCTCCAAGGCCGACAATTATTTTTTTGCAGCCTTTTTTTGCTGCGGATAAAATCAGCTGTCCAACTCCATATGTGGTGGTTTTGCCCACATTCTTCCGGTCCTCCACAAGAGGGAGCCCCGCACAGCTTGCCATCTCAATGACTGCTGTTTCTTCCCCGCTTAGCAGACCGTAGTATGACTTCATATCTTCAAAATATGGATTTTTAACCGACTCATAAACCTTATTGCCTCCTAATGATTCCAAAAAGCAATCTACACTGCCTTCACCTCCGTCAGCAACAGGTATTGATACTACACTGCACTTCGGGAAGTGATGGTTAATAGATTTTTCAATAATATTGCAAATTTCTTTTGAACTTAAGGTACCTTTAAATGAATCCGGTATCAGCACTGCTTTCTTCATTGTCCACCTGCCTAATATTCAAAAAGCCTCAAACATTTACGTCTGAAGCATTTTTTTCTATCTTAATATATTACTCATCATCCTTGACTCTTTTCATTTTTGCGCCTAGGTTCATAAATTTATTTTCAATATGTTCGTATCCTCTGTCTATATGACGTATTTCTTTAATTTCTGTTAATCCGTCAGCCATAAGTCCTGCAATTATCATGGCTGCTCCAGCCCTCAAATCGGTGGCTTGTACCACCGTTCCCTTTAGGTGAACCGCTCCTGTTATATCTGCCTTCGTTTTAGTAAATTCGATATTTGCTCCCATCTTCTTAATTTCATCCACATACTTAAATCTATCCTCGGATACCCCTTCGACCACGGTGCTTTCTCCATTTAGAGATGAAAGCAGAACCGTCATCGGTTGCTGTAAATCTGTTGGAAATCCCGGATAAGGAAGAGTTTGAATATTTACCGGTGTAAGTTCTTTTTCATAAAATACTCTCATTGAATCGCCATATTCCTCGATTCCCATTCCCATTTCTTTCAGTTTTGCCGTTATAGGCTCAAGATGCTTAGGAATTATATCATCTATAATAATATCTCCCTTTGTAGCTGCTGCAGCAATCATATAAGTGCCTGCCTCTATCTGATCCGGAATTACTCTGTATGTGCAGCCTGTAAGTTTACTGACACCGTTTATTCTTATTACATCGGTTCCTGCTCCTTTTATATCAGCGCCCATTGAATTTAAAAAGTTTGCCGTATCAACAATATGGGGTTCTTTTGCAGCATTCTCGATTATAGTTCTTCCTTCGGCATACACTGCAGCAAGCATTATGTTAATTGTTGCTCCAACACTTACTACATCAAGATATATTCTTGTTCCCACAAGCTTTTCGGCACACACATTAATTCGGCCTTCCGGAGTTATATCCACAGTTGCGCCCAAAGCCTCAAACCCTTTGATATGCTGATCAATAGGCCTTCTGCCTATTTCGCACCCTCCCGGAAGCAGCGTAGATGCTCTTTTAAATCTACCCAATCCTGCTCCAAGCAGATAGTACGAAGCTCTCATTTTTTTGGATAAACCATTTTTTAAATAGCATCCTTCTACTCCTGATGCATCAACAGATATTGACGTGTCATCAAGAAATTTCGCATCTGCCCCCAATTCTGAAAATATTTCCATAAATACATTAACATCCTCTATCTTAGGCACATTTTGAATAGTGCACTTGCCTGGACATAGCAGGGTTGCCGGAATTATTGCAACAGCCGCATTCTTAAATCCTCCGATGTTAACTTTACCCTTTAATTTAGTTCCGCCTTCTATAACAAATTTAGACATAAACAATTCCTCAATTCTTTTTTTATGTATAATCAGTATATGATACTAGTAAATTTATTTAATAATATAATATAATTGATAAATTTTCAATATTTAAGTCAATCAATATCATAAGTATTGATGCCTGATAAGTGCTTGTAAGTTCCGTCGTTAAAAATAACTTTCCACACAGGATATGAATTTATTCCTGATATCAACTGCCAATTCTCATCTTCCGCACTATAATATGTCATTTTTATTTCCATGATTTCCTTATCACTGACATCATTAAAGGATAAAAGTCTCGGCAATGTTTCTGCGGCTGAAAAAACACGTATTTTTTCAGCTGTTTCTTTTGCAGTCTCGATATTTTGCATTTCAAATCTATAAATTCCTTCTTTATCAAAATAAAAACGCATATATGAATTATCTAGACTGAATTCATTATATTTTTTTGTATAAACAACTATTGAATAATCCTGGCTGATATACCTGAAGCTTTCTGAATATCCTTCTGCATTTATTTTTTTATTTTCTATAAATGTATTGATTTTTTTATCTATGGTCTCTTCATAGCTGATTACGCCGTCAATTTTATCTCTCACAACATAGTTAAGTTTCTTGCCGTCATTTATCTCAAGTATCTCACCTGCGTCATTTTTGTAACTGGTAACATCTTCAACAGCCTGCATTCCCGGCCCCAAAAAGCGAGTCAACAGTTCATCGCTAACATACAAAATCTCATATTCTGTTCCCAGTGTTGGCAATACATATATTTCATCAGGCAGCTCACATTTAACATAAACATTTCTTTCGCTCAAAATGCTTTCAACATTTTCAATAAATTCCAAATCTGTATTAACATTGTATTCTTCAGAATAAACATCACTAAAGGAAGGGCTTAATAAAAAAATATTTAAAACTATAAATGCTGCAATTAATACTGTATTTGCTTTATTCCAATCCATATTTCAACCGCCTTTACTGCCATTCTTCTATTAGCTTGCCTGTTATGGCATTAAATATATAGCTTTTGTCCCCTACCTCTATAACCCATACTACTCTCAGCGCCTGATCTTTTGATACTCTTGAAATATCAAAGTATCCCAGATATATATTGCTTATATTTTTTATCATGTCTCTCTTTAGCGGCTTAAGCTCTGGTATATCCTCAGGGTTCCTAGGGTCTGATTCTTCTTCAAGATTGCTGACAATAACATCCACTGCTGGAATGGGAGTTTCAATTTTTTCATTCATTTGAAACTCATCAATATCCCTTATGAATCTCTTATATGAAATTACACTGTCACCAATAACATCGATTTGCAACGCGGAATTCTCCCTGACTCTGCTGAAAAGTATCGGCCGTTCCAATATCTTGTATGAAAAAATATACCTGAACCCATAATTCCCCTCATATTCAATATTTTCAACACCACTTAAATAGCCATCCTTTGGAAAACCCAGAAATTCATTGGTAAACTCTACAGCTCTGATAAAACTGTCATATACATCAGAAGAATTCTCCAGTTCCTCTGTAGTATCGTAAAAATCCAACAGTCCTTCAGAATTTATCTTTAAAACTTTTTCAGTTCTGTACATAAATACAGTATTGCCGCTTACCTCTACTGACTTTCTTACATAATCGTATCTTCCCTTAAAATAGTTTTTAGCGATTTGATTTATCGTATCAGTATCAAACACATCCAGCTCTGACTGAACAAAAACAGGAGTTTGAGCTGTAGTTTCCAAGGGTATGGGAACCTGAATTGTTTCACCATTTATTTTTTGCTCAAATGCATAGTCAGTTTTATTTTCAAAATCAAATTGCTTTACAATATTTGATATTTCACCTGTATTAATGTTGCTGCTTTCAATTTTGACCGTATTCTCTCCATTATAGATATAAATTGCATTTGTATTTTCTAAATCTATGATTATGTTCTTAATGTTTTTAATTCTAAATTGAATATCCTTGTTTTCAATCTTCATTTGGCCTAAAAATATTTCAACAGGAATATTTGTACTAAAATCAAACTTCAGATATTGAGACGGAAACGCTGCAGATTCATTGATCGACGAAGCATTAAAATTATTAAACGCATCATTTATAACGTATACTGATTTTCCCCATATGTCCTGCTCATCAGAATACGTTATAGTATAATTATCCTTGTATTTAATTACATTTTTAATTGGCCTCACTACATCCCATATATCAGCAGCCGCAATTTCCTCCTGTTTGGTATCCTCTCCCGTTTCTCCCTTATATTTGATAAAGTCAGGCAATTTCAACCACACATTGCTGCTAAGATAAACACATACCAGGACCATTGAAATTAATATTATATTTTTAATTCTTTCCTGTTTCATGAATACCTCTTAACTGTGCTCAGGAATTGTTATTATGATTTCAGTTCCCTTTTTAGCTTCACTGTTAACTGTTAATTTACTGTTGTGCGCTTCAGCAATCTGTTTAGCTATAGACAGCCCAAGTCCTGTTCCGCCAAGCTCCCTTGACCTCGCCTTGTCAACACGGTAAAATCTTTCAAAAACCCTTAACTGATCTTCCTTAGGGATTCCGATTCCATCATCCTTTATAGATATATTTATTTTATTGCTGTCTCTGAAAGCATCTATCCATACATTGCCCTTTTCAGGTGTATATTTAACTGCATTACCTGCAATGTTAAGCAATATCTGTTCAAATCCGTCCCTGTCAAACAATACAAATATATCATCTTGAATGTTTCCAAGATGCATTTTAATATTCTTGTTCTTTGCTTGAATATGCAACTTCTTAGCAACCTGACCAAGCATTTCTCCAACGTTAATTTTTTCTTTTTTCCATTTTGTCTGCTCGTAATCCATTCTGGATAGTCTAAGCAAATCACTAACCAGTCTTGACATACGGTCGCTTTCAGAGTTTATTACATTCAAGAAATCTTCTGCAATTTGCTTTTCTTCCAGCGCTCCGTCAAGCAAGGTTTCCGCATAGCTTTTAATCGTTGTGATAGGTGTTTTCAACTCATGAGACACATTTGCAACAAATTCTCTCTGAAGCTTGTCGATTTTATATTGCTCTGTAATATCCTTAAAGACTATTATGACACCACCGATTTCATTTTGGTTATTCATAAACGGCGCATAATCTACATTATATGTTTCTCTGCCTTTCTCCAAAATTTCGGTGCCATGGTAATTTTTATCCTTTAAATTCGATAAAACCATATCTTCTTTTATATTCTTAACAACATCGTCATATTTTTCTTCAGTCTCTGACAGCAGCAGAATTTTTTTAGCAACAGGATTGGCATGAATTATATTGCCGTTAATATCCACCGTAAGCACCCCGTCTGCCATGTACTTAAATGTGGTTTCCATTTTACTTTTTTCCTGCTGCAAACTTGATATTGAATTTTTCAATTCATCAATAAGGAAATTAAACATTGAACCAAGCTGGCCTATTTCATCGTTTGACTTGACATTTACCTTCTGATCAAAGTCTCCCTGAGACATTTGTTTTGCCTTAAATGTAAGCTCCTTGATAGGACCTGTAATGCTTGATGACAGAACAAGACCCAGAAATATAGTAATTGTCAGGGCTATTATGGTTGCCTGTGTCATAATTTCCATCGACTTTTTAACCGTATCATAAATATATTCAATATTATTGGTAATATAAATGTATCCTTTAATATTTCCGTCCATTTTAACGGGATATGACATGTGATAGAAAATTGGGGTTTCTGTATCTCCTTCAACCTCTTCGTACTGGTTGGGCGGTACAGTATATTGAGCAGTTCCGGTTAATGATTTAACAAAAATATAATTGTTTATAGATGTCGTATTAAATGCGCTTTGTCCTATTATATCTTCGACACTTCCGGCTATTATTGTTTTTTGTTCATCATTTAAAATAACATACAGGTTTTCATTATAACCTATTTGAATGCTTCGGAAATTCTCTTGAATTTCATCGACATTTTCGCTCCATTCTTTTGTCTTTAGCACTTCTGACGAATATATAATGGATTGTATTCTTTTTTCCATATTTTTTCTGCTCATTTCCATCTGAATGTCCTCCAGCTGATGGACAATATAAATTCCTACTATGGACATAGAAAGGAATACAAGCAAAAAATAAATTAAAATGAATTTCCATTTAATACTTTTAAACATAAATTCTCCCCGCAGGATATCGCAGTATTATCATCACCGTAAAAATTTCTCTGAGATAGTAAAGCCTCAAAAAAGCATACTAAGCCTCAAAATTTCTATCTGCTCTTAAAATAATATCCCGTTCCTCTTTTTGTAATTATATATTTATCATTTTCAGTTTCTATCTTTTCTCTCAATCTTCTTACCGTTACATCAACTGTCCTTAAATCGCCGAACTCATATCCCCAAACTTCTTTTAAAAGATGTTCTCTGTTAAAAACCCTGTCTGAATTTAAAAACAAATATTTAAGAAGGTCAAATTCCCTATTTGTCAGGTCAATTATATCATTGTCCCTGCTAACCTCATAGGTATTCATATCAATAGTTAAATTACCTACATTTATTATTTTTGCTTTCATTTCTTCATTGGTGCTTGACAGCTTAACTCTTCGCAGATTTGCCCTTACTCTGGCAATCAGTTCCTTATTGCTGAAAGGTTTTGTAATATAATCGTCCGCCCCCAGCTCCAGTCCTGTTATTTTATCATTTTCTTCTTCCTTAGCAGTAAGCATTATAACAGGCATCATATATTCCATCCTTATTTCCCTAAGAACCTCAAATCCATTTTTCTTCGGCAGCATTATATCCAGAATTATTAATTCAGGGTTAATTTTACGAACCATCTTTATTGCTTCTTCTCCGTCATATGCAGTCTGTACCGTAAAGCCTTCCTTTTGAAGATTGTACTTTATTATTTCCGCTATCGGTCTTTCATCATCTACTACTAATATATTAGACATACTTACCTCCTGTTACGCTTATTATTAGAACTTATAGTTTTTTAATACTTTATAGCCAAAAAAATCTTATTCCGGTAAAAATGGCAGTGAAAAAAGCCTGTATTTCATATTTTTCCCTCAAGTCTGCCATTTAAAATATTATACCATGTTTTTCAAAAATGAACACCATCTTTAATTAAAAGCATAAATTAATTTAGGTAGGTGAATATTATGAGATATAATATAGATTACAGCAAGCTTTGTCCCACTATAAGAGGACAGATTTATTCAAGCAATAATAATATTATACCTGTCATTGTGACATATAAGACTGACAGGAAAATAAAAGAGGGCGAGCTTTCCTCTTTATCTAATAAGCTAAATCGTGAACTTCCTATTATTAACGGCTGCGCCTGTGAAATGAGCATAAATTCTATACTAAAGCTGACAAACGACCCTGATGTGGAATTCATCAGTTATGATTCAAAAGTATTTGCAGTTATGGATGTAGCAAGAGATGCGATAGGTGCAGATTTTATTTCAGACACCGGCTATACAGGAAAAGATGTTACAGTAGCAATTATTGACACCGGAATCTCTCCGCATATGGATTTAATATATCCTAATAGCAGGATAGCCGGATTTAAAGACTTTGTAAACAACGAATCAAGAATGTACGATGACAACGGGCACGGAACTCATTGCGCAGGAATTTTGGCAGGAAGCGGATATGCATCAAAAGGAAAATACAAGGGTATAGCACCAGAAGCAAATATATTGTCAATTAAGGTTCTTGATGAAAACGGAAATGGAAACACATCGGATATTTTATCCACCGTTCAATGGATTATAGACAATAAGGAGGTTTATAAAACAAGAATTATTAATTTTTCATTGGGCGCAATAGCTCAATCAAGGGAAAAAAGAGATCCTCTGGTTAAAGCGGCAAACAGAGCAATCGAGAATAACTTCATTGTAGTAGCTGCTGTAGGAAACAGCGGTCCATTAAGAAATACAATATTGTCACCCGCTACCAGCAGGCATGTTATTTCTGTAGGAGCGCTGGATGATAAGCGGACCCCGGAACTAAATGATGATGTTATCGCAGAATTTTCAAGCAGAGGCCCAACATTTGACAGGATTAAAAAGCCTGATTTAATTGCCCCAGGCGTTAATATAATGTCCCTCTCCAATACAAACTTAAAAGGATATACAAATTTAAGCGGAACATCCATGTCAGCTCCCATGGTATCTGGAGCTGCAGCACTTTTATTAAACGAAAATCCAAACTACACTCACTTTGACATTAAAAGAAAGCTCCTCAACGCTTGCTCAAGAATCAAAGCCTCTTCATACGAACAAGGTGCCGGAGTGTTGGATATAAGCAGAATTTTTTAAATGAATGCAAGGGGACGGGATGATACCCGTTTCCTTCAAAAATTTTTTAAGTTTATTTCTATTCCAAACACTTTTTACCATTTCATATTGTTGTCTATCGTTGTCACAATTGCATATATCATCAGTAGATTTTTTATAAAACACAATCATTTTATCGTTTTTTAACACATACTTCCAATCTTTTTTCATCATATCTTTAATATATTTTTCTCTATTTCCATAAATCGATAAATCAAATTCATTAAATATAATGATCTCAAAATCAAGTTCTACCGGATTAATTTTGTCAAAAGAATAATAGCCAGCGTATATAAAACTAATCATATAACCCTTGCCAGCCATTTCTTTAAAATAACTTGCTAAATTTTTGTATGATGACACCGAACCATATCTAGTAATTTTTTTCATAATAGAATTCTCCGTTTTTTCAATAATATCTCTTGCAAAGTATATTCTGGAACCAACCCTGAATTTTTTATATTGAAACTACAATCAAAAAAGACAAACGAAACGTCCCTGCGTCTTCTTGATACTCTAAAAAAAACACATTTAAATTTCAACCTTTTTATACTAAATTCACTGAATTTGGATTGTCAACAGACTACATATAGAATGATTATATGGAATTTACTAAATAAAAAGAAATAATAGCTAAAAATAGATATAATAAACAATAAAAAATAGAGCAATAATGAAAGGTATTTTTATTTATTGTTGATATATAATATATGCGCAAGACAATTATGTTGACGGTTATAAATATGCTTAAAAAAAGAAATACTACAGAATTATTCATATTTTCAATGCCATAAATTAAAAATATGGCTAGGGGAAAACACAATGAAATCAATATTGATACTCTAAAAAAAAACACATTTAAATTTTTCAACCTTTTTATACTAAATTCACTGAATTTTGCTGTTCTTATAATATAGAATGTTATAAGAATTATTAATACAACCATTATAAAAAAAGACATGAGTACAATTCTCTTTATATTGTATATTCTCACTATTTCTATACCTATAATATATTCAATATATAATAAAACTATAATACTTAATAAATATTCTATAATACTATCAGCATTTGTTTTTTTCATTATCAATCTCCATAATATCCTTATATAGAATCAATATAACTCCCAGAGAGCTATATAAATAGTCCCTGGGAATCCAAACCTTAAGAATTAACAGCTATATATGCATTAATTATGCTTTGCATAATACCAGTGTTATTGTAAAAATCACCACTTGAACTGTCTTGTAAAACTTGTGTTGAATATGAATCTGTATTTTCTATGTTTAAACATTTTATTCTTAAAGTTCTACCTGAGTGGTAATACGTAGGGCTTTCAGTATATATCTTACCATATTTATTCCAGTATTGTTTAATTTGAAAGGCTTCACCTGTAATAGCTTCTTTCACAATTTGAACATTATTAACAACAGTAACTAGTGAAGCAATAGCCGCTATAATAGTTGCTACAGTTAACGCTAAAGTTGTAGCTATAACTGAAATATATGTACCTGCTGGAAAATCAAAAATAGTAAATGAATCTTTCTCCCATGAATAATCTTCTAGTAATCTCGCTATTTTAGTCTCATAATTAAATGTAAAATTCGTTCTCATCAATTCCTTAGCTGAATAATTTGTTCCAACATTAATCCCATAGTCGCTAGGATCTCCACTGGAGCTTCTTGATATGTTGTTAGGGTCAATTTTAATTAAATAATCATTTTTATTAAATGTCTCTTTAACTCCATTTATTGAAACAGTAAATATATCACTATTATCACTATAAACAGCTTCTTCTAAGACATCACCATATGTTAATTTCAACGTTGTTATATCACCAATCTTTTCTTCTTCATAACCTATTTCTTGATAATCAGATTGGTTAGGCAAAATAGCAATTCCTTTTTCATAAAAATATCCATCACCGACTTCGCTTTTTAATGTCTTAACTTGAACACTATCAATAAGAACTGAATTTTGCATTCCCAAAGCATACGATTGAATTGTAAACACAAATACTAAAGACAATGTTAATATCCTACTTAGGTTTTTCATAATTTTATTCATAATAAACCTCCCATTAATTTCATTTTTAAATATAACACCTTTTTAAATTCTTTATTTCTCCTAATATTACCATAAAACTGGCCATTATTAAAGAAACTGATATACACACAACAATATTATTCACTCCTATAAACATTAACAAAATCAACACACCAAATTCAAACCCCAAAATCATTCTTGCCTTCTTGCCATACGCCTTTACCTCTGTGGTATCCAATGGCTTGTTACTATCCTCCACGGGTGAGAGAATATATATAATCAGTCCTGAAATTATGGAAATCGCTATTATAATAAAGTTTGTCCATGGTATAAACCTTATTCCCAAAAGCACCGCAACGATTAACACTACAGAACTGATGTAGCACCCCCATTGTGTTCTTGCGTGATATCCTCCCGCATACGTCCTGAGAGGTATGTATGTTACCATAAAAACCACGCTCTGCCACAGCATACCAAACATTCTTCCAACAAGTAGTATTGTTAAAATATTTATAAGCATCAATGCTCCCTGCTGCAATCCGTATGTATAAAGCTCACTGTCCTCTGAGTCAATAATTTTATTTGACACCAGTTCATCTGTTACTTTTTGTAGAATTTTACCTTGCATCAAAACCTACGCAGTTTTTCGGCACCCTTTGGAAGCTTAGGCTGATGAATCAGAAAATAACATGTACTATTTACATTTAGCGCTGTTATCATCAGTGCAAAGCTTGCAATTACGCTTCCAAATTTTAAAACCAATTTCCTCAAGGTATCCCCCTCCTTTTCGCTTTTTTTGCTTTTGGTGTTTTAATACTAGCATAAAAAAACTATTTGTGCGGGAACATGTTGAAATCTATATATGTTTTTGTAGAAACTTAAGATTTTTGTGTTTATTTTGACTTATCATTCAAATACATAAGCAATATTACAGTAAAAACATCTTCTGTATGTTCAATTTCCATCTCACCGTTATATTTATCCAAAGCAAATTTTGTATTTTTAATACCCATACCGTGATTTTCTTTATCTTCGTTAGAGGTAATCAATTTATCTCCATTATAATTTAAATCTCCGTTATAGGTGTTTGATATCTTGATTATCAATCTGCTCTTTTTATACTTAATTTTTACATCCAGTATTTTTTCTTTTTCTAATTTTGAACAAGCATTAATTGCATTATCTAATAAGTTTCCCAGTATTACTGACATATCAAAGGATGTAATACTTAATTGTTCTGGTATATTTAATTCTAATGAAACAGATATTCCATGCTGCTTAGCTTCTTGAAGCTTAAAATTGAGAATACTGTCAATTATTATATTGCCTGATTGTGCATACTCCTTTTCTGTAATAATTGCATCTGTCATTTGTTCAATGTGTTTCAACGCTTTGTTATGTTCATTTTTTCCCACAAGCAGCTTTAATACGGTCAAATGATTTTTCATATCATGTTTAAATGATCTGGTTGATTTTAATGATGTTTTTATAAGCTCGAATTGCTTCTGATAATAATTATTTTGTTGTAATAATCGCAACTTTTCATATTTTTCCTCTTGTTGTTCGTTTAGTTTATCGTATAAATAAAAAACGAAAAAATTAACAAATAACAAGCTGACTATAACAGAAATAACTTTAAAAGCATTATCTGATGCCATTTCTATTATAATCAAGATTATAAATAATGACGTAAGGGGTATGAAAAATATAGCAAACCAATAGCTGTATGGAATAACTGTCTTATTTTTTATGTTTTTATAATTATTTATAAAAAGTGCTGCAATATATAATAATATTTTTACAATTACTATGCCTGCTACAGAAGAAAATTTATCATTTTTACTAAATACTGAAAAATCTAAAAAGCCAAATATTAAGGCAACGATGCTTTCAATTGAAATTAAAATTATGTAAATAAGTGATATGGCTAGAATTCTTTTTTTTAAATCTGTCTCATAATTAAAGGAAATCAAAAATAGCATAACAACATTAGCTAATAAAGTTACAAGAGGAATATTAAAAAATAAATGAACTAAAGAAAAGACAAAGAGATAAAGTGCATATGAAATAATTTCAACCTGCCTATTTACATCCCTTCTGTCAAAAAAGGCAGACATAAATTTATAAATTATGTATACATCAAATATATTGGTAGTAATATAAAAAAAATCATAATCACTGATATTCACCTATATTTCATCCCTTTCATACTTTAGTTGCAATTTCCGCACCTCTGATCTTTTTGACTGGCTGATTGGCAAGATTTGTGAATTGGTCATAACAAGCCTATCATAATAAGACTCTGCCACATGATAATAGTTGACAAGGTATGACTTATGAATAAAGAAAAATTTATGCGGCTCTAACTGCAAATGTATTTCTGACAAGGTGCCGTAAAATTTAATTTCATCAGTTGTTGTTACCATTTTGACCTGACGGTTGTCGCTTTCGAAGTAGATTATATCTTTGATTTCTTTTCTGAAAAAATTATGTCCTTGCTTATATTTAAAATAAAAATCAAGCTTGTTTAAAAGCTCCATGACTTTGTTCATCATTTCAATGACTTTTGCATCATCAATAGGCTTTATTAAAAAATTAAGCGGTCTAACTTCAAATAGTTCCATGGCATAATTTTCTTTTGAAGATATATATACTATCTGTGTAATTTCATTTTTCATTTCATTACGAATTATTTTTCCCAGTTCAATTCCGTTTAGCTTTTTTAATTCAATATCCAAAAAAATCATATCAAAATAATTATCATTTTTTAAATAATTATATAGTTCTTCACCAGAATAAAAAACATCAACTTCAATTTTTTCCGAAATTAATTTGCTGTAATTTAATATGATATTTTCAATTTCAGAACAAATAATAGACTCATCATCACATATTCCAATTTGAAACACTTAATTCACCTGCCTACTTTTTGTATAATTAATTATACTCTAGTAATGCTTTTCAAACAATGATAAAAGTCTTTACAAATTTAAGCGGAACATCCATGTCAGCTCCCATGGTATCTGGAGCTGCAGCACTTTTATTAAACGAAAATCCAAATTACACTCACTTCGACATTAAAAGAAAGCTCCTCAACGCTTGCTCAAGAATCAAAGCCTCTTCATACGAGCAAGGCGCCGGGGTGTTGGATGTAGAAAGAATTTTTTCATAAAAAATACAAGAGGGTTGTTATACTAAGAAATTAGTGTAACAACCCATATTGTGAAGCTCTTTCCTGCTAATATTTGCATTTATGTTTTAAAATACTACTTATCTAATAAGTTATATATATATCCTAGTCCAATGATACTAGATACTACAAGGGAAACATATATATACTTCATTTCCATATGATTATCTCTTAGAAACACTATGTTATCGCAAATTATAGGTGTTAAGATTATTAATACAGCCACTAATAATTTAAATTTATTTCTATTATTCATGTTACACCTCTTATATAATTATTATGCTCTAGTAATTTTTTCAAACAATAATAAACCAAATATAAACGCTATATTATCTCAATATGTTTTAATCGCCTCATCGCCTTGTATTTTCATCTATGAAAATAACAGTTGGTACATCTGATTTCTTTATCGCTTTTACAATTCTATCATTTTTACAATCATAGTAAAAGAAACCATCGTGAAGTAGTGTTAAAAGCGATTTTTTCCCAGATTTATCTTTGCAAATATATGTGTTGTAACCATACTTTTCAAATGTTCCCTCTTCAAGTGTTTCATAAACATAATTAATTAAATATGTTCCATCATAAGAACTAAATGTAAAAGTATACACTTCAGGTGCATCTACACTCTGATAAGTGCCATGAATATGTTTAATAGGCTCAGCTTTATGTAACTGGTATACAGAAATAAGATATATTAAAACTAAAAAAACAATAATTACTTTTGATATAATTAATTTATTTTTTTCGCTCATTATTGCCTCCTCAATTCTATAATTTAAAAATTCAAATTTATGCTGCTCGAAGGGTTAAAATATTCAGAAGCATCAATGCTCCCTGCTGCAATCCGTATGTATAAAGCTCACTGTTCTCTGAGTCAATAATTTTATTTGACACCAGTTCATCTGTTACTTTTTGTGGAATTTTACCTTGCATTAAAACCTACACAGATCTTTATTAAATAATCTCCGCCACTAAAAAATCTAACCATTTTACTTATGACTTCTAAAGATAAATTTAATCAAGTATAAAAATGCCACAATTAAAGAAACTGCAATTATTGTATTGACAATACTGAAACTAACCATAGTTATTTCCCCCTAATTTCCATTTGTAAAATCATCGCCAAAGGTTCTGTCCGGTGCCTCTTCATGCAGATAACTTCTTATATATTCATTACAAAGTATTGTGAATGCTTATATGAAATTTTTACTATTTAATATTTCAAAAAAATCGTTAAATAAATTCCAATAAAAAAAATCTTCTATAAATATTTTATTATTTATTTTTTCATCTGGCCAATATTTCTCATTTACATACAAGATTGCCTCTTTGTGAACCATAGTTTCTATAAATAAAGAATTAAATTCATATATTTTATCAAATTGTTCATTATACTTATTTATATTAGTATGGTCATTAATATTTTTACCATTTCTATATTCTTCTTCAAGAATACTTTCTATTTCATAGACCCTCCGACTAAAATAATGAGTATCTGCTAAAGAAAAGTTCCCATTATCAGTTTTTTTGTAAATATTATAGAAATTTTGAACATCGCTGGCATAGTTAAACATTTCATTATACCATTTTGCGATTTGTTCTAAATCTTTGTTTGAAATCTCTGAACTCTCTTTCGCTCTATCAAGATAATCTTGAATCCTTGATGTGTTTTCCATAGTTTCAATAACTATTGATATAATTTTAGAATTTATTATTTTTTCATATTCTTTTTCTTGTTTGTAAAATTGGAATATTATAGCCCCATCTAAAAGAGTCATTAATATAAATATAATTAATATGTGCAAACTATATTTTTCGATTATCTTCTTTAACATATTTACCCCCAGCTTAAAATATGTGTAGACTTTCATAAAAATAGCATAAGTCATTAACAGTCATAGTGAACATTTCTTGAATTTCACCATAATTGTTTCTTTTTTTCTTAATAATCAAGAACGGTTAACTTGTCTAATTATACCATAAGTAGTAATAGTTGTATATAACTCAAGCGCCTCCTTGCCTTTCTTGGATGCATCCAAGAAAGTGCCAGCGCCAACGCCTTTTTATCTTATCTTTTTATACCTTCCCATAAATATAAAATAATTGTGTGTTTAATAATTAAACATGGCTGTTAAAATTAAAATCAATTTTAAGTTTTTTTGATATAAATTTAAAATAATTGTTTTATTAAAAAATTAACTAAGTATTAAAACAATCGCTTAAAACTAACTAAATTATATAGAAATGTGATTTACAAATTAAGTTGGTATGCATTTTGCTATAAACATATTTAAGTGCGTTAGAAATACGTTATTAAATAAAATTAGTATTTTGAAAGGAGTAAAAATTGATAAGAAATTTTCAAGATATAATTGACAGTACAAAAAAATATCCTCCAATAAAAGTCGCTGTAGCCGCTGCAGATGACTTAGAAGTTTTGCTGGCAATTGAGAAAGCTCGATCATTTGGAATTATTAGTGCCATATTGATAGGAAATAAAAGTAAAATCGAAACTATTCTAAGCAATAATTCTATTTGTCTAAAAAACTATGAAATAATTGATGAAGCTGATAAAGAAAATTCATGTAAAATAGCCGTCAACATGATTAAGGAAGGCAATGCTTCTACAATAATGAAGGGATTTGTAGATACTTCAATTCTTTTAAAAGCAGTTATTAATAAGCAAACCGGTTTGGAAATTAGTGGTTTAATTAGCCATGTTGGAGTTTTAAAGGTTGATAAATTTAACAGACTTTTTATAATTAGCGATTCAGCTGTTAATATATCACCTTCCGTTCAGGATAAAGTCAGCATAATAAATAATGCGGTAATAGTTGCAAACGCCTTAGAAATTGAAGAACCAAAAGTTGCAATAATTTGTCCGGTTGAAAAAGTAAATAAAAAAATTGAATCCACTGTTCATGCAGCAGAATTAGTAAAAATGTATGAGCAAAAAGAAATTAAGGGATGTGTAATTGGAGGACCTTTTGCACTAGATAATGCTATATCTGAAGAAGCCGCATCGCATAAAGGCATTGTTAACCCGGTTGCCGGTAAGGCAGACATACTAATAGCGCATAATCTAGAAGTTGGTAATGTATTAAACAAAGCAATAGAGTACTTTGGTCACACAGAAAAAGCAGGAGTACTAATGGGAGCAGGAGTACCAATAATTCTTACTTCAAGGGCAAGTTCAAGTAAAGCAAAGCTTAATTCTATATCATTAGCTGCTTTTATAGCTCAAAAAAATCAAAATAATAAATATTAGGAGAATATATGAAAAAATCGTATAAAATTCTAGCTATTAATCCCGGATCTACCTCTACAAAAATTGCATTATACGAAAATAAAAATGTTATCTATAAGGAAACTGTATCACATATGAGTTCCGACTTGGAAAAGTTCAATAAAATAAGCGATCAATTTGAATTTCGAAAAAATATAATATTAACTATTTTAAAAGAACAACATATAGATCTCAGCGAATTAGATGCAATTGTAGGCAGGGGCGGAAACATGAAGCCTGTTGAAGGTGGTACTTATCAGGTTAATGAAGAAATGGTCAGAGATTTAAAAATTGGTATTATGGGTCAACATGCTTCAAATCTTGGTGGAATTATAGCAGATTCAATTGCTAAAGATTTAAAAATATCAGCTTATGTAGTTGACCCTGTTGTTGTAGATGAATTTGAAGATTATGCAAGAATTTCAGGCATTCCTGAAATAAAAAGGAAATCAAAATCTCACCCTCTAAATCAAAAGGCCGTGGCAAGACTCGCAGCTAGTGAATTAGGCGGAGAATATTCTTCTTTTAATTTTATAGTTGCACATATGGGTGGAGGCATATCCATTGGTGCACACAAAAAAGGCAAAATAGTAGATGTAAATAATTGCTTAGACGGCGAAGGTACCTTCTCACCTGAAAGATCTGGCGGACTTCCAGTAGGCTCTTTGGTAGAATTATGCTTTTCAGGAAATTACACAATTGAAGAAATAAAGAAAAAGATAACCGGCAAAGGTGGATTAGTTGCATATTTAGGCACAAATGATGCTAGGGAAGTAAAAAAGAAAATAGCAGAAGGAGACAATTATTCAAAGCTTATATACGAAACTATGGCATATCAGATTGCCAAAGATATCGGAGCAGCAGCAACAGTTTTAAAGGGAAAAATTGATAGTATCGTACTAACAGGCGGATTAGCCTATGATGAAGAATTGGTTCGATGGATAAAAGAAAGAGTAAGTTTTATAGCACCTATAAAGGTTTACCCAGGAGAAAATGAAATGCAATCAATGGTCCAAGGCGTTATAAGAGTGCTAAATGGAGATGAAAAATTAAAAATATATAGCTAATTTTTTAGCAATAAAAGGAGGCAACTATGTGGAAAGTAGAAGTAAATGAAAAGTTATGCAAGAAATGTGGTATTTGTTCATCACTTTGTCCTGCAAAAGTTTTCACAAATGAGATCAATGAATTACCAATGTATACGCATCAAGAAAAATGTACAGGCTGCAATTTATGTGTTTTGCGATGCCCAGATATAGCATTAACATTAACTGGAGGTAAAGAATAATGACTCATAAACAAGATATTCGGTTTATTCAAGGTAACGTAGCTATGGTAGAAGGCGCAATAGCAGCAGGAGCTAGATTTTATGCAGGATATCCTATAACCCCTTCTTCCGAAGTAGCAGAAATGTCATCAATCAGACTTCCTCAAGAAGGCGGTTTATATGTACAAATGGAAGATGAATTAGCTAGTATGGCTGCAATAATCGGAGCCTCCGCTTCAGGTAAAAAATCTTATACTGCTACCAGCGGTCCAGGATTTTCCTTGATGCAAGAAAATTTAGGCGTAGCAGTTATGGCTGAAGTACCGTGTGTTATTATAAATGTTCAACGTTCAGGTCCTAGTACCGGACTAGCAACTAAACCTGCTCAAGGTGATTTTATGCAGAGCAGATGGGGAACACATGGCGATCACGGCATAATCGTTTTATCTCCATCAACAGCACAAGATTGCTACGATTTAATGATCGATGCTTTTAATTTCTCTGAAAAGTATAGAACTCCGGTAGTTTTTTTAGCTGATGAAATCGTTGGACATATACGAGAAAAAGTTATTATAAGAGAAATAGATGAAAATAAAATAGTACAAAGGAAGCAGCCTAAATGTAAACCTGAAGAATATCAAACATTTATGCAGGATGAAGATGGAATTGCTCCTCTAGCTCCTTATGGAAGTGACTACATAGTTAGATTATCTGGCTCCGGTCATGATAATAAAGGATTCCCATGCTCAAGACCTGATAATGCAGATAAATTTATTAGACATTATACAGATAAGATAGAAAAAAACTATAAAGATATAGTAAAAGTTAGAAAATATAATTTAGAAGATTCAGATATAACTCTTGTAACTTTCGGAGGAAGTACCAGGTCTTCCCTAGAAGCTATGAATATGGCACGCGAAGAAGGAATGAAAGTTGGGGTATTGCAATTAGTTACACTGTGGCCATTTGCTGAAGATGAGGTAAAAGAAGTTCTAATAAATTCTAATGCAGTAATTGTACCGGAAATGAATTTAGGTCAGATGATAGGAGAAGTTCAGAAACTTAACGACTATAGAACACCGGTACTAGGTATAAATAAAGTAAATAGTGAACCTATTACGCCAAAAGAAATTTTAGATAAAATAGCAGAGGTGAAAAATGAAAGCACAAGAGTATTTGGTTAAAGAAAAACTTCCATTATTTTGGTGTGCCGGCTGCGGAAACGGCAGCGTATTACATGCAATACTAAGATGCTTTGAGAAGTTGAATTACACAAGAGAGAACACAGTTGTTGTAACCGGAATAGGATGTTGGGGCAAAGCAGACGATTATGTCGACACTAATACATTCCACGGAACTCATGGCAGGGCATTAGCTTTTGGAACAGGTATAAAATTGGCCAACCCTGAATTAAATGTTGTAGTTTTAATGGGAGATGGTGACGGAGCTACAATTGGGGGAAACCACTTAATTCATGCAGCAAGAAGAAATGTTGATGTTACAGCAATTGTTGTTAATAACTTAAACTATGGTATGACAGGCGGCCAATATTCAGGAACAACTCCTCATGAAAAAATAACATCTACATCAAGATATGGGCATATAGAGCATGGTTTTGATCTAAGTGGTCTAGTAGCAGCAGCTGGAGCATCTTATGTTTCCAGGGGAACAACATATGGTATAGTTCAGCTAGAGAAATTTATATTTGAAGCTTTACAAAAGAAAGGATTTTCATTTGTAGAAGCAATCTCACAATGCCCTACACACTTTGGAAGGCTTAATGGAATGAAAAAACCTGCAGATATGTTAAATTGGTTTAAAGAAAACTCGGTTTCTATTTCTGCCGCAGAAAAGCTTACGCAAAATGAAAGAGAAAACAAGTTTGTATTAGGAAACTTTGTAAATAAAGAAAATGAAGATTATAGTACAAAATATTTACGAGTTATTAATGATGCGAAGAAAAGTAAAGAAGGAGGTAAATAAGTGAAAAAAAGATATGAAATAATCTTAAGCGGTGTTGGCGGCCAGGGGCTAGTAGTTGGCGGCACAATACTTGGTGAAGCAGCTACAATGTTTGATAACCTCAACTCTACACTTACAACTTCCTACGGCGTCGAAACCAGGGGAACGTTTACTAAATCTGATGTAATAATCAGCAAAGACGAAATATTCTTTCCTGAAGTCATAGAAGAAAATTTAGTTTTAGCCCTTGCGCAGGTTGCATATAATAAATATGCAAAATCATTGAGTGAAAATTGCATTCTTATTTATGATTGCGATTCCATAAAATCTACTTCTGATGTAAAAGCTAAACAGTATGGATTTCCAATAATAGAAGCATCAAAGGAAGTTGGAAATTTAGCAGCAGCTAATATAGTTTCTTTGGGTATAATTGTAAAAATGACAGGAGTTGTTTCTAGCGAAGCTGTAATTAATGTTTTGAAAAAAAAGTTCTCTAAAAACTCAAAAGTATGTGAGGCTAACCTTAAGGCGTTTAATAAAGGAATAGAATTAGCTGAGCAATGTAAAATTTCATCTCATTAAAGGCATATCCAAATTAAGCAATAAAAATAAATATATTTTTTAAAAGGCAGATCCCATAGTAATAAATTTAGTTTATTCATGAAAACCATAAAACATTAAAAACAGTATTCGCAATCGAAAATATCGAATACTGTTTTTATATGTTAATATTACGTGTATTAAACTCATCTATAGCTAACAGAGGTTTTATAAACTCTATGTTTACTTAAGAACTTTGTGTTTCTTCAATTTGTTTAAGCCTCTTCCATAAAGTTGTTCTACTAATTCCAAGAATGTCAGCTAAATCTGATTTGTCTCCTTCATATAATTTGCTAGCCTGTTCAATTACTTGAAGTTCAATATCTTTCAAGTTTGAAAGGCGAACATTAATATTATCATTACTTGCACTTAGATTGCTCTGTATAAAATCGTTCTCATTTTTACTTAACAAAGACTCTCTGACAAACTCTGGATCGATATAAGAGCCGTTTGATAATATCGTTGCTTTTTCAACGAAATTTTCCAATTCTCTCACGTTGCCCGGCCAACCATACTGCATCAGCAATTTGTTTACTTCTTCCGAAATTTTGGAGATACTTGTATCATATTTTTTATTCATTTTATCAAAAAACATATTTGCTAATCCACGTATATCTTCTTTTCGTTCACGCAAAGGTGGTATTCTAATATCTAAAATGTTTAGTCTATAGTATAAGTCTTTTCTAAACTTCCCTTCATTTACCATAGTTAATAAGTTTTGATTAGTTGCTGCTATGACTCTTATGTCAACATTTAAGATATAATCCCCTCCTATTCTTAGAATTTCTTTTTCTTGCAGCACTCTAAGCAGTCTCCCCTGAAGATTTAAAGGCAATTCACTTACTTCATCAAGAAATATAGTACCATTATGAGCAAGTTCAAATAGACCTGGCTTTCCACCCTTTTTAGCACCGGTAAAAGCTCCCTCCTCATATCCAAACAACTCACTTTCCAGCAGATTCTCAGGCATAGCAGCGCAATTAATAGTAACAAAAGGCCCGTCTTTTCTTAAACTAATATTATGTATACTTTGTGCAAACAGTTCCTTTCCCGAACCAGTTTCAGCCGATATTAAAATAGTAGTATCTGTCTTAGCGACTTTTTTTATCTTATATATTAGGTTCTTAATTAATTTGCTGTCTCCTACAATATCTTCCAGATGATATTTTGCATACAATCCGTTTTTATATAATTGAGTTCTTACTTTTAATTCTAGTTTCTGCAACTTTGAAACTTCTTGCAAAGAAATAATTTTATTATATACATCTTTTTCTATTATGACAGGAAAAATATTCATAATTAATTTAATATTATTGACTTCGATTATTTTATTAAATGTCATCTCTTCACTAGCCATAGCATCGACAATTACTTTTAATTGTTCTACATTGTAAATACTATCATTTAAGATGTCAGAAGATTCAACATTGAATATTTTTTCAGCTAATTTATTTAGAGTAATAATTTTATTATTATTGTCTAAAGTTAGAATGCCGCTACTTGTATGGTCTAATATTTTTTGATACCTTCTTGTTAGTTCTCGTTCCTTTTTAGATAAATTACTAATATTTGCAGCCGATATTAATGCAGTTTCAATTTCCTTCAAATCACAGTCGATTGATATTGAATTCACGCTATATTTTGCAGCTGCGTCAGCTATGCAATCACCAATTCCGATTAATGTAGTAATTCCTAGACTGATTGCTTTATTTATCTGCTCTTTTAATTCGCTGTGATTAGAATATGTAAACAATTCAAATTCTATATTTAAAATATCTTGTAATGAATATAATTCTTTTAACATGTCATGTTCAAAAACTATAAGTGCAACTTTATTACTAAATTTTTTAGCTTTCAAAAGTGTATTTAGTATGTTTAAGGTTGTTATCTCTATAGAAATAACAGGTACTGTCACTAATTTCCTGATAGTATCTGCAGTATTTCCATGACTGATTATAACATCATACTCATGCTCGTGTTGTTTAGCGTATATATGCCCATTTTTTAATATACCGCCATTATATATATGCAAGTTAATTCCTTTGCTTTCAGCTAATTTTTTAGCTTCCATAGAAATGCGCATGCTTGTTGATACAAAAAGTACTTTTCCTTCCATAAATATGCTCCTTGCTGTATGATAACGTTATTCACAATTATATACCTCGTAAAAATTAAAGTCAATCAGTTGTATAAGTAAAGAATTTTAACAATGTTTTTATTTTAAACACAGAATTTAACAATTAATCAATACTGAAAATATAATAATTCGTATTGTGTAGCTCAATCAACGTTTTTAACATATATATTTTATTGGCATGAAAGTTGCTATCTAAATATTCAAATGAATTTCTATATATCTATTTTATAGATCAAGTTAATCTATAGCATAATCATAAAAGAAAGGAGAAGTGTGAGTTTTTATCAAGGTTTATCCAAAAAATTTTTCGAAAACTATGAAGAGGATTATTTAAAATGAATTTATTATCATTTTCACACATCATTGGATTTACAGTCACTTTAATTTGTATAGCTCTTACAGGAGTATATTCCGGTAAACAAATAAAAAATGAATCGGATTTTACTACCGGCGGTGGAAAAGCAAGCTCTTTAATTATAATGGGTGCAATAATCGGAACTTTAGTGGGTGGTGCTTCTACCGTTGGAACAGCACAGCTAGCATATACTTATGGATTTTCTTCAATCTGGTTTACCTTAGGCGGTAGTATTGGTTGCTTTGTAATGGCAGTATTTTTTGCAAAACCTTTACGTGGCAGCGATTGTAGAACTATTCAGCAAATAATTTCAGAAGAATACGGCAAGCTTCCAAGTTTACTATCTTCATTGCTAGGTTCCTTAGGTATATTTATAAATATTGTTGCTCAAATCTTATCGGCAATGGCATTATTGAAATCAATGACTCCCCTTGCACCAACAATTTGTGCTGTTATTAGTATTGGTCTAATGGCTAGTTACGTTTTGTTTGGTGGCGTTTTGGGTGCAGGCGTTGTTGGTATTGCTAAAACAATATTACTATATGTTTCTGTTATTACAGGAGGTATATTGGCGATTTCCTTAAGCGGTGGTTTAAGTACTATAGTTGAATTACTTCCAAAAGCACAATATTTTAATCTTTTCGCAAGAGGAGTTGGGATTGACCTAGGTGCAGGTTTATCTTTAGTGTTTGGTGTTCTATCAACACAGACTTACATACAAGCCGTATTATCTGGCAGGAATGATAAAACTGCAATTAGAGGTGCACTAATGAGTTCACTGTTAATTCCTCCCATTGGTGCAGGTGGAGTATTTATAGGAATGTTCATGAAGCTGAACTACCCTAACATAGACCCAGCACAGTCTTTTCCAATATTTGTAATTAATCATATGCCTTCATTATTTGGAGGATTGGTTTTAGCTACACTTTTAATAGCTATTGTTGGTACAGGCGCAGGATTGTCATTGGGAATCAGTACAATAATTAACAACGATATTATACGCTGTTTTACTAAAGTAAATCCAAAAAAGAATCTTCTTTTAACACGTTTTACCATTATAGCCATTTTGTTAATAGCAATGATATTTACAACTGGTACATTACAGTCTGTTATTTTAAAATGGAGTTTCATGTCAATGGGTTTAAGAGCAGCTGTGAGCTTCTTTCCAATGTTTGGAGCACTATTTTTGCCAAAGAAAATCAATACTAAATTTGTAATAGCGTCAATAATTATAAGTCCGATTAGTATACTGATCAGCGAAATTTTGTTTGATTTTAATTTTGATACTTTATTTATAGGTTTGGGATTTAGTTTTATCTTAATGACCTGTGGATATTTTATAAACGGTAATAAACAAGGTATTAATTCAACATTAAATGGAATTGAAAAGTAATTAATAACTAATAAACAAAATAGGAGGTAAAACAATGGAGATCAAGGCAGCGAACAGAACTGAAGAATTGCAACCATCTATAATAAGGGAGGTTTTAAATAGGGTTCAAAAGCTAAAAAAACAAGGAAAAAACATTATTGATTTTTCAATCGGAAGACCAAACTTTGACACGCCAGAGCACATTAAAGAAGCAGCAAAAAAAGCTTTAGATGAGGGTAAGGTACACTATACGGCAACACCTGGATCTATGGAATTTCGTGAAGCTGTATGTAGCAGATTATATGAAGACTTTAAAATTGAGGCACAACCAGAACAGGTAATAGAAACTATAGGAGCTACTGAAGCTATAGTAGCTGCACTACAAGGAATCTTGAACCCTGGAGATGAAGTGCTAGTACCGACTCCCTCTTACGTGTATTATGATGGCTGGATTCATTTAACTGGCGCTAAGTCAGTACATGTTCCTTTAACAATAAGTGATAACTTCTCTCTAAGTGCAGATAAATTAGAAGAATACATAACAGAAAAAACCAAATGCATTATATTAAATACCCCAAACAACCCAACAGGTATAATAATAGATAGTGAAAATATCAAAAAAATAGCAGATATAGCTATAAAATATAATTTAATAGTGATATCTGATGATATCTATAATGGCATAACATACGACAATATTAGCTATGACCCCATTGCTAATCTGCCAAATATGTTGGAAAGAACAATCATCATCGGCAGTTTTTCTAAAACATATGCCATGGACGGATGGAGGGTTGGATACCTGGTAGTACCTAAAACCTTAATATCAGGAATTTTAAAAATTCATCAACATACGATAAGTTGTCCAAATACATTTGTAGAAGCTGGAAGTATTGCAGCATTAACCGGTTCACAGAATTGTGTCAAAGAAATGGTTAAGGAATTTGAACGTCGTAGAAATTTAATAATGAAAAATTTAGATGAAATGAACATTGAATATGTGAAACCAAAGGGAGCATTTTACATATTTCCGTCTATCAAAAAATACGGTTTATCATCAAGTGAAGCAGCCATGTACTTATTAGAAAAAGCAGGAGTAGCTGTAGTTCCAGGCAGTGCTTTTGGCGATACGGGAGAGGGATATATCAGAATATCATTTGCAACATCATATGAAGATATTGAATTAGGAATGAAAAAAATTAAAGAAGCATTAGATGGATTGAGTAAATAGAGAAAGAGTTAATATCAATACAGATTATACCTGCTTAATTGTTTCTGAATTAAATCGTAACTGGCAGACAATTGAACGACGCCAGTTTTAGCCAGCAATGAAATCGTTTATCTTAAGGCATGTATTAATTTGCAAAGCTTCTATATCCCTTTAAAAATTTTAATTAACATATATATACTTAACGCTTACAACTAAAAATAGGAGGAGTTTTATAATGAAAAAAGAAAAAACAACTATGTCGTTTGGAATGGCCTGCTCAGCATTGGGACTCATCATTGTCTTTATGGTTATAGGAATATTGATGTATAAAGTTAAATTACCAACTTTATTATTCTTTAGCTGGTTAATTGTAGTTCCGTTTGCTTACAAAGTAGGTTTAACCTATTCTGATTTACAAAATGGTGCTTTTGAGATGATCCGAAGAGGCATGGAAGCCATTATAATTATAATGGCAGTAGGTGCGTTAACAGGCTCTTGGATAGCATCTGGAACAGTTCCTGGGTTAATATATGTAGGTTTAAAAGTAATGTCTCCAAGCTTCTTCTTGATTACAAGTTTGTTTCTTTGTTCTATGGTTTCTCTAGCGACAGGAACTTCTTGGGGAACAATTGCAACAGCAGGTATAGCATGTATGGGAATCGGTGAAGGTTTGGGTGTACCTGCAGGAATGACTGCCGGTGCTGTAATTTGCGGAGCGTATTTTGGAGATAAAATGTCACCTTTGTCAGATACTACAAATATGTGCCCTGCTGTTGCAGGCACAGATGTCATGACTCATATAAAGCATATGTTCTACACCACTATTCCATCTTATGTAATCACGGCAATTATTTTTCTTGTATTTGGTTTTAAATACGGTTCAAGTAATGTAGATATGTCTAATGTACATGCAATAATGGATTCAATATCTGGATTATACAATGTAGGCTTTATTGCATTTATACCGGCAATACTTGTTATAACACTTTTAATTATGAAACAGTCACCGGTTACTTCTATTTTACTTGGAGCTGTAGCTGGAATAATTATCGCTGTGCTCTACCAGGGTCACCCTTTAAACTTTGCTGCCGGAACTTTATACAGTGGCTTTTCTGGAGACTTTGGTAATGAATTCTTAAACAAATTGTTAAACCGCGGTGGTATTGCAAGCATGTTGCAGTTATCAACTATTATGATAACCGGTTTAGGATTGGGAGGTATATTACGAGTATCAGGCATATTGCCCGCCATTGTAAATAAGCTTACTAATTATATTAAATCTGTAGGAAGTCTTGTTGTTACTACACTTATAATAGGATACGTCGGTAATGCAGTTGGCGGCTCGCAGTCATTTGCTCACGTAATGACAGGGACTTTAATGGAACCATTATTTATGCAATTTAAATTAAAACCTGAAAATTTATCAAGAGTTTTGGAAGATGGAGGAACAATGGGAGCACCTATAATCCCCTGGACAGGAAGCGGTGTATACTGTGCAACTATGCTGCAAGTACCATGGTCTGCATATGTTCCATATTGCTTTTTAAATTTCCTCTGCCCCATTTTTTCTACTATCTATGGATTCACAGGGTATTCAATGAAAAAGTATTCGGATGATGAAATTTCTGAAATAAAACAACAAGAGCTTAGAGCAGGAGTATAATTATTGATCAAACATTACTCTATCATTTTTTAAAAAATGGCTTTTGTAAATAATATTATAAATGTCAGGAGAAGAAAAAAATACTATACTTTTCTTCTCCTATAAGTCACTAAGCCTTAAAGCTTATTTAAATATTTAATTACTTAGAGGGAAGTATGAATTTTAATTATTTGTTTTCAGATGCAAATAAAGCCAATGTCAGTTATTTCTTATTAATACAAGATATAGTAGGTATATTGATAGTTTTACTGGGACTTAAATTATCTATTCTATATTTTTTATGTATTATTAGACAGGGTAAAAAATCAAAAAATATTATATGTCTAATGGGTAGTGTAATGCTTATACTTTCAGGGATTAATCTTGTGTTTTTTTATGAAGGCCTGAGAACATGGACTATCAGCATAGTGCTTGTTATAATTGGATTTTTATTAGGAAAATTAGCTTATAAGAAACTCTACTAAATTCAATACTAATACTTTCCTCATTATTGGAGACATCCTAAGAATGGAATTATTGTGACACAAAAGGTATTTAGAAGCTGCATTCTAAATACCTTTTTAATTGCCCTTCTTTTCTATTTAACCGCATTTGAAACAAAATAATATCCTAGCATATAAATTAAAAATAAATATATCAATAGTTCCGCATAAAATTATTTATAATAAACTCTGTAGTACATAATTGGAACTAGTATTCCTCCTCCTATGAAATTTCCTATAGCCACCGGTATAAAATTATCTAATACTACTTCTGATATAGTTATTGCACTGTCAACAATCATTGCCATGGGAAGATAAAACATGTTCGCCACAACATGCTCATAGCCACAAAGCACAAAAAGCATTATAGGAAACCAACACCCCAGTATCTTTCCTGTTGTATCCTTAGACGTTGTTGCAAACCAAACTCCAAGAGACACCAATACATTGCAAAGTATTCCTTTAAAAAGTGCCTCTGTAAATGATAGCGACAGTTTTGAATTTGCTATGTTTACAACAGTTTCCGCCATAGCTGGATTGTTGTAAATCCCCCCAAAATACAAAAACCCAACTGCCACTAGTGCTCCAATAAGATTTCCTATTAATACCTGCAGCAAGCTTGACATATAGTCCTTAAAGGTTATTTTTTTATGTAGAAGTGCAAATGTCATAAGGCAATTTCCTGTAAACAACTCTCCTCCCACAAGCACAATCAGCATCAACCCAACCGGGAAAACAGCTGCTCTTATAAATAAATTGTCATATGTAACCATAAACCCCTGAGCACCAAGAGAGATGTACAATCCAGCCATTATACTCATTATATATCGTTTTTTTACTGTCATTGCAACTTTTTTCTGTGCTGATTCTATAAGTGCTTCAGAGGTTTCTTTAGGTGTTAAACAAACATTACTCAAGTTAACATCTCCTTTTATATTGTATAAGCAAAAGGCTGTTTCCAGCCTTTTTAAATTAGAATAATCCTTTTATTTTCCCGTCAACATCAACATCAATATTTTCTGCAGATGGTATCTTTGGAAGTCCAGGCATTTTCATAATATCTCCAGTAAGTGCCACCAAAAAACCCGCACCTGAAGAAATAGTAACATCTCGAATAGTAATTTTGAAACCTGTAGGTCTGCCAAGAATCTTTGGGTCATCTGTCAGCGAATACTGATTTTTAGCCATACATATTGGCAAGTTTCCAAATCCAAGTTTTTCAAAATTTGCAATTTCCTTGCTTGCCTTCGCAGAAAATTCAACTGTATCCGCCCCATAAAGCTTTTTAGATATTGCTGTTATTTTTTCCTTTATCGGCTGATCAAGTTCATATGCAAATTCCATTGCACTTTCTTTTTGTGAAAGTCTAAGAACTTCTTGAGCTAGCTCTACTCCGCCTTCGCTTCCCTTGCCCCACACTTCAGAGAGAGCTACATTAACTTCAAGGGCTTTGCATTTTTCCTTTATAAGATCTAGTTCAGATACCGTATCTGTAGGAAATCTGTTTATGGCAACAACAGCTGGTAGCTTAAATACTTTAGTAATATTTTCAACATGCTTAAGTAAATTAGGAATTCCTTTTTCAAGAGCCGCAAGATTTTCAGTTCCCAAGTTATCCTTTGCAATTCCTCCGTTATATTTCAAAGCTTTAACCGTTGCAACTATTACAACAGCACTTGGTTTTAATCCCGTCTTACGGCATTTTATGTCTATAAATTTCTCTGCTCCAAGATCTGCACCAAAACCTGCTTCTGTTACAACATAGTCTGCAATCTTACCAGCCATTTTTGTAGCAATGACAGAGTTACATCCGTGAGCTATGTTTGCAAAAGGCCCGCCGTGTATAAATGCCGGAGTTCCTTCTAATGTTTGAACAAGATTTGGTTTCAACGCATCCTTCAAAAGCGCAGCCATTGCTCCATGCGCCTTGAGCTGTCCTGCTGTTACTGGCTGACCATCTCTTGTATATGCTACTATTATCTTTGAAAGATTTTCTTTCAGTTCAGTAACATTGTTTGAAAGACAGAATACCGCCATAACTTCAGATGCCACAGTAATGTCAAAACCATCTTCTCTTGCTACTCCGTTTGCCTTTCCTCCCAATCCGCATACTATACTTCTCAGCTGCCTGTCATTCATATCCACAGCTCTTCTCCACACTATGCGCCTTGTATCAATATTAAGATTATTGCCTTGGTGAATGTGATTGTCAATCATGGCAGCCAAAAGATTATTAGCAGCCCCTATTGCGTGAAAATCTCCTGTAAAATGAAGATTAATATCTTCCATAGGAATTACTTGTGAATATCCTCCTCCGGCAGCTCCTCCTTTTACTCCAAATACTGGTCCGAGAGAAGGTTCTCGCAACGCAACAATCGTTTTCTTACCAAGTCTTGAAAGAGCATCTCCAAGTCCTATGGTAGTTGTTGTCTTTCCTTCTCCAGCAGGTGTAGGGTTTATTGCCGTAACTAATACAAGTTTGGCGTTTTCTTTTTTGCTTAGTTCATTCTGCAAATACTTGTAATCAATCTTAGCCTTATATTTTCCGTAATTTTCTACATACTGATCAGGTATTTCAATTTTATCTGCTATCTTGTTAATTAAAATTGGCTCAGCCTGCTGAGCTATTTCTATATCACTTAAAAACTTTTTTGTCATAAAATTCTCACTTTCATATTAAAATTACTTAATTATTCCAAGGCTTGAAAGACATATAATAATCAAAGCTATTGGGCATATATATTTTACTGCAAAAAACCATATCCCATTTATTTTTGATGTATACAATCCATTGCTTGATACTTGCTCCATGGCATTTTTTTTGCCCCAAACCCATCCTACCATTATTGCGCTGAACAAACCAATTATAGGGTAGCTTATATTACTTGCAAAATAGTCGAACAGATCGAAAAACGTTTTTCCAAAAATAGTAATATTGCTCCATATCCCAAAGCCTAAACTTACAGGAATTCCTAAAACAAAACATGCAATACCTGTTCCAATACATGATTTTTTTCTTTCGAAATTAAATTTTTCTATCATAAACGGAACCACTATTTCAAGTATGGAAACTGATGAAGTTATTGATGCAAATAACAATAATGTAAAAAATATAAAGCTAAAGAATCCACCAAAAGGTATTTGGCTAAACAACCCAGGAACGGTTATAAAAACTAAGCTAGGGCCTGAACCAGGTTCAACACCAAATGCAAAAGCTGCAGGTATTACTATTAAGCCAGCTAACAATGCAACTGCTGTATCTGTCAATATTATAGACACCGTACTTTTAGGAATATTTGTTTTTTCACTAAGATAACTTCCATATACAACCATTCCTGTTGTTCCAACATTTAAAGAAAAGAACACTTGCCCGCAAGCTGCAACAATTAGTGCCATTGTAACTTTTGAAAAATCAGGTTTTAAATAAAATTCTACCCCTGCCATTGCACCGTCAAGAGTTAAACTTCTAAAAGCTAAAACAACAAGCATAACAAGAAGCGCAGGCATTAATATTTTATTCCATTTTTCAATACCGTTTTTTATTCCTTTCATAACAATGTAGACAGTGAAAAACATGAAAAAGAACTGAGGAATTAACGGTAGTATTGGATTCCCTATAAAGCTTCCAAAGAAATCTCCTACCTGTTCCGGTGCAATTGTAGTTAATGTAGTAAATGAGTTAAGCATATAATGTATAATCCACCCACCAATAACCGCATAATATGATAATACTAAAATCGCACAAAGAATACCAAGATACCCCATCCAAGCAAATTTAGAACTAATCTTTTTATATGCATCTACAGCATTAGACTTACCATATCTTCCAACAACGAAATCAACTAATAGCATTGATGCTCCAATTAACAAAATGATTATTAGATAGACAGCTACAAATGCAGCTCCTCCATTGGTTCCTGTCATATAAGGAAATTTCCACACATTTCCTAAGCCTACTGCTGAACCTGCCGAAGCAAGTATAAATCCTAATTGACTACCCCACTGCTCACGTTTTTGTTCGGGCTGAATTTTAACTTCAACATCATTTTTTGTTGACATACATTCCTCCATATAATATTTTTTATAATGTAAGCTATAATATTGGACAAATAATATTTTACTTGTCCAACATTATTACGAGAACCTTTTTTTCTTGCTAATTTTATTTGCAGTTGTTAACTAATTCCTTAAACTCATCACCAGTAAGCACTCTTCCTTTTTCAATTGAAAATTCTTTTACCATGTCCAATAATTTCCCTCGTTTGTCTTCATCTAATTCAAGATTGTATTTTTTAAGCCACATAAGGATGTTTGCACTTCCGCTTTTTTTACCAAGAAATATGTAAGGTTCAGTGTTTCCTGTTAACTCCCATCTATAAGGAAGCATAATTAAAGGATCTACATCCTTAGAATTCATCCACATATTTGAGGGCATTCCCGTTTCCCATCCAAAAATTTCTTTTCCGACAACTGCCTTAGTTGGAGGCACAGGAAATTTTGTTCTTTCTTCAACTAATTTGGAAAGTTCCATTAATTTTTCAGTTTTTATACCGGTATCAACACCATACAAGCAATTTAAAGATAATGCTAACGGTTCTAACGGACAACTGCCTGCTCTTTCTCCAATGCCATTTACAGTTACGTGGGCAACGCTTGCACCAGCTGTAAGAGCTGCTATAGTTGTAGAAACACTCAGCCCAAAATCTTCATGAAAATGAGCTTCAACCGGAAGACCAAATTTATCAATAAGTGTTTTTACTGTATAAGCTGCCCCCTCAGGAGAAAATGCACCGAATGTATCAACAAGAGCTATTGAATCAACATGCCCTCCTCCTTCAATTATAGCCTGTAATGTACTTAAAAGGAAATCTAAATCTGCACGAGAACCATCCGCTGGAAAAAACGTAACATACAAACCCAGTTCATGCGCGAACCTTGTTGACTCACATGCAGCTTTAATTGCCTTTTCAGCCGTCCATTTCATTCCGTGCTTAAGTAAATGATTGCTTCCAGGCACCTCTGCCAGCACACCATACACCCCACAGTCTTTTGCTAATTGAATATCTGACTTAACATTTCTTACAAACGCAAACACTTTAGCCTTTAATCCCAACTGGCAAATTTCTTTTATTGCCTCCGCATCTTCTTTTGATGCTGCAGGGGTCCCTGCCTCAATCCTATGAACTCCGGCCTCATCCAGTTTTTTTGCTATAGCAATTTTATCATTTTTCTTCAAAATGATATTAGGTTGCTGTTCGCCATCTCTTAATGTAGTATCTAAAATTTCAATATTAGGTGCAAAGTTAAATTTAGATACTACTTCATCTACATAGTTCGATTGGCTCACCCACCATTTACCTTCTTCTTTATAACCCATTTCAAATCCTCCTTCTGTTTTTGTTATTGTTGTAATTTTGTTTATAATGTTTTGAAATTATATCAACAATATTTTTATAGCACATAGTATATATCACCTTACTAACATTGTCAATCATTTTATAAGCTCTTGAATTTTATTTTTACGCATTTAATTGCTAATTACTTGCATATAGCTTCAAATAAACGTTTTGTTTTAGTTAATAATTTTCATTCAGCATTTATTTTTTATCTTTTTTATATTTTTATATTTCATAACTTTATTATTCTATTGACATAGTTTTAATTGTATAATATAATACACAAAACAAATAATTTGACTTTAATAATAGTAAAAGGAGTGCTATATGAACTATCAATTTTCAGAAAGAATGTCTACAATAAGATCTTCCTCAATTAGAGAAATTTTAAAAATCACACAAAACCCTGAAGTTATTTCTTTTGCAGCAGGAAGCCCGGCCTCAGAATCTTTTCCGATACAAGAGTTTTCTGAACTGTCTAAAGAAATTTATGAAAAAAATCCGGTACAAGCGTTACAGTATAATGTTACAGAAGGATACCCTCCCCTTCTCGACAAAATTTCAAAAAGGCTAAAAGAAAAATTCAAAGTAGGAAATGAAAACGATTCAACATTAGTAGTATCAGGTGGACAACAAGGTATAGAATTTATAGCAAAGGTTTTATGCAATGAAGGAGATACAATAATATGCGAAAATCCTACATTTGTCGGTGGAATGAATGCTTTTAGATCACACGGCGCAAATCTTGTGGGAATCGAAATGGATGATGAAGGAATCAGAGTTGACAATTTAGAAAAGGCAATCAAGAATAACAAAAACGTAAAAATGATTTATCTCATACCAACTTTCCAAAACCCAACAGGAAAAACAATGAGTCTAAGAAGAAGGAAAGAGGTATATGAGTTAGCATCAAAATACAATATTCTTATATTAGAAGATAATCCTTATGGTGAATTAAGATTTAACGGCGAGGATATAGCCCCTATAAAAAGCATGGACACTGAAGGAATAGTCATTTACTGCGGCTCATTTTCCAAAACATTGTCAGCTGGAATGAGACTTGGATTTGTAAACGGCCCAAGTAAAATTTTACAAAAAATAGTTCTTGCCAAGCAAGTTTCGGACGTACATACAAACATATATTTTCAGATACTTACAGATAAATACCTTGAAAAATACGATTATGATGCTCATATTGAAGAAATAAGAAACTTATATAGAAGAAAATCAAATTTAATGATAAAGACCATTGAAAAAAACTTCTATGAAAGAGTTCAGTTTACAAGACCTGATGGAGGGCTTTTCCTTTGGTGTACAATGCCTGATGAAATAGATATTAATGAGTTTACAAAAAGAGCACTGGAGAAAAAAGTTGCATTTGTCCCCGGGCATGATTTTCTTCCTGATTACGACGAGCCATGCCATTGCTTCAGATTAAATTATTCGACTCCATCCGATGAAAGCATCGTAAATGGAATAAAGATAATTGCTGAAGTTATAAATGAATTTTTAGATAAATAGATGGAGGTTATTTAAGTGTTAAAACATATACACAATCCAATTAACGGAAAAATGAGAGTTTTAGGATACTGTTCAGGTTCTGGAAACACATTGTGGAAAATATTAGAACTTCAAAAAGAAATGGAACAAACTTTTGAGGGTTGTCCCTTTGAAGTTGTGGGAATATTTTCAGACAACCCCAACTCAAAAGCTGTTGAAACAGCAATAAAAGAAAATATACCCTATAAGTCAATAGATATCAGAGAATATTATAAGCAAGCAGGTGCACCTCTTAAAGATAGAACCGTCAGGGCAAATTATGATGCTGATGCATATGATTTAATAAAGGAATTCAATGCAGACTTAATTATTTTATCAGGATATGTTTGGGCAATTACAGATATAATTATTGAGAATTATTTGGTAATTAATGTGCATCCAGGCGACTTATCTGTCATGAAAGATGGAAAAAGACTACTAGCCGGTCATAATGGAATTCAGGCAGCTTTTGATGCAAACATGGATTACATATGTTCAGCTTCACATATTGTTAACAAAAACATCGATGCAGGGCCAATTCTAATAATTTCTGAAAAGATACCTGTTGACTACAATTTGCACGAAGATAACAAAGATAGATTTGCATATTATTTAAAACTTGCCAACAATCAATCAAGAATAATCGGAGCAAGAACAATTCTAGAAATTGCTTTGGGAAATTTTAAAACTGATAAAGACAGCAAAGTGTACTATAAGAATACACCTGCTCCTCAAGGTTTAAGAATAAATAATTGGAATGAAAATGTTCCTATTTATAAAAGGAAAAATGAAACCCTTTTAAAACCTAAATCAATTGCAGTAATAGGAGCTTCAAATAAGCCTGGGATTGGATTTTCAATTTTAAAAAATTTAGTTGATGTTGATTTTAACGGTAATCTTTATGCGGTAAACAACAAAGGTGAAAATGTATTAAACTGCAAAGGCTGTACTTCTATCTTGGATATTAAAGATGATGTCGATATGGCCGTTATTTCTATTCCTTCACCTTCAGTGCTGAAAGTTGCAGAAGAATGTGGTAAAAAAGGCATAAAATCAATTATCTGCATCTCTGCAGGCTTTAGCGAAATAGGAAATGATGGAAAACTAAGAGAAGAACATTTGACGGAAATAATAAGTAAGTATAATATGCGCATGATAGGTCCAAACTGCATGGGAATTGCAAATACAGCCGATGATACAATGCTCAATTCGACAATATTATCAGTATCGCCTCCAAAAGGCAACGTTGCATTTATAACTCAAAGCGGATCTATGGGCGCTAGTATAATTGACTTTGCAAATAAATTAGGTATAGGATTTTCCGTGATTACATCGCTAGGGAACCAAGCAGATGTTGATGTTTGTGACTTAATGCCAATGCTTCAGCTAGATAATAACACAAAAGTAATACTTCTTTATTTGGAATCAATTAAAAATCCGCCAAGATTTATAAATATAATGAAAAAAATTACAAAGCCTGTCATAGTCCTAAAATCTGGCACATCCGATGCCGGAGCAAGAGCTGCAAGTTCCCATACCGGAAGTCTTTCAGGCAATGATAATGTTACCGATGCATTCTTGAAAAAAACAAATGTTATTAGAGTTGAAACTTTAGAAGATGCTTTCTTGCTTACATCAACGTTATCTAAAACAAACTTCTTGAAAGGTAATAAAATAGGTATTTTGACAAATGCTGGAGGTCCCGGAATACTTCTTGCAGATTCATTGAATAAATACGGCTTTGAAATTCCTCCGTTGAACGATGCTGTAAAAGCAGAGCTGAAGCCTATGCTTTTACCTGAAGCTTCCTTAAACAATCCCATAGATGTGGTTGCTCCTGCTCCTGCAGAACATTATTTACAAGCAGCAAAAGCAATGATTAAAAGCCAACAATATGATGGACTAATAATAAATTGTGTACCTCCTGCGTCTGTCGATACAGGAAACATCGCAAGAACTTTATTGCCTGTTTTAAAATCTTCAGACATCCCTGTACTTTCATGTTTTATAGGGCCAACACTTGGCTTAGAAGCAAAAAAAGTAATGACCAAGGAAGGCATACAAGAATTTGATTACCCTGAACAGCTAGCAAGAATACTGAATTACATGAAACAACCCATAGATTTTGAAGATGAAAAAATCAAAATTAACATAAAAGACAACAGCATCCGTATATCAAACGACATAGTCGACAAATATAAAAACGGAGGTTACGTTAGTGTAACTGACTGTTTAAATTTATTAGAAAATTACGGAATTAATATGATAAAATCTGGCTACATTAAAAACCTATATGACATTGAAAACTTAAACCTTAATTATCCCGTTGTTGCAAAAATTGACCACAAAGATATTGTTCATAAATCAGATGTTGGTGGAGTTAAAATGAATATTGAAAACAAAACTCAGTTATCTGAGTTGTTCAATGAATGGTCAACTAAGTTTACAGGTCTGGAAGGTTTGTTTGTACAAGAACAATTGAGCAATGGTTTAGAACTAATTATAGGAGGACTATATGACGAATCAGTAGGGCACTCCATAATTGTTGGTTTGGGCGGAATTTTAGTTGAAATCTTAAAAGATGTATCCTTTGGTCACGTTCCTATTACCGCTAAAGACATCAACAGAATGATTAACTCTCTAAAATCTAATAAATTGCTGTATGGATACAGAGGTGAAAAAGGCGTTAATATTAGTGACCTGAAAGAAATATTGATGAGATTGAATCAAATGCTTGTAAACCATCCAGAAATAGAAGAATTAGATATAAATCCATTAATTTTTGACAAAACTAAAAACAAATTCACAGCAGTTGACTGCAGAATTAAAATAAGAAGTTAATCTCTTTGACTTTTTTCATTATTAAAAAAACGTGATCTATTATTAGACCACGTTTTTTGTATAAGCATTAATTGTTATCGTAAGGAGAATGCACCCAGAGAAGTGTTGCAACACTCTTTGACGCAGGATTTTTCCACGAATGCTTTTCTTTACTTCTAAAAAAGAAGGCATCATTTTTCTTGAGCAAATAAACTTCATTATCGTTTAGCTTAATTTCAATTTTCCCTGATAATATAAAAATAAACTCCTGTCCACTATGTGAGTGAGCTTCCAAATTCCCACATCCTGGCTTAACAGTATACATTATCGGGTAAATACTTGTTCCCCTCTCCGCAATTAATGATTCCATCTCAACACCAGGCACACCAATACTTACTTTTTCTCCTTGCCCTAAACTAATTTTTTTCTTTTCGGAATAATCTAAATCGAAAAAATATATGGGGCTTTCTCCATAGAAGCATGCAATTTTCTCCAATACTTCCAATGTTACGTTAGCATTTCCGTTTTCAAGTTTGCTAAGGTGAGATGTTGAAATCCCTACAGCCTTACTTACTTCTTCAAGAGTATATCCTATTTTCTCTCTGCATTCCTTCCACCTCTTGTTAAGAAGCTTTTTAGAATAAACCGGTTGTTTTTCTTTTTCAACAATATTCACGAGTGGATTACTGCTGTTAATAGACGGCAGTATTTGCGCAATTCCATTTCTGCTGTTTTTTTGTATATTAAGTACTTCTTTAATCTTTTTTAAAGATTCTATATCATCCAATGTATAAATCCTGTAATTATTTTCTCCTCTTTTAGCAACAAATAATCCAGATTTCTCCCAGTTTCTTATTGTAGCCGGTACTACTCCAATCACCTTGGCAACATCGTTTATGCTAAATGTCAAGTTGTCTTTTGAGTATATTGAATCGTTCATTTTTCACCATTTCATTCCCATTTATTTAGTAATTTAAATTATATATTAGTTGTTTTTTTTTGTCAAATATAATTAATATATCCGCTCCGCCCTTGGTTATCTTCTTATCATCTCTATTTATCTCTAACAAAAAATAAATCGACATTATAACTTTTATCCTAAAAAGCTTTCTGTTTCAAAAATACTTAAAACGCAGTATTTTTTTATGTAGTACAAACCTAACACAATCCAATTAAAAATATTCCGTAAAAAAAGTCATGGATGACATAAAAAAAAAGATGTATACATCAATTTTTACATAGCTGCATACATCCCTTTGCTTTAAGTTTACTAATGTTAGACACTTACGACAATATTATACCTTTGCCCATTGACTGGGCTTTAGTTGTTAATATTTCAGATTTTTCAATAAATTCTTCTATTGTTTCTCCTCCGTATTCCACAATCGATCCGCAAGCACTTAAATTGTTGTTGAATTTCAAGCTGTAACTTTCTATTTCTTTTTTTATTTTTTCAGTCAGTATTTTTGCAATGTCAATATCGACATTGTTCAAAATTATCATAAATTTATCGTTTCCGTATCTCCCTACAACATCTATTTTTCTTGCATTTGCACTTAAAATATTTGCAACATCATGAATTATATTGTCTGCTTCATCCATACCATACATTTTATTTATTTTTTTAAAATCATCTATATCCAACACAAGAAGACAGAAATTAATATCTTCTTCCACATAACTGGAAATACTGCTTTTTATGCTTTCATTCATAAATTGAAAATTATATAGATTAGTAAGCATATCCGTATTAGCTCTTGCTTTTATTTCATTTTCGAGGTGTCTTATAACTCTTTCTTTTTCAAGCAGAATTCGTTTTGTCTCCTTTTTTTCTGTCATATCCTGCATTGCAATATAAAAAGTGTCTTCCTTAAATCCAAAAACACTGAATCTCACATATTTGTCAAAACCTACAACGTATTGTTCGATAATTTTATGTTCACTTGTCATCGCCGCTTCACTCAATATTATCGGCCAGTCAAATATCGAATCTGCTATAGCTGGAAAAACTTCTTTCATTTTTTTATTTAGAATTTCATCAACTGTCTTTCCGGTTATTATTTCTGTCTGTTTATTTGCATAAATTGCAATTATATCTATTTTATTTGATTTATCTTTAACTATTTTACATTCAACAATCCCATCGGATATGTAATTCGCAAATTCCTTCATATTCTAACCCCTTTCGAAGCATTTTAAATATCTTCAAAGTCTCCAAAATCATCAATGCCTGCTTTGAGCAAATACGATGCTGCTTTTCTAACTGTACTTAATTCAAAGCCTTTATTAATAAGAAATCTCGATAATTTTACATATTTTTTTCTGTCGTCTTCTTCTTTCAGAGAGCTAATTTTCTTTAATCCCACTGAATACGCCCTTTTTAATTCATCCTCCTCTGACAAACATTTTATTTTTTCTTCAATTGTCTCTCTTTCTATTCCTTTTTCATATAATAGCTGTTTTATTTTTCTTTTGCCATATTTTGAAATATTAACTTTATCGTTTATCAGCATCTCGCTGTATCTTTCGTCATCTAGATACTTCTGATTCTTCAGCTTCAAAATTGCACTATCGATAAAGTCTTCATCATATCCTTTTGTTTTCATTTTGGTTCTTATTTGTTTTTCACTCATGGCACGCCTTGATAATAATGTCAGTGCGTAGTTATATACATGTATCTCCTCTTCCGCTTTTAATATTTCATCAATAAATAGTTGCTCGATCTCCATATTCTTAGCCAACGAATACTTCATCATAATATTCAAATCAATACCAAAAGCAAAAGCATCATCAAGATAGATATTAACTCTATCTCTGTTATTTTTTTGAATTTCTATTTTAGTGATTTTTTTCATATATTTCCTCATATATTTTCTATATTTTAACATAAAAATCGAAATTTATCAAATAAATGTATACACCCTATAAACCGCTCTGTCAACTTTTCTAGGGCAGTCTATGCTCAACTCATCGCAAAATATATAAAAAAAGAATAACAAATGTTATCCTCTACAATATATAAATCTTTTAGCTTAGGCTTGCCTTTTTAGGGCCTCTATATGTCTTTTAAGAAACATTATGGCCTCTGATTTTTCTTTGTTTGCAGGCGTTATATGCTCCCAAACCTGCATAAAATATTCTTCGAAAGCTTTTATGAAAGTCGGTTCTTCGATAGATAGCCTTATTGACGGGTAATTGGTTCTATCATTATAACTTTCATAAAATAGTGCTTTTCTCTCCTTCAGTACAAAAGAAAAGTTTTTAGCTGTTATCAAATTTTCTATTTTTCTATTTATAAATGAAATCTTATAATGTTTATATTTTTTTATATTATGTATGATGTTTTCCAATATTTCAATAATTTCTTCTATTTCTAATTTTATATGTTGAACTCCCGCATAATAATTCATGCAAAATTTATTTGTCTGTATTAAGCTACTTACTGCGTCCATAAGGTATATTTCGTTGTATTCATAACTTTTTATATTTTTTTGAAAGGCTTCACGCTGTTTTTTGTAGTTATTGAAAGCAAATTTTACTATGTCATCGGAAAGATTTAACTTATTAAGAAATTTTAAATAAATATGCTCAGGAAGCATTGTTGAACCCAAACCGGATCGGAACACCATACGATTTCCTATTGTTTCATCCGATTCTACTAAATTTCGCCAATATTCCATGTATGCTTTTGAGTCATAGTTTTTTATTAACGGATGAGCATTTTTTTCCATCATTGATTCAAAATGGTCCTTAAATGCATTAACAGCACTTGTGCATTTCAGATAAAACGCTGCATTCAATCCTATGTTACAATTATGCGCAAAACCAGACATTGCGCTAGTATTAGGAATTATAAGCATTTCTCTTTCTGCGTCGCACATAGCATAATTAATGTAATAATAAATATTAAGCTTTCCTGAAAACATCAATGGCATGGAAAGCCTGATAAAATTTAATATTCTGCTAAAATTATTGTCCAATTTCATTAGAATAATAATTTCCCACCCATTTTTTATCATTGTGCCTAAATAACTTTGCAATTTCAGCATTTCGCCATTATTTTTGCTAATATTGCTGTTGTAAGTTAAATAAATAATTTTATTTTCTTTATCCTCGTTTATTGCTTCATCAAGCATATTAAAAGCATACTTGATTATATTTTCAGAACCAAAAATAACTTTATCATTGCTTGACATTCCAAATATACCGTCTATCATTTTTGTTTGTATCATATCTTTAGCATTCTTTACTTCTACATCTATTGTACCAAAGGCTTTAAATCCTTGAACTTTGGCTGAGTTTTTCGTTTTGTCTAAATGTCTTTTTCTACATTCAAATGAATATCCCTGAGCTTCTAACAGAATTCTTTTTATCTTTTCTTCTGTATCACATGAATTATTGCTATATCCATGTTTAGCAATAATTTCATTTAAGTTCTTGTTCTGATATGCATTGTAAACGTTTTTTGACATGTACAATGCTATGTTATCAATATAAGATGAACCGTAAGGAGGAATTCTTTCCCCATGAACCCATCTGTTAACAAGTGAATTATCTACATTAATATACTTAGCCAGGCGATTCATGCTTATATCTAACGCTGAAAGCATGAATTTGAGGCATTCACCAAATGTCATATTGCTCATGTTTACCTGTCTTCCTCTTTTTTATTACAAAAATTAATGAACTTATGTTACCATAGTATAATGCTTATTGACTACTATAATATCACCATAAGTTCACTTTTTCTATATTTAAGCATTGACATATAAAATTAATATATTCCTACTGAACCATTGATTTATTAATAAAGTCATTTTTTAACAATAAACTTAATTCTTCTGCCGGAGAAGGCAAATAGAAATAGTATCCCTGAAGCATATCGCATCCCATATGCTTAAGCTGATTGCATTGCTCAATAGTTTCAACTCCCTCTGCTATAACCTTTACTCCTATTCGATGCCCAAGTGAAATTATGCTGTCAATTATAATTTTACATCTGTTATTTCCCATGTTTGCAACGAAAGATCTGTCTATCTTTATACTTGTAAATTCAAATTCCTGTAAGCATTTTAAGCAGTTATACCCTGTGCCAAAGTCATCAATTGATATTCTTATTCCCATTTCCTTTAGAACTTTTAGTGTTTGTAACGCGTGTTCGTTTCCCATTAACTTTAAACTCTCTGTTATTTCCAGAACAAGATTATGCGGCTTCAGCCCAAATTCATGCAGCGTAGTAACCACAGCTTCAGCAAAATTGTGTTGCTGAAGCTGCAAAGACGAAACGTTTACTGATATACCACTATTTGTGCAGCCATTGCTATACCACCTTTTAAGCTGCATGCATGCTTTTTTAAGAATGTGCATACCAACAGGAATTATGTGCAACTTCTCTTCCAAAACGGGAATAAACTTGTCAGGGCTTACAGTACCTGCTATGGGGCTGTTCCATCTAGCTAACGCTTCTATCCATCGAATCTCATAAGTTGCAGCATCTACTATTGGCTGATAATGTACGAAAAACTCATTATACTCTAAGTTTTCCATCAAAATGCTGATTTCCTCATGGCTATTTTTTAACATTATTCAAGCTCCTGCTTGTTATGCTCTCCAAATTCAGCACATTGACTAATTTATTGTTATACTTAATAATGTATAGTATGTAGTTATCATCAATATATTTAGCCAATGTATCAGTGTCAATAATGTCTTCTTCGGATATTGAAACAATCATCTTAACCTCATCAACAATAAAGCCTGCATCATAATTATTTGCAATTACTATATAAGCATTATCATGGGCTGCACTTATTTCCAATCCAACTATACTTCTAAGATTTAATATAACATGCAGTTTGCCTCTTAAATTGCATGTTCCTTCCATGTATGCCGAAGAATTAGGTATCTTCGAAACAGGAATATATTTAATTATTTCATTTACTTGTTCTATCGGAAAACCGTAGTCTGTTTCCCCCAATTTAAAAACTACTATCTGCTTAATTTCTGCCATTTTACCCCCCTATAATTTGATTTTTGATACCGCCTCAATAAGCATATTTGATTTTTCTTTTGCTGATTCTGAAAGTTTTGAAACTTCGCCAGACATCTGAGCAATTGAAGTTGTACTTTGAGCAATATTTGTAGCCCCCTGAGCTCCTTCTGTTGAAGCCGAAGCTACTTCATTTAAAGCATGTACCATATTTTGCATCGAAACCAGTATTTCTTCAGACGCCGCACTGAAATCGGTAACCATATCGTTTATTTTTGATGAGTTGTGACTGTATAATTCGCTGGAATCAACAAGTGTATCATAATCCTTGAGCAACTTTCCGTCTATAAATTCCATTATTTCATGAGCACTGGCTGATAAATTATTTACAGCCACTAAAATCAACTGTGTTACTTCCTTAATCCTTGAAACCGTATTCTGCGAATTTACAGCCAGAGTTCTTATTTCATCTGCTACAACAGCAAACCCTTTGCCTGCTTCGCCTGCTCTTGCCGCCTCTATTGCGGCATTTAAAGCCAGCAAATTAGTTTGTGATGCTATTTCAAGTATAGCTTCAGATAAAACGTTAATCTGTTCCACTGCTTTAGACTGCTTAATTGCATTTTCCATGCTTGTTTTTGTTCTCTCGTAAATTTCGATTGCTTCTTTCTTTGAATTAACAGCATCTTCTTTCATGCTTTCAGCCATATCGTTCATGCTGTTGGCTGTAACCGCCCCTTCCTGGGATTTATTTGCCACTGACTGCACAGCACCTTCTATTTCTGAAGAAGTAACATTCATTTCTTCTGTTGCTGATGCTGTTTCTTCTGTTGATGCAGAAAGCTCTTCTGTAGTTGCAGTTATCTCTTCTATGCTCTTATTAAGTTCAATAATTTCATTGCTGATTTGTCCAAGCATATATGTAACTTCTGTAGATTCGCCGGCAACATTACGTATTAGACCACTCAGTGATTGCTGCATAGTATTCATGGCGTTTGCCAAAATCCCCACCTCATCGTTCATCTTTAGAAGCTTAGAAGGAATATCCTTGGTAAAATCTCCTGTAGACAGCACTTGCAGATGGTCTGATGCCATTTTTATCGGTTTTGAAATGCTTGCAGAAATTACAATTGTTACTAAAATGCCAACTACAATAAACCCAATTGAAACAGAAATAATTATGTTGGTTATTTTATTTACTTTTTCCATGGCCTCCGATTTTGGAGATGTAAGCGCCAAGAACCAATTAGTTCCTTCTATAGGAGTAAATGCCATATACTTAGTAATGCCGTTGTATTCATATTCACCTGTATCTGTTTTACCTTCAATCATCTGCTTTTCCAGCTCCACAAGAGATTGCAGCCCGGCATCGCTCGATACATTTTCTAAGTCATTGTCCATGTTTAAAACAAGTTCGCGATTAGGATGAGCAACCGTTGTTCCATCTTTGCCAATCATGAATGCTTCACCATTTTCCCCAAACTTTATATCATCGACCATATCACTTAGCTCATTTCCATCTCTTCCGGCAAGCAGTACACCCTTTACTGCACTTCCGTTCTTTATTGGCACTGCATACATAACTATTATGCTGCCATCTATTTTATTAACCATTGGGTCTGTAACTGATTTTTCTCCGGACATGGCTTTTTTAAAATATTCTCTTTCTGAAACACTTACTGTTTCTCCTTTGGTATTTAGACCATTTCCATTTATATCGACAACAGCCATTGACAAATGTCCACTTCTTTCAACTTCTCTTTTCAGAAAATCCAGCTTCTCGTCTATAGCTATTGTTTCTGATTTGATTAAATCACTTTCAGCTGCTACTTCAAGTGCGTTTAAATGAAGATCAGTTCTTCCCTTAACAAGCTTGGATGCCTCTCTCGTAAGTTGTTCTAATGATTCATCCACCTGCGATGATATAGCAGATGATGATTGAATGTATGTTATTAATCCAAGGCCTGCACATACCATCAGAATCAACAAGCCAAAAGCCAGAGATAATTTTGTTCTTATACTTTTTAATTTTGTCATAGATTCTCCTTCTTGATTTTTTCTGTAAATTTTTTGCATTAAGCTTCCAATAAACCAACATACCTCCTTTTCAATTTAATTACTCAATTTTAATTGGTTCTTTGATACTAATTAGATAATTATAAGAGATATGTAAGAAAATTGAAATAATTTGGAATGAATTGTCAATGACAATACTATGACATTTTATGGACTTTTTTGATAATTTTTTACAAGTTGAAATAGAGCTTTTTAATTTATCAAAGCATCTTTGGCAATAAAAAAGAACAGCTTATGCTGCTCTTTCATATTATTGTCTCAAACTCTCTGCGCGTTCTCTCAATACACGCTCTTCTTCATCTATAGCTTCATCAAGCACTAATCCATGTGGCATTTTTTTACCGTCAGCATCCACACATATGAAGGTTATAAAGCCTTCAACCGGGCTTGTCTTGGATACTTCAGTATCCATTTTTGTATGAACTGCTATGCTGGTTTTACCTAAATTAACGATTCTGCTTGTAAACTTTACTATTTCTCCTTTATTAACAGGCTTCTTGAACAACAGCCCATGCACATTTAGGCATACTATATTTTCCGGATTTCCAAATGTTGAAGATGCGGCAATAAATGCTGATTCAACAAACCATTCTGCTGTTCTTCCTGCGAACAAAGTACCGTGGTGATTGAGGTCTTCTGATTTTACCAGCCTCGTATTGATAAACTTATCCATTAATTCCTCCAAAATCTTATGATGTCATAGCCTGATTTCTGTTATGCCACATAACCATCATTGGTCCTGCCAGGCACACTGTAGAATAGCAACCACTTACGATTCCTATAAACATAGGTATTGAAAAAGTCTTAATTGAGTCAATATTGTAAACAAATGCAAGGATATATACTATTATAATGCTTGCTCCCGTCGTCACACTTGTTTTAACTGATCTTGACAATGTCTGGTTTATGCTTGCATCCACAAGTTCCTCAAATGACTTTTTAAGATAGTAAGGCTGATTTTCTCTGATTCTATCGTACACTACTATTGTATCGTTGATTGAATATCCTATTATAGTTAACGTAACTGCAATAAATGAATCATTTATTGGCATCTTGAATATTACAAATGTAAAAAAGACTATCAGTATATCATGCAGTAACGCAATCAAACCTATAACTCCCGCCGACATTCCTGATATTTTTTTAAATCTGAATCTTACATATACAATTATAAACAAAGCTGTTAAAGCTATGGCAATCATTCCGTTTGTTAAAAATCTTTTACCTATAAATGGCTCTACCACATTTGACTCGGCCAGTTCTAAATTAGCTTCAGGAAATTTAGCTTTTAGTTCTGCATCCAGCTTATCCTGCTCCCCAGCTTCCAATCCATTGCTGCCTGACAGGTTGAATACTATTTTCTTGCTATGTGTTGCTAAATCATCTGTTAGCTGTACCTCTGTGCTTCTGTTTAGAATCTTTGTTGCAGTTTCGGCAACCAACTGTTGATCAATTTCTCCTTCATAAGAATACTTTATTATTGCGCCGCCTTTAAACTGAATTGCTAAATCAACACCATTTACAAACAGTGAAATAATCCCTATTATCATGATAGCAGCTGATACAGCAAAAAATATCTTTCTGTTTTTATAAAATCTTATCATTATTTTGCCTCCTTAACTTTCATTCCGTATAAGGACTTTTTCATAAACACTTCGTTCATACTCATAGATTTCGTAATTATTCTTGAGGTTGTAACACCTGAAACAAAGTTTAGTATACATCCTACCATAAGCGTATATCCAAATGAAAGCATTGATCCTGTTCCAAATATCATCATAATAACTGATGCAGCTATTGTTGTAATATTTCCATCAAACACAGCTGAAAAAGCCTTAGAATATCCCGTATCTATTGAATATCCCAACGTCTTTCCTTGGTTCAGTTCTTCTCTAATTCGCTCATATATAATTACGTTAGCATCAACGCCCATTCCTATTGAAAGGATAATACCTGCAATGCCTGTTAATGTAAGTGTCACCTGAGGTATAGATAATGCCAGCATCTGAACAGAAATCTGTAAAAGCAATGCAAAGCATGCTACAACTCCAAGCAACTTGTAATATGAAACCATAAAAATGCACACTGCCGCAAATGCAATTATTCCTGCCTTTATCATAACATCCAGAGCGCCTGAACCCATTGTTGGGGTTATGATACTATGGTTTTTTGATATTAAAGAAAACGGAAGTGCTCCTGAATTAATTTTATCTGATAAGCTCTTTGCCTCTTCGGCACTTTCTATATTGCTTATATAGGAGTCTCCTCCGGTAATTTTTTGTTTAACATGTGGTGCTGATATTAATGTTTCGTCCATATAAATAGATATTGACTGCCCTACTAGTTTTTCCGTAGCATCGGCAAAAGCTTCCGCGCCTTCTTCATTAAATTTCAAAGTAACAATAGGCATATTTGTTTTGCTGTCCAGCTGTACCTTACTTTCCTTAACATCTTTTCCTTCTACCAAAACATTTCCCTGGGGATCTCTGAATGTCAATCTTGCCGTTTCTCCCAGCTCAGCTATTGCTTTTTGAGGATTAAAGTCTGTTTCTCCCGATTTCCAAGGAAATCTTATTATTATGTGACCTGTATTTTTATCTATAGTTATCTCTCTGTCTAAAATATTTTGGGCATCCATTCTTGTTTCCATGATTACCCTTGCTAATTCCAACTCATTTTCCGTAGGAACCCTGTCAAGATCGGCAGGCTCAAATACAGCCTCAACTCCGCCTCTTATATCTATACCAAATCTTATATCCTTCATGCCCTTAATTTGAATTGGACCTGCGTTAATTCCAAAAAATGATGTAAGAGCAATTCCGGCAATTAAAAGCATAACTACAATGTAAATATGTTTATTAGTTCTCATTTTTCCTCCTGATTTTAATTTAATTGTTGTATTGAAGCACAAACAAAAGTCCCTTTTTTACCATCCTTTTTATTAATAAAAAACACGATAAATACGCAATAACTATAAAACCTCAACAATGTTTTAATCATCTCGGCATGCCGTGCTTTATACAAATCAGCAAGAATCCATATGCTGAACAAGATAAATTTTATATTAAGGTAAAATAAGATTCCCTTACTCCGCTTTAACAACTGAGAGTTTCCTTCTTGGCACGTATATTCTTCTTCAAATAAATTTCCAAACGAAGGAAGTCTATTTAAAGAAATATCATCTTTCAAGGTGTGATTCTCAGAAATAATTAAAAAAATCGAGATGAAAATTACAACAGTTAGTATTACAGCTGTTGATTTATAGTTTAATAATTTCATAGTTCCTCCCTCGATTCTTTTATTTATCTTGTTTATTTGTTTTGTGCTGTAAGCTTCAGCATTATGCTCACAGATGCATATATCACTATAATTACCAAAAATATAGCAGACATACCCATCCCCATAAGTTCAAGTGAATTCATTACATTTTCAATGTTAATATTCATATGGCCTCCTACATCAACCCTGGAACTAGTCCTATTATAACTCCACCGGCTATAACAGATGCTATCTGACCTGACACATTTGCTCCAACAGCATGCATCAGCAAATGATTTTGCGAATCAGCCTCAAGTCCCAGCTTTTGAATAACTCTTGATGACATTGGAAATGCTGAAATTCCTGCTGACCCAACCATCGGATTTATTTTTTCCTTTAGGAACAAGTTTAAAAATTTTGCAAACAATGCTCCTGCGACTGTATCAAATACAAATGCAAGGAGCCCAAGCCCCATTATCAAAAGAGTATCAAGTGTTACAAATTGCTCTGCCCTCATGCTTGCTGATATTGTTATTCCTAAAAGAAGCGTTATAAGGTTTACTAAATCCTTCTGTGCCGTTTCTGATAATGATCTCAAAACACCGCATTCCCTGATTAAATTTCCGAACATAAGAAATCCTACCAAAGATATTGATGCCGGTGCTACCAATCCTGCAATAATTGTAACCACTATGGGAAACAGCAGTCTTGTCATTCTCGAAACGCTCTTTGGATTGTATTTCATCTTTATTTTTCTGTCTTTTTCTGTTGTGCACATCTTTATGGCAAAAGGTTGTATTATCGGGACCAATGCCATATATGAATATGCGGCCACTGCAATCTGACCTATATAATTACTTTTTAAAACCTGAGATACCAATATGGACGTAGGCCCGTCTGCAGCACCTATAATCCCTATGGATGCAGCATCCTGTATATTGAACCCCAGCAATGTTGCTACGGTAATCGTTGCAAAAATTCCGAATTGTGCTGCCGCTCCAAAAAGTAAAAGCCTCGGGTTCGATAAAAGAGGCCCAAAGTCTATCATAGCTCCTATGCCTATAAAAAGCAACAACGGCATCATTTCGGATGCCTCGATACCTACTTCAAAAAGCCAGTCTATTATACCTTTAACTTCACCTATTCCTTCCAGAGTTTGGTTCAATACTCCACTCATAGGAATATTAACTAAAATTGCGCCAAATCCCATGGGAAGCAAAAGTGACGGCTCTAATTCCTTTGAAATTGCCAAATATATCAATGTCGCTCCGATTAACCACATCAATATTTGCTGCCATGTAATCTGGATAATACCTTCATATAAGAATTCCATTTTCTGCTCCTTTATTTTTGTTCTTGTGTATTCTAATATAAATACATTCTTTAAGCAATTATTCATGTTTAGCAGAATTATTCAATTTTCGCCAAATTTATTTATTTTTATAAGTTTTAATTGATTTTACTCTGTTATAACTTCCATATTCTTTATTTTTCTCTTAATCATAAAAATAATGCAGGAACACCTGACATTCCTTCATTTTAGCACAATTACTCGACTAAGTACACAGTTTTATATCCTTCGTCTCTTAACTTTATCGTCATTTTTTGCTTGTCGCAGTCTTTTTCATCGTTTATTATAGTTTGTCCGCTCTTTAAAAGCTCTGCTGCCATTTCTTTTGTCAAAGTAATCCCTTTTTCCTGCAATATTTTATCCTGTTTCCACATGGAAAACCTGCAGGACGGAAAATTTTTATATCCTGCACAATAAAAGCTTTTTTTATTTTCAAAGACTTCTCTGCCGCATCTGGGGCACACTCCTACGGCCTTCCTTTTCTTCTTGTTCCCGGTCTGTTCAAAATTAACATTAAGTGTTGAACTCATCTTTCCTTCTTGAATTATTTCATAAACGTATTTTTTTATATTAACTATAAAATCCCTTGAGGATTCCTCTTTTTTAGCTATTTTCCCTAAGGTACTCTCCCATTCGCCTGTTAAATCAGGTTTTTTAAGTTTTTCATGTACTATTTCAATGAGTTGTACTCCGTTTTGTGTAGGCACAAGACTTTTTCTGTTTCTTTTTATATATCCTACAGATATAAGCTTTTCAATAATTCCCGCTCTGGTTGCAGGTGTGCCCAGCCCTACAGATTTCATTTCTTCTCTAAGTTTTTCATTCTCTATGTGCTTACCGGCAGTTTCCATAGCTGTAAGCAGAGTTGCCTCCGTATATGCTTTCGGAGGAGAAGTTTTCTTAGTAACCACTTTTATTTCCCTGGGCATAATCTTGTCGTTAACCACAATGCTTGCTGTGATTTCTTTGTCCTCGGAATTCTCCTTAACCTTTCCCAGCATTATGTCTTCTACTTCCTTCCAGCCTGGCACAACAACTTTTTTACCTCTTGCCTTGAATTTATCCTTTTCAATTTGAATTTCCAAATCCGTTTGATCATATTCCTGTTTCCTGTCAAACACACAAATAAATCTTGCTACTATAAGCTTAAGTATATTTGCTTCTCTTTCAGGAAGCCTTATACCTGGGAGGTTCCTTATATTTGGTGTAACTATTATTGCATGGTGATCTGTCACTTTTGAATCATTTATAACTCTTTTGTCGGCATTAATTTTTTGTTTAATTACCTTATCTACACAATATTCAGAGCCTTTCCATCCACTCTTAATATTCTGCAGCAGCCCCTGTATTTTCGGCTTCATATCCTTTGTCAAGTATCTTGAATCCGTTCTCGGATATGTAGCAAGCTTGTACTTTTCATAAAGATTCTGAGCAGCTTCCAAGGTCTGCTCTGCCGAATAGCCGTATCTTTTGTTACCGTCCCTTTGAAGTTCTGTTAAATCATAAAGCAGTGGTCTCTCAACAGAAGCTCTTTTAGTTTTAAGCTTTGTAACAGTTGCCTCTTTGTTACTGCACCGCTGGGCTATCTGCTCCGCTTTTTCTTTATCATCGATTCGCGTACCGTTTTTATTAAACCATGTTGCCGTAAACATTTCACAGTCTGCCGCTACCTCATAGAAAGGCTGTGAAACAAACTCATCAATTTCTTTTTGCCTGCCAACAATCAAAGAAAGAGTAGGAGTCTGAACTCTTCCTATTGTAAGCATTTGATTATATTTAACCGTAAACAGCCGAGTGGCATTAATTCCAACCAGCCAATCGGCTTCTGAGCGAGCTCTTGCAGACTGATAAAGACTAAAATACTCTTTATTATCTTTTAAATTTTTAAAACCTTCTTCTATGGCCTCGTCGGTCATACTGCTTATCCATAACCTTTTGACAGGCTTTTTGCAACCTGCATTAATGTAAACATAGCCAAAAATAAGCTGTCCTTCTCTCCCGGCGTCCGTTGCGCATATAACTTCATCAACAGAATCATTCAATAAAAGAGATTTAACAGTTTCATACTGTTTTGCAGTAGAAGGGTTAACCATATACTTGAATTGTCTCGGGAAAATTGGAAGGTCATTTATATTCCAGCTTTTATATTTCTTATCGTATTCTTCCGGATATGCAAGCTGAATCAAATGTCCGACACACCATGTAATAATATATTCGCTGTTTTCCATATAGCCATCTCTTGATTTATTTATCTTTAACACTCTGGCTATATCTTTTGCAACCGAAGGTTTTTCCGTAACTATCAATTTCATAAATATCTTCCTTTTGTTAAGCTTGACAAATAATTATAGCATGATTAAGTATATTTGTCCCCCTCTTTGTTCGAATTAAATTTTAATTAATGTATTAACAAGAATTTCATATTTACATATAATACAACAATTAGTGCTTTCAAAATGAATGCTTAAATCATTTTGAAGTATAAAATTAAATAGGAGGTACTTACTTGAAAGGAAAACATATCTTTGCAGGAAATAACACTTCTAAAGGATTTTTCAACTGCTTTAATTCCATTTTTCAGCCTTCCAAGCTGAATCAATTCTATATACTCAAAGGAGGCCCCGGTGTAGGAAAAAGTTCATTCATGAAAAAATTTGCTGCTGAAATTTCTAAAAAAGGGTATTTCGTGGAATATATTCATTGCTCAAGCGACGACGAAAGCCTTGATGGAATAATAATTCCTGACCTTAAGTTGGCATTTGTTGACGGCACGGCACCACATGCAACTGATCCGTCTATTCCAGGAGCGGTCGACGAAATTTTGAATTTTGGTTCTTTCCTTAACAGCAGTCAATTGGAAAAGCACAAACATAAAATTATTCAAATAAATCAAACCAAAGCTCGTCTTTACAAAAGCGCCTATAGATATCTCCAGGCAGCCGGTATAATTTCGGAAGAAATTAATTCTTTATATACTCAGTTCATAGATGCAGATAAATTTAATGAAACGTGCCTTCGTGCAACTAAAAAATTGTTTGAAGATGATATTTATTTGCAAAAAACAGCTGAAGTTAAAAACTTATTTTCTGAAGCTTATACGTCAAACGGTTATATAAATAGAACAGAAGCATTGTACGAAGGTAAAAAAGTATGGGCTATAATCAGTGAAAGCACAGCATATATATCAGACTTCATGAAAAGGATATCGGATGAAGCCGTAAAAAGAGGTTTTGACGTTGAAATTTATTTACATCCATTGACGCCGGATAAGCTGCAACACGTGTATATTCCTGAAAAGAATATCTTTATTACAAGTTCTGAAAACTGTGTATCAGATAATTTTGAAGAAATTTTTGACATCCATCAAATTATGGATGCTGATAATTTGAAAAAACACATTTCTGAAATAGAAAGCAATCTTCATATGCATGAGCTTCTTATAAAAAATGCACTTAAAAAACTATCTGAAGGAAAGAAATACCATGAAATTCTTGAAATATTTTATATTAACAGCATGAATTTTAAGGGAGTTGATGAATTATTTAATAACATCCTTCGCGAATATACATAAAATTTCCAAGGAGGTATATTATGATTTTAACTTCGCTTCACTACCTTTACATTGTAATGGTTGTGATCATTTTGACGATAATGCTCATGAAAAAGGATATTGTTATTCCGTGTATAGTAGGTACTTTTGCAATGGGTTATCTTTATTCTGGAAGTATTATCGGAGCAACTCAATCCATATTTAACACCATTATTTATGCAGGTAACGAATTTTGGAGCATTGTAGTAATTATTTCCCTTGTTGTGGCTATGTCAAAATCTCTTCAAGAAATTGGGTCAGATGTTATTATAATGTCTCCCATAAGAAAGGTTATGATCAGCCCCACATTGGCTTTCTGGAGTGTAGGTCTGACAATGATGGTCATATCATGGCTGGTTTGGCCGTCTCCGGCTGTTCCTCTAATCGGGGCCGTTCTTTTGCCTGCGGCACTTGCAGCAGGCCTGCCTGTGATATATGCTGCTGTGGCTATGAACTTGTTTGGGCATGGCATCGCTCTTTCAAGCGACTTTTTTATTCAAGGTGCACCTACAATTACAGCTGCAGGAGCAGGGTTAGATGTCACAGAAATTATGAGGTCATCAATTCCTATATGGATTACTATGTCTGTTGTAACAGTGACTGTCGCATTTTTGATGATGAAAAAAGACATGAAAAAAAATATTTCATCTTATTCTAAAAATATTGAAGTTAAAAAGGAAGTAAAAGTAAAGACAGGAAGAGCAACTAAACTTATGGCTGTAGTGACTCCCATAGCATTTTTATCGGACATTGTTGCTATGCTGAAATTTAATCTGGCTGGCGGCGATGCAACTGCTCTTGTTGGAGGTACGGCCATTTTAATAATGCTCATTGCAGTATTGACAACATATAACATTAAAAACGCCTTTGACAAAGTTGTGGATCATATAAAGGAAGGATTTAAATTTGGAATAACTGTATTTGCTCCCGTTATTTTTATAGGTGGATTCTTTTTTCTGGGAAATCAGGGGGGCGCAACAGCAGTGCTTGGCGAAGGCGCTCCGGGAATACTTAACGATATAAGTATATTTCTCTCTCAAAATATTCATATGAATAAATTCTCTACAATTTTAGCGCAGACATCTGTAGCAGTTATTACAGGCTTGGACGGCTCAGGTTTTTCGGGTCTCCCAATTGTAGGTTCTCTCGCATATACTTTTTCAAATATAATAGATATAAATATGGAGGGCTTAGCTTCCCTAGGCCAGATAATCACCATATGGGTAGGCGGAGGAACAATAATTCCTTGGGCAGTAATACCTGTTGCTGCAATATGCAATATTGACCCTCAAGTTTTAGCCAGAAAGAATTTAATTCCAGTTTTGTGCGGTATAGCTTCAGCAATTTTAGTAGCATTAATAATATTGTGATAATAAGGGAGAACTTTTCTTCCTTATTATCATAAATGGGGATTTTTTCTATTTATTGGAATAATATACTAATATATTTTGTTAACATTCTGCCGATATTTATGTAGTAAACATATGTGTAAATGGAGGCTATTCTTAAATGACAAAATTTTTATCTAAACATATTTCAGCTAAAAAAACAACCTTAAAAATAATTACAGCTGTGTTGTTAGTAACAGTTATACTTGGTGCCCTAATGTGGCTTGGATTTTCAAGGGGCATAATTATTAATTCAAACAATATAATAACTGCAGTATTTATATCATTAATAGCAGAAATTGCGGTTCTATATTTTATAATTTATTTCTTGCTTAAAAGGGCTTTTATGCCTGTCAATAATGCATTGTCTCTTGCAGATAACATGAAAAAGGGCATATTAGATTCGGATTCTGATTTTAAAAATTATTCAAATGACGAAATTGGGCAACTTAACAAAGCTTATCACGAAGCAGCAGCCTTAATTAAAAGCCACTTTTCAGACATTTATAATGTCTTAAACCGAATTGAAAACGGAGATTTCAACATTGTTATTGAAAAAGAATATATTGGAGATTTTAAATCTATAAGTTCTTCTTTAAGCAACATAATTGATTCATTAAACAGAACCTTTACAAATATAAACATAACCTCAGACGAGATTGCTTCCGGTTCAGAGCAAATTGCAGACTCATCACAGCTTTTATCTCAAAGCTCGGCTGAACAGGCAAGCACTGTTGAGGAATTCACAGCTACGATACAGAAAATATCTAATGAGATTAATATAACTGCCGAAAATGCAGTAGATGCCAGCAACAAAGTCACAACCTTGGGCAATGAGCTGGACAAGGGAATTGCACAAATGAAAGACACCGTTGAAACAATGACTCTCATAGACGGAAAATCAGATGAAATAATGAAGATAATCAAAATAATAGAAGATATTGCTTTTCAGACCAACATACTGGCGCTGAATGCAGCAGTTGAAGCAGCAAGAGCAGGTGAAGCAGGCAAGGGTTTTGCCGTTGTTGCAGACGAAGTGCGAAATCTGGCCGTAAAAAGCGCAGATGCCGCAAAAAATACCACTACACTGCTTGAAGATACTTTAAGATCTGTAAAGGAAGGCACATCCGCCGCAGACAATACATCAAAGGTACTTGCAGAGGTAGCTAAGGATAGAAATGTAATTACAGAAAGCATGAACAGTATATCTGCCAAAGCGCAAGAGCAAGCAGAGTCCGTAAAACAAATTACCATAAGCATAGAACAGATATCTGATGTTATTCAGACAAATTCAGCCACAGCAGAGGAAAACAGCGCCTCAAGTGAGGAACTTGCAAGCTATGCGGAATCCTTAAGAAATATGGTATCTATCTTAAAACTCAGAGAAGAGAATTCTTCACACACTGCGTAAATATATTATATTTGTTCTATTTGGAGTATAAAAAAAGACTGAACTAAAAAATCAGTCTTTTTCTTATAATAAATACAAAAGTTGCATGCATTATTTTTTATTCAAAACCTTTTTTAAATATTGTCCGGTATATGATTTTTTTACTTTTGCAATTTCTTCAGGAGTTCCTTTCGCAACTATCATTCCGCCTCCGTCCCCTCCTTCGGGGCCCAAGTCCAATATATAATCTGCCGTCTTAATCACATCTAGGTTATGCTCTATTACAATCACTGAATTTCCTGCTTCAACAAGTTTGTTAAGAACGTCTGTAAGCATGTGTATATCTGCTATATGCAGTCCCGTTGTCGGCTCGTCAAGTACGTACAACGTCTTTCCTGTTCCTCTTTTACTGAGTTCGTAAGCCAGCTTGATACGCTGAGCCTCGCCTCCCGACAGTTCCGGAGACGGCTGTCCCAGCTTAATGTAACCCAGCCCTACCTCCTGCATTGTCTTTATTTTGTTATATATTTTAGGTATGTTTTCAAAGAATTCCATAGCTTCATCTATTGTCATATCCAACACATCAGAAATGTTTTTTCCTTTGTATTTAACTTCAAGAGTTTCTCTATTGTACCTTTTTCCTTTGCATATATCGCATGGTACATATACATCAGGCAAGAAGTGCATTTCTATTTTCAGTATACCATCACCTCGGCATGCTTCACATCGACCGCCTTTGACATTAAAACTGAACCTTCCCTTTTTATATCCCCTTTCCTTTGCCTCGAGAGTCATTGCAAACACATCTCTTATATAGTCGAACACTCCTGTATACGTAGCCGGATTTGAGCGGGGAGTCCTGCCTATAGGTGACTGGTCTATTGTAATTATCTTATCGATATTTTCTACTCCAAGCATTTCGTCATATTTTCCCGGCCTGTTTGAGTTCTTGAACAACTTCTGATGAAGCCCTTTAGACAGTATTTCATTTATCAATGAGCTTTTACCGGAGCCTGATACACCTGTCACACAGCACAGCACTCCAAGTGGTATTTTCACATCCAGATTTTTCAGGTTGTTTTCTTTTGCCCCTTTAATCTCTATATATTTCTCAGCTTTTCTTCTTGTTTCGGGAACATCAATTTTCTTTATTCCGCTCAGGTACTGACCGGTAATAGAATTTTTATTGTTTTTAATATCTTCGAAGGTTCCTGACGCAACTACTTCTCCTCCGTGAGTTCCGGCTCCAGGTCCTATATCCAGAATATAGTCAGCATTTTCCATTGTTTCCTCATCATGCTCCACCACTATGAGCGTATTTCCTAAATCAGTTAAATTTCTCAGGGTTTTTATCAGCATGCTGTTATCTCTTTGGTGCAGTCCTATGCTTGGTTCATCCAATACATACAAAACTCCCACCAAGCTGGAGCCTATCTGCGTTGCAAGCCTTATTCGCTGAGATTCTCCTCCGGACAAAGTGCTTGCATTTCTTTCGAGAGTAAGATAATTCAAACCCACATCAGATAGAAATTGAAGCCTTGAATTAATTTCATTTATTATCTGCTCTCCTATAATCTTATTTACAGGGCTTAACTCTAGTGTTTTAAAAAACTCCAAGCTTTTTGTAACGGAAAGTTTTGTTATTTCATATATATTTTTATTTCCAACTTTTACTGCAAGACTTATAGGATTTAACCTTGCTCCATGGCATTTCGGGCATGGGCTTTCATACATGTAATCCTCTATCCATTCCCGCATTTCAGGGGATTTTGTTTCCATGTACCTTCTTTGAAGATTGTTTACCACTCCCTCAAATTCTTTTGTATATTCCTTAAGTCCTTGGAATTTACTTATAAATTCAACTTTAACCTCTCTGCCGTTTGTCCCGTAAAGAAGCTCCTCTATTAACTCCTTCGGAGCTTCTGCCAGAGGCTTTGATATATCAAAATTATGATAATCCGCAATAGCTTTAAATATCTGGTAATAATATCCGTCCTCATCGGCACCATACGGTGCAATTGCTCTTTCACCTATGGTCTTTGTATAGTCCGGTATTATTAAATCTATATCTATTTCCTTTTTTACGCCCAAGCCATTGCATGCATCGCAGGCACCTATTGGATTATTAAAAGAAAACATCCTCGGTGAAATCTCTCCAAATCCTATGCCGCAGTCTGTACATGCAAACTTTGTGCTCATAAGAAGCTCTTCGCTTCCCATAACATCAATGAGCACCATTCCTCCTGAAAGTTCAAGTGCTGTTTCCACGGAATCAACAAGCCTTTTTTGTATTCCATCCTTTATGATAATTCTGTCAACCACAACCTCAATGCTGTGTTTTTTGTTCTTTTCAAGATTTATTTCTTCTTCCAAATCATAAATCTCTCCGTCCACTCTGACTCTTACATATCCATCTTTTTTGATATTTTCTAGGAGCCTTTTATGCGTCCCTTTTGCCCTTCTGACCATAGGAGCAAGAATTTGAATTTTTGTTCTTTCTTCGTACTCGAGAACCTTGTCTGTTATCTGGTCTATGGTTTGTGTTTGAATAGGCTTGCCGCAATTTGGGCAGTGTGGAATTCCCACTCTTGCAAACAGCAGTCTGTAATAATCATATATCTCTGTGACGGTACCGACTGTTGAACGTGGATTCTTGTTTGTTGTTTTCTGGTCTATGGATATTGCAGGTGATAAACCGTCGATAGATTCGACATCTGGTTTGTCCATTTGTCCCAAAAACATTCGGGCATATGATGAAAGGCTTTCCACATAACGTCTCTGCCCTTCTGCATATATAGTATCAAAAGCAAGAGAGGTTTTCCCTGAGCCGCTTACTCCAGTAAACACTATCAGCTTGTCTCTGGGAAGCTCCACGTTAATATTTTTCAGGTTATTCTCCTTTGCTCCTCTTATTATGATTTTATCCATTAGTCATCCTTTCATGATGATCCTTAGGGCATACCTCTCAGTTGCATGAGACTATGCCTTTTTGGAACAATTTATATTATAGTCTTTAGTTCCTTAATTTCATCTCTCAGCTTGGCAGCTTTTTCAAATTCAAGGTTTTCTGCAGCAATTCTCATTTCCTTTTCAAGCTCAATAATATAAGAAGCCATATCTGTGATTTTTTTGCTCTTAGGCGTGTACTTCGCTTCATCCTCAGCCACCTTTGTCGCTTCAATCACATTTCTTACTCCTTTTTTGACCGACATAGGAGTAATATTATTGTCTTTATTATATTTATCCTGGATTTTTCTTCTTCTGTTTGTTTCACTTATGGCTCTTTCCATTGAACCGGTCATATTATCGGCGTACATTATAACTCTGCCGTCCGAATTTCTTGCAGCTCTTCCCACTGTCTGTATGAGCGATGTTTCAGATCGAAGGAAACCTTCCTTGTCAGCATCAAGAATCGCCACAAGAGATACCTCCGGAAGGTCCAATCCTTCTCTCAGCAGGTTTATGCCCACGAGAACATCAAACTCTCCTATGCGCAGGTCTCTGATAATCTGCATCCTCTCCATAGTATCTATATCAGAGTGAAGATATCTTACACGTATTCCCGCATTTTTAAAGTAAAGCGTCAAATCCTCAGCCATTTTCTTAGTGAGAGTCGTAACAAGCACCCTTTGATTTTTATCTGTTGATTTTTTGATTTCATTCATCAAATCATCAATTTGATTTTCAACAGGTCGGACAGAAATAGGAGGATCAAGCAGTCCTGTAGGACGTATTATTTGTTCGGCTGTATTCTGCGAATGCTCGGCCTCATACGGTCCCGGTGTCGCACTGACAAATACAACTTGATTTATTATATTTTCAAATTCGTCAAACTTCAGCGGCCTGTTATCTAATGCCGAGGGAAGCCTGAACCCGTAATTAACAAGTGTTGTTTTTCTCGCCCTGTCTCCGTTGTACATTCCTCTTACTTGAGGAACAGAAACATGCGATTCATCTATAATCATTAAAAAATCTTTTGGAAAATAATCAAGAAGTGTATAAGGCCTTGTTCCCGGCTCCAGATTATTTATATGCCTTGAATAATTTTCTATTCCGTTGCAATATCCCATTTCCTGAAGCATTTCCAGGTCATAGTTAGTTCTCTGCTCAAGCCTTTGCATCTCCAAAAGCTTGTTCTCGCTTTCAAAATATTTGAGCTGCTCCTGTAGTTCTTTTCGTATACTGACAACAGCTCTGTTTACATTTTCTTCTGTAGTGGCATAGTGGGTTGCAGGAAATATAGATATGTGATTTCGTCTTCCTAAAATTTCTCCAGTTACAGTATTTATTTCAGTTATTCTGTCTATTTCATCGCCGAAAAATTCCACTCTTATTGCATTCTCTGACGAGGATGCGGGAAATATTTCAAGCGTATCTCCTCTTACTCTGAAGGTTCCTCTTGTAAAGCTTATATCATTTCTTTTATACTGAATTTCAATAAGCTTTCTAATTGTTTGGTCTCTATCCTTCTGCATGCCGGGTCTTAATGATATGACCAGATTTTCATAGTCAATAGGACTTCCCAATCCATATATGCATGATACACTGGCTACTATAATAACATCTTTTCTTTCAAAAAGTGATGCAGTAGCAGAGTGTCTCAGTTTATCAATTTCATCATTTATGGATGCATCTTTTTCTATAAAGGTATCACTGCTTGGCACATATGCTTCAGGCTGGTAATAATCATAGTAGCTAACAAAATATTCTACCGCATTGTCAGGAAAAAACTCTTTAAATTCAGAGCACAGCTGAGCAGCCAATGTCTTGTTATGAGCAAGAACAAGAGTCGGCTTCTGAATTTTTTCAATTATATTTGCCATGGTAAAGGTCTTTCCTGAGCCTGTTACCCCTAAAACAGTCTGATATTTTAAATTGTTTTCTAATCCTGACACAATTTTTTTTATTGCCTCCGGCTGATCTCCGGTAGGTTTAAAATCCGACTTTATTTTAAATTCGCCCATTATTTCACCTCAGCTTCATCTAAACGTATGTTCGCTTAATTATATAATTTTTGATTATTTAAGTCAACATTATTATTTTCCAATAAAATTATAATTTATGAAAATTGGCATATAAAAAACCGGGAATTAAAATACAATTTCCCGGTTTTAAATTAATACTATTATTTAGGCAATTTTTATACTAATCAACCTTCCAATATAACAATTTTTCCGTCTATTTTGTCTAATGATACCTCCAATATTCCAAAACTTTCTTTCCCGCATTTTGGCAATACTGTGCTTCCCGGATTAAAAAATAAAATTTGATCAATCACTTCATTTTGTGCACAATGTGTGTGCCCGTAAATTACCGCATCCGCACCTTTTTCTCTTGCATATTCTTTCAACTTGCTGATACCTGACTTTACATTATATAAATGGCCGTGAGTTATAATGAACTTTTTCCCTTCAATAACCTTATCTACTAATAGCGGCTTACCTGAAATAAAGTCACAGTTCCCGGATACTTGAACAACCTTATCTATTTTAAGCTTTTCTGCAAACTTTTCAGCATCTTTGTATTTATCTCCGCAATGAATTAACATATTGAATTCACCGTATTTTTTTATGGTTTCTATTTGAGCATCAGGAATAAAATTATGACTGTCGCTTATCACTAATATTCTCACTTAGCTCCTCCAGTTTTTCCTTTAAATTCATCAGCGCTCTTGCTCTGTGGCTTATTTTATTTTTTTCTTCTTCTGGCATTTCAGCAAATGTCTTTCCGGTATTTTCAACTATAAACAAAGGATCATAGCCAAAGCCGTTGCTTCCTCTTTCTTCTAATGCAATTTTACCGTTAAGTATGCCTTCAGCATGCATTTTACTTCCATCCTCAAACACTACGGCAATTACTGTTTTAAAATGTGCCGTCCTTTTTTCCATGGGTATGTTTTTCAGGTTTTTTAAAAGCAATTTATTGTTCTCTTCATATGAAACTGATTCTCCAGCATATCTTGCTGAATATACTCCTGGCTCTCCGTTTAAAGCGTCGACAAATAATCCCGTATCATCTGCTACCACTATTTCTTTAACCAGTTTATGGAGTTCTTCCGCTTTTTTAAATGCATTTTCCTCCAGTGTTTTACCGTCTTCCTCAACATCAAAATCGGAAAAACCTATGTCATTTTTTGAGATGACTTCAAATGGCATATCTTTTAATATATTTTTAATTTCATTTATCTTGTGCTTATTACCGCTAGACAATACTATTTTTCTAATCATCTTCCAATCTCCCTGCTAATTTCAACTCCCAAAGCTTCCCTTTGCAGATTATATAACTCCAAGCATCCTTTTTCTGCAAGGGAAATTAAGTTGATCAAATCACTTTTAGTAAATGTAGCTTCCTCTCCGGTACCCTGAACTTCAATGAATTCACCTTTGTCTGTCATTACAATATTCATATCCACATCAGCACCTGAATCTTCCTCATAGCATAAGTCCAATATTGTCTCTTTGTCTTTGATTCCTACACTTACTGCTGATACAAATGACTTTACAGGCATTTTTTTTATTTCGTGTTTTTGCAACAGCTTGTAAAAAGCATCTGCCATAGCTACAAATGCTCCTGTAATTGAGGCAGTTCTTGTCCCTCCGTCCGCTTGTATAACATCGCAATCTATCCACAAAGTTCTTTCACCTATTGCTTCTAAATCAACTACAGCCCTAAGGCTTCTTCCTATAAGTCTTTGTATTTCCTGCGTTCTTCCATCTATCTTTCCTTTATTGATATCTCTTGTCTTTCTTGTCTTTGTTGAACCTGGTATCATTGAATACTCCGCAGACACCCATCCTTTTCCTGTACCTTTCAAAAATGGAGGAACCTTGTCCTCTGCCATTGCTGTACATATAACTTTTGTATTTCCTGCTTCTATTAATACTGAGCCGCCAGGATGCATTATATAGTCCCTTGTTATTTTTATTCGTCTTAATTCATCATTAGATCTTCCGTTAGTTCTTTCCATTTTTACTCCCATTTATATATATTGGAAATATTATAACCTAATATTATTAAATTAACAATAAACAGAAAAATGTTTTTCGTTTTTTATTAAAAAATTAATGCTTTGCCCTTCTCATCCACTTGACTTAAATTTTTTAGAACTGTATAATAATTAATGTTTTAAATTTTATTTATTTTATTGCTCATTCCGATTATGACATGCAGGAGGTGTTTATTATATACGAGATAACAGCTATCATTATAAATAAAAATAAACATTATATTGAAAAAATAAATAACGTTCTTAACAAAATATCTGTGAACACCATTAACTGCAGCGATTTTGATGAGGCTGAGGCAATATTGCAAAACGAAAGTGTTGATTATGTAATATCGGATCTAAATATTTTCAATGAAGTTTTTACTATTAAAACCTTCACTGAAACATATCACAAAACTGATTTGATAATTGTATCCGAAGGTCTTTTATATGCATGCGGAAACACTGATCTCTTTCAAGGTGCTCTTGATTATATGGATTTTGAAAGTGATCTTCTAAAGCTGCCTATAAAGATTCTCGAACATTATACTGATAAAAAAAACAATGACAGATTAAAAGAGGACTTGTTTAAGAATTATCATCTAAGCAGCAAGAATGAAAAATATTTGAAAGTTCTTTCTCACTGTGAAAAAGTTGCGAAAACAAATCTCAGTATTCTTCTGATTGGAGAACCTGGAACCGGCAAGGAAGTGCTTGCTAAATATATACATGCTTGCAGTCCAAGAGTGTCAAACAAGTTTATAGCACTGCACTGCAATTCATATCCCGAGGAACTCCTTGAATCGGAGCTTTTCGGAAAAGAAGCAGAAGGAAGGTTTGAACTTGCAAGCAACGGCACTTTATTTTTAAATGAAGTGGGTGCTATTAAAGAATCCACTCAAACAAAACTACTTAAAGTTTTTGACACTAATACGGTTTCTCGTATCGGAAGCAATCAGGAAAGATTGATTGACTGCAAACTTGTATCATCAACAAGCAAAGACCTTTACAAAGAAATTCAAGACGGAAGCTACAGGGATGATTTTTTCTACAGAATTAGTTCAATTGTAATTAATGTGCCTCCCCTTCGCGAGCGTCCCGAAGATTTGGATGATCTTATTCAATATTTTCTCAGAAAATCTCAGGAGGAGTATGGAATTGTAATTAAGTCTATAGATCCTGAAGCCAAGAAATTTTTATACACTTATGATTACCCGGGAAATTTAAGAGAACTTAAGACAGTTGTAGATAGAATGGTAGTACTCTCTATAGATGGGAGAGTTACCAAAGATGGAATACCTCTTTTGTTTAATATAAAAAAAGAAATCACTATGCCTGATTCTGAAAGTTACAAAAGCATTATTCCTTTTAAGGAATACAAAAGAGAAACTGAAGCAACTTATCTTCAATGGGTTTTAAACCAAACCCAAGGAAATGTCACTGAAGCTGCAAAATTGCTGGAAATAAGTTCAAGACAACTATTTAATAAAATTAATGAATATGATCTAAAAAAATAAAGCAATTGAAACCCTCGCGGGGTTTCAGTTGCTTTTATCTATTATTTAAATTGGTATCTGTTTTTTACACTTGTAAAGATCATCATTATCAGCAAAAATATTCCCACATATCCGTTTATTACGTAAACAATATTAACAAGTCTGTCAAATGGCACCTTTAATCCAATTACTGCGCCTATTACTGCCAAGATAGCAGTGACGGTTTTGAATTTTACTGTTTTTTCTTGAGCAATTCTAACTGATACCGTCCACAGTAAGGGAACCGCAGTTGTATAGATTCCGGCCACAACTGTTAATGAGTACACTATTGCCACTGATGGATGAATGCCCGAAGCAATAACCAAAGATGGTATTTGTGATCCTGCTACCTTCTCAATGTTTGCAATAAGTCCTAATGCTACAATTAAAACCGCAGCTGAAAATGCAGCCGCACCAAACACGGCTCCCATTGCCGCTTCTTTTTTGCTATTGGCGCTTGCACCCATGGATGACATAAATGCAGCAAGCCATAACATGCAAAACCCCACATATGAACCTGCGGCATACAGCCAATTAGTAGATGCTTTCATCAAATTTAATTTAGGAATTATTTCGCTTGCTCGTCGCAATCCATCTATGTTTTGAAATATAGCTACAAATCCCAGAACAATAGACATAACTACTATCACAGGGCCTATCTTGCCTATAATATCAACTATCTTTCCAAGTCCAAACACGACAGTCACAGCTGCTAATACGGCCATAATAATTCCACCTACCGAATTAGAGATTCCATATTGCTGGTTTAATGTAGCTCCCGCACCTGCAATCATAACGAAAAATGACATATAAATGAACACAATAGAAAAATAGTCATAAAACTTTCCTATTCTTTTCCCGCAGTAATATTCAAAAATATCACTTCCTTTCGGAAACTTATGTTCATAGCCTGTTGTTATGAAGCTTACGCCCACATATAAAAACAAAAGGAATATAACAACTACTCCTGCAATACCTTTAAATCCATAAGAGGAAAAGTACTGCATTACTTCCTGTCCTGTTGCAAAGCCTGACCCTATTAAAAAAGCAATAAATGAACCTGCAAAAGAAATGACTTTTTTCATACTTACCGTATTGCTAACCATAATATCCTCCTGATTTGTTTTTTTATTAACAACTATTACGGAAGAAATAGTCAGATAATACAATAAGTCCGTATTACCTGACTATTGTATTATTCTTCAAATACTGTTTGTTCAGTCACTTCTGTCTGTAAAGCTCTTAAAGCTCTTTCTACAAGCTTTCTTCGCAAATTCTTGCTTTTTTCTTCTCCAAGGTTTGGATCTCCCAATGGGTACGGGATTCCTATGGCTGGTATTATCCTATTCGCTCCTATGGTAAGTGATATAGGCACTACAGTACACATATGAACAACTGGAATTCCAACTCTTTCAATTTCTTTTACCATCGTTGCACCGCAACGTGTACAGGTGCCTCAGGTAGATGTTAGGATAACTGCTCCCACTCCGTCCGAAACTAATTTTTTGCTGAAATCTTCTCCAAACCCTTTTGCATTGCCAACGGATGTACCAGTACCTGTTGTGGCAATAAAGTAATTTGCAAGTTCTCCAATAATGCCTTCCTTTTCCATTTCTCTCAATACATCCAGCGGAACTACTAGATTTGGGTTTTCAAGCACATATGCTCTGTCATATCCACCGTGAACGGTCATGAATTTATCTTTTGTCAAGCTTTCCAGCCCGGTTATATCATAAGTTCCATACTTTGTTGCACTTGATGATTCAATCCTATCAGGATTTCCTTGAGGAACTATTCCTCCTGATGTTACAACGGCTACTTTAACTTTTGATATATCTTTTACGGCAGGATTTGGAGCAACTCTATCAAATACAGGCATAGGGTATTCTGTTCCATATGGTTCGCCTGCAACTTTCTTTAGTATCAAATCAATTGCTCTTTCTGATCCTCTTCTTTCATTAAAATAGTTAACACGAATTCCTCTTTCAATATATCCTTCCTCTGCAGGTGATAATATTTCTTTTTTATTAATCATTTTCTTTGCCAGCTTGCAGATTTTTGGCATTGCTTTTCTCATGTCGGCTGCCGAGTTTGCTGTTTCTATAATGTATAGATCACTCTTAAACATATCTACTCCGGGATTTTCCTTGTACATACCCGTAACTACCGGAATTTTAAATTCTTCTTCAACAGCTTTTGCAACAGCACCGCATGCCACACCATATCTGCCTGCATTAAATGCCGGACCTGCTATAAATAAATCCGGTTCATAAGGCCTTATCAAACTTAGTATTGTATTTGTGGCTTCATCGATATGTCCTCCAAAATAAGTATCGCCACATATCACCGTTGCCACAACCTCGTATCCATCTCCCAGCCCTGACTTCAATGCAAGGCCCGGTCCAACTACGCCTTCTCTTATTTCCGGCTTAATATCTGCCTTTTCTTCTCCTCCTATACTTGCAAAAAATTGATTTATATAATGAACGACTTTTATCTTTTCCATAATATCCCTCCTTAATATCCTTTAGCGGCTAGCTTGTTATATCCGTTAGCAATTGTGGAGGCTATTACAATTTGCAATTCGGCCTCTATACTTCCGTCAGGCTTTAAGCTTCCTTCATAGCCGCCTATCATAGTTTCTATGAAATCGAGAGTACCGATGACCTTTTCCATCGGCGGAAAGTCAATAATTACATTTCCGTTCCCACAGGATACCAGAGCATCTCCTTCTTCAACTGCGTCTGCCAATGACTGCGATTTTCCGTCTCTGCCGGGGAACTCATCGGTAATGAGAACTACTTTAACACCTTTTTGGCTAACCTTTTTACAATTCATCATCAAATCGGTATCTGGGTTTCCGTACCCTTCCTCAGTTATCAAAACGCCGTCAAATCCTAAAAATTCACACAACTTTGCAGTCATATCTGATGACCTTTCTTTATCTGCCAGAAATACATTTTCATTTGTAAGTATAACTCCGATAAAGTTTAAATCTTTTCCATGCCTTTTATACAAATCCTCTATTACCGGATTATTAAGATGATGGAAAGTTGTAACCTTGTCACAAGGCGCAACACAATTTCCACTCACTATGGCTCCATCCATAATTTCTGTCGGGTACATAAACGTTGGCACCATAACCTTAGCATCTACTCCGTAATAGTACGTATCATGCAGCAACCCCTGCGATTGAAGCATATGAACATAACCTATCTTAGGAAGATCTGGGTATTCTTTTGCCTGTTCTAATATAGGCTTGGTTTCATAAGTAACTACTTCATCGGGCTCTATATTTCTTCCTGCTTCCCCGATATAAGTAGCAACCTTCAAGCCTGCCATTCTCCCTGCTGCTTCATAATCATGGGTTTCAATGTCTTCTACTGGCTCGATAACTATACATACATTGTTTGTCTCAGAAAACGGAGTATATTTTGCAGCGGGGCCTGACATATCAATTAAGCCTTCTTGAAATCCTACTATCCTGCCGCATGTTATTACCGTTGCTCCTACAAGTGCATTTGTCCTTCCGCTTCCTACCTGTTTTACTTTATTGATCGTGCCTGGGAATATTCCTCCGCTTCCCGAAACCTTAACTCTTGGTTCAATAACATCCTTAACCGGAGCTATGCGCACTGATTCTCCTGGCCTGGCCAGCTCAACATCGGCAGACGCTATTCTGTCATCTTCAAGTACAAGCTTTATTATCTCATCTTTGTTTACATAAAGCGTTCCTTGCAAAACCTCAGTCTTTTCACCGAACTGAACATCGCTGATTCTAATTTTCCCTAATTCTAATTTCAAAACTTTCTACCTCCTTTTTTATATAAGCCCTTTCTGTTCATTTATATAACATTAAACATAGGGTTTTTTACCACGTTTTCAATTAAAGACAAATCAACTGTTTTAAAATCATCTTTTATTTTTTCATTCCAAAGAGGCGTCTGTTTGAATTTTAAAAATTTTTTGGACGCTTCAATACTGTTTTCAATCAGGACGACAGATTCATAATCGGTTTTTTTATTACCGCTCACAATTATGGATTTGTATGGCGTTTGGTTTGGCTTTAGGCTTCCTGACATGGGATGGGTTAGAAGCTTGCATCCGGTATGTATTAAATCCCGTGTCATTTCTAGAACATCCATGTAATTTCCATTTTCCATGTAAATTACTTCACAAAAACTATAATATTTTTTGAACACCTTAGAATTGTTTGTTATTATAATTTTATTCATGTGCCTTCTCCTCTTATATTTACTTCTACAATATTGTTAAGCAATATACGTACCAACTCTTCTGTTAGGTATAAATATTTTTTTGGTATTGAAATTTCAATATAGATAAATATCATGACAGAATATTGTTTGCTATGATTTTAACAATTTTAAAACAACAGTGAAGTTTTGTTCTTGACTACGAAAGTATTTTCTTATATTATTAAAATAAGCATGTATATAGGAGGGATTCCGATGAAGGATATTAAAATTTTGATAATGGGAAAAAACAAGCACTATATTGATGCCATCATTTCATCAGTTGCAAAATTAACTAATAATATTAATTTTGCTGACAATGCGGAAAACGCATTCATTGAACTGTCAAACCTGTCATATGATTTTTTTATTACTGATTTATCGCCATTTAATAAAGAATATACAATCAGCTGCTTTACAGATGCTTTTTCTCAAACAGATTTAATTATAGTTTCTTCTACTCCGTCATACATTGAGGAAAGCTATGCCTTAAAAGGCGGAGCTAAAGAATATATAGATATAAAAAACGGTATTGAAACTCTCCATAAAACACTCGCAGATTTACATAAAAACAAGAAAGACAAAGAAAAATTAAAAGAAAATTTGTTAAATACATATATGATGGCCAGCAATAACGACAGTTATAATAAAATGCTTCTGCAATGTGAAAAAGTGGCAAAATCTAAGGCAAATGTACTGTTAATAGGTGAATCGGGAACCGGAAAAGAGGTTGCAGCCAGGTATATACACCTCTGCAGCAACCGATCAGCAAATAACTTTACAGCGGTAAACTGCAGTTCTTTTACAGAATCGCTTTTGGAATCAGAACTGTTCGGTTATGAGCAGGGTTCCTTTACAGGTGCTGTAAAATCCAAGCAAGGTAAATTTGAACTGGCTGATAATGGTACCTTATTTTTAGATGAGGTGGGCGAAATAAATTTGTCCACTCAGGTAAAGCTTTTGAGAGTACTTGAAACAAAAAAAGTTGAACGTCTGGGAAGCAATAAAGAAAAGCTTATAGACTTCAGACTTATATCCGCAACAAATAAAGACTTAACAAACGAGGTTTTGGCTAATAATTTCAGAGAAGATTTTTTTTACAGGATAAGTTCAATTGTTATAAGAGTCCCTTCTCTGAGAGAGCGGAAAGAAGATTTAAATGAATTAATAAAATTCTTGTTGAAAAAATCTCAAAAAGAAAATGAAATTGTAATAAATTATATTGAGCCCGAAGCAGAAAAATTTTTGCATTCTTATGATTATCCCGGAAATATAAGAGAGTTAAAGAGTATCATAGACAGAATGGTTGTGCTGTCCAACGACGGTGTTATAACCAAGGATGGAATTCCTATTATGTTCGATATACGTAAAAAATCTAATAAATTAACTGATGATATTCAAGATTTTACAAGCTATGATAAAGTAATTACCTTGCAGGATTTCAAAAATAAAGCTGAGTCGGAATATCTGCAGTGGGTTTTAGATCAGACAGGCGGCAATGTAGCGGAAGCTTCAAGGCAATTAAGTATAAGCTCAAGACAGCTGTTCAATAAAATCAATAAATATGATTTAAAAAAATAACAGATAAAAACTCCTGGAGAGTTTTTATCTGTCTATTAATTATCAAATTATTTATATACCTACTTTATCAAGTTCTTTCAGATTATATCTGTTTATTATGTCAATAAGCTTAATCGCATAGGATGAATCTGTAGCATAACCACACCTTCTCAGCGCCCAGGCGCCCTCGGTGCTGTCAAACATAACCGCTCTGAAAGGCGCATACCTTTCTTTTGTTAAAAGAAGTTCATTATGATCATTCCAGCTTTCTTTAACATTATTGTATGCTCTGAATTCAGCATCTACTCTAAATGAAACGCCGTTGTATTCCTCCCACGTGTTTGACGTTACAGAACCGGCTGAAGCTGTTCCTTTTACACCAAAAAGATTGTTTGACAACTGTCCGGTATATTTGTCTACCGGAACGCTCTGTCCCCATCCTGTTTCAAGAATAGCCTGAGCGGTTTGCAGTGCAGCTGACATACCTGTATTATTTTTGGTTTCTACAGCTAAGTCTGAAGCAAAATCAAGGAATTGATCTTTTGCCACAATCGGAAGTGCCGTATATATTTTTTCCGTATAGATTGTAAATTTTACATCTTCTGTTTTCAAAACTGCTCCGTTATAAACCGCTTCAGCCCTCAGACTCCAAGATCCTGAGTCCGTAACTCCTGGAGTATATGATTGTCCCGAAAGCACCTTGCTCACACCTGTCTTCAAGTTAGTTAAAATATACTTAACATCACTTAAAGCTACATTACTTTTTACATTGAGATTGAAAGTATCGGTAACAACCTGACCCGGTCCTACACTTTGTAAAAACAGTTTAGGTGTACCTGCAACATTTACCTTAACCTTGCTGCTTTCATATACGTTGCCTGCAGTATCCTTAACTCTTACGTAAAGTTCCTTGGCTCCAGCCATTTCAGGTCCAGGAAACCATGTATAGCTTCCGTATCCGGCTTTATAAAGAACCGTCTCTTCTCCCGTAACAGAATCCACCAATATGTACTCTGTCTCTGAAACATTAAAGTTTCTTGAGGCCCTAAGAGTAACCGAACCATCAACAGACTGGCCTGAGGTAACTCCTCCAAGATACAAATACCTGTCAACATCAACCTTTACATTGACATAATCCCCGTAATATGGCGTTTTGTCCATATCATAAGCAATTACTCTCAAAGACATATTTCCGTTATCTTCCATAACGGGAATCATTGTAAATCCTCCTAAAGGATCCAATTGAGGTGAAATATAGTACGCTCCTGTATCCGGATTAATTATTTCATATTGAACATATGCAGCAGAGAAATTCAGTTCTGCATTAAGTGGTACACTATCAGCTGTAACCAATTCTCCCTCAGCAAGACCTGTTAATTTTATTTTAGGAGATATGTTTACATTTACATTAATTGCATCTCCCGCAAGAAAATTTCCGTTTTTATCATAAATAGCTGCTACAAGAATTTTATCTCCTTCATCTTCCATTGAAGGAATCCATTGGTATGATGAATTTAATTCGCTTCCTTTCGCAACAATGAATCCCTTTTTCGTATCCGCATCCAAAAGCAAGTACCTTATCTCTGAAGATCCGCTTACCAAACTGCTTCCAACGTCTGCTTTAAGGCTTGTTGTCCCGCTTATAACTTGTCCCGCTTTAACAGATGATATGTTAACATCAAAAAAAGATTCTATTTCAGATTTTTCAGAAGAATCAATTACAACCGTCCTTTTTTCATCGTTCCATTCAATGCCTACCCCCAAAGCATTGCTTACAAGTCTTATAGGCACGAAGGTGCGGTCATCTTTTATTATTGGCGCAACATCACTTAATTTATAAATTTTTTCTGTATCATTAACGTATTCAATTAAGTGGCTGTCTATAGTAAGTTCAACTTGCATGTCATCTTTTGATATATGTACCGTTCTGCTGTCATTGTCCCATGTCACCACTGCATCTAATTCTTCCGCTATAACTCTTAGAGGAACCAGTGTTCTGTCATTTTTTATAAAGGCTTCCGGTTCGGCCTTAATTTCTTTCCCGTCAATCATAAACTTAATTGGACTCTGGGCATACACATTGGGGTTAATATTAGCGAGCGTTGCAATCATTAAAATTAAAATGACTGCTTTCCAATTAAATATCTTTTTCTTCATTTGTTCACCTCTTTTTTCATTTTTCTACATTATATCATATAATATGTTAAGTGTTTATTACATAATCATTAATATATAAACCGATAAATATAAAAGCTCTCTCGCAATGTGAGAGAGCTTTATAGGATGAAAATCAATCAAGATTTCTATTATATTTTTTAATTGTTATTTTGCCAAAGCAGCACTTTCTCCTGCAATTTTACCAAATACGGTAATATCTGCCAATGCATTTCCGCCAAGCCTGTTGCTTCCGTGAATACCGCCTGTAACTTCACCGGCAGCATACAATCCTTTAATTATCTGTCCGTCAGAACCTATAACTTGTGACAGTTCATTTATTTCTACTCCGCCCATTGTATGGTGAACAGTCGGAACTCTTGCACCGGCATAGTATGGGGCAGTATCAATCTTATCAGCATATAATGTTCTACCGAACGGATCTTCAGTTGTACCATCTACTGCCTGATTGAAAGTCTCTACTGCAGCAGTAAGATTTTTTTCATCAACTCCTATAAGCTCAGCAAGCCCTTCTAATGTATCTGATTTGTATGCCCTGCCTGCCTCAACCAAGCTGTCTATGCTTTCATTGAAATTATTTATTGTATCTCCTGTAGGATACGAGTGCTTGTCAACTATTACCCACATATTAGCATCTGTCTGCTCCATAAGAGCCTTAGTCATAACGTCTCTTCTTTCACCTTCATCTACAAATCTGTTTCCTTCTTTATTTACAAATATACGGTTTTGAACTCCCTGTTCAATATTTCCGCTTAAGCTTCCTGTAACAGGATCTCCCATCGGAAGAAGCTGAATATGTTCCATTCCCAATATCGAAGCGTTAATTTCTTCAGCCATAATGATTCCGTCTCCGGTTGCTCCTGTATGGTTTGTAGTTTTAATATCTTTTAAAGAAGGCCATAAAGTATTATACTGCTCACGCATCTCAACATTTGCACCAAATCCTCCTGCTGCAAGGACAACTCCTTTATTTGCATGAAGTGTTACTTTTCCTCCATTCCTGTCAGCATATACGCCTTTAACTACTCCACCCTCAACTATAAATTCTTCTGCCTTTGTTTCAACGAGAATTTCAATGTCGTTACTGTTTTCTTCAATATAATTCATATAGGTCTCAATATATCCTGTTCCCAATGGTTTTTCAGGCTTATGTGCACGTGACCAGAGCCCTCCCAAGACAGTAAATACATAATCCTTGAATTTCATTCCAAGACTTTCAAGCCATTCAACAGCAGGAAGAGAGTTGTCCGCAAGTATGCCTATCAACTTGGTACTTCCCAGCTTATCTCCTCCATTATATGTCTGAAGCTTGTGCAATGTAGGTGAGTCAAACAGCTGTGTACTACCGGAGTCTTTATATTCTTCCCATTCTTTCTTTAATGTTTCTTGCCATTGTTTTACTTCAAGGTCTGTTTGATCTGCATTTATTATGCCTTCAACAGTTTGTTTCTCAAGGTCAGTCATCGTTAATGATGCTTGCCTGTTGGGATCTGCTCCATTATAAGCTGATCCTGAAATAATTGTATTTCCACCTACCTGAGGCATTTTTTCGATAACAATTACAGAGGCACCGTTCTGATGGGCTGACACTGCAGCAGCAAGCCCTGCACCACCTCCGCCAATAACGATAACATCGGCTGTCTTATCTATATCCTCTGCTGTTTCGTTTTTTTCTAACTCTTTGCTCTTTAACATTTCAATATCGGCCCCTGCTTTTTCAAGAGCAGCTGCTATTGCAGACAGTATTCCTTTGCTTGAATAAGTTGCACCGGATACCATTGGTATGTTAAGAGATGTGTTTCCTTTTACTTCCATCACAATCTTTTCTACCGCTTTATCTCCTAATCCGGAGGTTTCTGTATGATCTACCGTTATATCTGTTATTTCTGTTTCCGTTACTGTTACAGATGCCTTTATTGTTCCATGGAAGCCTTCTGCTTCCCCCTCGTAAGTTCCGGGAGTGAAAACAGCTTCACTCTTATCTGCATCGTCTTTATCAATCGTACCCGATGCACATGCCACTAAACTTAAAATCATAGATAATGCTAAGATAATACTTATTACTTTTTTAAATTTCATATTTCCCTCCTGATTAAAAATTTCATTAAATGCATTCATTGAATGCATTCATTATAATATATAGTTTGTTATTTATCAAGCAATTTTTTATTTATATTTTTTGTTATATTTATTTAATTATGTTATAATATCTACTGATATCTTTTACTAATTTCAGGAGGTTCAAAGTGAACAGCCGTTCAATTCAAGCGAAAAAAACAAAAGAAAAAATTTATAATATCAGCATTAAATTATTTAAAAGCAAGGGCTTTGACAATGTAACTATTCAAGATATTGCTAAAGCTGCAAATGTTTCTGTAGGATTATTCTATAATTATTATAAATCAAAAAATGATATTCTTCTTCAGCAATACGTAAAGGCTGATGAGATATTTAACGAATTTGTGAGCAATGGAATTAAAGGATGTACAAGCAAGGAAAAAATTAAAAACTATATGCTTTTTTATATAGAATTTGTTGAAGAACAACCATTCGATTTTATCAAAATTCTTTATAACAACAGTAACACTTTATTTATAAAAGAAGGAAGAGCAATGCAGACCCTTCTCAACCCAATTATTGAGGAAGCAATTGATGCCGGAGAAATTACTGTTCCAATGAAGGTAAATGAAATTAATGAATATCTGTATCAAGGTATGAGAGGCTTAATTTTTCATTGGTGTCTTTACAACGGCAGCTTTGATATATATAAAAGAGCAGAAAAATACCTCGATCTGATGATAAAAGCTCTATAGAACGTCCATTTAATAAAACAAAAGGCACCTAGGGTGCCTTCTTTCGAATTGTAAATAAAGCATTATAATTACAGCAGAGGGTGAATCACTCCGCAGGCTATCCTGTTTCCGGATGCCCCTGAAGGCTGAGTTCTGTAATCATCCGGATTCTTGTGAACTATAACTGACTTTCCTATAACATCCTGGACTTTAAACTTATCCGTAAAAAAAGCCATTCTTGCATATCCATTATTTGAAAATATAACCGGGAAATCACCTGCATGATTTCCATGTGGTTGATTTGTAGGATTCCAATGTCCTCCGGCCGCGCCAAACGGTTCACCTGATTCGCCTGGTTGACACATTCCATATTCATGGATATGAAATCCAAACGGCCCTACAGGAGCATCATTTCCTGAAGCAGGTTTATATATCGGTAACCCTACAAATTCAGCGAACACTTCTGTACCGCCGGGAACATCTGTAAAAATTATCATCCCATGAATATTTGGTGCCTCTTGGCTTCCGGATACATATGCTATCGCACTGCTGTACTGGCTATTGTTTAAATATCCATAGTTCTTCGAGCAAACGTATCTATTATTATAACAATCCATTTTGACCTCCAATCTATTTAGTACTTTATTTTATGGATTTTTATATAAATAGTTACATACGCAACTGTCATCCTCCTTTTTACATGCTAGAAGAAAATTTTTCAGCATATAAAAAAGCAACCAGCCTATAGCTGATTGCTTTTTTGCTCTTGGAGGGATTTTATTATTCTACCTCTGACCATTTCGTTATTTCGCCTGTATATACTTTTGTAATATCTTCTGATGATAAATCAGAAATTGGGTTTTCATTGTTAACTATAACTGCTATACCGTCCATTGCAAGTACATGCTCGTTAAGTTGAGATTTTTCTTCATCTTTAAGTTCTCTTGAACTCATTCCTATATCATAGCTTCCGTCAATAGCTGCCTTGATTCCCTGAGATGATCCGTTTGACTGCATTTCGAATGAAACATTTGGGTTAAGTTCTTTGTAAACTTCTTGAAGTTTTTCCATAAGTGGTGTAACTGAAGTCGAACCAGCAATTTTGATTGTTCCTGACATATTTGAAGCAGTGTATTCAACAGGGTCTGAAACTGATGAAATGTAGTGTTTTTCTTCAACTATCTGCTGACCTTGAACAGATTCAGTAAAGCTTATAAAATCTTTAACTAAATCACTCTCTTCTCCCTTTGTAACAAGTAAAAATGGTCTTGCTACTGCATATTCACCGTTTTTAATGTTATCAATGGTAGGTTCAACTCCATCAACATTTAATGCTTTAATTCTTTCACTTACAGATCCTAATGAAATATATCCGATACCGTATTCGTCTCCCTCTACAGCTGTTATTACTTTATCTGTTCCGTCAAATTCCAGAGCTCCAACAACCAGTTTGTCTATCTCTGTGTCTCCTTCTTTAACTTTAATTTTCATAAGTTCATGAAATGCACCTCTTGTTCCGGAAGCAGCATCTCTTGCAATTACTGTTATATCCTTATCAGTATCAAAACTCGGTGCCTGCTCTTCTTCTTGTTGTCCTGCAGGCTGCTCATTGTTAGGTACCTGTGTCTCAGTCTTAGCGCATCCTACAAATGCCAAAGACATCACTAATACTGCTGAAACTATCGATAATATTTTTTTTACGTTCATTTAATATTTTCTCCTTCATAAATTTTCTTTATTCACTATATCGCCGGTTAGTAAAAAAGTAATCAGCGCAATGTAAATGATTTGTAAGTTTTTAATAAACTTTCAAAATATTCATTATCAAAAATCTTAACGTATTATTTAGTTTGCGAAATTTAATGGGATCTATACTGTATTGCATCAAAAATTCCCTTGTAAAACCTCTCTTAAAACTCTCATCATTCATTGTGTATGGGTTTACATTAATAAATAGTTTTTTGTTGTACGGTGGAACCATGTGGACAAATGCAGCCTCCAGAGCTTTTGTCCTGCATAACAGTTCCAGCTGCCACAAACAGTTATGTTTTGCTGCTTCGGTAAAGAGTTGATCCGGATTTTTTATTGAATCCTTGCAAGTTATTCTGCTCAACGCCTCATGCCCAAAAATACTGCCGTCCCTTAGCGATACTATAGGCTGGAATACTGTTTTTATTAGCTTATTATCAATTATGTAATTCAAATCTTCCTGAATTTTCTGTGACATCTTGTCAACTCCTAGCAATTGTTTCGGATGAACTTAATGCTACTCTATTGAAATCATAATTTTGATAAATAATTGAAATTTCTTTGTAAATTAAAAGTAAATTTCTCAAAAATAATTTATATAGAACATTGTAAATAATACAAACCGTTTACAAAATTTTTATGTACTGATTACCTAAGCAAATTATATTGAAAGTGTTTTTATAATATTATAAAGGAGACAATTATGTTCAAAAAGGTATTTAAGATAATCAATAAAAAAATAATAAATGCTCTTTCTTCCGTTTCAAATTTTTTTAAATTTAAGACAGACAGCTTAATCTCTAGGAAAAAAATACAGTACGGAAAAAATTCTTTTGCCAATATGAAACTGGGAACTAAGCTGGAGGTTTCCTTTGCAGTAATTATAATCCTATTTATAATTCCAATTTCCGTAAGTATGTTAAAATATAATGAAACTGTTAAACTATTAAAAAAAGCTAATGATGTTACTATTCCCGAGGTATATTACGCATCTTCTGTATCTAATAATCTAAAAATAATTGAAAAAAATTTATATGCATCAACACTGACAGACAACAAGGCAAAAAAGGATGATTACATAAAAGAAAGCCAAGATTTGTACGACGAAGCCGTAAAAAATCTTGAAAACCTCAAAGTTTTTTTAAACAGTGATACAAAAAATATAAATGATATACTTAAAGCTTTGGAAGAAGAGGCTAAAATAAGAGATGCCGTAATGACAAGTAAGTACAAAAGTGACGCATCTAGAATGATTTTTAATTCTTATGATCCAATTATCATTAAAATAAACTCAAACCTTGATTTGATAACTGAAAAAATAAATGCTGAACTGCAGGAGAACGCCGAAGAATCTGACAAAGCATCAAAGTTTACCTTAATACTGACAATAGCCACAACAACAGCAGTAGTAGTTCTTGGATGGATAATTTCAAAATCCATAGCAGGCAGCATTGTAAAACCTATAATGCAAATAGAAGATTTTGCAATGTCATTGTCAGAGGGAAACCTAGACTGTGAAATAGAGTATGAATCAGATAATGAAATAGGCCGATTAGCTGAAGACTTAAGAAAATCCTCATGTTCCCTGGCATTATATATAAATGAAATTGATTATGCCATGAAGCAATTATCAGAAGGTAATTTAGATATAACGACAAGCGGAAATTTTAAAGGTGATTTCAAAAAAATAGGACAATCCATTGATGCATCAGTAAGCCTTTTATCAGATACTCTCAAGGGAATAAGCCAGCTGTCATCAGAAGTCTCTTTAAGGTCAGGCCAATTATTAACAAATTCTCAAACCATCTCAAAAGGAGCGGCTGATCAGTCAAGTTCAATAGAGGAATCACAAACAGCAATTGATGAAATATCTGAATATGCAAAAGCTAATACAGAAAACACCCATGATGCAAGAAATACATTGTATAAAATTGATGATGAAATTACCAGCTGCAGCAAAAGTATGAATGAAATGCTGGACACTATGTCTGAAATAAGCAAAAAATCCAGTGATGTAGAAAAATTTATTAAAGTCATTGATAATATAACTTTTCAAACAAACATTTTAGCACTAAACGCTGCAGTTGAAGCAGCACGCGCAGGCGATGCCGGCAAAGGGTTTGCCGTTGTAGCTGGTGAAGTAAGAAGTCTGGCACTAAACAGCTCCGAGGCTGCTAAAAACATTGCCTATATTATTGAAGAAACCTCACAGGCTGTACATAACGGAAACAAACTTGCAAACGAAACAGCTTCATCTCTGTCAAAAATTGTAACAAGCTCAAACGAAGCAACAATTAAGATATCAGAGATTACAAAAGCTTCCGAAGAACAGCTGTCAGCCATAAAAGAAATAAAATCAGGAATAGACCATATTTCAACCATAGTTCTGGCAAATTCCAATGCAGCTGAGCAGTCTTACGCTGACAGCAGTGAACTGTCCCTAAGATCTCAAAAGCTGCATAATATGTTAAGTAAATTTGCATTGTAAAATAAAACAGCTCATTAAGAAATAGATCAATAATATTCCTTCAATGAGCTGTTTACCTCATTTATTTATACTATCATTTCATAGCAATTATACCAATTTCATTAATTGATTAAAGCACTGTTCCAAACAAAGCAAAAACATCCATTAGTACACTCTTAATATAATCTCAACTATAAAACTAACCACCATTAGCAGTCCCTGAAGCTTGAAATATGATGCCAGCTTTGAAATCATATAACTTACTTGAACCGAAGAATCATCAACATTTGAAAATATTGCTTCATCAGCATGCTTTTTAACTTTTAATAATTTAGAGCCCAAAATTATTTGTATAATACCGGGCACAGATCCTATAAGGAATGCAAATAAGCCTGCAATTGCAGCAATAATACCAAAAATAATGTATATTACGCCTATAATACCCGTCCATTTACTCAATTCTTGCAAATCTTGGTTCATAATATTTCTTAGTAAGGTATCAGCAAGAAGCTGTACTCACTAATTCTCACCCCCTGCATATTTTTATTGCGTGCTTTACTTCAGTTTTTAATAGCAAAGCAGAGTATAAAAGCGTTTCATTATACCATAATTTACCTGATAGTTGCAAGGATTTAAAAATGCCAACTTAGTTAACTGGCATTTTCCTTAATGATACTATTGAATTATTTTTATTATAGCTTCAGGTAAGTATTTAATAATATCACCTGCAGTTAACGAATATTCCCCCAAGCACTCTGCTCCCATATCTCCGGCCATACCATGCAAGTAAACAGCAGCTCTGAGTGCATTTTTTATCTCTATTTGCTGTCCTATTAATGAAGCAATTATTCCCGTCAGTACATCTCCGCTGCCGGCTGTTGCCATTCCAGGGTTTCCAGTAGTATTAATAAATGCTTCACCATCTGGACATGCAATTACTGTACGTGCGCCCTTTAACACAAGAAATACATTATATTTTTGTGAAAACTCGGAAGATTTTTCGATTATATCATTACTTAAATAGCTAATATCATTTTTTAACAATCTTGCCATTTCCCCGTAGTGCGGCGTCAAAACAACAAGCTGCTCGTGACCTAACAGTTTATTTAAGTCAAGCTTATTTATTCCCTCGGCGTCAATAACCAACGGCTTTAAGCAATTACTCAAAAGATAATTCAGTATTCCGTCATAATTAATTATATTACTGCAACCCGAACCTGTTGCCACTACATCAGAATAAGCAATTATCTCTTGTTTAAGCTTTTCAAAAGAAAAATCGTGTGCATTATAAGTACATGTTATTGCTTCTAATGCCATGGACTCAACTACACAATATATTTCATCCGGTATAAAAGCTTTAACCAAGCCTGAGCCGCATTTAAGTGCAGCATTAAGATTAAGAACCGCCGCACCTGCCATTCCCTTAGAACCGGAGATGAATCCCACTTTGCCATATGTTCCCTTGTGAGAATTTCTGCAACGTTTCTTAATAATACCTTTAATATCATTTAGTTCGGTCAAATGTACAAAATTGTTATCATTAAATTCCACAATCGGAATTTTATCTGTATTGCCTAGAATGAAATTATCTAAATTTTTTTTAATCATATTTCACCTGTAAACTTAACTTGATTATATTTATTTGCTAAAAAAATAATGCCACAGAACTCTAATTTTTATAACAGCATTGTTTTACCAATATAGCTCCCAATTACTTAGGAACTTTTGCGTATTTACAAATTTTACCAAGTTTTCTTATCATTATTCTAAGGTCATAGCTTCTTTAACAAAATCAATAGTCACCCAGTTTTCTTCTGTCCATCTTTTGTTTATGCCATTTATATAGGTAAACTCTTCATACTTTTCAGAATCTATCGATAATTCAACTATAATACCTACATATGAGTTTATATCTGCCCGATCTGTTAAATTTGTTTCAATAATTTCTTTTATTAAATCTATATCGTCTTTGCCTAATTTTTCATTAGTTATAATTTTAAACATTATGGCATATCCCTTAAAAGGTTTTACTGTAACTATATTGAGATTTCTATTTAATTCTTTACTAATTTTATTCATGACATTTAATGAATAGTCATCATTATAATTTCTAGAATCTATATTAATTGACATATTTTCATAATATTCAAAATTATTCGAGTTAAAATCATATTCGTCGTAGATTAAAAGCTTATCGATAGTAAAAATCCTTAGGACACACGAGTCATATTTCACCCTTTTATTATATAAATCTCCATATGGAATTGGATAGGAACCATATTGCTTTAATACTAAAATTTTTGTAAAATAAAGTTCTATATTTTTTATATCATTAGCATTTAAATTATCGTTAAAGTAAACATTAATATTCAATTTATCGTCAACGAGATAACAAAGGCTGTTATCAATATTTTCTATTTGAAAAAATGTCTTAAATATATTTACTGCATTTTCATCTACTATATAAATTTTATCATTTTCTTCGGTAGTATCAAAGTAGTTACTAGGGGTTTGTATTTCATTAAACATTAATGATTTTTTTGAATCATTGCAAGAAGTAAAAATTATAATTATCATTAAACCAAAAATTAATTGTGTATATTTTTTATACATAATACCTCCTTACAAAATTAGAAAATTAAATACCAGTCAGTAACATTGAGTCTTTGCATTATAATGCCATAGTATTGCAGTTAAGCCTTATAATTAAGGATACTATATAAATTATACATTTTCAAATTATAATTTACAAATACTATAATTTTCGAGTTTTGGATCGGCTATAATAAACTGGACAGAAATTTTAAGGTCATGTACAATCAGAATATAATAAACAAGGAGCATGACCATGCCAGAATCAAAAAACAGAAAACAACGTCGTACTTTTACTACAGAATTTAAAAGCCAAATAGTACTGTTATATCAAAACGGTAAAAGAAAATGCGATATAATAAGTGAATATGATATTAGAGTCGGCAAAAGCTGGAACTATATATGTGTGCTTATGACCTTTTTAATCGTAAAATAATTGGTTATAGTGCTGGCCGAAATAAAGATGCAGATTTAGTAGCAAGAGCTTTTGCCACAGTTAAAGCAAACCTGTACCCTAAAGCCCCTATTAACAAAACAAATATTAAAAACAAAATATTATATCTGTTAGATAAAATTTTTTTCATAATAAAGCACCTCTTCCATTTTAATTCAACAAAAAATTAATGCCTTTACGGTGGCATTAATTTTTTATAAACTAATTATATTATTTTCTTAATTGTGTTTTTTTCTGATTGTATTCTTCTTCAGTTATTTCTCCTCTGGCATATCTTTCATTTAAAATATTTAAAGCATTGTTATTTGAACGGCCATTAGTCTTAGTTGATAGCTGAAAATAATTAATCAGAGCTACAATTCCTAATACCGTTAATACAACTGCGCCTATCATTATGAACCAGCCCCACCCATAGCCCATCATTCCATATCCATATCCCATCATAGTACCAACTCCATTTGATTATTATTTTTATACTTAACACCAATTTTAAAAATTATGAATAACTATTTTCTTCAAAATATCACTTTTTAGATTAGTAACCTCGAAGAACTTGTGAAGCAAAGTTATTATTTATATAAAGTGCTTTTTTGTTACTATTTATTATCATTAATTTTTAAATTTCTAAATTCAATAACTTTATATATAATTTCAATAAACAGTTAAGATTATTCAAAAATTAAATTTTAAATATTGTCAAATATAAATACCCCTTAAGAAGTTATGAAATATAAAAACAGTATTCGGTAAATAATTATTGAATACTGTTTTTGATATAACCTCTTTTTTACTGATTAAACTAATGCACCAGCCATTTTTCTGCATTCATCTGCACACATACGGCAAATATCTGCACACTTCTTGCAATGATCATCTTTAAACATAGCGCATTCTTCAGCGCATTTATCACAAATTTTAGCACACACATTACAATGTTCTGATGTAAAGCTACCCACCATTGACATTGTTGCAGCAGACATTTGACACATCATAGCGCATTCTACCAGAATTTTAACACAGTTCTTTCTTGCATTTAAATCCGGTTCATTTAAACATGCATTAAAGCATTCAAAGCATGCTTGTGCACATTTATTACATGCATCTATGCATGACTGCATATGATTATTTGTTACTATACCCATCGATATTTATCCTTTCTTTTATATTTTTAATATAAAAGTATTATTTGAAATTCTTTGGTTTTTATACTTACGATTTATCTAATTTAAGATATTCACAAGTATATTTTATTTACCTTCTCACTAATCTTGACTATTTCAATCACCTAACAACATAAGCATCATTACATCATCATAATAGGAGGAAGCTACTATCTTGTTCTAAAGATTTGTAAGATTTGGACATCAAGTAGCGGATACAGTTTTACATAAAGTAAGTCCTGTTAAATTGTCCATATTAAGATTTTTCTTTAATAACTTATTAGAATTTTTTAATATGTGATATTTTTTTCACCTCATTTCTTATTACTAGTATTAGCTTGTGTTGTATTTTTCGGTTTATTTAAATCACAGCAATCCATTCTACCTGTTCCAAAAGTTTTTTTATTCTCTTCTGCCAATCTGTCAAGCCAATTTTTAATGAATTTAAACATTAAAACCACTCCTTTCTATTTTTATATTATTTTTTATAAAATACTAATTATTTCATCAACTTTTTCATCATTTCTATCCTCTTTAATTGCTTCTTTTGACAATGATAAATATGTTGTTTTAAAATCAATACATTTGATTACTTTAATAGTGATTATGCTGCTATTAATTTAACTGTATGAATAGTATTCACTATAACAATATTTTTAATAATATCTTCTAACATATATCTCGCAAATTCAATTTTTACAGTCACTTTTGTAACGAGTTTTGTATAATATTTGTAACAAAAAAGCATGTAATTTATTAAAAATTTACATGCTTTTTTGCGTTAAATTAGTTCGTATAATTTGAATTATGCCTAATAATTCAAATACAGATTGGAATTTAATATTGAATACAATACAGAATACAAATATAAATATAAATCAAGTAGCTGTTCACTTAATTCAATGTACTAAAACGAACAACATATACCGGTTCATTGTTGTTATAAAACACAACAACATTGTGATTGCGTTCCATACTTAATTGATTTGGTTTAAGCGAAGTCATTTGTAAAAACACATCAACACTACCCGTATTATCAACTAATTTAGCGCTTAAGTACTTATCCTTGTTTGGCATTAAATAGTTTGAGTTAATATTCATTAATGCTGTTGGTACTTTTTTATTTTCTTTAATATTTTTCAATTGACCTTTAATAACAAAGTGTTGTGATACAATATCTGATTTATTTTCAACCGGTATGTCTTCTTTTACTGACTCTTTCATTTCTACTATAGTACTGTTATATATATTAATATTATCAATTTCGGCAGTATTTTTCCAAGCTTCATTTCTCGAATTTAAATAAGTTTCATATCCTTCATCAGGAATAATTAGCATGGATATAGTTTGATTATTTTTACTTACTCTTAAATGGTCATTACCTACCCTTTTGTTCCAAAAAAAGCTATTATTATAATTTTTTTCATCAAGATAATAATCAAGCAATTTATCTAATTCTTTATCTAATTCTTTTTTATTTCCATAGAATATACCAGCGAGTTCAAATTGTTTTGATAGCTCATTATAAAAAAAATCATTAACTTGTTCTGATGATAATGTTTTTGGTAAATACCAAGACAAGTTTAGAACCTTATGATTATCTCTATCTTGAGAACTAATTCCAAATGTTATATTATCATCATTTCTTAAAGTTGCTATATTTATTGTAACATTATTTAATGCTGGAACATTTATTGAATCATCAATAGTATTGCTATCTACTATAACCATATCTATTCCCTGTTCAGCCAATACCTTTTCTATATCTTCAGTTTTCAAAGGAAATTGATATTGATAATCATTTATGGGATTTGTTCCGAAGGCAATAACTATACCTACTACAATAACAATTACGGCTACAACCCAAAATGATACCTTCTTAAAAATATTATTGTTTATATTCATTGCTTCCCCCTCACTATTTTGGATACTTTATTTAATATTTTTTAGATACCAAAGCTTCATTAAATTCTACTAATTTTATTTGTTCGTTTTTAGCTAATTCAACTAAATCCTGTGCTTCTGCATATACAAGAATACCGTAATATTTTACAGTTGGATATAATATTACTTATCCGTCGTAATACAACATACCATAATTGTAACTTTTTTACAATTTAAAAGCAAATTTTAAGCAGCATATTTTTTTCAAATTCTCCACGAGAGACTACATAAAGATTTTGAAGTATCAATTATAAGAAACGAAATTGGCAAAAAGGAGAATATGCTATTCAACAATCTTGCACAATTGGTACGCCTCTTTCTGATATTAATTTAAATTAGAATTAAAAACACAAAAGACACCAACCCTTTACAGTCAGTGCCTCTCATCAAGTGGTTAATTACATATTGCTTACTTTTTCATGGTCATGTGCTTCTTTATATTTTAAGCGAGTAGCTTTACCTCCCCGAATCTTAGGGGGTAAAATGGTATTAATACTATGTGTAAATTTCAATATTTTCATAGAATTCCATACATTTTTATTAATACCGTTTTATACTGTTCTCTACAAAAATTTGCCCAGAATTTGCCCGAAGCTATTTTAGAATATATACAAATATTGTAATATTATTCCTCAATTATATTTTTTAAAAGCTTAGAACATATTCTTACTTGTTAAACCTTTATCTTAATTCCTCAATTAGTTCATTAAAAGGTCTTCCTTTAACATTGCCAGAATAACGATTGTAGTTTCCTCACCATTTAATAAAGTATGAAATAAATATACCGGTTGTAAGAATCCTTTAGAATCAATCATGTAATCTAATATTACTTTAGTTATATCAATTTTCTTAATATTAATGGATGAATTACTTAACTTAAATTTTCCAGTTTTTAATTTATCATAAGCTTCTACTTCACTAATAATTTCTATATCTTTTTCTTTTTTATAAGTAACTAAATTATTAGATATATACTTAATATCGCCATCGCTGTAATATGTACAAGACTAAATTCCATCGACCAAAGAATCATCTCTACTTTCCAAATCCACAGTCCACTCATAACTTCCTGCATCTGATGAAATATGCTTAACCTATTGTTCTTTTGTTTGCGCAACATTTCAGTAGCGCTCATTTTAATAATATATCCAATGGCTGTTCCTAAAATGTTATTAAAAATATCATCTATATCAAAAATACCAAATTCAGTTAAATACTGTAAGCATTCAATTATTAATGTAATGATAAGACCCACAAATAAGGTCCATAGTATATTATTAAATTTCTTATGAATAATAGGCAAAAAAATTCCTAGTGGAACAAATAATAATATATTCAGAATAATAAACTGCCAATTCCTTTGATTAAAGGAGTTCCAGGCTTCTATATATGTACTTATAAAGTGGAAATTTACATTTCCGTAAATACCAGACCTCCTATTTAAAAAAGTAACTCCTATAACCATAATTATATATCTCATAAACAATGTACTAATAATTACTTGTCTTAATTTCACTTTGGATAATAACACAGTATGGTTCTGGTGCATCTATTATTCTAACAATATGAAACCTACACTTTGATAATTCACTTTCTGACAAAGGCGTAGGCATAATATAAACTGGTAATTTGCCTGTTTCATCCACTAACCATCCTTTTTGATATAAATCTACATTAGCTGGATATCCGTGATAAAATGCACTTGGATTTATATCATCATCATTGATGCATAGGTTTTCAAGATATCCTGATATGAGAAAATCACCAGATGGTGTAGAATTTAAAATATCAACTTCAGATACAGTATATACTGCCTCTTCTTTCTTATATAATTTAATTTTTCCTTGAGTTTTATAATCAAATGCCAGTGCCACCGGATCAAAGAAAGTCACACTATAAGGTATATATTGATTAAAAGCAGAATGCCACGTAAACTCCACATGACAAAAAATATCATTTTGTCTTCCCCACCAATTAATATGATTTAAATGTTGACCATTTTTTTTGTATTTATTAAAATATGTCATACATTCTTCTCTCAAACTTTCAATTGCCTCTTGCTCAAGAAGAAGTTCTCCTGCCAATGACCATATTAATGGTAAGTCTTCATTTCGGAACCTATCATATTGCTCTTGAGTTATAGCATCTTCTATTGGTAAAAATTTGTATCCAAATGTAAAATCGCCATATTTGCCTGTACTGTAGTTAAGATTTAATGTACATACAATTAAATTCCTATGGTAGTTAATGTGATGAATAGCTATTATATCATTATCTTCTTTTTGTGATGAAAAACTCGACACAAGTCCTCCAATCCCCCAATTCAAGTTCACCTTTTGCATTACCATCAAAAGCTCTTCTTCGTTGGGTGGGAAAGTATAGTGTTCAATAAAAGAAAGATACTCTTCTTCAGTAATATTAGTTTCAGTCCCACAAGCAGAGCATACACAAGTTAAAATTATAATAAAAAACAGCAGTTTTTTCACATATTTCACTCTCCATCCTCCAATGCGTTAATAATATTTTGATAACTTATTAAATCTATATATTTCAAAATTGCAGTTTAAGTCTATAAGATTTCTCTCAACTAAATGGTATATCTTTTCCAAAAAAAACTCTTCATCATCACATATCCCTATCCTATAGTAATTCAATATTTCCCTCCCCTATATAAATTCCAAAAGATAATACTACATTCAATTATAATTTAATTATACAACTTGGTCAACTTAACAAACAATTATAACAAACAAGGGATAAATTAATTATATAGATAAAATTAAATACTATAATGTATACAATATGCAATTTTCGACATCTATTTAAAAATACTTTTTTTAAAATTTGCCCAGACAGGATAAAAACGCATATTATAAATAAAAAAAATTTAGTGTATTTAACTTATATTTGTGTTGAAGTCAAAAAATACAAAAGACACTAACCTATTTCAGTCAGTGCCTCTCATCAAGTGGTTAATTACATATTGCTTACTTTTTCATGGTCATGTGCTTCTTTATATTTTAAGCGAGTAGCTTTACCTCCCCAAATAATAGGATGTAATATGTAATTAACACTTTATTGTTATTTCAATGTGTTTAAGGCAATGCATCTTTATTGAATAACTACATTTTATACCATTTTATAATAAAAAATGTCCCAAAAATATCCTAACCTTTTATAGAACGCAGACCTAAAAAATTCTTTAGTCTTAAAAATGAAAAATAAACTTTAACTTATTTCATTCTACTAATTTTGTTTTTCTCTTTGCCATAAAAATAGCCTTCTATGATTCCTTATTTAATCATAGAAAGCCATTTCATCAATTTCTATAATTTTTTCAACTCATATACTCTCTAATAATGACATTCCTCTTTTATATTTAGAAATATCAGAAATTTTTAGCTCTTTGATTTCTCTCTCCATTTCATCAGTTAATATCTTTAAATTAACTCGATGTTGATATTCAGATTTCAATTCTATTTCTATTTGAAAATCTTCTACTCCTTCATCATTCATGTTTTCACAATATCTGACGTTATCATAAACCATTTCAAATTTAATGTCATCATGCTCCATTATTATTGGTACTCTAAAATTTTTGATTATAATGCTTGGTTTCAAATCACTAATTGAACTCAATTCAATTATATGTTCTTTTATAAAGTCAACATCTAAATCGTCTTTTCCCTTAACTATTTTCTTAAATTCAAACCTTTCGCTCTGAGAAGAATCTGTATCACTATTCATTGGTACTGGTATTTTAATTGTTAACTCATATTTTTCATTCTTTTCGCGAATTCTTAATGTATAATCATTTCTTTTCAGTTGCAAGTCTTCCGTATCATAGTAATAATCAATTTGATTTTTCTCATCCAATTTTTTTACCACATAAAATTCTTGATTATTAATAAATTTATCAACTTCTTTAAAAACAGACTTGGAATTTAAAATATATTTTTTCTCTATTTCAATCGTATTTCGTAAATCATAATTATTTAGAATCATTTTTAAATCTTCTATAAGTTCACACATATTTTCAATCGGCATTTTCCTTAAAATATTATAATTAATAAAAATAATATTTTTATCATCTTTCCAAATTATAGAATCCCCTTCCAACTTATTAAAAATAATTGATACTTGAGATAAATCGCTAATAATACCGTTGCTTTGACGAATCCAAATATTTTCTTTGTTTTTTTTATATGCAGAAAATCCTGGTTTATTCTCAATCCAAAAATATTCTTCTCTTAAATCTATAATATTATACCCATATTGCTTAAATAATTTCATTATATCCGTTTTCAACATTTGTAAATATTTATCACTATTATCTAATGCGTCTACCTTCTTTGCTTTACTCCGTGTCATAAGCGAATTGCATAATTGTTTCAAAATTACATCATCTTCATTCCTCCATACAGAAAAAGCATATTGAAAAAGTGAATCATCCATTTCTACGTAGTCCTTAACCGTAATTTCACATTTAAATAATTTTCTTATCAGTTCAGGGCAATAATTCAATTTTTTCTGGCCAAATAATTCATATGCCCTACTTAATATCTTTTTAATAAGCTGTTCCATTTGGATTTTAAAGTCATGGTAATATACAACTTTTTGCATTTGATATCTAGCTAGAATATACGTTTCTATATCTTGTACATATTTTTCTGGCACGCAAACATAATATTTATCATCTTGCACAGTTATTTCTAACGAAGTAATAATTCTTTGAATATCAATATTACCAAAGGTAACACCACACTGCATACTATCCCTTAATAAATAATCCATTCTATCTGCATCTAACTGGCTGCTAATTAAAGATGATAAAACATTAAACATATCTACTTTTTCTAGTATATAAACATCTTCTTCTTTTTTTATTTTCTTTTGGTTGCTAATCAATTCTATGACTTTCTCAGGAATATCTTCTCCGAAGTTCTTTACTATAGCTTTATTTACATTGCTATCTTTTGATTCTATGATTCTTTTCGTCCATTCCTCATGTTTTATATTATCGTGTATTTGAGGCAAAATACCCTCAAAAGCATGTGAGAAGGGGCCATGCCCTAAATCATGTAATAATGCAGCTAATAGAATGATATTTTCTTCATTTTTCGTAATATTAATATGTAAAGTTTCAAAGTTCTCTCTAAAGTGAATAATCATTTGTGTCATAATGTAAAATGTACCTATAGAATGTGAAAATCTAGTATGGTCAGCACTAGGAAAAACCATATTTGCAATTGATAATTGCTTAATTCTTCTCAATCTTTGGAATTCTAGAGTATCTATTACCTCTAAAAACTCATTCGGAATAAATATATCCCCATGAACAACATCTCTAATAATTTTACCCTTTCTATTGAACCTATTAATCATTAATATATCACTCCTCAATATATTTTTTCTGCAATTAAAAATTTATCATATACTTTATTTTAACAATATACCTTCTAATAATACTATATATGAATTCCTTTATCTAAATCCAACTTCTAACGTTTTCAGTATGCGGCCTATCTTTTTAAATCAAACACTTCCACTCTGTTTACATTACTGATAATTTATTCCTTAATTAAATATCCACATCATCATCCAAACATTTGCTCGTTTTTAAGTATATCACGTTCTTTTCATACTTACAATATATTCCCATAATGAAATAAATTTCCACATAGCTTTTCACAGTTTATCCACAAGGAAAACAATTTTCAAATAAACTTGCTATTTTTCTTTCCTGATATGTTTTTATTTTATCTACTTTTCAAGAACGGGGTTTATCTGCAATGTATTTTATTTACTGTTTTTTGGTTAATAAAAATACTAATTGAATACTTGTTGATTACTTAAATTATTATAAAAGGTATAGTTTAAGTACAGAAATTATCCTTTATTATTTACTTTTAATGAACTATAGTATAAAATTAATAAAAAATCTTTTATTGCTAATCATAAAGACATTTGTAAAATGAAAATATATTGTTTAGCAAATGTTTACATTTTACTTTTTTTGGTATATAATATTATTTATTATTAATATTTTAATATTATATGAGGTTGGTATTATGGGGAATAAAACAATTCAAATAGCGGATACTATTCATGGTTCTGTTAAACTCAATTCACTCGAGAAACAGGTTATATCTACACCAATATTTAACAGACTGCACAATATATCTCAAAATTCTACTGCTTATTTAACTTATCCTACTAATAGAACAAAACGATTTGAACATTCAATAGGGACTATGCAACTTTGTGGTAATATGTTTATGTCTAGTGTTGCTAACACAAAAGAAGAAATTATAGATAATTTTTTTGTTACTATCGAAAGTATAATTGATGAACAGATTAACACATCATTAGATAAATATACAAACTATAAAATTAAAATAGGCGATAGAAATTTTGATAAGTCAAAAATTATAAAATATAAAAAAGCAAAAATTAATGAAGAATATAATAAATACATCCCTATTAACGTTAAAGATACCCATAAAAATTTATATATAATTTTATTTCAAGCTATTAGATTAAGCGCATTACTTCATGATGTTGGTCATCCTCCATTTAGCCATATTACAGAATTTGCATTAAAAGATGTTTGGAATGATATCATCGAAATTGATGAAGAGACTAGAAATAAAAGACAAAAAGAATATGTTTCAATAATGAAAAAATATTTTGATACACGACAAGATTTACATGAACAAATTGGGAATAAAATTACAAGTAAGGTTATTAATGATATTATTGAAAACTTAACCGAGGAACAATCAAAAGACACTACATTACTTGAACAACAATTGTTTAAAGTAATAGTAGCTGAAATAACTTCTGCAATATTAGAAGAAAAGAAACCAATTTTTTCTGATTTACATAGAATAATTGATGGCACTCTTGATGGGGACAGATTAGATTATGTTAGTAGAGATCCATTAAATTCAGGATTAAATGTTGGTTGTATTGAATATGATAGAATAATAGAAAGTATGAAATTAGTTAAAGAAGGGGATAACTATTTATTTTCACCTTCAACTAAAAGCATTGATACTATTGAAGATTTTTTTAATAGAAGATGGAAATTATACAAACAGATTGTTTATCATCACAGAGTAATAAAAACAGACTTTTTATTACAGGATTGTATTAAGGAACTTGCTAAATCATATTTAAATGTAGATGATTCTAAATCCAAAGATGAAAACAGTCCATGTGAGAATGTTAAGATTTTAGATTATAATATTTCAAGTATATGGAAAGCTATAGAAGATAAGCCTTCATATTTCTACTTTTTTAATAGATTAATACAATGGGATGATGGTTGGTTAATGGCCATTTTAAAAAAACATTATTTTGATGAATATTCAGAAAATTTCGAAAATAATATATCTTATAAATTGGAAGAATTACTTTCTAATAAAAAATATTATTACTCACTTATAAAAAGAACCGAAGATTTTATAAATATAGATAAGGCTGTAGCCATATCAATGCAAAAGGAATATCATAAAATAAATAGATTAATTAATGAAATTGATAAAAAACAAAAAGAAGATAAAAATATTAAAGTCCCTTTAGACAAAATATTGAAATATGCGTCAGAATTAGAAGAAACAATTAAAAATGCCTCATATGAATCTCCTTTACCAAATGATGGATTCATATTAAGGAAAATCGATAAAGTATATTCCAATTTATTTAATGATGACTGGTTGTCAGATATAATTTTAAATTGTGTAAATAAGATGAAAAAAGATACTACTTATAATATAAAAGATGCATTTGTGGTAATAAAAAAGGTAAAAGTTGGAATTAATGGCGGAAAAAATGCAAAGCAAGGTGGACTAGGAGTTTATACCTCAGTTGGTGAGTACTTTGAAGTGAAAAGTTTCTTAGATTTATCTAATGTTGGAAAAAGTATTACTATGGAAATGAATTTAATGCCATTGTTTTATCTATATGTATTTAAAAATAATGGACATGAATATATGGATTTTAATAAAATAAAAATTGAATTAGGTACTATGATTGGTGATGATGTAGCATCAGTGATTATAGGAGAATTAACTAAATTAATGAAAATTTAATGGAGGCAAATATTATGTATGAAAATTCGATTCAAATTAATGAGAGGAACTATAATTTAATAATATCAAATCTGATACTATCTCAAACAGAAAAATTCACCTATAATGACATAATTAAAAAATTAGGTGATATGTTCGAAGAAATTACAATCAAAATTGAAAATATTGTTGAAAGATGTTTAATAAGATTAAGGGAAGATGGCTTTTTAAGTGTTTTAGGTTCAAGTTATGCAGTAGTTGAAATAAGCCTTTAAGCCTTTAATATTAAACTAATTTCGCAAAACTAAAAATAGTATAGTGTCTAATGTAGATAAACAATAATAAAAAATTTAATGCTTTTTTATAAAATTTCAAAAATCATAAAATAATTAAGAATTAAAACATATTACAAAATTATATTTTTTTAATAGTTTAATAAATTAGAAACCTTAGAACATCTATAAAAATATTGCGTTCAGATAAGAATTACTTACTGGTCTGAATGCAATAATTTACAATTAGATAAATTATAATTAACATCTACAGCCCATTATTTAACAAATTCCGTTAAATAATGGGCTGTAGATGTTAATTTTGAGTATTCACAATCAGGTTTACACTCATACTAAATAAACATCGTTTTTTTAACTTCTACATATTAATTTAATGATATTATAGTTAAATAATAAATCGGCAAACCGGAAAATCAGATAGCTGAAATTTATGCTAAAAATTTGCCAAAGCTACTCTTATATATCTATTAAAAAAATCAAATCCGTAAAGTTATTGAATTTTACGCATGTTGTAAATATAATTGCATAAGTATAAAATTCAAATTATATATAAGGATCAAAAAAATAGTTGTAAACGAATGTTAAAAAATATTTTGACCCAGGTTTGCCCAGGTCACACCTCCTAAACCCTACACCCATTGGAATTACTGGTTATCAGAAGTACTGTTTCCACATGCGGCGTATCAAGTCAGTGAATAGTGTTTTGATTACTTTTAAGCAATTTTACTATATTTTCAACGAGTTTTATCTGTAATGATTTTGTTTTGATTAATTTTAGTTAATCTTAAAGTATAAAAATTTGCCCGAGATTTGCCCGGGGCAAAAATTACAACATATAAACTGATATTTTATAATTATACATTATCTATAGATTTCCTTCATTTAATAAAGTACAAGTTAGAATGAAATCAAGGTATCTCGTGAAACCATACTGCATCATAAACAATATCACAGTTTTCTATGAACCATTGACTCCACAAAGTAGGATGTGCATCTATTAGTCGATTCTTATTTTCGTATTTCAAATACTTTATTAATAATTTCCTCACTGATAATTTTATTTGTTCGATATCATCTTCGTATATTTCATAAAAATCCCACCATTTTGATTTTGAAGGATGCGCTGTAAATCTACACCTTAGTAAGTAAAGACGTTCCAAGTTATGCTTATCAGTTTCATCATAAAATTTAAGTTCTTTATAAACATATTTGCACATTTCTTTTCGCTCTTGTGTAGGAGCATTTATTCGATTTTTTATAGATTGAAATATCACATCAACCATATTGTCAGCTGCGGTCAATGCTTCTTCTGTAAATTCTGAACTGTATAATTCCAAAGACCTTGTATAATAGAATATGGATTTATTTATAAAAGGATCAAGTGCATTAATCAATCTCAAATATCCTAAGGTTTTTAGGCTTAATTCTGAAGTATTTTCTTCTATGAAAGTTTTAAACTTTTCTATTTCTTGTATCGCGTATTCATCACATGTACTTTTTAATGTATTTCCTCTAAAATCTGTAGGTATATCAGTAGACAATGCTATGGCTCCAATCATATTAATTTGATAACTTCTATAAATATATTGTGATATAAAATGGAAAAGAATATCTATTTGTTTGGAAATAAAATTGTTCTTTGAAATATTTTTCCATCCATTACTCCAATTAGGACAAACTACTCCTACCACGAGAGCATTCTCCTCATCTGAATAATAGCACATCATATTGTGATAAATAAAATTTATATTTAGGTTTGATGTGTTTTTAAAATCTCGAATTAAGAAAAGGCACTCACTGTCTCTCTGAGGAAGTATATTGGTAACAATATTATTAAGAGTAGATTTAAGTGACTCTACCTTATTTTTTGTATTTTCAAAGGAATTATAGTACATGCAAATTTTGTTTTTAAAATCATCATATCCCAATATTTTCACCTACCATATTTTAATCGCAAAAACAATTATCTAATTTAAATATTGCTCACTTTTTTATATTAATTATAAGAATTACTTAAGATATTAAAGCATAATTAAGTAATTTTCTAAATTCATACTACATATGGTTTTCGATAATTTAATAATCATACTTTGGTTCAAAACCAAAGACTTTTCCAAAGCCTTGATAAGAACGATCTACCGCTATCGTTAAATCTTTTATTATTTTGAAAATCTGGTCATCCAATATGCTTAAATTCATATTTCCCGTATGAACGATTTCGTCCCTAATATCTACTATTTCTATAATTGAATCAAATAATGTTTTTTTCCTTCTATTATACGGCTTTCTTAACCATGCACTTATATCAATATTCGGATTAATCATACGAAAGTTTTCTGCAATAACATTTGGTCTTTGAAACGAAAGACTATCTACAAGTAATCTTTCCAAACAAGCCTCATGTTTAATAACCTTTAAATAGTCTGTTGATGAAATTCTGCAATTTTTCAGTGCTTTTTCTGATATACAGTCTGAATATTTCAGTATAGAAATATATGAATTTCGAAAATAAGATTCCCAACATCCAATTAAGTACGGAACAATCATATTATCCGAAAGTATTCTTGGATTTATATCATCTAACCAAGCAAGTCCACTAGATTTCTCGCGAGCAATGTCTCCAGTCAATTTCCGTGATTCAAGATATATTTTAGGTTTAATCATTGCATTATTAAATTTCCATCTATCTACATATAATGAACAGGCAACTTTTGATGGTTCTAATACATCAACCTTAATATATCTATTTGTACCTTCATCTGTTATAAATGATCCCCCAAACAAGCTTTTTAAAAGGCTGATAGTTTTATTCTGCCAACTCAAGTCCCAATAACTACGCCCTGCTCTTGTACGTGTCTGAACAGAAATACAATCAGCCTCTCTAAACACAAATAGCTCAAGTTCTACGAATGTAATGCAGTCGTCGCTTCCAAGCCATATATAACTCCCTATTTGATTATCTATTTTTAGAGAATCTCTTGCTTTCTGAAAACCAAGCAATTCAATGACCTCAAAGAGTCTTTTAATTGAAGTTGAAAGTGGCAACTTATTTTCAGAACAATAACTCATTTATCTCTCACCACCCTTATATGTATTACTATATTCAAAAATAAAACTTTTTGCCCTTTATCGTTATTATAATTCTATTTATATAATCTTCTCAACCTTTGAAACATCTTCTAAATACAATAATCTAAATTCCTTATATTCTTCTTTTGTCTTTAATTCATTTTTTTGTACTATTCTATCCAGCATCAATTAGAATTTCACAACCACTCGACTATTTAGATTTAATATAAATTTTTGTCGTATCTATTAATAATTTATCAATATCAATTTGTTTCAATTTATTATAGAAATCAAGATTGTTCTCATCAAATGGATTAATCTTAAAGCATCCTGCATATCCAACTAGGGTTAGTGTGTTTATTGAATTATCATTATTTCGTCAAAATCGCTAAGATCTAGGTATCGAGATATACTTCTTAGATATTTATTTCGAGAATCAATTCTCAAGGTTATTCCACTCGGTATATACTTTGTTGGTTGCGTGAAATTTTGTATGCGGTTCACGGTATTTTTCTATATTTGCTGAGTTATTTACTAACTGTCTGATTTCGTCATGATATAGTTTTTTGAATCGTTTCTTATCAACTTTTTCATCAATATATTTCGCGCAAGCTTCATCATAAGCATTGAGTACATCTTCGTGTGCAGATGCAATCAGTGCAGCGTATACTTGGTCATCTTCGTTACCTATCGCCTGTATTACTTTATCTTGATAACGGCTTCTTGCAGATGAAATCATCTCTCGTATTTGCATTTCGACTTGACCTTTTTGCATTTCATTAGCCATTTTGGTCAAATCATTTGCGGTGCCAGCTAAAGCGTTTCCTTTTTGAGCAGCGTTATAGCTTACTGTCAGAGCTATAACGCTAACAATTACCGTAAGTGAAGTTAATATCACCATCGCCATATCCATCAAGTCACCTACTTTTTATCCTTAATCCTACTTTGAACCAAATTCACCAACTGTAAAAAAGCTGAGTTGTCCGATTCAAAGAGAAGAAATCTATCTGTTTTAGGGTCATAGCCATCCGAGTGTAAACACATAAATAGAAAATCTAATTCTTCTTGGGTCAAGTCAGCTTCTTTTATTTTTCGTTCAGCCTCTGATGTGTTTTGATTATTTAATAATTGCTTTATTTCGAGTGAAAATTTATACAATTTATTCTTATTCATAACTTCCTCCTGCGTTTCTGCATATAATTAAAAGATTTACTTAAAACCAAACAATGGCACTATATAATAAATCATTATACAGCAATCTTCCACAAAATTCCACATAAAAATCTGTTAAAATTCTATAAAACATGTCGTCATGCACCGTAGTAATTAAAAATCATCTCTTTTATCTGCCATATACTCTCGCAATCATATAGAAAACCACTGTGTTTTTCGCACGTCCTTATAACTAGGCTGTTCTTTCTCCACATTTTGTAGCATCCATCTAAATTCCATGCATAATAAACTGTTTTACCTCTTTAACAGTATAGGTTCCACCAACCTTTGAATGCAAAATCATATGGCAATTGGGACAAACCGGTATCAAATCTTTTTCTGGGTCTACCTCATACTCATCATCTATTTCGTTTAATGGTTTGATATGATGAACATGAATTTTACCTTCAAAAGCCTGACCGTAGAATTCTCCAAAATCCAAGCCACAAATTTTACATTTTATTCCGTGTATTTTAATACATTCTTCTCTTGCTTTTGAGTTGCGTTCATATGCGTTTACAACAATTTGCTTTTTACATCCTTCAACATATTTACCTGATTCAGATTCAATAACTTCTTCAGGTATTCTCACTTGCTCTTTAGAATTGATTAATGATATAACTAGATCCTGTTTTGAACTATCGATCTTTTGCTTTGATTGGGAAAATGCAGTGAAATTTTCATCTATTTCAGAGAGTTCTTTTGCACTAATTGGTTCAAATACTTTAATTGTGTTGACATTAAAATAATATGCACCCATATAGATGCCTTGTATTGGCTCTTTGAATTTTTTAACTTGTATCAAGTTTGCACTTGCTATTATTTGGTTATCAATTTGAAATAGGACTAACGTACCTTTTGATGCAGCCATCCCAGAAGTCCTAAAAAGATATTCACCATGTTTTTTATTAGCCAACTCATTTAAAAAGAACTTCTTTTGTATTTCCTGATAGGTCATATTAGGGAATTCATATTTTGCACTCATAGGTAATATCCGAATTTCCTTAAACTTTGGATTGCTCCAATTATAGAGAAACGTCATAAATATATAGTTATTAAAATCTTTGAAGAGTTTATGTTCGTTTTTAAATTCTATTAACAACTGACGTTTGTCCTCAGTACTATTTTCACTTGTTGGAAGATTTAGCTTGTGAATGAAATAATCTACATGCTCAGGAGCAAATACATTAAGATATTTTTCTGGGTAATATGTAGCTAAAATTTTGCTCTTAAACATAGGGGATAGAGAGTTTTTGGATATAGATTCTACGTCAACTATTTCCCCGGCTTTTAATAACTCATTAATTGACACTTTAATGTTATCAAAAGCACCCTCGACATTTAAAGTCTCATCCCATTTTTGAATTGTTTTATAAGCTTGTTCCACTTTGTTATAATATAATCCAAATTTCTTATCCGCTGTAGACCCACCTTTAATACTTCCGAGCTCACTTAATTTGGTTTCAAGCCAATAACAGAAAGACTCTTTGCCTTTTCCAACTACATAATCATCGAGTTCCATATTTATAATCTGATTTTTAGGAAAGAGCTGAATGAATTTTAATCTTTCTTTCTCACAAATCTTATACTTTTTTTCGTAACTCTTTAGTTCTTTATTTTTAAAATTCATTACTGCTTGTACTAAGTTATTCATAATCTTCCTCCATTGCCATAATAAAAACATTACATTTTCAAATATCTCTGGTATAACACTACAATCTTTGGGTATTTTAGCATTCATATTTCTCTAACATTTCTTTTTTCTAATCACTGTAAGCTCATTAATATGTATAAAAAAATTTCTTTCAGCTCTGCTCATTCTAACATAGACTATTTTATGTTCTTCGTTCGTATTTAAACCTAGGTTTAATAACAAGTCCTTAATATCCTTAGCACCTATGAGTATAACATCATACTCAGAACCTTTTAATATTGTCGCAAATAAACAAGTTTTAAGTTGCCTCAGCCTTTATTCATTGAGAAATTTTTCAACTCTGCTTCCAACCATACTAGCAAAAATACGCGGTGTTACATCATTAGGTTGGATTCCCATATCTGTTATACAATTTCCAGTGATTTCAACACGATTATTATAATCAAAATACCTCCTATAAGTATGCTTGTGCGTGTGATATGTCAGATAAACATCCGTTCCAATAATTTCAACATCCCAAAAGCGTTCTTTTGCAACCTCATGTACAATACGTTCAAATTCATATTGACTAATCTCCATATTCCATACCTCCTGTTCTCCTAATCTTTCCTTTATTGTCAAAACCCTAACTATCAAGTAATTTATATCATTCATACAACCGATTAACTACAAATGTATAACAAAATTATTTTTGGCTTATTAAAACAATCATAACTTATTATTACAAAAAATTCCATATGTTTTTATATAAATGTTGATTTATGAAAAATATATTAATAGTTTAAATCATATATATATTAGTCAGAAAAGCTATTGAAAAGTCATTTAATGATTTGTCATTACCATTTACAAACATTTTATACATTTTGTCTTTTTAAAAAGTAATATTAATATATGTCAATAAAGTATACTTCATTGGCATAATAAAAATTACAATTTAACCGTCCCATATAACTATTAAAAGCAATTATGAGACGTATTACAACCCGTCTTAACTCTAATAGAACATAATACTATTACACCATTTTAACAAAAAAGAACATGATTTTGACACCATGCCCTTGACCTTTACCTATTACAACTCAATTATTTTTCTTTTAATCTCATACTTCATTGTTACGTTATCTCATTGTTTTAAAAATGCACCTAATTTACTAACACCGTTTTATATAGTTTCTTCCACTGTATCATGATAATATATATTTTTTATTCTGTTTATCAATTCATTAAAACTTACATTACTAATACCAAGATTTTTCAAATCAACTTTTTCTTTTAAAATCATATCCATAAATTTAATCAAATCTTCTTGAACCTCATCATTTATTTTGACTTCAACAGAAGGTGAAATATATATCAATAATCTAAAAATATCATTCTTATGCTTAGTTACATCCTTTGAGTCTATGTACTCACCGTTTTTCTTTCTCTCAAAAAGATCCATCCACGCTTTCATTTTAAATAGCAGAATATATTCAATTGATAAAACTGATACGCCATCAATAACTGTCTTTCCTTGTACCAATAGTTCATAATATGCATCATTAAGTAAAATAGCTGATAAGCTAGTAATATTATCACTTATATGTATTGGAGTAAGCAAAGAATCAAAGTGTAGTTTCATTCTTTCTGACTTTCTACTAAATAGTTCTATCATTGCTGGGAAATCAGTACGTATGGGTTTTGAAAATCTATAGAATTGATCTTTATCTGTACTTTTCTGTTTATGTTGATATCCTCCATCCTCGATAAATTTCCAGAATGCAATACCAAAGGTTTCATCTAATGCCTCAATCAATAGAACCATATCCAAATCCTTAGTTGCTCTAAAAGAAGCACCTATATCATCCAATAAAACATCACAAGCTGTTCCGCCTATAAATACATATTGTCCTTCATAATCGCCAAAATACTCTTTAAATTTATCTAACCCTTGTACCATAATTCACCCTTCAAACTTTCTTCTATTGCTTGCTCAATTCTTTCATCAGAAGTTCCACTAAATGATGCTGCTAATGAAGCTAAATCAACCACATTATTTTTAGCAAATATCATTGGATCGTAATCCCAAATCTGTAGTTCCATTAAATTCATGTCCTTAATCTTATATATATCCTTTTCAATATAATCCATTAAGTCATATAATTTTTGTTTTGATATAGCTCTAATAGATCTTGCTGACGGATTAATCATAGAATTCATTGACAACGCCTCTAATCCAGCAATTGGAAAATCATATGCTATATTATAAGCTGACTGATCCATATAAACAACTTTATTAACTGGATTTTTTAAATATTTGTTTCCGATGTCAAAATATTTTGTATCAGCAATTCTTTTATAATTTTTGCTTTTTCCTGTTTTTCCGCCTATATCATACTTTAATATTCCTAACGAGTATAAGTCATTTAAAGCCCTCGATGCTGTCATTGCTGTTGTGTTTAATTTTTTAGCCAATTCAGTTGTGTTTAAAGTCAAATCCTTATTATATAAAAAATATAAAAATACAAGTTGGGCAGTAGAAGAAAATTTTTCAATAGATTTTGAGTTTTTATCAATCATCTTCTTTAAATCCAATCCTAAAAACGGAAGATACATTTGTCCATTTTCAACTATAAATGGAATGCGATTTTGAATTAACGCTTTTCTTCTATATGGAGAAATATTGTTATACAAGAAAACCAAATTATCATTACTAATCGCTTTAAGAGTTTTCATGTGTTTTTTTATATCATTTATTTTAGGAACATCATTAATAAACTTTATTAAAATACATTGATTCCCAAGTATATTAAGATCATAAAAATCGTATATTTCTAATAGAAATAGCGGTAACTTATTTTCGTCATTCCAAGTATTTATAGTTACATTTTCATCAATATTTTCTTTTAAATACTCATTGACTTTATATAACATAGTATCGTCTCCCAATGTAACACTTTTATTTTAAATATAACACATCAAATGTTACATTGCAAGTAATAATGTTACATTTGACTGAAAAATATAAAACTTACCTTTAGACAAATATTATAATTACCTCAGGTTTCACATTACAAAATCTCCATATAATTTAATAACAAGTCTTTATTCAATCAATGAAGACATGTTCTGAAACACTAAATCCTCCATATCACCTACATTATAGAACTCTCCAAATGCTGAATATATTTCTTTTAGGCATAATGGCTCAACAATACTACCTTCGTACTTTGAAAACGGTCCATCTGTTTCAATTAAAATTCTATTTAATGGTATCTCTTTTAAAATTCCTCTTCCTTTGTTTGTCCTAAGCATCGCTTGGTTTAAAGAAAAATAATATCCTGCCCCCACTATATCTGGAATCAGTTCCTTGGGTCCCGTATACCAATGGAAAATCGCATTTTCCACCTTATACTTTAATAAAAGAGTTAACACATCTATTTCAGCCTGTCTGCTGTGCACTGATAAAATATGCTTATTCACAGATTTACAAATCTGTTCAAAAATTTTCTTTTGTTTGACTTGACTTTTTTCTGTCTTAGCTATAGAATAATCCAAACCTACCTCACCAACAAATTTTGTTTCTTTTATGGCATTAACAAACAAATCTTTATTAAACTCATATTCATTAATCAAAATAGGATGGAAACCAACTGCTAAAAATATTTGTGGTATGATTTTCATCATTAATTTCTGTTTTTCATACAATTCTGGTAAATGGGTGACAAAAATAGCTGAAATATCTTCACTCATAATTTCTTTAATTATTTTTGTCGGTTTGTCATAAAAATCAATATGGATATGCGCATCTATCATTATTGTCACCTTATATACTTTCTAGCAAATACCTCAAATTCTGATGAAAATTTATTCAACATTTTATATGTCCTTTCATAATAATCTGTTTCATGATAATATTTACGTTTTATATCTAATTCTGAAAATATTTGGTCAGAATTAATATATTGATAAAATGTTGTATAATAATTTAATGAGGATCTATATTCATCATCATTCATATCTCCTACATATGGTATCTCATATTCATTATCAAATTCTTCTAAATCATATGCTGACATAGAAATTTTTCTTAATAAACATGGTACACAAGTACCACATGATACCTTTGTACTTACATCGTATCGTTTGTCTTGCATTGATCTGCTGCAAGAACGCGTGTTAATAATATTTTTTTTATAATCAATGCTTAATGAATTTACCATTTCACCTTTTGTTGTAAATAAAAATGGATGATTTAATTGAACCTTAATTCCTACATTATCCATTATAGTCTGATATAAATGAATGGTTTTAGGATGTGTCGTTTTAGTGGTTCCACGGGACTGAAAAGAAGGATTTAAAGTCATAATTCCGTTTTCATTAATATTAACAATGTCAATATTTTCTTTTATAGCAGTCATAATTGCTAATGAGAAAAAGAGCAATGATCTTGTTCTTTGTGTATATGTGACTTTATTTTTCTCAACTTTCGAATAAGTTCGCATTCCGGCAATACCAATTCTTTTTTTCAAGAAACTATATACACAATTTATAGCTGATGTATCTACATTACTAGTTTTATATCCACAATATAAAGTATTCCTGTTTTCAATTTCATTGTGATAAGCCCCGCAAAATGAATCTAAACCTCCTGATAATAAGGATATATTATCAGCCTGAGTATTAATAAAAGTCAGTTGCTGAGATCCAATTTCATACTCTACTGGCTCTATATTTAATTGCCACCTGTCTCCATCACCTTCTGTAACAAAATTAGCTAATCTTTCTATTAATTCAAGATTTTCTTTCCACAGACTATGATTTTTAGCATCAACATATGTATTAATCTGTATATTTCTAGGACTATCCGATACCCTTTTTATAGATATATCAGCCACATAAATCTCTAAAAATATGTTTAACAAATCTATAGCAATAGATTTATCCGTTAATATATATGACTCGTTTGGGATTAACTGATTACACCTCAGTTCAATATCACCATTTTTAGCATGAGCAATAATCATGTTTATTACTCCTTACTCTTTTAATACATCTTGTAATTTTTGTATCAATTCATTTATCTGAATATCTCCACTATTACATTTTATTATTATTTCAGAAAAGTTCTTTTTTACATAATTTTTTGAAAATTTCTCAATATTATTATTTAAAATTTCTGCTGAGGTGTCTTTAAACATGCTAATTAGGGCTTCATTTGCATCTTCTCTGATTATCATACTAATAAATTTCTCGCAAAATACATTCAAAAATTCTGCAGGGTCTTCGAATTTATTCAAAATCATACTTGTCATAGCACTTTTAAAAGCAGCTAAAATTAATACTGAATCTATTTCTCCATCTTCATCTACAATATTATCTAAGATGGATTCTATGATTTTCTGAACCTCAATGACCGTCAGTTTCTCATATTGTATATTATACTCTTGTAAAAACTTATCAATACCTATTTCTTTGGCTTTTTTAAAGCACGCAAAACCGCCTCCAGCAAGTACTGCAAAATCTTTGTCTGCAAAATACCCTTTAGTTTTTTTGGAACGTAGGGTTTCCAATGCAATTTGAGGAATTACTTCCTTGCACTCTATTGATGGATTTACGTCGATTGTATCCTTCAATAATTTTTTTATTTTATCAGAAGTCTTTCTAACTGAAGAGCCCATACAAACACCTCCAAACGTAATTTGCTCTAAATATACCATATTTTACATATTATGTCTATATAATCTATCGATTTAAAGATTATTATCCCTATTATACATACTATCACCCATATAGTGATCTTTTTGTTCATAATAGCATTGTCACATACGAAAAGTAAAAGCACTGGCTTTAATAAGAGTCATATAAGAGTCTTGTTATATCCTGTTATTTGTCTCTCCCCACTCCACGTCTAATGCTTTAAATATCGCCTCCTGTGGTGTTGAATAAAATATAATACTAAAAGCACCCATTAAATCTGCCGGCACTGTTCCCATCTCTTATGCAGATGTAATAGGAATTAATACCTTCTTTGCTCCACTATCCAGACATACTTGCAACACACTGTCTAATTCCTCTAATTTTAAAATAGTTCCATTGATGCTGATATCGCCTAAAACAGCTATACTACTTAAAGTCGGTTTATTTAATGCAGCTGACGCAATCGCAATTAATGTAGGAAGTGTTAAGTATTTAATAATCCCGATTCCATTTAAATCCTGATAATTGATTATGTAATCCTTTGTTGTGGTACTGATAGAGTTGCTGATTGAGCAGCCATTAGCTTTTAGGTAATTAAATGCCGTATTAATAGCCTCTTTTGCTTATCTATCTAAACCAAGTCCTTTGCATTTAAATTATCCATTGCCTGGCAGAACCTGTGTTTCTAAACGATAAACCCCTATCATTCCTGTTTTGCCTCTTGATACGGTATATGCATGACCAGGATTACTGATTCCTTCGCTCCAACTCAGCTTATTTCAGAGTGCATATGAAATTATGCAAGAGATGCTTAAAAGAGCTGATGCTTATAGTGAACAGCATTGGCAAGAAACGGTTTGTGAGATAGTTCGCATGATTTATCCAAAATATATATTATCCAAACGTGAGCAGTTTGTAGGTGATGATGGCCGGCATAGAAAAAAACCTGATTTTCTCCTAATCGATTCTGGTGGATTTGTAGATGTTTTGGAGATTAAAAAACCTAACAATCAGCGGTTGATGACAAAAACTGAGTACAGAAATAATTATGTAGCTGATAGAGATTTTTCAGGGGCTATTGTACAAATTGAAAAATATGTACATTGTTTAAATCATGACGGCAAATCGATAGAACAAAAATTTCAAAGAAGTCTACAATCAGAGCTTCCAACAGGAATTAAAATACGTATTGCAGGACCACAAGGTATGCTACTGATGGGAAGAAGTAAAGGTTTGTCAGAAGAACAATTATTTGATTTAGAAATTATTAAGCTACAGCATAAAAATGTAATTGATATAATGACATTTTATGATTTGATGGATAGAATTGAAAATATTATTAAACAATTAAGCCATTCTTAATTATGCCAATTATAGAATAATGCTTTTAGCTGTAAAATCTTTATATCCAAAACTTATAGAAGCTATAGAAAGCGAACCTGAGATGTTTAATGTTATATTTTCTATTGCCTTATATTGTGGATTGAGACAAGGAAAAATATTAGGTTTAACCATTGCAGATATTGATCTAAAGAATAATTATATTGATGTGAATAAACAATATGTTTCCCATTATACGAATGGTAAAGTAAATCATGAAATAGCCAAAACAAAAACTGATAACTCTATCAGAAAAGTATATATGCCTGATGCTGTTAGCGAAATCCTAGAGCTATATATAAACAAGTTAAAGATACTAAATATTAACCCAGATAAACAATTTCTTTTTATTAACCCGAAGACACAATTAATTTATGACCGTAATGCTATTTACAGAAGATTTCTAAAAATGGCCAGAGGAATAGAGTTTCATAATATTACTTTTCATGATTTAAGGCATCTGCAGGCCACTATGATGATCAATTCGGGTGTTAACATTGTAGTTGTAGCCAAAAGACTTGGAGACACAATTGAAACTGTTTCAGAAACCTATTTGCATTCAATAGAGAAAGTGGAAAAGGATTCTGTTAATCAGCTTCAGGATTTCATTGATAATAAGATTAGGACATATTAATGGGACATAATTTCAAGGCATAAATAATTATTTTGTCCCAAAAATGTCCCAACACTCTTTTGTGACATTTTTGCACCCCATATTTAAACGCTATTACAATTTGAAAAAAAAATTAAAAAGACACCAACCTATTTCAGTCAGTGCCTCTCATCAAGTGGTTAATTACATATTGCTTACTTTTTCATGGTCATGTGCTTCTTTATATTTTAAGCGAGTAGCTTTACCTCCCCGAATATGTCTTTCGGACTTGTTCTTAAGCAAAACCTTCTTTACTTCGCTCGCAGCTGGAGGGTTCAGTTTGGGAAGTCGTTCTGTAACGTCCTTATGGACTGTGCTTTTGCTGACGCCAAATCTCTTTGCCGTCTGCCTTACAGTGGATTCAGTACTTATAATATATTCCGCGATTTCCATGGCTCTGCGTTCTATGTAATCTTTCATGTTTAACCCCCTTTGGCATTATACCGTCTTATTTTAATTTTTATGCATTTCTTTGTCCTATTAGAACCTTTATACACTAATTAATATAGTCCATTGGGTTAACATTTTTTCCATCAACAATTATTTCAAAGTGAAGATGTGCTCCGTCAGCTGCCTCAATGCTTGCTGTTTTCCCTACATTTCCTATGGTCTGACCCTGTTGCACTTGTTCTCCAGTCTTAACACTTGCTGATACTAAATTGTTATATAATGTTTTAATATTGTTTCCGTGGTCTATAACAATTTCTGTTCCTGTCAGGTCAGATGTGTTTACAGATTCTACCGTTCCTGCAAATGCCGATTCAATTAGCAATGTATCTTTGGGCTTTATGTCAACGCCCTTATGTACTCTCCATTCTCCTATAGATTCATAATAAACTAAATCCTCCATTGAAAATTCCCTGTATACTTCCCCTGCCAATGGAGTTTTCATCATTTTTAAATCTATGCTTTCATTTCCCGGCTGGTCTTTTTCCTCATCATTGTCTTTTTGTGCATTTTCATAGTCCTCTATTATTTCTTCAACTTTGTCCTTGTAAGGGTCAACGTTAGCTCCTATATTTTCGCTATCTGAACTATTCCCTGCCATATTGTTTCCGTCAGGATCAGGACTTGATGTATATCTCCAAACTATTGCAGTTGCTAAGAGAACAATACAAAGAGCAATTATAAAGAAACTTGTATCCTTATGTTTCAGCCTAATAAAGAAATTTTTCATTTTCATCTTTGCATTTTTAAATCTATTTTTTTTCATTTAATCCTCCTGTTTTTATGCTTCTTTATTATCTGAGGATAGTGTGTCCCATTTTTTTTATTTAATACAAAAATGTTCTATTTTTTTTGATTGTTCATAAAATAATAGTAAAACTTATGATAAAGGGGGTTAGTTTAATGTTAAACCGTCTGATTTATGCTCTTATTATATTTATACTGCTGTTGACCATACCCAACTTGAGCCTTGCATTTCTAGAACAAAAAATGAATATGCCAAGTGCAGCAGAAATTGTAGATAATGAGCAATCAAGCACATATGAAGAGGTAACAAGCAATGATAATCAGGAAGAATTTAAAGAAGTAAATATTAAAGAACCTGAGCTGATTAAAGTATACAACTTAAAGACACAGGAGATTATGGTAATAGATTTTGAGGAGTATATTAAAGGTGTTGTTGCTTCTGAAATGCCTGCAGAATTTAATATTGAAGCGCTAAAAGCTCAAGGAGTTACGGCAAGAACGTATTTGCTGTATAGATTAAAAAAATATCCTAATGGGCATCCTGATCACCCGGGTGCACCAGTATGCACCGGCACTCATTGCCAGGTATGGACGTCTAAAGAGAATCTTATTGCATCTCACGAAGAAGGCTGGTATGAACAATATTGGGGGAAAATTGAAGAAGCCGTTGAATCTACAGAAGGAAAAATATTAACTTACGAAGGGAAAATAATTGAACCGCTTTTTCATTCAACAAGCGGAGGAAGGACTGAAAATTCTGAGGATGTATTCTCAACAGCAGTTCCATACCTAAGAAGTGTTGAAAGTCCATATGAATCCGAAGCTCCAAAACTTCATGATTCTATTAAAATATCTGTGGATGAATTCATAAACAAATTAAACTCTATATATGGAAATTTAAATCTTTCGCGCGATAACCTTAACGACAAGATTAAATTGGGAGAGATAAGCGAAGGCGGAAAAATAAAATCTATATACATAGATAATACTGAGGTCACCGGGAGGGAAATGAGATCTCTTTTTAATTTAAACTCAACAAATTTCAGCTTCATACAATCCGGCAATGAACTTGAAATAATTACAACCGGCTACGGCCATGGAGTTGGAATGAGCCAATGGGGAGCTGAAGGAATGGCCGACAAAGGCTATGATTACAGAGAAATATTAAAACACTATTTTACTGATATAGAAATAGTAAGTATGAAATAGTTGCGAGCTATAGGTTAATGTTACAGTCACATATTGTAACATTAACTTTTTATATACAATAATTTTGCAATATGTTATTATTATATTAAAAGTATGTAGAAAGGATTGTTATAATGATATTTATAAATGAACAAGCTTATAAAGAGTTTAAAGCTCTTTTAGATGATGCAAATGTTGAATCCTATAATATAAGGATAGGACTGGATAGAGTAGGATGCAGCGGGCCTATTTTTAACGTATATGTAGATGAAGCCACTGATAATGATGATGTTGAAAAAATACACGAAGTTTCATTTATTGTTGAAAAATCTCTCAATGAAGAATACGGTGGTTTTATAATAGTTTCAAGTGAAGAAAATGGTGGAAATGGCGTCGGTCTTAAACCTGTAGTACAGCCTTCATCTGGAGGATGCGGAGGATGCTGTGGAGAATGCCACTAAAAAAACGGCCTAAGCCGTTTTTTTATGTTAAATTATTCTTATTCTGCTACATATGGTAACAATGCAATAGTTCTTGCTCTTTTTATTGCTCTTGTAACCATTCTTTGATGCTTAGCGCAAGCACCTGTAATTCTTCTCGGTAATATCTTGCCTCTTTCAGTTGTATACTTTTTCAATTTAGCAAGATCCTTATAATCTATATGTGTAGTCTTTTCTTGGCAGAATTGACAAACTTTTTTACGAGGTCTTCTTTTTGAGTAATTTCTTTCGCTTCTATCGTTTCCTTGTCTTGAACTCACTTTATGTTCCTCCTTCCCTAAATATCGGTTTTTTAGAATGGGATATCTTCGTCATCTACCGGCTGGAAAATATCATTGTCTTCATCTGGAAAGTCACCGAAAAAGCTGCTATCTGGCTGTACCGGTTTTCCCTGCTGTGGTGATGATTGATCTCTTCCACCAATAAACTCTACTCTATCTGCTATAACATCGGTTGTATATCTTTTTTCGCCTGTCTGTGTAGTATAGCTTCCTGTGGAAATTCTTCCGTGGACTGCACACATGCGACCTTTTGCAAGGTAGTTAGCGCAGTTTTCTGCTTGTTTTCCAAAAACAGTTATACCTATAAAATCCGCTGTCTGTTTTCCTTGAGATGTCGCTTCTTGTTTCTTTTCTCGTGACATTTCTTTGTCTACTGCCAAAGTAAATTTAGCAATAGCCATACCTGATGAAGGTACGAATCTCAGCTCGGGATCTCTTGCCAGTCTTCCTATTAATACAACACTATTCATATTCTTCCCTCTTTTTTATTATTCTTCTACAGTAATCATTTGTCTAATTACGTTTTCGCTGATTTTACAAATTCTGTCTATTTCATCAACAGCATCTGCGCCTGCAGTAAATTCAATAAATACATAGTAACCTTCTCTTTTTTTGTCGATTTCATAAGCAAGTCTTCTCTGACCCCACTCATTAACCTTTTCAATTGTTCCCTGTCTTTCAGTTATTATGTTTTTTACTTTTTCGATTTCTGCATTTCTTACATCTTCTTCTAAATTAGAAAGTAAGATTAAAGCTGCTTCGTATTTTCTCATCTGAGTCACCTCCCTTTGGACTTCGGCTCTTGTTTTCCCAAGAGCAAGGATAGCTTATATATTATAGCACTATGGTTATTCCAATACAAGCATTTTTTACAAAAATATATTTTTTTATTAGTTTACAATTTTATTTGATACTCAGCTTCTTCATTACAATAGCTGCATTTTTCGGATTGAACCTTTAGGACCTCAGGAGCAGCTTCCGACTCGTTTACGGCATCATCAATCGCCATGTCCACATGAATACTACATGCATATATAATTGCTTTTTCTTCCATTTTTTCTCCTAAATTTCATAAATTCTACTTGATCTGTCCCTGTATGTCATATCTAAACATATTCCCGGATTTACTTCTATTGAATTTTCCTTTAGTATATTTTCCACAGTTTTATACGCCAACTGAGGAAAATTGTTTTCCTTACTCAAGTGTCCCAAAAGGATTATTTCCGTTCCTCTTTTTACAACTTTTGTAATTAAATCGCCGGCTGTATCATTGGACATATGACCAAATTCTCCTAACACTCTCCTTTTGAGAGGCCATGGGTACGGACCTATAAGAACCATATCTTCATCATGGTTTGATTCAACAAGCAGTAAATCTGAGTCTGTTATACTGCTGACTATTATATCATTTATGCATCCCGTATCTGTCACAAGGCTTATTTTTTTATTACCATGAAATATATTATATCCCACTGGATGAGCAGCATCATGAGATATATCAAACGGTGTTATAACTAAATCTTTTATTTCAGTTTGTCTTTCAAGAATTTTAATATTTTCAGGTTTTATTTCTCCCAGGCACGACTTCATTGCATCCCAAGTTTCTTGATTGGCATAAATAGGTACATTCAGTCTTCTAGACATAATTCCTGCACCTTTAATGTGATCCACGTGCTCATGGGTAATAAATATAGCATCAACCTTTTTCGGGTCTTCCCCTATATTAACAATTTCCTGTTGTATCTTTTTTCCGCTTAAACCTGCATCTACTAGAATTGTCGCATTATCTGTTTTTATATATTGGCAGTTCCCGCTGCTTCCGCTGTATAATGAACAAAATTTTAATTTCAACTTGTCCTCCCTTTATGTACCTGCACTTGAATCAATTTATACTATCATATTATTTTAATTTTTACAAATACAAATTATGTTGAAATCGGTTTTAAAAATCGAAGCAGGTTACAATAAAGTATACCTTTGATCAGTGTAAAAATTAATGTATCATACATAGCAAAGTTAAATCATATAAATTTATTATGTAGGAATTATGTCATATAAATAAAACTTATTAGAAGGATATTATGATTATTAGACTTAAATTTAAAGTGTTATTAATTTTTTCAGCATTTATATTAATAATAGGGCTTTATTTATCTTTTTTTGCCAATAATGCTAATGTAGTTACGGCAGACAGCAATAAAGATTTTATAAAGTGGGTGGATTTTAGAGTGTCCTATAATGCAATGGATAAGGCCTTAAAAGCTGATATAGCAAGCGTAGACGAAGATGTTAAACTTAATTGGGTTGAATTGCTTGCTTACCTCGGCACCAGGTATGGAGGAGATTTTGCAAGGTATAAGTCAAAAGATATGGATGTTCTAATTAACAAATTAAAAAATGGCACCAGTATCGAAGAACTAACAAAAGACCTAAAGCACTATGGTTATTATTTTGAGGCATATTCTGCAGTGCTAGGAAATTTCGTAGGACCTTGTGAAATACAAGTTAAGGATGAAAATGACCCTTCCAAAAAAGTATGGGTAAAAAAATACGGTCTCAAAGTTTTTTCTCCCATTGCAGCAGGATACGGTTACAGCCACTATGATGATTTTGGAAACTCAAGAAGTTATGGCTTCAGAAGAGTTCATCTTGGTAATGACCTTGTCGGTTCAGTAGGAACGCCTATTGTAGCTGTGGAAACCGGAAGAATTGAAGCTTTAGGCTGGAATCAGTACGGAGGATGGAGAATAGGAATTCGAAGTCTTGACAATATGAGATATTACTATTATGCTCATTTGCGAAAAGATCATCCTTATGTTAAAACTTTAAAAGAAGGAGATATTGTATATGCCGGAGATGTAATCGGCTACTTAGGCATGACCGGTTACAGCCGAAAAGAAAATGTAAATAACATTAATACACCCCATCTTCATTTTGGAATGCAGCTGGTATTTGATGAGTCTCAAAAAGAAGCCTTGGCAGAAATTTGGATTGATGTTTATAAAATCGCAAAACTGTTAAACAGAAGCCGATCTTCAGTAATTTATAATAAGGATACACAGGAAAGTGAAAGAATTTATGATATACGGTTTCACAATGTTCCCGAAAGAACCCTGCATTACAACACTGAAACTACAGCAGAACCATAAATCAAAAGCAAAAAAACAGGAGGGTACTGATCCCTCCTCAATATTTTGCTAATTATTTGCATCTTCAAGCTTCTCAATAATCTTTAACATTACTGCCGCAGTTTCGGCTCTAGTCAAATACTCTTCTGGGCAAAAATTGTTTGAGTATTTGCCTGCCATTATACCATTAATATAAGCAGTTTTGACATCTTCAATTTCTTTCTGGTTTAAACCTCCTAAATCAGAAAAAATGCTATGTATATCAAGATCCTTAAATTCTTCATTTTCGTTAAATATGTTTCTTATCAGCTTAGCTGCTTCCTTTCTGGTTAATTGGTCCATAGGATTCAGCTCACTTTCATACTCTTTCAGCAAACCCAGTTCATTTACGTGCTTGATATAACCCTCAGCCCATGTGTGAATTTCACCGGCATCTGCAAATGGCAAAGCATTTTCTTCAATTGAAATCATTTCATCACTATCATTTTCATTATCTGTGTTTTTTCCGGCAATTTGTTCTTTATTATTTTCGTTGTCTGTGTCTTTTCCGGTAAGCTGTCCTGTATCATTTTCTTCTTTGTTATCATCTGTATATTTATATTCCGGTAAGTATTCTTCTTTATCATCAATTACCTTGCTCAGAAAAACTAAAAACTCTTCTTTAGTTGCTATATTATCAGGGTTAAAGGATTCTGCCTCGTTGATTACCCCTTTATGGAAAAGTTCCATAATAATCTTTCTTGCCCAATGGAAAGATATATCATTGAATACATATCCTCCATGCTCAATATCTCCTGTTCTCAATAACCAGTTTCTTTCAATCCAGCCTTCTCTGTTTTCATCGATATATACCTTATACCAATAGTAGCCATTTTTCAAAATCGGGCCTTCGGTTATCGTGCCAAGCTGATTTTCTTTCAGCTCATAAATGTATTTTCCTGCCGGAACATCCCTAAGCTGATATTTTGACCTTACTCCGTCAGTTCTTACATAATCTCCTACCTCATACAAAACAATATTTGCGCTATTGGTATATGAAGGCGTTGGAACAACTAATGACCTGCTCGGCTTCCCTGTCTGAGGCAGGTAGGAAAAATCAATATTATTAATTTTCTGTCCGTATTCTTTTTCAGCTATATCGTAAATCAACTGCTGATATGTGTATTTTTTTGCATATGAGGACAGCATGTTAGGATTGTTGCTTTGTGCCCATCCGTTATATGCCCAAAGAGCAAAGTACCAATTTTCAAGTATATTGGGGTCCATGTTCCCTACGCATGATACACTTTGATATGAGCTCATACTCCACTTATTAAGAAGCACATCTGCTCCAGCTTCAATATTGTACATAATGTCATATTTCAGCTTATAAGAATCATAGCCTCCATTTCTGTTGCTGACCTGCATAAGGCCTATACTGCTTCCGCTTATTTTAGGACTGCCGTCACGATTAAAATGTTCGTATACGGATTCCACCCTGGCTATTGATTTCAATATTACTGAAGGCACTCCTCGTTTTAGAGCTACTTCATTAATCATTTTTTCTATTTCCTCACGTGGAGGATTGTAATTTGCAAATACAACATAGTTAAAAGCAAACACAAAGATAAATATCAACATTAAGATTTTGAGGGTTTTGGTTTTCAATATTTTCATATCTACAGCCTCCCATTCCAGATTTCAACCGTTAACTGTTGACTTGTATACGGTCAATTAAGTTTAACACTTCATTTTTTACCTTATCCAATGTTTCTGCAGATTGTTTTCTGCTTTCCCCCTTAACTGAAAAATATGCTTTTAGTTTAGGCTCTGTTCCAGATGGTCTCAGAACTAACCATGAGCCATCTTCAAATGAAAATTTCAACACATCAGATTTTGGATAATTTAATTTTTCTGTCTTTCCGTCCAAAAAATTTAAGACTGTTCCCAATTTGTAATCATACACATACGGTATATTTTTACCTGCCAGAGAACTAAGTTTATTTTCTCTAAAATTATCCATTATTGATTTCATTTTGGAAAGTCCGGAAGCTCCTGTAAAACTCAATGAAACAGTTTCTTCCATATAAAATCCGTGTTCATTGTATATGTCATTAAGAATATTTACTAGTGTTTTCCCTTTTTTCTTATAATATGCAGCCATTTCACAAATGAGCATAGATGCTATTACCGCATCTTTATCTCTTACAAAGGTTCCCGCCAAATATCCATAGCTTTCTTCATAGCCAAATAAAAATCTGTATTTCTCAGAGTCCTGAAAATCCTGCATTAATTCTGCTATATATTTAAATCCTGTCAATGTGTCAAATGTAACAGCATTATACTTGGATGCAATGTCTCTTCCTATCTCGCTTGTAACAATTGTTTTAACGACCGCCGCATTTTCAGGAATGCGTCTCTGCTCGCTCAATGACGAAAGTAAATAATTCAAAAGCAGCACCCCGGTCTGATTACCGTTCAACGCTGTCATTTTGCCTTCATCATCTTTTACAACAAGGCCCACCCTGTCACAGTCGGGATCAGTTCCTATTATAATGTCCGCTCCTGTTTCCTCTGCTTTTTTTATTGCCAATTCAAATGACTTTATATCTTCCGGATTTGGAGACTTAACTGTAGAAAACTGAGGATCCGGCAGCTCCTGTTCTTTTACAATAGCGACATTATTATATCCAAGCTCACTAAGTGTTCTCCTGACAAGTTTATTGCCTGTTCCGTGAAGAGGTGTATAGACAATTTTTATATCCTTGTCAACATCATTGTTGAGACTTAGACTTTTCACTTTATTTATATATATTGTATCAATATCTTCACCGATAATATGAATTTTCTCATTTCCTTCAGGTTCGATATATTTTATATCTTTAAGCATTACCTTGTTAATTCTTTCAATTATTGCATCTGCGTCCTCAACGACCTGCCCTCCAAATCGGTCGTAAAGCTTGTATCCGTTGTATTCGGGAGGATTATGGCTGGCAGTAATTACAACTCCACCTTTACATTTAAAGTGTCTTACTGCAAAAGAAAGCTCCGGTGTCGGTCGCAGACTTTCAAATAAAAATACGTCTATATCATTTGCTGCAAAAACACTTGCTGTTTTCTCGGCAAACTCCTTTGACATATTTCTGGAGTCATATGCTATGGCAACGCTTATTGTATCATCACCATATTTCTCTTTCATGTAATTCGATATGCCCTGAGTTGCTCTTGCAACTGTAACGATATTTATACGATTTGAACCGGCACCTATTTTCCCCCTCATGCCTCCGGTACCGAATTCCAGTTCCTTAAAAAACCTATCCATTATTTCAGAATCATCTTTTTCAATGTTTATAAGCTCTTTTTTCAAGGAATCATCAATATATGGGCTTTCAAGCCACATATCATATTTTTCTCTGAACATAGTTACCCCCTTATATTCAGCTTATTTAAATAAGCCTTAAATTCTTTTCCCAAATCCTCTCTTTTAAGTGCAAAATCTACTGTGGCTTCAAGAAATCCAATCTTGCTTCCAACATCATAGCGCCTGCCTTCAAACATATATGCATAAACGTCTTCTATGTTGCACAATGTCTTTAATCCATCCGTAAGCTGTATTTCGCCGCCTACTCCCTTTTTAGTATTCTCCAGAATATCAAATATTTTAGGAGTAATAATATATCTCCCTAATATAGCAATATTTGTTGGAGCATTATCGCGATTCGGTTTTTCCACTAAATCCTTAACCGAATATACTCTTTCATTCACCTTGTTCCCTGAAACTATTCCATACTTGCTAACATTTTCCCACTCTACCGGCTGTACGCCTAAAATTGTAGAATTATATTGTTCAAATGCTTCCATCATTTGCTTTAAACACGGTTTTTGCGCATCCACAACATCATCGCCGAGCAATACGGCAAACGGCTCATCCCCCACAAAAGACTTTGCACAATAAATAGCATGGCCTAATCCAAGAGGATTTTTTTGTCTGACCGTGTGTATGTTTATCATTTTTGAAATGCTGCGGACCTGCTCCAGAAGTTCTTCTTTATTTGTTTTTTCCAAATTGGATTCAAGCTCTACAGCTCTATCGAAGTGTTCTTCTATAGATCCCTTATTTCTTCCGGTGATTATTAACAAATCCTCTATTCCGGAAGCAATTACTTCTTCAACTATGTACTGAATTGTAGGTTTATCTACTATAGGCAGCATTTCCTTCGGTATTGCTTTAGTTGCAGGCAGAAATCTTGTTCCAAGCCCTGCTGCCGGTATAACTGCTTTTTTTATTTTCATATTTAACCTCTATAACATTAACTATTCAAACTCATCGTTTAAAGATAATAAGACTCTGACAACTGAAAATTGCCAGAATCTTAATATTAATTTGCGCTTATGATGCCCCGTAATTGGTTTTTATATTGTCTGTTATTAATGAATCCTTCAATGCGTCCATATGTTCAAGGGACTGTCCCGTGCCTTTTGCGACACATGAAACTGCATCTTCGGCAATTGCTACATCCAAGCCCGTTCTTTTGGCAATCAGTTTATCCAAGCCGTGTATAAGACATCCGCCACCGGTCATAACTATTCCTTTCTCACTTATATCTGCCGCCAGTTCAGGAGGAGTCTTTTCAAGAACTGAATGTACGGCATCAGCAATAGATGTTATAGTTTCTTCCAATGCTTCTAGCATATCAGCCGAAGAAATTGTCAGATTAACAGGAAGTCCTGTGACAAGATTCCTTCCTCTTACCTCCATGAACTTCTCTTCTTCTTCCGGAAAAGCAGTCCCTATATTTATTTTAATATCCTCAGCGCTTCTCAATCCAATCATTACATTGTATTTTTTTCTCACATATCTTACAATAGCATCATCACACTTGTCGCCAGCAATTTTTATCGATCTGCTTACGACAATTCCTCCTAGCGATATAACAGCTATATCTGTTGTACCGCCTCCCATATCTATAATCATGTGTCCTGACGGCTTTGTTATATCAAGACCTGCTCCTATTGCTGCTGCTACAGGTTCTTCTATAAGATATGTCTTTTTAGAGCCTGCATTCATGCTTGCATCAAGCACCGCTCTTTTTTCGACTTCAGTCACTCCGCTGGGAACGCATATTATAACTCTCGGTTTTATAATTGAGCTTCCAACCGCCTTTTTTATAAAGTATTTCAGCATTTTTTCTGTTATGTCAAAATCTGATATAACACCGTCCCTTAGCGGTCTTATGGCAACAATATTGCCCGGAGTACGTCCGAGCATTTTTCTGGCTTCCTCTCCAACCTCAAGTATTTTATTGGTATTTATATCAATTGCAACAACAGAAGGCTCATTTATTACTATTCCTTTGCCCTTAATATACACTAATACACTGGCAGTTCCAAGGTCGATTCCAATATCCATTCTGAAACCCATTTTTATCCTCCTGAAATTTTCTTCTTTAGCTATATTTTGCAAAACAATTTAAAAAATTATGCAAAATATCTCAATAAGTTATAATGATAAAGATTATACCATATAACCACATTAATTTCAATTTATTTTGCTTAAAAGCGGTAATTTTAAGAGAAAATTAAAAAATCATTCAGCCGTGCAGGATAATTCTCAGAATTCCTCTAAATTTCATATCCTGCACGTGAATGACTAATTTATTTTTTAAGCAGTTTTTTAATTTTCTGAACAGGATCCAATAATTCGCTTAATGACCCGTCATAGTTTAGGGTATCAATAATATTGGCTATATATTTTGACATGTCAACTTCCGTATACCATGGTTTATCCAAAAGTTCAGGCTTTCTGTAAATCATGTTTGTAGTAAATATTTTCGTTATTGTTCCATCATTGTATGCCTTGTCAAATTTGGCTAAACCTTCTGTAAATAATCCGAATGAAGCAAACACGTATACATTTTTTGCTTTTCTTTCTTTCAGCTTCTTGGCAACATCAATCATTGAATCTCCAGATGCAATCATATCGTCAACAACAATAACATCCTTGCCTTCTACATTATCCCCTAAGAATTCATGGCTTACGACAGGGTTCTTTCCATTTACTATAACAGAATAATCTCTTCTCTTGTAAAACATTCCCAGATCAAGTTCCATAACGGAAGAATAGTATATGCACCTTGCCATTCCTCCCTCATCAGGTGAAATAATCATCATGTGATTTCTGTCTATTGCCACGTCTGGAACAGATCTTACAAATGCTTTTATCATCTGATAATGAGGATGAAAGTCCTCAAATCCATGCAGAGGAATAGCATTTTGCACTCTCGGATCATGAATATCGAAAGAAATGATATTTTCAACGCCCATGGATGTGAGTTCCTGCAATGCCAACGCACAGTCCAGTGATTCTCTCGTGGCTCTCTTATGCTGTCTTCCCTCATAAAGCATCGGCATTATAACAGTTATTCTTTTTTCTTTACCATTCATGGCTGCTATAATTCTTTTTAAGTCCTGATAGTGATCATCCGGGCTCATTGGAACATCCATACCGTACATTTTGAATGTTGTTCCATAATTAAATACATCAGATATTATAAATACATCATGTCCTCTTACAGTTTCATTAAGAACACCCTTCGCCTCACCTGATCCAAATCTTGGGCACACAGCATCTAACAGGTATGTTCTTACGGGAACAGAGTCCTCTGAATATATAACACCATTTTTATCCTGTCTCCATTCCTTTAGGTAATAGTCTATTTTAGCTGCAATTTCTTCGCAGCCCTTCATAGCTATTATTGACAATTCACCAAACGGCTGAGGTTCATTGTAAGTATAATCATTTATATTCATTTCTTCCTCCTGTTCAAATTAAACGACTTTCTTATTTTCTTTTACATTCTATCAAATATTTTATAATTGTCAAAACAAAGTATAATAAATATTGTTAAGATATTTTAATAAAAATAAAAATCTATAGAAATATACTTACGTATCTCTATAGATTTAATTAATCTCACTTGTAAATTTTAGCTATATTTGCCGACAAGTCTTCGTATGTAAACGGCTTATGTATAATAACTTCGCCTTTACTTATCAATTCCTCATAATCTGATTGCTGCGCGAAACCGGTAATAAAAAAAGCCTTTGTTTTATTTTTAGTTTTTTTCATTTCCTCATACAGCTGTTTTCCCGACATTATAGGCATTGATAAATCTATTACTGAAAAAGCAATTTTGCAGCTGTGTCTTTTGTAATACTCCAATGCTTCCAACGGTTTGCTAAACTTAATAACGTCATATCCCAAATCTTCAAGCAACTCTGTTTCAACATCGAGTACATTTTCATCATCATCAACCAGCATAATCAAATTGCTATCAACGTCAATTTTAGTGGTTTTATTAACTGAATATTTTTTGTTATACACCGGCAGGAAAATTTCAAATCTTGTTCCCCACCCTACTTTGCTTCTTACGTTAATAAAACCAGAATGGGATTTTACAGTCCCAAAAACCACGGATAGTCCCAAACCTGTTCCCTTTGTTTTAGCTTTTGTTGTATAATACGGCTCAAATATTTTCATGAAAACATCCTCGCCTATTCCCGAACCATTGTCTTCAACATAAATTGTTATGTATTGCCCAGGCTTTAAGGTTTCACCATGACTTAGAACCATTTCTGAAAATACAACTGTGTCTAAAGTTCCTACTTCAATTTTGCCAACTGAATCATTCATGGCGTCCCTTGAATTTAATATAAGATTTACAATTAAATTCTCGATTTGAGCTTCATCACCCAACACTGACTTGTTTGCGGCTCCATACTTATAACTAAGTTCTATTTTTTTGTTTAATATGGATTCTACCATCATGTATGTGTTGTCCAATACATTTTTCAAATTAACCGGTTTGTTTGTGCTGCTTTCCTTTTTCGAAAACATAAGAATTTTTTTAGTCAAATTTGCCGTACTTTGTGAAATGTGAATTATTCTTTCTGCATATTCTTTAACTTTTTTTAAGTCATCAGTTCGCTGTATCATAGTCGCATTCCCGATTATGCTCATTAACTGATTATTAAAGTCATGAGCAATTCCACCAGCTAGCTGACCCAATGCTGCCATCTTTTCGCTCTGCCTTCTTGCTATATCATCTATCTCCTGCATATCCTGAAGGCCTTCTACATTCATTTTTTTTGCTAGATCTCCTTGTACAATTAACCTCATCTCTTCGCTACTAATCATTTGTTCCCCTTTACCTTCACTAATTATTTTTAATCAATAAGGTAAATATACAATGTAATTTTGCAAAACTTTGTAGAAAAATGTAAGAAATAAAAAATAATTTTTATTTTTTTGTAGTTTCTCCGAATACAATTTTACAATTATAGTATTTATAAATAAAACTTACAAAAAAAGCAACATTCAACGTCGCGAAGAGCGTCAAATGTTGTTTGTAATGGTGATCCATCGGCGATTCGAACGCCGGACACCTTGATTAAAAGTCAAGTGCTCTGCCTGCTGAGCTAATGGATCATTTTTTTTATGAACTTGTATATAATAACCTCTGTGTCTAAATTTGTCAATGTTTTTTTAGAAAAATCGATAAATTAATAAGTTATTTTATATATTTCATATTATACAACTATGTATTTTATTGATATTGACTTATTTTTTTTAATTTGTTAAAATTAAAGAAAAAACGAGGTGTTATTATGGCATTTAATATGGTTGCTTCCCATGCAGTGTGGCCTATGGAAAATGATGCAATATTCGGGCTTGCTGCAAAGGCAAAGGAAGCTATTGATAAGTACGGCAAAGAAAACGTTATTGATTCTACTCTTGGAGCGCTTGTTGACGATGATGGAAATCTTATTTGTCTTGATACAGTATACAGTGAATTAAAATCACTTCCAAATGCTGCAATAGCAGCATATGCTCAGGTAGCGGGGCAAGCAGACTTTCTGGAAGCTGTTCAAGATGCATGCTTTAAAGAATATCGACCAAAAGCTTATATAAAAGCCGTCGCAACCCCTGGAGGAACAGGAGCAGTAAGGCATTCAATTTGGAATTATACTGAACCGGGAGATTCTATACTTGTTTGCGACTGGTTCTGGTCACCATACGTGACAATTTCGGAAGAATTTGGCAGAACAGTTACAAATTATGAATTCTTTAATGATAAGGGCGTATTTAATATTACTTCATTCAAAGAAAAATTTGAAAACTTAATTGATAAGCAAAAAAGACTTGTCACTGTATTAAATACTCCTGCTAACAATCCTACAGGATACAGTCTGTCTGATGAAGAATGGGATGAAGTTTTAGACATCGCAAAGGAAAAAGCTAAAGACCCGGAAAATAAAATAATATTTATGGTCGATGTTGCTTATATTGACTATGCCGACAAAGATAGAAGAAAGTTTTTTGCCAAATTTTCTAATCTTCCTGAAAATATACTTATACTGATAGCATACAGCATGTCAAAAGGATATACAATGTATGGCATGAGATCTGGGGCAATTATCGGTGTTTCTTCAAATGAAGAAATAGCTAAAGAATTCTATTACACATGCATGCACGCAAACAGAGCGAACTGGTCGAACGGAACAAGGGGCGCAATGTCTGTTATGACTAGTATAGCCAAAGACCCTGCTAAAAGAAAAGCTTATGAAGAAGAAGTAGCTAAATACAGAGCGATGTTAAAAAAACGTGCAAATGCCTTTGTAAAAAGCGCAGAAGAATGCGGCTTAAAAATTTTACCTTACCGAGATGGATTCTTTGTCAGCATACCTTGCAGCAATGCAAAACAGTTGTCTGATGAATTAATAAAAGAGAACTTGTTCGTTGTTGCATTAAAGAAAGGACTAAGATTTGCAGTTTGTGCGGTTTCTGAAGATAAATGCAAAATAGCACCCGCAAAAATAAAGGAAGTAATGGACAGATACAAATAATCAGATCTAATTTAAGCACCGACGGAATGCGCCGGTGCTTTGTTATATATTTTTTTCTTTAATATAAGGTATAAATTAAATTATATCTTCCTGCCGTTTTATTCAAATTAACTACTATAATTTTGCTTACCCAGCAATTCTTCCGACTTTGTTTTCCATTTACCTGACAAATAATATGGCCCTGAAATTAGAAGCCAAAACGCCCATCCAACCGCGTAGCTCAAAAACATGTATTCTTTTCCATATTTATCTGCTATATAGTACGCTGCCGGAATTCTTCCAAGCCAAAGAGATATTATAGCACCCATCATCGGAACAATAGATTCCCCTGCGCCTCTTATTACAGCATTAATTGTAAATACAATTGCCAACAGTGAAATTGCCGGCATAACATTTTTCAAATATATCATCCCAGACTCAATTACCGCAGGATCTGAGTTAAACATTCCCAGCAATGAAGGCCCCAATGGAATAATAACCAGACATGCCAAACAAACCATGACAGACAATCCTACTGCCGTAACAGTACCCTTATGAACTCTGTCCATTCGTCCGGCGCCAATGTTTTGCCCCGTAAATGTTGTAACTGCATTACTAAAGCTCTGAATAGGCATAAATGCAAAGGTATCAATTTTATTAGCAGCATTAAATCCGGCAATAAAGTCAGAACCATATCCGTTTACGAGAGATTGCAGACTCATAATTCCTATTGAAAAAAGTGTCTGTTGTATTCCTGCCGGAAGACCCAGCTTTACTATTTTACCAAATATAGCTTTATCAAATTTAAACTTAAAAACCGGGAAATCTAAAACCGCATATTTTCTTTTCATATATATAATTCCAAAAATCCAAGAAGCCATTTGCGCTGTGATCGTTGCTACTGCAACACCAGCAACTCCCATACCAAATACAATTACAAGAATCAAATCGAGGATAATGTTCATTACGGTTGCTATGGAAAGAAACAAAAGTGACGATTTACTGTCGCCAAATCCCTGCAGTATTCCGGCATTAACATTAAATCCAAACCCTCCTATCATACCGCTGAATATAATCATCATATATGTTTTAGCCATAGGCAGAGCATCGATTGGGGTTTTAATGAGTACTAAAATAGGCTCAGACAAAAAAATCCCTATTATAGAAATAGGTATAGATCCTAAAATCATTGCTGTATAAATAGTCTGGGCAGTTCTCTGAACGTTATCCATATCACCGGCTCCGACATATTGAGAAATAAGAATTGTAGCCCCCAGCCCAAGGCCAATAAACATTGCAGCCATCATAAATATAATCGGAAATCCTGTCCCTACTGCCGCTAATGCCAACTTCCCAACATAATTGCCAACAACAATACTGTCTACCATGTTGTATAATTGTTGAAATATATTTCCTATAAGCATTGGAAATGCAAAAGTAAGTATTATTTTTAGCGGACTGCCGCAGGTCATTGTATTCATAGATGAATTTTTAACTTCTATTTGGTCTTTGTTCAATTAACCACCTCCTTAATGTGTACTGTATATTATAGCATTATTTTATACAAATACAATACTGATTTTTTATAACAAAAAAAGAGAGTTTTTCTCTCTCTAATTGGACATATATTTATCAAGAAAGCAACTAATTTACCCTCTTTGTTATTCGCTTTTTATATTACCATATATAAAGTCCTTTACGCGGTTATAGCTATTTTCATCACCAACAAAATAAAATATATCATTTTCTTTAAATACAGCATACGGACCTGGAGACAAAATAATAACACCATCTCGCTTTATAGCAATAATAGTTGCGTTTGTATTTTGCCAAAAGTTGCTTTCTGATACAGTTTTTCCTAAACGGCTTGAATCCTCAGTGATTCTTATCTCAAAAGGCACAAATGGGTTAATTGATTGAAATCGCTGTGTATTTTCTAATAACAAATCAAATTTGGACTTAATATAATTTATTTCTTTTTTTTGATTGTCTAGACTGCTGTACAATTCAGATATTATAGAATTAACTGTTTGTTTATCACTAAAATGTCTTATAAATTTAGCTGCATTCTCATAGGATTTAATAATAACGCCGCTACCCTTCACTGTATCTACAATTTCTAAATCAGCAAGAACATTTATTGCCCTTCTTGCTGTTTCCGGCGAAACATTGTATCGGTTTGCTATAGAAGACCTTGCATACACTTTTTCGCCTATTTCAAAATTATGTTCAACAATTCTGGAAGCTATATCCAGGGCTATTTTCTGATATACAGAACTCTTAACTTTATTGTCCATATATTTGTCCTTTCTTCGTACCATAGTAATTATTTAATGAATTTTTCTTTAAATATAATATATATGAATTTAGAGAGATTCGCAATAAGATTTAAACCTAAATAAAAAGGCACCCTTATTAGGATGCCCCTTCTCCAAAATATTAATCTATAAGCTCTTCTGATTGAAGCCACTCTCTTGCAACCTCTTCAGGCTCTCTCTCATTTATATCTACTTCATAATTTAGTTTCATCATTGCCTCAGTATCCAATAATACAGCAATCTTTTGAAGAATGTCCTCTATTTCAGGGTTGTTTTCCAGTACTTCACTTCTAACAACAGGCGCCGCATTATAAACAGGGAAAAATGCCTTGTCATCTTCCAAATTAACCAAGTCATATGCAGGTATACGCCCATCCGTCGCAAATCCCATTGCAACATCTACCTGCTCTTCTTTTAAGGTTTTATACATAATTCCAAGATCCATTATTTTTATCTCATCTTCGCCTTGTGAGAATCCATAGTGTTCTTGTACCCCAGGATAACCGTCGGGTCTTATTGAAAATTCATGGTCTATTGCCACCCTTAATTCACCGGGATTTGAGTTGATATATTCAGCTAAATCACTAATAGTTTTTATACCAAGCTCTTCAGAGTCTGCACGTCTCATCATCAAAGTATACGTATTATTTAACGGCGCATACTGAAGCCATATTAATCCATTATTTGCATCTTCATCTCTTACCTTCTCATAAGCTTCTTGAGGATCCGTTATTGGATCATCATGCTGCAGCTGAGACAGCCATGCTGTACCGGTATACTCCCAATACATGCTAAAGTCTCCGTTTTCAAGTGCTAAACGCACCTTATCTGATCCTGCAACACCTGTCTTGTCTTCTACTTGAAAACCTGCATCTTCCAAAGCAATTACAGTTATTTTTCCTAAAAGTAATTGCTCCGTAAATTCTTTTGAGCCTATTTTAATGGTATTATCGTCTTTACCGCCACATGCACTCAGCGACACTGCTATAAGTAATAATACTAATGTCAAAACTAAACTTCTTACACGTTTTGATTTTTTAATCATCAAATCCCTCCTATTTAATTTATATATTTTTTAAATGATCTTCAAATAAACTCATTAAATAATCTGTCAATAATGCAAGCAATGCTGAAAGTACAGCTCCCAATATTACAATTTGCCATCTATTTATGTTATTGCCTGCGATAATTAAGTCTCCCAGTCCTCCGGCTCCAATAAAAGCAGCTAGAGTGGCAGTACCTATATTTATTGTAACAGCAGTACGTATTCCAGCCATAATTACAGGATATGCTATGGGAAGTTCTATTTTTGTTAAAATTTTCGTTGCTGTCATACCCATACCTTTCGCAGCTTCAAGTATAGATTTGTCAACACCTAGTATTCCTGCTAATGTATTGTTCAATATAGGCAGCAATGAGTAAACCCAAAGAGCAAACACTCCTGATTTAAACCCTACGCCTAAAAAACTAACAAACAACGCTAATATTGCCAAACTTGGAACAGTCTGCCCAACATTAACAATGCCTACAACTACATTTGTAAATCGCTTAAATTTAGGTCTCGTAAGAAAAATACCCAACGGTACCGAAGCCACTATTGCAGCACCTGCAGAAGCCATTACCAATCCTATGTGCTGGCTTAATAGTTTAAAAATTTTACTATACGTAACATAATTCGATACAATTTTATCTTGAGGATAATTAACAACATAAAAACTGTACCCTATACCCAAAGCTAATAGTATTAGAGGAAATAAAAATGCTCCTATTTTTATTTTTTTATTATCCGTTCTAGTCATTGTAGCTCACCGCATTCAATATATCATTAATTCCGATCCACCCTTTTAGATGGTCCTTCTCGTCTGTGACATATATATATCTTTGCCCTATGCGAAGCATTTCAGACAGCGCATCATTAAGAGGCATTCTTTCCTCCACTATAACTTCCAGCTCTTTCTTAAAATCACTTACCAAACCGTCTTTTCCTTCAATATCTTTTAATTGTATAAACCCATTCAACTTATCATCTTGTTCAGTTATAGCAATTGTTTTTAAATCTTTTTGTTTCATAGTAGCAATTGCTTCTGCCACAGGAGTATTCATATTAACACTTAAGGTGTTATGCATTACTTCTTCACACCTTATAAGATTTAACCTCTTAATAGATCGGTTTCCTCCTACAAGATTCTCTACAAATTCATCTGCAGGTGAACTCAATATATCATTTGGAGTTCCCTGCTGCACTATTTTCCCCTGTCTAATTACAACAATCTTATCCCCCATTTTTATTGCTTCATCAATATCGTGCGTTACAAATATAATAGTCTTTTTTATTTTATCTTGGACGTGTAAAAATTCATTTTGAAGCTTGCTCCTTGTTATAGGGTCAAGTGCTCCAAATGGCTCGTCCATCAACATTACGGGTGGATCCGCAGCAAGCGCTCTGGCAACTCCTACCCTTTGCCTCTGACCTCCGCTTAAATCGGAAGGCTTTCTGTTTTTATAAATTGCCGGATTTAACTCCATAAGTTCAAGCAATTCATCAACTCGTTTATTAATCCTTTCCTTGTCCCACTTTTTCTCTTTAGGAACAGTTGCTATGTTTTCTGCAATAGTCATATGCGGAAACAATCCTATATTCTGTATTACATATCCTATATTTCTTCTTAATTCAACAGGATTTTGGTTTTTAATATTTTCACCGTTAATATAAATGTTTCCTGTTGTTGGTTCTATTAATCGGTTAATCATTTTCATAGTAGTTGTCTTTCCGCACCCTGAAGGACCTACAAGTATACATATTTCTCCTTTTTTAATATGAAGATTTAAGTTATCAACTGCCGGATATTTTGAATTTGAGTATTTCTTAGTGATATTTTCAAATTTTATCAAATAGCATTACCTCCTATTTCGTCTACTTTACTTCTACTTTCTTTTGTACAATATATAGTACTCTGTCCATTATAATCGCCATTAATGAAATCATTATTGCTCCTATTATAACCATTTTATCATTTGTCCTCTGAATACCTTGGAAGATATAATCGCCAAGTCCTCCTGCACCAACATAAGACGCTATTGCACCCATACCTACTCCCATAACAACCGCTGTCCTTACTCCTGCAATGAGTACCGAAAAAGCTAACGGAAGTTTGATTTTATACATAATTTTAAAATCAGACATTCCCATGCCTTTAGCAGATTCTATTATTGATGGATTGATGCTTTTAATTCCTGTATACACATTCCTTATTATCGGAAGCTGAGTGTACAAAACTAGTCCTATAATAGCAGGGGTTGCTCCAATATGAAAAATCGGTATTAATACAGCAAATAACGCCAGACTTGGAATTGTCATAAGTATTTCAGCAACATTTAAAACAAGCCTAGAAGCTTTTTCGTTATATGTTATTAAAACACCTAATAAAACACCCAAGATAATTGAAATCGCCATAGCGATTAGAACCATCAGCAAGTGCTCCCATGTTAAATCCAGTATAGTATTTAGGCGACTGATAAAAAAATCAATCAAGTTCATAATATAACCCCCTTCTTGTTAATAATAAACATAACCAACTACTTAATTGTATCATACAGGTTGTTGGTTTGGCTAGGGTTTTTTTAAAATCATTACGTATATAAAGTTTATTTCATTGCTATTTTAAAAATAAATATACAAAAAGCATCAATCATTTTAATTGATTGACGCTTTCTCAAAGTGTTTACATTCTACTTAAACATGGTTGTTCTAACACGTTATTAAAGCAGCTTATTCCTTAAAACTATAAGTTACTTCAGTAATATTTTTTTTGCTGTTCATTTCATTTAAAGCCTGAATTTTATATGGCAGACTGTACAAGTGAATAAATCCGGAAGCATCTTTCTGATCAAACAAGTCCCCAGTAGAGAATGACGAAATTGATTCATTATATAAAGCATAGTCAGATTCCATTCCCGCAAACTTAATTGTTCCTTTGTATAATTTTAACTTAACTGTTCCTGTTACTTTTTTCTGAGTAGAATCTATAAATGCATCAAAGGCATCTTTTAATCCTGAAAACCACATAGCATTATATACAAGCTCGGCATATTTTTGACCTATTATTTCTTTAAAGTGCGTAGCTTCCTTCTCCAAAACAAAGCTTTCCAAATATTTATGAGCTTCCAGCAACAAAGTTCCTCCCGGTGTTTCATAAACTCCTCTTGACTTCATTCCAACAAGACGATTTTCAAGCAAATCTATTACTCCTATTCCATTAGTTCCTCCTGCCTTATTCAATGCAGTGAGCATCTCTTCACCGTTTAATTTTTTACCATTTAATTTAACAGGTATACCTTCATTAAATTCTATTTCAACATACTCAGGTGCGTCCGGTGCTTTTTCAACAGTATTAGTCATAACAAGGATTTCATTGAAGTCAGGTTCAACTGCAGGATTTTCAAGCATTCCACCTTCATGGCTGATGTGTAGAATATTCTGATCCCTTGAATATATTTTCTCTTTAGTAATACCATTTAGGTCAATATTCTTAGCTTCTGCATAATCTATAGCTTCTTCCCTTGAAGTTATATCCCATATACGCCAAGGTGCTATAATTTGAATCGACGGGTCTAATGCAGCTATTGCTGTTTCAAGGCGGACCTGATCATTGCCTTTACCTGTACATCCATGCGCTATATATTTAGCTCCTTCCCTATGAGCTGTTTCCACAAGCTTCTTAGCAATCAAAGGTCGTGCATAGGCAGTTCCTAAAAGATATTTACCTTCATATGCAGCATTTGCCTTGATTCCTTTATACACATACTCTTCAACAAATTCATTAACTACATTTTCAATATAGACTTTACTAGCTCCCGAATCAATCGCCTTGCTTTTTACAAGATCCATATCATCTTCCTGTCCTACATTAACACAACAAGCAATGATATCTAAGTCATTGTAATTTTCCTTTAACCAAGGAATAATAATCGATGTATCCAATCCTCCAGAATATGCTAATACTACTTTTTCCTTTTCCATTTTTCTATCCTCCGATTTTATTTATTAGTAATCAATAATTGTTCAATGTATATTTATGCTTTCAGACACTTTATTCAAAATCCATCAGCCCTATTTTGAACATACAAAAAACTGCTTATAAAGAGGCAGTTTTTTAAACCGCGGTACCACTCTTCTTTAAGCAGCTTGCTCGCTCTTTCATAGTAACGGTATTTAACCGTATTCTCATACTGCTACTTCTGAGAATCTTTTCATGGATTCTTTTCCATTAAATATCACTGCCGACCTCACACTCTGCGCCAGCTCGCTGAAGCTAAATTTAATTTACTCTTCCAATCATTAAATTTACATAATAAATTATTTTTATACAATTATAAATTAAGTTTTTATATTTGTCAATATGTTTTTTAAAATTTTTCAGAAATTATTATATTTATACCATTGCCGTTAATTCTAACTAAATTACGAGGATTATTACATGCTCAAAAAATATTAAAAGAGGATGCTTAACAACATCCTCTTATTATGGTGGAAACTATAGGGCTCGAACCTATGACCCCCTGCTTGTAAGGCAGATGCTCTCCCAACTGAGCTAAGCTTCCATATATATTTATTACCTGTGAAAAAGATGTTACCATAACACAAATCATTTGTCAATATGTTTTCTTATCAATTTATGATATTCCTAAACATATAAAAGTTAAGCCAAGTCCATTTAAACATATCAATACTTTTCACCGACTTATTATAATCGGTTATAATTTTATCAACTAAATTAAAAAACATTTCAATAACACATATTCGTAGAATTTCTTATTTTAAATTTTTAATTAAAGTTCTTTGATGAAGAGTCACTATTTGTCAATATATGAATACTATAATTGTATCTATTGCTGAAAATCTAAATAGCAAAATCATTAAGGAAAGGAATGAAAACTTTGCATATAAATTATAATGATAATTTCGTACCAATGGTTCCATATATGCCTGAAAATCCTATGCCAGGTTATGGATACGTACCATATCAAATAGACCCCTTATATTTTAACAATATAAATGAAGCATTCATCCATGGTACATTGTTTCCCGAATTGGTTACTCCTTATATGGAATTCTTTCAAAGAGAGGTGCAATCATGATTAACAACGGTCGTAATATTAATATGTCAAACGAACAGCGTCTTATGCTTTTAGACATTCAAAAACTGGAGTTCGCTATATATGATTTGTCTCTTTATTTAGACACCCATCCAAATGATCCTGTTGCCCTGCATAGACATAAAGCAGTAACCGAGCAGCTTATGCAGATTCTGCCTGTGTATGAATCGAAATTTGGAATCATGTCGATAATGAGCCAGGAAACTGGCAACACATGGAGCTATATGAACAGTCCATGGCCATGGGAAATGTAATTTAAACAATATCGCAGAAAGGAATGATTAAATGTTTATATATGAAAAAAAGTTACAGTACCCTGTAAGAGTTTCAAATAAAGACTTAAAGATGGCACAGGCTGTCCTTAACCAATACGGTGGTCCTGACGGCGAAGCAAGTGCAAGTATGAATTATCTTACTCAACGATTTAATATGCCTCTAAACGAAACTAAAGCATTACTTACTGATATAGGCACGGAAGAGCTGGGGCATATGGAAATGGTTGCAACTTTATTTAAAAAGTTAATAAAAGGTGCCACCAGAGATGAATTAATAGCAGCAGGACTGGGAGGATACTACGCTAATCATGAAACCTGCCCGTTTTTACTTGATTCATCCGGTGTGCCATGGGATGCAAAATATACACAAGCGAAAGGAGAGCCTGTAGCAGATTTATACAATGATATGGCCGCAGATGGTGCGACTTTGTAAAGATAACTTTAATGATTTTAAATAAAGGCTCTTCACCAGAAAAGACACAGTGAAGAACCTTAAAAATTCCAATGTATTTCAATTGGTACTTCTTTTGTTTGTTCATCGCGTTTACCGATTAAAATATAATCTATTAGTTTTTCAACTGTTTCTCTATCTAACTTTTCTATATTCATGTATTGTTCTACAATCTGGAGTCGATTATCTCCAGTATGCATTTTTTCATTGATATCTGATATCTGTTTTATATGTTCAGTTATCAATCCTTCATACTTTTCTTTTTCATCTGTAAAATTTCTTGAAAATTCTACAAACTGCTTTTCTGTTATTATACCTTTTACCTTATCCAAATATAGATTCTGTATACCAGAAGAATATTCTTCTATCTTTTTTTCAAATAACGCAATACTTTTTTCAAGCTTTAATTTTTGATTATTGAAGTTATTATTTAACTCTATTTTCCTTTCGACTTCATCTTTATCAAGATATTCATTTATTAGTTTGTGAAGTTCGTCTAAAACAAGCTTCTCAAGCTTTTTAACAGGTATAAAAGAACCTATGCATGAATCCTCAGAAACGTACTTATTTTGGCACTGAAGATAGTAATAGCCATGATTCTTGACAGAACGCAATGTATAACCACAATGCATACATTTTGCTTTTTTTGCAAATATACCAATTTTGCCGACTTTAAAGGGCTTAGTTTTTTGCTTTATTAATTCTTGCACTCTATCCCAAAGATGACTATCTATAATAGCTTCATGTGTTCCTTCTTTCCTATACCATAGTTCTTTTGGTCTAGGCTTATTCTTTTTGGTTTTATACGAAACACTTCCATACTTACCCTGTACCATATTCCCTATGTACATTTCATTAACTAGCATATCTGAAATAGAATAATATTTCCATAAGGTACTATTTCTTGATACCGCTTGTTTGTATCTTAATCCTTTTTGCCTTTTATATTCTGTCGGATTAGGTATTCCTCTTTCGTTTAAAATTCGTGCAATTTTTGTTTTACCATACCCTTGAGAAAATAAAGTAAAAACTTCTCTTACTATCTCTGCAGCTTCTTCATCAATAATTAGATGCCCCTCTTGATCAGGATCCTTTTTGTACCCGTATAAAGCAAATGAACCAATATGATATCCTTCTTTCCTCCGATCTGTTAACACACTTTTAATGTCATTAGATAGGTCTTCCAAATACCACTCATTCACAAGACCATTTATCTGGCGTGATTTTTTATTGCCCTTCACATCAGTATCTGCATTATCAACCACACTTATAAAGCGTATGCCCCATAACGGAAAGAGTCCATGAATATACTTTTCAACAAGCTCTAATTCTCTTGTAAACCTTGCTTGTGTTTTACATAGTATTATATCAAATTTTCGATTTTCTGCGTCTTTAAGGAGCTCATTCCAATCTGGTCGGTTTCTATCTGCGCCGGTGTAATCATCGTCACTATATATTTTATAGATTTCCCAACCTTTATCAAGAGCATATTTAATAAGCATTGATTTTTGGTTTTGTATACTATCACTATCATCTGTATCCTTTTTTTTATTCCTATCCTCTTCGGATAAACGGACGTAAATTGCAACCCTTAAAACCCTATCAATCACAGTCACGTATTATATCTCCTTTGTTATTCAAAAGAGATAAAACAAATCTAACTACATAGATATATTATATCTAATGCGAAATAATCTGTAAATCCCTTTTATAAATAACGTTTGTTTTATTCTTTTCATTTATAAGCTCTATAACTTTTTGATTAAATTCTTGTTTTATCTGATGTTCGCTTGAATTCTTGAATACATTCTTGCAAGAAAAATCTTGCTTACTTAAAGACATGAAATCACCCCTTCTTTATCATTTTATTCTAACGAAAATCCAATTATAACTTAAAATTTCAACAAAAAACACACATAGCTTGTACCTTGTGCGTTAGATAAAAATTGTTAGCTTTTTTAAACCTTATTGTTTTTTTATATTGTTTATATCCATAATCAATACCATTCTGTAGGTGATATTACATGCAGCCAAACCTTCTTTTTATTTTCCAGAAAATCAAATCTTAAAAAGTGCTTTTTATTTTCCTTAGTAAAGGCATAAATAACATCTTTATCACGATACCCCTTGCGTTTCATTTTTTCTTTTTTCCCATCCGGACGCAAAATATAAAACTGTCTAGAATACTCGGTGTAGTATTCATCATTTTCTTGTACTTTACCGCCAAGAGTGATTTCTTCCACATAATATATACTAACCGGAACAAAATTTGCTTTAATGTTAAGTCCTATACGATTTAAATAGCTTACAAGAAACTCTCCAAATAACTGCTTTTTATCTTTAGGTAAATCGTTATACCCTGCAATATATTCAGGTGGTATATTAAAAACATTTTTAAAATCTTCCATAGACTTTAAATTAAAGTCCTCTAGCCCATTCTTTAAATAGCTATACTGAAGCTGTAAATATTCCACTCCGCACCTCCTTTTTTATATATTTTACTTTTGTTTTGCAAATAGAAACGGAATGCTCAGTTAGTAAAACATTCCGTTTAATTATTTTGTCTATTTAATTTTTTCTTGCCGTAATTTCATCTTATGCCACAAATTGCGGTAATTAATAATACTTTAACCACACAGCTAGTTAATAAATTTAATATATTAATTAGCTCTACAGTTAAAATTATAGTATTTCCGACGGTTTTGCCAACTCCATGACCTTTCGTTATTCAACATATAACGCTTTAGTCCTCCCCATGCTTATGGCGAGCCGTCCCCATTGCTACTAGCTGTGGCTGAACGGAAGTATCATTATTCCCTTATGCGAATCATGGCGAGTTAACACCGCCGTGTTAACTTTGCAGGCACTCTCAAAAATTTTAACCGCTCAAATATTACCTCATAACAATATCTTTCATGGCGCAGTCCTGTATTCGCTTTCCTTTTCAGGCCGCATAAGGAATGTATCAGAAATACTTATTCAGATTTCAAGCTACATAAGCCAACCTTTTTTAATACTCTATGTACTTTTCATGCTTACTGAAAAGAAAAAAGGTTTAACTTAGCTGCAATAAACTATGTACAAAACAATGGGGGAATTATTCTATACGTCATTACAGCTAAATTAACTAGGCTTGTACTTCTGTTCCAGTGGAACACCTGATAAAAATTTGTCTTTTTTTCAATAATGTGGCAATAAATGTTGAAAAAAAATGATTATTCTGTTAAAATGTTTTCATCAGGGACCTGTTGCAGCAGATCCCTGTGAGAAAGGTTATATAGGTTTTCGAGTTTGACAAGAACTTCATAGGATGGCTTTCTTTTTTGTGTTTCTATATTGGAATATGCTGATTTTGTTATGTCTATCTTTTTAGCGACATAGCTTTGTGACCACCTATTTTTGATGCGTTCTTGTCTCATCTTTATCATACTTAACCCTTCCTCAATTAAATTAACCAGACTTTTAGTCTTTGTATTCTTATTGTATACGACTTTAAGTCTCATGTCAAGAGGTTTTTATGTTTGATGCTAATATCTTTGCCGAAAGATTACAATTACTAAGGAAAAAAGCTAATGTAAGCCAAAAAATTTTATCCGATCACATCGGGGTTTCTTATCACACAATAAGTAAAATTGAAAATAAGCAACGTGCTGCTTCAATAGAAGTAATTACTGCCATTGCTGAATATTTCGATGTCTCTCTTGACTATTTAACAGGCCGAACAGACCTTCCTGATATTACAGATAAAAATAAAGGACTTGATATTACTCCGGAAGAATCCGAATTGCTTGAAGAATTTAGGCTTTTAAATAAATATGAACAAAACATCATAGTAGGGAAAATCTCCGAGATTCTTTACAATAAAAACATTGAAAACAGAAACATGGAAATGTCTGAAGAAATTGCAGAAGTAGATTTTAAAGATAGGGTTAACAAATAATATTTTTTATTATGACATATTTATATTGTATCAATTAACATAACATTGTACATATTGTTGATATAATTTTTATGAATATTATTAATCAATCAAGGGGGAGCAAAATGAAAAAAAAATTATTTCTATTATTTATAACATTATTTTTATTAACAGGATGCAGTTCAAATAAAATTGATTTGTCTCAATATGCAAATATAAGTATATCCGGATATAATGGATACGGAACAGCTTCTGTAAAAATTAATTGGACAGAGCTTGAATCCGAATTACTTCAGGACGATAATAATAGCAGTTTGGAAACATTCACAGAACTTGCAATAATTGAGGATTCTATTAAGTATTCCATTGATAAATCAGAAAACTTAACTAATGGAGACACTGTTAATTTAACAGTTAATTGGAATAAAGACCTTGCTAAAAAATACAAAGTATCATTTACGGCAAATAACGCATCTGTAAAAGTAGAAAATCTGGAAGAACCGAAAGAAGTTGACCTATTTACGGATATACATATAGAATACGAAGGAGTATCTCCAAATGCTAGCGCTTTATTGAGAAACGCTTCAAACGATCCTTTTTTAAAAAATATTTATTATGATCTTGACAATAGCTATAACATTTCTAATGGTGACACAATAACAGTTTCAGCAAACATCTCAAAAGAGAATGCTATAAGAAATGGAATTATAATTAATAATACTGAAAAAGAATTTACAGCAGAAGGACTAGACGAATACATTACGGAATATGCATCGATAGATACAGATACCCTTGAAAAAATGAAAAGTCAAGCAAATGATTTAATCGAATCACAAATTGCAGGTAAATACTCTTATAATAGCATTCTTTATCCTGATGTGTTTTTCCCTGATGTTTCACGCGACAGTATAAACATAGTTGAAAACGCTCTTAAACATGCCTACTTTTTTACATTAAAGTCAGGAATGGACAAGGGATTTAACGATGTTGACAATAGTATATTTTTAGTATATGAAATTAAATTCACATCAGATATAACAAAAGAAAACAGTCAGGACGTCACATATGTGCCAGTATATTTTAAAAATATAATAAAAAGAAGTGATGGCATCTTAGATGTAAATATAACCGATGCCTATATTACAAATGATGCAAGCAGCAATCTTGACAATGTATACAGAGATACTGTGACAGCAAATAAAGCAAAATACAATTATGAAGAAATAGATTTTTAATGCTTAAAAAAGGCAGGGTTAATAAATAGCAATAACAATACTATCCATTAATTAAACCATCCATTTTTTAAACCGATACTTATATTGTGTTTATTAATAGGCGGGGGCGTATTGGGTATGACAGAAAAAGAAGCACTTTTACTGGACATGTTCAGGAACTTGAATAGCTACGAGCAAAATATTATTACTGGTAAAATAAGTGAACTTATATTAAATGGAAGAAGGAAGAAGATTAATTTTTTTGAAGGGGAACAAGTTAAGTATGTTCCGGTAGTTTTTGTGTTTGTTTTGTGAGTTTTGTTCCAGTGGAACAGAACATGGATGACTATGAATAATAAATGATAAGCCTTGTACTTTATTACCCAGCGCTCTTAAAATAACTAATGATGCAACTGTAATAATATTATAACCGAGAAAAATTATAAATACCTAACGATGTTTTAGTTAATTTTTTAAGAATGGGCCACGTAACAGACTATAGAAATCCTAATTTACGTTATAAGAACATAAACACATATTTTTTATGTACAAGTCTAATAATAAGATTTACAGATAGTCTACAGTAAAAATATGTTCATTTGTACCTAAAACTGATTATAAGTTATGGACTTGTGTCAATAGAGTAGACACAAAAAGTTTAACTTTTTTTACACCACTCAGGCAGCTTCATGAGCAGCCTGTGGAGTCATATAATTTATAGCACCATGAATCCTTTTACGGTTGTACCAGGATTCGATATATTCAAATATTGCCTTGCGGGCAACATTGAAATCAAAGTATCTGTGATGGTTTACTTCTTCCTTTTTAAGTATAGAATGGAAAGACTCAATGCATGCATTATCATATGGGTTACCTTTCCTACTAAAGGAATGAATAATTTCTTTTGAGGATAAATAGTCTTCAAATAAACGGCTTGTGTACTGTGTACCTAAATCGCTGTGCAGAATAATGCCTTTTGTATCACTAACATTCATGCAGGCATTTTTAACAGCTTTTACAGCTAATTTAGCTGTCATTGAAGTTCCGTATGCGTAACCGATAATCTTCTTGCTATGGAAATCCATGACTGAAGCTAAATAAGTCCAGCCATTTTTAATGGTATAAATGTAGGTGATATCAGTGCACCATTTTTGGTTGATGCTAATTGTTTTAAAGTCTCTGTTCAAGATATTTTCTTTGTCATCTGATGTAACTTTTTCTGAGTGATAACGAAATTTTTTAACAACTATGGATTTAATGTCCATTGCACTCATATATCTCTGAACACGCTTAAGGCTTACTTTTATGCCACGACTGGTTAAGATATTATGGATTTTTGGAGCTCCATACCTGGATTTGCTTTCTGTCCAGATTTGTTTAATCTCAGCTTTTAGTTTTGCCATTTCAAGCTGACGTTTAGAAGGTATATTAACTAAAGCCTTGTAATATGTGCTTCTCGGAAATTTTAAGGCTTTGCATATAAGTTTTACAGGATATTTTGATTTGTAATTTTCAATAAAAGCAACGACTTCTTTTATTGTTTTCTTGCGAATATGGCGGTAGCTTTTTTTAATATTTCATTCTCTATCTCAAGCTCTGCAATGCGTTTTTTCATTGATTGGTAATCCTTAGCAGTCAATTCCTCATTACCAGTGACCTTGACTGGACTTAATTGCTTAATCCATTTATATATCGTTACTGTTGCCACGCCATATTCACTGCTCAGGCAAGCTACTGAGCTTCCTGAATTATACAAATCTACTATCTGTTGTTTAAATTCATCCGTATAACGGATACCATTTTTGGACATTGTTTAACACGCACCTTTCATTGTATTTATATTTTATCGTGTTAAACTTTTCGTGTCCACATTTATATACTAACACCATTATCTTTTAATACAACTTGTTATGCTGATGAATATGGAGTAGAAATTTCTTATGTTAGAGATGTAAAAGTATATGCAAGAAATTCATTTAGCGAAATAAGTAGGCTTAATGCATTAATGTTAAGTGACTTGATATTTTTTAATTAAGAGGAATTAATGAGAAACTATTTAGAAAAAAACTATGGAAACTATGTAATGTTAACAGGAAAAATTGAAAGGTTTGGCGTTTTTAATTTTGATGGTAGGAAAAATTATTCTCCCTTACATACCTTTCCTATGTCCTTTTTACCCATTGAAGCAATGGAAATGAAAATAAATCCTATGATCTCAATTGAAAATACTACGCTCTTAATAATAGACATAGAAAATGAAGATCCGCACTTATGGCTTCCTTTAAGCTTAAAATTTTTAGGTTTTAATAAAGGAGAAAGCATTAAAATTTGCGGACAAGTAGAAAGATATAAAAAGAACGATGGATATGATTATTGTATTAAACCAGAAACGGCACGTTATTGTTCAATGGACCGGTGACTATTGTTTTTTTATTATCTTAGCACTCTTTCGCCTATATTGAGATATGTTTTTATTATCAAATTTTCATTCTAATTAATACATCTTACAATTCGTATTAGACTATACTTAGGTAATTGCGAAACTAAAAAATTTAGTAATCTAAGTTTCGTTAAGAATCAAAATTAATTAAAGATTGAATTAAAGAGAGAAAAAATGTAACTAAAGAAGTAAGGAAGCAATTTTAATAGAAAAAAGGGTATAACAAAAAACGCCTTGAAATATTCTCAATAAAACAGGTTAAGAAATAAGTGGTTTCAAGCTTCTTATGTATTGGTGTTGATGAATCTTATCAGCGAGAACAACAGTAATGAGCTGAGTGATGCCAGCTAATAATAAATCAGCATGAAGAGTTTTTTCGTTCTGTGTTTTACGGCCAGATATACAGAAACTTTCTTTAAAATGATTAATAGACTGTTCTACAACAGAACGAATTTTGTAGGTTTGATCCCAAGTTTCGGTACCTCGAATAGTTCCAGGATAGGCACGTAAATCTTTTTCAGGATAAACATAAACCATTCGACCAGACGGAGATGAAGTACATGGATTTTCACAATTATGGCGTCTGCGATACTTTCCATCATCACATTTAGCCCATTTCATTTTAGGGCAAACAAATTTGAGGGTAGGAATTCCACTTTTTAGATGAGAAGTATTCCCTTCAGGTTTCATTAAAAGGGTATTGTCATTAGGACAGTAAGGAATGCCATCTGAATTAATTGCATAATCTGAATTTTTTAAAGCGGAACGGTGATTTAGTGGAATGAAAGCCTTATTGAATTTTATATCTGTAAATAAGTCTTTGTAAATGGCAATGGTATCAAAAGCAGCATCACCAAGAAAAATATCTGGTTTAATTAAAGGATGTTTTTTAAAGAAATCCTTTAATACAGGGATAAGTGCCTTTGAATCATGAAGAGATTTATCTTCATCAGGAGAATCTGATTTTTTATCAACAGTAATGTCAGGATGAGATTGTAGAAAATCTTTATTTAAAAAAGAAATATCCCTGACAATGCCAAGACCATTTGTAATCATACCAAATTTATAAACGTAACAGAAATGTCCGTTTATATAAAGTTGTTTAATTTCTTGATTAGAAGAGGCATGAGAAGGCATAGAGCTGTATGCGGCTTTGTAAGGGTCATAAGAATCATTAAGGTTCATAGATTTTTTATAGGACTTAAGTTGACTAATTATGCGATTTGCATATTTAGGATTGTTTTCAGTTACAAAGGCTTCAATACCAGAAGTATCATATACGGTCATAGAAGCTTTTAGCTTCATCAATACGTTGGCATATCGGTTCTGTAATATCAACAAGTTTATCAAACACCGATTGTAAGTCCGATTTGAAATCTTGTTTAAAACGAGTAAATTTAGATGCATCAGGAACCTTTTTAAAACCGCAGAAATCTCTTAGCTCTTTAGAGTATTTAAGAAAAGTAATTAAAAGAGTGTCTGTTGGAATTGAAAATATTCGCTGAAGAAGTAATGCCCAAAGCATTGCAGTGAGCAGGTATTTGCGAGGTCTTCCTGTTGATGCATGAAAATTGTTTACAAATGAAAATGGAATAAACTCATAAAGATTAATGGTATTTTCTAATAAAGCAAAAAATTCATATTTGTCGTTATCAAATTTTTCTTGGCAATCAGAAAAAATATCTGCCAAAGATAGCTGATTATGTGGTATCATATACATGTAACTCCTTTCGAGATTATGGTGGATTTGTTTTTCGGCAATTCAATTATACCATAAATCAGTGAGGAGTTACATTTTTTGTATTAAAAAATATCCCGTGTTTTCACGGGTTGTGGCGTTTCGCAAACGCCTATAGACTATACTTAAAAAAAGGAGGTGAAAATATTTGAAAACAATTATGCAGCCTGACCTTGAGAAAAGTAAAATAGACGCTCTTTCCCAAATTAACAAGCTATTTTCTTGCACTAATTTATCGTGCTGTGATGATCTCAAACGATCTTATAATTATTATGCATGGTTAACAAAGAAAACACAATTAATTATAGATGAGCCAAATTATATGTGCAATGATTACGATAAATTAAATCGCGGTTCTGTTTTTTGGATAGAATTTGGATTCAATGTTGGCAATGAATTTGGAGGACGCCACCCAGCAATCATCTTACGAAAAACTGGTAATAGCATCTTTGTAATACCATTATCTTCGCAAGAACCATCTAAAATAAAAAATTATCACGTTAAAGTAAATAGAGTATATGGTTTTAAAAATATAATACGTTGGGCTAATGTACTTAAACTTCAAAATGTTAGCATTCAAAGGATTGATTTTAAATCCTCTATTGGTAATATAAAGGGTCATGTTTTAGATGATATAAATGAAGCTTTAAAAAAATCCCATATTTTTTAGCAAATTTATTTTTGTCTTGTTTTAAAAACAACCTTGACAAAAGTTATATTTAGTGGTATTCTGATTAAGCTATATTAAAAATGATAGTGTGAAGGGGCGAAAGCTCAGTAGATTTTTTTGAAGAAGAGAGAGTTTATTAACTCTCTCTTAGTTTTTTCATAAATAATCGTTAGTTACATATAATGATATATAGAGTGAAGGAAACTATGTTTCATTCTAATTTTTGAAGAAATAGGGAAGATATTTTATATATCTTCCCTATTTAGTTTAACTGTTTATTTACTCATTCACATATTCTAGTAATATTTGTTATTATAATATTTATAGTTTCTTAATTTAATCATTTATCTTTACTCTGTGCACTTTCCATTTCTCATATGTTTTATTCATAATTCCAAATTATTTAGCCAATCTATCGCTTTATCTTCCCCTTCTTCAATTGCTATCTCAACAGCACGCTTTGCGTTTTCAAGCAGTTGCTCTGACTGATAGCGTAGCCCAAAGGATTCCTGTATTTTTTCTGCAATCTGCTTTTGAACTTCTTGATCAATTTTTGCCAATGGCATGTTTAACAGTTCGTTTTTTGTAATGGCCGTCAATATCGTACCTGAACAACGCCGTTTTAATAGTGCTTGTATAGGTTCAGACTTAAACAATACCAGTAAAGTTTCAGAGTTAATGCTGTCAGAATCAAGTACATAAAAGCCCGTTGAGCACAGAGCATTATTATACTCATTTGTAACTAATGCACAGCTCTGCAGAGATCCTTCAACTGAAGCAACAATTATTTGTCCCGCTTTAACTTTTCTACGCGCTCTTGACGGAAGATCTTTCCCAATAACCGTTTCAACATTGGAGATATTTCCGTAACTTCCTACATTACCTAACTCAATATATTTGTACTTTGTATCTTTGAATGGAGTGAAATTTTTATCGTACAAATTGCATATTGACAATACTGTGTCTGTTGTTTTTAGCAATGTTTCATAGTCATCATATTTCGGCTGATAATATTCTGCATCAAAACGACCACTTGTAAGAAAGCTTGCTGATAAGGTTTTGATAGATATAGATTCTGTAGATATAGCAAAATCTTGCAAAACAAGTTTTGACATTAGTAAATATTCAGCCTGCAGATAAATGTTATTAGCATCTTTTCTCTTGTTATGAGCCAACACGAATAGCTCATGTATTTTTTCTTGAATACTATACTCAAGTAAAGGTATCTGTATTTCTTTTACTTCCTCGGGATTTACATTTGTTTGATTTATAGATTGACGACATCTTCTCTTTATATCTATAATTCCATATTTTGAGTTTAAAAACGCCGCTAAGTATTCTGGGAGGAGAATGCTCTTATCTGGTACAAAGCGCACTAGATATGAAGCAAAAGTCATGCCATTCCCATTTTCATAATACACACCTGTCCTACCCACATGCTCGTATGAGTTAGTGCGATTAAACAATACATCTCCATTATTGAGCTTATATTTTAAAAACTGTTCTCTTGTAAGATTCGCATACTTCTCTACACTAAGATCACACAACATATTGTGCATTTCATTCATTCTATATATGGGATATCCTTCACCGTCCTCGTTCATGCCTATTGAAACACCATATTGTGCATTTATGATACATTCTCCTATAGAAACATACTTAATGTTTTTATTTCTTATAATTTTTGCAGTATAAAACGTGCTATCAATTCTAAGATCTTTATTTAGAACTGTTTCAGATAATGCAACTTCACTACACTCAAGCCCATCCATCAAAGTCTTATATTTGACTTCATTAAAAGGTTTAACGAATGGGCTTATTGAAAAAAACTTAACCCTTCTTTTTTTGCAAATTCTATGAATGCCTCAGCAATTCCATACTCTGTCATGCCATCATGGTTATATAAATCATGATCTACAATAAAGTGTTTATGCGAATCAAGTAAAATATCACCGTTTTCATCTTTTCTATATATCTTATCACCAGAATTATCTTTACTTGGTTTTCGCATTGTTGCAAAGAAAATATTATAATCTTCTTTTTTAGGGCACAACTCATCATCCCACTTTTGTACAAACAATACTGATGTCTTTGTACCTGTATGAGGCTTAAATACATTTCCATGCAAACCAACAACAGCAAGAATTCGGCAACGCTCCGCAATAAATTCACGAATGCGCTTATCACTTGAGTTATTGAATCTACCTTGAGGTAAAATAACAGCCATTCTACCACCTGGTTTTAAAAAATTTAAATTCCGTTCAATAAAAAGGATGTCTCTACCAACAGATTTTTGCCATTTACCTTTATTATTCTTGGCTAATTCATAGCGAGAAAGAATTTGCTGTTCTTTGATATCTCCTGCAAAAGGTGGGTTTGCCATAACAATATCAAACTGAAATTGACTATAATCACTAACACCTTTAGTCTGTAATTTTTTTAACAGTCGAAACCCCTCATTGTAAGTGTCATTCCAATCTTCCTGCTTTGTAATCTCATTCCAGCGAGTATAATCAAGTGTATTAAGGTGAAGCACATTCGTTCTTCCATCACCTGCTATTAAATTTAACGTTCGTGCAACTCGGACAGTCTTTTCATCAAAATCAATAGCAAAAACATTGTCCCTGACATAATTAATTTCTTCTGTTGTACGTTCATCTGTTGTAAAGCCTTCTCCCTCAGACAATCCTTTAGCCTTGCGAATAGCCTTCCAAATATAAAAAATACTATGAACCGTAAACCCTGAGCTACCACAGGCAGTATCAATTATCTTATCATTAACTGTAGGATTCATCATTTTGACGCACATATCAATAACATAACGAGGCGTAAAATATTGTCCTTTTTCTCCTTTCTGAGCTTTGCTCATCAAATACTCAAACGCATCATCTACGACATCAAGATTATTATTAAAGAGTTTAATGTCTTGCAAGGTAGAAACACAAATTGCCAAATGAGATGGAGAAAGTAATATCTTGCTTTCTTCTGGAAAAACCCCAATCCATTTCTTTTTTGCATTATCAAATAGTCCTTGAATTTTTTCTTTTAATTCAAAGTCCGTATCGCCGCTGTTTCTAAATTTCAAATATGTTGTTTTATCTTTTGCACAAATTAATTCATCATAAAGCTTAGTAAAAATCAACTTAAATATTTCTTCAAATGAATCAACGCCAGCACTAGCAAGGACTTCATCCTCCATTTCTTTAATAAGATTTCGAAGTGACCTTCTCTCGTTACTTATTTTATCTTTTTTCTTTAAATCTTCATAAGTAAACTTTTCATTAAGAATATCTGATAATTTTTGTGTAACATTTGGTATATCACTAATAGACTCGAAAAAATTTGGATCCTTACGATTATAACAAGAAATTTGTTCACCATTTGTCCATAACCCAATAGGAGCTCCCGTAGCATTACAGTAAGATTTTAGTTGTTCTTTTCCATCTGTAAGTTTTGGCTTTTTAAGCTCTACTATAATATATGGAACCGTAGGACGATCTTTGTCCATTATTGTAATATCTGCTCTTTTGACTTCACGACCAAAATGAATTGGCGTTTCAAGTTGGATTCGACTTATAGGGTAACCATACTCGTTGATTAACCTATATAAATATAGTTGGCGTACTGCTTCTTCTGGAGTAAGTCTAATTTCTTTATTTCTAATAATGCACTTTATATAAGGCAAATTAACTCCACGAACCTTTTTAATAAAAATTGCACTTTCTATAACTGATTTTGTTTCTTCAGAAAAAATAGAATCATCATAGTTAGTATTCTTAAAAATATCATTTAATGTCATTTTCTTTTCCTCCATTGGCTATCAATCTCTTATAATTAATTTTTTTTCTTATTGCAATTCTATTTTTTTTATTTTCAAGAAATTTTGCAATATCAGCAGGCACTTCCTTTCGTTCTTGAGCAGCTAGTTCAAAAAACAAAATACGATTACTCTCATTGGGTTCAAGTATTTCAATCATTGCAAATTGTCTTTGAGGTGGTGGAGGATTTGCTTTTCCTGTCAATATATCATAAAAATAAGGCTTCTTGATGCCTAATTTAGTATAAAATGCAGTTTGTGTCATATTCGCGTTCTTAATTAGCTCAGATAGCAAATCACAAAAACGTATATTATCCTTGTTAATCAACAGCCTCACCCCTAAAGTATGTATGTTTACATACTAACAATATCATTTTAATAAATATAAATCAAGATATTTTTATAACCATATTCAGAATAATTGCTTACTGAAGAAAAGCAACAACGGCTACGACCACATCATAGCCTAAACTTACTATTAACGAACATATAATGTATTTATATTCATTTATATACAGTTTTCTTTTCAGTAAGCATTATTTTATTGTTTATAGTAAAAGTTAATTATAGGTTCTAGTTATGGGTTGGCTTTTGGTGACCATGGGAGATGTCTTATATTGACCATGGTGGAGGTTCTGTAATGACTATGGGGTCTGATGATAGTTCCTTATGACCTAAGTCTTCAATAAGCTTTGCATTTTTAATTTCTCTCAGTGCTTTTTCTGTTTCTGAGATGCTGATTTTACAGTTGTGTGCTATTTCATATTTAGACGAATTTTTTCCCCGATTAAGCTTGCTATATGTCTTTACATACAAATATACCATGAGGGCGTGTTTTGACAGCTTAAAATTAAAAATATCGCCTCGTATTTTAGTATCCGTGTTTTCCTTCGTTTCTTTTTGATGTACGGATTGTTTATCAACTTCTTTAACTTCATTATCATCAAGCAAATCACAATATTCACTTTTTATTGCTTCATGTTTCTCTACTACAGTGTTGGCTTCCTCATTTACTTCATGAAATTTTACATCATTATCATGATCTGCTGCTTCGTCTTCATTAATCTGTTTAAATTCATCTATTTTTACCGGATTTATTTCTTCGGTTATTAGCTTATACATATTATTTCTCTTCCCTCCATCTTTTCTAAACTGATTAATTTTTAATATCAATCCACTTTCACACAGTCCTTTTATAGCAGATTTAACGCTTGTCTGACTCACCCCGCACGCAGCGGATATTTGGCTTATAGACGGGTAGCATTCACTGTCCTTGTTTGCACATGAACAAAGGTACATATACACTACCGTTTCTATTTCCGTAAGTTCAAGTTCAAATATATCTGCCCTCACTTTAAAATAATAATCTCCAGATGTCATAAATGGCATCAAGGTGTACATATTTGATGTCTGACTTCTGTTCTCCCTGTATCTGTACTTCTTGTCCAATATACTTGCATCAACAAGACTGTTAATTGCTTTCCTTAATGTAGACAAGGAAATATTGCACAACCGGGCAAGTGTATTTCTGGACGGAAAACAGGTTCCTTTACTATTTGAATATTTCTTTATAGCTGCATATACAAGCTTACTGTATACATTTGTTTTTGTATTAAATATATAATTTGACATTGTAATTGTTGCGGTCATTTTTTATCCTCCAAAAGTTTATTTATTATTGCATCTTTAAAATTTTTGTGATACTATAACTGTAATTTGACAACATTGTATGAGTTGCATTTTTATTCTTAACTGCTCACCGCATATGGGCAGTTATTTTTTTATGCAACAAAAGGCATCCGGATTTCAGATGCCTTTTATGTTGCCATTTTCAATTAAAATGGTATGTCTTCATCATTTACCGGCGTAAAATTATCGTCCGGCAAATCATCAAAAAATGTTGTGTCCGGACTTACATCGCCGTCCTTTGTCCCGTTTGTCCTGTTGCCTCCAAGAAATTCTATTCTGTCGGTTATAACTTCAGTGGTATATCTTTTCTCACCGGACTGTGTAATATAACTGCCGGTAGAAATTCTTCCGTGAATTGCACACTGTCGACCTTTAGCAAGATAGTTGGCACAATTTTCGGCTTGTTTTCCGAAAATAGTTATACCTATAAAATCTGCGGTAGGTTTTCCGGCACTTATTGCCTCCTGTTTCTTATCTTTTGACATCTCCCGATCTACGGCCAAAACAAATTTAGTCACTGCCAAGCCGGTAGATGGTATAAATCTCAGTTCGGGATCTCTTGCTAATCTCCCGATTAAAGTTACACTATTCATAGTAACCTCCTACTACAATTATATTTTTTATTATAAAAAAAGCATCTTAAAATAAAATGCCTTAGTTACCTAAAATATCATCCAAGATTCCCGAATTAATCGCCTCTCTTACATCAAGAATTGTATATCCTTTACTTTTAATTACCTTAACCGTTGTTTTCATCTCAAGATTCTCTATATCTTCTTCTATTATTTTAATTTTGTTATTTGACTGTTCTATTTTCTTATTCAGCTCGTCTCTTTTTTTAAGAAGTTTCTCAAGAGCCTGCTTCTCTTTTTCAAGCTTGTCATATAAAGTCATTTAATCACTCCTCGAAATTTACTACCCTTCTAAAATACTTAAATCCTTCATAACTGTTAACGGTTACTCCGGTTCCCCACTGACAATGAGCATATAGGTTATTTTTTTCATCATCCTTACCTATATAAATTCCCACATGATTTATACCGGATGAATTAGGCATCTGTAAAAATGCTAAATCCCCGATCTGAAGATCATCTGCCTTAACTGGATACGCCTGTCCGAACTGATATGCTGTTCCGCCTCCGGACAACATGCTGCCAATACCGGCTGTTTTATATACCCAATCCACATATCCGGAGCAATCAAGGCCAAAGGGTCTATATGTTCCTGTCGTATCGCTGCCTTTTGCGGTAACCTTAGTTTTTTCACCCCAATCATCATTCCAACCCGCTGAACTTTTTCCGCCCCAGAAATACTTCACTTTGCCGACAATACTTAAAGCTGTATCATAAAGCTTTTTCTGTTTTAAGTCCGACATTACCGGAGCGTTCTCCATAAGCCATAATATTTCTTTTTGTGTAAGTTCTCCGTACTGCTGAGCAAATTTCGGAAATTGTTCGCTGAAGCTTGATGTCAGTCTTCTAGCCCAAGCCTTTTGCTCCTTATCAAACTTTAATTGACTCATTACAGTTTCCATGTCATTGGAATAAACAGTTATAATTTTTCTTATTTTGTCAACCTCTTCTCCGTTTCTATCGGTCACCTGGTATACTTCAGAGGAAATCTTTATGTCATACAATTTTTCATGCACCTTATGAACAAAATATTTTTCATCAGCTGAGAAAGTCAAGTCCTGTTCATATTTCACTGCTGCCGCCGCAAATATTTCCTGAAAGTTTGTATTAATGCCCTGAAGATCCCCTATGTAAATAATATCAACATCATCATAGTCTCCTTCATTTGACAGCTTATTTATTTTTGTCTTAAGCTCCTGATCCAGGAGTTTAACTTCTTCCATGTATTTATCAGCAACATCATTATCAGCCATAAAATACTGCTGGCTTAAAGCAGTTACCATACCTGCAGATTGTGAAGAAATAAAAAAAACGGCTAGCATAATACCAACAAAAACCAGAACCGCTTTTCTCCCGGGAAGAAATATTTCAACAATTTTTTTAGCAGTTCCTGCTATATTCCTAGAAATTGATGAAACACCTTTTTTTGCTACTACCTTATTTTTCCTGACCCTAGCGGTTCTTATTTTGTTAGAAGGTTTACTTATTTTGGTCTTAACTGTGTCATTGTTACGTGATAGTCCTACAGATTTAACAGTGCTTTTTCTGTATTTTTCATATTTGTTAGATTTAGCGGTATAAATCTTATTCTTTATGTATTCTCCTGAATGCGAATTGCTTTTCTTTGTCTTATTAACAAGATTTGATATATCTTTTGATGTATCCTTAACCGCTTTGGCAGTATCATAAGCCTGCCTTACTTCCTTTTCGGCTTTTGCAAAACTTTGAATTCCTAAGTCCGTATCATCTGATTGAAACTGATCGGTAATATGGGTATTCATATTTCTTGCAACTCTCAAGCCCGACTTAGCTCCGTTAGCGGCAACCTTCCGGATAATTTCATCTTTACCCGTTCCGCCCTTAATTGTGGTATCAATTGTTGACTTTACATCTTTTACCTTATTAACGGTTCTCCTGGAGCATTGCACCGCATCAACGGCGGCATCTACTTTATCCGTTGTATATATAACCGCTTCTATCCCGGTATCCGGCGTATTATTTTCATCACCCCTGAGACTGTTCTTTATTCCGGAAGATAAACTCCCTGCCAAAGTTTGCGTCCTTCGGCCTACATTATTACTGTGATTCTTTTTATATTCATTTCCATATACTTTACTTCCGGTTCTAAGCCTTTTATAAGGATACTTTAATAAACCCTTTCTTTTTAAATCCTTAATCTTCTCCAGGCTTCCGGAATTAACATGTTTTATTTTAGTTCTGCCGGCATACCGTCTTATATTTTCCTTATAGGACTCATGCTTGCTTTTTATATCCATCAGGCAGCACCCGTTTCTTCCAGTTTTGTTGTCATCATTTTATACAGCTTTGTATCTCTTGGAAAATCATCTACAAAAGGAATAATACTTCCGCCTGTAAATAAAAGTCCCTGCCCCGGATCGGAATTAGTTATATATTCAAGCTGAGTAGACGATATGTTAAACATCTTTTCAAGCTCTGCCCTATCTGTTGCCGCCTGATTAAGCATCATAACAAAATCAGAATTGGCCAGCATACTCCTTGCGGTTTCTGATCTTAAAAGATCGTAGGGTAGGGCAAAGGCGCCTTGCCACCGAAGTGGTAGGTTTCCTACACCCTCCCTCGGAACCGTACGTACCCCTCTCGAGGTATACGGCTCCCCATCAATAATTAACATATGGATTAGTGTTTATGGATTTCCTTATGGCACTTGCTACAGATTACAAGTGTTTTTCGCCTTTTTTGTTTCATGGCGATTTCCCAATAGGAGTTGCCTAATTCGTTGAGATTTCGTACTACATGAACCTCATAAAGTTCGGCATTCTTTGTACCACATAATTCACAAACCTTGGCATTGAGCCTTTGTCTGATTGTGGTTTTCCAGTTGAATTTCTTTCTTGTGAAAATAACATCATCAACTTTGCCACGTTTGCAGTCGGCAATTTTAACAGGCTTAACACGTTTTGTGCCCGTTTTGGTTTCATAGGGTACTGACCATGTTTTACCATCTTTGTATTTGCGGATAGTTTTGCGAATACTGCTTTTATGCTTGTTGGCAATGGTTTTCAAGCAACTATATTCCATGAGATAGCAGAAGTAATCCAAAGTATGGTAGTCCACCGCTAAATTATAGAAGTTACATAATCCTCTTGCTTCGGCATTGTATTGCTCCACAATTTCACAATCCGACATATTGAGAAGTCCTGCACGGTGTATCGGCTGAAATTCTCCGTTTTCACGTTGACGAATGACTCCTTTTGCAAACATGAATTTCTCAATCTTTTCCGTATGAGGAATAGTAAGGGCAACTTTAAGGTGTAAGGAACGGGATTGTCTCCATGTTCCGTTTTTCATTCTGTAACCTTTTACCTCTTGATTTCTTCGGACACAAATATTATATCCTAAAAATCTGACCTTTTCAGAACTGTGGGTAATGAGTGTCTTTTCCTCACTTAAGGTGAGTTTCAACTCCGTGCTTAGAAAATTGGCTATTTCAGCTTTCAATTCCTCACATTCCTGTTTTGTACCACATACCCCGACTAACCAATCGTCCGCATAACGCACAAAAGTAAACTTCTTGTTGTCTGCGGGTTTACAAGGAATATTTCGCAAAGATTCACGTTGCTCCTTATATTGTTTGATTAACTCTTGTCGCTCTATTTCGTCGGTAGTATGGTCTATCCAGTAGGAGAGACGTTTCATTTCCTTATTTACTGCGTGATATTCGGGTGTTTGGTAGGCTGACCTTGGCTTACTAAATCTTAAACTTATTTCCTCAAACTTTTTATCTAATTCATTTAAGTAGACATTCGCAAGTATCGGCGCACAGATTGACCCTTGCGGACAACCGCTGTAGGTTTTGTTGTACTGCCAATTTTCGATATATCCGGCTTTTAAGAATTGACGTATGATGTTCAAAAATTTACTGTCCTTAATTTTTCTGTCGAGTATTTCAATCAGCTTTTCATGGTCGATATTGTCAAAACAGCCTTTAATGTCACCCTCTATAAACCATGCCACCCCTGTAAAATCAGAGGAAATCTGACGAAGTGCGGTGTGACAGCTTTTCTGCGGTCTGAAACCGTGCGAATGCTTGTGAAAAGTCGGCTCATAAATAGCTTCCAATATCATTCTGACAACTTCTTGCAGTAATTTGTCCCGAAATGAGGGAATGCCCAAAGGACGAAGTTTTCCATTGTGTTTCGGAATATACTCACGTCTTACAGGACTTGCCTTGTACGTTCCCTCTTGCAGTGAACAGATTAGGTCTTTGACGTATTTATCGCTAAATCCGTCGGCGGTATCGTTATCAATACCTTGTGTTGTTGCTCCTTTGTTTGCATAGAGTTTTTGGTAGGCGGCATGGTAAATATCTTCACGAAGCAAATATCTGTAGAGCCTCGTAAATATACCGTCTTTGTATGTTTCTGAACACTTTTCCATACGCTCTAAAATTTCAGATGTTGGTTTCATTGAGGTTTCTCCTCCCTTTCATTCTTACATTTTAGATGTTACTGACTTGTTCCCTTCGCCATGTAAGAGCCATTAACTCTCTCAGACTACTACGGAACTTCCGTTACCATATCAGACGAATGAGTCTGACTTAGGCAATCCCCAGTTAGTGCTGTGTATAGGTATTTGAAGATTGTCGGATATGCTTTCGGTTTGTTGAGACGTGTTCTCACGCCTGTTTCACAACATTTTGATAGTTGCATTGTCATGAAAGATAACAATGCAGTGTTGTGACATGGGTTTCAGGACTTTTACCCATACCTGCAAAAAACAGGAACTTAAACCTCGCAATCGATAAACGCAATCTTATCCTCGTATCTTCTTCTCATCGGGAAACAGTCGCACCTAAAGTCCTTCGGTGACTAATCCCTTCTCCGCCATGCTCTGTTCCCGTCGAGCGTTTCCACTCAATCGGTAAGACGGAATGAGTCGCACACTATCGTATGCGGTAGCACCTACGCTACTTTGCACAGCACCCTATCTGGGCGCACTTCCACATTTTGAGTAATTCCTGTCACAACACCTCCGTACTTTCTGGAACGCTTATACAGCTCGTAGAAAAAATTAGCCGAATATTCATTATTAAACAGCAGATACATTTCATCAATATATATCCATGTGTGTCTGCCCTTTTTCCTGTTCTCAACTATTCTGTTCCAAATAGCATCCAGAGTTATGAGCATACCCATCGGTTTAAGCTGCTTTCCCAGATCCTTAATATCAAAGCATACGATTCTGTTATTGATATCAATGTTGGTTTTCTTTGAAAATACAGAGAGGTTTCCTATTGCATATAACTCAAGAGCAGTAGCCAGACCTTCAGCTTCAGGTTCTCTTTGTTTTTTCAACACCTCATAAAAGTCCTTCAGTGTTGGAGTCGATTCTTTGTCAAATGTCTGCATATATTCCTGATATGTAAGCCCAACACACCTGCCGAGAATAGATTTTTCTTTAGCTGACAGCCCTTCCTTGCCTCCTATAATAGTTTCAAACAAAGATAAAAGGAACTCCGACTTAAGAGAAATGGGATCTTCAGAGTAGTCTATATTCATATCCAACGGGTTAATGTAGTTCCTGCTATCCGAAGATATTTGAATGACTTCTCCTTCAAAGTTTCTCACCAAATTTGTATACTCTCTTTCCGGATCTATTATTATTACATCATCTCCGGCTCTTAAAATAGCATTAATCATTTCCCGCTTTGCGGCAAAAGATTTTCCGCTTCCCGGTGTTCCTAATATAAACCCGTTTTGATTTTTCAATGTTTTGCGATTAAATATAATAAGATTTTTAGATATCGCATTTAAGCCGTAGTACATACCTCCCGGCTGAGTCAATTCCTGACTGGAAAACGGAATAAAAACAGCAGCCGCCTCTGTTGTAAGACACCTGTCCACATACAAATTATTTCGTCCTAAGGGAAGTACCGAATTTAGCCCTTCCTCCTGCTGGTAATTCAATGTCCCAATTTGACATAAATGTTTCCTTGTTGTAGATTTTATTGTTTCTGTTTGCTCATCAAGCTTTTGCTTGTCATCACTCATGAGCAGTATGGCTACATTAGTTAAAAACAATCTTTGATTTTTGTTCATTACATCTTCAAGAAGATCCTCAGCCTCCCTAAGATTATTTTTCAGCTCATAAGGGATAAATGCATCAAGATATCCGTTTTTAACACTTTTTCTTTGATACTCTATTTTGTTGCTCTCCATACCGGTTATTTGCCTCTTAATCATCTTCAAAGCATTTTCCGGTTCTATAGCTCTGACATTTATAGTAGTCATCATATTAAAACTAAAATCTGTCAGCTCTGTAAAAAATTGATCATTTAAAAAGGATGGTAAACTTCTTAAGAATAGTACCCTTGCATATCTGTTCCCCATTAGAAAATAATCCCTCTTAAATTCAAAACTATCCGGAGCAATTTCATTCTTTATTAAGGAACCGCTTTTTAACATGGAAGCGTTGTATGAAAAATTACCTATATTATCAGCCCTGTATATATCATGAAGAACTTCAAGTCTTTTATTTATAGGCTGTATCTTTGCATAACTGCCTATGCTCCTTAAAAGTCCCGATATTTCATTTTCCATACGCGAGAAAATATTTCTTGCCTCCGTAATGTCATTGGCCTTAATACTTATTGTAATATACTTTTCCTTTTCTGTATCATTCCTGCCCTTTTGTACTTGACTTATCAGCATTTCATTATATTCTTTACGAAATACATCAAGGTTGTCCCCTCCTTCCTCAAGAACAACCTTTTTTTCAAATTCATGCCTGTTAATAGATTTATTATTCACCGTAATCTGGAGATTAACGGTTGAATTAAAGAAATTAAGAAACTCGCAATACCTGGCAAAAATATTAACTTGCTCTTCATCTCTTGCAGCATGATAATTTATATCAAGAAATTCAAATGACTTTGAAAACTCTCCCTTAATAGGTTCTATTATCCCGTCATCACAGGCATTAACTATCGGAACTGTTTTTTGTGCTGTTTTTGAAAAACTTTTTTTCTTAGTTTTTAAATTGCTTTTTTTTGAAGCTTTACCATCCTTACTTTTTCTTAAAAGCATTCTTTTTACCTCCTTTCCTTTTACCGTGTTGCCTTATTTCTTCTTCAGCCCGCCTTTTTTGATGCTCATATATAAAAGTATATATGTTTTCTACCTTATATTTTCTCTTGCGCGGCTTCAGGAAATAAAATCTTAAAATGACTTTGAAATATTCTTCAAATGGCATACCGTCAAATTTTATGAAGCCTATAAGGAATATAGGTATACCTGTAATTATAACAAGCCAGCTTGCAATTTCATCTCCAATATACGGCTTAATGTATACATACAATGGCACATTAATCGCTACGGCTACAGCCAGACTAATAATCTGTCTTAAATTCAAGCCGGCAAATATAGCCTCTCTGTAATCCCTGATTTCTTTAGGTATTTTAATTTCAATCATTTAATGAGCCCCCATTATTTGTCTTGCCCATGATTCAGATTTTGAAAGAACATATATAAGCATAATTGACAAGGATATGGACATTCCAACTCCAAAATCAGAAGTATCCGCTGCACCTATCAATGTTTGGGCAAGGCCTCCAAAAATCATACAAATTATTACTATAATCAAACCATGCAGGCATATTGCAAAATAGTGCCTGAAAAATCCCTTCGCCGTGCCGGCATATTCCTCACTGCTTAAAGTAGCTATAGGGATCGGCGAAACAGCTGTAAATATACAAATTTCAACTATCCTTCCATAGCAAATAACAAACACCATTAAATTTAATATAAAACTGACAATACTTATAGGAGTGAACTGTGTCTGAAATACAATTCTTTCAATAAAATTCATTTTATCTATTTGTTCCGCAAGTGCTGCCGTATCAACAATTTTTATTGAAGCTACAGAAAAATCCACTTTAAGAATTAAATCAGTTGCTATGCCATACACCATATTAAGTAATTCAAAGCTTTTTTCCATAACTGCCTTTGCAATAATCATTTTCAAAATAAGCCTGATTATATCCTCTATCCTTATGATCCTAAAAGACAATGATTTATTCATAAATCCAAGAAGAAAAAATAAGGTAAGAAGGCTATACCCCATGGGAAGTATAGCATTGTGTACACTCGATACAACATCCCATATGCCTTCCATGGAATCTATAGGATTTGTTACTAAATCAACAGCTCCCTGAATAATGTCATTTAACTTGTTAAATGTTTTGTCCAGGTTGTCAACAATACTCTCCGGCGAAAGATACTGCCAGCCGAATATTCCAAATAAACCTCCTCCCAATAATGAAGCAATAATTGTTCCCATTTAGTCACTTCCTTTCAAAAAAGCAGCACTGCTGCTTTTAGTAACCTATTATTGATTTTGCACCATATCCAATTGCCATTACCATAAGGCCGGAAATTAACTGTAATATTCCATTTCTTCGTTGAGTAGCATCTTCGTTTGAAACCGAAAGAGCTATCTGAACCGCTCCCCATACTGTAAGCACTATTCCTGCTCTTCCAATCCAGACAAGAATCCAATCCAATACATTATTAAACTCTGTCTCTCCTTTATTTTTGTCTTCATCGGCATACGCACTTATACAGGTTAAAGCAGCGGTCATGCCAAATAATATTCCTCTTCTTACCTTTTCCATTGCATTATTAAATTTATTACTCATTTTACTCCTCCGTCATTGTGTATTTTTTCACCTTCCATGTTTAAAAGTTCCTCTTCATAAAGGTTTAAAATTTTAATATTATTAACAGGCGGCTCAGGCTGTTCATCAGACAATGATTTATATAGTCTTTCTACTTGATCAATATCAAGGTTAAAATTATCCATGCTGTATCTCTCCATAATTTTCTCCCTTTCACCTTCTGCCTGCTGTTCATGGCAAAATCTCTTTGCATCACGATAGTCAAAATAATTATCATCACTGCTGTCATAAAGAAACTTGTACCTGGGATGTTGTTCAAGAGTATATTTTTTAGAATAAAAAGGAAATATTCCCCTTATCATAAGAATACAATCGCTGTCAGGCATCCTTCCTATTTCATCCGGTGTCATTAATTCACGGCCATGAATCCCGTAATTATATGACGAACTTCCCTGCCTTCCTTTATTGCGGTTTATATTCCTTGTGTCAATTGTCTCTTTTCCAAGCTGCTTGCTTACATATTCCAAAGTGCTTTGCTCTTTACTTCCCAGGAACAAAAAGGAATCGCAGTTTCCCACAATAGTTTTCCAGCTATCCTTATACATAGTTTCAAGCTGTGCCATGTTCTGGAGTATAATTGAACAGCTTATTTCCCTGCTTCTCATTGTGGCAATAAGCTTGTCAAACTCAGGTATATAACCTATATTTGCAAATTCATCAAGTATACATCTTACATGGTTCTTCAGCCTGCCCTTGTTTTTAAAATCCGCCGTATAATATAGGCTGTCAAACAGCTGTGAATACATCATTGCCGCCAGGAAATTAAATGTGGTATCCGAATCGGATATAACAACAAACAAAGCTGTTTTCTCATCACCTATCTCATCAAGCTGCAGCTCATCTTTTGATGTAAGATTTGCAACAGCATCAATGTTAAATGGTGACAATCTTACACCTACTGATATAAGTATTGACTTGGCTGTTTTTCCTGCACCCTGTTTAAATATTGTATATTGGCGTATTGCAATATGATTTGGATTTCTCTCCTTAAGTTCGTTAAAAAGAATATCCAAATCACTTATGTATGCTTCATCATCCTCCTTTACATCTGCACATCTGAGCATCCACATTACAGTGCTGAAATTCTGTTCGGAATATCTCACCTCATACCATATGAAAAAGAAAATAGCTTGTAGCAGTGCAATTTCAGATTTTTCCCAGAAAGGATCTGTTCCTCCCGTATAACCCTTGGGATTAGTGTTTTTTATAAGAGTATTTACAACCTTCATTACATCGCTTTCTTTTCTTATATAAGGAAACGGATTATAGCAGCTGCTATAATCCATCTCTATAAGGTTAAACACTTTTAACTTGTATCCTGCTTCTATAAGCGATCTGCCTGTATCTCTGAGAAGTTCTCCCTTTGGATCTGTTATTACAAAGCTTGTATTGGCCTGTAATAAATTCGGCTTTGCAAATCCTCTTGTTTTTCCTGTACCTGCGCCGCCTGTTATCAAAACATTCAGATTCTTTCTCGTCATTCTAGTGTCTATACTAAGCATTTCAGTCTGAGTAAGAATAATATTTTTACTTTCACGCTTATCCTTGAGCTTTTCTATTTCATTTTTTTCCGCCCACCTTGCAGTACCATGCTCTTTGCCAAACATATACTTTTTATGCAAATCCAATAGAATCAACGCTACAACAGCCCAATAAAAAACAGATGAAAACATCCAAAGCTTCATCTGTTCATATCCCGGAATAAAAATGGCAGCTGATTTTATGTGTTGGGCTACATCCTTATCCAGATTGTTAATATTATCAATCAGGTTGTCGTAACCGCTTAAAACCGCTCCAATGTGAATAACGTAATAACTAAACAAAATATACAATACAGTAAACAAAATAACATTCTGCCGTATCTTTCTCTTCCTTTTTTCCTGCTCCGTAAGCAATTACCTTTCTCTCCTTTCTTTAAGCTTGCTTTTTTGCTTTTTTTGCTGCTTCGGCATATTTTTTCTGACCTCCTTTATTTGCTGTTCCAGCTGCTCCACCGTTTTTTTCCCATCATCCTTGCTGTAAGATTTCTTAAGCTTTTCTATTTCCTCTTCATCCTTAGCAAGGTCCGGATTCTTAAACTTTCCAGCACTGGCAATCAGCTCAGTTTTAACATTATCCCTGCCTTTTACCGTCTTAGCCTTACCGTCTAAGGTTATCTCTGCTTCAATAGTCTTTTCTTTTAAATCTTCCGTTATTTTTATATTATTATTGGGATTGCTTTTATCAACAACATATACCTTGTCTATTCCTTTAGCATCAACCTGAATGTAATTATCAGGGTTATCTTTATCAACAATGTAGGTTCTGTCAGCCCCTACCTTGTACTCATTAATTAGCTTGTCGACATCATTGATTTCTTTTGCCTTACCCTGCTTTATAATATCAAGAAGTTTATTAACAAGCTGAGCTTCCCTCTCAAGATATGCTATTGTATGCATATCCTCTCCTTTTTGGAAAAAAGCAAATGTAATACCTGAGCCCTTTGCCATGGAAGCAAAAGCTTCAGCGTCCTTTGCATTTAAATCCATGGTTATTATGCTTTCTCCGCTTTCAAGCATCCTTTTCATATTTATTTCGCCGGGATTAAGATTTTTCTTTTTGCTGAGATAATTAGACAATAAAAACTTAAGAAGCTCTACACCGCCTTTAAGACCTTCCTTTCCCACTTCTGCACTGAATGCCATTAAAATACTGGCTGTATCTCCTCCTGTATTCATTATCTTGCTTCCTCCTTATCGCCCTTTAATTTATTTTGAGTTTTTTCATTTTTGTTAGCCGGAGTTTCATTATTTCTATGATTTTTAATCGTCTCTTCAAGCTGACTTCGTGTCTTCTTTTCCGGAGCACCAATTTCTATGTCTGATTGCTTGTCCGCAAATACGGTATATATATTGTCTTTCTTGAAAGCAATATAATCATATTTATCCTTATTCTTACCCTGAAACTGTTTAAGCTGCTCTTCGGTTATATTTTCATATTTACGAGAATTGTCCTTAATATTATTCCAGTCAACATTACCTTCCACTTCCTGTAAAACCTTAATATCATTTTTACTCAACAAACTTTTAACCTGCTCTACATCTCCCGGCTTCATAATAAGGTTAATGCCTGCCTTGTCTTCTCTGGTTTCAGCAGCAGTTTTTGTAAACATTATTATATTTTCTTTTTCCAGATCAGCCTTAATTGAGTTGTAGTCTGTTTCGGATATTCTGATATATACATTTGCCCTGTCTTCAGTTTCTTTAATATCATCTTTTGGTATAGCCTTATTGGTAGAAGATTTAGTTTCAGTCTTTTCCTCACGGGAAGCTTTTGTTTTTTCCATCTTTATTTTATAGTCTTCCTGAAGCTTATTAAGCTCTTCTTCCGAATGAACAACAACTACATTCTTGAAGCCCTTAACCGCTTCCTTAATCTTTTCTATCTGATCATCCTTGTCCATATATTTATCACCGGCTTTGGGATCATTTACATATTCCATGCTGATACCGCTGATTTTTACTGTCAAAACCATACTAATTATTTCTTTTTCAGAAATCTCCTGAATTATCCTGTTTATTTCGTCCTTTGCTTTCGATTTTGTATTCCCTGATTTGGTTTTTCTTTTTTTCTTTGGTTTGGAATTATCAATTTCCTTAGCCTTTTCATCAAGCTTAATTTTAACAAAATCTCCATTGCCATTATCAAACAGCCCAAATATTTGACTGTAAACGGCAGCTTCCGCTTCATCAATATTTTTTAACATTTTATCTTCAGCATTTTTTTCACTCATAATTTTATCTCTCCTTTTCTGATTTGCTATCCGAATCTTTTTCTAAGCTAACTTCCCTACATGTTTGTTTTCTGTTTTCATGATCCAAGTAACTGTTTAGCTTGTTTATGCCATATAGTTCCTGATATATATTTTCCTTTTCCTCCTGTACCGCCTCCATTCTAATAATTATATTTTCATGTTTTGCTTTAAAGGATTTAAATTCTGATTTTTTTAGGCCAAATTTCAGTAGTCTTTCCTTACAACTTTCATACTTGCTGATCTCATATTCATGTTTTTTTCTGTATGCTGATTTTAAAATAGAATTATTATATTCATGATAATATTTTTCATATTTCTGATATAATTCTATTTCCGTCATGACCGCAGCGGATTTAACATGCAAGTCATTCAACTTTGACAAAATTAAATCTTCAGCTGAAATTCTGTCTTCTAATTCTTGTATTGTATTTTTTACATCACCCCTTGTTTTTATATTGTATTTATCTAAAAGATTTAAGCTTGATGTCAAATCTCTGATACCTGCAATAATTTTTTTCTGTGCATATGTGTACTTGACAGAGCTGATATTTTTTTCGTAATTATTTTGGTTATTTCTAAAAATAGATTTGAATAACAAAATAATAAGTCTGACATTCGTATTAACGTACTCAGACTTATAAATAAGTTTCCCAACATGATACTCAAAAGCTCTCTGACTGATTTTATATCTTCTGAAGCTTTTTGTATTTAGGTGGCTAATATTAAATTCCTTATACTTTATTCTTTCTTTGATAACTTCTTCTGAATAATCTTCTCCCAGAGTTTTTCCTCTAACGGCTTTCTTCATTCCTGATTTTTTGAAGGTCATATATTTTACATTGCTTCCGTGCTTAATATAGTAGCCTTCCGATTTCATTTTTTGAATAAATTCTTCAAAGCTCCCTGAAGAAGAAATAATAAAATCTATATCTTCACGTACAATATCTTTCCATGAAGTATTATTTTTACTTTCAAGCCATTCCTTATATGAACGATATTTAACTTTTCCTTTTCTTTCAATAATGCTGAGACCATGTTCCAGACAAACAAGATCGGAATATCTCCTTATGTCTTCTCTTTCATTTACACAGCTGTTATATTTTTTACCGTTAAGTCCAACCGAATTAATTACAATATGGTTATGAATATGATCCCTGTCGGTATGTGTGCTAAGTATGTACTGAAAATTATCGTCAAGAAATTTTGCAGTCCATTCCTTTCCTATTTGGTGAGCTTCCTCTTCTGATACTTCTCCTTTTTTAAAACTCTGAATGAAATGGAACCCTTGTATTCCATCCTCTTTTTCATGAATTTTTTTAAGAGTCCTCATTTCCTTTATTGCAACTTTTTCATTCTGACTGCACTTATTTGAACTGATTAAAATTTTTTCATTTGTTTTATCTGGATTCACTATGTACTTCAAAGCTTTATACAATGTTGCTTTGATCGTCAGCCTTTTTACATATGCCATACTCTTATTCTCCACTTTCAAGAACATCACTATATATATTCATTAACACATTATTTATATTTTCAAGGGATGAATAAAGATAGCTTATTTCAGCTTCGCTTATTCTTCCTCCCTGATTCAATTTTTTTGCAATTTGATTTATGTTGTTACCGATTCTGCTAATTTGCGCAGACAACTCAAATACGCTTGCGAAGTCATAAATAATAATTTCTTTTTTTATTGCAGCATTTATAAAATATCTGTTTATGTTCATATGTGATGCTTTCACTTTTTCCATTATTATTTTATGTTCGTCATCTGTAGTTCTAATAAAAAACACATTCTTTCTTTTTCTGTTTTCTGCCAATTTATCACCACCAGTTTAATTCAATTTTAATTTCTGCTTCCGCAGGGGTATTAGGGGTATCCCCTAAAAAATCGGAAATGGATAGCCATTTCCACTGCTTGCTATTCTTAAAACTACGTTTTAAGAATTGATGCTTTCTGAAAGAAAAAAAGAAAGACGTCCTCGCCTTTCAGTTCCTAATTTCATATTAATTTACCTTTCATATCCCCGGTTTTTATTTCTAATTTTTCTTAGCTGTTCCTTCAGCTCAATGTTTTCCTCTCTTAACTCTTCATTTAGTTCCTTAATCTGCTCATTGCTCTTCTCAAGCCTATCTATAATTAGTGACTGTCTTTGCCAGTCATCAATGAATAACTGTAATTTGCTTACATTTTCATTTAATTCTCTTTGCTTGTCCGTCATTTTTTCAAAAGCCTGATTTTTCTCCGATTTGTCCTGATTAAGAATACTAATAATGTCAGCCTGCTTTTCTTTAATATTGTTCTGAATTATTTTCAACTCAACATGTTCTTTTGATAAACTTCCGTGTTCCCTTGATAAATTTTCATGCTCCTTTGATAGCTCCAAATTTTCTTTAGACAGATTTTCTTTAGAGCGGTCTGTCTTATCATCATGCTTTTCCAGTAATTTTAAAATTTTACTGCCTGTTAACAATTCTACTAATAATACGCCAACTATGGCTGCCCCTCCAGTTACTAAAGCACTTATAATTTGTTCCATGATAAATTCCTCCAAAAGTTTTCATCTCCTTCTATTATAATTTTAAATTTCAAAAACTTCAATTTGTTCGTTATGCTTCCCGGAGAAAAATTAAATACTTATTTTTCTTTCAGAAAGCATTATTTTACATGCTTTAATCTCGATCAGCTTTCGATTTAATAAATAATCAATTTTTGATATGCAAATCTTATTATCACAAACATCCTTATCGATAATTTGAAATAAAAATATAAAATCAGTTTGAAAAACAAGCTTACATATATATGACCTGCATCTTATCGAGTCTTTTACTATGTACTTGACTCCTTCATCCAAATGAAATTCCTTTATATCTTCTACGTAAAACATATTTTTCTCCTCTTAGGATATATAAAGATTTTTAACTATAACAAATAAAACTCCGGCACATATATACGGTCCCAAAGCTATATTTTTATTTTTTCTTTTCAGTCCAGCCATTATAGAAATAATAGCTGCCAGTGTAAATGTTACAGCTACTACTTCTATAATTTTCAGACCAAATATAAGGCCCAATCCCGTAAAAAGTTTTATATCACCTCCTCCGATGCCACCATTAGTAATGATGGCAAGAAATAAAAAAACTGCAAAAGTAATTGCTGCTGAAGCAATGTATATTTTGCAGTTTTTAAAATTTAGTATTAAATTAAAAATTCCCAACAATCCAACAATTAAGTTCAATCTGTCAGGAATTATTTTTTGTTTTACATCTATTATTGATATCTTTATAAGCAACATAACTGCTACTATATAAATAATATTACGCAAATATCATTCTCCTTTACATATTCCAGTAATTTGAATTTCATTAATATCCTATGTTATAGTGCCCTCTTTAATGTGATAGGCAATCTTTTTTGAATTGCAAAAATCAATTACTATCTTTGACTGTTCGTTATAAAATTTCTTATGATCTTTGTACGAAGATATTTCTTTATTATAGTTGGTTCTTCCAAAAATAATCTTATCAGTAAATGATATAGATTCTAATATATCTGTTAAATCCTGTTTAATCAAATTTGGCGTAGGATATGGTTCTATACTTACCCATGTTTTGCATCCTTTATTATGCAAATATTTTAAAGATTCCAATCTTTCTGCATATGACGATGCTCCTGGTTCAGTAATTTTACGGTATTCTTCATTTAATGAAATAAAAGTAATTCCATACTCATTTTCTTTAGAATATTCAGATAATTCTTTTGGTAAAATTCCTTTTGTTAATGCTGTGCATTTTATTCCATTAGCATTTAAAAGTCTAATTGCGGCAAGACTCATTTCTTTAATTTCATCATACCCCATCATAAATGGATCTGTAGTAAAACAAAGTTGGACAGATTTTATCTTACTCTTTAGCTTTGGAATTTCTTTTCTTAAAAGTTCCAATGTGTTGTCTACAAGATAAGGTTCTAACCATGCATCATAGCTTTTAACCTTTCCAAATCGTTTGGCCATAAGAAAAGCGTAACAAGGATATTTGCATCCATGCGAACACCCTAATACATGGTTCATCGTATAATCTCCATACTCCACTCCTGTTTTATAAAGCATAGATTTTCTTGTTATAGTTTTCATATATTTTTACTCCTTTACAAAATCATAACTATCATCTTTATAGTTTGACTTGCGAGAAACATTTCCACATTTCTTTATTTTTCCTTCTTTTACTAACGGCTTAACTACCGATTTTAAAAACTGTGATTCCTTCATCATTGTTTTTTCGGCCAAAAATACTAATATTGCACTATACGGAACCGTCATCCCTTTGTACTCACTTAACAACATTGACTTTGCTTCATTTGCATGTGTTTCTAATAGAAAATTTTTATCATCCTCTTCTGTAAATATGGACAATTGGCTTTCGTCTTTTTTGAAATTGCGATGATTAAATCTACCGTTAAAAACATCCCATAACGAGGATTTTAACACATCTAATCCTTTGTAGCTTGGCGTTGCAAAAATTATTTGATATATTTCTGTATTGGTTGAGGTTTTAAATTTATATGAAAAGACATGTTGAATCTTTCCTGTCCTAAAACTTTTCTCAATAAATTTTATCAATTCATCCTTATTCTTAATATCTACATTACCTATACATTTTCTTATCCTAGCATCTATTCCATTCCTTACATAATCACTGCTAAAGAAATTAAAAATTAATTCGCAATAATATGAATTAAGAAAATTTTTCATATTATCAATTACAACGGTTCCAAAATCGTAAGGATCAACAAACAATACAGTTGAAGCATTATATTTTAAATATTTATTGAACTCATCATATTTCTTAAGATAAACATTAACATCATCATTTGAAATGAAAATGTTTAGGTTATGAATATTGTCTTTATTCAAATAATTTAACAATTGTACAATTATATTAATTCTATCATAATTTTTGTCATTTAAAAAAATATTATATTTTTTATTTGGATGAAGTTTTGCACTTTCAATAAATAATAAAAACACCTCTATGGGAGTTCCCAAATCTCCATCTTCATAAACACCAGCATTGCACATACAATCTATAAAATTTATATTTTTAATATTTTTTCTTTCAGAGCTAATAATCAGCCACAATCTTATATATTCAACAACATATTTAATTTTATATTCTGTTTGTTGCTTCTTATTATCTAGAATTTTTTTGTCTATATTAAAACTGTCGATAAAATTAATACAATTCATAATAACCCCCACTTATAAATTCTTTGGCACAAAAGGTATATCTTTATAATTCTTCCAAAGATTACCGATTGCTACTTAAATTGTATCAATTATACGCGCTTTTGTATAGTGCCTTAATTAATTTTTATTGCATTTCTATTGATAATTCTAAAGTAGGTTTTACTTACCAAACAATCAGAAAGCCATCCCTATAACAGGATGTCTTTCTGAATATTGTTAATTTGTTAAATTAATTCTTCCGTCCTGCAAAGCTGAACCATCTGTAATAAGACTCCGGTCATACACATTATCAGGCTTTCATTTTGAATCAATACGGAATGTAACATAGTAGCTATCATTAAATAATTTGCTTTTTATCATCTCAATAATATACATCTAAAATATGGCTCCCGTTAAGTATAATAATTATATTTAACACATATTTGAGGTTTTTTCAATACGTATACGCCATATTTTCTTTTCCTTGTGAAATTTTATGAGCGTTCGCAAATCATCAAGATTAATATAATACAATGCCGTAAGAGTGCATTTATAAAAACATTCTTCAATAATATGCATTGCTTGAAGCCTTTTTCTTTCCTCATTGCATTTTTGATACATGTAAGATAATAAGTCCCCAGATCTAAATGCCATTGATGGTCTTAGCAACTTATTTCTTTTTTTAAATGTTTTTTTTCTGATTTCATATATTTCCATATCTTTTTCAACTTCATTAATCATTTCAATTAATAAATCATGTAGGTCTTTGTCTGTTTGTTTCATTATACCTCCATAAAATATTTTAGAGGGACACCGTGTCCCTCTCTCCTTTAATTAGTTAAATTAACTCTACCATCTTGTAGTGCTGAACCTTCTGTGATTAAACTTCTTCCTTCCCAGCTCTCTTTCAAGTTATAATCATATATTGTTGAACCCTTATTACAATCAAGCTTAATACTAATTATAGTATTTACATCAAGTTTTGAATTTGTATAAAATTTTCCTTCCCATGTTTCTGTATCACCAGTAATAATCTTAGTCAGGTTAAGTGTTTGTTCAATAATATCATCATTTTTAATATCTATTTTACCGTACACATTATCAGGCTTTCCTTTACTATCAATTCTAAATGTTACATAGTAACCTGCTTTATATTCAATTAAACCTTTAGTCAATAAATCATTTTTCGTATAAGGAAAATTCACATTATCATGATTAACTATATCAGTTATTCTGAAATTAATAAGTTTTAAAGAAATAATTTTTATTGGTACAGTATCTTTTACTTCTCTTGTTATACTTCCATTGCCACCATAAGTTGTATTAGCTTTAAATTGTAAATTATATGTGTTACTTTCTGTTACACTATCTGGAATAACTATGCTCTTTTCCCAATATGCAAAGTTTCCGTCTTCATTTGTTTTGCTTAATGCATAACTTTCATCTATAAATGTACAATAGACATTCTCTGTTTCCTTACTTGTTTTTGCTTTCAACTTAATTGTATCTCCTACCATTATCTCTGGATTGGAACTTTCAAAGTTCCCTACTAAACTTAACTCTGGAACAATATAATAACTTTTAGTGACAATAGCTGTCTTTGCATCTTCTGAAGTATATGGCGGTATCGGTGGTTTATCTGTAACATTTAATGTAATTCGATAAGCTCCCCAAGGTAATCCTTGCCCTTTAAAGCTATTAGTAAATGGATATTGTTTTGTATAAGTATAAACATTGTCCGAAGCACCAGAAATATTACTTATGTTTCTTACTTCAAAACGCTCAAACTTCCAATCATAAATAAATCCTAAGTTATCACTATTTGCATCTGTTACATTGACATTGAATTTCGTCTTTTCTTCATGGAAAAAACTTGCTGTCGGTCTGTATCTCAATGTGTGTAACCCTAAAACTTTTTGAAATGTCCATGTTGGTGATTCGTTACTTAATAAATCAAAGTCAGCTGTAGGTGCTTGGTTTACAGTCACAACCTTAAAATACTGTGTATATATCTCTGATGTTGCTAAAGGCTCACCCCAGGTGCCGGAAACATCATTCACTTGCAATGTTATTCTGAAATTTCCTATTCCGGAAGTTTTTAGCTTGTTGTTTATAGCAGTCTGCGAATTAGCAGCCGTGTATGTCCCCAACAATGTACCTTCTTTATAGAGCTTCCATTCCCATTGATCTATAGCATCACCGTTTGGATCATAAGATTTATCTGTTATACCTAAGGTTGCACCTTGCACTATTACACTGTTTGATAATTCAAACTGTGCTATGGGGGGCATGGCCTTGCTGGTAATAAGAACCGCCTTGTCATCTGACCAAACTCCCAAATTATTTTCACCGTCCATATCTCTTACTCTAAGCTTTATAATATAATCTTTAGTTCTATCTCCAGTTGTAAGTTTTCCAGAAGTCCAATTCGCATCTCCAACCTTCTTCCATGACCATTCTCTTGCAACTAAACCTTTATCATCCCTATTTGTATGATCAAGGTCATAAGAAGTATCATTTAATATAATATTGAAAGTACTGGAATTTATTTTTTGCATATCGACAATAAATTCTGCAATAGGCTTTCTATGTACAAAAATTTCCGCAGTTCCATTTTCAGACCATCTTCTATAGTTATCAAACCTATAATCATCAACAGGATTATCTCTTGCTTGATATAAAATAGTATACTTACCTACTAAATCAAAACGTGTTATTGGACTATCTGTAAATTTATTGTGTTCTTCTATATACCCCATATTATTTGTGTAATAGTAAGAATCATGGATATATTTCCATTGGTCTTGATACATGGGATCATTTTCACTGTCATAATACCCTTTGTTATACTCTAATTCATCGCCGACAAGAATTATATTACCGTTTTGATTTCTTAATTCTAAATCCGAATTAATAAAATCTTCTATTTCTTCCCATGGAATATTAGCTCCATCATATTCAAAAAACATTCCATCAGTACTATTCGTAATGTTTTCTCCAATTTGTTTTAAACTTCTTGTTCCTACAAAAATAATTTTTACATTATTTGCAATAGATTGACTTATAACGTCTAAGGAATTATTAATGTTTACTTGCCCATTTGTAACAACAACCATATATTTTTCCTGGCTTTCCCTTGCAGGAAAATCATATAAGCAGTCCAATAACTTATTGTCATCCAACTCCGGATTTACCAATCTTTGCGTATTTCCTACTGCATATGCTCGAACAAGAGCTATCTTATGCGAAATCCGGCCATTTTCACCTCTGATTTTTACATACCTAACATTTGAAGTTATAGGATCACTTAAAAATTCAAAAGCTTTAGAAGTATATTCGCCGGTTGATGTTGAACTAAACCTTCTATAGTCATTATTATATGTTAATGTTACCGGCAACCAATTATTACCGTCAACTGAATAATATAATTTTGGTATCTCTTCCGGATATTCCTGATCTTCATCAACATATTGCAGGTGTTCAACGTAAATTTCAAGACTATTAAAATCCAAATTTCCAGTATCATTAGAATAGTTAAGTACGTTGCCAAAATCTCCAATATGTTCGAAGATATAATCATAATTAGTTGCAGTTAAACGCTCTGGGTCATATGGCAATTTACTTGCTTTAAAATATATTTTTCCTTTTATAGTAGGTTCTAATTCTAATGCGGTTGTGAAAATTTTCGTTTTATGTTCTGTATTCAGTCCGTCAGCTGTTAAATTATTTATAAAACTATTTACTTCTGAATTGAAATCACCGGCTGTTAAGGAATTATCATCTACGGTCATAAAATTAAAATTAATTTTCGGTGATGGTATTTCAATTGTAGTGTTTAAGGACACTCTTGGTGCAATATTGTCAACTTCTGTATTTTTCTCAATTTCATTTAATCTTATATCACTTTCTGCAATATATTGATCTATTGTTTCTTGCCCAAAATCTTCTTCTGCTGTAATCTCAAATTGATACCTACCTACCTTGGATATCGTTAGTTCGATTTTTATATATAAAGATGTGTCAATATTAACATCCTCATGTGGCAGATTCACCAATGTTTCATTGTCAAAGCTGCCGTCATTATCCGAGTCGTATCTATAGCCTACACTTTTTACTTTTGGAATATCCGAATCAAGTGATTCTATCCAAGAATTTAATGTAATTACAGCATTTTTGCTTGAATCTCTATAATATTTCGGATTTATGTCTGCTGTTACAGTTGGAGCCAAATCCTCATGAATTGTAATTATTTGTTCAGACCAATTAGATATATTTCCTTCTGTATCTGTTACTTGAAGCCTTATTTTATATTTTCCGGCTTCTTTGAACATTATCTTTATGTCTAGAGGATCATAGCTTACATTAAGCATATTTCCGTTGATATATTTATTTACGTCCCTTTCAAATTTCACGGAATTTATGTCCTGACCGTCAAGAGCTTCAATTTGCCATGTGTCTTGACTGTGATCTATTGATACATCCATATCCGCAAACCATGATGCAATATAGGAGCTGTTGCTATTGAGCTTTATTACCCTGTTTTGCTTGCCGTTAAATTCTTTGCCGTAAGGATATCTATAGCTTGACGTATCTTTTATAACCGCTGTCGGATTCAAATTCAACACTTCTGGCTTAATAATTTCCGTATATGAATCGTTAAGCCCTTCCATGTCCTGGACATATATGGTTACTTCCCATTCTTCATTAGCAGTAAATTGAAGATTTAGGCTTCCGTTAACTTTCGCATCTTTAAAAATTATCGAAGTATCATTGAATATATCCGCTTCATCAAGTTCATATTCTCCCCAAGACATCATTTTTAATTGTATTGACTTAATCTGGTCCGAATTATTTTGATTTTTGAAAACATATCTTACATAGTCAATATCTGTCAACCCGTTTGGATCATCGCAATAATTGTCTATTATAATGTCTTTTCCTATGTAGACTTTTCCATATTCTCTGCTGTTTGTTCCGTCTGGTAATGTCTTCTCTGTAGCATATCTGTAATATGCTTCGGGTGGTATATTCTCAATTATATCTACATACAAGGAAGTATGACCTTGGTCAGCATTGAATCCTCCACCTATACAATTAAGTCCTGCATGGACTTCAATACTTGCCCTATATATTGTATTTTCTTCATTTTGTGTTTCAAAGTATTTCCTAGGTACATTCAAGCTTATTTTCTCTTTTTTATTAAAAAGACCTATCCTCTGATAATCATAGCCTCTGTCTCCGTATTTAAAGTATATATCCCAGCTTGCAAAGCCGTGTTGTCCTTGCATTTCTTCGCCATCTTTTTTGCCGAATTTCATATCGCTTATGGAAAATTCTACATCCGAAAAAAATATGTTTTCTTCACTCAAGAACTTATCAAATTCACTGCGTTTCATTTTTATACGTGCAGAGTTTGTGCTTAAGTCAAACTCAGGAACACACCAATTATCGCTTGGTTTTGAATCATCTTCCTCGTAATAAAAGGTAACATAGATATATCCATCATCAGGTGTCGAATAGTCATGTCTGCCAACAACTTCATCTATATAACTTGTCTCATAATTCTTTGTTGACAACCCTTTTATACTACTGCTACTGCATTTATATCCGTCTATACTTTTACTGGACAATACAAGATTGCTTCCCATAGATGTGCGTACTTTCTGCAAATCTGCAAAATTTTTGTCTGTTCCTTTTTCTTTGTGCCATACATATACCATTACATTCCCATTTCCCGGTTCTTCAGGTTCCTCTGGTTCTTCAGGAGGTTCTACATAGTCTAAATTCTTGTATTTTATTACTATGGCTATGTACGAATAATATACGTTACCATCTTTTCTAGCATATCTACCGTAAGGGTCAGGGGCAAGCCCAGCATCATCCGGATTTAGCGGCTTAAAAGATGCCCTGAATGTTAATATTGTGTTTTTTTCACCTACTATAGCTTCCTTATTTTCAATAAAAGCTGTGTTCATGTAATGATTCCTTACGTCATTTTCTTCAAGATATGTATAATTTAAATCTTTCCATGAACCTTTATAATCTTTGTAATTCATTATGTCTTCAACTTCATAATTCCCTGAAATAAGAGCCACTGGAAACTGATAGTCCGGTTCAAAATATTGATACGGAACTTCACCGATATTTGTTCTTACACCATTAATATCAGCATAATAACTGTCACCTGATTTCCAATAAGCAAAGTATGCAACAACCATCCGGTATTCGTAAGGTGAAATATTTGTATTGGTTGCTGCCATATTTGCTTGCATTACCTCATTTAGAGCAAACACTGAAATTATCATCGCAAATATTAATATCATTACAATAATTATAGTTTTCTTATTTAGCTTTTCTTTACGCATTTTTACTCCTCTCTCATTTTTTTGCATTAAAAAAGGGACATATCTCTATGCCCTTATCTAAATATTTTATTTTATTTCATTCACACCTTTTGCATCTATTTCAAGCACATTGCTGGTTGAAGAAGATGATGAATAGCTTCGAGTGTCCATTAAGATTATTTTATCTATGTTTTCAATTCCAAATCCTTCTGAGCTTTCACGACAAATTGCCATAGTAGTAAACTGTCGATTTAATTCTATAATTGGAGAAGTACCAAGTGCAAAATCTGGAAACATTTCTTTAGTTTTATTATATACTTGTTCTCCTCCATATGTTTCAGTAAAACCACCTATTTGCAGTATTGATATATTATTGGACTTATATACTACCGCAATCTTCATAACACCCGGCCAATAACCTGTTGTAACTCCATTATCGTTGCTTTTCTCAATAGGATACGCGTGAATAACTATTGCATCCCTTCCATCATGGCCACTCCAAGCTATTGAAGTATCTCCGTAATATGGTGCTTTTTCTGCCGGAAGCTTTTCGATTCCTGTTATAACTAAACCTCCGTATTTTATCGGAAAAATTGAAGTATCTGCTTTAATTACATTCTCAATTTTATAATCTATACTTTTGTCAAAATTATATGTGATATAATTCTTTAACTCCTCATAATCAGTCTGTTCAATAGATATAGATTCCAAATCTTCCGCATTTATAATGCCGTTTTCTCTTGCCACAATCTTAACCGGATTTCTTAATTCCGTATCTATAACTCTGCTGATTACCGCCACGGCTTCAGCTCTAGTCAAAGTACCTTCAGGTTTAAAAGTTCCGTCCGGATATCCGGAAATTACACCTATTGCATTTATTGTTAATGTCTTAATATCCGTTTTGTTTACGTCAGTCAGTCTGTCCGAAAGGTATTGCAGTTCTTCATCTGTGTATGCTGCTATTTCTTCTTTTTCAGTCAGCACATTGTAGAGTATTTCTGCCATTGTTCTTCTGTCAATATTTTGACTTATAAGCGATTTTTGTTCCTCAGTAATATATTTGCTTTCAATTGCCTTTTCAATGTAGCCTTGATACCATTCTTGTCCTTCTTTTCGTTCGAATGGTTCTTCTTCAACAGCAACTACAAGCATCTTTATAAATTCTTCAAATTTAAGTGCGTTATTTGGCTTAAAAGTTTCATCTGTATATCCGGCAATAATATTTTTCTCTGTCAGCTCCTGAAGGTTTTTATAAAACCAATCATCAGTCTTTACATCTGTAAAATTCATTTCAGCAGCATAGCATACTGAAAAAGAAAATATTAATAATATTGTTATAAATACTGTAATTATTTTTTTCATTCCCTGTCCTCCTAATTTATCTGCATTTTTATATTAAAATGTTTTATAAGTTACTTTGTGCCTTAAATGTAACTCATATTTGTATTTGCTATTGATTTTTAAGTATAAATGAGTTACAATATACATAAGATAAAGAATAGGTAGTCGGCTACAGCTGACTAAACATTATAAATTGTATTTAGTAGATACTCTGGGCCAACAGGGTATCTACTTTTTTATGATGACTGCTACTAACATTGCAAAAGCAATCATTAGTGTCATAGTTTCATATGTAGACATCATCAGCATCACCACCTTTTGAAAGAGTTTTGCCTCCTTTCATTGAGATGGATCAGCCGTACCCTGTTACTACCTATTCACATATATTTTACCATATTTTCTATGATTTTTCAAGCTGGAATTTCTATTTTTTATTGATTTTTCAATATTTTAAGGACTTTTTCTTTCAGTGAGCAAGATTTATATAAGCTCTTCTTTCCTCATTATTTCCTTAGCCTGACGCTTAGTATATTTTCTTCTATACGCCCTGTTGGAAGTAAGAGCGTCAAATACATCTGCACTTCTCAGTATCTTTGCTTCAATGCAAATTTCACTTTTTTCTAACCCGTTAGGGTAGCCTGTCCCATCTTCTCGTTCATGGTGTTGCTCAATGATTACAATTATTCTTTCAGGAATTTTATACTTACGTAGCAATTCAACACCCAAAACTACATGCTGCTTTATATGCTCAAATTCTTCAGATGTCAAATTTTCTTTTTTATTCAGTATGCTCTGATCCAGCTTTATTTTTCCGATATCATGGAATAGCCCGGCAATAAACAAATTTTTACACTGATTAATAGACATTTTTAATTTATAAGCCAAGGCACATGAAAGAACAGCAACTTTGATACTGTGTTTAAGCAGTCTAATATTATTTATTATCTGCATTTGTCTCCCTCCCTTCGGGCATAAAAAAAGATGCTTCTAATTCTATATAGCATCTATGCGAAAAATGTATTAATTTTAATAATTAAACACCAAAATATTCAATATTATATCCCACATTCACACTAATTAGGTTGTCCTGCTTAATCGTATATAAAGAAATGTCCCCTGGGTAGTAAATTAATGTGTTATTATCTTCAATCTTAAAAGAAAATTCTTTTTTCAATACCATATTTAAGTAACATCCATATTCTTCCCTGAAGTCAGTTCGTATTACAGTATTTGATGTAATTATTGCCTTAGTTTCATATCTTGATAACCTAAATGACATTATAATAACAGAAATAACATAATATATGATTAATCCAAAAATATATGTTAATATTAGCTCTTTATTGGATACGTTGTTAGCTACAAATATCCACGGTATAAAGAATATAACCATGTTAAATCTGTAAAAGTAATCCTTCTTATTATTTTTATATAAAACAATTTTTTTTGCCTCTTCTGATATAGCAGACGAAATAATTTGCAATTTTTTTCTTTTTTTCATTACAATTTCTGTTTCAAAAACTAATAGAATTACAACAAAAGCTATATAAAATTCTATTGTAGAAAATAACCATTGTGGATATACCGGATTTATAATTTTAGAAACTAAAAATGATACTAAAAAACCAAAATAAAATAATATCGGATTTATAACGGTATTAATTGCTTGAAATAAAAGAATAACATATTGATAATCACGGTTTTCATATTTTTGAATTTTTTTGGAATTTAATATTTTTTCGTTTCGTGATAATCCCCATACAATAAGAGTTAGTATTGGTGTTGCAAATGAAAGAAATTGAATTATTAATTCACTATTAATTTTCATGTTAACCTGCCTCTTTTAATATATTTATCTCAATATACACCAATAAACAATACTTATCAATATAGAAAGTGCTCCCATCGCTAATGAAAAGAATTGAATAATATTATAAAATTTTGAATCTCTCTTTTCCTCTCTTCTTAATTTAATGGCTAAAACAAGCATTATTACATCTAAACAAAATATTGTTGCCATAATCATTGCTATTATATTTAATGTTGTTTCTCTATCAGAATTTAAAATACCCATATGCATTTACCTTTCTTGTATGTATCTTTTTATTATTCATAAACACTCGTCAACTGACTACTCGACAACTTGTAAAGTGTAAAAGTACGGCTTGAAAAAACGCCCTTAACCTTGATACGTACAACCGCCAGTACGGACGGATGCTCAAAGATAAATGAGTTTTTCAGTGCCGGTGAAAAATATGTTGTCGGAGTTGAATTTTCTACTACAAATTCTTTTATTTCCGGCTTTTCTGTTACCAGGCTGCCAGTAGGTAACGGATCCAGAGTAACTTCATTTAATCCGATATTTTCAGCCAGGATCTGTTTGAAGTTTACTTCTGCTCTGGCCGGATCTATAGTAAATATTCCTTCAGCTAGATGCTCATTTTCATTAATAGCAAGAGCTGCAGCTTTAACAGCCCTGTTAAGACTCTCTTTTACTGTTTTATTATTCATATATAAGCTTCCAAAATCCATTACCAATACTGCTATTCCAAGAAAAACAAATACTATAATAATAAACCATATACTCAAGCTTCCTTTTTCATTGTGTATGTAATTTTTCATCGGCATCACCACTTTTCAGACATTCCGGTTACTTTGGCTTTAGGATAAAAAGTGGATTCTTCTCCAATAGCAAAATTCAGATAATAGAATGTATGTGTTTTTTTATATATCACCTTTATACTTATTTCATTTCCCCTGGATATGTAAGTATTATTATTACTGTCATCCGCTGCATCCGGAGTTATGGTAATCTCGAGTTTTTCTTCTTTGAACCCCTTGGAATCCAATTCATTTACTAATTCTTCTTTAAGCTCAACAGTAAATTGTCCTTCAACTATAGCCCTGTCAAGCTTCTTATTTACAATCGTGTTAAGTTCATTTTTTTCTGCTAGGAATAATCCACCCATAACCAGATAAACAATCAGATAAATTATGAATGGTAAATATGCCAATACTTCTATTGTAGTAATTGCTCCCTTTTGATTTTTAATATACTTCATTTTCATTCTCCCAATTATAGAGGGAGCATACGCTCCCTCTTGATTTGAACTATTCTGTCATAACATCTTCAAGACCTTTAATCCTATTTGATGAATTAGTAAGAATGCTGTTACTTCCAACAATATCCGGCTTCAAAGCGACAGCAACCGCTCCTATTATTAATGAAATTAAAGCCGCCCATGCAAGGTGTTCAATCGTAACAAAACCCTTTTTATTTTTGATTATTTGTTTTATTTTGTTTAACATATTTTCTCCCTTCTTTTCTTATTCAATAACAGTATCAACCGAATTAAAATTATTGCTTACAGCCGTATTTCTAATAGTAAATGCAGCATTATATTTTGGAATTGCAATACTTGCTATTATGGCAGCAATGGCTATGTAAGCAATAATCTCAATTGAAACAAATCCTTTTTCGTTTATTAATATCTTTCTTATATTTTAGTTCACCCCTTTGATTAAAGTTATCTATATAAAAAAACAGCAAAATTTCTGCCATTTTGGATTTTATATCGGAATTGAACTAATTGCCCTTATGGTATAAATCAGCCACGGATAGCCAACTATGGCTATGGATATTGCTATAGGAATCATCATTGCCAGGATTCCTATCCCCTGATTTCTTGTCTGCTTTCTGATTCTTATTTGTTTATTTACCTCTCTTGCTAGATTTCTATGATTCTCCAGATATACAATACTTAATCTTCTGTCACCGTTCTGCGCTTCCTGAAGGGCAATACAGATATTTTCAAATTCTGTTTTATCCGGAGCTGAGTTCATTAATTCATCTAATGCCTTTTTTGAATCAGTAGAGAACGTATTATTAGCTCTCTCAAGAATGAGCTTAAAATAATCTGCTCTTTCATATATAGAATTTAATATATCCTTTACCGGCTTTGGAGTTCTAAGAAGCATAACGGTGTAAGTCAAAAGAGTTAAAGACTCTTTTTGGCTTAGCTTAATCCTTGTACTACTCATGAATTTAAGAATTAAACCAGGAAGCAGTATTGATATGAGATATATAACAAGAATAACCCGGATATCTATATTGAGCCTTATATTTAAAATTGATTGATCGTTTAATAATTTTGCTGCTTCCTTGACTGCATCTATGTTCAAATGTAAATTAACATAGTTTATTACATTCAACAATATATAAAATGCTGTAGTCATAAACGGAAATATTATTCTTATTGATTGGAATGTTTCAGGACTAATGTTTATTCCGGCATTATTTATTTTCTGCTGCAATACTTTATAATTGTTACTGTCTTCATCATAATGTAATTTTGATAGTATGCTATTGAGTCTATCTGATAGTTTAATGCTGCGCCTAAGTTTTTTCTTAGGCCATATGAGCACAATAATCATTATCACGGCCAATAAAAAAAGTATTATATGCATTTTATCACCTTCCTCCTCTCTCTGATATTGAAATAACTGTTATTCCTGCAATAAGCACCATCAACCATATGGCTAGAAGCTTATTCCCTGTGGCAGTATAAAAATATAAATGTCTTGCCATGTCATTAATAAACAGGTTTACAATTATTCCTATAAGTGCAAAAGTGTATACAATAATAAATGTCATTTTGTTTGCATACCTGCTTGACTTATCTTCCTCTTCAGTAGTTATTTCTTCTAGAACGATACTGTTGAGTCTCAGAAGATCATCTGTTATATCACCAACCCCTTTATATGAAAGCAACAGAATTTCCACAAAATTATGACCCCAAACATATGAAAGTTCGCTTGCAAACTTCTTAATTGGAATCTCCGGATTCTTCGCTCCTGAAAGCTCTCTTGTAAGCATTTCAAAAGCAGCTCCTATTTCTTTTGGCATTCTTGGATAAGAATTATTTATAGCATTTTTTATATTTTTACTAATTATGTATTTATCAATAAAACGCTGCAAGGCAACCGAAAATTGACCATGTATTTTGTTTATTTTAATCTTCACATAAGCAATTCCAAAAAACATAATCAAATAGAAAAATACAAAAGAAATTGTTATTGTTGCATACCACATTGTTATAACGGTTGACAACAACGCGAATAACAGAATTGTTGCAGTAATACTATAGAGCAGAAACTTGAGTATTAATTCATTGTTTTCTTCATCAGATTTTAGATTAATCATCCTGAGTTTGATTACATAACTTTCTTTTGCTTGTGATAAATGAACATTCTTAAATATAATTTTATCAAGCTTTGAAGTCAAAACACTTATTTTGTTTTGTTGAACAGAGTTTTTCAGCTTCATTTTTTTCAGTCTTTTAGTGTAGATTAGAGCAGCACAAATAAGTACAGCTATTAATATTATTTTATACATCTTAATCACCAAAAATCCTTTTAATTTCGCTCATTTTTACGCCGTTTTCGTTAAGCTTTTTTTTCAATTTCTGCGATATAGTGTTTTCGTATACCTTCTTATTGCTGGCATGTGGGTTTTCCTCGTCAATAATAAGCCTTGATATGGGAACTGTCTCATGACGTTCTCTTTCTCCTTTTTCAATAAGTTCAAAAATACCCCCGCCAATTTTTTTCATCTGTCCCTTTTCATTTTCCGGTAATTTTTTCATTTCTATTACAATATCTATGGCCGAAGCTATTTCGTTTCTTTTTGCAGCAAATGAAATATTACTATTGCCTTCCATAATCATATATGTTAGAGCATCAGGAACGCTATCTGCATTCGTAATATGTGCCGTACCCATGCTGCCGCTTAATCCTCTTGTCATGGCTTTTATTAGTTCATTAGCTTCTCTACTTCGTGCCTCAGTAAGAATAATTAGATTGATACTTTTCTGCAATAGAACAGCAAATAAATCACCTAAAGAAAATTTATCTCTTTCTCTTAAAGGTATAAAGTATTTATTTGGGTATAGCTTTTCAGGATTCATTTCGAAATCTGATTCTAATAGTCCGATAATCAATTTATCGTTCAGGTATCTTATAAGCCATTTGACCGTTGCTGTTTTGCCTGATTCCGGCGGCCCTATGACTAATATATTAGCCCGTCCTTTTACAAGTGTTGCTATCATTTCAATTTCTTTTTCTGTAAATGTGTCGTTTTTCAACATGTTTTCCGGCGTCGGGATAAAGCTGTCATGTTTACGAATATTCATCACAGGATACCTTGATAACGTCGGAATTGTAATTTGTATTCTTGCGCCATCGGCCCTTTCAGCCAATACTGAAGGATTCAATTCATTTAAATCCTTGGATTTATCAAACTCAAGGCTTCTGCGCATAACATCAATAACTTCATCATAATTTCTGAATTGTTCATTAACTTCAATTATATCGCCTTGCTTTTTTAAAAGAATGCGTGTTCCTAATGTTATAATTTCATCCACATCAGGCAAATCGTATTTATCAATTATTTTTAGACCCCACCTGTTAGCATAGATTTTTGTTATAAGCTCTTCTATTTTAGCCTTGGGAATATCCATGCCTAGCAGCTCATTTTTTATCATTACTTTAACATATTTCTTAGCTCCAATATCGCCGGCAGAACAATTAAATAGCATTTGCGTGTGAATATCGCTTAATTCTTGAGAAGTGAATTTTTTCTTAACTATTTTTTCATAGACTTTGTCCTCAATTTCATCATATTCCATGTACTCCATGCAATTACCTCCTTCCGAACAATCCAAACCTTGGCTTCATTTTAACCTCTGATTTATCACCTGTAATAGCTTCAATAATTTTTTTTACTTCAGATGTGTTCTTCTCCGGAAGTCTAAGCTCATATCCGTTTGCGAAGTTAACTATTTCCGGACAATAATAAAGTTTAAAGTCTTTTTTTACTTTAAACTCTGCATCTTCAGTGTACCTGTTCACGACTATTAAGTTATTAGAAGCCCTTAAGCAATTTGAGACCGTTATATACTCGTCAATCACTGTGTATTCGGCTGAGTTTTGGTTCACAACAATTATATTGTAATCTGGATACTCCATTTTTGTGGTTCCGGAATCTATTATTATGTATTCAAATATATTCAACTCTTTTAACATTTGTATTTGTTCTTCAGTGAGCAATTCATTGCCCCCTGAAAAAAAATATAAGTTCTTTCTTAATTCAGCCGCACTTTCTTTTATTGCCTTTCGACAGCTTTCCTTATCAGCAAGGCAAGCATACAGGTTTATATTTTCAATTGGTGACACTACGTCGTATATATTTATATTGTTTTTATTATTATCAATCAAGCACACTGTATGTTTTTTTGAAAGCTTCTCTGCAAGTATTGATGCAACTGTTGTTTTTCCTGCTCCTGGTCTGCCGGTTACTGTTATGAGTTTTGTCATACTTAGTCCTCCAACTCAACTTTAATAAATTTCATTTTCTTCTGATACCTGTACTTACTGTGCCTTTTTTAACTTTCTTTCTACAATATTGTATAATTTTTCTTCTCCGTATCGTGTAATACGAATGCTATATTTATTTTTATCTATAGAATATAACTCTTTCAGCATCGTATCTGACATCTCTATTGTCAAATACGCAGGCACATATACAGTATTTGATGTTAAACTTTCAGCTCCTGCGACTGCGATATTTTGGCTTATATTATTGTAATTAGAATCATGAGCCTGAATTATTTGTATCTTTTCAATTAATTTATACGGCTCTATTTTTATCTCTTCTTGACTTTGTGAAACAGGCTCAAGCCATATATCAATATAGTCACCTTGATGCAACTCTAAAGCCTTGTCAACTTCGTTTATGGCAAGGGCAATCTGAACCTGGTCTTTGTCACTCATGTATGTCTTATTACTAATAACTCTGTTTTTGCTAATCGGTTCTCCTTTATAGAGCGGTACTATCGTTCTTTTGCCTAAAACTTCATTATACGATTTTGCAATATTTTCTGTCTTTTTAACATCTTCCGCATATTTTTTTTCCATGGTTAACATTTCTTTTTCAATTACGGTATTTTCAGGAATATCTGTTATTGCTACAATTACTTCTGCTGTTTCTATATTGACTTCAGGAACCTTTATTTCTTCGTAATAATAAAAAACAGCAGCCAAAATTATTAGGAATACTGCTGTAGTTTTAAATATATTTACTTTTGGATTTTTCAAAATTACCTCCACTTAAATAGTTTAAATTTTTGAGTTTTTCTGTTTTTATATTCTTCCAATACATTTGCATCAGAAAGAATTTTTTGTAAACTATTTCTAAAAAGCTCTGATTTTTCAAGCTGATAAACTGTTTGATTTGAATAATAAGCAGCATATAATGTTTCAGGAGAAATAAACGGAATACACGAGGATAATTTAACCTGCAAATACTTCTCAATATCTCTTTTATTTAAATCCTTAATATATTTATTCAAGACATAAATTACATTAACGTTCTTTTCTTCAAGTTCCTTGACAGACTTTATTCTTTCTTCAGCCTGCAATAATTTATAGGGCATAGGATCAATTACAATTATGGCAACATCAATAATATTGAACAAGAAATTTATGTTTTCATCTAATGTCACGCTACCAATATCATATATATTTACATTACTCTCTTTACTTATTGAGCTGATAAAATCAATGCTGTCTTCTTTGTCCCAATTACATGTTTTTTTGTTGTTATTAACATAGAACCTTACACCATTTTTAATAAATTTTTTTTCAGAAAATTCATAATCGTCACAAACTATATTAAAAATATCAGCTTTCATTTTTTTATTAGGTATTTCAATTACAGAAGAATCAACTTTTTTATCCTTTAACATATAAGCAATGTTTAATGATATGAAAGTTGAACCGGCTCCTTGAGATAAATTAATTACCGCAATATTATTTTTTGCCTTAATAAATTTATATTCCTTAATTACCTTTATCTCCGGCTCCGGGATGCTATCAGGTAAAACTTCATCATTCTTTTTATCATAGCTCTTTTTTATTTCATAAGTAATATTTAACTGCTCAAGATTAATTAACCGGAATATTTCGTTATGCAGTTCCCTAAGCTCATTAATAACAGTTGATTTTTTCTTGAATTCATTGGCTATATAACTGTACACTTCCTGTTCATAAACAGCTTGATTTACTTTATCATCACGACTTATTTTATAGACCTGAACCGGAACCATAGCTTGTATCTTATTTACACTCAATTCATTTTTCTCATTATGGACTGAGCTTAAAAAAATCACTTTTTTATTTTCAAAGATACTAATGTCAAGCATTTCATACACAAACTTATCTTGTGGAACACATACAACTACTAAGTCAGATATTCCAATGAGCCTATTTAAATCCGAACCTTCACCTGTAACTGAATCGATTAATATATAGTCATATGCGATTGCTAGTATTTCAGTCATTTTCATTATTCTTCTTGATACTATTTCTCTTTCTTTTCCGGTTCCTAAAATATCAAGATTTTCAGATAGTTTATGTGTATATGCTAATACATCCTCTTTAAAGCTTACATTGTTTGTTTCACTTAACAGCAATAAATCTTTACCGCCGTTTCTGATAGTGTTGAAAGTCAAATAATCAGCAGCATCTGCATTTTCGTTTAGACTATATATTACTGCCTTTTCAGTTTCGCCCATAACGTGTGATAAATATGAAGCATACAAGGCAACATTGGTACTGCATCCGCCCTGGCGTTTCACCGGAGACCAGAAAAGAATAATTTTAGACTTCATATTACATTGACCTTTCAACTGCATTTTTATTTCTTTTTTCAGAAGGCACGTTTTTATTAGTCATTCTGTTTTTTTTAATGTTGCTGTCCAAATCGCTCACCGTCTTCTGCTGTTTCTCAAGAAATTCAAATGCAGCGACCAAATCTTCATTTAAATCTTTGCTCTTTGACAATATCCTTTTTATAATATAGCCTCGATTAGAATATTTTTTTCTTATTTTTTCGGTAGCATCTATCCCCGCTTTATCATTATCAAGACATGAAATAATTGTTTTTATATTAGGATTATCTTTTAAAAATTGCTCAAGTTTTACATCAGCAACACATCCAAGAGAAATTCTGTTATGATCTTTATAATTGCCACCTTGTATTTTTATCATTGTCGCATGACTCATGGCATCAATAATTGACTCATATACGTATACCTTTGAGCTTTCCGAAGAAGAACATAATTCAACGCCATAAGCCTTATCAGATCCTTCCTGCTCGCCTTTAAACTTTTTATATGTATTTGTCCCAACTTTAAGGCAGTACTTTACTTCTCCATTGGAATCCTTCCCAAGAAAAACACAGTTGTTGTATTGTTTTTCCTGATACAATTTACTATCATTTATCATATCCTGAATTATAGAAGGGTCTATTCTACGTGTTTTAGAAAGATAGGCAAATAGCCTTCTGTAGTTATCCGCTTTTTCCGGAAGCTGAGATATGTCCTTTTTAGGTTTTTGTTGGCTTTTTTCCGGAAAGTATTCTTTTACTTTTTCTTTTCCCTTCTCTCCAATTAATATCTCCATTGCATCTTTAAAGCTCTTTCCTTCATACTTTGTAACAAAATCTAAGGTATCTCCTCCTATATCTCTTGAAAACCACTTCCATTTATTATTACTAATCACTAAACTGTCATGCTCTTTCAGTCGGTATTCATTAGCTGCCGACTGGATAAGAGAATATCCTCTCTGTCTTACATAATCTAATAAATCCATGTTCTTTGCCTTATTTATTTGATATTGTTTATACATAAGATTTTCTCCTCTCTTTTTACGCAATAAAAAAACAGCAGTATTTTTACTGCTGCAAAAAACTGTTCCACTGGAACAAAAGTTATCTCTCTAAATCCTTATCAAGTTTTCTACTGTTTATTTTATTGTTCTTTATTGAATTACTCCTATAACATTCTATTTCCTTTTTCATGATTCCTATGGTTTTTTTATTAGCCCTTATAACCGATTCCATGCCGATAGATAATATGAATTCCTTTCGCTCTTCATAAGAAATAGGGCTTGTTATCTTTTCAAACATATTTATATATTCTTCATGCCCGTTAATAAATGCAGCATTACTTGTTTGTATAATTTCATCACGTGTGACTTTATCAAAGCTAAGCTCATATCCTGCGACTTTTGCCAAGTATGACATAAATACTCTTTGTGAACGGCCATTACCTTCTCTAAAAGGATGCAGGGCATTTATTTCGCTCATAAAAAAAGAAAGCCTATCACATACAAAATTTTTATCAATATTTGTAAGATAGTTTTCTTTTCGTAATTTTTCAAACAAATAGCTACCGTAACTATCTATATTTTCATACAAGCAAAACATATTGCCCTTAGATATATTAACACTTCTGATTTGTCCTGCCCAACTATAAATATCCTTAAAAATATGATAATGTATTTTCCTAAGATGTTCAAAATCAAGGACTCCTTTTACAGGCGTTGATCTTACTTTGGCAAGATTAACAGATGTAATGTCACGCTCAGCATTATATAAAATAGTTGCATCGGTAATATTTAGCTTATTCTTCAGTACATTTGTACCCTTATAACAATATTTATCATCAATATCATATTCTTCATTCATATTGCATTACCTTTGTCCTTATATTTATCGATAAGCATCTTTACTGTTTCATCAAATTCGGCTCTGCCTGACAAACATTCCCTTATTTTTTCTTTATTATCTTCCGTAAGAGGCATACCTTCAAATGAAAAATCCGCACTCACATCATTCAATATTTTATCTATTCTTTTTTCATCCATGTCTCCACTCCTCAATACATTATCTTTTGTTCCATTGGAACATATGTTATCTTCCTTTGTCTGAAATTCCTTTGTTATTTTTAACCTTGTCCTTTTTAACTATTAGACTTCTGCGTTTATCTGCCCTGCTGTCATTTATATCATTTTTAAGGTCCTCTAATGTTTTTCTGTGTTGATCTTTCTGCTCATATGATTCAAACGAATCTTTAATGATACGATTTAAGTAGGTAAAGTTTCTGCTTATTTCAATTTCTTTGTCTTCATATGATGCAGCTACAAGTGCCTTTCTCAAATATTCACTATTATCCGTTAGGATTTCATATTTTAAAGGAATATTTAGCTTATTGGCCGCTTTTATAAAAAACATAATTGTTGTTCTTGTATTTCCTTCTCTAAATGCATGTGCTTTCCATACATTTGATAACAGAAACGTAAAATTAGTTACTCTTTCATCAAGACTTAACTTCTCCCATTTTGTTTTATTAAGTTCTTTCAGGCTTTTTGTAATTTCCTCTTCAATATTATCAACTGGAGAATATTGAAAATCTATTCCATTTAAAGCTATTTCCGATTTTTCGATATCAACTGTTCTCTTTTGACCTGCCCATTCATAGATATCCTGAAAAATATATTTATGAAAAGATTTTAAATGTTCATAATCATAATCACCTTTAATCAATTTACCGTCTTCATCATCAATTATTTGTTTCATTCTTATTGTAGTAAACTCTTTTTCTACCTTCATCAACATTTCATTATCTTTAATGTTAAGTCTGTTAATTAAGGTATCCGTACTTTCATACACGTAAGGGTCAGTCATAAAAACACGCTCACTTACCGTTTATATTTATTTATAAGCTTTTTAATAATATCTTCTGTAGATATTTCCCCCCTGATTTCTTTTTTAATTAAAGATTTAAATTGTGCATCAGGTCTATATCCATCAATTTTTTGCATATCTAATGCCGCTTTCCATGATCTTGAACTTGTATTATTTATTTTTGTTCCCATTAAGTTCCCTCCAAATTACTTTATTATATTTTACCATATTTCATTGGAAATATCTATAAAAATCAGACTTTACCGTTCATTTGTGAGATCTTTTTTTACGACATTTTGAGCATATTTTGGACTAGCATTATGTCTGTAATCATTAATTTGTTTTTTCAAATCATTCAAGGACTTTCCACCCTTTTCTTCTGTTTTATTATCCTTTAACAAGCCTAACTCCCTATACGCATCATCAACCCTATTGATAATAAAATTTGATGTTTTTTGAATAACAGACAGTGATTCCTTCAGCTCCTCAGTTTTTTTATCCCTGCTCCACCCGGCAATGTATCCAAAGCTATATTCGCCTGTTTCTATGCCATAGTGGCTGCATACCACGTAAGCAACACTCTCCGCCTGAACCTCGGCTGCCTTTCTGGAAATTTCATTATTACATTTATTATCCTTGCCATGTAGTAATGAATGAGCAATCTCATGAATAGCAGTCTTAACAACATGCTTTTCATCCATTCCTTCTTTTATAGCTATCAGTTCCTTTTCAAAATTACAATATCCTTTAACGTTTCCCTTGATATTCTCGAAAACAATCTTATAATCTGTTGCTTCCTTTAACGATTCCAAAAATTTTTTATAATCTTTCACCTCACCTTTTAATTCTTCTATTAAATTTAACTGAAGTGGCTCGCCTTTGGTCTGAGAAATATCAAATACATATACCGCCCTAAACCTGTTAGCATCAACAGGGATCTTAACTTTTTCCACCTTTCCGGTGTTAGGATCAATTACCGGTTTTTTTGTATCAGGATTTATTTTGTCTTTTTCGATGTATCGATTAAATCCGCAGGGTGCAAGAATGGCAATTCCTTTTTCACCTTTTACAACGTATCGTTTAAGCTTCTTCCAAGTTGTGAACCCGGCAACATATGTTGCTTCAGGATTTTGCATTGAAATCAGCAATGAATTGTTAAAACTGTAATTATGAAAACTTGACATTGTTTTTAAGTATTTTTTATACTTTTCGGAATCAAATACTGATTTAACTCCGTCTTCCAATTGCTCTAATATTTCTTTTACCTTATCATTCATTATAAATACCTCCAAATAAAAAACAGAAGAATTAATCTTCTGCATCTATGCCTAACGTGTAATCTATCTTGTAAAAATCTTCATCTGTCATTTGTCTGAGTTTAAAGACTGTTTCTTTCATCCATTCTTTTATTATTTTTTCATCAGAATATTCAATACTGTTTTCTAATATTTCTATAAGCTCTGTCCTGCTAATATTATTATTAATATTCTTGTGGTTTTTAATTAAAGTCAATTCTTCAACCGTAAAATGTATTTTTGTTTTCATTTTCCCTCCTGCATATTGCTTTCAAGCAAATTCAAAATAATATTAATCATTTCTTTCTCTGTTACACTATCGTCAAAAAAATCTTTTACTTTAGATACGGGTATTTCAAGCTTCTTTTTCATTTTTTTCTTTTCAGACAGCACATCAAGAATTGTGTCTAAATTCAAAGTCCCCGAATCTTTTTCCAGTTCCTTCAACCTTTCCGCCTGCTTAAGACTGATTTTAATTTTCTGCTTTTCTTTTTCTATAAGCGATTCAATCATCTTCTGGGTTTCAGCAGATAAATATGAAATTTCTACTGCTGGCCGGAAGGAGATACTATTATTATCAACCATATCAAGTAATTTATCAGTCAAATAGTTAAGCCTTATGTATCTTCTTATCTGAGCAGGTGAAGTATCGTTATTATCAGCCACTTTATCACGAGATGTTTTTGTATATGTTCCATTGGAACAGATGTCCAGATCCGTTCTTTTTCCCTGCCTTTTTAGTGCATCCATCTGCATTTTATACGCCTTTGCCTTTTCAGAAGGAAGAAAATTATTGCGCTGTCTAAAATTTGATTCTGCAACTATAATTTGTGCCGTATCATCATCTACGTTTTTAATTATTGTAGGAACTGTTTCAAGGCCAATTATTTTAGCTGCATTTACACGGTTATGACCGCTCATAAGCTCAAGTTCTTCCTTATTTTCAACTTCTCTTGCTATTACCGGAGATAAAATACCATACTCTTTAATACTTTCTACCAAATCATCAAGCTGCTTTCCTTCGTACAACTTAAAAGGATGTTTCTTAAAAGGTATCAAAAGATATGTTTTTATCTGCCTGACTCCATCTTCTTCAACAGAATCCGGTTTTCCAATAATATCATTAATTACGCTATAACCCTTCATCTTTGTATTCAGATTAAGCTTACCCATTGTTTATCACTTCCCTCGCCAACTGTTCATACGATTTTGCAGCCTCATTACTTTGGCAATACGTAAAAATGCTTACTCCCTGAGAAGGGGCTTCCGCAACCTTGGTAGAAATATTTATAGGATTTTTAAAAACCTTTATATATTCTCCATATGAATCGTTTATTGTTTCATATACTTCCTTACTTAAATTTGTCCTCCTATCATACATGGTTATTAAGATTCCCTCAATTTTCAATTCAGGATTAATTTGAGCTCTCACTCCACGAATAGTCTCAAGAAGCTGCTCCATTCCCTTCAAAGACAAATACTGTGATTGTACAGGTATAATTACACTATCTGCCGCCACAAGAGCATTAATCGTCAAACTACCCAATGACGGAAGACAGTCAATTATAATATAATCATAATCTCTTCTAAACTCCCTAAAAATATTCTTTAGAATATTTTCTCTGTTTAAGGTATTCAACATCTTTACTTCGATACTTGACAATCCTATATCAGCCGGCAGCAGATTAATTCCTTCAGCACTTAAAATATATTCCGATTTATCAATTATATAATTATAATCATTAATTCTATTTTCAATAATGTTAGTTAATGTATTCTCCAGTTCATCAGGGTCATACCCCAATGACATGGTTAAGTTAGCTTGTCCGTCCAAGTCTACAAGCAAAACTTTTTTATTAAGTCTTGCAAGGCTTATACCAAGACTTACAGCTGTAGTTGTTTTTCCTACACCGCCCTTTTGATTTGCTATTGCTATTACTTTACTCATTTCTACTCCTTAAAATTAATTTGTTTTGCATAAATCTGTTTCAAACCTCCATATGGCCCTGTAAGATAGTCCAGGTCGCCTTCCTTGTTTACTTTTGTATCTATTTGAAGGAATGCCATATACCACTGTTTTTCTTCATTGCTTTCTAAAAAAGATAATTGTCTGATAATTTCATCCTTCTTCCAACCATTCGGAATAAAAAGCAGTATTTTATTTTTTCCGGAATTTATATATCCTGAATATTCTATATAACCATTGTTATTGCCTGTATCAATGCAGTTATACCTTTCGTCACCCATATAAGTTATTTTGTCGCCTAGTTCTATTATGTGATTTCTGATATTAATGGGCATTTCTAAGATTGATTCATCTTCTAAACATATAAAATGCAAGTTATGTTTATATGCACTTATCACACTGATTAACTCCTTTCATCGGCAAATTAAAAACAGCTACATCAGATGTAGCTGCACAATTTAATGATATGTTTAATTTGTTTTATCTCTTTTTTAATGTTGTCTTTATGAATGTGCACCAGAACAAAAAGCCCGAGCCACCTATGAAAATCTGATTACTTTAACCGATGACCCTCTTGTAAAAGATACGTTAAGGTGGTTGCGAGAGCGAGAAATAGTACATTTCCAAAGATTCGGCGAAGCCTTGAGACTAGTTGAAGAATATTCCTCAACTAAAAAATATTTTTAATAATTGATAACAATATGTAGCACCTATTCGTTCAAATTAAATAGGTGTTACTTTTTTAATACATGGATAAAGCAGGTAATAATAAATATTACCTGCTTTATTCTAATACCATGTTTGATTAGAGAGAATTATTTATATCTAATTACCAAAATTTTAATAAATAATAGCAACCAGATTCGTTAATTAATATTATAATTAAAATTGACATATGTCAATTTTAATTATACATTATTTATGATATATGTCAACAACTTTTTAAAAATACACAAAAAAATCACCTATATAACATAGGTGTTAGGCACTTGCAGAATTTTTTTTCATATATGTTTTAATCGCATACATAAGCGGCGGCAAGAATATTAGCTGAATCAAAATGCCCGGTAACCCTGTTAATATCGCTCCTTTAACATACATAAACGGATCCATTTTCACTCCAAATAATTGAACCAGAGCAGCAACAGTTAACCCCGCTGCTATCCTTCCTGATATCATCGAAATAACTAACGATGGAATTATCGACAATTTAAACTTTCTTGTAGCCAATGCTGCTGTAAGCCCGTATACACCAAGTTCAACCGCCATTATAACAGCCATAGGAAACATAACGGGCATTCCGGTCAGCAATCCGCTTAAAATGGGTGTTACAATTCCCAAAATTAGAGCAAAATGAGGTGAAAGCAAAAATCCTCCAATCAGTACCGGTATGTGCATCGGCAAAACAATTGGCCCTGTCATTCCAAACATATGAAACATCATTGGAAGTATTACACCGCTCGCAATCAGCAATCCGCTTAAAACTAATTCTTTTGTTTTCATTCTATTTTTCCTCTTTATTTTTGATTTTATCTAAAAAAATTTCAATCTTTTTTAAAAGTTCTATACTATTCTTAGTATCTAATGATAGTGTTTCTATCGGACACATCCCCGTTTTATCTCTGTTTTTAATAAAAGATGTCCTAGTCTCATACTCATATATTATGTTTGTTTCTTTTAAGACTTTGATTGCATTATCAGATATTAATCCTGTCTTTAATTCCTTTACTGCCGCATATTTGCAAATCATCGCTGCAGCCTTTCCTGTAACCCTGTCCGCAACACTTGAACCTTCAAGTTCTAATTTATGCTCCATAACTGCTGTATATAAAGGCTCAATTCCCTTATTACGGCTTGAAAAAACCGTTTTTCCGTTTTTTATAATCACGAGTGTCAAATTGTCCTTTTCCAATAATTCAGATGCTATGGTTATATCTTTCATCAATTACTCCTTCCAAAAACAAAAATCTTTGAAGAACAAGCTGATTTATAATTTGCTCAGCTTAAATGCACCATATTTTTAATTAAGGTTCATACTATGAAGCATAATTTTCAGAACTTAGCATAACATTCATTTAGTATTTTTTCAATATAAAATCATTAATTTTTTCAATTAAAATAATAATATTATTAAGCTACAGACCAACGCCCTACTGTATCAGCTACAGAAGATGACGGATAGAATGTTTTGAAAATTCGATAGAAATACAATTCTTGTTTAGAGCGAATATGAATGTTCTCTTCTTTTAAAATTCTTTCTCTGTCCGTCTTAAGTTCTAAATCAGAAATGCATTGCTCAAATACTATTTCGAGAAAATTCTTTGTTCCGCTTCCCTCAGAAAATTCAGCTTTCTTTCGCCATAAAATCTCCTTCGGAAGGTACTCTGCATTGTCAAAAGAAGTACGCAAAAGCCATTTTTCTATTTTCCCATTCTGAGGGGACTTAATTTCTGTTGGCAAATTGAATACATAGTTTATAAGTTCTTCGTCTAAAAACGGAACACGTCCTTCAAGGGATTGAGCCATGCTCATACGGTCCATCCGTTGCAGGTTAATATTGTGAAGCGAATCAAGTACTCTCGCTAGCTCATATTTTAATGTCTGTTCATCCGGCATATTTTCCATATACGCGTAACCAGCGAAAAGCTCATCTGCACCTTCTCCCGAAAGTATAACCTTCACATGTTCGGCTGCAAGCATGGACACAAAATAACTTGGTATGGCACTTCTGACAAGCGAAGGTTCAAAAGATTCTAAATGGTAAATAACCTTAGGAATAGCCTCCAAAACATCTTGCTCTGAATAAATGTACTCGTAGTGGTCTGTTCCGATGTAATCCGCAACACTTCTTGCCGCAACCAGATCTGCACTTCCCTTAAGGCCTATACAAAATGACTTCATAGGCTTACTTCCTTGATTATATTTACTAGCAATTGCAGCAATAAGGCTGCTGTCCAATCCACCACTCAACAGGACTCCAAGAGGAACATCCGCCATTAAACGCTTTTTTACCGCATTTTCAAGCAGTAAACAAATATTTTGTTGAATCTTTTCCCGTGATTCCTGCCCGTAAGAAGACTTGCGGCTGATAATGTCATGAACAGTTCGATAAGGAACAAAACCTTCTGCAATCGTAAAATAATGTCCTGCAGGAAATTCCTTAACTTCATCCACCATCTGATATAGACATTTCAACTCTGAAGCAAAATAAAATTTCCCCTTTTTTTGACCATAATACAAGGGTTTTATTCCCAATGGATCTCTCGCAGCAAAAATGTCAGACTTCGAGCTACGGCAGTCGGAAATAATAAATGCAAACATCCCTTCTATATAGCCTAAACATGCTTTTCCGTATTCTTCATACAAATGTAAAACAACTTCACTGTCCGAGTTACAAGAAAACTGATGCATTTGCAAATGCTTTCTTTTTAAATGCTCATAATTATAAATCTCACCATTACAGACAATCCATGAAGTTCTGTCTTCATTGGAAATTGGCTGAATTCCATTATCAGGTCCGATAATAGAAAGACGATTATGTCCTAATAAGCAATTCGGTGTATCTTTTATAGAGCTTTCGTCCGGTCCCCTGTAATTCATTATATCCATTATATTTTCAAAGCAATTTTTGTCTGCGTCTGTATAATTTCCAGCTATTCCTGCAATACCACACATATAATTAACCTCCATTTTTTGTAAATTCATAAAGTACAGTATACTTGAACACAAAAACTGATGCAAGGAGCATATACTGCACTTAGTTATGTTTAGTATGAATTTACATTACTAATAAGCTCACAAAACAAATAGATACAAAAATCCTCTAGGAAACTTCTCATTCTTCTCATAAGCTTTAATATCCCTTCAAAACTAAGTTTAATAAAATCAAAAAAAATCCTCAGACAATATTTTGCTAAGGATTTTATTTATTAATAGCCAATATAAACGTTTTAATTAAGTCTTCTACATATGGAAGATATTTAGGGTTAAGATTAGCCAACATTTTATCTATTGAAGATAAATCATTTTCGCATTCTCTTCCCAGTACAATGTAATCTGCTGACGTACTTAAAGCGCTACAAATTTTGTACAGCGTAACGGAGGACATACCTCTTCGTCCAAGTTCTATTTGAGCAAGAAACTGAGGAGAAACCTCTATGCACTCTGCAAGCTTTTCACGGCTTAGTTTTTGTTCTTCTCTTTTTAGGCGAATTCGATGCCCTATTTGAGCATCCAAACATTTTTTCATATGCACACCTCACAGCATTATTTTATATGAAGCTATTAGTTTATAAAATAATCTTATAGACATTGATTTTTCTAAGCTAATAGCTTATAATTATATTGATAGTATATACTCTTGTATATATAATATTCTTAACATAAATTCATATTATGCTATCGGAAAGATTCACCTAATAATAATAGCCTTTAAATGGTGAAACTATTAGCTTAAAAACAGCAAATCAAAAAGGAGAAGTTATGGCAAACCTTATAGAAAATTTAAACGACTATGATCTTATGAAAAAAGCATTTAATCACTTCCGTTTAATAGATTTTCAACATAAAAAAATTGTTTCTGAACATTCAACAAATTCCCATGACCTTGATTTCTCTGAAATTGATTACAGCGATTTTATAGATACGTATAAAAAATGCATTGAATTAGATTGTACATCCTATAAAATAAAACAACTCAGCAATTGTTTATGCCTATTTGTGCTTTTACCCGTTAAAATTAAAGAGTGTAAATATATTTTGGAATGCTCTGCAAACATTAAAGAAGCAGAATCACATGGTTTCTGCAACACACTCGAAAATACATATAAACTTTCTATTACCGACGAGTTAACAGGAGTTTATAACAGAAGATATATAAATCTTACACTACCAGATAACATCAACGGCTGCGCAAGAAACGAACTCCCATTATCAGTAATATTTACAGATTTAGACTTTTTTAAAAATGTTAATGATTCGTATGGTCATTCCGCCGGCGACTATCTCCTGTCACAGTTTGCAATCGAACTAAAACAAAGTATAAGGCAAAGCACTGATTGGGTTGCCAGGTACGGCGGAGATGAATTTTTAATCTGCTTAGTCGGTGCAGATAATAAAAAAGCTGAAAAAATCGCCGAAAGAATACGAGAATCCATTGAGAAAAAGAGTTTGATATATCGCGGAAAAACATTAAAAACCACATGCAGTTTCGGAATTTATACTGTTGATAATTTTGATATTCTGCCAACTTACGAATCAATTCTTAATGAAGTAGACAAGCAACTATATAAGGCAAAAAACTGCGGCAGAAATCAAATTAAATAATAATTAGGTATATACAAAATCAGGTATTACCAATGTAGATTACCGCCATTATAAAAACCTCCACCGATCTACTTAAAGTCTTTTCTTAATTATGATAAACCATAATTAATATTATTAAACTAATCTTCTTATTTTTGTGCAAAAAAAGAGAGGATTATAATTGCTTTTTATTGTAATATATAAGTATAGGAGTTGATGAAATGAAATATAAAATTGAAAAAAGAGAAGTCTTTAATGTTATAGGAATAAGTAAACCTATGCACCGCAAAATTAAAAAACAGGATTTTTGGTGCTGATATGGCAATATGGAATCCGTGGCGAGGCTGTCACAAATATAGTGAAGGCTGCAAATTTTGTTATATTCATAAAGGCGACTTCAAACGAAATGTCGATACTAATGAAATTGTAAAAACCAATAATTTTTATGCCCCCATAGAGAAAAACAAAAAAGAAGAATATAAAATTAAATCTGGACAAACAGTATATCTGTGCTTTTCTTCTGATTTTTTAATTGAAGAAGCAGACGATTGGAGAAAAGAATGTTTTCAAATGATGAAGGAACGATCAGACGTACATTTTATCTTTTTAACCAAGCGTATAGAGCGATTTATGGACCACATTCCTAATGACTGGGATAATGGTTATGACAATGTTACTGTAGGTTGCACCATTGAAAATCAAGCTATGGCAGATTATAGACTGTCTATTTTTAGCAAGCTGCCTATTAAGCATAAAAACATTATCTGCCAGCCGCTACTAGAAGAAGTTCATATTGAAAAATTTCTTGATGATATAGAGTTGGTTGTTGTTGGCGGTGAGTCCGATTATAACGCAAGGCCATTAAATTATAATTGGGTATTATCTGTACGAGAGCAATGCAAAATTAAGAGTACACATTTTGAATTTCGACAATGTGGAACATATTTTATAAAAGATGGAAAGAATTATACTTTGAATGTTCGTCAACTTTGCAGTCAAGCCAGAAAAGCAAATATAGACTTTTAATTTTAACCGCTTGTTATAGTGGTTAACATGCTTATAAGCCAATTTTATACTGGGCAACATTCGCATAAAACTGATACGCGCAAAACATTAGTTATTGAAATATAACTTATAAAGTAATTTATGTACTATACATGGAGGATAAGTGCAGTTGAAAAAGAATAAAACTACAAAAGCTGTTTTTTTCATCCTTGCAGCTATGTTTTTAATTGTGTTTTTAATTGAATTTTTGCTTGCATACATCCCGGCTCAAATGTCGGAAAAGCATACTAACGAAATTGTTAATCTTTATTTTCAAGATACCAAATATACTATTGAAGCATTTAATGAATCATGGCAGACCAGTACATACACCTACGAGATAATATCTGAGGCAGGGCATACAATACCTGTTTACTATATTTGCCAAGACGAAGAATACGAAAATAAGACAATAATCTTGGTTCATTGGCATGAAAGCAATCATATGGCAATGTACCCTTTGGCAGAGGTATTCTTAGAAAATGGTTGGAATGTAGTTTTATATGACCAGCGTGCTCATGGCAAAAATACCGCTGCAACTGTGACCTTTGGATATTTGGAAAGTCTTGATCTAGAGCAGGTTGTTAGCTTTGTGAAAGAAAAATCCAACAATAATACTGTCGGAACTTTAGGCCAGTCTATGGGTGCTTCTACAATAGCATATTACTCTGGAACCGAACATGCAAATAAACATTTGGACTTTGCTATTATAGATTGTCCTTTCAGCAGCATGTATGATGAAATCTATTGGGAAATCTCTCAAGCAAAAATTCTTCTTCCTGCGAAAGCGTTGACATCATTTGGAAGCGTCTTTTGTAATTTAATTTATGGATATTCGTTTTCGGATGTGGATATGGTAGAACAAATTAAAAATAACAATATACCCACACTCATAATGCATAGTAAAATCGACAGAAAATGTCCGTACTATATGTCGGAAAATCTTTTCAATGAAATACCTCACAGCAAAAAAAAACTTATAACATACAAGGGTTCAGAACACCTTTTCTCGTTTTGGGATGAACAGGACCGATATAACACCGAAATATTTTCATTCATTGAAGAATATATTAACTGAAAATAAATCATTGTATTTTTATGGAAATTTTGTAAATTTAAACAAAAACGATTTCTTTAGTTTACAAAGTACAAAGCAGATGCTATAATATTAACAATTGAATAACATCTTCAGGGCAGGGTTAGATTCCCTACCGGTGGTAAAGCCCACGAGCCGCAAGGCATGATTCGGTGAAATTCCGAAGCCGACAGTACAGTCTGGATAAAAGAAGATACAATTGCAGTTTTCTTGTAAACGCAATTTCTGCTCTGGAATACCTTTATTCCAGAGTTTTTTATTTGCAAAATATAGCATAATATACTGCGGTTTATGAATACCCTGAACGATTTTGTTCAGGGTATTTATATTTCTGGAGGCATTGTATGAAAGACATAGAATATATGCGGCTTGCAATTCAACTCGCAGGGCGGGGCTGTGGATGGGTAAACCCCAATCCCATGGTAGGCGCTGTGATTGTGAAAGACAACAAAATAATTGGGCAGGGTTATCACCAAAAATACGGAACGCTGCATGCTGAACGAAATGCCCTTGCGAACTGCGAATCTTCACCAGCAGGCGCAGTGCTTTATGTTACCCTTGAACCGTGCTGCCATTATGGCAAGACACCTCCCTGTACTGAAGCAATTATTGAAAGCGGCATTCGCCGCGTGGTAATCGGTTCTTCCGACCCTAATCCATTAGTCGCAGGAAAAGGTGTTGAAATTCTTCGATCCCATGGAATTGAAGTAACAGAAAACATATTAAAAGACAAATGCGATGAACTCAACAAAAGTTTTTTTCATTACATTCAAAACAGAACCCCTTATGTAGTTATGAAGTACGCCATGACTTTTGATGGAAAAATTGCTACCTCCACCGGCAAATCCAAGTGGATTACCGGGGAATCGGCGCGACGGCATGTCCATGAACACAGACACCGCTACTCTGCCATTATGGTTGGCGTCGGCACCATCCTTGCCGATGATCCTCTGTTGACCTGTCGGATAGAAAATGGCAGAAACCCTCTGCGCATCATTTGTGATACCCACTTGCGAACACCTCTGCAAGCAAGGGTTGTCACATCGACAGACAATGCTGGAACTCTCCTTGCCACATCGGTGACAGACCCTGAAAAGCATAGACCTTATTTGGAAGCAGGCTGTGATATCGAGGTGCTTCCTGAAAAAGACGGCCACATTAATTTAAACTGCCTGATGAGGGCTCTTGGTGAGAGAAATATTGATAGTGTTTTGTTGGAGGGCGGTGGAACTTTGAACTGGTCTGCCTTGCAAAGCGGAATTGTGAATAAGGTTCAGACATATATTGCTCCCAAAATATTTGGTGGTAACGGAAAAACGCCAGTAGATGGTCTTGGTGTCCGCTCTCCTGAAAATGCCTTTCTGCTGAGCCAACCAACATTTACGATGATAGGTGAAGATATTTTATTGGAAAGTGAGGTTATCAGATGTTCACAGGAATCATAGAGGAAATTGGAAATATACAAGGTATCCGCAAAGGAAAGGATTCCGCTAAAGTTACTGTTAAAGCCTTTAGCGTTTTGGAAGACGCTAACCTTGGGGACAGCATATCTGTCAACGGCGTATGCCTTACCATTACTTCTTTTTCTCAAAACAGCTTTATTGCTGATGTAATGCATGAAACCCTGAACCGCTCTTCTCTTGGAACACTGCGTGCAGGAAGTCCAGTTAATCTGGAACGGGCGATGCCTGCAAACGGCAGGTTCGGCGGTCATATTGTTTCTGGGCATATCGACGGAATTGGTACAATTTCATCCATTACCAAAGATGATAATGCTACTTGGTACACCATAAAAACAAGCCCCAATATTTTAAGATATATTATAGAAAAAGGATCAATTGCAATAGACGGCATCAGTCTGACAGTAGCTAAAGTCCATAAAGAGAGTTTTAGCGTGTCCGTCATACCCCATACCGCAACACAGACTATTCTATCGGAAAAACGCACTGGCGATATTGTCAATCTGGAGAATGACTGTATCGGAAAGTATGTAGAGCGGCTAATGAACGCACCGCAGTCAACCAGTAATATTACGGCCGGATTTCTTGCGAAACATGGTTTTTAAAAAGGAGGAAGAAAATGTTTGAATTTAACACCATTGAAGAAGCTCTGGAAGATCTTCGACAGGGCAGAATTATTTTAGTAACAGATGATGAAGATCGAGAAAATGAAGGCGATTTTATATGCGCAGCACAGTTTGCCACTACTGAAAATGTAAACTTTATGGCAGTGCATGGCAAAGGTCTTATTTGTATGCCCATGAGCACAGCACTTTGTGAAAAGCTGCGATTCCCACAGATGGTCAGCGACAATAAAGATAACCATGAAACTGCATTTACGGTTTCTGTTGATCATGTATCAACTACCACCGGCATCTCCGCAGCAGAGCGAAGTATCACTGCTATGAAATGCGTGGATAACAATGCAAAGCCAGAAGACTTCCGCCGTCCGGGTCATATGTTTCCGCTTCTTGCTAAGAAAAACGGTGTTCTGGAGCGGAACGGTCATACAGAAGCTACTGTTGATTTGATGCGGCTTGCCGGATTAAAGGAATGTGGCTTATGCTGCGAAATCATGCGCGAAGATGGGACTATGATGCGTACACCGGAACTGATGAATCTAGCACAAAAATGGGGATTAAAAATGATTACCATCAAGGCCTTGCAGGAGTACCGAAAACAGCATGACAAGCTGGTTGAGCAGGTGACCTGTGCATCTCTGCCCACACAGTACGGCGATTTCAAAATTTATGGTTACATCAACAAACTTAACGGCGAACACCATGTGGCCCTAGTCAAAGGAAATATTGGAAACGGAGAAAATCTTTTGTGTCGTGTCCATTCCGAGTGCCTGACGGGTGATGCGTTTGGATCTCAGCGCTGCGACTGCGGTCAGCAGTTTGAAGCAGCCATGAGGCAAATTGAAAAAGAAGGCCGCGGGATTCTGCTCTATATGCGCCAAGAAGGACGTGGCATTGGTCTGATTAATAAACTGCGTGCTTATGAGCTTCAAGATCAGGGCATGGATACATTGGAAGCTAATCTAGCCCTTGGGTTTCCTGGAGATTTGCGTGAGTACTTCATCGGGGCACAAATTCTGCGAGATCTTGGTGCTAAAACACTGCGCCTGCTCACAAACAATCCCGATAAAGTCTACCAGCTTTCTGATTTTGGAATAGAAATCAAAGAACGTGTTCCAATACAAATGGATGCTACCGAACATGATCTGTTCTATCTTAAAACTAAGCAGCAAAAAATGGGTCATATTTTTAACTACTAAAAAGCAAAGGAGATTTACATGAAAATATTTGAAGGAAAATTCGTATCAAAGGACATTAAAATTGGCATTGTTGCCGCACGCTTTAATGAATTTATCACAAGTAAACTGCTGAGCGGCGCTTTGGATGGACTGAAACGACATGATGTAAGCGAGAATGATATTGACATTGCATGGGTTCCCGGAGCCTTTGAAATTCCGCTGATTGCCTCAAAAATGGCGAAAAGCGGCAAATATGATGCTGTCATCTGCCTCGGTGCTGTTATCCGCGGCAGCACCACCCATTACGACTATGTGTGCAGTGAAGTTTCCAAGGGCATTGCCCACATATCCTTGAACAGTGATATTCCTGTCATGTTCGGTGTGCTTACCACTGAAAATATCGAACAGGCAATTGAGCGTGCAGGTACTAAGGCGGGAAACAAAGGCTTTGACTGTGCTGTCAGCGCCATTGAAATGGTCAACTTGATTCGCAAAATTGAAGCGTAGAATGAAAATATAATCCGCCCGTTGGATGGATAGTAGGAAACGCATAAGGCAGAAAAACAACGGAACGCCTTGCAGCGTATGGATTACGAGCCCAAAGCAAATATTTTCAAACAACAGGGCTAGAAATAGAGTTAGAGCAGAAAACCCACCGTCCATTAAAGGCGGTGGGTTTTTAATAAAACTACCTGTTCATCAATCCACTTGTAAACATTACTAATTTCCCCTAAATAATCGGCATCAACGTCTTTTTGTTCTATTTCGTTACTGTGTTCAATGATACCTGAAGTAAATTAGGGCACAACAAAAAAACCCCGCGTAACCTCGGACATGCATCGTCACTTACTCATGTTACACGCATATACTGTGTTTAGGAGGAGTGATATATGATGGACTCTAAAATAATACCGAAATATCAGACGGAACTAACCATTCCGCCTGTATTTATGCCCACTCAAAAATATGACAAATTTTATAAATGCTGCGTTCCAACTTATGAGGTCGATATGGTTGAGGCAGAAGTACAAATGTTGCCCGCATGCTTTCCAAAAACAAAAGTATATGCATATGCAGGTATGGTATATGCAGAAAATAACTGTTGTGGTGAATATCGTGCCAGCGTACCAGGTCCTACCTTTATGGAGGAAGCAGGTCAGGCAATCAGTGTCATTTGGAATAATCGGATCAAGGGAAAACATCTTTTTGCGATAGATCCTACCCTGCACTGGGCAAATCCCAACGGAATGGTCACACCGGAATATCCATTCCAGCCTTATCCCGAAGGCTATCTATTGGCACAGGAGCCGGTTCCAACTGTGGTTCATTTGCACGGCGGTGAAACCGAATCCAAATATGACGGCTTTCCGGACAGCTGGTTTACCCACAATGGAAAAAACGGACCTATGTATGAGACAAACGAATACAAATATTTGAATCAGCAGCAATCATCTACACTTTTTTATCACGATCACACAATGGGCATCACCAGACTCAACGTCTATGCCGGACTGAGCGGCGCCTATCTGATTTCTGATCCTTATAATTATTTGGATAATATAGACTGTACGCCACTTCCATCCGGTAAATTCGATATACCGCTCATGGTACAGGATAAATCATTTGATGAAGACGGAAATCTCTCTTTTTCTGCCGAGGGTGATGTGCCTGATGTGCACCCGTATTGGAGACGCTTTTTCTACGGCAATACCATTGTGGTAAACGGCAAAGTATGGCCAAAACTTGATGTGGAACAAACCGCATACAGATTTCGTATCATTAACGCTTCTAATTCTAGATTTTATAAATTTAAACTGTCAAACTGCCAGCCCATCATTCAAATTGGAACGGATGGCGGCTATCTGGAAAGACCGGTATATCTCGATGAGTTATATCTCGCCCCAGCCGAACGTGCGGATGTTATTATTGACTTTTCCGGTGCCTGCCTGAATGATGATATTTGCCTGCTTAATGTAAACTATGAAGATGGACAGACCAATCCCGATACCACGGGTCAGGTTATGCTGTTTAAGGTAATGTCCCCGTCCTGCCAAAAACCCCTTTGTTTACCTAGAAGGCTTAATGAAATCCCAAAATTATGCGAAAATATTTCCAAGCGTGTGGTTACACTAAATTCGCTCAATTGTAATGACGATGTTCTGGCACTTCTATTAAATGGAAAGGTATTTGCTGCAAACACTACCGAGTACTCCGTAGTGGGTTCTATTCAGGTGTGGGAGGTGGTCAACCTTGCCAACGGGCCCCATCCCATTCATATCCATCTGGCAGATTCCCGTTTGGTAAACCGGCAAAAAATAGATGTGGACAGTTATCGGCATGATTGGGAGCAAATTAACGGTCCCATGCCGATAGCAGGCCACATCAAAGAAATTAATCCGGATTCCTACTGTACGGAAGAACCGTTGGAACCGCCGGAAAATGAAAATGGATGGAAGGACACCATTGTCTGCCCTCCGGGCTACGTTACAAGAATTATGCTGGCCATGTACCCAAGTATTCTGGATCCATCTAAAATAAAGCCAGGTAAAAACAGATTTCCCTTTGACCCTAGTACCTTGCCGGGATATGTTTGGCATTGCCATATGTTGGATCATGAAGACAATGAAATGATGCGTCCCATGAAGGTTGTCCTTCAGCCTCCTAATAGCTCCTGTACAAATTAACCAGACCGTTTAAACAACTATCATCCTTTATAACCACCCGCCGCAAAATCACTGGTTATTACACACAAAAGCATTCGTTGGTAAAGCGACAAATAAACAAGTAACGCTGCTATTGTAAAAGCCACTAAACAGACCACTTTAGACTATAAAAAGACAAACCCATCTATAACTAATGTTATAAAATAGGTTTGTCTTTTTGTGTCATTAGTACAAAATAGATGCATACCTTATTAGAGTGAATCAAAGTCCCACGTTTTATGAAATAACTATTCCAATATAAATATTAACGATGAGGCTTCTCCGATAGGCAGCAATGTAATTCCTTTAACCGGCGTAAACTGGGTATTTTGTGCGTTTTCGGTGCGTATATCTTACTGAAAAAGCAAAGGGCGTGACGGACTGTATCAGTTGTCGCGCCTTATTTGCATATATCCGGCATAACAGTAGTTTGAAATTGTGGGATAACTTTCCCTTGTTCTTTCGCCTTTTCTCTTTTCCTACTTTCCTCGATGTGTATGGCAAACGAAAGATAGATTATTGTTTCTCTTATGAATTGCATTAGCTCAAGCGTTTTTTCATATAGAGATACGGTGCTGATGCGATAGGTGTAATCGTCGCTTGTAGGTATTTCTTCTAATGTCGATACTGCGTATCTGTGTTCCATCCGATTTCTAATCGTATCAAATTCCTTACTTGCCGGCTTTGTTGTGCGACGGTAGTTCTTTTCATAAACGTCTTTGGAGAGCCAGTAAATAGCGTTGAGCATATCATTGTTTTCACAAAGTGTTAATAGTGGATTAGTTGTGCCCTCTTTGGTATTCCAAATACTCCTAAATGATACCCTGTCTAAAGGTATTCCTAAAGAAAAATACTCATTCATGAAGAAAGCTATTCTATCAAGTATAGAATATAAAGTACGAAATGCTGTTCTGATGGAATAGTCACTGTGAGAATGTACGTCCATATCAATTTCAATTTGTAAAACTTCTCTATCTGCCAGTTGAGCACTTTTTCTGTCCTGCATACCATCATAAAACAAGTAACGTGCAGAAACATATTCTTGTTTTATTTGATTAAATAATCCATAGTGAAATTTCCATTGTTCTGTCTCGGAAGTATAAATCATGCTAGGCAAATGAAGATAATCTGTTGCCACGATAGGAGCGGTCATTATGTCGTTTAGCTCATTCAAAAATAAGGTTTCCATCGTAGCCCATTTCCTATAATTTTGTTCTTTTTTTGTTTTACCAAAAGTATAATCACCTAAATTCAATGGATTCTCAATAAAATCAGGGGGGTATCGTTGCTCAATAGTCATTTTAATACTCTCAAAGTATTTTGCCGCATTTCCATGCAAATCCAAATATTCCCTATGTTTTAATGCTTCGGTCAAGCAAAAATGGGCAAAATGGTTAAAAATATGGCTATGATTTGGGTCATAAGTAAAAAGTGATAGCTTATGTGCAGCAATTCCTTTATTTCCGAGCGCCATAGGAAACATTCCGTATTTTGACGAAGCTATATCATATAAACGCATGGCTTCCAATACGCGACCTACCCTACTATAAGCATTACCGGCATTAGTATATAACTGTTGAAAAAGACCGTTGGTATCTACACTGACAGATTGAATATTATCGAGTGCGGCACGATAGTAATAGATATAATTTTCTTGTAGTTCTTCTAATTCAGGGTGTGAAAGATTATCAAAAACCAAACTTTCAATATCAGCATAGGCAGTTGCTATGGAATAGTTTAGGCTCAACATATCCATGTTGGATATTAAGGGGTTATCAAGCAATTCCATTGCCGAAAAAATAGATTTTTTTAAGCCTTCTACATCTCCATTATCAGTATGCAAATCAAATACTGTCTTTAATTTTACAATCTCATTGTGTAAATTCATTGTTGTTCACCGCCTATCTTTTGGATAACACAGGCATGTAGTTGCCATTTTCATTTTAACATAAAGTCGAAGGAAAAACGATTGAGTAATTATGTTTTATACGGGTGACAATGCAACCAGGGTGCAATATCCGATAAAGGCTGTCGCGTCCCTATTTTTTATTGCTATTCAGTAATGTTCGGTATATCTTAATACACTACTTCTCGTGCAATGCGGTTGATTTCGCTGTTATATGTAATTGTCCTGAATACTGTCAATATTGTGTGCCATGCATCTACCGCAAGCCGCCAAACAACAGTTCCTATTGCATTTTATCACATAAAAAAATAAAAAGCCTTAAAACCTTTATGTTTCAAGACTTTTAAGACTTTTTGCTTTGGCGGAAGCGGTGGGATTCGAACCCACGTGCCCCGAAAGTCAACCGCATTTCGAGTGCGGCTCGTTATGACCACTGGACATTCATTCGTTCTCTGTTTCGACTTCCTTAATCTCTTTTGCCGTGACAGTGACTATCCGCAATCCTTTATCTCTCATATCATCAAGCAGACTGTCAGGCTGTCTGCGCTGCGTGGATTTGTCTGTTTCCTTGTTTGGAAAAAAGAATTGGTCTACCGATACATCTAAAAGAGTAACAAGCTCATAGAAGATTTGTAGGCTTGGGTGCTGTCCGCTATTTTCAATGGACGCAATATATCGGGGGGCTATGTGCATTTGGTCTGCTAACTCGTTCCTCGATATTCCTTTTGTTTTTCGCGCTTCTTTTATGGCTTGACCAAAAGCCTTAAAGTCGTATTTGATTTTTTCTTGCTTCATATTATTTCACCCTACTACATTTTACTGTTCACCTCACGTCGTTAGATATGATTACACACATCATCTACTTGATGATAATAAATCATAAAGATTATTTTTGAAATTTCTCTTGACCCTACTACATACATGTAGTAGAATAAAACCACTACATAAGCGTAGTAGAATTGTCGCAGACGTGCGGCAGTGAATGGAGGGTGTACACCATGATTAATTTTCAAAAACTATCAGAAACGGAAATGGAAGTGATGCAGATTATCTGGGCTTCCGACCATCCCATTACATCCGGCGAACTGCTTGACATTTTTGCACAGCAAAAGGGCAAGGAGTGGAAAGGGCAAACAATTGCAACCTTTCTTGCAAGGCTGGTTGAAAAGGGTGTCCTGACTTCCATAAAACAAGGTCGGGCGAATATTTATAAGCCTCGCATATCGCCGGAAGAATATCGGAGCCATGAAGCAAAGAGCCTATTGGAAACTTTGTATGAGGGTTCGGTTAAAAACTTCCTGACAACGCTCTATGACGGCAAGGAGTTGACGAAAGATGAAATGACCGAATTAAGGCGCTGGTTCGCAGAAAAGGCAGGTGAAAAGAATGAATAATCTGTTTTCAAATCTCCTTGCCATGTCTATTGCGGGAAGTGTAGTTGTCGTGTTAATGTTGTTGCTTCGACCTGTAACGGCGAAAATCTTCCCTGCAAAGTGGCAATACGGAATTGGGAAAATGGCAATTGCTTTTTTTCTCCTGCCCGTTTTCCTCTTTGCCGGAAAGTTCCCTTTTGTTCAGCCTGTCATAGAAAGCTATCCCGCCGAACCGCCTATCATTCAGAAAGCACCACCAACATTACCATCAAACGGTTTTGTGGACACAATGGATACTCTGGTGGAGAAGCATTTGACGTTTGAATTGACACAAGCTATTTTGTTCATTTGGTTTGTGGGTGCGATGGTATTTGCCGGATGGCATTTCTATTGCTACCGCAGGTTTTCTAAACAGCTTCGGACTGACAGCTTTCCCGTATCTGAGGATACCACAACCGCTGTCCTGCTTTCTTCATGCAAAGTAGCGTTAGGTATTCACAGCGAAGTAAAACTTATGATGAACCCGAAAATCAAAAGCCCTATGCTTGTGGGGTTACGCAACCCCATGATATTGCTGCCAACCTCAAACATGCGGGAACTTGACTTGAAACTTGTCTTGACCCATGAGTTAATGCACTTGAAACACAAGGATATATGGGTAAAAATGCTTGCTTTGCTTGCTGGAACCGTGCATTGGTTTAACCCCCTTGCCCATGTTCTACGCAAGGATATAAGCACATGGGGCGAGTTGTCCTGCGACGAGGCATTGGCATGTGATATGTCCAATGAGGAAAGAAAACATTATGGCGAAGCCATCTTGAACACGCTGGATAACCATTCCAGCATGAACACAGCTTTTTATTCTCCCTTATGCGAGAGCAAGAAGCACATTGAAAGGAGATTGATAAGATTGTTGAACGTTAAGAAAACGAAGAAGTATATTGTGGTTTTAGCTGTTGTAGTAATCCTCGTAATCGGCGTTACAGGATTGGCATTGGCTTCCAGTTCTACAGGGAACGACATTGGCAATGTTAGCAATGTTGGTGTTGATAATGTTAGCAATGTTAGCGTTGATAAACAGGACGATAGCAATATGGACGGGAAATATCTATGGCCTGTAACGGGGTATGATCGTATCACCGCCGCATATGGTTCACGCATGCATCCCATAAAGAAGGAAGTGATGTTTCATAACGGGATTGATGTTTCGGCACCCGAAGGCACATCTGTATTTGCCGCCAATAAGGGAACAGTCGTCGAGATAGAAGATAATGAAACAGATGGTAATTATATCATTTTGAATCACGGCGGCGGCATTCAGACTTTTTACTCGGTATTGTTTGGATTTGCAGAAGGTCTTGCAGAGGGCGATACCGTGCAACAAGGCGACGTTATCGGCTATGTTGGCTCGACTGGCGAAGCAACAGGCAATCATCTACACTTTAGCTTGATTATTGACGATGAGTACATTGATCCGATGAGCGTTTTTTCATCGGAGGATTGATTTTTTCGCAGTGTCACGGATGGTGTGTTTAGCATCGACAAAGATGATTTTAATGGTGCAGCTGGTGGTTGGCAGTAATTTTTGTTTTCGCATCCGACAACTTGCCTCTAACCGATCAGAGCTGGGCGACTTATTTGCCCAGCTCTGATCTTTTGATAGGGGAGTTTTCATTGTGTTTTGATTATTTACAGTTATTCCTAAAGGGATCTCACTGCTTGCAGTTAGGAAGGTGATTTGTAGGGCAAAGCTTAAAGTGTATACCGCCTAAAGGCGGTGGGTTTAGTCCATACGAATAGATACTAAACAACAAAGGTTTTTCATAATTTTTCTAAAACCCTACGTTTTGTTTGGTTAACTGCTTGACGGGATATACCACTTGATTGCGCAATATCCGCTGTTGAGTGACATCAAAAACCAAAGCCGCCGTTTTCCTTTTTGAAAAATAGGTTTTCGGGGGGTGTATTAAGGTTGCCCTTTTTTAAGGACATGGCGGTATCAAGGAGGTATCGCCATGTCAATTTTTAATTATCATGCTCCACCTAATACCCATTTGTCAAAAAAAGCCCTTATTTACCAACGGGCTATTCCGGCTATCAACATGAACACACGCATCATCATGTAAAATGTAACAGTTCCACTTATGCCCGACTGATTTTTTCAGTCGGGCCTTTTTGCGCTTTTCTCAAAAGTTTTTCAAAAAATCTCCCGACGTTTCCGGCATTTCCAAATCGCCCGGTGTTGAGGGTTTATGAAAGGGGACATCACCCGCTTTCGCGGCTGCGAAAGGAGGTGAATACCATGAATGAACCTGCTCGCACCCAATGGCAAATCCGTTGCGCATTTAACGGCTATTGCAAACGGGCGTTGAAGAATGAAGCAGCCAATGCCCACAGGGACACAAAGCGTCAGCAACTACGCGAAGTGACGTTTTCCGACTTGTCCCCGCAGGAGGAAAATCAGCTTTACACCCATGACCTCTATTTTGCAGATGATGAAGCTGAAAAAGCCTTTTGCGTGGCAGGAAAGGAAATCTCCGCAAAACTGCTTGCTGAGGCTATGCACAGCTTGCCGGAAGAAAAGCGTAAAGCTGTCCTGCTGTATTACTTCTTTGACATGAGCGACGTGGAAATCGCAGAACCGGAACATAATCGGTTGTACGTTTTTGTGGGTAAAGAAAGCCTGGCATCCGTTGGCTGCCGCTCCAAAAAGAATGTTTATAAGGCACAGTTTTATTCAGCGGAAGAAATAATGGAACTTTTTGATGCGGTGGAGGGCGATCCTTTAGAGATATGTGTGAAGTTGGCGGCCTACTATGGACTACGCCGAAGTGAAGTCCTCGGATTAAAATGGGATGCGATAAACCTTGAGCAAAAGACCATCTCCATCAAGCATAAGGTAATTGAGGAAACGGTAGATGGCAGATCAGTTGCTGTGGGTGAAGATGTCCTCAAAACAAAATCCAGCTTTCGCACACTCCCATTATTACCATCGGTTGAAAAGCTACTGTTGGCAGAAAAAGAAAAGCAGGAAATGTACCGCAAGCTATTCAAGCGCTCCTACTGCCGAGATTATCTGGACTACATTTGCCTCGACCAGGCGGGAAAGCTTATGCGTCCCAATTATGTAACGGAACATTTTAGCTGGTTGCTTGAAAAGAACGGTCTGAAGAAAATAAGGTTTCATGATCTCAGACATTCCTGTGCCAGCCTACTGCTGGCCAGCGGCATAGCGATGAAGCAAATCCAGATATGGCTTGGGCACAGTACCTTCTCAACCACAGCGGATATTTACTCACATCTGGACTTCCATGCACAGATTGAATCGGGGCTTGTAATGGACGGAATGTTTGACAGAACCCCAGTGGACGAGCCTACTGGACTTGAAGAAGATGAATGAATTTCTACAAACTTCTTCATCGAAGTGCGAAAAAGCCTTATATGACAAGGGGTTATGATATGAAGGATTTCTACAAAACCATTAAAAACGCCCTTAAAAGAGGGCGTAGAAAAGAGCAAAAAAGGAAGAGCCTGCTGCGGACATTGACCGCAAACAGGCTCATGGCGGAGGCGGTGAGATTCGAACTCACGTGCCCGTGAGGACAACCTGATTTCGAGTCAGGCTCGTTATGACCACTTCGATACGCCTCCATATTTTATTTTAATACACCAAGTCTTTTGTAGAAGTCAAGGCAAAGTGTAGAAAAACCGTAGAAATCGGTAAAAAGCTAAATTTTCAAAATCCCGCAAACCCGCATAAACTCAAGGGTTTCCCGCATTTTCAAGGCAACTGACCGAGTGGATTTCGAGTGCGGCTCGTTATGACCACTTCGATACGCTTCCCAAATAAGATTCCATATAAGTTTAACTAAACATCTCTTTTTTGTCAATAGTCATATTTTCATCATATGCTTAATTATATACTTAGCTTATTATTAGAATTGCAATAATGCTTTATATATTTTAACTAATCAGCCGCTATACTCTTATTTTCATAGTATAGCGGCCTAGTTCATATATTTTTCTAAACTGTGCATTTAATAACAGTCTTACCACCCATATACGGTCTGAGTGCTTCAGGAATATTTACTGAGCCGTCTGCATTCAAGTTGTTTTCTAAAAATGCTATCAGCATTCTCGGAGGCGCAACCACTGTATTGTTTAATGTATGAGCAAAATATTTATTTTTATTTTCATCTGCAATTCTTATTTTCAGTCTTCTTGCCTGAGCGTCGCCAAGGTTAGAACAGCTTCCAACTTCAAAATATTTCTGCTGTCTTGGAGACCATGCTTCAACATCAACTGATTTAACTTTCAAATCTGCTAAATCTCCTGAGCAACATTCCAGTGTTCTTACCGGAATATCCAATGTTCTGAACAAATCAACCGTATTCTGCCACAGTTTATCGTACCACATCGGGCTGTCTTCAGGTTTACATACAACAATCATTTCCTGTTTTTCAAATTGATGAATTCTGTAAACGCCTCTTTCCTCTATTCCGTGTGCTCCTTTTTCTTTTCTGAAGCACGGTGAATAGCTGGTTAATGAGTATGGAAGTGATTCTTCTGGCAATATTGTATCGATAAATTTTCCTATCATTGAGTGTTCGCTGGTACCTATTAAGTATAAATCTTCACCTTCAATTTTATACATCATTGCATCCATTTCAGCAAAACTCATAACTCCTGTAACCACCTCGCTGCGTATCATAAATGGCGGAACGCAGTAGGTAAATCCACGATCAATCATGAAGTCTCTGGCATAGGAGATAACTGCCGAATGAAGTCTTGCTATATCCCCCATTAAATAATAAAATCCGTTACCGGCAACCTTTCTTGCGCTTTCCAGATCAATGCCGTTGAATTTATCCATTATATCTGTGTGATAAGGAACTTCAAAATCTGGAGTTAAAGGCTCTCCAAACTTTTCAACTTCAACATTCTCGCTGTCATCTTTTCCTAATGGAACGCTAGGATCTATGATGTTGGGAATTGTCATCATAATTTTGAGTATTTTAGCTTCCAATTCTGTTTCTTTTTTTTCAAGAGCAGCCAATTCTTCCTGATTTGCCACAACTCTTTTCTTCAGCTCTTCTGCCTCTTCCTTTTTTCCCTTTGCCATTAATCCGCCGATTTCTTTTGAAATCTTATTTCTTTCTGCTCTCAATGTATCTGCTTTTAATTTTGCTTCCCTGTTTTCAACGTCTAAAGCAATCACTTCGTCTACCAAAGGCAGTTTGTTATCCTGAAATTTATTTTTTATGTTTTGTTTTACTATATCAGGATTCTCTCTTACAAATTTTAAATCTAACATACTACATCCTCCATATAAAATTCGCAGTCTCCATCACCGATTTGTTTACTCCCTGTCGGCCGTTCAAATTGGGATTTTGCTGCGTAAGTACTTACTCCATTTATCTGAAAAACAGAGTTAGAACTAAAAAAACTCCCGTCTCTGATTTAGAGACGAGAGATACTCGCGGTGCCACCCTAATTATTATACAAATGTATAATCACTTAGTAAGTTATCGCCCTTATACGTCCAGGTTAATTCCCTGAAAACTCCGGAACGGATTCAATAATAATTGTATCGGTTCACACCATCCACCGACTCTCTTAAACAATAAATTATTTACTGCTTTCCATCATAGTCATTTATTTAAATGTAATATACCCTAAGGGACCAAATTTGTCAAGCTTGATTTGGCTATTCATCAAAAGTTTATTTAAATTTTACTATTATATGTAGCCTTATCTCCAAATATTTCTTTTTTTAATTTTTCACCTGTTGGCGTTATGGCAACTCCGCCTTGAGCCGTTTCTCTCAACTCAGGAGGCATCTGCTTTCCTACCTTGTACATAGCCCATACAACTTCGTCAAAAGGTATCTTGCTTTTTACGCCTGCCATCGCCATATCCGCTGTTGAAAGAGCACTTACCGCCCCAGCAATATTTCTCTTAGCACAAGGAACCTCAACCAATCCTGCCACTGGATCGCAAACAAGCCCAAGGATATTTTTAAGTACAATTGCCGCAGCATCCAAAGCCTGCTCAGGTGTTCCTCCCATCATTTCTACAACTGCGGCTGATCCCATTGCCGCAGCCGAGCCGCATTCAGCTTGGCAACCACCTTCAGCTCCTGCCAATGTAGCGTTCTTTGCAATTATTATACCTACGCCGGATGCAGTAAATAATGCATTGATCATGTCGTCCTCGGACTTGTTTAACCTTTCTGCTGCAGAAATTATAACAGCAGGAAGGATTCCGCATGAACCGGCTGTAGGGCTTGCCACTATTCGTCCCATTGCTGCGTTGACTTCAGATGAAGAAATAGCCCTGGCCATTGCTCGCACCATAAAATCACCTGTCAAAGTTTTACCGCTGTCGGCATATTTTTTTAGTCTAAAAGCATCACCGCCGATTAAACCGCTCACGGATTTAATTTCTGTCTCTTGTGCCGTTGTTGAGGAATCAATCATTACCTGAAGACTTTTTCTCATTTTTTCAATGACTTCTTCTCTTGTGAAATCAGATCTTTCGATTTCGGACCTTATGGCATATTCACAAATCGAAATATTTTCTTTTTTACATAAATCTATTAACTCTGTGCCGCTTGAAACAAACATCATTTACCTCCTTCAATAATCGGATTTATGACTTTAACATTCTCGATTTCTTCTATTTTTCTGATTTGAGTAATTATATTTTCCGAAATTAAGCTATCTGTCTCCAGAGCCATTGTTGCCATTTTCCCCTTTGCACTTCTATAAACTCTCATGCTGGCAATATTTATATTATTGTTGTATAAAATAGATGATATTTTTGATATAACTCCAGGCAAATCTCTGTGCTGCGTCAATATTGTAGGGCGTTCACCGGTAAATTCAACATTCTGCCCATCTATATTAAATATTAGAATATTTCCCCCACCTATAGAACTTCCAGTTACTTCTGTTATTTGTCCATCTTTTTTTGTCAAAACAAATTTGACTGTGTTTGGATGAACATCTCCCAAATCTGTTTCGGTAAATTTTATCTCTATATCATTTTCAGCCGCAATTTCAAATGACTTTTTTAAATCTTCATCCCATGGATCCATATTAAGTATTCCGGCTACAAGAGCTTTATCTGTTCCGTGCCCTTTATACGTTTGAGCAAATGAACCATGAAGCAAAAATTCGGCCTTAACTATTTCTCCGCCTGCTATAATACTAGCTACCTTAGCTAACCTTGCTGCACCGGCAGTATGTGAACTTGATGGCCCAATCATTATTGGTCCAAGAATATCAAAAACACCATAATCTCGCATTTTATTCTCCTTGCAATATATTAATATGGCTTCCCTGCGGAAGCCATTGCAACCTTAATTTTCTGGTTGAGTTTTATTTAGATATTGTGTCAACTATCATTGCAACTGCCTGATCTCCTGATACATTACACGCCGTTCCGAAGCTGTCCTGCGCAATGTATAATGCAATCATTAACGCAATCATTGGCTCCGTAAATCCTAAAACTACTTCCAAAACACCTAGTGAAGCCATAACTGCACCTCCGGGAACTCCTGGAGCCGCAACAATTGTAATACCCAGCATTGCTATAAATCCTAAGAAAAGGTTAAAGCTCACAGGCATTCCGTTTAACAGCATTACAGACATCGCACATGTAGTAAGTGTAATTGTACTTCCTGACATATGAGTAGTTGCGCAAAGTGGTATGACAAATTCCCTTATTCCTTTTGAAATACCCATTCTTTCAGAGCACCTAATATTAACCGGAATAGTGGCAGCCGACGACTGTGTCCCCAAAGCTGTCAAATAGCCTGTTATCTGAATCTTCAAGCATGAAAATAAGTTTTTCTTTGAAATTGCAGTTCCTATAGCAAATTGAACTATAATTATTATTAAATGCATTGCAATAACTATTAAAAATACTTTCCAAAATACCGAAAATACTGTTGCAACCTGACCTGTATATGTCATATTTATAAATATACCAACAATATAGAGCGGAAGCAATGGTATAATTATATTTTCAATTACTTTTGTTATAATCTTTTGAAATCCGTCCGCAGCTTTTCTGAGAGGGTCGTTGTTTACAGCGGCAATTCCCAGTCCCAGAATAAATGCTAGAACCAATGCAGAAACAACAGGCATTATTGCAGGCATTTCAACTGTAAAATACGGCTCTAAAGCAGCTGTACCTTCTGTTATATCTGCTACTGCGCCTTTTACTATAAATGAAGGCAACATATTAATGCCTACAAAGTATGCAAATATACCTGAAAGTAATGTAAAACCATATGCTATCACAACTGTTACGCCGAGAAGTTTTCCTGCACCTGTTCCCAGTTCAGCGATACCGGCAGTTACAAAGCCTAGTATAAGCAACGGTATGATGAAACCCAGGAAGTTTCCGAATATTGAGCTTATTGTAATAAAAATTCTGCTGAACCAAAGTGGCGCAATACTTCCAAACACCAATCCAGCTATAATACCTATTATAATTCTGGGAATCAACCCTAATTTGAATTTTTTTTCCGTCATAATTTCTCCTTAAATATTAATTACCTTTATTATCTTAAACATAAATATAATTTTCAAATAGTATGATTTTAAATATGCCAAATTATATCATATTGACCAAAAACATTCTTCGTTTTTGGCTAAACAATGTTAATATAACCTGAAAATTTCTTTTTATTCTTTTAGTACTGTCACTCACATTAAACCTTACAATAAAAAAATCAATCTGAGAATTAAGTAATCCTACAAATTGATTTTATTAATCTTATAGATTTTTAAATGTTTCTACAGCATGCTTAAGTTTATCCACAATAGGAAGATTGTACGGGCATTTTCCTTCACATTTTCTGCACCTTACACATGCGGTAGCCTTGATCGGCATAGCTTCATACTTGTTTCTGCCATACTCTGGCAAATTATACCTTGTAACATATCCTTCAAAAAGAAAAACACTGGGAATATCTATTCCTTCAGGACATGGTTTGCAATAACCACATCGTCTGCAAAAATCATTTCCTAAAATTTCAACTTCCTTGTTCAACTCTTCTTGCTCTTCAATTGTGAGAGGCTCTGAACATTCACCTACAGATGCATTTTCAACAACCTGCTCAATTGAATCCATACCTGGTATTGCAACATTAATAAGATTACTGTTAATAATATATTTTAAAGATAATTTTTGTTTGGTAAATGCACCTCCGGCCATTGGTTTCATAGCTATAGTGCCCATATTCTTTTTCAGTGCTTTTTTAAATAACTCTACACCCTGCGATTCTACAGGATTAAAAGGAAATTGTATTGTTTCAAATTCATCATGTTCTATTGCTTTCATCATAAGTTCCTTAAGGTGTCCGGTTATACCTATGTGTTTTATTAGTCCCTGTTCTTTTGCTTCAAGCAATGCCTTAAGTGCTCCATCTTCTGAAAGCACCATGTCAAGCTGCTCCTGCTTGCCCACATTGTGAACTTGAAACAAATCAATATAATCAAGCTGCATGTCACTTAAGCTTTTCTCTATAGCTTTTTTCATAGAATTGTAGTCATAGCTCATAGATTTTGTTGCTATGTAAAAATTTTCTCTTCCTGCTTCTTTTAGTGCATTTCCAATGTATTTTTCACTTACCGTATATCCCTGAGCAGTATCAATAAAGTTAATTCCTCTGTTTTTCGCTTCTATTATAAGTTTTGTTGCATATTCCTGATCAACTCTTTGGATTGGTATTCCTCCAAAACCTATGACAGAAACATACATTCCTGTATTCCCCAGCAATACTTTTTTCATCTCATTCTCCCTATCTTAGTTATCGTTTTCTTTCATACTAAGATAATTATACCGCTACTCCAGTATACCGTCAACATTCTTCAAGTCCAAAAAGCAAGTATCCCGCAATTTATATATTGCGGGATAGCTTAATGATTTGGAAGAAGATAAAAAAAGTATTATCTAAATATAGTTATTTGCAAATTCTCTCTATTTATTCATATATTTTTATAATACTTAATACTAATTAACAGAAGAGGGTGATTGTTTGAAAAATTATTTAATTTTTCTGTCTATTTTTGTTGTAGGCATTTCCGTTTTCAGATTCATTTATTTAGAAAACGGCCTGTCAATTATTATTAATGTATGTTTTCCAATTATTGCAGGTATAATTATTGCTTCTATTTTTAATCCCATATTAGTCTTTATTCAAAAAAGATTAAAAATAAAAAATAGACATGCAGCAATTACATTTACCTTTTTATTTATTATTTTTATAATTTCAATTATAATTACAATTATTACACCAAATATAATATTAAGCATAAGACAGTTGATGAAAGATATTCCTGTATTGTTTTTTAAAGCAAGCAAATTTTTATCTGACTTTGGCAGTGAAAATGAGATTCTGCAAAATTATCTTGCTGAAATAACAAGCAAATTTTCTTACTTAATGTCATGGCTCCTTAATTTTGCAATTGAAAAGGTCATAAATATATTTTCTGCTATAGCAAATATGCTTCTTTCTATAATTATTGCTTTTTACATCTTAGTCGATAAGGAAAAAATTGAAAATTGGACCTTCCGTTTAAGTTGCACTATTTTCGGGAAAAAAGCATCCGTTGAAATGTTCAGAGTTATGCACAGCCTTTATGATAATGTATCAAACTATCTGGCAGGAAAAATAATCTCCTCAATAATATCGGGAATATTAATGTTTATCGGATCAAAGTATATAATAAAATCGCCCTATCCCGTAATTGATTCTATAATTATCGGAGCAACAAACATAATCCCTTACTTCGGTACTTTTATTGGCGGCATTCCAATACTGTTGATAAATGTTCTTTACGACTCCGAAAAAGGATTTCTAATGTTTATTTATATACTTATATTGCAACAGATAGATAATCTTGTTATTGACCCTAAAATTTTAAGCAGCAAGCTTTCAATTAAACCGATTATTATAATTATTGCAATTATAATAGGTGGAGGTTTTTTTGGACCTGTAGGCTTATTTTTAGCCACCCCCGTTGCTGCTCTTGCAAAAACTTCAATTGATGCTTTTATGAATTATAAACTTAATGGGAATTCAGATAATTTTTCCGTTAAATAATCTATACAAATATTTTCTTATTTATATGTATTTTTTTGATTTTTATAAAAATTGTGCACATTTGTGGATAAAACTGTTGACAACTGCCTAAAAAAGCATAAAATTTGTGTATAACTTCCTTAAACATTTTAGGAAGCCTGTGCATAACTCAAATTAACAAAGGTGAATTTTTAATATGTGGAACGATAAAAGATATCATTCATTAGACTATGAAATGAAAAAAATATTTGGCGAAAAAGGAATCAAGCTGTCTATAGACGGTAACTTTACCTGCCCAAACAGAGATGGGACAATAGGACGCAAAGGCTGTATTTTTTGCAGTGAAAGAGGATCAGGAGATTTTAATTCCCAAAAAGAAAAGTCTATTCCTGAGCAAATTGAAGAACAAAAACAAATTATGTCAAAAAAATGGAAAAGCAATGCATATATTGCATATTTTCAAAACTACACAAACACATACGATACTGTTGAAAGCCTGAGGAAAAAATTTTATGAAGCAATTAACTGTGAAGATATCAAAGGACTAGCCATAGCAACTAGACCTGACTGCATCAGCCCGGAAATACTGAGCCTTTTATCAGAGCTTAACTCCAAAACATTCTTGTGGGTAGAACTGGGCCTTCAGACTATTAATGATAATACTGCAGTATTTCTAAGACGAGGATACAAATCAGAACAGTTTGATATAACCTGCCGCAACCTGGAAGCTGCCGGTATACGAACAGTAGTTCACTTAATATTTGGAATTCCCGGGGAAACAAAGAAAGAAATGCTTGAATCAGTTAAGCACATCTCACAAAAAAATATGTGGGGAGTAAAACTTCACATGCTTCATATTTTACACAACACTGACTTGGCAAAGTACTATCAAAAAACACACTTTAAAATACTAACTTGTGAACAGTATGTTGATGTTGTATGTGATGCACTGGAACTTTTGCATCCGGATACTGTCATTCACAGATTAACAGGTGACGGAAAAAAGTCAGATTTAATAGAGCCCCGATGGACTCTCCATAAACTTAAAGTGCTTTCAGACATTGATAAAGAGCTAAAATCAAGGGACAGCATTCAGGGTAAAAATTTGCCATTGTAATGTTAATGTAATAGTAACTCTGCTTATTATATTATATAATTATTATTAGAAAATACTGTAATACAGTATTTTTTTATTTGATTAAATAGGGTGTATAAAAATGAGAAAATTTTTATTGATAGCAACAATTTTAATAATTGCTCTCTCCTCACTGACTACTGTCTATGGACAAAATTTTCCTGATGTAAGCAGCGATTTGCAGGAAGCAGTATCCCTTCTGTCAGGCTATGGCATAATTCATGGATATCCAGACGGAGAATTTAAGCCTGACAAGGATGTTACACGTGCAGAGATGGCTAAGATAGTAATGGTGGCAGCCGGGTACTCTGAATATTCGAAAAATATGACCTCTGTCTATGAGGACATGCACGGACATTGGGCAGAAAGTTATGTAGAACTTGCAAATGTATTTAACATAGTAAAAGGAATTTCACCCACTACATACGGACCGGATAATAAAATTAAATTTTCGGAAGCTTATACTATGATAATAAGACTCCTTGGATACAGCGACGAATCTTTAGAAGGGCTTTGGCCTTCTAATTATTATAAAAAGGCTGTAGAACTTAACTTGTTTCAAAACATTGATACCAATAAAGTATACGCCTCCAGAAGAGACATTACTCTTATGATTTACAACGCACTGGAGTGCGATTTGGTTAAAACTAAAGATAATAATACTGTATCTTCCACGGGGAAAAAATTAATTTCTAACATAGGGAAAGAAGAAACAAAGGAAATATCTATAAATGATCTTAAGATAGAAAATTTTGATTATACTGATTACCTTTTCAACAAGTGGAATGTATATTATGATATTGACGGTAATACAATTCATTTAACAAATCCTAGGTATAATGAATTTTCCGGCTCCGTAACAAGTTTGCTGACAAACAAAGTTATATTTGTTACTGATGACTTTGGAAATGTCAGAGCTTTCCAGCTTCCGGACATACCTATAGTAATAAACGGCGCAAAAAGTAGCTTCAGCAATTTAAGCGACAGCCGAATAAAAGTAATATATAAGGATGACTCCTTTAATGGTGATGTTATCGGAATAATCGCCTACAAGGAAACAGACGTGGCAGTAATTGATAGAAGCAGTCTTTATAAGGAAGGCAGCAAGTCTTTTGCAGGTAAAAATCTTCCTCTGAAAAGCAACGGTGAAATCAATTACAGCAAGCTGCACATTTCAGGAGATGCATCAACCTTAGAAGAAATTAAGGCTAATGATGTAGTATACTTTTATGAAGCAAAAGATACTTACAGGGGAGATTCCCTTACAATAAATGTTTTGAGAACACAAACAGAAGGTGTGGTAACAGGAATTCAAACTGTAGACAACAGCACATTTTACACTGTCAACAACATAAGTTATAAAACAGGAGAAAACTTTATACTCACAGAACAGGTTTCCGTTAACGATAATGTTGAATTACTTTTGGATAAAAGCAATAATATTGTTAAAATTAATATACTTAGCTATGGAAAATATCCTACAACTTTTGGCATAGTTCTGTCCTCATCAGACAGCACAAACGGAAATGCAGCGGTGAAAATACTAGACGAATTCGGGAGTTCAAAAACATATTCTCTCGCTGATAATTCAAGCGTAGTCACCATTGTTGAAGATGAGAATAATTTAATCAAAAAAACATATCTAAAAAAGAATGATATTGTTAAATTTGATCCTGTGTCAAACGAAACTCTGAAAATTATAAATTATGTTTCATCACCGACATATATTGCCAACAATTACACATCCGGCACACAAACTTTATCAAACGGGTATTGGATTACATCTGACTCATTTATAGTATACGAAGCGAACGGCAAATATCAATTGCTTGAACCCTACCAACTCGATACTTATCTTGTAGGAAAAGCAGTTATTGGATATAACGGACATATTGACGTATTATATTTAAGCAAAGGTATTAAAACCGAAAGTGAAATAACCGTGACTCCGGAAGTTCCTCAGACATTTAACGGTACCATTTACGGCATTATTAAAGGCGTCACAAAAATTGATGCTGCTACAAGCCATGTACAGTTCTTTAACAACAGCAATGTATTTTCAGTCTCAAACACATCAACAGCAGGCAAAAAAACGTCACTGGTTTTAAATGCATATGTAAGAGCTGAAATAACAAATGGAACTATTACAAGCATTGAGAAAGTAGCTTCAGAAACCGACAGAGTTAAAATCACACAAATTTATACAAATCAATTCCTGATAGATGGTATTACGTATATGGAATATTCTCCAAATTTGGCCGTATATATATGCTCAACAGACAAATCAGGAAATATTACGAACGTCAAGATAGGATTAAAAGAAAACATAAAATCCGGTTCAACCGCACAGCTGTATGATTTATATGGCAGCTTTGACGGGATAATCGATGTGGTACTTATATTTAACTAAAACTAAAGGTGCTGCTCTTAATTGAGTCTGCACCTTTATTATACTTAAAGTTTATCTATAACTGCTAAATTATTTTAGTCGTAAAATCTTCTATATTCCATACATCAGTAACAAAGCTCTCATAGAAGTACGGCTCATGGCTTACAAGCAATACCGTTCCCCTGAATTCGGACAATGCCTTTTCCAATTCATCCTTCGCTTCAGTATCTAAATGATTTGTTGGCTCGTCTAAAACAAGGAAGTTCAATTCCTTCAATAGTATTTTACACAATCTTACTTTTGCATTTTCGCCGCCTGAAAGCACCTTCATCATACTTGTTATATTTTCAGTTGTCAGTCCGCATCTTGCCAGTTCCAGTCTAACCTCATGGTTTGTAAGAGATGGATATTCGCTCCACACTTCATCCAGTGCAGTATTGGTGTTATTCTTAGAATCTTCCTGCTCGAAATAACCGTATGCCACATTTTCACCAAAAGATACGTTGCCGCTTACAGGAGGAATTATTCCCAGTATTGTTTTTAAAAGAGTTGATTTACCAAGACCATTTACCCCTGTAAGAGCAATTTTTTTATTTCTTTCTACCTGAAAACTCATGGGGTTAGTCAAAGGTTGATCATACCCAATAACAAGTTCCTTTGCTTCTATAAGAAACCTGCTTGGCGCCTTTGTTTCTTTAAATCTAAATGATGGTTTAGGTTTATCTCTGGGCCTTTCCAACACATCCATTTTCTCCAGCTGCTTCATACGGCTGTTTGCCATACCTCTGGTAGCAACTCTGGCCTTATTTCTTGCTATAAAATCCTCTAATCTTTCTATTTCTTTCTGCTGCTTTTCATATTCTCGTTCTTCTTTTTGCTTGTTCAGCTCATAAATTCTCTTAAATTCCTCATAATTTCCAACATACCTTGTTAGGTTGCAATTTTCAACATGGTAGATGATATTGCAGACGTTGTTGATAAAAGGTATGTCGTGGGAAATAAGTATAAATGCATTTTCATAATTTTGAAGATAGTTTGTAAGCCATTTTATATGATTTTCATCTAAGTAGTTTGTAGGCTCATCCAGCAGTAATATCACAGGATTTTGGAGCAAAAGTTTTGTAATCAGCACTTTTGTCCTTTGTCCTCCGCTCAGTTCATCAACAGCCTTGTCAAGGCCGATATCCGTAAGCCCCAAACCGTTTGCAACTTCTTCTATTTTTGAATCAATAATATAAAACCCGCTGCTGTCAAGTATTGTCTGAATATCCGCAGCATCTTCCATCATCTTGCTGACTTCCTCATCATCCGCGGATGCCATATCCTCATAAAGCTTCATCATTTCCTGCTCCATTTTAAATAAATCGTCAAAAGCAAGGCGAAGATTTTCTCTTATTGTTGTTCCGGGCTTTAAAGCGGAGTGCTGATCGAGATAGCCTACCGTCACTCTTTTTGACCACTGGACACTTCCCTCGTCAGGCATCAGTTTACCTGTAATAATATTTAAAAATGTTGACTTTCCCTCTCCGTTGGCTCCTATAAGAGCAACATGCTCACCTTTTAGAAGTCTGAACGACACATTATCCAATATTGCACGTGCTCCAAATCCGTGAGTTACATTTTTTACGTCTAAAACACTCATATATTCTCCTCATAAATAAATATTACAAAATTTATTTCAATTTAACTAAATATAAATTAACTATACAATCCTCTAATACCATCATATAATTATCCCTCATCTATAGCCTTATGTAATAATAATAAATATTGTATTGATTGTAAACACATTTTTTAGTTTCAACAAATTTTACGCTCAATTTTTTTTACATTTAATTGATTTAATTAAATTGGTTTGATATAATTGAACTGTAAGTAAATTTTAGGAGGAAATATTAAAAAATGAACGAAAAGTTAAGACCTGCCTGGGTCGAAATCAACAGAAATAAAGCAATTCACAACTTTTTAGAAGTAAGAAAGGCTGTTGGTCCGGATGTCAAAATCTGTGCCGTAGTTAAAGCTGACAGCTATGGCATGGGGGCAGTTGAACTTTCTAAGATGTATTTAGAAAACGGTGTCGACATGTTTGCCGTTGCAGTAATTTCCGAAGCTTTAGAACTCAGAGAAGAAATAAAAAACAAAGATATTTTGATTCTGGGCTATACTCCTGAAGAATTTTACGATGATGCAATAAATAATGACATAACTTTGGCAATATATAATTTTGAACTTGCAGAAAAATTAAACTCTGTTGCCAAAAAATTAAATAAAAAAGCAAAAATACATATAAAAGTTGAAACCGGAATGAACAGGCTTGGATTCCTGCCTACAGAAGAAAACGCTGATAAAGTAGCCGCCATTTTTAAAATGGAAAATATAAGCATCGAAGGTGCGTTCTCTCACCAATCGAAGGCAGATGAAAAAGATAAAACCACAGCTCACAAGCAAGCAGCAAGATTTGTTTCTTTCATGAAGATGTTGGAAAAAAGAAATGTTTCTGTTCCGATTAAACATATTGCAAACAGTGCAACAATAATAGATATGCCTGAGTATTATTATGACATGGTAAGGCCCGGAATCATACTTCCAGGATTCTATCCGTCAGATGAAGTAGATATGGAAAAACTGAAATTCGAAATATGTGTAACTTTAAAAGCAAAAGTAGCAAATGTAAAAACAATAGAAGCAGGAGAAGGCGTAGGCTATGGACATCTGTTCCATACTGAAAAATCTACTGTTGTTGGAACTATTCCTTTAGGATATGCAGACGGATATTCCAGATTGTTATCAAATAAAGGCTACATTGTTATAAAAGGCGTTAAATGCCCAATATTAGGGAAGGTATGCATGGATCAGTTTATGGTTGATCTGTCAGAGGTTAAAAATCCTCAAATCGGAGATGAAGCTATCATTTACGGTGACGGAACCGACGGTGCAATGACTGCAGAGGACGTAGCAAATATGAGAGGCACTATCTCATATGAGGTTCTCACTAATCTAGGCAAAAGACTTCCAAGAAAATACGTTTAGGAGATAATTATGAATTTTGATTTAGTCAAACAAAATGATATTGAACTCTATGAAGCTATGATGGAGGAAAAAAACAGACAAAATATAAACATCGAGCTTATCGCCTCTGAAAATTTTGTTTCAGAAGCAGTACTTGAGGCAATGGGAAGTCACTTGACAAATAAATATGCCGAAGGATACCCCGCAAAAAGATACTACGGTGGATGCGAATTTGTTGATAAAGTTGAAAATCTTGCCAGAGAAAGAGCCAAAGAAATTTTTGGAGCAGACCATGCTAATGTGCAGCCTCATTCAGGCTCAAATGCAAACTTCGGTGTTTACTTCTCAGTCCTAAAACCAGGAGACAAAATACTGGGAATGGATCTTTCGCAAGGCGGCCATTTAACGCACGGAAGCCCTGTAAATATGTCCGGCTCATACTTTAATGTTGTTTTCTACGGAGTAAAAAAGGATACCGAAACTATTGACTATGATGAAGTAAGAGAAATTGCAAAACGTGAAAAGCCAAAATTAATCGTTGCAGGAGCCAGTGCATATTCACGATTTATAGATTTTAAAGCATTCCGAGAAATTGCTGATGAAGTCGGAGCATATTTTATGGTTGACATGGCTCATATAGCAGGTCTTGTAGCAGCAAAACTTCATCCAAATCCGGTTGAATATGCTGATTTTGTAACTACAACTACTCATAAAACTCTGAGAGGCCCAAGGGGCGGCATGATACTTTGCAAAAAAGAATTTGCTCAAAAAATTGACAAAGCAATATTCCCCGGAATACAGGGAGGCCCTTTGATGCATGTGATAGCTGCAAAAGCCACATGTTTTAAGGAAGCCATGGAGGACAGCTTTAAAACTTATCAGCAACAGGTTTTATCAAATGCAAAGACTTTATCACAAGAACTTTCAAACAGAGGATTCAGAATAGTATCAGGCGGTACCGATAATCATTTAATGCTTGTTGATTTAAGAAATAAAAATCTTACAGGCAAGGAAGCAGAAAAAATGCTTGACGAAATTCATATTACAACAAACAAAAACACTATTCCGTATGACCCTCAAAGCCCATTTGTTACAAGCGGATTGAGAATAGGAACCCCTGCTGTTACAACACGAGGAATGAAAGAACCTGAAATGGTTGAGCTCGCTTCAATAATTGACGGTTTGCTGAGCAAGACTGAAGATGAAAAAGCTTTAAGAAATAAAGTGCTGGAACTAACATCAAAATTTAATTAATAAGGTTATAAAAAAACAAGGTATTAATATAATATATTAAGCCTTGTTTTTTTATTTTATTTATTTTAATTATATTGCTTTAATAAAGTTTCAGTTTAATATATATAAACAACAATAAATAATTGTATGTGTTTCAAAGAATATTGTATTTATAACACGGAAATTTATCTTGCAATAATACTTGCTGAGTGTTATAATCATAGAAATTTTATCAATAATTTGAGGAGAAGGTTATGAAAAGAAAACTATCTTTATTGTTAAGTTTACTAATGATATTTTCAATGTTCACTGCATGTGCAAAAGACCAGGGGACAAGCACCGATGCAGACTCAGACAGCGATGTGATAAAAATTGGTGTGTTTGAACCGCTGACAGGTGAAAACGGAGGCGGCGGACTTCAAGAGCTTGACGGAATAAAATATGCAAATAAAATGTATCCCGAAGTCCTAGGCAAAAAAATTGAGCTGGTAATAGTTGATAATAAGAGTGATAAAGGTGAAGCAACTACAGCAGTTACAAGGCTTATTGAGAAGGAAAAGGTTGTAGCGATAATAGGCTCTTACGGTTCGGGAGTTTCAATTGCTGCCGGAGATATTATACAAAATGCCAAAATTCCTGCAATGGGAGCTTCCTGTACTAATCCTATGGTTACACAAGGAAATGAATATTACTTCAGAGCATGCTTTCTTGACCCGTTCCAAGGAAGGGTAATGGCAAATTATGCTTTAGGGCAGGGTGCAAAAACTGCAGCTGTTATTATGCAAAACGGTGACGACTATTCCATAGGCCTGGGCAATTTCTTTATTAATGCTTTTAAAGAATTGACGGGCGATGAAAACAGTGTAGTAGATGTATCTGAATTCCAGGTAAACGATACTGATTTTAATGCAATCCTAACAAATATCAAAGCTAAAAACCCTGATGTTATATTTGCTCCAAGCTCGGCAACAACAGCTCCTCTGATTATTAAGCAGGCAAGGGCCCTAGGTATGAACAGCTTAATAATGGGCGGAGACACTTGGGAAAACCCTGCCGTTATAGATGTTGCCGGAGATGATGCAAAAGGTATTGTTCTTTCAACATTCTTTGACGAAAACGATCCCGCTACAGAAGAAGCAAAAGTATTTGTAGAAGGATACAAAAAAGAACTAGGCGATAAAGAGCCTATAATACCTGCAGTTGCAGCATTAGGATATGATGCATACCTTTTAGTAAGGGACGCTATTGAACGTGCAGGCTCAACTGACGGAGATGCTATTAAAGAAGCTATACAATCTACTAAGGACTTTGAAGGTGTTACTGGAGTTATTAACTTTACCGAAGAAGGAGATGCCGATAAAAATATTGCTGTTATCAAAACAGTTGAAGACGGTAAATTTGTATACATCGATACAGTTGAAGTTAAATAATCTGCCTTTATCATCAAGATAGCAGACTGATGAAAAATTATACTGCAACACCTAAGGGCAGAAAACCGCAACGTATCAAACATACGTCTGGATTAAGCTGTCTAAACGGTAGCAGCAGACTAAGGCGAACATACCGTTCGCCTTTTCTAGTTATTTAACTATTTTGGAGGAATAAAAATGACTTTTGAAATATTTATGCAACAGCTGGCAAACGGAATATCCATAGGAAGTCTTTACGCCCTCATAGCCATCGGCTACACAATGGTTTATGGAATATTAAGACTAATAAACTTCGCCCACGGTGATATTTTCATGATGGCAGCTTATTTTATGGTTTTCAGCATGGTAAACTTCGGACTGCCGTGGTATGTATCCATGATTTTGGTTGTTATAGCAACAATATTGCTCGGAGTATTAATTGAAAAAGCAGCGTACAAGCCTCTAAGAAGTGCTCCTCGTATGTCAATAATGATTTCCGCAATAGGTGTATCATTTTTATTGGAAAACCTTGCAACATATTTGTTTACCGGTGTACCTAAAGGGTTCCCGGATATACCAATTCTCACAAAAGCCATAAGTTTCGGAAATGTTTCTTTATCCGTTGTTACAGTTGTGACTCCCGTAATAACAATTGTTTTATTATATGTAGTACTTTTTATAACAAACAAAACAAAAATAGGCATGGCAATGAGAGCTGCCGCAAAAGATTTTGAAACTGCACGGCTTATGGGTATCAACATTAACAGAGTTATATCAACTACATTTGTAATCGGCTCCGGCCTGGCAGCAATAGGTGCTGTATTATGGGGGTCAAAGTATCCTTCTGTATATCCTCTCGTGGGAGTAATGCCTGGCTTAAAGTGCTTTATAGCAGCAGTTCTTGGAGGAATAGGTAATACCACAGGAGCTGTTATTGGAGGTTTTATCTTGGGGATGGCAGAAATAATGCTGGTTTCTTTCCTTCCTTCATTAACAGGTTACAGAGATGCAATAGCTTTTATAATACTGATTATAGTGCTGCTGGTTAAACCAACCGGACTGCTTGGAGAGAAGGTGACTGATAAAGTATGATAAAGAACAATGAAAATCATAATTATAAAATATATCTAGTTGCATTTGCAATATTTGCTTTTCTTATTACACTTTTAGATTTGAAGTATATTGGTGATGACTATGTAAGACGTGTATTGAATCTGGCTGCAATCTACACAATAGTAAGTGTTTCCATGAACCTTGTTAACGGATTTACCGGATTGTTTTCCCTCGGTCAGGCAGGCTTTATGGCTATAGGAGCTTATACAGTCGCAATTTTAACTGTTCCCATTGATAAACGTGCTGCGATTTTTTATGTTATACCTCAAAACACCTTCCTTGCCGGAATAGAGCTTCCGTTTGTAGTGGCACTTTTACTCGGAGGTCTGCTGGCTGCTTTAGTTGCAATACTAATAGGTATTCCGGTACTCCGATTAAAAAGCGATTACTTAGCCATAGCTACACTAGGTTTTTCAGAAATAATACGTATTGTCTTTACTAATGCAAAAACAATTACAAACGGCGCACTTGGAATTAAAAGTATACCTAAAATGCCAACTATGTGGGTTTTTTTCGGGATAATGATATTATCCGTAACTTTTATTATACTGCTGATAAATTCAAGCTACGGGAGAGCCTTTAAGGCCATAAGAGAAGATGATATAGCAGCAGAGGCCATGGGTATAAATCTATTTAAACACAAAGTAATGTCTTTTGCCATAGGTGCGTTTTTTGCAGGAATAGGAGGAGGTCTCTTAGCTACTTTACTTGGTACTGTGGATCCTAAGCAGTTCTACTTTGTAGCAACCTACAACTTTCTGCTGATTATAGTCCTTGGCGGCATGGGCAGCATTTCAGGTACTGTTATAGCTTCCTTTATAGTTACCATTGGGCTTGAAGTCCTAAGATTCTTTGATGACCCGCTTACTTTGTTTGGATATAATATTCCTATATTCAGAGCTGGATTTAGAATGGTAATTTTTTCTGCATTACTTATGGTTTTGGTGCTTTTCTTCAGAAATGGTATCATGGGGCAAAAAGAATTATCCTGGGGCTTCATAAAAAATATATTTAGCAAAAAGAACCTTCATAAAAAAGCTAAAAAAGGAGGTACCGCATAATGAGCGTTTTAAGCATAAAAAATGCAGTGATGCAATTCGGTGGTGTTATCGCGGTTAATGACCTCAATATAGATGTTAAAAAAGGCCACATAGAAGCCCTGATCGGGCCAAACGGAGCTGGAAAAACGACAGCATTCAATGTAATTACCGGCGTTTATACTCCCACAAAAGGAAATGTTTATTACAATGATACCAAAATTACCGGACTATCTCCCGATAAGATAACAAAGATGGGTATTGCAAGAACATTTCAGAATATACGATTATTTAAAGAACTGACTGTTTTGGATAATATTCTAATTGCGAATCATCTTCATGTAAAAAGCAATTTTTTGTCATACGCTATGAGAATGCCTTGGTCAAGATCAGAAGAAAAAAACATGAAACAAAAATCAGAAATGCTTTTGGATAAGCTTGGGCTTCTAAAATTAAAAAATGAAACGGCAAGCTCACTTCCTTACGGTGAACAGCGAAAATTAGAAATAGCTAGAGCATTGGCAACGGATGCAAAACTGTTGTTGCTTGACGAGCCGGCAGCAGGCATGAATCCTAGCGAAACCATGCAGCTTTCCAGGTTTATTCATACTATAAGAGATGAATTTGAACTTACTATTTTTATGATTGAACACCATATGGATCTCGTTATGGAAATTTCAGATAAAATCTATGTACTTGACTTTGGTCAGCTTATTGCTCAAGGCACAGCAAACGAAGTTAAAAATAACCAGAGGGTTATAGAAGCTTACTTGGGGGTGGAAGAAGATGCTTGAAATTAATAATCTGCATGTAAATTACGGTGGTATTTCGGCAGTAAAGGGAATTAATATCAGCGTTCCAGAGAAGTCCATTGTTACACTTATTGGAGCAAACGGCGCCGGAAAAAGCACCACTCTCAGGACAATTGCAGGTCTTGTCAAACCCAGCGAAGGAGAAATTAATTTTCTAGGTGAAAATATTATAGGCATGGATACAATAAATATTGTTGCAAAAGGTATTACTCTGGTTCCTGAAGGAAGAAGAGTATTTGCAAATTTAACTGTACTGGAGAACTTAAAAATAGGTGCCTATCTTCAGAAAAGCGGAATCAATGAAAGCATAGCTGAAGTTTACGATCTATTCCCCAGACTTAAGGAACGCTCATGGCAACTTGCAGGGACGCTATCCGGAGGCGAACAACAAATGCTTGCTGTAGGAAGAGCTCTCATGGCTAAGCCTAAACTTATAATGATGGATGAGCCATCTCTCGGCCTAGCTCCTTTGATAGTAAACAATATATTTGATATTATTAAAGAAATAAATAAATTAGGTACTACCATATTGCTTATAGAGCAAAATGCAAATAAGGCTCTAAAAGTTGCCGACTACGGTTACGTACTCGAAACAGGTAATATAACAATGGAAGGAAAGGGCAATGAGCTTTTACAGAACGAAAAAGTAAAAGATGCATATCTTGGAACTTCAAAGAAATAAAAATAAAGAGAGTTACTCCTCTTTATTTTTATTTCTTTGCTTTTTTAGACATTCAGCACATATTCCTGTAAATTGCAGGCTGTGTCCCGTCACTTTAAATCCTGTCTTCCTGCCTATTGACTCGTTCAAATCCTTTAACGGGCAATTTTCAATCAATATGGAATTGTTGCACTTACTGCAGGTTATATAATGGCTGTGGGACAGCTCATTCAGTTCATAGGATGCCGTACCGTCTCCCTTAAGTATTTTTAACAGAACATTTTTCTCAGTAAGAACATGCAGCGTTCTGTACACCGTTGAAAGATTAATTTTATGATCATCCATTACTAGAGTCTTAAAAATTTCCTCCGCAGTAATAGGCTCTTTTGCAGATTCTATTACCGAAAGTATAATATGCCTTTGCTTCGTATTTTTCAACGAAGATTTTTTTAGAAGTTCTTCAATCATAATTCACCTCTAATAAAGAATATAAATTTATGCCAAAATTAAATAATGACACATCACCTGTACAAAATGCACAGTAAATATACAAGGAAGCGATCTCAGCAAACAAATAATTTATATCATTAAAACATCATTTACACATTTAATTGCAATATATTGGCATTTGCAATTATACTTTACTTATTATTATTTGTCAATACACCTCAAATGATATGATTTCTATTCTTGAAATTCCATAACCATTATGTATCGGTCATGTGACTTCCCATATTCGTCCATGCTTGTTTCAGTTATCTTAAATCCTAATTTTTCATAGAGCCTTATTGCAGGCTCATTTTCAGTGTCTACAGTAAGAGACATTCTTTTAAATTCCTGTTCTTTAATATTTCCTATAATAATTTTTAAAAAATGATATCCAAGCCTGTTGCCCTGGAGTTCATCCGCTATTGCAAAATCAAACAAGTATACCTTTTCCGAGTCTTCCCAATCTCTCATCAGAATGGCCAAACCAGAAATGTTCCTCTTGCCTTCCTCTTTTAAAACATACACATTTCCGTGACGTATTTGCGGCACGAGCCCCCACTCATCCATGCCTAATTCTCCAAAAATTTCTTCGCCAAAATCAACTAGTCTCCTTAAAAACTGATTATTGTAGTCCTGCACGAGAAATACTGTTAATCCGTCAATATTCTCCAGGCTGTCTACCACCTTTTTAGGTAAGTTTTTTACTTTGTCTAGTTGCATAAACACCTCTCCTTTTATTTTTATTATCTAAAAATAATAATGCCCAATTTTTTTATTTTAATAAAATGAAAAAGGCCGCACCTACGACCTTTTTATTTATATCTTCAAATTCTTTACTAATTAACTGCTTCTTTCAAAGACTTGCCAGCTTTAAATACTGGTGCTTTTGAAGCTGGTATTGATATTGTTTCGCCAGGATTTCTTGGATTTCTACCTTGTCTTTCTTTTCTGTCTCTAACTTCAAAAGTTCCAAATCCAACTAATTGAACTTTGCCGCCTGCTACGAGTTCTTCTTTTATTGTTTCCATGAATCCATTTAAAGCTTTCTCTGCATCTTTTTTTGTAAATCCAGTTTTTTCTGCAACACTAGCAATTAATTCAGCTTTATTCATAAAAAACCCTCCTTAAATTCTTTTGTTTTTTTATCTAAATTCCTTATTGGAACTTTGATTTTTCCCATAGCTCATCCATTTCTTCAAGTGTCATATCTTTTAAGTCTCTCCCTGCATGAGTCTCTATGTATTTAAATCTTTCAATAAATTTATTTATAGTCCTGTTAAGAGCAATATCAGGATTAATTTTTACAAATCTTGATAAATTAACAAGCGCAAATAATAAATCTCCAAACTCTTCTTCCATCTTCTCAGAATCATTTTTATCGTACTCCTCAAGAAATTCCAAGAGTTCTTCTTTAATTTTCAAAACAGCTCCATCTGCATCCGGCCAATCAAATCCTACCTCAGCTGCTCTTTTTTGAATTTTATAGCTTCTGCTAAGAGGCGATAATGCTTTTGGTACGTTCTTCAAATTATCTGTATACGTATTTAAATTTTTTTCCTTATGCTTTGATGTTTCCCAGCTTTGAAGAGCTTCATCCACGTTGCCGGCCTTGATATCCCCAAATACATGAGGATGCCTAAAATACATTTTTTTGCACAAATTTGTTATGATGTCATTTAAATTGAAGTAACCTTCTTCACTGCCAATCTCTGCGTGAAAAACTACCTGAAACAATAAATCTCCGAGCTCTTCAATGAGATTATCTATATCATCATTATCTATGGCATCCACCACTTCATAAGCTTCTTCCACAACATGCTGTCTTATAGATTCATGGGTCTGTTTCCTGTCCCAAGGGCATCCGTCAGGCCCTCTCAATATTTTCACAATTCTGCATAGATTAGTAACATTATACACTGTATTTTTCGAAATTTCAATAGGTAGAACACAAAAATATGTTGAAAATCCGTATTTTTTTTCTTGATCCAGCATGTACAAAGGAGTTTTTTCGACATTTTCTTTTAAAACATCAATATTTAAAATATATGAATCATCAGAATATGTTTCCATAAGGATAAGTTTCAACTGTGAAGCCATTTCATGATCATATACCTGAGTTACTATATTTAAGGAATTTATATCGAAAGAAAACTCATCCGCCTCAAGACAATCCAGAACTTTAATAGATTTGTAATCTGAAAACCCCGACAGCTTTATGCATTTATCAAGAAAACTCATTCCATCAATTATTATTATACTTATTTGGTCTTTATATTCATTCAAAAGCTTTTTTGTTACTATATCTCCATAATATGGACTTCCTGCGGTGCAATAATTAATTTTGCCGTAGGTATTTGCAAACTCTATTAATTTATCGGCCATTTTTTCATAAACTTCATCAAAAGTTTCATATTTTTCAAAAAAATTATCAAAACATTCTATATTTATTTCTTTTTTAAGCTCTTTTACCGTCGGATGCCTTTCTGTCCTTGCAAATGTTGGTATGTTCTCGTTTAATGCCTTATATGCCTTCACAGTCAAATCATCACGGCTTCCTGCGCCTAGTCCTATAATTTGAATAGTATTCATTTTATTTCCTCACAAACCTTGCTAGTTTTTCTCCTTTGGGTATTAACTCTAAATCTGCCTTCGTAATTGCCCCCGTTGCAAACAGGCATATAACATACACTATAACAGCTATTGTTATTGAACCAAGTGTCGCCAAATTCTGACTATGAAGCACAGATTTAAAAAATCTAAATGAAACACCTGTTGCTGCTGCCATTATTGCAACCGAAAGAAGTGATCTTGAGGACACCTGTATCAATTTAATTTTTATGCTTGTATTATTTATATCATACCAGTTCAGAAGCGCAACTACAAAATAAGATATTGTAGTGCTTATGGCCGCCCCTTTTATATTAATTGATGGCATTCCGATAAGTATGTACGATAAAATTACTTTAACTATAAGTCCGGCAATCAAGTTTTTAACCGGATGAAACTGCTTATTAATAGATTGAAGAATCGCTGTAAATGCCTGCACCAATGTAAGGAAAATAACGCCTATTGCCAAAATTTCCAACAATGCTCCGGAACTTGCATGTTTTTCCGGTCCCAGCGAAGAATACAGCAAGGCAATAACCGGCTCTGCAAGCATAAACAGACCTATACCGCAAGGCAACCCTATTATCAGAGACATTTTTACACCTGCATTTGCCGTTACATTTAATTTTACATTCTGCTTTTTTGTAAACGCATCAGTGATTGCAGGTACTAAGCTCATGGCAACAGCAGTTGAAAAAACTTGCGGAAAATTTATTAATGTTTGTGCAGTACCGCTTAACTCACCAAACATATCAGCTATCTGAACATTTGTATATCCTATTGCAGTAAGCCTGTTAGATACAATGTACGAATCCATAATTCCCATCAACGGTGCAATTGAAGCCCCAATTGTTATTGGTATTGCTATATACAAAAGACTCTTAACAATATTTTTTACAGGTTCCGTTCTATTATGTGATGATAATTTTATTTCTTCTTTAATTGATTTTTTTGTGAAAAGGAACATCAGATAAATAAGTATTAATGCCGCAACACCTCCTGCAGACGCGCCAAACGTGGCACCTGCCGCAGCTTCTTCCAGCCCTCTTCCTACCAGCGCATACGCCAGATAAAGTCCAACCGATACTCTGAACACCTGCTCTATAATCTGTGATAAAGCAATGGGAGCCATATTCTGACTTCCTTGAAAAAATCCTCTGTAAGCCGATAAAAGAGGTACAGCAAACAATGCAGGAACCAGAGCTAGCATTGAGTAGTATGCTCCCGGGAATCCTATTAAGGAAACAAGATTTTTTGCAAAAATTAGTACTAGTAGCGAAGAAATTAAGCCTATAAGAAACAATCCCCATCGCGACACTTTGTATACTTGATATGCTCCCTCAAAATTCTTTAATGCCCTTTTTTCTGAAACCAATTTTGCAATTGCCGTTGGAAATCCTGATAAAGATACAACAAGCAAAAGGTTATATATGTTATAAGCAGGCTGATAATAGCCTATGCCTTCAGTTCCTATCAAATTTGTCAGCGGTATTCTGTAAATTGCCCCCAAAATTTTTACAAGTAATCCTGCAACTCCAAGAATTGCAGCCCCTTTAATGAAGTTTTCCTTTGACATGATTATTCCTTTCTTGCTCAATGATTTATAATTCAATATTCAGGCTTAAGAACCTGTAGTCTTCGGTAAAAAGCGCCAGAACACCCATTCTTATATAATACTCCTTTTTTACCAGGTAAGTTCTCTTTCTAGTGTATGAAAAATATTAACAAATATATTATGACCTATTAATGTTTATTTTTCCTTAATTTCAAACACCAATGCTGAAATAAAGTTTATCACAGTTTTTCAACCTTTGAAAGAAAAATTTGTAATCTTTTTATTTTTTATTATTTGGAATATACGAATCTATGGTATAATTTTAATAGTACAATGCAAGGAGCATTTAATGGAAACACTAAAGGGAACAATAGCAGAGACAATTTTTCGCAATGATGAAAACGGATATACAGTTGCAATGATGGAGTGCGAAAACGAAGTTATTACAATAACAGGAATTTTCGGAACTGACATTGCGGGAGAAATGTTAGAAATATACGGGAAAAGAGTAACTCACCCAAAATATGGCGAGCAATTTCAAGTTGATATGTACACCGCTCTTCTGCCATCTGACTTGGATAAAATTGAAAATTACCTGAGCTCTGGGTTAATTAAGGGTATAGGCAGTTACACTGCCAAAAAAATAGTTGAAGCATTTAAAGAAGATACTTTTAATATAATACAAAATAACCCCGGCAGGCTGACTGAAATAGACGGAATAGGCGAAAAAAAAGCGGACATGATTGCAAAAAGCTTTGCCGAACAATCAGATATAAAAGAAATAATGATGTTTTTACAAGATCATGATATAAGCACAAGCTATAGCATTAAAATATATAAGCAATACGGCAAAAACACAATTAATGTAATCAGAGAAAACCCTTACAGATTATCAGAGGACATTTACGGCATAGGTTTCAAACTGGCAGATAAAATTGCGGAATCTCTGGGCGTAGAAAAAATTTCCCCGTTTAGAATATCTTCCGGAGCAAGATATGTGCTCATGGATTTTGCTTCGAGAGGACACACATATGCACCATACAATATGTTTCTCAACAACACCGCAAGTTTACTGGGAATCAGTTGTGATTTAGTGGAGGATGAAATTCGCAACATGGCGTTTACAGGTAAAATACACATAGAAACAATTAACAATGAACGTGTTGTATATTACATTCCCTACCACACGGCAGAAGTCAGTGTATGTAAAGATCTGATCACATTATCTAGAGCGGATTTTAACTTGACAGAGGGGGATGCTTTTTCATATTTAAACAGCATCGAGGATGAATCATCCATAGTACTTTCTGAGAAACAGCGTGAAGCGGTAATACAGTCTGTTATTAACGGTGTGACAGTAGTAACTGGCGGCCCTGGAACCGGAAAAACAACCATTATCAGATCAATGATAAAAATATTCGAAAGAATGAACAAAAAGGTTATGCTTTGTGCCCCTACAGGAAGAGCCGCAAAAAGAATCACGGAGTCAACAGACAGAGAAGCCAAGACAATACACCGAATGCTGGAATATGCATACGGTGAAGATGAGAGTAGCCTTTCATTCAATAAAAACGAAGATTCTCCCCTTGATTGTGACGTAGTTATTGTAGACGAGATGTCCATGGTGGATATTCTTTTGATGAACAACCTTCTGAAAGCACTCAAAAGAAAAACAAGACTGGTTCTTGTGGGTGATGTAGATCAGTTGCCATCTGTGGGTGCGGGCAACGTTTTGTCAGATATAATAAATTCCAACACCATTAAATTTATACGTCTTGATACAATATTCAGACAATCCGCAGGAAGCATGATTGTTCAAAACGCTCACGCAATCAACAAAGGCCTTATGCCTATTTATAATAAAAAGGACACTGACTTTTTCTTTATGAGAGAAAAAAGCCGCATTGATATAGCAGAACTGATTGTTGATTTATACAGTAACAGGCTTCCTATAAAGTACAATCTGGACTCCTTAAAAGACATTCAGATTCTTTCTCCCATGAAAAAAGGAGATGTAGGTGTAATTGAGCTGAACAAAAAAATACAAGCGAACGTAAATCCTCCATCGAAGTTTAAAAAAGAAAAAGCTTTTGGAACATATACTTTTCGTGTCGGAGACAAGGTTATGCAGATAAAAAACAACTATCAGTCCGAATGGAAAATTTGCAGCGACGGCAGGGAAATAACAGGTGAAGGAGTTTATAATGGCGACATAGGGTACATAATTTTTATTGATGAAGACAATCAGGAATTAACAGTTCAATTTGATGAAGAAAAAGAAGTTGTTTACCCGTTCAATCAGCTGGATGAGCTAATACTTGCCTATGCCACTACGGTTCATAAAAGCCAGGGAAGTGAGTTCCCAGTTGTAATAATGCCTGTTGTTTGGGGCCCTCCAATGCTTCTGACACGAAATTTATTTTATACAGCAATTACAAGAGCAAAAAAGCTTGTAGTGTTGGTAGGCATTGAAAAATACATGCAAGAAATGATTAACAACAGTAAAATTGACAAGCGTTATTCGGCACTAGATTACAGACTTCATTCTTCATTAGAAACATACAATCTGTTATCGGAGGGTATTATTGAAATATGAACTCATACGCAGAATCCTTCTTAGAGCTTATTTATCCAGAAAAAAACACGTGTTTTATCTGTGAAACATACGATGAGAAGATAAATGACAAATACATTTGCTCAGACTGCGAAAAAAAAATTAAGAAAATAATTCATCCTGCATGCAGTAAATGTTGCAAGCCTATTGATTTTGACTCTTTTGACGGGCTGTGCAGAGAGTGCCGAAACTCAGACAGATATTTTGAAACGTCACGTTCTCCCTACGCATATGAAGGTATTATAAAAAAAGCCATATACAGCTATAAATACTACAATAAATCATATTTTTTTAAATTCTTTGGAAATTGCCTCGTAGATTACATGAAAGATACAAATTACGCCTATTTTGATTTTATTGCTTCTGTTCCTATCCATCCGTCTAAAATGAGGAAACGAGGATACAATCAGTCAGAACTAATAGCAAGATACATAGCTTCCAGACTATGCATACCCTATGTGGATGCGCTAAAACGCACTAAAAAGACATTGAAGCAAAGCGGGCAAAAAAAGGAAGACAGAAGAAAAAACCTTAGAAATGCCTTTACCGTCAAAAAATCCGCACAAAAAATTATCAACAGTACGATTCTATTGGTTGATGACATATACACAACCGGATCCACTGTTGATGAATGCTCTAAAGCTCTAATTAAGTACGGAGCAGAAAAAGTCTATATAATTACAATAGCCAGATAATATTTATCGCAAATCTAACGTTTATATATATTTTCTTCAGTAATAATCATATCCATTTTGACATCATGAGGCTCCGACGGAACTTTGTCAAGTACCTGAAATTCATATGCCACAGCCACAGCTGCAGAACCTCTTTTTTTTCGGCACAGAATTCTGTCATAGTAGCCCTTACCGAATCCGATGCGATTATGCTGCTTGTCAAACACAACTCCCGGAACAACTATCAAGTCAAATTCCTCCGGCTCTACGAGCCTGATTTTTTCATACACCGGCTCATAATATCCGAACGGACTCAAAACAAGATCATCCATGCTTTTAATTTCCGAGGGAATAATTACAGTGTTTTTTACGTCTGTATATGGTATTATGACTCTTTTGTTTTCAGCAAGCATTTTATTTATCAAATCATATGTCATAACTTCATTTTTAAAGCTCATATACACAAATACAACCTTGCTGTTCTTATACTCATCTGTTGCCATAAGCTTGTTCATAATTACTGTACTTTTAACAGATGCATCCTCATGGTCCATGTTGTTTCTTATTTTTAAAATTCTTTTTCTAAATTCGTTTTTATTTTCCATTTCACATTCCTAAAAAAATATTGATATTAAAAAGCTATACATAAAATTTATGACAGGGCCTATAACAAATCCTATACCCCTGAATATTATCAGCAAAAGCATAGCAAATCTCAGCTGATCATAATATTTATAATAAAAATTCCAGACTCTTGCTCCGCCTATGCTCCCTAAAATATGATGGCCGTCAAGAGGAGGTATGGGTATCAGGTTAAACGCCATAAGCACAAGATTAATTGAAACTGTACTCCTAAGTATCTCCCACAATATTTGAGTTGTAACAGTATATGGCATAAACATATCAGTAACCTTCATAAGTCCAACAAACAAGAAGGCCACCAATAAATTAGCAGCAGGTCCTGCAAGCGCCACCAAGGCATCGTCTCTTCTTGGATCTTTAAAATTTCTTCTGTTTATCATAACAGGCTTTGCCCACCCGAACCCAAACAAGAGCAAACACAAAAATCCCAAGGGGTCTATGTGCTTAATAGGATTAAGCGTCAACCGGCCCTGCGTGATAGGGGTATCATCTCCCATAAGCACAGCAGCATACCCGTGTGAAAATTCATGTATTGAAATTCCAAGTAGAATACCCGGTAAAATCAATAATTTTGTCAATAAATAATTCATAAAGCCCCCTTATATTATTAAATGTGGGTTTAACTTGAAAATTTCAATCAATCTTCATAGTCGGTAGAATCCGGAGATTTATATACTATTGCAGTTTCAAGCCTTCTTCCCTTAATTTCAGTAACCTTTATTTTGAGCCCGTATTCGTCAAGCTCCATTGTGCTCCCATCTTCGGGAATTATTCCAAGCACGCCGAACACTAGTCCTCCAAAAGTGTCAAAATCCTCATCTGGAAGCCTTATTCCAAGTTGCTTTGAAACATCCTCCAAGTAAGCAGATCCCTTTATTTTCCATGTGTCATTATCTAGTTTTTCTATTGACGGAGGTTCTGGGTTTAAATAATCATCATCAAAGTTTCCAACTATCTGCTCCAAAAGGTCATTCATTGTAATAACCCCACTCATCCCTCCATATTCATCAAATACAACCGCAAAATGATTCCTAGTCTTTTTCATGTTCTGAAACAGTACGTCTGTCCTAACAGTTTCAGGTACATAGTAAGCTGCTTTAACAGCTTTGTCCATAACATTTTCCCTGGATTTGTCTGCTAATCTGAAATAATCCTTTACATTAGCGACACCTATAATGTTGTCAGCACTCCCATCGCAAACAGGATACCTTGTATGCCTGCTCTTTGTAATTTTTTGCGCCCACTCTTCATCAGTTTCATCAAGCCATAAAATATCTACTTCGGTTCTGTGTGTCATTACTTCTTCAGCTGTTTTATTATCAAATTCAAATACATTTTGAATCATTTCTTTTTCGTTGGCATTAATGGAGCCTTTTTCACTCCCAACATCAACCATCATTCTTATATCCTCTTCTGTAACTTCTTCATCTTCAGAATTCGGATCTATACCGATAAGCCTTAATACTCCGTTAGTTGAAGCAGTTAACAGCCAAACAAGAGGCGAAAAAAACTTAGATATGGAAAATAGCATCCCTGACATAAGTAAAGCAAGTTTCTCCGCATTCTTCATTCCGACTCTTTTCGGTACAAGCTCACCGAATACAAGCGTAAAGTAAGATAAAATCAAGGTGATTATAACAACTGACAATGTGTTTAATGTTGAAGCCGGTAAATTTACACCCATTCTCAAAAGCAAATTTGTCAATCTGCTGGCAAAGTTATCTGCCGCAAATGCGCTTCCAAAAAACCCGGCCAATGTAATTCCAACCTGTATTACAGAAAGGAAATAAGATGGCTGTAAAGTCAGCTTTGTAAGCTTAATAGCGCGCTTGTCTCCCTCAAGTGCCATTTTTGCCATTCTGTTATCATTCATAGATATAACCGCTATTTCGGCAGATGCAAAAATCGCATTTACAAGAATCAGAATTACCTGTAACATTATTGGACTCCATATCGAGCCTTCTTCTAGCACTGTAAGAACCTCCCAAGTAATTTAAAATATTACAAAAATAATAACATACTTATTATAACCAGTCAATATTCATTTATTATTGAACGTTTCAAGCTATTTTATTATGTTTTTCTTTAAATAAACTAAACTTTTTCAATAAAAAGTTGATATATTTACACATATATTGTAGAATTAAATTAATTTATAAAAACGGAGGTAAAAATGTTTCTTGAAGCCTTAATTTTGGGAATAGTTGTGGGTTTAATACGAAGAGGAAAAATTTCAAGGCTGAATTATGTGAGTTTTAGCGGAAAACCTTTTATATACATAGCAGCACTCTTATATCTTGCGATTATAGTTATGAATCTTGGCCTCTTTGATTATAATTCATCGTTATATTCCGTCTTCCTTTTATTGGCTTATATTTTATCAGCATTGTTTTTAATTTCAAATATCAGCATGAAATTTATGGTTATACCCTTGGTTGGATTAGGCCTTAATTTACTGGTTTTTTTAGCAAACCGATTTAAATTTCCACTGGCTGCAGATGCAGCAGCAAGACTGTACGGAACTGAAATGCATGACCTTTTAATCAGCGGAAAGATATTGTTCTTTACTCCTGCCGATGGTGCATCATTACATTTTTTAGGAAACATAATAACTATCGGAAACTGGATTATTGTCAGTGTGGGAGATATTATTTCCGCTATTGGCGTTGTATTGGTTGTTCAGGCAGTTATATCAGATAAATTTATACAAACCAGAAACAGAATTACCTTTTCAAAAGATATTTTCAAATAAAATAAATGCGTCTACTTGGACGCATTTTATTTTACTTACTTTTCCTTACTTACTTCGCTTAGTGCACTTGCAAGTCCGGCCAGCCCCTGAATCTCAGATGGCACGATAATTTTTGTTGCATTACCGTTTGCAGCCTTTTCAAATGCTTCAAAGCTCTTTAACGTTAAAACTTCCTTGTCAAGTTGTACACCCTTTATCATCTTCAAGCCCTCTGCCGTTGCCTTCTGAATGTTCAGAATTGCTTCAGCTTCACCTTCGGCTTCTCTTATTGAAGCTTCCTTTTTAGCCTCTGCTTTTAATATGGCAGCTTGCTTCTCTGCTTCAGCTTCAAGTATAAGTGATTCCTTTTTACCCTGTGAAACCAGAATAGCAGCATTTTTTTGTCCTTCGGCGATAAGTATAGATTCCCTTTTTTCTCTCTCTGCTTTCATCTGCTTTTCCATGGCATTCTGAATTTCTTTTGGAGGAATAATATTTTTAACCTCAACACGGTTTATTTTAATGCCCCATGGGTCTGTGGCATCATCCAAAACCTGACGCATTTTTGTATTTATTATCTCTCTGGATGTCAAAGTTTGATCAAGCTCCAGATCTCCTATTATATTTCTCAATGTGGTTGCTGAGAGATTTTCTATTGCCGACATAGGCCTATCTACACCGTAAGTATAGAATTTTGGATCTGTTATCTGAAAAAACACTACAGTATCAATCTGCATCGTAACATTATCCTTTGTAATAACCGGTTGAGGAGCAAAGTCAATAACCTGCTCTTTCAATATAACTTTTTTTGCAATTTTATCTAGTAATGGCATCTTTACGTGTATCCCTACACTCCATGTTGTTTGGTATGCGCCAAGGCGCTCTACCACAAAAGCATGTGCCTGCGGCACTATTCTGATATTTGTTGCAATCAATGCTATAACAATAACAACTAAAATTATTGTACCTATAAATCCCATTCTTTACCTCCTGCTATTTTCTTTTTACTATAACTTTTGTTCCTACTATTTCTTTTACGACTACAAGTTCGTCTTTTTCAATTATTTCATCATCCATCGATCTTGCAGACCATATTTGTCCCTTTAGTTTTACATGGCCTTCACCGTTTATGTTGCTTATTGTTGATTCCACCTTTGCCGTCTCTCCGATTAAGCTGTCAATATTAGTCCTGGTTTTACCTACCTGCAGCTTTTTAACAGCTATAGGCCTTGTAAGAAGCAGACTTGCAAAAGACACAATCAAAAAAACCACGATCTGTACATGAAGGTCAAAATTCATTAAATAAACAAACCATGCAACTAAGGCTCCAATAGCAAACCAAATAGTTGTAAGACCCATTGTGGAAGCTTCAATAATTACGCACGCAGCAATTACCACAAGCCACGCCCAACCTATAAAATCCATAGCGCCTCCTAATTAATTTACTTGTATTAAGTATATACCACAATTCAGTAAAGGTAAACAATTATTAATCTATTATTCCGCTAAGCACCTGGTATGGATTAACATAAGTATTATAAATGCTTACTGCATAATGAAGGTGCGGGCCTGTTGAAAATCCAGTCGTACCCACTGTCCCTATAATATCTCCTTTTGATACTTTCTGCCCTTTTTTAACTGCAATGGTATCAAAATGATAATAAGATGTAAAAATTCCCATACCGTGATCAATTACAACTGTGTTTCCCGGAGACAAAAGCCCTTCCATTGCAAATGTTACAATTCCGCTGTTGGGAGCCTTTACCTCAGTTCCCAAAGGAGCAGCGATATCAATCCCCGAATGTCTTGATGAAGACTGTTCGTTGTTCACATACCTTATTTCGGCAAAATCGGTCGTGAGCTCTCCTTCAACAGGCATAATAAATGTACCCTCCCAAAGCTTTTCCGAAGCAGACTCTGTTCTCGCAGGCTTGACAAGCTGTAAAAACTCATAGATTGCAGTATCATCATTATTTGTATCGTTCATATCGTCAGAGACCGTAAGATACTGAGTTTTAAAAGATTTACTTATTACAGTAAAGCTCTTTGAAATAGTATAAGCATCCCCTGCCTTTCCTACTATATCAACATTAACATCATATTCTCCCGGCTGAGCATATAGATCAATGGGGCAGATGAATATACTTTTTTCCTTGTAGCTGTACATTTCCGTCTCTGTTTTTACGGCTTCTGTCGATAAGGATAATTTTTCATCACCATTTAAATTTTGAATATAGACAAGCAGAATATTCCCCGGGTAATTTTCCTTTGTAACAATCTCTATACTTGCTGGATTGTCTACATCAACAGTAAAGCTTAACGTCTGACTTCCGTAAAATTCTGAGCCCTCCTTCTGCAGCCACTGAGCATGACTTTCAACTGTATATTCTCCGTCATCAGTAAGGCTGCTAACAGCACTTTGTATATCTGTACCTGTGCTTATAATATTTCCCTGAGAATATACACGAACCACCTGACTGTCCGGAACCTTTTCATAAGCAATGTCCAGCTCATCATTTGCCCCTATTTTTACGGGACTTGTGTTTATATCTCCTCTTATCTCTCCTTTTTTCTTTGCAAATATCCCATCAATATCTTTGTATGTCCAATCATACTTAATGTTAGGATTTAACCTGCTTTCATTATAATCCAAAAAAGAATTATACAATGTGGATGCTATGTATGTGTAAGCAAAGTTTTCATCTAAAAATAATTCAGATGCTGTTTTGTCATCAATTTTGTATGTGCTTTCGTCATGTGAAATATATGCCTCTTCGTTGTTTAAATCAAAATGTATATTATAATAATCGGCACCGGAAGCTTTGTTTATAATAAGCTCGTAGGATATTAAATCTTCTGCTTCATCGTAATCCTTATCTTTTGATTTTACCGCCTTTAAAATTGTCTTTGCAATTTCGCTGTCACCGGAAACAGATGTTTTTTCACCGTTTTTTAAATTAATTATTTCAATTTCAGAAACACCCCCAGCCATGCTGCAGCTTGCAAAAAAAAGTGTAAAAGTCAATAAAACCGTTAAATATACCTTCCTCATAATACCTCCTTCATACTTCATTTTCTAGTTTTTGTTTTAAATCCCGTTTTATACATTGTATTTAACGCACATAAATATATTCTGTACATCATGTACCCAGCTGCAAATAAAAAAGACCTCCGCATCATTCCGATACAAAACTAAAGTTTCTTAAATATAGAAATACTTTACTGTCTGAGAATGATGCGGCAGGTCACTTAAATTCATATAAAATTTATTATATTTATCTTTCTTCTCTGTAATAGTTCACTCCGCAGCCGGCAGGTTGAGAGTTTTCTTTTGATTTTTTAATTGATGTTATTACAAGAACAAGGGCAGTTATTACAAATGGAAGCATATCGTAAAATGCATTTGGTATTGTAATTATTGTTTTTGGAAAATAATATTTTAGAACATTGAACGCTCCAAAAATAAACGAACCAAAGATTGCTTTTACAGGGCTCCACGAAGCAAATATAACAAGCGCTACTGCTATCCAGCCAAGGCCGTTAACACTGTTGCTCATCCACACTCCTCCGTTGATAATCATTGAGCAGTATGCTCCTCCTATTCCACATATTCCTCCGCCCAGAAGCACATTAATATACTTAAGCTTCGTAACTTTTATTCCGGCAGCATCCGCCGCTGCAGGATTCTCACCTATGGCTCTCATGTTGAGACCGGACTTAGTGTGATTTAAATACAAACCACAAATAATTGCTACCACAATTCCCAAATATACAAAAGGATTATAGTTGAACAGCAGCTTCCCTAAAACTGGCAAGTCGCTTAACCCCGGTATGTTTAAATTGTTAAGCTGCATTGTAATCTGTGCTGGAAGCTTAAGTGAAGTCGTATGTGAATTCACTATCATATACTCTCCTGCAAAATTCGAAATTCCTGTTCCAAATATGGTTAGAGTAAGCCCTGTAACATTTTGATCTGCCATAAAAGTTATGGTCAGTACAGCATATATTAAAGCTCCCAACATCCCTGCCATAAACGCCGCTATAAGTGCAATAAACAGGCTGTCACTCATATATCCCGCCATAAATCCGGCGCAGGCTCCCATCATCATCATTCCTTCAACACCGAGATTCAAATGTCCTGCCTTTTCATTCAAGATTTCTCCTATAGTACCGAACAAAAGAGGCGTTCCCGCAAATACTGCGGCAATTAAAAAATTTATGAATAAGTTCATTACTTAGCCCCTCCTTTGTATCTTTGTCCCAATGCAAATTTATACCTTATGAAAAATTCACTTCCTAAAATAAAGAACAATATTATTCCCTGCAATACTGCAGCAGAGTATGTGGATAATCCGTAGGTTGACTGCATTACGCTGCTTCCCTTTTCAAGAATGCTGAACAAAAATGAAACAAGAAATATTCCCAGAGGATTTAAATTAGCCAGCCACGCAACTATTATTGCTGTAAACCCTACTCCGCCGGCAACAGAAGAAGCCAGTGTCATGTCAGAACCGGCAGACTGAATCACACCTGACAGTCCACATATTCCTCCGCTTATTAGCATCGTTCTGATAACTACCTTTTTGACATTCATTCCCGCATACTGTGCAGTTGATTGGCTTTCTCCCACAACACTTATTTCGTATCCATGTTTGGTATATCTCATATATACGAAAACAACCACCACAAGTATCAGGGCTATTATCCATCCGAACTGCACTCCCAACACCTTATCAATTTGAGCATTTGAAGCAAACCGCGCAATTTTCGGGAACCCTGACGAGCCTGGGTCCTTCCACGGGCCGTCGCGAAGGTATGATATAACATGCAAAGCTATATAATTCAGCATCAGTGTAAACAATGTTTCGTTAGTATTAAATTTCGTTTTAAAATATGCTGGAATTGCCCCCCACAAACCTCCTCCAATAGCTCCTGCAACAAACATTAAAGCAAGGAGCGCAAAGTGAGGTAAATTACTGTAAAACAATGCAAAATATGATGAAAATACCGCACCCATTATTATTTGTCCCTCTGCTCCGATGTTCCAGAATCTCATTTTAAATGCCAGTATAACTCCAAGAGAGGTAATCAGCAGCGGAATCATAATTTTAACAGTTGCCTGTATTGCCATTTTGCTTCTAAAAGCACCTGATACAATGGTACCGTAAAGCTCTACAGGATTAAACCCAAGGCACAGTATAAACAATCCTCCTGCAGCCAGAGCCAATATAAATGCCATAATTCTGAGTCTTAATATCTCCGCCTTTGAACGTTCTGCCCTTTTCACGGTACGAAATAAAGGTTCTCTAATTTTTGCTTTATTCATTATGGCCGCCCCCTGTTAAATTCATTCCTGTCATCATAAGTCCGATTTCTTCCTTTGTAGTTGTTTTTGCATCCACAATCCCTTGAACTTTTCCGTGACACAGTACCATTATTCTGTCAGAAAGCTCCAATAAAACATCAAGATCCTCTCCGATAAATAAAATAGCTACATCTTTTTTCTTTTGCTCGTTAAGAAGGTCATATATAACATATGAAGAATTGATATCAAGCCCTCTCACAGGATATGCAGTTATAAGTACATTTGGATTTGATTCAATCTCTCTTCCAAGCAATACTTTTTGCACATTTCCGCCAGACATCATTCTGACCGGCATATAAATATTTTGAGTTACTATATCCAATTTTTCAACTAATTCTTCTGAAAGTTTTTTTGCCGGTTTTTTATCTATGAAAAGGCCTTTGTTGTTTTTATAAGATTTAAGCATGATGTTTTCTACCATTCCCATGGAACCAACGAGCCCCATTCCAAGCCTGTCCTCAGGCACAAAGCTCATGCTTATTCCTAATTTAATAATTTCATCAGGCGTCTTGCCTATAATATTTTCCTTATGACAGAGCACTGCTCCGCTTTTTATTTTAACCAGGCCGGCAATAGCCTCGCACAGTTCCTTTTGACCACTTCCCGCTATTCCTGCTACGCCCAGGATTTCTCCACTTTTAAGTTTAAAGTTTACATCTTTTATTGCTAACGTACCGTCGGCGTTTTCTACCGACAGCTCCACAACATTAAGAACAGTCTTGTTGTTTGTTGTTTCAGGCCGCTTTATTTTAAGACTGACAGGCCTGCCGACCATAAGCTCTGTAAGCTTGTTCTCATTTGTTTTTTTAGTTTCAACCGTATCAACAAGTTTTCCCTTCCTCAATATTGCGACACGATCGCTTATATTTAAGACCTCATGAAGCTTATGAGTAATAATTATTATTGCACTTCCCTGTTCCTTCATTTTACGAAGGATAGTAAACAGCTTTTCAGTTTCCTGAGGAGTCAAAACCGCTGTCGGTTCATCCAGTATAAGAATCTTTGCCCCTCTGTATAGTACCTTCATTATTTCCACAGTCTGCTTTTCACTTACAGACATATTGTAGATTTTTTTCTCAGGTTCAATTTCAAGTCCGAATTTATTGCTTATGTTTAGAATTTTATCTTTTAGTAATTTTGGTTTTTCATACCTTCCATCAGTGCCCAACACTATATTATCCATAGCATTAAAAATCTCAACCAGCTTAAAATGCTGATGAATCATTCCTATTCCATAATCTATGGCATCTTTTGGAGATCCGATTGCAGCCTCATTTCCCGCAATTGATACGGACCCTGCATCTGGATAGTATATACCTGCCAGCATATTCATCAGAGTTGTTTTTCCGGATCCGTTTTCTCCAAGCAAAGCCAAAATTTCTCCGTATTTAATATTTAAATTTATGTTGTCATTGGCAACCACATTGCCGAACACTTTTGAAATGCCATTAAGCTCTATAGCATAATTTGATTCGTTTGACATTAGTTTACTCCCATCTATGTCCGGTATATTTTTAATACAAGACAATTGCAATAAATTATAATGTCATTCTGAGGAGGTGCAATATAATAATTGCACCTCTTGTTCAGAATGACAGAAAATAAGAGGATTTAATTAATTATTTAACTTCCACTGTTTTAAAATACCAGTTAATTCCTCCGGTAATTGTTGCATCGTCCAATGTCTTGCCTTCTTCTCCAACAGTACTTCCGTCATTTGTTTCAATAACTCCGTCAAAGATATTGAAGCTTCCGTCAAGAATTGATTGTTCTGCTTCAGCAATTGCATCAGCTGTTCCTTCTGCAACTACACTTTCATTAAGTGGAGAAATACCAACCAGTCCTTCTTCCATTCCTCCAAAGTAATTTTCATTTGTCCATGTTCCGTTTATAACATTTTCAACGGCTGTAGTATAATATGCAGACCAATCCCAAACTGCAGATGTAATTGTTGCTTTAGGAGCATCCTTAGACATGTCTGAGTTATAACCGATTCCCCACTTACCAGCTTTTTCAGCTTCAAGTTGAGGGTTAGGAGTATCGCAGTGCTGTGCAATAACATCGCAACCTTCAGCAAGCAACGCTTTTGCTGCATTAGTCTCTTCCTCAGGCGAATACCAGCTGTTAGTTACCTTTACATATACTTTTGCATCAGGGTTTACTGAGTACACTCCCATTGCAAATGCATCAATTCCGCCTGTAACCTCAGAGTTTTGCTGTCCCATTGCCGCAACATATCCTACTAAATTGCTCTCTGTTTTTAAGCCTGCAGCAATACCTGTTAAATATCTTGCCTGATAAATTCTTCCGAAATAATTATTAAAGTTTGTATCGTTGCTCTTGTATCCTGTACCATGTGAAAAAATCACTTCAGGATATTCTTCTGCTAAAGCTTCCATTATGTCCATGTAACCCCAGCTTGTACCAAAAATAATGTTAGCTCCTTCTTCTATTGCTTCAAGTATTGCCGTCTCCGTAGCAGTAGGATCAGTATCATTTACATTGTTCTTGCGAATAATTTGGCTGTCATCAAGTCCCAGTGCTTCCTGCATTCCAACTATTCCCTGGTCATGAGCGTATGTATAGCCAGATCCGTCAGCAGGGTTTCCTATATGGATAACTGCCACTTTTATATCTTCCTTTGCTATTGCAGGAAATAATCCAGAACCGCTCTGTTCAGTTCCCTCTGATGCCGGTGCTTCCGATTGAGGTTCCTCAGCCGCAGGCTTCTGAGCGCACGCTGCAAGTGAAAAGATCATTACAAGTGATAAAATAATGCTAAGAAATTTTTTCATTTTATTCTCCTAATTTTTTTAATATTTAAAAAGCAAGAAATAGACGTTTGCTTTTTATATCTTTCGTAAAATTTAGTGTATAAAACACAAAATGCGCCTGTTAATTCAGACGCATCATATAAATAAAATTCAAATACAAAAAATCAATAGTCAAACAATTTACGGTTGTTTGGTAGAAACTACGGAACCATATTATCCCTATTATATTGATGCGCATATTCAATTTCATATCATTTTACATTTTTATTATAGCAGAAACTAAAGAATAAGCAATAATTTTTTTTTATTAATTTTCGTAATAATAAATACTATTTTTAATTTATTAGTAAATAAACTTCGTGTTTATTTTATGAGCAGGCCCACAGGACAATGGTCGCTTCCATAGTATTCAGGGTATATGAATGCATCTAAAAGTTCATTTTCAAACTCTTTTGATGTTATAAAGTAGTCAATTCTCCAGCCTACGTTCCTTTCTCTTGACTTGGCAAAATTAGACCACCATGAGTATGCTTCCTCCTTGTCAGGATAAAAATATCTAAATGTATCAATAAACCCTGCTTCAATCAGTTCCGTCATCTTGCTTCTTTCTTCATTTGTGAATCCGGCACTTTTTTTGTTTGTTTTAGGATTTTTTAAATCTATTTCCTTATGTGCAACATTTAAATCTCCGCACATTACTACAGGCTTATGCTCATTGAGCTTAAGAAGGTAATTTCTGAAATCATCCTCCCATTTCATCCTGTACTCAAGCCTTTCAAGGGCTCTTTTAGAATTTGGCGTATATACATTAACCAAGTAAAATTTATCAAATTCAAGAGTTATAACCCTTCCTTCGTTATCATGTTCCCCTATACCGATTCCATACGCCTCAGACAACGGCTGTTCCCGCGTTAATACCGCTGTTCCCGAATAACCTTTCTTTTCGGCATAATTCCAAAAATCATGGTATCCTTCTAATTCAAGCTCAATTTGTCCTTCCTGAAGTTTTATCTCTTGCAGACAGAAAATATCTGCATCCAGTTCCTTAAATGAATCCATAAATCCTTTGTTCACGCATGCTCTTAACCCGTTGACATTCCATGATATTAATTTCATAAAAACTCCTTTATACTTATATGTAAAAAGGGCTTATATTTTTCAAATTAATGACACTGTCATCTTGAAAATTATAGCACCCTTTTATGTTATTCAAAAAATTAATCGCCCCAATGCTATTTATCGTCGCACTTAAGCACTCCTCCCTGGGCGTAATTCTCAAATTCCATTTCTCTTATTATAATCTTTACAGCTTCTTTCGGGCAATTAGCCGTTTCCATAACTGCCTGAGTTACCCTTTCAGCAAGAGCCCTTTTCTGCTCCACAGTTCTTCCTTTTAGCATTTCAACTTGAATAATAGGCATAATTTCCTCCTCCAATAATAATTTAATCGTTGCTGATTATTTTTTTACATATATATTCAGACAGTGATGTAAACAACATCGCCTGATATAATACATTGAATTCCACAACATCGCCCAGTTTATATTCTCTCTTGCAATCGTGTATATCCAAAATTGTGTGGTCGCTGCTTGCGCCCATTACAATTATATCCTTGTCCTTCGGCACGAGCTTTGACGAATCTCCAACATCTTGGTTGCCCAATGCAATTATTGCCCTTTTTCGGATACCTCTATCTTCGTAGTAAGCCTGCTCTCCAAAAGCGTTAACTGTCAGCTCTCCAATAGGGTGTGTAGGCTTTTCGTTTAGCTCTATTATCTGAGCCTTTAATATAAATGTATCTTTATCAAGTCCTTCTATATTTGTATTCCAATAAAGTGGAAGATCCTGAGTATTTATAATTCCTTCACCTAAGCGAAGATGGTTTATTTTTTCTGGGACTTCACCTTTGACCAAAAGAGGAAGTGTGGTAGTTCCACCTCCTGAAACAATATGCAGTTCTCTTCCGATTATTTTTTCAATTTCTGCCGCAGCTTCAGCAAGCTCTAATAGATTTTTATTTGTTGGTGCCACCGATCCGTAGCAGCTCAGATTTGTTCCAACACCTTCCAAAACAAGACTATCCAATTTATTTTCCGTCATCTTTGCCAGCTCAGTAAGTTCATTTCGTGTAAATACGCCTTCCCTCAAATCTCCCAGATCATACATTAGCACTACGCCATATTTTTTATTTTGTCTTTCTGCTTCTTTGTTTAATGCTGTTAACATTTTCTCCTCAGAAACAAGGCATATATCGCTGTATCTTACAACATCCTCTATTTCGCACAGCATAGGGATTCTCACAAGAAGCAAAGGAATTTCAATTCCCTGGATTTTTATTTGCTTAAGCTGCTCAATTCTGGAACTTCCGATTTGCCTGCACCCACCTTCAATCATAGCGCGAACGCCCGGAATGATTCCTCCAAACACTTTTACTATCCCGGCAACCTCAATACCGCTGCTGCCGCAGAGTTTTGTAACAATTTTTGTGTTAGCCCTGAGTTTGTCAACATTAATTTCAAGTACCGGATATTTAACCATGGCTCTCTCCTTAGATTTTTTTGATATTCTAAGCTCAGAAAAAAATTTCTTCAGAATATCTGAACAACTGTCCTCCATAATCCCGAATTTCACATCTATCTGATGATTCAGCTTATCTGTTTGAGCTATATTCAACACGGAGCCGCAAGCTCCTGTTTTTAAGTCTGCAGCGCCTATAACAAGCTTCTCAATTCTTGCGTTTACAAGAGCACCAGCGCACATGGAGCATGGCTCCAGCGTAACGTACATAGTGCACCCGGGCAGCCTCCAGCCTCCCAATTTTCTGCAAGCTTCTTTGATTGCTGCTATCTCTGCATGCAAAGTTGCATCTTTAAGCGTTTCTTTCTGGTTGTAGCCTCTTCCTACTATTTCACCATCCCGAACTATTACGGCTCCTATTGGAACCTCATTGATATCATAAGCTTTTTGAGCCTCCTTCAAGGCTTCTTTCATAAATAATTCATCCATCCAGCGATTTCCTTACATCATTTATACTATTATAATTTATTTTTTGCTCATAAGTCAATACATACATATGTCTTTTATTACCTATTTACTTTTTATCAGGACAATTCTATAATTGAGATACGAAACAGGGAACATTTTGTCTTAAAAACACGTCTGATTAATTGAAGCATTATAATTTGTGACGTTAGTACACAAAGTCTAAAAGGAGGACAAATTGAAAGAAATAATAAAAAAAATATCCGTTACCGGTCTGTGCCTTATATTAAGCATTAATTCATTTGCTTATGCCGGTGTGCTTGATGCTATAACTGATACAGAAACTACGGAAGAAAAAAACACAACCATTGAAAATTTAGATACTGAAGCAGAAGAACCGAAAACGGATACTATAAATGATGAAGCAAAGCCAAAAGCTGCTTTTTCCGATATAGAAGACCACTGGGCAAAAGACTGGATTGAAAAGGCTGTTAATCTTGGGTTTGTTTCAGGATACGAAGACGGAACATTCAAACCTGACAGAACAATTACACGAGCAGAATTTTCAAAATTATTAAACAGCGCCATGCATACAGAAAAAACAACTGATCTTGGATTTTCTGATGTAAGCAATAATGAATGGTTTTACGAAGAAGTTCAAAAATCAATTGCATCAGGATTTTTCTCAGGCTATGAAAACAACACCTTCAGGCCGAACAACCCTATAAAAAGAGAAGAGGTCGCAAAAGTTGTAAGCTCTGCCATAACAACCGGAGAAGCCTACGGTGACGGTGCTGCATTGCTTTCTGACTATGGAACAATACAGGAATGGGCAAAACCAAGTGTTAATTCAGTTTACAACAAGGGATATATCTTGGGATATCCCGAAGGGCTGTACCTACCTGCAAAAGCGTTGACACGTGCAGAAGCAGTTAAAATAATTTATGAAATAATTGATAATGAAAATATTGAGAGAGGCTTTAATATAACAAATTATGAAGAAACCTATTCAAGTGCGGTCGTAGTAGGCGACCTGAATATTTTAGATTCCGTTGGAACAGGCAATGTTTATATAAAGAATGTTGTGGTCCTTGGCGATATAGTTATTTCTGCCTCACAAGTAAAATCCGTACAGCTTACGGACGTAACAGCAAGAAATATTATAGTTGTTGATGAAAACAACCCCGTAAAAATAGTGTGCAACGATAATATTGCAATAGCTAGGACTCAGCTTCCCCCTGTTGTTATTGTTCAGCGTATTGGGAGCAATGTAAGTATATAAAATATTCTCCGGAGACAGTACAGTTATAAAATTTTGCGCTGCCTCCGGAAGAGTTATATGAATTTATTAAAGCTTGTTCCAATACCCCTTTTAACTGCCATTGCATCAAAAATTCCAATTACATGTTACAGCTTAAAGAATTCCCCTGTTAAGCATGATTCCCCGCACACTTTGCCTCCAACATACCTGCGCCGACAACTTTTCAGCTGTTCAATACCTGCTGTTCAGTATTTTACACCTGATGCTTCCCCCTTGGCATCAAATGTTATCGAAAGGGATATTCCCCCTAATTATTTATCCCTTTATTATATAGACAATTCATAGTCCAAAAACGTAACATTTTTTAAAAATTTATTAATAATTTTTAAATTGTAAAAAACAATCTCATTAAACAAAAAACTTAATACACCTTTCTGACAGAAAATCCTTCCTTCGCAAGACTGGCGATTATTTTTTGTATATGCTCGTTTCCAGTTGTCTCTACTGTTATTTCAAGCTGAACCTTTGTGAATCTGTCACTTGCCTTAAACTGGTTATGATCAAGCTTTATTACGTTACCGTTTAATTCGGCAATAATTCTTGAAATTTTCATAAGCTGCCCCGGTATATCCGGTAAATCTACAGAAAAGCAAAAGATCCTTCCTCTGGAGACCAATCCTTTATTAATTAATGAAGATATGGTAAGCACATCTATATTACCTCCGCTAAGCACACTTACAACATTTTTATTTTTAATGTTAAGTTTTTTTAATGCTGCAACAGTGAGCACAGCCGAAGTTTCACATATGAGCTTATGTTTTTCAACCAGCAAGAGCAATGCCTCCGTAATATCTTCTTCCGTAACAGATATAATATTATCTACATATTTGCTTGTTATGTCATATGTGATGTTACCAGGACGTTTAACAGCCACCCCTTCAGCATTTGTGCTGCAGGAGTCGATTTCAAAAACACTGCCTTTTTCCAACGAAAGCTTCATAGCCATAGCACCAACCGGTTCCACTCCTATCACTTTGATCTTTGGATTAATGCTCTTTGCAATAAGAGCAATTCCGCTAATAAGACCTCCGCCTCCCACCGGAACAAGAATTGCATTTGTGTCCTTCAACTCACGAAGTATTTCAAGGCCTACTGTCCCTTGTCCGTATATAACACCGTAATCATCAAATGGATGGATAAATGTATATCCATTTTCCAAGGACATTTCAACCGCTTTTTTATAGGACTCGTCATAAACATTTCCGTGAAGAAACACTTCCGAACCATATGATCTTGTGGATGCAATCTTAATTAAAGGAGTTATTTTAGGCATTACTATTACAGAAGATATATTTAGCTTTTGAGCTGAAAAAGCCACACCCTGAGCATGATTTCCGGCAGAAGCAGCTATTATTCCCCTCTTTTTTTCCTCTTCACTCAAACCAAATATTTTATTATACGCTCCTCTTATCTTAAATGAACCTGTAAGCTGCAAATTTTCAGGCTTAATGTAAACATTGTTTCCATACTCGCGGCTAAAAAATTCACTGTAAATAACATCTGTCTTCTGAATAATTCCTTTAAGATTTTTCGAAGCCCGTATTATTTCTTCGCCATGCTGACTAAGTGTGTAACTTGCTAGATTTTCTTTTTTCATATCATTCTCCTCCTACTTTTGGCAAACAAAAAGCAGGTTCTCTCAAAGGACGAGAAAACCCGCGGTACCACCTTAATTGTGCCAAAAGCACCTCTCTTTACATTATAATAAATGAGACCTTCTAACGGGGTCTGCCGCTTTTCCTACTTATTTTCAGAAAAGTTCTCGGGAGTGATTTATATATAATCCGCCTGCCGCTTCACACCAACCAGCAGCTCTCTTCAAGCCGGTAATTACATACATATCTCCTTCATTGAAATTAATTTTAAATTATTACAATAATACAGGCCTCAAAACAGCTTGTCAAGCATTTTTTTATTAAATATTAACTAAAATTTAAATTATTATGTATATCTTTGTCCAAAATATGTTATAATTGCTTTATCAGCCGCAGGAGAGGATAATCTATGTTTTTCTTATTAGCAGTATCGGATGCAGAAGAATCCGATTTAGAAATGACTAATTACGAATATGCAGTATTTTTATATAAAAAGTACAATAAAACCCTTTGGAAATATGCTTTTACCCTGTCTAAAAGCCCTGATATCGCAAATGATCTTGTGTCAACAACGTTTCTCAAGGTTGTTGAATGTATAGAAATGATACAAAAAATTCATATCTACAAAATAAAGTCATATTTAATGAGTATGATCAAGAATAACTACATTAATTATGTCAAAAAAGAAAAATTAAATGTTGACCTTAGCCGCGTACCTGAACATGCCTACCACAGCAATGATGGTGACATTATCGAAGAAATCTACGGTTCAGAAATTGAAGAAGCACTGAAACATATGCCTGAGCCGTATAAATCGATTTTACAATATCGGTATGGATATGATGAACTTTCTTACGAAGAAATAGCAACTGCTTTGGATATAAATGTAAAAAGTATTAGGGTATACAAACAAAGGGCTGTAAATATGCTGAAGCAAAGATTGAAAGGCGGTGAACAGTGCAATGAATGAAAGCGATTTCAATAATTATGATTTTGATTTTCTTATTAAAAAAGCTGCCATATCACTGGCTGAAAAAGACAACGAACTGTATGACATGTTTGAAAAAGACGAATCAATTATTAATCCCAATCAGGATGAGCTGGATAAAAAAATATATGCCCTGATTAATAATCATCTAGGTAAGGACAGCGCCAGAATAGCAAGAAAGAAGAAGTTTAAAAGCATAATGTTCAAAGCTGCCGCATTTGTTTTAATATTGTTGTCCGGTTTTATAATTCCCTTTGTCACTGTTGATGCTTTCAGAGAAAAAGTCTTAAATTTTTATATAGAAAATTTCGATACACACGCTACCTTTACGCCTGAGGAAGAGGTTGAGCATCTTGAGGAGATTACAGTAGAGTATATTCCTGAAAGATATATTGAAAGCGATAAATATAAATCTGGTAGTTTTTATACATTAACCTATTATAATTACGAAAATAATTATATCTATATTTCTCATTACGATAATGCATTTTCATTTAACATAGATACCGAAAACTGCAAAAAATACAATGTAAATATTAAAAACAAAAACAGTTATATTTACAGAAAGTCTGGTTTTATTACATTAATTTTTAAATTTCATGAAAACTTAGTTGTAATTAATAGCAATGATGACCTCTTAACTAACGAAGAATTAATAAAAATAGCCGAATCTATAAGATAATTGGTTTCCTTTTAAATTATTGTATAAGTAAAAAAACGTAGAAAAATTAAAAATAATGTTACATTTTATCATTTTATATTGTCTTATATATAAATTATCATAAAACAAAGGAGAATAAAATGAAAAAAATACTAAGCTTAATTATCGTAATGTCTATTTTATTATCGATGGGAGTGCAGTCATTTGCTACAGTTAATGAAATCACTTCAGGAGAAATTTCTCCAAGGTACATTAGCTTAATGAGCATAGCCTCAGGGCTTGATATTGATAGCCTAGGTATAGCTGAATGCAAAGCTAATATGTCACATAGATCGAGTGACGGTTCATGCGAATTAACTATGAAACTTCAAAAATCAAATTCTGGCAGTTGGAGCACCATAGCAACTTGGTCAAAAGAAGGTGCATACACTTGTGAAAATACAAAGCTTAGAGCTGTCTCAAGTGGAACATACAGACTTTACGTAATAGGTAAAGTTTATGATTCATCAGGAAATTTCGTAGAATCTGCAACTGTATATTCTCCAACAAAAACATACTAAACTCAAAAACCAAGGACGATCCTCAGATCGTCCCGTTTTTTATTTTATATTCAGGTATTCTGTTGTTTTTTCAAAATCGTCACTTAGTTCAATGTTATAGATAAAAGGTTTTAAGTCTTCATCATTGTTATTTTCTTCTACGGTTATTTCCAAATAGTATTCTCTTTCTTTGCTTGATATGTCTTTCTCATAATTGTAATCAGTCATTGCCGTAAATGAATTTTTCACATCCATGATCTGCCCATCAATATCCTCAATCAGATACGGACGTATATCCTCTATACTAATATCTGCAGAAAAACTTTCTGAATTTATTCCGTATTTACTTATTTCAACATCTATATCATATTTATTTCCTGAGTAATATTTTTCATCATACAAGTAGAAATACTTTTTAGCTTTTAATTCCTGTGAATTTAACAGCCTATACGCAATTTCGTCTTTTGCTTTATTATCCTCATCTGCACCATCTTGAATCTTATAATCTCTGACAAGGTATTTGCCGTCATTCATATAATATGCTATTACTATATTACTCATATAGGAATTATCCTTGTTGTAATTCTGATTTGCAAGAATTTCCTTATGAAGGTCAATTGCAACCTGAATATTCTCCTTGTCTGAAAACAATATTACATATTGTTTTTTCCATATATCAGAAATATCACTGTCACTTAACTCGCCATCCTCCATGTATTTCACTATCTCTTTGTGAGCCCATGTAGAATTCCCTATATAAACAGCTCGTACGTCCTCTGCTTCAGGAACGGCTTCTTTGTATTGATTGGCAAATAAGACCGTTCCTCCGGTCAAGGCGATAAAGACAACCATGCTTACTGCAAATACTTTTAAAGAAAGCTTTGAAACTCTAAAAGATTTTTCTATAACAGCAATTATAAGATAATATGTCAGAGCTGCCATGAGCAATGAAACTATAATTGCGTTCATTATATTTTCATTTAAAGATGTAAACGAGAAAAACGCCGGAACTATTAAACACGCAAGCACTGATACAAAGTACTTATAGCCGTCAAACACTATAAAATTACCGGTGTTTTCATTTTTTCTTCTACTTAACATCTTAAATATTAAAAGTGTTATGCCCACAAGTATAATTCCAAGCAACAGAAAATATATATAATCTACCGGTTTGTCAGCATATTCTGCAAAGTATATGTATTCCAGCTTGTAAAAGGAGTCTACGAAGTAATTCATAAGAACTCTTGCGCTGAACCCGGCAACTATATTTTCCAATATAGAAAACATAAACTGAATTATAAGATAAATTATACCCGGCAAAGCAAAGTTAAATATTGTCATTGCCCCTGCAACCAAAGTATTTCCTGCCAGTATTGAAGATAAGGAAACCAAAAATATTCCCGTAGAAAGCCATGGAATTATGAGTTTAAAAGATTCTAATATCTCGTAATCCAGTCCTTGGAAGACTACTGACAAAACAATCAAAAGGAGCATGTATGCAGCAAAAATCAAATTTATTGCTACGTTTACTAAGATCTGCTCTCTAAATGAAGCAGGCTTTGATTTGTAATATGCCAGCTTAGAATCATTGTGCAAAAAGCTGTTATCAACCAGACAATTAACAAACAGCAATACAAAAATCTCAAATATACCGAAAAATATAAAAAACTCTTTCTCCGATCCCAATATAAATGGAATCAGCATTGTTGTAACAAAAATTATTACCGTTGACAGAAAGAACCAATTTTTCTTGTTGCTTAGTGCGTTCAAAAACAGTTTGCTGAACAAATTATTTTTTTTCTGTTCCATAACCTGCACCTCCCAGCTCTGTAATAAATATCTCCTCAAGGCTCATTGAAAGTTTATCAAATAAAAGAACATTAAATTTACTTTCCAGTTTCTTCTCAAATTCGTCCACATCTCCGGTCAATGTACAAATATTAATACTGCCTATTTTAACGGACCTGATTATATTGTATTCAGCAAATTCCGCCGCATCAAATTCGCCATCCACAGCAAACTGGACTCTTTTTATTTCATCTTTCATTTTTTCAAGATTTTCTTCCCTTAAAATTTTCCCTTCATGCATTATGCCTACTTTATCACATATATTATCCAGTTCTTTTAAATCATGTGACGAAATTACAACCGTCATTTCGTTGTCTATTACTTCCCTAATCAAAATATCCCAGAACTTTCTCTTAATTACGGCATCCAGCCCGTCAACTATTTCGTCCAGAAGCAAAAGCCTCGGTTTCGATGAAATGGCCAAAACAAAAGCAGCCTGCTTTTTCTGACCCTTGGACATTTTATTCAGACTTTTATTCTTATCAATATTAAAATAACTTACAAGCTCATTAAATTTTTCTTCTGACATTCTATCGTACATAAGTTTTTCATATTCAAACAGCTTGCCAAGTGTGCTTTGATACGGAAAAAACAGACTGTCCTGCACATAATAAAAATCCTTTAGAATTTCCGAATCTTCTTTCACCTGTACATCATCATAAAAAATATTTCCTTTATCCTGTCTGTAAATCATCATTATATGTTTAAGCAAAGTTGTTTTGCCGCACCCATTGGAACCAACCAGCCCGTATATCTGACTTTTTTCAGCATTTATGTTTATATTGCTTAAAACTTGAAAATCTCCGAATTTTTTACTTAGATTATCTATTTTTAACATACTACCTCCTATTTCATGTCCGGATTCAGCATCTTTTTAACCATTTCAATTATATACTCATCGCTCATGCCCATACTTTTTAAGGTTTTAAGTGCTTCACTCAATTTTTCTTCCATAATTTTTATATGTACACTCCTTAGCTCTTCTGAATTTTTTACAAAGTTTCCTTTACCTTTGACAGTATAAATATAATTGTCTTCTTCTAAGCTCTTATACGCTTTTTGTATTGTGTTCGGATTGATTTTTACCATAGAAGCCAGCTCTCTCACTGAGGGCAGTTTTTCATCAGATTTCAGTGCTTTTGATAATATGAGTCTTTTTATTTCTTCATATATTTGCTCATACAAAGCCTTTGAGCTGTTGTTATCTATTTGTATCATCTCACACCTCCTTAAATATTATTACATGCCAGTTTACCATTAACATATTCCATGAGTTTTCCTTCATATACTTCGTTAAGCTCAAGGTTATTGTAGTCATCAGGTATCACAAGAGATATTTCTTTATTGAATGGTACAATACCCCAAAGCAAGTACGTCACAAAACTTGAACAAACATAGTAGTAGTGCCTTTGAAAAGGTATATTCATATAAATTAAAAATAAGTTTAAAAAACTGTATCTAAAACTGTCCGGTTCAGATAAAAATTTCTCCAGCCTTCTAAGAATTATATTATAGTCGGCATCTGTAACATCAAGCTTGTATATTTTACATTTTGTATTAGGATGCATTTTAAATACTCCGCTATCCGGATTCTCCTTTACAAATCCTCCTATCAGCGGGAACCATGTTATCTTTCTTCCAAAGCTAAACATTGTTTTACAGTCATCGTCAAAGGATATAGAAATATGATTGTAAGGCTTTTTTGATACTGCCCTTAATGTCCTTGAAATAACCGTATTAGTTTGTGTAAGTACTATATTGATCTGTTTCATTTTAGTCTCCAATTACATAGATGGTACTATATGTATTAATACACTTAGTACAGTAACTGTATTATACATAATAGTACACAATCTGTCAATATATTTTTTTAATAGCATCAAAAAAATCATCCTCAGCTAAATCCCTTATAATTTAAGGGGTTGCTGGGATGATATTATATTAATAATATAATTATCAAGCTGGTAGGATTATTTTTTTGTATTCATCTAATTCTCTTCCGTTTGCCAGTACAAAATGCTCGGATTCTATTTCTGTCCATATTGGTGGATTTTTGTCATAATCATAATGGTTTTTGCCGGGATTGTATACTTCAGGCTTTTTATTTCTTTCCACTCTTGGATTAGGAGTCGGTATTGCCGACAGAAGAGATTTTGTATATGGGTGAAGCGGGTTTGCAAACAGCTTCTCCGCTTCAGCTAATTCAACTATTTTTCCCTTATGAATTACTGCTATTCTGTCAGAAATAAATCTGACAACAGATAAATCGTGTGCAATAAACAAGTATGTCAACCCTTTTTGTTTTTGAAGCTTAGAAAGCAGGTTTATTACCTGTGCACGAATTGAAACATCCAGTGCAGATATAGGTTCATCGGCTATTACAAGCTCAGGCTCCATAACAAGTACCCTTGCTATTCCTATACGCTGTCTTTGGCCCCCGGAAAATTCGTGAGGAAATCTGCTGGCAAATTCCGGCAGCAGCCCAACATCCAGCAGTGCCTGCTCTACCTTATTCTTTCTGTCTTTTTCTGTTCCGTAGTTATTTAAATTATAGAGTCCCTCTGAAACAATATAGTCAACCTTTGCCCTCTCATTAAGAGAAGCCATGGGATCTTGAAATATCATCTGAATTTTTCTTGTAAGCTCTTTGTCCAGCCCTTTATCAATTCGTCCGCTTATCTTCTTTCCATTGTAAATTATCTCTCCTGCTGCAGCGGAGTTTATTCTGATAACAGCCCTTCCTATGGTAGTCTTGCCTGATCCCGATTCGCCTACAAGTCCAAAAGTTTCTCCCTTATAAATATTAAAGCTCACATCATTAACCGCAACAAACTTTTTATTTCCCTTACCAAACTCTACACTTAAATTTTTAACCTCTAAAAGCTTTACCTTATTATTCAACTGCGTCACCTCTTTTCACATACATTTCCCTCATCTTCTTTATCAGAGGAGGAGGTTCAACCTTAGGGGCTCTCGGGTCCAGAAGCCATGTACGTGCTTTATGAGTAGACGTTACTTCAAAATAAGGAGGTCTTTTTTCAAAATCTATTTTCAATGCATGGGGATTTCTCGGAGCAAATGCATCTCCTTTTATCTCCTTGAATAAATTAGGAGGTGTTCCTTTTATTGAATACAATTCTTCTCCTTTAACTCCCAGCTGCGGAAGCGATGACAAAAGTGCCCATGTATATGGATGCTTTGGGTCAAAAAATACTTCTTCAGATGAGCCAAGCTCAATTAAATCTCCTGCATACATAACAGCTATTCTGTCGGCAACATTTGCGACAACTCCAAGATCATGGGTTATATATATAATTGTAAGGTCATATTTGTCCTGCAAATTTTTAAGCAATTGAAGTATCTGAGCCTGAATAGTAACATCAAGAGCTGTTGTGGGTTCATCGCATATTAATATATTTGGATTACATGCAACAGCTGTGGCTATAACAACTCTCTGCCTCATTCCTCCTGAAAATTCATGGGGATACTGCTTATATCTTCTTTCAGAATCCGATATTCCTACATCTTTTAAAATTTCAATAGCAATCCTTCTAGCTTCCTCTCCCTTAAGGTTTTGATGAAGCTCAATTGATTCCTGAACCTGCTTACCAACAGTCTTCAAAGGATTTAACGATGTCATTGGATCCTGAAATACCATTGCTATTTCTTTTCCTCTTATTTTAATCCATTGGTCCTCTGTTTTATATTCGGCAAGATTTTTTCCTTTGTAAATTATGGAACCTGATTCAATTCTGCCGTTAGAATCCAGTAATCCCATAAAAGATTTTGTGAAAACCGACTTCCCTGATCCTGACTCACCTACTATTGCCAGGCTTTCACCCTTGTGGAGTTCGAGAGAAGCTCCTCTTATTGCCGTGAGTTCTTGCCCCCGAAGGTTAAATTTTATAACTAAATTTTCGGCAGATAAAATGATTTCACTGTTTATTATATCTGTAATAGATTTTCGCACCATACTGCCTCCTAAACATGATTTCTCGGATCAGCTGAATCTGCAAAAACATTGCCGATTACATAGAAAGATATTGTTACAATAGATATAACCGCAGCCGGAAAAAACAGCTGATATCTTTGATTTGGGTCCATAACCAAAGCTCTTCCCTCATTTACAAGATTTCCAAGCGACGGAACATCAAGCGGCAACCCCATACCGATGTATGAAAGAAACACCTCATTGCCTATAGCCGCAGGTATTGCCAAAGCCATTCTGAGCATAATAACTGATACTAAGTACGGCAGTAAATTTTTAGTAATTATTCTTGATGTAGGTGTTCCAAGACATCTTGATGCTAAATTATATTCTCTGTCTCTTATAATTATTATAAGGTTTCTTACAAACCTGGCCATCTGGAGCCATCCTGTCATACACATTGCAAAAATAATTGTAGGTATACTGGGTTTCATAATGTATGTCAGAATTATTAGAACAACCGTAGTAGGTATATTATCCCATACATTGTATACTTCGGTTATAATCGCATCTAACTTCCTGACATACCCCCAGAGTGCTCCTATTGTTATTCCCACAAATGCTTCAAACAATCCCACAGAAACTCCTATGAACAACGATGTCCTCGCTCCGCTCCAAATACGTGCCCATAAATCCTGTCCTATTGAATTTGAGCCGAACCAAAACTCGGCATTAGGCTGAACATTTCTGTACTGAAGGTTTGTTTCAGGATTAATATATATCTGAGTAGGGCTTTTTTGATTTGGAAGGTATGGCTGAATTAATGTAAATAAAACAACAACTGCAATTAATATTAAAAGTATTACAGCAACTTTATTTTTCATGAACACCTGAAATGTTGACTTCCAAAATGAATAATTAGAATATCCGGTCAACTCGCTTTTGGACTCATCGTAATCAGCAAATTCAAATAAGGATGAATCTATTTTTTCCGCCATTTTAGTAGTTATCTTTTTTCTTGTCATTATCTGGCCCCTCCTTCACTTCCTAATTTTATTCTCGGATCAAAAGTAGCCATCAAAATATCTCCAAGCAGCAGCCCTACTATTCCTATAGATGAATACAGTAAAACAAGCGCCTGAACCAGGGTGTTATCCTGTCTCTGTATTGCAGTAACTAAAAGCCCTCCTGTTCCTGGAATTGAAAACAGCGATTCAACATATATTGAGCCTGATACGGTATATAAAATTGATGCAGGCAGGTATTGAGCCATTGGAACAAATGCATTTCTCATTACATGCCTTACCATAATTTCTTTGCTTTTTAAACCTTTTGCTCTGGCAAGCCTTACGTAATCCTTATTTAGTTCATCGACCATGTAACGCCTGATCCACATTGCATAGTAGGCAATATTGACCAAAGACAGGCATATAACAGGAAGTATCCAGCTCTTTGGATCTGATCTCTCGTAAAGCAGAGGGAGATTAAATATGTCCGTAAAAAACACCTGAATCAGCAGGTAATAAATTACCGCAGGTACTGCGTTAGCTCCCACAACATAGCATGTTCCGAATTTATCCCAAAATTTACCTTTATGTCTGGCCATTAAAACACCTAAGCTAAGCCCCACTAACAATGAAACCGTCAATGATGCAAGCCCGAAGCGCAATGATGTTATTAATTTATCTCCCAATATTTTTGTTATATCTACTCTCGGTCTGTAAGTAATTGATTTGCCTAAATCTCCCTTCAGCAAACCGCCGTAAAAATTCTTTAATTGTATATACCATGGATCCAAAAGCCCCAGATTCTGCAGCTTTGCTTCTATCTGGGCCTCGTCCAGCTTATCAAAGCTTGTTCCGAAATAGCCTTCGACAGGCATAAGACGCATGAGCAAAAATACTATAGTAACAACAATAATCAATGTTAACAAGGATCTTACAAGCCTTGTTGCATAGTACTTCATTGTAACACCTCGCTTTAGATATATTCAAATTAATGCTTTAACCGGCTGAATAATAATGTCTGTTAAAACAAATGAGGGCTAAAAGCCCTCATTTACAGGAACTATTTTGCTGCGCTCTTTAAGGCATCATCACGAGCTGCCTGCCATTCTTCCTGAAATTTATTGAATTCATCCATGCTTATAGGCTCAGCGAGGAGTCTGGCTCCTTTCCATGTCACTGTAGCAATACCAAACGGCGCATAAGGCCTTTCAAACGGAAGTACATATGATGCAACATATCCGTCTCCTCCGCTTACATTGTACGGGATCACAAAGGCATTATTTATTAAATATGCTTCCGCATCTGCAAACATTTCGTATCTTGCAGTTAAATCAACCAATTCAGCCTTGGCTTCATTAACCATTCCCTCATAGACATCATATAAGTTTTTTCCTTCCGCATCTACTTCTGTCGTATACTCAGGGAAATTATAGTTTCCGCCGCGTCTGAACGGATCTGTATATGTCTGAGGGTCAGCGTAGTCAGGACCCCAGTTGCATTTCATAAGTGAATAATTTCCTGCTCTCCTTGTTCCGTCAAGGAATCCCGTTGGGGCATGAGGAAGAAGTGCAATTTGAATATAGTCTGTTCCCAGCAATGTTTCCAACTGCTGTTTTGCAACCTGGGCTTCAAGTGCCCAGTATGAACTGTTCGTATTATATGGCATCAATATTTTTACAGGAAATTTAGCTCCGGCCTGTGTAAGCTCCTCAACTGCTTTTTCCTTGAAAGCCAAAGCATCTGTTTCATTAAAGAACTCCGTATCCCTTAAAGCTGCCAAATCACTTGTAGCCGTGTAATCTAAACCATTCTGCGAAGCAAAGTTCGGAGGTGTTATGGTATTTATTATCCTGTACTCGGGATTATAAGGGTCTTCGGTTGTCATTGTTGCTATTCTGTTAAATGCAGCCATAATAGAATTTCTGAAGCTGCTGTTATTCACCGCTATTTTCCAATTCTCTGGTTCATATTCAGAATCAAACTTTGGATCAAAGTTAAATGCATAAAAATATGTGTAGGTTCCCAGCCTGTCAGGAGACACCTTATCCTTAAGTTCAGGATTATTCATCCATTCATCAAGATTAGAAGGAGGAATAATGGCATGTAAAACCTCTCCTCTCCTAAACAGCTCTCCTCCTAAAGCCATAGATTCTTTATTATATTTATAATTAAGCTCTGTTACAAAAATATTGTCTTTATCCCAATATGTATTGTTTTTCGTAAGTATTCTCTGCATCTGAGGCTCAAATTCGGTTAATAAATACGGCCCGTTATATAATATTGCAGAGTTTGCAATCCCAAAGTCTTCTCCCATTTCTTCAAGGAATGGTCCATAAACAGGGAAGAAACTCACGTAAGTAAGCATAGATTCAAAGTAAGGAACAGGGTCTTTCAGCGTGTATACCAGTGTGTATTCATCTACAGCCTTAACACCTACTTGTTCAAAATCAGTTATTTCTTCGTTGTAATATGCCTCGGCATTTTTTATTACAGAATAAACAATGTTGGCCGATTCAGATTCATTTTTTTTAGTTAATATGTACTTGGCAGATGAAACAAAATCATAAGCAGTAGTTTCCGCCACTTCATTTCCTTCGAAATCAACCCACTTAGCTCCCTTTCTCAAGTGGAATGTCCATTCAAGCCCGTCATCTGACACTTCCCACGATTCTGCAAGAGCTGGTTGAAGAACTCCGTATTTGTCGTACTGAGCCAGTGTATCTACAAGGTTAGCCGATACACTCATATCCACCCAGGTTGTATTTACAAGATAGTTCAGAGTGGTTATCTCTTCTGCATAAGCATATTTGTATACCTGCTCACTTGCATATTTCCCGTCTTCAGCTATATCCCCAACTTCTGCAGGTTCCTCCGCACCTGGCTGATTATCTACAGGTTCTTGCGTTGTCCCTCCAGTACATGCTGTTAAAATCAGCATTAAAATCAATGAAAGTGATATTAATTTTTTCATTTTCCCCCTCCAATATTGATATATAATAAAATTGGCAAAAGCCAATCTCATCATCTATGAATTCGTTTTCCCCCAATTATAAAAATGGTGCACCTGAGAGGAGTCGAACCCCCGGCACATGCCTTAGGAGGGCACTGCTCTATCCTACTGAGCTACAGGTGCACTATATTTAGAAATATTACACCAATTTTACACATTTGTCAATATACTTAAATATCATTTTTTAACAGCATTTATATATATTCGCAATTTGCATATGTACTTATGAAGTATTAGTTCTTATTTTTTAAAACAGTTGATATTTTTACGTTTAAAATATCAACTGATTCAAAACAAATTTTATTCAAATATATTTTGGAAAAATCTTACTACTCTTACAAAAATATTTGCCTTTCCTATATCTTCGGTTACGATAGCATCTACCTGTCCCACTTCTTCACCGTTTACAAAAACGCTTATTGAGCCAATTTTATCTCCCTGTTTTAAAGGTGCCTTTACAGTATCATTATATGAAGCCTTTGTGCTGATTATATCTCCATTTTTAATTATTTTATTATAGTCTGATGCAGGATACACCTTAACAATACCATTTTTTGAATTCTCTATATACACCTTATCTGCCGGTTTCGTCTTGTCAGCGAGCTTATCATATTTAAAATTGTTTTTCCCGTACTCCAAAAGCTCCTGCGTCTTGCTTAGTCTTTCCTCATGAGTCTGAGCCCCCATAATAATTGCTATAAGCCTAAAATCCTGTCCCTGTCCTGTCACAGGCATAGTTGAAACCAGACAGATCCCTGCTTTATCCGTATAGCCAGTTTTTAACCCATCAACACCTTCAATCACGCCAAGGGCAGGGTTAGTTGCCTCTTTTCTGTAATTTTTTTCAGGTACGGCAAGCTCTTTAAGCTTGGTAACCTCTAATATTTGTGGATATTTTTCAAGTATGTGTCTCGTAAGCTTGTATATATCTGACACAGACATATGGTTTTGTCCTGTCTCTTCGTCATTTATAGGCAATCCGTGAGGATTAATAAAGCTTGCAGACAAAAGTCCTAATTCAGACGCTTTTTCGTTCATCATTTTTACAAAATTATCTACTGTTGTTCCAATATGTTCAGCTATTGCCGTCGCGCAGTCATTTCCTGAAACCACAAGCATTCCCTTTACAAGAAAGCTCAGTTTAACCGTTTCTCCTGATAACAATCCAAACTTACTTCCCTCTGTAGCGGCAGCATGTCCACTAATCACAACATCGTCATCCAGCGATGCCTTCCCATCTGTTATGGCATCCATCATAACAAGGTAGGTCATAAGCTTTGATATACTTGCCATTGCTAATTGTTCATTTATGTTGTAGCTATAAAGGATTTCCCCTGTTTCAAGATCTCCCAACAATGCAGAATTAATATTTTGATTAACGTTTATTTCACCAAATGCCGCAGTATTTGCTAAAATTATAATTAAAAGACATAAGGACAGTACCTTATTGAATTTTTTCATAAGTTTCCTCCAATCATTATTGCTACTATTATATAATAAAATTCGACAAAATGCATTATATAAATATGCAAATAATTATGTCAATAAATTACTTATGCCATTATTTTTTCCATGCTTTATGAACCTTCTGCACAATTAATGCACTGCTGTGTAACTTGAATACAGCGCCGTCCTGCATATAAAAAACTGATTTACTTCATCATTTGTAACAAAGTAAATCAGCATCTGGTTTTTAGTTTTTATACAATTCCTTCAAAATTTTTATTTCTTGCGAATGGCCCTTCAAATCATTTGGTGTTTCGAGGAAAAAAGGCAATTTGCAAAGTTTTGAATGATTTATTATTCTTCCCATTGCTTCCAGCCCTATATGTCCCTTTCCAATGTTTTCATGACGATCCTTGTGGCTTCCTAACGGATTTTTACTGTCATTCAGATGTACTGCATGCAATCTATCAAGACCTATTACTTTATCAAATTTAGCAAGCACACCGTCCAAATCATTTACAATGTCATATCCGTAATCGAATATGTGACATGTATCAAGGCATACTCCTAGCTTTTCATTTAATTCAACACCTGAAATAATGCACTGCAGTTCTTCAAATGTTCTACCTATCTCCGTTCCCTTTCCAGACATGGTCTCAAGCAAGACTGTTGTCGTCTGTTCAGGTTTTAATATTTTATTAAGAGCACTTATTATTTGCCTTATCCCTGTTTCTGTTCCTTGCTTTGTATGGCTTCCAGGATGAAAATTATAAAAATTAAACGGTAAAAGTTCCATCCTGTTTAAATCATCCCTCATTACCTCCAGCCCAAATTCCCGTGTATGTTCATCTGAAGAGCATATATTTAATGTATACGGAGCATGCCCTATAACTTTCCCAAATTTATTATTTTCGATTATTTTAAGTAAACCTTTTACATCCTCTGTATCAATATCCTTAGCTTTGCTGCCCCTTGGGTTTCGGGTAAAAAACTGAAATGTATTTGCACCGATGCTTAACGCATCTTTTCCCATTGCTTCAAATCCTTTTGATACTGATAAATGGCATCCTATTACTAACATTTATCCTCCATTTATTATATAGTTATCTTTTCATCGCCTCTCATATAAGGCCTTAAAACTTCCGGTATTGTTATTGAACCATCTTCATTTTGATAATTTTCTAATATTGCGGCAAATGTTCTGCCAACAGCCAAACCTGAACCGTTTAAAGTATGTATGAATTCCGGTCTGGATTTTCCCTTGGCCCTGAACCTAATATTAGACCTTCTTGCCTGAAAATCTTCTAAGTTTGAACAAGACGAAATTTCAACGTATTTTCCATAGCTTGGCATCCATACTTCCAAGTCATAGGTTTTAGCCGAGCTGAAACCTATATCTCCGGTACATAGTTCAACTACTCTGTAAGGCAATTTTAGCTCTGTTAATATTTTTTCCGCAAACTTTGTTAATAATTCAAGCTGCATATAAGAATTTTCAGGCGTTGAATATATTACCATTTCAACCTTATCAAATTGATGATTCCTAATCAAACCTTTAGTATCTCTTCCGGAAGATCCTACTTCCGCTCTAAAGCATGGCGTATATCCAGTCATATACATTGGGAGATCTGATTCTTCCAATACTTCATCTCTATAAATATTTGTCAGAGGCACCTCTGCTGTAGGAATTAAATAATAATCTTTTTTATTTAATTTAAACATATCATCTTCAAACTTTGGAATCTGTCCCGTACCAAGCATGCTGTCACGGTTAACTATAGACGGCGGTGACATTTCCGTAAAACCGTGCTCCGTCGTATGCTTATCAAGCATATACGTTATAATTGCTCTCTCCAGTCTTGCACCGTCTCCCTTAAATAACGCAAACCTAGCTCCTGTAATTTTTGTTGCTCTTTCAAAATCCAGTATATTGAGATCCTTTCCCAAATCCCAATGAGCCTTCGGTCCAAAATCAAATTTTTTTGGATCACCAAATCTTCTTACTTCCTTATTATCATCCTCTGAGCTTCCTACTACAATATTAGGATTTGGAGTGTTGGGAATTATAAGAAGCTCTTGCTCAATATTAATATCAATTTCTTTGATTTTTAATTCCAAATTCTTTATTTTTTCTGATAAATTTTTCATATTAACAAGAACTTCCGATATATCTCTGCCTTCCTTTTTCATTTGAGGCACACTCTTTGAAACTCTGTTATGCTCTGCTTTCATATTTTCTATTTCAACAATTTTTTCTCGTCTCAATTTGTCCAATTGCAGCACTTTAGCTAAACTTATATCAACGTTCCTTCTTTTCAGCAATTCTTCAACTTTAATAGGGTTTTTTCTTATTTTTTTTATATCTAACATTTTATTCTCCTGTCATCGTTGAGCTCTTAATCCTCTTATATGCTTGGAAAAGAACTTCCTTGGTATATAAAAACTCCCGTTCTTATAGAACGAGAGAAGTTACCGGTGCAATTCTAATTATGTATTGCCGGGGAAATTATACATAAAGCCTCTGATTCCTCGTCATAATTATTATAAATTATATGTGCATTCCTTTCTGGCACACAAATGCTGTCTCCACTTGCAAGACTGTAAATATTATTTCCAATATGACATTGAAGCTCTCCTGCTAATACATAAAGATACAGCTTTGAATCATGGAGTAAAGGTTTATCACTCATCCATGTATTTGGATTTAGTTTAAATAAAAATGCTTCAACATTGCTTTTTTTGTCGTTATTCTTTAATATAGGCGTAATAAATTCAAGATCAACATTAATATTTCCGAATCTTACCTTCGTTCTTTCGTTGTGCTGTATAGTTATCACATCTTGGTCATTACTTTCCGTGAACAGCGAAGATAATGGTACATTTAAGGCATCCGACAACCTTTTCAGAACAGATAAAGAAGGAGAAATAAGATCTCTTTCAATCTGTGATATGTAGCCGGAAGTCACATTAATTTGCTCTGAAAGCTCAACAATCGTTAAATTTTTACTTTTTCTTATGTTTCGTATCTTTTCACCAATCAATTTTATCCCCTCACCATATAATACTATGTAAATATTATACAACAAATACGATTAATGTCATCATATTATTTGTAAAATAAATTAAAATTAAGCAATAATTTAATTATAATTAATGATTTACTTAATTAATTCGATTAATTAATATTTTAAAATTGCTTTTAAAAAATTTATATTAAATTAATTTAATTTTATAGTAGTATGCAAGTTTATTTTTATCTTTTCATATAATGCATACTATGATATAATAATCAATTAAATATATTTTTATGTTGAGTGTAAAAGGGGATTTAAAATGGCAGAATATAAGGACAAATATAGAGAAGAAGTTAACTATCTTGAAGAAATTATCGGACTATTAAAATATAGATTGGATGTAGAGACCGAAAAACTGGCTGAGCAGAAAGCTGATCTTATAGCCGCAAGAAAAGAAATGTGGGAAAACACAACTCATTCATCTTCTGATTTTGATAAACTATCTGATTTAAACCAGTATTTAAGTGCGCTTAATTCGCAGACATTTAGCTATACAGAGATTGAGAAACGCATAGCTAAATATGAAAGAATGGTTGAAAGCCCGTATTTCTCAAGAATAGATTTTACTGAAGATGGATATGATGATACCGAAAAAATTTATATCGGACTTTTTAATCTGATGGATGAGGATACTCATGATATCAAGGTCTATGACTGGCGAGCACCTATTTCAAGTGTTTATTACAGATCCGAACTCGGCCCTGCTGAATATAAAGCACCGTCCGGCATAATAAAAGGTTCCATATCTTTAAAAAGACAGTATAAAATTACAAAAGGCAAGCTAGAATATTTTTTTGACAGCAACGTAAATATTGTTGATGAAATGCTTATGGAAGCACTTTCTAAAAACATGGCTCCTAAAATGAAAACCATTGTTGAGACAATTCAAAAGCAGCAGGATTTAATTATCAGAGATTTAGATAATGATCTGCTTGTAGTTCAGGGAGTGGCAGGAAGCGGAAAATCATCGGTTGCCCTGCATAGGATTGCATTTCTACTGTACAGAGGGCTAAATTTGAAATTAAGTGCCAACAATGTTATTGTAATTTCACCAAACTCTTTATTTTCAAAGTATATATCTAATGTACTGCCAGAACTTGGTGAAGATAACATTAGAGAATATACATTTGAAAATATATTTTTAAAACTTTTTGACAATAATTTATCCGTTAAAAGCAAAAGCGAAAACTTTGAAAAAATTATATGTGCCGAAACCGAAGAAAAACGAAGCTTTTTAAGATCATGCGATGAATTTAAGGGCTCAAAGACATTTATTAAAATTTTAGAAAGATTCGTAAAATTTTTCGAGCGAAAAATCATTCCGTTTGAAGATGTATATTTTGATGGAGAAATAATTGAAAACCGCCAACTTTTAAGGGCTTTTTTGCTAAGTAATAAATTGAATATGCCGACAGCAAAAAAATTAAAAATTATTGAAAACAGACTATTAGATAAAGTTCATGACAAGAAATTTGCCAGAAGAGAAAAAATTGAAACCGCAGTCAATATGTCAAAGGAGCATGAATTTGAGATTAAAGCTTTTACAAGGGTGCTGGCTGCAAAAGAAACTTCTTCATTTATAAACAGAATACGAAAATTTACCGAATTAGACTCTTATGAGCTGTACAAGAAACTGTTCAGTGATAAGAAATTAATCTTAAATTTAGCTAAAGGTTTAGAACTTCCTAAAAATATAGATGAAATCATTAGATATACACAAGAAAATATTACCGATTCGTACAATATTCCTTATTCTGACGGTATCGCAATGATGTATCTAAAAATTATTGCCGAAGGTGCTGATTCATTCAGCGACATTAAGCAGGTAATTGTAGATGAAGCTCAGGATTATTATCCTATACATTACTATTTGTTGAAAAATCTTTTTAGAGAAGCTAGATTCACAATCGTAGGTGATATTAATCAAGCAGTTGAAAAGAAAAGTGATCTGTCTCTTTACGATGACATTGTTTCTATACTAAATTTTGAAAAATATAATAAAATATTTTTGAATAAGAGTTATCGCAACTCCTACGAAATAAGTAAATTTTGTGAAAAGTTTTTGAAGGAAGATATTCATACCGAATACTTCAAAAGAAGCGAAGAAGCCCCTGAAGTAGTATGCTGTAAAGATGAAGAAACCCTTGAAAATAAATTAATCAACAAAGTTAACGAATATTCGTCTCAAGGTTATAATTCTATAGCGATAATATGCAAAAACAGAAAGCAGGCATCTGATCTATATTTTAAAATAAAAGGAAAGATAAACATTAAATTAGTTGATTATCAAGGTGAACAAAACCTAAGTGGTTCAATAATTGTTCCCGTGTACCTGGCAAAAGGTTTAGAGTTTGATGCCGTAATCGTATATGGAACTGATAACAAAAACTATTTAACCAGTTTTGATAAAAATTTGTTATATGTTGCGTGCTCCCGAGCGTTGCACAGACTATCACTATACTATACAGGAAAAATCAGCAAACTTTTAAAATAATAAAACCATCAATTATGAGCTTTCATAATTGATGGTTTTTTAATGCTCACTTTTAAATAAAACCGTAAGCGGGTGATGGGAATCGAACCCACACAGCCGGCTTGGGAAGCCGGAACTCTACCACTAAGCTACACCCGCATTAATATATAAAACCTATCCTTTACAGCATATCTACAACATTTATATAAAGTTTACTTAATACTGTCACATTATAGCACTATTACAGCTATATATCAATATGCGGGCAAAAATTTTTAAAAAAAATTTCAAAAAAAAAATTGACACACTGCAAAGGAAAGAATGAATAATCAAAGTAATGATCAATATTGTCTTGATTGGTTTATGTGCTTCCGCAAAGAATATAAATAGAAATACGGGACTCTCTCCCGTATGCCAATTTTTATACATAAATATTATCTACTTTATTTTAAAGCAAGCATCCCAGAACTTATGCATGGATTCTGTTATATACTTATTCTTATGGTATATTATTTTGAAATCACGAACAAAAGAAATTCCTTCTATAGGAATACTGAAAAGTCTCCCATCTTCAATTTCTTTTGCTACTGCTCGTTGAGAAATAACTGATACTCCAAGACCTTCCGCAACTGCTGCTTTTATAGTATCAGCATTATTACATGTCCAGATTTCTGTCCAACTCAGTCCTCTTTCTAACATGGCATTTTCAAATGTTTTTCTAGTTCCGCTCCCAGTCTCACGCAGTATAAATTTTTCATTTTTTAATTCGGAAGGCTTAATAGATTTAAGCGTACAAAAACGATGGTTTTTTCCGCATATCAATATCAGATAATCTTTTGCAAATGGTCTGTTTACAATATCCGGCAACGAAACCTCCCCCTCAACAATTCCCATATCAATTTTGTCCTGTGCTATAAGCTGCTGTATTTTTGAAGTATTATCTTCTACTACTTTAACTTGAATTTTAGGGTAATATGAAGCAAATGAAGACACGAGACCTGGCAAAATACATGCTCCTATTGTCACACTTGCACCTATTCTTATAAGTGACCTTTCATTTAAAGAAGCCATATCATTTTCTACATTTTTATTAAGGCTTATAATATGCCTTGCATAATTTAAAAGCTTTTTACCTGCATAGGTAATATATAATTTCCTTGATAACCTTTCAAACAATTTTACTCCGTAGTGCTTTTCCATTTCCGCAATTGCTTGACTTACAGCAGATTGAGACACAAAGAGAATTTCAGCAGCTGAAGTCATACTCATTTCATCGCATACCGTTACAAAGATTTGATAGTGCCGAAGTGTCAAATTTTTTCCTCCTATAAGTATTTACTTATTACTTATATAAGATAATAATATTTTACTTATACTATGTCAAGATTTATACTTTAAATAATATTAAGGAAGTCATTCTTCCACAAGAAATGAGGAGTAGTTAATGAAAAAAATAATTGATAATGTGCCTGGAGTCATAGTTGCATTTGCTATAGCTCTTCCCGCATGGAAACTAGGAAAGATGTTTCCTGTTGTAGGTGGCCCGGTTTTGGGAATACTTTTTGGAATGATTCTTGCTTTTTTTAAACGACCTGCCGTACTTGAAAAAGGAATAAAGTACACTTCAAAAAAAATGCTTCAATATTCTATAATACTGCTTGGATTTAACATGAACCTATTCAATGTTTTCTCTGTAGGAAAGCAAACCCTTTCTCTTATGGCTTTTACACTCACAGCTGCATTTCTTACGGCCTATATTGCAGGTAAAAGCCTGTCAGTTCAAAAAAACACAAATATACTTATAGGCGTGGGAACTGCCATATGTGGAGGCTCTGCCATTGCTGCAACAGCTCCCGTAATACGTGCCCGAGATGAGGAGGTTGCTGTGTCAATTTCAACAATATTCCTTTTTAATGTAATAGCTGCTTTTCTTTTTCCTTTCCTCGGCCATATATTACATATGAGCGATTACAGCTTTGGTCTTTGGGCAGGAACAGCAATAAATGACACATCTTCTGTAGTTGCAGCCGGGTATACTTTTAGCGATGCAGCCGGAAACTTGGCTGTAATAGTAAAACTTACAAGAACACTCATGATTATTCCTGTCACTCTTGTACTTGCTTTTACAACATCTCGAGGACAAGCCAAATCCAATTATCAATTTTCAAAGATTTTTCCATGGTTTGTAGTTGGATTTTTAGTAGCTTCAATACTTTGTACATTCACTCCTATTCCCGGGGAAATATCTGATTTACTAGTAAAAACAGGCAAGTATGTTATTATTATGGCTATGTCTGCAATTGGGCTTAATACAAACCTCATAAAATTGGTCAAAAACGGATGGAAGCCGATTTTCCTTGGCTTATGTTGCTGGATAGCTTTATCGGTTACCTCAATTGCGGTTCAGTATTTGATTTTGAATGTATAAAAGTTGATTTTATAACGCTTTTTAGGCAGAAGCCTTGGTTAATCCAAAGAACTAAATAAAACAAAAAAGCACATATATTTTGATGTGACCCCAATAAGTTAGACTTTGTAGCGTAGTAGTTTTGTGAACTGCTACGCTATTTTTTATGCAGCCGAAAGGCTAAGTCTGTATTCTACAGGACTCATCCATCCAAGCTTCTCTTTAATCCTTTTCTCGTTGTAATACTTAATATATTTTTCTATCGAATTTTTAAGTTCTTCATAACTGTAGTAAACCATACCATAATACATTTCCTGTTTCATAATTCCAAAGAAGTTTTCCATAGGAGAATTATCAATGCAGTTTCCTTTACGCGACATACTCTGAAATATTCTGTTTGATTCAAGTACACGACTATATGCTTTCATCTGATATGCCCAACCTCTATCAGAATGGAATGTTCTCCTGTATTTACAATCTGAGGTAATCTCTATTGCCTCATTTAAGGCTTGCATTACATTTTGGCCTGATGGTCTTAGAGAAATGCTATGACTTAGGATTTCTCTATTGCATAAATCCATAAATGGATCCAGGTAGAGCTTTTTGATAAGCATTCTCCCTTTTTGATCCACCTCATAATATTTGAATTCCGACGTATCAGTTGTAATCTTCTGGTGAGGAATATTTGTATCAAAACGTCTATTAATTCTGTTAGGTGAAATCTTACCAACATTCCCTTTGTATGAGCTGTACTTACGACTTTTGCGAGTGAAAGCAGTCACCTGAATATTTAGCTTTTGCACAATACGCTGAACCTTCTTCTTGTTGATGAGCAGTCCTTGCTTTCTTAAATCGCCATGAATCCGGCGATAGCCAAAATCCTTATGTTCCTTACGTATATCTAAAATTTTCTGTTCTATCTCCTGATCTGGATTCTCCATTTCAAAGCGCTTTTGCCAATACATATATGTTGATTTTGGGAAACCTGTAACTGCGAGAACATCTTTTAATTTGAAGGATCCTCGGAGGTTGTGGATGATTCTCGCTTTTTGTTCTGAGGTGTTCCCTCTAAACGCAGCCTCCTCAATTCTTTTAAATATGCATTCTCAATTCGTAGTTTAAGATTTTCATCTTCAAGTTGTTTAAGATACTCCGTTTCTACATTTATTTTTTTACTCTTATCAAGATTAGTATCTTTTGGTTTATCCACTTTTGGTCGCCGCCCCTTCTGTTTAGGTTTCAAGGCATCAGGTCCAGCAATACGATAATCATTAACCCATTTGCTTATTAATGGTGGATTATTAATTCCAACCGAAAGCGCTAAATCCTGATAAGAAACCTCTGTAGTTAGATACAACTCTACCACATGAAGCTTAAATTCGAAAGAGTAAGTTTGATTTTTTCGTTTTCTCATTAAGCCATCAGAGCCAAATTCATTGTATGCAGAAACCCATTTTTGTAAGTCCCTCGTAGAAGAGATATTATATTCTTTAGATAGAAAAGCGAATCCGCCCTTTCCAGCTAAATATTCTTGCACAACTTTCATCTTAAATTCATAACTATATTTTGCCATTCAAAAACCGACCTCCCATCAGTTAGATTTTTAGGTCTAACTTTTGGGGGTCGGTTCATTTGATATGGGCTTTTTTGTATTTTTTAATAGAGCTACTGAGCGGATTTGAACCGCTGACCTACTGATTACGAATCAGTTGCGCTACCAGCTGCGCCACAGTAGCACACGGTACATTATATATGCCAGCCTGCTCTCGTCAGGCTAACATATATATGATAATACTTTCTCAGCCTGTTGTAAACATTTTATTCTTCAAATTTACTAAAAAATTTTTTTGAGTCTATGCCGCTGGGCCTGTTGAAACGCTTCAATTCAAACAGTTCGCTTTCTTTGCCCGTTAATACATTAATACCTTCATAACAGGATAATGTAGCTTTAAATCCCAGTTCTTTTAGTATCTGATTGCATTCTACGCAAACAAAACCATATGGATATGTGAATGTTGTTGGTCTGTATCCTGTTTTCTCTTCAATTATTTCCTGCAACTTACCCACATCATTTTCCATTTGCTTTGTATATTCTTCGTAATCCTCTCCCTTCATTATCATACATCCTTTTCTTTCACAAATATCATGCATTCCGTATGAATGATTTTGAATTTCCACATAGGGAGATCCTATCAGCTCATTTACTAGGTCCCATGATAAATAAGAATATGAAGTATTTAATTCTCCTTCTTCAGTGCTTCTGTCGACAAATTCACCAACAATAGAAATTACAGCCTTGCAATTATATTTTTTTAAAAGCGGAAGCACATATGTGTAGTTGCTGTAATGGCCGTCATCAAATGTGAGCATTATTGGCTTCTCTGGGAATTCCGCCTTGTTATACACATAATCTATAACATCTTCCATATCAACTGTGGTATACCCTTGCTGCTTTATATAAATTAAGTCATTTTCAATTTCCTTTGGAGACACCGTATATTTCCCCAGCTTTTTTTTATCCTTTAACACGTGATGATACATAATTATAGGCATACTTACCGACGGCTTAGCAGCCGTCGAAATAACACTCTCAATTGGCAATTTAAATGCCGATACAGCTAATATTAAGCATAAAACTGCAATTACTATATTCTTAATTCGAATTGATAACAAAAAATCACCTCATATAGTATAATATTAATAATATGAGGTGATTTATCTATTTATAACACTTTTCATTTCAATACTTATATCATTACTAAAAACTACTGCATTTTTCTACTTCCCGGCTTAACAGGCTCAGTGCCTTGAGCACACATCGGGCAGCTACCAGCATCAAACACTTCAAATTCAAGCTCTATAGCACTATAAATTGGCAGATCAATTTCACTTGACTTTCTGTCGACAATACATCCTATTCCAACAACCTTTCCACCAAGGTTTTCTAATACTTTTGCAGTTTCCATAGATGATTTGCCTGTAGTGACTACATCTTCCATAATCAGTATTTTTTCTCCCGGCTTAATCTCAAATCCCCGGCGAAGTGTCATTACATTATTTTCTCTCTCAGTAAAAATAGCTCTTATTCCCATCTGTCTGCCAAGTTCATAGGCTGCTGTTATGCCTCCCATTGCCGGCCCTACCACAACGTCTATTCCTAGGTTCTTCACCTTATCTGCTACCAGGGCTACTACTTTTTCTGTTCTGTCAGGATATTGCATAAGTTTTGCACATTGGCAGTACCTGTTGCTGTGTTTACCCGATGACAAAAGAAAATGCCCTTCAAGCAAAGCTTCACTGTCTTTTAATATTTGAACAACATCTATATTCATTGCTACCTCCGCACTGTTATTTTAATATTTTTTACATTACATCACATCGCTACCGCGAATAATAATCAAATTTATAAACATTTTCTAATTCTGTTATACTATTCCTCTTATTTCATCAAGATTCTTTATTCCTTCTCTATCCATATACTCTGTAAGACCCTTAATTATATCTACTGCAATATCAGGTTTTACAAAATTTGCTGTTCCTATTTGAATTAATGAGGCACCTGCCATTATGAATTCAACCGCATCCTCTGCAGTCATTATGCCTCCTAGTCCACAAACAGGTATTTTAACTGATTTAACCGCTTCATGGACCATTCTAAGAGCTATAGGCTTTACACACGGACCTGATAGCCCTGCGTAGGTATTATTAAACACAGCTCTTCTTTTTCTTATATCTATTGCCATAGCCTGTATTGTATTTATGAGCGACAATCCGTCTGCTCCTGCTTCCTCACATGCAATTGACATTTCTGAAATACTTTCGGCATTAGGAGATAATTTTACCATTAACGGCTTTTTGCATATTTTTTTTATTTTTGAAACTATGTTGTATGCAATTGATGCTTTAATTCCAAATGCCATTCCACCTGACTTTACATTTGGGCAGGAAATATTAAGCTCTATAATATCCACATCTGAATCGTTAAGTTTATAAATGCCTTCAAAGTAATCTTCTTCACAATGTCCGCCCAAGTTTGCAATTATTGCCGTATTGTATGTTTTCATCCTCGGAAGCTCATCTTTAATAAAACTGTCAACACCAGGGTTTTGTAATCCTATGCTATTAATTAAACCCATAGGAGTTTCCCATACCCTTATACCGGTGTTTCCATCTCTTTTATTCAATGTAAGTCCCTTGCTGCAGATACCTCCTAGTACAGACAAATCGTAAAGCTCAGAGTATTCTTCCCCAAAACCGAATGTTCCTGAAGCTGTCAATACAGGATTTTTAAACTCAACGCCCATTACTTTAGTTTTTAAATCAGCCATTTCTTTACCCTCATATCAGTTCTTCTGAAAAAAATACCGGGCCGTCCTTGCATGCCCTTTTATTTCCGTTCTTAGTCATAACGACACATCCAAGGCAAGCTCCTATGCCACAGGCCATTCTTCTTTCTAGCGAAACATAGCATGCAATATTATTTTTTTTGCACTCGGCCATAATTTTATTCATCATTATCTCCGGCCCACAGGTTACAACAACATCATAAGCACCATAATCAATATAATCTGTCACATAACCTTTTTCACCATAGCTTCCGTCTTCTGTAGTTATCAACATATTACTTGCAAATTTTTTGAATTCTTCCACAGTATACACACAATCTTTAAATCCAAGATAAACATCCGCATTATTTCCTAGCTTTTTTGTCAGATACAAAAGCGGTGCTGCTCCAATACCGCCACCGACAACTGCAATCCTGCCATTCAATTTACCTAAATCAAATCCATTTCCCAGAGGGCCGAACAACTGCAATTCATCTCCGGCTTTCATTGTACTTATTTTAGTTGTACCAGAACCTTCTGCCCTGTACAAAAATACTGCTCTGCTTTCACAGTTGTCATGAACACTTATCGGCCTTGGCAATAAAAATGCATTATCAGTTGTTTTGAGCATAAAAAATTGTCCTGGGTTAATTTCCCCTTCAAATTCTACTGATAATCTAAATATTTTATCTGCTATGGCTTGATTCTCCGCTATTTTGCTCCTAACTACTTTCATTTCTCCTCCCGGATAAATGATTTTATATCATCTCTCATCCTTATTGCTTCGTTCCTAGCACATAAACTAAAATTTTTGTCTCCGTTTTCTTGTTTTTTGTATGCCAACAGAATTCCTCTTGATGAATTAACAACAGCACCATTTCCTTTTATAAGATACGCTGCAATGTCTTCAGCTTTTCCTCCCTGCGCTCCATACCCTGGTATCAACAGGAAGGCTGACTTTAACTTTTCTCTCAAAACTGAACTTTCTTCAACATTTGTAGCTCCTACAACTGCTCCTATTGAGCTGAATCCGTGCTTGCCCAAATTTTTCGCAGCCAGTTCTTCAACTTTTTCTGCAACAGTTTCATATAAAGGAGTTTTCTCACTATTTGATATATATTGAAAATCTTTAGCACCCTTATTAGATGTTCTTACCAATACGAAAATTCCCTTGCTTCCTTCCTTAATGTACTTAATAAATGGTTCCAAGCTGTCATTTATGCCCATATATGGATTTAAAGTAACAATATCTGCTTCAAAATCACCTGAAAAATGAGCCTTTGCATACATTTCCGCAGTCTTAGATATATCTCCTCTTTTTATGTCAGCTATCGAAATATATTTTTTTTCCTTTATATACTTCAGCGTTTCCGAATAAGCTTTCATTCCTTCTAATCCCAGAGCTTCATAGTATGCTATCTGAACCTTAAAACAAGCAGCTACATCGCCGGTAGAATCAATTATTTCTTTATTAAAGCTTAAAACAGCCTCGCCCTTCGACTTAAATTTTTCTGCGAAACTTCTAGGCAAATAACTGTAATCCGTATCCAGCCCCACACAAACATGACCTTTTTCCGAAACCTGTTCAAATAATTTATCTGCTAACATCTATTCCTCCATATCAATTAATTCTGTTCATACGCTGTATCGCAGTAAACGCATCGATATACTACCTTTGATTTGTCAGTTAATTTGAATTTATGAACAATTCCCCGCTCTACTGATGTAATACATCGTGGATTCTTGCATTTTGCAATATTATCGACTTCTTCAGGAAGCTCTAAGTTTATTTTGTCAATAATTTCTCCATGCTCAATTACATTTACAGTAATATTAGGATCAATAAACCCAAGAACTTTAAGATCCATATTAATATTATTTTCAATTTTTATTATATCTTTTTTAACCATTTTATTACTTTTAGCATTTTTAATTATTGCAACACTACAATCCATCTTATCAAGATTTAAATATTTATAAATTTCCATTGCCTTGCCTGCCTGAATGTGGTCAAGTACCAGGCCTTTTTCAACGCTGTCTATTTTTAACATTATTTCTCCACCCCCAATAATTTCATTATAAGTGCCATCCTTACAAACATACCAAACTTCATTTGCTTAAAATATACCGCTCTTGGATCTTTATCCACTTCTACAGATATTTCGTTTACCCTTGGAAGAGGATGAAGAATTATCATGTCACTTTTAGCTTTCTCCAGCTTCTCCGCATTTAATATATAGCTGTCCTTTAATCTTACATAATCAGCTTCATTAAAAAATCTTTCCTTTTGCACCCTTGTCATATAAAGTACGTCTAAGTCTTCCAGAACATTTTCTATTCTTTCAACTTCTTCAAACTCAATATTGTTTTTAATTAAGATTTCTTCTCTTATATAATCGGGAATTTTAAGCTCTTCAGGTGAAATTAATATAAATTTGATATTTTTGAATCTTGATAATGCTTTTATAAGTGAGTGGACTGTTCTTCCAAATTTCAAGTCTCCGCAAAGACCGATGGTAAAATTATTTAGTCTTCCTTTTAAAGATCTGATGGTTAATAGGTCTGTTAATGTTTGGGTAGGATGCTGATGACCTCCGTCACCTGCGTTTATAACCGGCATGTCTGTACTCATTGCCGCAACTTTGGGCGCTCCTTCCTTAGGATGTCTCATTGCTGCGATATCGGCATAACATGCAACTGTCCTTATAGTATCCGCAACACTTTCTCCTTTTGCAGCTGAACTTGATTCCGCCGATGAAAATCCCAAAACCCTGCCTCCAAGCCTGATCATTGCCGCTTCAAAACTTAACCTGGTTCTTGTACTTGGCTCATAAAACATTGTTGCAAGCACCTTCCCCTTGCAAACATCGGAAAACTCAACCGGATTTGATGCTATTGAATCCGCTAAATTTAATATTTCATCTAATTCTTCTAATGATAAATCTAATGGTTCTATCAAGCTTCTTCCTTTTAACATATATCCTCCTTTTTAGCCTCTCAGGACTACTTTAAAGTATTACCATATCATTAATTCTAATTCACAGTATTTAATTTAATCATAAATCACATTGAATTGAAAAAAGTCTTCCGCACTCAGCAAGGAAGACTTTAAAATCTTACATAATTGTTTGTCCTTCCCAGCCTCTCTGTGCCGGATTAAAGGTTATTTACTTTTTAATCATATTATACTATTTCCCTGAGCATGTCAATAGAATATTTAGTTGTTTGCATCATTATCATCTTGTTCCGACGGTGCCTGACTGACTATTTTAGTTATTCTTCTTTCAACCTCACGCCTTGGTAACCAGATTTGTCTTTCGCAAGTGGTGCATTTTATTCTGAAATCAGCTCCAACTCTGAGTATTTCCCAATCATATCCGCCACACGGATGCTTCTTTTTTAGTTTTACAATGTCACCTACATTTAATTGCATTGGCATAATTTAACTCCTTATACCATTACGGCATTATCTGATTCAGTAATCAGTTCAACAATATCATACATATTTGATATGCTACCGACCTCTAATTTGTCCTTAATTTCAAAGAAATCTAAACATGTTCCACATGAAACAATTTTTACTCCTGCCTGTTCAATCTTTCTTAAATCATCCAATGATTCCGACCCAGACACCGTAAGCTTAACTCCTGAGTTTAAAAATATAATAAATTCAGGATATGGTTTTGTTTCTGATATTGTGTAAAGAAAACTTTTCATTAATATTTTTCCCAATTCATCTGATCCTTTACCCAATTTATCACTGCCAACGACAAATCCTTTTTTTTCACCAGCCATGTTAACCTGCTTTGAACCTACTGAGTTCGTAGCAGAGCCCTCTGGCAAACCGGAACTACCCTTTGCAAATTGTATATAGATACCATCATCTTTTTTCTCAACCGAGCTGGTAAATTGAAGTTTGCTTCCAAGTTTCAATATATTCTCCCTAGCTGTTTCATTATCAACAATTACTGTTAGTTCAACTTCTCCTGCATCTGCCTCTTTTTTTGTCATTAATACAGGCTGTGGGCATGCTTTCCCTCTTGCATCTACTATTTTCATCTTTACCTCCTAGTTATTATAAAATCCTTTATATGATAAATAATTTAATATTATATTATTATCGTAAAATATTTTGCTTGATTCAGAATTTAGAATACTCTTTGACAAGGCACTTTCCTGCATAAAACCAATCAATGGAGAACTCAGAGCAAAAACTATATATAATATTATAGCACTTTTTAAAAGTCCTGTTCCAGCTCCGAAAAACCGGTTTGCCATATTTAAAATAGGAAGTTTAAATAAAACATTAATTATGTTTGAAAGAAGCACCAATATTGCATATATTATCAGAAATGTTACTACAAAGCTTATAGATCTTATCAATATAATGCTTATATTATCTACATAAACAGCAAATGTATCAGTACCGGCTGCATTTCCTGAACTAATAATATTACTGATTACATTTTTAAGTTCCAAAGGTATGTGTGAATTTTCCTGAAATGACTCCATAAGTCTTTCTGACATTTTGCTTTCTAAAAAATTATGCACCTTTACAAAAAGCTTTGTGTTGTTTAGCAGAAATTCCTCAACTATATAATAGAACTGCTTGCTTAAGAAGAATGATATTATTACCCCTAATGTATCAAACAGTGTCTTTATAAAACCTCTTCTATAACCTTGAAAGCATGCAAAACCCACGAAAATAATTATCAATATATCAATATAATTCATTTTAACCTCCTTTTATCATTGGTACATAGTTTATTTTAATTGTCCGGTAACAAGCTTATTTTTAGATAAGATACGAATATTTTTGTCTTCAGTAATGAAATCAAAAATGCCACTTTGCGAGTCCTCATATACTTTGTCTATCTTTGTTCCATGCGCCAAGTAAATATTTTTATCATTATACACAAACAGCATATCTTTATATGCTTTTATTTTTTTCACCTCTGCCGGTGTCTTATATATAGATGATATTTTCCCTTCAAAATTATACGATATTAATTCAGTACTACCATCCTTTTCATACAGTATGTATATTCTTTTATTTTCCTTGCTTACAGCACAGTCAGTTATTTTATTATATATACTGTTCTTCCACATCAATTTTCCGTTAGTATTAAAATAATAAACATTTTTTGTGCCTATTGCAATAACATTGTTATTAACAATTTTAGTTTTTATCAAAATTTCGCCATCTATGTCAGCGCTCCAAAGTTCAACATCATCCAGTAAATTAAAATATATCGAATTACTTATCACTCCATCGTTAAATTTCAAGGTTATAATTGAATACGCCTCAGACTTATCACTTATGGATACACCGGTTATATTATCTTCAAAGTTTTTGTTATCTACTTCCAGCTCATTGTTTTCATTCATAATATAAAGGGAATTTTGCCCTGAGCCATTTTTTGTAATCATAAATGTTTTATGATTTTCACGTGAAACATTTACAATATCTCCATCAATTTCAGGTATTACATACTTTTGATTGTTCTTGTCAAGAATCTCTATTGTATTCTTTACATTTATAAAAATCCCATTTTCAATAACAAAAACTTGCTTTAAAAATTCTGAATCTTCATTTGACCATACTAAATTTCCGCTATAATCAAAGTGAAATATTTTTTGATTATTATATGTTATAATACCATTATTAAAAAATTTATTATCACTAAGAGTTTCTATATTGACGTTCTCTATATCTTTTACACGATACACCTTTTTTTCATCTAATAAATATAATATTTTTTTTCCATATATAAAAAATATTATTACGAAAAGAAGTATAAAAAGAAATACTATTGATGAAATCAGTTTCTTCATATTTTTATCCTAAATATTAATTTACCATATTATATCAAATTTATTATAACATTGCATTAAAAATTAATTAAATAAATAAAAACAAGAAAATCAAAATAAAATTTTCTTGTTTTTAATTTTTTTAAAATATCCATTTTTCTGATAAATTATTGATTAGCAGAAATTTCATTTAAAGCTTTTGCTGCTGCTAAAATTTCAGACTTTTTATTAAAAGGCCCTACCCCAAATCTCACAGCGCCAATTTTATCAGTTCCTATAGTCTTATGAGCAAGAGGTGCACAATGAAGTCCCGGCCTTACTGCTATGCCGTACTCAGTATCCAATCTATAAGCTACATCCGATGAATCTATCCCTTCAATATTTATAGGAACAACGCCGCATCTGTAGTCAATGTCTTCAGGGCCGTATATTTTAATTTTAGGGTTCTTTTTTATTTCATTGATGAATAGGTCTATAAGTTTTTTTTCGTGGCTGTAAATCGATTTTGTGCCCTTGTTTAATATATACTTTATTCCTGCATTCAACCCTGCAATACCCGGAAGATTGTGAGTACCTGATTCAAGTTTATCAGGATAAAAGTCAGGCTGTATCATGCTGCTGGATTCACTGCCTGTCCCCCCTTCCTTTAACTGTCTGATTACAGAATCACAGTTAATAAGAAGAGCGCCTGTTCCCTGAGGTCCAAGTAATCCTTTGTGACCTGGCACAGCCAACAAATCTATATTATATTTTTTCATATCAATATCAAGAACTCCTGCGCTCTGAGAACCGTCAACAAGATATAGCAAATTTTTTCTCTTGCACATCTGTCCGATTTCCTCTATGGGCATTATTGTTCCAGTTAAATTTGATACATGAGTGGTAACAACCAATTTTGTATTTTCCTTTACAGCTGCTTCAATATCCTTTACATTTACCCTACCGTCGCTTGCACATTGGATGATTGTATTTTCCACACCTTGTTTCTCAATCTCCTTAATAGGGCGCAGCACCGAATTGTGTTCCATAGTTGTGGTTACCACATGATCTCCCGGATTCAATACTCCCTTTATTGCCTGGTTCAAAGCATCTGTAGCATTAAAAGTAAATATAACTCTCATAGGGTCATCCAAATTAAACAGTTGAGCCAACAGTTCCCGAGTTTCATAAATAACTCTAGCTCCTTCTATGGCCATCGCGTGACTTCCTCTTCCCGGATTTGCTCCATATTCCGTCATTGCTGCCATAACGCTCTGATATACAGTTCTTGGCTTAGGATACGTTGTTGCTGCATTGTCAAAATAAATCATACTATCACCTGCTTATATTTTTATTATATTATATGTTTTAAATTAAGTGTTTGATAATCATTTATCCGCATATACTGTTTCACCTGCGCAAATAGTATATTTAACCTTTCCGTAAAGCTCCCATCCAATAAACGGAGAATTTTTTGATTTGGAATAAAAATTATCAGCAACCCACTTTTCATTAAAATCAAATATTAACAAATCGGCTGCTAATCCTTCCTTAATTCTCCCAGATGTTAAATTGTATAGATTAGCCGGATTAACTGTCATTTTTTCCAACAGTTCCATAAGTGTCAGTTTATTATTTCTAACCAAGTAGGTTATTCCAAGTGCCAATGCCGTTTCTAACCCGATAATTCCGCTTGGCGCGCTTGTGAATTCAGCCTGCTTCTCATCAAAGCTGTGAGGCGCATGGTCTGTCGCAATAATATTTATGGTTCCATCCTTCAATCCTTCAATAAGAGCTGACTTATCCGTCTCAGTTCTTAAGGGTGGATTCATCTTTGCATTTGTACCGTATTTTAGCACATCTTCCTCGGTCAAAACAAAATGATGCGGGCAGGCCTCGGCATAAATATCTGCACCTTTTGATTTTGCATATCTTATAATATCAACTGCTTCACCTGAACTCACATGTTGAATATTAACTTTTGCTTTTGTTTTCAAAGCAAGCAAACAATCCCTTGCAATCATAACATCTTCCGCAAGATGTGAAGCGCCCTTTATATTTAAAGCCTTTGAGATTTTTCCTTCATTAATCCCGGCATTAATGACCAAATTTGGATCTTCTTCATGAAAACTTACAGGAACATTTAGTTTTTTTGCTGCCTCCATAGCTTTCAAAACAATTTCTGAATTCATCAAAGGGAAGCCGTCATCTGTAAATCCTGCTGCTCCTGACCTTGACAAAGTACTCATATCAGTAAGCTCTACGCCCTTTAATCCTTTAGTTATTGCTGCCGTCTGAAGCACATTAATAGGAGATTCTTCAGCTTTTTTTAAAACGTATTCCATAGTATCAATGTTATCAATTGCAGGTTTAGTATTAGCCATACACACTACTGTTGTAAATCCGCCTTTAGCTGCAGCTCTTGAACCGGTTGTGATATCTTCCTTATACGTTAATCCTGGATCCCTGAAATGCACATGCACATCTATCAGACCGGGAGAAACTACCATTCCTTCTGCATCAATAATACAATCAATACCTTCTTCATTGATGTTTTTATCTATTTTTTTTATAATTTTATCTTCAATCAAGATGTCTGCCACTTCATCTCTTCTAGACTCAGGATCTATTATTCTACCGTTTTTTATGAGCATCATACAATTCTTCCCTGTTAATTTATTTGCAATTATTATATCATATCCGTTTATTTAGTAAAAGAACTATTGTTAATAATCCTTTTTGATACGTATTAACACATAATCCTTTCTTTGGCCGCTTTAAAAACAAATAAGGCTTGAATGCATTGAAATACGTGTGTTTCAGCTTTTTTCATTATGCTTAAAACAATGCATAAAGTTATTGCTTTGTGGCTTCTATAAAAATATTTCATTTTTATAATAAATACAAATTCTAAATATATAAAAAAATCATTAGTCAAATCAGCTCCCGTATAAATTAAATTCTCAGTTTGAATCAGATGGAAACTCAGTATTTTAGCATATATTTTTAATAAAAGGATGATAATCCTTTTTAAAATATGTTAATATGTAATTACTAAATTTATGGAGGCTAAAATGTTTAAAGCTGCAATATTTGATCTGGACGGTACATTAATGAATTCGGCTAAAGATTTAGAAAGGTCCTGTAACTATGCCTTATCTAAATTTAACCTTCCAAAGATTGATTCTCAAAAGTATATGTTAATGCTTGGTTTAGGACGAGTTAAATCAATTGAAATAATAGTAAATGAATTTTTTGGATCTGAACAGGATGAAATAGTCAAAAAATTTCTTATATACTTCAATAAATTTTATGATGTTCATATGATGGACAACACAAAACCCTTTAATGGTGTTATTGAAATGTTGGACAAATTAAATTCTAGTAATATTATAACGGCTATTTTGTCAAATAAACCGCATAATTTTACCTTAAAGCTTTGTAAGCATTTTTTTGGCAATAAAATCCAGCTTGTATCCGGACTAAAAGAAGGTTATAAAGCAAAGCCTGACCCTGCATCTTTGATTGAAATAATAAATGACCTTGGATTAAAAAAAGAAGAGTGCATTTACATTGGTGACACTGAAGTTGATATAAATACAGCTAAAAATGCAGGCACAAAATCATTGGGTGTTACATGGGGCTTTAGATCGCGCGAATCTTTAGAACGTGAAGAAGCTGATTATATTGCTTCTGATATCTCTGAAATGACCGACATTATCCTATCATAGCTCCAAATACCTAACAACCTAGCTTAACACAGATATAATCATAATTAAAAAAACGTCTTTCTTTCGGAATACTGAAAGAAAGACGTTTAACATTTATTTTATTTTTTCAAGCATTTTTTCAAATTCTTCTTCTTGTTCTACAACATACGCATCTCTCTTAGCATAGTGCGTATGAAGCAGTTTATGAGATAAATGTCCGTTTGGTTCTTTAAGGAATTCTTCGTACAGCTTCATCACTTCAGGATTTTTATGTGATTTTCTGAGAGGAAGTGATTTATCAAGCTCGTACAGTGCATCTGCTCTTTTTATTTTTGGATTTACTTCAAGTCTTTCCTTAGCAGATACGTGAGACTGGCCGCCTCCGTGGACGCATCCTCCCGGACATGCCATTACCTCTATGAAATGATACTGCTTTTCGCCGGATTTTACTGATTCCAGAACTTTTGCCGCATTTGCAGTTCCATGTGCAACAGCAACTTTCACCTCTGTATCTTTTCCGTCTATAGGAAGAACCACTGATGCTTCCTTCACTCCTTCGATACCTCTTACACCTTTATATTCAATGTCATCTAAATCTTTTCCTGTCAATATATCCGCAACAGTTCTAAGTGCTGCTTCCATTACTCCACCTGTTGCTCCAAATATCGCACCGGCACCTGTATATTCGCCCAATATGCTGTCAGGCTGCTCATCTGGAAGATTTTTAAAGTTAATTCTTGCCTGTTTTATCATATCTCCCAGTTCTCTTGTTGTAAGAGAAAAATCTACATCTCGAACACCGTCGACTTCCATTTCAGGCCTGTTAGCCTCAGTTTTCTTTGAAGTACAAGGCATTATAGATACACATACCATTTTTTCCGGATCAATTCCCATTTTTTCTGCATAATACGATTTTACAATAGCACCAAACATTTGCTGAGGCGATTTGCAAGTTGAAAGATTATCAAGAAAATCAGGATAATTTATTTCACAGAAACGAATCCATCCCGGTGAGCATGACGTTATCATAGGAAGTTTTCCGCCGTTTTTAACTCTGCTTAAAAGCTCTGTTCCTTCCTCCAATATTGTAAGGTCTGCAGAAAAGTTAGTATCAAATACCTTGTCATATCCAAGTCTTCTCAAGGCCGCAACCATTTTACCCGTAACGTCTGTTCCCACAGGATACCCAAACTCTTCGCCCAAAGATGCTCTTACACCCGGAGCTGTCTGTACAACAACGTATTTATCAGGATTATCTATTGCATCCCACACATCATCTATATAGGTTCTTTCACGAAGCGCCGCAACCGGACATGCCTGTATGCACTGTCCGCAATATACGCATGGCACATCTTTCATGCTATATCCAAATGCCGGGGCAACTTCAGTATTAAATCCTCTTTTTGTAAAATCAAGAATCCCTATTCCCTGAACGTCTCTGCATGTGCTTACACACCTTCCGCAAAGTATGCACTTTGATGCATCTCTGATGATTGAATGTGAAAGATTATCAATTTTAGATTCTCTTTTTTCTCCCTGGAATTCTATGTCTTTAATCCCCAGCTCATCACATAATTTTTGAAGTTCACAAGTTCCGTTTCTCAAGCATGTCAGACATTCTCTGTTGTGATTTGCAAGAATTAATTCAACATTCATTCTAACTGCATTTCTAACCTTTGCAGTATTTGTTCTAACGTTCATTCCATCCTGTACCTTCAGAACACAAGAAGCAGGAAGATTCCTCATTGGAACTCCTTTTATATCAACTTCTACCACGCATACTCTGCATGCAGCTACTTCATTTATGTCTTTCAAGAAACACAGTGTAGGTATATCTATTCCAGCCTCTTTGGCTGCCATTAATACAGTGTAGTCCTTAGGTACACTTACCTGTATCCCGTTTATAGTTACATTCACTTTATCCATATTTAACACCAGCCTTTCTTATTTCTTGATGATGGCATGGAATGTACAAGCATCCATACATGAACCGCATTTAATACATTTATCCTGATCGATAACATGAACTTCTTTAACCTTACCTTCAATTGCTCCAACCGGACAAATTCTTGAACATTTTGTACAGCCTCTGCAATCCATTGTTATAATATATTTTAACAGTGATTGACATACACCTGAAGGACATCTTTTCTCAACTACATGTGCTTCATATTCATCTCTGAAATATTTCAATGTTGAAAGCACCGGATTTGGAGCAGTCTGTCCCAAGCCGCAAAGAGATGTTTCTTTAATGTTCATTGCAAGCTTTTCCAGTCTGTCTAAATCCTCCATTGTTCCTTTTCCTTCTGTAATTTTATCAAGAATTTCAAGCATTCGCTTTGTTCCTTCTCGGCACGGTGTACATTTGCCGCATGATTCGTCGACTGTGAAATCAAGGAAAAACCTGGCTATATCAACCATACAATTATCTTCATCCATAACAATCATACCTCCGGAGCCCATCATTGAGCCCACAGCGATTAAATTGTCATAATCTATAGGTATATCCAAGTGATCTTTCGTCAAGCATCCGCCTGAAGGTCCTCCAGTCTGAACTGCCTTAAATTCTTTACCGTTTGGACAACCGCCTCCAATATCATATATAACTTCTTTTAAAGTTGTTCCCATAGGAACTTCAACAAGGCCGGTATTATTAATTTTTCCTCCCAGGGCAAATACTTTCGTCCCTGGCGATTTTTCTGTACCGAAGCTTCTGAACCATTCAGGTCCGTTAAGAACTATCTGAGGTACATTTGCCAACGTTTCTACATTGTTTATAATTGTAGGTTTTCCCCACAATCCTTTATTAGCCGGGAAAGGAGGCTTATTTCTTGACATTCCTCTTTTTCCTTCAATAGACTGCATTAATGCAGTTTCTTCCCCACAGACAAACGCTCCTGCGCCAAGTCTTATTTCTATATCAAAATCAAAATCTGTTCCAAATAGATTTTTTCCTAAAAGTCCAAGTTCTTTTGCCTGTTTAATTGCAACTTCTAACCTGTGAACGGCTATGGGATATTCTGCTCTCACATATATAAATCCTTTTGTAGCACCTATTGCATATCCGGCTATTGCCATTGCTTCCAATACTGCATGAGGGTCGCCCTCCAAAACGCTTCTGTCCATAAATGCTCCAGGATCACCTTCATCAGCATTACATATAACATATTTTTGATCAGCTTTATTAGGTGCAGCAAAACTCCATTTCATCCCCGTGGAGAACCCTGCTCCTCCTCTTCCTTTTAGCCCTGAATCTTTTACAAGTTTAACAACTTCTTCAGGAGTCATTTCGGTGAGCACCTTACCAAGTGCCATATAACCATCCCTTGCAATATACTCCTGAACATTTTCCGGATTTATTAATCCGCAGTTTCTCAATGCCACTCTTTTTTGTTTTTTATAAAATCCAACCTCACTAAGAGGTGTAATTTGCTCATTTTTAGCACTTTCATCAAACAGGTACTTACGGACAATCCTTCCTTTTAACAAATGTTCTTCAACTATTTCATCAACTCTGTCAACCGTCATTCTTGCATAAAAAGTACCTTCTGGATAAATAATAACAACCGGTCCTTCTTCACAAAGTCCGAAACATCCGGTAACTACAACCTGCACTTCGTTATCTAAATTAACTTCTTTTATTTTTTCTTCAAATCTCTCTCTAATTAAAGCTGATTTAGAAGAACTGCATCCTGTTCCGCCGCAAACCAAGACATGTGATCTGAAAATTTTCATAGTTTCTCCTCCATTTCTTAAGAACTGCTATTCAGCACCTATTGTATATTCACGTACAATGTTGTTGTTTGCTAAATGCTCTGATACAATTCTCTTTGCTTTTTCAGGATTTACATGAATGTATGTTACCTTTTCCTTACCCGGAGCATAAACTTCAACTATCGGCTCATATGTGCACATGCCTATACAGCCTGTCTGAACTACCTGCACGTTTTTTAGATTTCTTTTAGCAACTTCTTCAACCAGTGTTGTCAAAACAGGCCTTGCTCCTGCGGAAATACCGCAAGTTGCCATTCCTACAACAACCCTGATATCCTTATCTGAATTTCGCATTTCAACATTTTTAATCGCTTCTTCTCTTAACTTTTTTAATTCTTCTAAAGATTTCATAATATGCCTCCTATGCCTTGTATTTAGATAATATTTCAGGTATTTTTTTAGGTTCAAGCTTGCCGTACACATCACCGTCTATCATCATTACAGGAGCAAGGCCGCAGCACCCCAAGCACCTTGTAGCTTCAAGCGTAAATAAATTGTCTGATGTCGTTCCTCCTACAGCCACATCCAGTTCTTTAGATAACTTGTCCAAAACCTGTTGCGCACCCTTTACATAACATGCTGTCCCGAGACATACACCTATTGTATGCTTGCCTTTGGGTTCAATGGAAAACTGCGTATAGAAGGTCGCAACACCAAAAACCTCTGCTAGGGGAATATCAAGCTCATGTGATATAAACTTTTGAACTTCAATTGGCAGATAACCAAAAATTTTCTGTGCCTCATGCAACGTTTGCATTAAAACACCTTGAGTGTCTCTAATTGAATCAATACACTCTTTAAGCATTATAAACTGTTTTTCGTTGGCTTTTACATCAAGACCTTTAATCAAAATAATAACCTCCCTACATTTTACGCAAATATATACAACATTATATAAAATTGTTAACATAATGTCAATCATTAATCTTAATTAATATTAATACAAGTTTTTAACAAAATCGCTAATTCAAATTTTTGTTAATATTCCATATGTTGTACCACATATATAATTATTTTTATCATACTTAAATTGTTAAATTTTCTTCAATTTTTAGTATTTTTTGTAAAACAGCTTCTCGTGTTATCGTTTTCAAATATTATATCACATTCCATCTCTTTATGCATTAAATATTTATAATTAAAATTTGGCATATAAAAAAACCACTGCTCTCATGCAGTGATTATTCTTCTATTTTTAATAGATCAAGTATTCTGTTTAAATCGTCGTTGTTTATGTACTCTATCTCTATTTTCCCTTTATTTTTAGCTTTTTTTATATTAACTTTAGAAGAAAACCGTTCAGTCAACATTTCTTCAACATAAACAATGTATTTATCCTTTTCAGGATAAACTTTTCGTCTTGTTTTTTTAGAATTCCTTACTAAATTTTCAACTTCCCTGACACTTAGGTTATCTTTTATTATTTTATCTGTCATTGCTACTTGCTTATCAGGAGAAAGACTCAGCATTGCCCTGCCGTGACCCGCTGAAATTTCATTTGATACAATTTTATTTTTTACATATTCATCAAGTTTTGACAGCCTCATTATATTGGTAACATACACTCTTGACTTTCCAACAATATTTGAAACTTCTTCTTGTGTTATACCATAGTGCTGCATAACAAATTCATATGCATTTGCCTCATCAATTGGGTTTAAATCCTCTCGCTGTATATTTTCAATCAGCGCAATTTCTGAAGCATTTTTATTTTCTATATCTCTCACAATGCAGGGTATATTTTTAATACCGGCATTTTTACATGCTCTCCATCTTCTTTCTCCTGCAATGATGGCATAAAAATCTCCGTCTTTTCTAACAATTATAGGCTGTATAATTCCATACTTTTTAATGGACTCTGTCAGCTCATCAAGCTTGTCTTGTTCAAATATTTTTCTGGGCTGATTTGGATTCGGACATATTAAGTTCGTATCAATTTCTTTAATTCTCTGATTATCTTCTTTTTCCAGATCTTCCGGTATCAATGCCGACAAACCTCTGCCCAAGGCTTTTCTTTTTGCTGCTGCCATATTGTCCTCCCTAATTGTTTTTAATTAATTCTTCAGATAGCTTTATATATGCTTCGCTTCCCTTTGAATTTACATCATAGAGCATTATGGGCTGACCAAAGCTTGGTGCTTCAGCTAACCTTACATTTCTTGGTATCACAGTTTTGTATACTTTATTTTTAAAATATTTCTTCACTTCTTCCACTACCTGAGCAGATAAGTTTGTTCTTCCGTCATACATATTAAGAAGAACTCCTTCTATATCAAGTTTTGGATTTAATGTTTTTCTGACAAGTTTCACTGTATCTATAAGCTGTCCTACACCTTCCAATGAGTAATATTCACATTGAATTGGTATAAGTACTGTGTTTGAAGCTGTAAGTGCATTCAATGATAATAAACCAAGTGACGGAGGGCAGTCTATAATTATAAAATCATAACTTTTATCAATTAAATTTATTTTTTCTTTTAATGTTTTTTCTCTGTACTTCGTATTCGTAAGCTCTATTTCCGCTCCGGCAAGTTGTATGTTCGATGGAATTAAATCAAGATTTTCTACTTCTGTGGCATACACTATCTTATTTATGTCAAAATTCTCAATCAACACATCATAAATCGTATTTTCAAGACTGTTTTTATCTACGCCAAAACCGCTTGTTGAGTTACCCTGCGGATCTATATCAATGCTGAGAACTTTCTTACCCTTGAGAGCCAACGCAGTACATAGATTTACATTTGTCGTTGTCTTACCCACACCGCCTTTTTGGTTGAATACACTTATCACTTTAGCCACTTAATCACCTTCTACAAACTTTTTTTAGGAATTTTAACCTTTATTTCTATGAAGTCTTCCGACTCCCCCTGTTCGAATTTTGCGTCTATACCGGTTTTGACAATTTCATTATAAGCATTTTTTATAGTATTGATATATATTTTATAATTTATAAAGTTCCGTACGTAACGCTTGTCCCTCATCTTTTTTTTATTAATATCTTCTGAAATTGAATTTACAAGCTTTTCAGTTTCACTTACGTTTAGATCCTTATTTATAATTTTATCTACTATATCTAAAAGAAGTTCTTCATCGTTTAATTTTAGAAGAGCCCTAGCATGACGCTCGCTTAAGCCCCCCTGCCTGATTTTTTGTTTAACCGATTCCGGCAGCTTTAAAATTCTCATTTTATTTGCAATAGTCGATTGTGATTTGCCCAGCTTTTCCGCCAGCTTAGTCTGGTTTAAGTTAAAATCATCGATAAGTCTTTCAAATGCCATTGCTTCCTCAATAAAATCAAGATCTTCTCTCTGAAGATTCTCAATAAGTGCCATAGCAGCAGATTCCTCTTCCTTTACCTCAATAACTACTGCGGGAATTGTTTCCATACTTAACAGTTTTACAGCTTTCAAGCGTCTTTCACCGGCTACTACTTCATAAATATCATCATAAATTTTTCTGACAGTTATAGGTTGTATAATACCATAGTTTTTTATAGATTGGCTCAACTCCTCCAAGGCTTTACCATCAAAAATTTTTCTTGGTTGATTCTTGTTAGGAATTATTTTATTAACATCTATATTGACTATATTGCTTATCAAATAACTCTCCCCCTTACACTAATGGATCTTTACTTGGTTTTCCCGCTTTTCTCGGGTATTTTGCGTTTGTTTGTTCATACTTTTCAATTATAACTATCTTTCTGACAATATCTGTGGTCGGCAAACTGACTTCCCTTACTTCTTTTATTCTTCCCCCCAATTTTTTTATGGCATTTTCAGAATCAGAAATTTCCGAGGAAATATTTTCACTTTTGTATGCGGCAAAGTAACCACCTACATTAACAAACGGAAGGCAATATTCACAAAGTATGTTTAAAGGTGCAACAGCACGGGATACGCAGATATCAAATTTCTCTCTGTATTTTTTGCTTTGGCCGTAATCTTCAGCTCTTCCGTGTATCAGTTCAACATTTTCAAGCATAAGTTCTGTTTTTACTTCATCAAGAAAGTCTATTCTTTTTCTCAAACTGTCTAAAAGAGTGACTTTGTAGCCATCATTGACAATTTTTAAAGGAAATCCAGGAAAACCACCGCCTGTACCTACATCTATAAGGCTTTTTATTTCATTTTTGCGGTTGTTTTCCAACAGTAAAATACTGTCTAAAAAATGTTTAACATAAATTTCTTCATCATCATCTATGGATGTTATATTAATTTTCTGGTTCCATTCTTTCAAAAGATCTCTATACTTTACAAATTTATTTTCAATTTCATCGTTGTATGGTATATTTAGTTGTTTAAATCCCTCTTCCAATGTTTTTATCAAGGCATTCTCCTTATTTAATCGTTATTGTAAGTCATTAAATAAATTAAAAGCACATTAATATCTGAAGGTGATACTCCCGATATCCTTGAAGCCTGGCCGATTGAATCCGGTCTGATTTTATTAAGCTTCTGCCTTGCTTCCAATCTCAGGCTCTTTACATTGTCATAGTCAATACTCTTTGGAATTCTCTTGTTTTCAAGCTTTTTAAACTGTTCTACCTGATTTATCTGCTTGGATATATATCCTTCATATTTTATGACCGTTTCTACATAATCCTTAATTTCTTTCTTTAACGGCATTCTTTCTTCATCAAGCTCAGATGTATTATCATAGTTCAATTCCACTCTTTTTATAAGCTCATACAGAGTTGTAGGCATTTTAAGCGGAACACTTCCTATTTTCTCTAATATTTTATTAACTTCAGACTTCGGAGTTATTTTTATACTCTTCAGCCTGCCAATTTCACTTTCAATTTGCATTTTCTTATTTTCATACTTTTTATATCTCTCTTCTGTCACAAGACCTATTTTATGCCCCTTTTCAGTAAGTCTTTCGTCAGCATTGTCCTGTCTTAATAAAAGCCTGTATTCCGCCCTTGACGTCATCATTCGGTAAGGTTCATTCGTTCCTTTTGTAACCAAGTCATCTATCAATACACCTATATATGCTTCCGAACGATCCAGTATAAGAGGTTCTCTCCCTTGAAGGCTCATAGAAGCGTTAATTCCGGCAATTAATCCCTGAGCAGCCGCTTCCTCATAACCGGAACTTCCGTTGACCTGTCCGGCAAAAAATAAATTTTTTATACTAATCAGTTCCAAACTTAATTTAAGCTGTGTCGGATCTATACAGTCATATTCTATTGCATATGCCGGTCTCATAATTTCTGATTTTTCAAGACCAATCATAGATCTGTACATTGCAATCTGCACTTCGTACGGCAAAGATGACGACATGCCCTGAATATACATTTCCTTAGTATCTAACCCTTCAGGTTCCACAAAAAGCTGATGCCTTTCTTTATCTGCAAATTTCACTACCTTATCTTCAATTGACGGGCAATACCTAGGACCGACACTTTTTATAACACCTTCGTAAAGAGGTGATCTGACAAGATTATTTCTTATAATATTATGAGTTTTTTCTGTTGTGTAGGTTATATAACATGGTACCTGTTCTATATCTACTTTGTCATTCATAAATGAAAATGGAATTATTTCTTTATCACCTGTCTGCATTTCCATTATTTCGTAATTTATAGAATCAGAATGTATTCTTGCCGGAGTTCCTGTTTTGAATTTTCTTAAATCTATTCCTAAATCCATCAATGATTGTGAAAGGTCATTTGCAGGGGCTAATCCGTCAGGACCCGACGAATAGTTCAGTTCGCCTATATATATTTTTCCCTTTAAGTACGTACCCGTTGTTACTATAACGGCTTTAGTATTGTAATATGATCCCAGTTTCGTATATACGTTAAAGGTCCCGTCTTCCAGCAATTCAATTTTTATTGCCTCTGACTGCAAAATTTTAAGATTTTCTTGGTTTTCCAAAACCTTTTTCATTTCAGTATGATATTTTTTTTTGTCAGCCTGAGCTCTTAAAGAATGTACTGCCGGTCCCTTTGAACGATTAAGCATCTTACATTGTATCATAGTTTTATCAATATTTAAAGCCATTTCTCCGCCAAGTGCGTCTATTTCCCTTACCAGATGTCCTTTTGCCGTGCCTCCTATATTTGGATTGCAAGGCATCATGGCTATAGAATCCAAGCTCATGGTCAAAACTACAGTATTCATTCCAAGACGTGCACTTGCCAGCGCTGCCTCACACCCTGCATGACCTGCCCCAATAACTATAACATCCACACTTTCAGCAAGAAAATTTTTTACTCTGTCTTCCATTTCATTCCTCTTTCTAATTACTTGCCTATGCAAAATTCATTGAATATTTTATCCATTAAGTCGTCACTTACAGACTTACCTACAATCAGACCCAGATATTCCATAGATTGTTTTAAATCAATTTCCAGAAAATCAATAGTCACATGATTTTCAATTGATTTTAACACTTCCTCCAGACTGTTTTTTGCATTTATGAGCAAGTTTTTATGTCTTGCGTTGTTTATAATAAGTTCATCACTTACATCTATACTTCCTTCAAAAAACATTCGTACTATTTTATCAATTATATCGTCCAAACCCTGATTATTAAGAATTGATATATTTATTGCTTCTGTTTCTATATCCTCATAACCACTAAAATCAATAATGTTTTTCAGATCAGTCTTATTTTTTATATATATAACCTTTTTATTTTTAATATAATCCAGTATTTTTTTATCTTCTTCTTCCATTTTTCTCGAAGAATCAAAAATCATTATTACTAAATCAGCTTCATTAACTTTTTGCAGCGCTTTTTCGACACCTATTCTTTCAACCTTGTCATCGGTTTCTCTTATACCTGCCGTATCAATAATTCTCAAAGGAACACCCTTGATGTTTACATACTCTTCAATTGTATCTCTTGTTGTTCCCGGCACTTCCGTAACTATTGCTCTGTTTTCGTTCAATAAAAAATTCATAAGTGAAGATTTGCCAACATTCGGCTTACCTAAAATAACTGTCTTAATGCCCTCTCTGAAAATTTTACCCGTATCTGCAGTATTAATGAGTCTTTTAAGCTTTTCGATTATAATCTTACTCTCACTTTTTACTTTTGAAATTGTTACTTCGTCCTCATCATATTCCGGAAAATCGATATTTACTTCTATATTTGCAAGAAGATCCATTATTATGCTTATAAGTCCGTTTATTTCCCTGGAAAGTCTTCCTTCCAAATGGTTAACTGAAATTTCATGGCTGGTGTCTGTCTTAGAATTTATAATATCAATAACAGCTTCTGCCTGAGTCAAATCTATTCTTCCGTTCAGAAAAGCTCGCTTTGTAAATTCTCCTCTTTCCGCAGGTCTGCACCCTTGCTCAAGAACAACTTCAAGTATTTTCTTTGCGGAGATAATACCCCCATGACAGTTAATTTCAACAATATCTTCTCTGGTATAAGTATGAGGAGCTTTCATGTATGACAATAATACCTCATCAATAACCTTTCCGTTCTTATCAACAATAAAACCATAATGAAGGTACCTTGGTTTTAAGGCTAATTTTTTATTCATTTCATCGTTTTTACCCATAAATATTTTATGCGCAATATTTAAAGAATCACTTCCGCTTATTCTTATGATATTAATGCCTGCATTGCCCGGAAACGTAGCAATTGCTGCTATTGTACCTGAATTCATTTTACCACCGCTTCTTTCAATCATATATATTTTACATTAATAATCAATAAATGTACATAATAATTTGTATTTATATTCCTTTATTACTTTTTTAAAGAATCATGCTAACAAGCTAAAACGCTACTTAAAAAATATAACCCGGGTTTGTCCGGGTTATTAAAAATTCTGCTATTTTAAATCTATAACAACTTTTCTGTAAGGTTCTTCACCTTCCGAATAAGTTATTATATCGGCCGTATCCTGTAAAGTCGAATGAATAATTCTTCTTTCATATGGATTCATGGGTTCCAATCTTACCTTATGCTTATAGTATCTGCATTTATCGGCCATCTTATTTGCCAGTTTTTTTAATGTTTCTTCTCTTTTTGCTCTATAGTCTTCAACATTAAAAATAACTCTTACGTAATTTTGTCTTCCCTTGTTTACAATTAAATTTAAAAGAAATTGAATTTCGTCTAAATTTTTGCCTCTTTTTCCGATAATTATTCCTTTATCATCTTCATCAATTTTAACTATATCAACTTTCAATACATTGTCTGATAAAACTACCTTGTAATCGGCTTCTATGTCCATTTTTTTCAATAACACTTCAAAAAACTTTTTTGTTCTTTCTTCCGGACCGTTTGTAATAGTTACTTTTATTTTTGCATTCTTGCTTCCTATTAAACCAAACAAACCTTTTGACGGTTCGTTGATTATATCAACTTCGACTTCATCACTCTCAGCTCCGAGTTCTTCTAACGCAGCTTTAACAGCTTCATCGACAGTAGCCTTTTCAATAGTTATACTTTTCATCTATTTTAATTCCTCCTTAGGATTTTTGGACGAATTCATAATAAAATATTGTTGTGCCAATTGGAACACATTAGATACAACCCAATATAAACCCAAACCTGCAGGGAACTGGATACCAAATATAAAAATCATTACAGGCATCATCATATTCATGGATTTTTGTGTCGCTTGCTGCTGTTCATTAACTGAAGGCTGTGATGATGATGTCATCTTTGTGGTGAAATAAGTTGTAAGAGCAGAAACAGCTGCTAATATAGGAACAGCTGCTCCTACAAAAGGCAATGCCATACCGCCCATAGATAAGCCGTTAACCATATCAACTAAGTTTTCATGTACACCCTTTGCTACATCTGCAGCAACAAAGACATGATTTTCAGTAAAACCTAAATCTTTTATCCACAAAAAGGATTTGTTTATTGAATCAAAAAATGCTTGATCTTGAAAAACAAATTGCACAGGCTCTCTTATTACATAAAAGAAAGCAATAATTATTGGAAATTGAATAAGCATAGGCAAACATCCCGAAAAAGGACTGTAGTTTGCTTCTTTGTATAACTCCATTTGCTTTCTTTGAAGAGTCTGAGGATCTTTTCCATATTTCTCTTGAAGCTCTTTTATTTTAGGATTCATTTCTTGCATTTTTTTCATTGATTTTGTCTGCTTTACCGTAAGAGGCAGCATAATCGCCTTGAATATTATTGTTGATAATATTATTGCAATTGCATATGCAGAAACAAACTCCGTATCCAATCCGGATACCATATTGTATAATAATTTAACAAGCATGCCCATGGGCTTTGCGATAAAATCTAAGTTCATAACTCCTCCGTATTATTTCAAAGGATCGTATCCTCCGGGGTTAAAGGGATGGCATCTGAGTATTCTTCTTATACCTAAGTAAGATCCCTTAATGAAACCGTATTTTTGTAGTGCCTCCACAAAATATTGAGAACATGTCGGGTAAAACCTGCAATGTCTGACTCCGTAATTCGAAGAAAATTTCTGATATACCCTTATAAGAAAAATCAATATTCTACTTATTTAAATCACCCTTTAATAAATTTTTTCTTTTCATCAACTTATTAAATGATTTTTCCAAACTTCTGTAATCCGATTCTACTGCATTGACTCTTGCCATTATAACAATATCATAGCCTTGTTTAATAGTTTGTTCATTTAACCTGACTATTTCCTTAAGCCTTCTTCTTATAAAATTTCTTGATACTGCCTTCTTTATTTTTTTTGCAGCAGTAAATCCAAATCTGCTGATTCCGAAACTATTTTTTTTAACAAATAGAACAAGGTTATAATCGGAAATCGAATTATTACAATTGTATACTGTTTTATACTCTGTATTTTTTTTTATTATTATCATTTATTTACCTTAAATGTCCAGATATTTCTAATTGGAATAAAAGGCCACAAATGCGGCCTTATGCTGACAATCTTTTTCTACCTTTTGCCCTTCTTCTCTTTAAAACATTTCTTCCAGACTTTGTGCTCATTCTTTTTAAAAATCCATGTTCGCTGCTTCTTTGTCTTCTTTTTGGCTGATAAGTTCTTTTCACCGGAAACACCTCCTTGTAATACAGATATCTATATCAATATCCTAAATTTTCATGTTTTTAAATTATAATATTTTTAAATTACTGTGTCAACTCTTAAAAATATTATAATTTACCGCATTAAGTTACGTCTACACATTAACTGCAAGTAAACTTGCATAAATTAAATTATAGCTATTGTACTATACTATATTTTCATAAATATTGCAAATATTTTTTAAAATAAAAAAAATAAAATTGAAATTGTGGATAAAAAATGTTACTATGATATATACCTGTGGATAACTTTTTTTATGTTGCTCATTTATGGACAACTTGTTAACAGATTATGAGAAACATTGATTAATCATATATTTAGATTGTTTATATTTTTTATAAACAATTGTTTATATCATATATTTTATCAAAAAGCATCACTTTTTATTAACAAAATGTTAATTTTTTTTATCAACAACCGGAGGATATTATGAACTTTGAAGAATTATGGAATGAAGTCCTCGAGATTGTCAAAGAGGACACTAATCAAGTCAGTTTTAATACTTGGTTCAAACCCCTTAAAATAGTTGCATATAAAAATAACACCATTTATTTGGAAACAGCAGATGAATTTTTAAAAAATACATTGAAAAAAAGACATTACAACTTTCTGAAAAATGCTTTTACATATGTATTAAAAAAAGATACTGAACTTATTTTTACGGTGCCAGGAGAAAATCTTGAAAAGGAAGATAATAAAAAAAATAATTTAAACAACTCCACCGAGGATTCTGATTCTATTAATAGTAATGGAAGAAAATTAAATCCAAAATACAGATTTGATAATTTTATAATAGGAAACAGTAACCGATTTGCACATGCTGCCTCACTTGCTGTTGCGGAAGCACCTTCAACAGCATACAACCCACTATTTTTGTACGGGGGTGTAGGCCTTGGTAAAACTCACTTAATGCATGCAATTGGACATTATATACTAGATAATAATCCTGAAGCATACGTACTTTATGTTACATCTGAAAAATTTACCAACGATTTGATTAACTCAATAAAAGACGGTAAAAACGAGGAGTTTAGAAATACTTATAGGAGAGCTGACGTGCTTCTTGTAGACGACATTCAGTTTATTGCGGGAAAAGAAAGTACTCAGGAGGAATTTTTCCATACATTCAATGCCCTCCATGAAGCTAATAAACAGATAATAGTATCCAGCGATAATCCTCCAAGTGAGATACCTACATTGGAAGACAGGCTTCGTTCACGTTTTGAATGGGGACTTATAGCTGATATTCAGCCACCTGATTATGAAACAAGAACAGCCATTCTTAGGAAAAAGGCAGAAGCCGAAAATTATGATGTTCCAGATGATGTTATATCATATATCGCTCAAAATATTCAATCAAACATAAGAAAACTTGAAGGAGCTCTTATAAGAATATACGCATATGCTTCTTTGACAAATAAAAAGGAAGTATCGCTGGAACTGGCTCAGGAAGCTCTAAAACATTTAATTTCAAATAACAAAAAAATTACTATTAACGATATAAAAGAAGTAGTTTCAAACTACTATAATATATCGATGGAAGACATAGTATCAAAGAAAAAGACAAAAAACATAGCCTATCCAAGGCAAATTGCAATGTATATAGGAAGAAAACTCACAAACTTGTCTCTTCCTAAACTAGGTGATGAATTTGGAGGCAGAGATCACTCAACTGTTCTTCATGCATGCAATAAAGTGGAAGAAGATATAGAAAACAGTCAGGAAGTAAAAAAGAATATTGATGATTTGATTTCCATGCTTAATAATTAGGAACAACCTGTTGACAAAAAGTTAGTTGCTGTTGACAAAAAAATATAGGCAGTTAATAACTTTTTCATATTTTCAAAACTATCCACATGAAATTTCTTTCTTAGTTAGTTAGAAATTAAATGCAAAAATGACTTTTCAACAAATTAACATTGCCTACTACAATTACTATTATATTTTATTTATATCTACTAAGGATTTTACACTTTTTTAGTTGTGCACATTTTTTATAAAAGGAGCTAAAAGATGAAAATAAAAATAAACCAAAATGAACTTAATAAAAGCATTAATATTGTACAAAAAGCCGTAACATCCCGAACACCACTTCCTATTTTGTCAGGCATATTAATTGAAGCTAAAAATAACATGCTTGTACTTACGGCAACAGATCTTGATTTAGGTATAAAAACATATTCTCCATGCGAAGTTGAAGAAGAAGGTTCTATTGTAATACAGGCAAGACTTATAGGTGATTTTGTAAGAAAACTTCCGGCTAATTCTTATGTTCATATTGAAACAATGGATAATAACAATATGGAGATTAAGTGTCTTAATACTGAAATTAATATTTTAGGTAATTCGGCATCGGAATATCCGGATAACACATTTGATAACGAAGGAAAATCATTTTCTATTAAACTTGAATCATTGAAAAGTTTAATTAAACATACGTGTTTTGCAGCTGCACAGGAAAATATAAAGCCAATTTTTACAGGGTGCTTGGTAGAGATTAAAAATAATATGTGCACATTCGTGGCTTTGGATGGCTATAGAATGGCAGTTAAAAAAGAAAAGATTAATTTTGAAGGAGAAGTTTCTGTAGTTGTTCCATCAAAGACTTTGTTGGAAATTTTGAGAGTTATTGAAGAAAATGAAGAAAATACAGAAATAACTATATCCGAAAGCCATATAAGCTTCAAAATGGAAAACACAATTATTATTTCTAATCTTCTGGATGGAAAATTTATTGATTATCAGGGAATAATAAAAGATAATTATGTAACAGTAGTAAAAGCGGAAACTTCAGACATAAGAAATAGTGTGGAGAGGGCTTCACTTCTTGCTAAAGATGATAAAAACAATTTAATTATTTTAGAAGTAAAAGAAAACAGTATGAAAATCAATTCTGCTTCCGAATACGGAAATGTAGAAGAAAATGTACCGGTTGAAAAAGAAGGAGAAAATATAAAAATAGGATTTAACTCAAAATATCTATTGGACTTTCTAAAAATTATTGACAGCGAAAAGATATCACTAAATTTAATAGGGGTTAATAATCCATGCTTTATAACTGAAGAGGGCAAACAAGATTATGTGTACATGGTGCTGCCTGTAAGAATAAGCTAAGCAAGTATTTTCTTAATTAAGAATAATGTCTGAAAGAAGGATTTATTATGGAAAAAGTGATCATTTCAACAGAATTTATAAAACTTGATCAGCTATTAAAATTTGTCAATGCAGTTGAGGGAGGCGGAATGGCCAAAAATGTAATTCTTGATGGACTTGTAAAAGTTAACGGCGAAGTTATGCTGCAAAGAGGCAAAAAGCTGAGAGAAGGAGATATTGTTGATTTCGGCGGAGAAAGGTATATCATTTCAAAAGAGGAAAAATGATAGTAAAAAGTCTAAAGATTAAAAATTACAGGAATTTTGAGGAAGCAGAAATTGAATTAAATGATTCTCTTAATATTTTTGTTGGAGATAACGGCCAGGGTAAAACTAACCTAATGGAATCAGTTTATTTGACTTCTATAGGCAGGACGTTTAGATTGAACAGTGAAAATGAGCTTATTAAATTTCACGAAAACAGAAGCTTTGTTGAAGTTAATATACAAAAAAACAACTATGAAATGAAAATTCAGCTTCAGCTTGAGAAAAATAAAAGAAAACAGGTTTTAATCAACGGCGTTAAATTAGATAAGACATCTGAAATGATAGGAATTTTAAATAATGTTATATTTACTCCTGATGACATGAAAATCGTTAAAGGAAGTCCTAGTGAAAGACGCAAATTTGTTAATATTGATATTTCTCAAATTAAGCCGAAATATAAATATCTGCTCAATAAATACAAAAAAATCTGTACTGAAAGAAATATATTATTAAAAAACTACTATACAAAATCGAAAAATAAGGATATTATTAATATTTGGAATGATTACTTGGTTAATATTGGAACGGAAATAGTATACTACAGATATGATTACATAAGTAAGCTTAAAAAATATTCTGTGGATATTTATGCAAATATTTCAGGCAACAAAGAAAAGTTTGAATTAAATTATTTATGCAATGTTGGGAATTTAAATAATATTGATAAAGACGATTTTAAAAAAATGTTTTATGAAAAAATTAATTCTGGTTTACAGCAGGAGATTCAAAACGGAACTACAATGTACGGCCCTCACAAAGACGATATTATAATAAAAATAAATGAAAAAGAATGTAAGTATTTTGGTTCTCAAGGGCAGCAAAGGTCCGCAATTTTAGCTGTAAAACTTGCTGAAATAGAGATTATAAAAGAAGAGATAGGAGAATATCCCGTCTTGCTTCTTGATGACGTTCTTTCAGAGCTTGACAATAAAAGAAAAGGGTTTTTAATAAATTATATCAAAGGAATTCAAACGTTCATCACAACAACGGATGATCACGATTTGAATGTATTGACTGAAAATTACAATAAGAATAAATTTTATATAAACGAAGGAAAAATTGGGAACATTACAAATTAGAGGAGATATAAATGACTGATAGAAATAATATTCATTATGGAGCAGAGCAGATACAGGTGCTTGAAGGTCTTGAACCTGTTAGGAAAAGACCTGGAATGTATATAGGCTCCACCGGTGAAAGAGGATTACACCAATTGGTTTATGAAGTTGTTGATAACAGCATTGATGAAGCGTTGGCGGGATATTGCAATACTATCAATGTAACCATTAATGAAGATAATTCAATAGTGGTTGTAGACAACGGAAGAGGAATTCCTATAGAGAAAAATAATAAGACAGGGAAATCTACATTGGAGACAGTGCTGACAGTGCTGCATGCAGGGGGAAAATTTGATAATGATGCGTACAAGGTATCAGGCGGACTTCACGGCGTAGGTGTGTCATGTGTTAATGCTCTGTCTAGTTATTTAGTTGCGGAAGTAAACTGGGACGGAAAGAAATATAGGCAGGAATTTGAAAGAGGCATTCCTAAATCAGAGGTTAAATACATATCTGATACAGAAGAAAACGGAACTACGATAACATTTTTGCCCGATTCTACTATTTTTGATGCTATAGAATACAATTATACGACATTGAAGCATCGTATGAGAGAGCTTGCATTCCTGAACAGAGGAATAAAAATAACTTTAGAAGACAAGAGGGAAAATGTAAAAGAAGAATTTCATTATGAAGGCGGAATAAAGGAATTTGTTCAATTTTTAAACAGAAAAAAGGATGCCTTACACGATGATATAATTTATGCTGAAGGTAAAAAGGATAAAGTTATAGTTGAATTATCTATGCAGTATACGGATTCATATTCTGAGAATATTTTTTCTTTTGTAAATAATATAAATACAATAGAAGGCGGTACACATCTAATAGGTTTTAAAACTGCTTTTACTCGTGTTATTAATGATTATGCAAGAAAAAGTAATTTATTAAAAGAAAATGATGTTTCCATAACAGGAGAGGATATAAGGGAAGGTATTACAGCTGTTCTTTCCATTAAGATACCTAATCCTCAGTTTGAAGGACAGACAAAAACAAAATTGGGAAACAGCGAAGTAAGAGGTATAGTTGATAACATAACAGGGGAAGCATTGAGCGTATATTGCGAAGAAAACCCAAAGACAGCAAAATTAATTGTTGAAAAATCTTTGAGATCGGCAAGAGCAAGAGAAGCGGCAAGAAAAGCAAGAGATCTTGCCAGAAGAAAGGGTGCTCTTGACAGTATGTCTCTGCCTGGTAAATTAGCAGATTGTTCTGAGAAGGATCCTACTTTGTGTGAAATATGCATAGTTGAGGGTAATTCAGCAGGAGGGTCTGCAAAAGAAGGAAGGGACAGAAGGTATCAGGCAATACTTCCTTTGAGAGGAAAAATTTTAAATGTAGAAAAATCGAGAATAGATAAAATACTGAATTCTGAAGAAATTAAAAATATGATTACAGCTTTTGGTACAGGTATCGGAGAAGATTTTGACGTAACAAAACTAAGGTATCACAAGATAATTATAATGACAGATGCCGATGTGGACGGTGCACATATAAGAACTCTTTTGCTCACATTTTTCTACAGATATATGAAGGAGCTTATTACTCAAGGGCATGTTTATGCTGCTCAACCTCCTTTATACAGGGTGAAAAAAGGTAAATTCGAAAAATATGTGTACAGCGATTCGGAGCTGAGCGATATTTTAGAAGAAATAGGAAGAGACAACAAGATTGAAATTCAGCGTTACAAAGGTCTGGGAGAAATGGATCCCGAACAGCTTTGGGAAACTACAATGAATCCGGCAGACAGAATTCTTTTAAGAGTCAATGAAGATGACGCTATGGCTGCAGATGAAACATTCAGTATACTCATGGGAGATAAAGTTGCTCCCAGAAGAGAGTTTATTGAACAAAATGCACGATATGTAAAGAATTTAGATATATAGCTGTTGGAGGTTATAAATGAGCGAAAATGAAAATAAAAGTAAGATTATAGAAACAAATATTACCGAGGAAATGAGAAAATCTTATTTAGATTATGCTATGACGGTTATTGTTTCAAGAGCCCTGCCAGATGTAAGAGATGGGCTTAAACCTGTTCATAGAAGAATTCTTTATTCCGCAAATGAACTTGGATTGACACCTGATAAACCTCATAAAAAAAGTGCACGTATTGTCGGTGACGTTCTCGGTAAGTATCATCCTCACGGAGATTCAGCTGTATATGATGCAATGGTACGTTTGGCTCAGAGCTTTTCTATGCGTTATCCATTGATAGATGGTCATGGGAATTTTGGTTCTGTTGATGGAGACCAAGCTGCGGCAATGCGTTATACAGAAGCTAGAATGTCAAAAATTGCATTGGAGCTTTTAAGGGATTTTAATAAAGATACTGTTGATTTCAGGCCTAACTTTGATGAAACATTGAAAGAGCCTGTTGTTCTTCCAAGCCGTTTTCCGAATCTTCTTGTTAACGGCTCACAGGGTATAGCTGTTGGTATGGCAAGCTCTATCCCTCCTCAGAACATAGGAGAGGTAATAAATGGGGTTATGGCATACATTGATGATCCGGACATAGATGTTCCTGGGCTTATGAGATATATAAAAGGCCCTGATTTTCCTACAGGTGCAATTATAGAGGGAAAAGAAAATATCAAAAATGCCTATATGACAGGAAGAGGATTCGTAAAGGTTAAATCAAGAGTTGAAATAGAGGAAATAAAAAATAATAAAAGCAGAATAATTGTATCCGAGCTTCCTTACATGGTAAACAAAGCAAGGTTGATTGAAAAAATAGCAAATCTTGTAAAAGATAAGAAAATCGACGGCATTTCCGATTTAAGGGATGAAAGTGATAGAAAAGGTATGAGGATTGTTATTGAAATTAAGAGAGACTACAATCCTAACATAGTACTTAACAATTTATATAAGCATACTCAGCTTCAAGATAATTTCAGCATTATTATGATAGCTCTTGTAAATAATGAGCCTAAGGTGTTGACACTTAAGGAAATGGTTCATTATTACGTTGAGCATCAAAGAGAAATTGTAGTAAGAAGAACAAAGTATGATTTGAATAAAGCTGAAGCAAGAGCTCATATTGTTGAAGGTTTGAGAATAGCCATTGATAATATTGATGAAGTTATAAGAATAATAAGATCTTCTTATGACGATGCAGAGAAAAAATTGATGGATGCATTTAATTTATCAGAAATTCAGGCAAGAGCAATCATTGATATGAGGCTTAGACGTCTGCAAGGCCTGGAAAGAGAAAAATTAGATGCAGAGTACAAAGAATTAATGGAAATGATTGCTAAATATAAAGAAATTCTTTCAAACCAGCACCTGGTGGACAACATAATAAAAGATGAATTAAAAGATATTAAAAATAATTTTTATGATGAAAGAAGAACAGAAATAATTGCAGACGAAGGCGAAATAACTGTAGAAGATTTAATTGAAGAAGAAAATGTTGCAATTACTCTTACTAATTTTGGATACATCAAAAGACTTCCTGAAGACACGTACAAGGCTCAGAATAGAGGGGGCAAGGGAATAACAGCACTCAAAACAAGAGAAGAAGATTTTGTAAAGGATTTATTTATAACATCTACTCATGATAATCTTCTGTTTATGACAAACAAAGGAAGAATGTTCAGAATTAAGGCATATGAAGTTCCTGAAGCAAGACGTCAGGCCAAGGGTACAGCCGCTATAAATTTGATAAGCATAGATTCAGGTGAGCAAGTAAGATCAATAATTCCAATAAGAGAGTTCAATGACGATGAATACCTAATATTTGTAACCAAAAAAGGGATTATTAAAAAGACTAAACTCAGCGATTTTGATACAACAAGAAAAACAGGTTTAGTAGCAATAAAAATCGCCGATGATGATGAGCTTATAAATGTTTCAAAAACTGATGGCACTAAGGATATATTTATAGTTACAAAATCCGGTAAGGGAATAAAATTCAATGAAAAAGATGTAAGAGCAACAGGCAGAAACTCTATGGGTGTTAAGGCAATAACCATAAGTGATGAAGATGAGCTTGTTACAATGAGCATAATTAATGAAAACAATGAAAGCACTGAAAAGAAATATATTTTAACAGTAACGGAAAACGGGTATGCAAAAATAACCTTGTCTCAGGAATACAGATGCCAGAACAGAGGCGGAAAGGGAATGAAGGCACATAATGTAAATAATAAAACAGGCCCGATAATAGGTTCTTTGATTGTTGAAAAGGAAGATGACATAATGATGCTGAGCATCAACGGGTCAATTATAAGAATGCATGCAACGGAAATTTCAATTATGGGAAGAGATACTCAAGGAGTAATTGCCATGAGATTAAATGGCGACGATAGAGTAGTATCTGTAGCAAAAATTTATTCAGAGGACCGTAGTTTGGAAGACGAAGAAGAATAAGATTAGTGGAGGTTATCATGTCATTAGAAATTAAATATGAATTGACTTCGGAAAATAATTTAGAAATAATTCCTGTGGGAGAAGTAGATATATATACTTCTCCTGAACTCAAAAATAAAATTTTTGAGTTAATCGAAGAAAAAAACAGCAATATAGTAATTAATGGCGAAAAGCTTGATTACATTGATTCAACCGGTCTTGGAATTTTAATGGGCATTTACAAAAAGCTCCAGGAAAAGAATCTTAGCATAAAGGTGATAAATCTAAAACCTAATATATATAAATTATTCGATATAACAGGATTAAATAAGATTTTTAGTATTCAGAGGTGATATAATGGAAAAAATAAATTTAACTATTCCTAAAAAATCTGAATATATGAGTACAATCAGGCTTACAACATCTGCTTTGTCAAATATGAACGGGTTTAACGTAGATGAAATAGAAGATATAAAAGTTATTATATCAGAGGTTTGCACTCTTTTTATAAATATAGTTAAAAATAACAGTGAACCTTTAAATATAAGATATGAGATGACAGACGGTAAATTGAATGTTGAAGTAACTGATTTAAATACAGGTGAAATTTCTGAAGAAAACAGTACAAATAGGGATATGTGCATAATGATTATTGAAAGCCTGGCTGACAATTATAAATTTGATGCGAAAAGTAAAAAGATAGTATTTGAAAAGAGTATAAATATTTATGAGTAGGCGTTAATATATGGGTGAAGCAATACAAAATAAAAAAAATATTAAAAATCAGGATTTATTTTTGCAGTACAAGCATAATAAAGACTTAGAAACCAGAAATGAAATCTTTGAAAAATACAGATACATGGCAGAAATAATTTCTAGGAAATATACTAACAAGGGAATAGAACATGAGGATATTTTTCAAATAGCCTGCATGGGATTAATTTATGCCATTGAGAGGTTTGACATTACCAAGGGATTTGAATTTACCAGCTTTGCTACTCCGACCATTCTGGGGGAAATTAAAAAGTACTTCAGGGATAAAGGCTGGGCTATTAAAGTGCCTAGAAAAATTCAAGAAATATCAAAGAAAGTTAATGAAGCAAACAACACTTTAAGCAATCAGCTTAATAGAGCTCCCACCGTTGGAGAAATAGCAGAATATCTTAATGTAACAGAAGAAGAGGTATTAGAGGCATTTGAAGCTGGAAAAATGTTTAATTCCCAGTCATTGGATGAAAAATTTGATTCCAGCGGCGATGACAGTGATTTGTCTCTGATGGATGTTGTTGGGCAGGAGGATGCTCATTTTATAAAGATTGAAAATCAGGATTTTATTCAAAAATCCATGAATAAATTAAATGATTTGGAAAGACAAATAATAATAAAGAGATTTTATTTAAGAAAGACACAAAGTGAAATTGCAAAAGAACTTAATATTTCTCAAATGACCGTATCAAGAATAGAAAAAAAATCTTTGGAAAAATTAAGAATTGAATTTAATAAATAGAAATTTAATTAAAAATAAAAACATTGTGCTGTTTATTTATATACCATAAATTATTCTTAAAGGAGGAAATATGAGAAATAGGGGAAGATTTTTTGTTATTGGTTTAATTATAATAGTATTTTTGGCCGTAAATTCATTTGGTGGTGTCATTAAATTTTTAACAGATTATTCGTGGTTTAAAGAAGTAGGATATACAGAAACCTTTTTAACTAAAATAAAAGCTCAGTTTGCAATAGGTATTCCTGTATTTTTTTTATTAAGTATTTTATTGTATGTTTTTATAAGGAAACTGAAAAAAAAGTACGACTTGGAATCGGGAGTTATTGATACGCAATCCAAAAAAAAGTCATTAATGTGGATGAAGATAATTTCTGTGGCCATAAGCTTTTTGTTTACTGTAAGTGTAGTATCGGGAACATGGTTTCAGATTCTTCAGTTTTTTAACAGTGAAAGCTTTGGCGTAGTAGATCCAATTTTCAACAATGATATGAGTTTTTACATATTTAAACTTCCACTTATAAATACATTAATTGATTTTGTGATGAACATTTTATTCTTGCTAATAGTTGTGACAGTATTGTTTTATGGGTATCTTACAATTAAAGACAGCCTTAAAAATGTAACTGAACAATTTACAGAGATGAAATTCAATAATTACCAATTTGATTTCAGTGCTGTTTTAAATGTAAAATTTGCATCTAAAATTATAAACCAGCTTTCTGTAATAGGAATTTTTGTGTTTGTTCTATTGGGAGTAAAATTTGTACTTAGAAGTTATGAACTTTTGTATTCTCAATTGGGCAGAGTTTTTGGCGCGGGTTATACCGATATAAATGTAACGTTGAATTTATATAGAATACTCGCAATAGGATGTTTGATTTCAGCTGTTACTTTTTTCATGGGAGCAAGAAAAAGAAATCTTAAATTTGCATTGACAATGCCCGTTGCATTGATTGTTATTTCAATTGCAGGAACAGGATTAGCCGGATTAGTCGAAAACTTTGTTGTTGAACCCGATCAGCTGTCTAAAGAGACGAAGTATATGGAGTACAGCATAAAAAGCACTCAGAGCGCATATGCTTTGGATGATGTAAAAATAGTTCAATTTCCGGCAACTAATGAATTAACTATAGAAGATATAAACAATAATAAAGAAGTTATTGATAATATAAGAATAAACGATCAGGAACCTTTAATTCAGGTTTATAATCAGCTTCAGGGTATCAGACCCTACTATGTTTTTAATGATGTAGATGTTGATAGATACAATATTAACGGAGATTATAAGCAAGTATTTCTATCGGCGAGAGAGCTTGATCAGAACCGTTTAAATGATCAGGCAAGGACATGGGTTAATCAGTACTTGAAATATACACACGGGTATGGAATAACATTATCGCAGGTGAATGAAGTTACTTCTCAGGGGCAGCCTGAAATGCTTATGAAAAATATACCTCCTATTACGAGCACGGATTTAAAAATAACAAGACCTGAAATTTATTTTGGTGAGAGTACAAATGACTATATAATAGTTAATTCTGATGAAAAAGAATTTGACTACCCTTCAGGTTCAGATAATGTTGAGACACTGTATGAAGGAGAAGCAGGTATAAAGCTTTCGTTTGTGAACAAACTGCTTTTCAGCTTGAGAGAAGCAAGTTACAGACTATTTATTTCTAATAACATAAACTCTGACAGCAGAATACTTTTAAACAGAAACATAATGCAGAGAGTTTATGAAATTGCATCATTTATGTATTTTGACAATGATGCCTACATTGTAATTAACCAGGATGACGGAAAACTTTATTGGATAATTGAAGGATTTACCGTAAGCGACAAATTTGCATATTCTCAGCCTACAGATAAATTTATTGAAGGTTGGAATGTAAACTATATAAGAAATTCAGTTAAAGCGGTAATAGATGCATATGATGGTTCTGTAGATTTCTATATTTCAGACGAGACCGATCCGATTATAAAAACATATAGTAAAATATTTACTGACTTATTTAAACCTATGAGCGAAATGCCGGAAGGATTAAAAAGTCACATCAGATATTCTCAAGCATATTTTGACGTACAGTCAGATATGTACAGACTTTATCACATAGAAAATCCCACAGTATTTTTCGGAAGAGAAGACTATTGGGATATAGCGAATGAGAAATATATGAATAACGGAGAACAACCTATAGGTTCAAACTACGTAATGTTTAAACTTCCGGAGGAAGATGATGTTGAATTTCTTTTGACTACTCAATACACTCCTCAAAACAAAGATAATATGATAGCACTTTTGGCAGCCAGAAATGACGGTGAAGCTTACGGTGATCTTGTATTGTACGAGTTTCCAAAAACAAAGACAATACCTGGACCTAGCATGATGGAAACAAAAATTGACCAGGATACGGTAATATCTTCTCAGCTGACGTTATGGAGTCAGGTAGGCTCAACAGTGCTCAGAGGAAACACAGTGGTAGTGCCTATAGAAGAATCTCTGCTTTACGTGGAACCTATTTATCTTAAGTCTGACACAGAGAGCAATTTCCCTGAAATGAAAATGGTAGTTGTTTATTATGATGAAAAAATCATAATGGAATCTACACTTGAAAAGGCAATAGAGAAGATATTTGGAATTTACACAGAAGAAGAGCAGCCTGTCGAAGAAGAATATGAGTATGATGATACAAATATTAATGATTTGATAAAACAAGCAACACAGTTTTTTAACGAGGCTACAGAAGCTTCTCAAAAAGGAGACTGGTCTTCATATGGCGATAGCCTAGAAAATCTTGAAGAAGTGTTAGAAAGATTGAACTTGCTGACTAACACTGCTCAAAGTACGAATGAAAACAATACTCCTGACGGAAATGTTACAGAGAACAAAGGAACAGAGCAGCAATAAAAAAAATTAAACTAAGTCTTAATATTGAAGAGCGAATTAGGATGAAATTAAACAGTTTCATTCTTATGCTCTTCAATTTTTTATAAACCATAATAATGAAATTTATGTATAATAATAACCCCTAAGATCAAAACTTTTATGCCTAATCTTAGGGGTTATTTCAATAATACATGGTGTTTTTACTGCAAATAATTATTACTTATCTTTTTTAATTTCAAATTCAAGCATTCCCATATAACCAGGTGCAATTTCATATTTATTAAATATTATAACGGGGTTGCCATTTTCATTGATATAGAAAGTCTGATCTTCCTTAATTGATTTAAAGCCTCCATCATTTTCACCAAAGTAAACATTGTTTTCATCTTTTGATCTTTCTGCAATTTCTTCTGATATTTGCTCATTTGCAACTGAAACATAATCTTTGCCAAGCAAATCTTCCAATGTCACTTTACTGTTTTTATTAAGATCATAATTGTAATAGAATTCTTGATAATATGCGCTGGCAAAATCTTGTGTAACCCATACTTTAAAAGAAATATAATCTTCGCTGTTGCATTTTACATCATAGTCGGCAACAAGTTCAGGAAGCACGATATCTTCCTCTTTAGTTCCTGTTTCTATTCTTGCCTGTTTATATTCTTCAAGTACTACTTTTGTTTCTTCAACTGCTTTATTCATATCGTTCTGAACAGCTTTATTTATTTGTTCCTGTAGATCTTTATCTTTAAGTCCATCAATTTCAGGAATCTTAATATCTACAGTGGATACATCGTTAGTTTCGTGAATTTCCTCAGCAGTAAAAATCCTCGCAAGAGCACCTAATATAGGTACATTTTCCATGGAAGCTGCAAAAGCCTCATTTGTAGATACTCCTATTCCGAAAGCTCCAACAAAGATTGTAATTGCTGCTGCAATAGCAACTATTTTTTTCCAGTAAGGTTTTTTTGATTTTTCATTTTTGATTGTCATGTTAATTACCCCATTTCTTTCGTTTTCTACTTTTTTAATTACGTTTTGAATAACCTGAGGAAGTTCCTGAGGAATTTCCGGATTTTCATATATTTTTTTAAGTTCGTTGATTTTGCTCATATTCTCATTATCCCATTGATTCATTTTGAAACACATCTCCCTTCAACTGTATTTTCAGTGAATCCAAAGCACGATAAAGAGTTGATTTAACCGTACTGAGATTAATTCCAAGTATTTTGGCTATATCGGCAAGTTTCATGTCTTCAAAGTATCTCAGTATTATTATTGATTTGGTTTTCGGCTCCAGCTCATTAAGTGCTTTGTACAGATCCAATAACTCTGCTTGAGATACATCTTCCTGTTTGTCATTGATCCTTAAGTCCTGTTCAATAAATACTTCGGGATCAGTTGCAATTGAATGCTTGCTTTTTCGAATTTCATCCAGACAAACATTGGCTAGAATACGGTAAAACCAAGCTTTCATTTGATTTGTATTTTTTAATTGATCTGAAGATTTTAATGCTTTATATACTGCCTCTTGAACCATATCTAGAGAGGTTTCTTTGTTTTTTACATAACTGTAAGCAAATAAATAGAATCTATTTTGATTTTCAACTATTAAGTTAACTAAGTTTTGGTAAGTATCTTTTTCTCCTGCAGGCATTTCCTCTCTCACTCTCCTTACGTTTATTAGACGGGGTAATATAATAAAAAGTCTCATAAAAAATAAAATTATATATAATAGCAATTCTGGTTTAATACTATAAATTGATTTAAATTAATTAAAAAGCTTCCTGAGATTTTAATTTTATCACAGGAAGCCTTTAAATAAGCTTAATTCTTACTTATTGTAAAACTATTTATAAAATAGTAATAATTTCATAAAAAATATAGTTTATTGTCAAATATTTATTACTTCGCCTTTCATAAGCATTAATTCCTTTTTAAAAACCTGTATGCTGTTGCGTTCGACTTTTGCCTTGTATAAGGCCTGATCTGCGCAAACAAATAATTTTGCTGCATTCATTTCATCTTCATATTCAGTTAGACCAAAACTGGCAGTCACCTTTAAATCTGAATTTATTGAAAGGTTAATGCTATTTAATTTAGACTGAATTTGTTCACAAATTTTAACTGCTTCTTCAATATTTGAATTATGAAACAACAGACAAAACTCATCGCCGCCATATCTGAATGGAACAGCCTTTTCGGAATGTTCTTTTAATAAACTTGCAAATTCAACCAAACATTTATCACCTATTTGATGTCCGAAACTATCATTAATTGTTTTGAAATTGTCTATATCAATAATTGCAAATATGTATTTTCCTTTTGAATCTTCTTCTAAATCGCGCATTGCATCATGAAGTGCTTTTCTGTTAAATATGCCTGTTACCTCATCGAGTTTAAGACGGTGATAAAGCATAATCCTTTCTTTTTCAATATTGATGCTGGCTGTATTTTTTTTTTGTTCATATTGAATAATTATCATGCATACTGCAGAAAATCCAAAAATAATAAGAAGAGAAACAAGAAAATTGCCTAAACGAAGTGTACTTTCGAAGATACTGGTCTTATCTACATCCCAGGAAACAAATACTTCTGAAATAATAAATAAACCTATGCTTATAAATGCTGTGGAAAAAGTAACTGAGTAACTGGCATAAATTGTTGTGAGTATAATTGCTCCTGAAAAAATAAAATAAGTTACTGTGAATGCACTGTGTGCCGTATAAGAAACAAAGCATATAATTGCATAAATGATTGATATTGAATATATTTTAAACTTCTGCGAAACTATATCAGACCGCATTACTGCTGTAGCAACTGCAATGCATAGAAAATTAATACCACTTGGCACAGCAATAAACTTTATAACATATTTTGAAACAGTAGTTGTCAATATGTCCGAATAAATAAAAATAGGGCTCAACATACACTCTACTGTCAGCACAAAAATAACCGTTGCAATTGAAATTTTATAATGCAGTAACAGCCAATTGTTATCGATTTTGTTATACTCTTGCAGTATTTCATTTTCTAGCTGAATTTTACTTTTAGAGGTATTTTTTCTTTGCTGCATTTCATTTTCTCCTGCAATTTCTAAATTTTATAGCGATAAACATATTGATATAGTTATAATTTCGTGAATGGACATTATGAATTGATAAATGAAAATGTCATCTAATGCTCAACTGATATATTTTATCATTTTAATCGTCATATGTCATTAAAATACTAAAATTATAAAATATTTCTTAAATATATTCTTATTGCAAAACAAGATAAGGTACATATGAATTATTTTGTCTAGAGCTTATTTTATAACAAGTACTTTAGTTACACTATTAATAAAGGATTTGGATAATATTATTTTTTTATGATATAATGCATTTAATCATAAAAAAACAAAGCGAGAGTAAATAACTATACAAAATTAGTAAAATTTTTATTATTAAGGAGGCTTATATGAAGTTTGAATTTAATCATTTTAATTTCAATGTTTTTGATTTAGAAAGAAGTAAGAATTTTTATAAAGAAGCATTGGGTCTAAAAGAGGTAAGGAGAAAAGAATCGGCTGACGGAAGCTATATTCTAGTTTTTTTAGGAGATGGAGAAACAGATTTTTCATTAGAGCTTACATGGTTGAAGGACAGAACAGAGCCATATGACCTTGGAGAACAGGAATTTCATCTTGCAATGGCAGTTGACAACTATGATGAAGCTTATAAAAAGCATAAGGAAATGGGATGTGTTGAATTTGTCAATGAATTAATGGGAATTTACTTTATTATAGATCCTGATGGGTACTGGGTGGAAATAGTAAGAAAGAAATAAGAGAGGATTTTATGGAATACAAGAGATTTAACAATACAATAATCGCAAGAATAGATAAGGGTGAAGAAGTTGTTGCAGAAATAATGAAAATATGTGCAAAAGAAGATATAAAGCTTGCCAATATCAATGCACTGGGAGCAGTGGGTGAAATAGTGATTGGATTATTTGACACAAAAGAAAAGAAATATCATTCTGAAAAATACACAGGAGATTTTGAAATTGTTTCACTAACCGGAAGTATTACTACAAAAGAAGGCCAGCTCTATAATCATTTGCATATGAGTGTGGGAGACAAAGAATACAGTGTTCGTGGAGGACATCTAAATTCAGCGGTTGTAAGTGCAACATGCGAATTGTTTATAAATATAATTGATGGTACAGTTGACAGAGAGTTTAATGACGAGGTTGGACTAAACCTTTTAAAATTTGACTAGTTATGAAAGCTGCCTTTTGAAAATATTTAAGGCAGTTTTTTTAATGATAAATTCTTTTGATAAAATAATAGATCAGCTGCAATTACTAACATACAAAATAAAGCGTAATATATAAACAATGGATTTTGCATGCCTCCGTATAAAATAAATAAAGATCCGTCAATAGCTAGTAGCGGAAACCAAGTATCCTTTTACTTTATTTTTTTAAAGTTTGTTTTCCAATTTATAGATAAATTTGTTAAAATATAAGAAACTTTCTTTTTATTTGACAATTTGTCTATTAATCTATAAAATATTTTATAGATTAGTGAAATAAAAACACAAGGATAAATCTATGAAATCAACTGATGAAGTTAAACAATTCCGAAAAAAAACGTCTCCGGGGGTTTTTTTAAACAAAATTGAAAAAGAGGATATGGAAGTTATTTATAAATGGTTTTCAGACATTGAATTTTTGAAGTTCTATGATTATATGCCTCCGATACCGCAAAAAAAGGAAGATGTTGATAAAACTTTTGAGAGTTATGAAAAAAATAAAGAGTCTGTTGTGTTTGCAGTCAGGCTAGCAGAAAATAATGAAATAATAGGAATTGCGGGATTTGATGATATAATTTGGGAAAATAAAGTTGCAACCTTGTTTATCGGCATCGGTGATGTAAATACGAGAGGCAGAGGATACGGCAGAGAATCTTTGGATCTGCTTCTGAGTTACGGATTTAATGATTTGAATTTTCATAGGATACAACTTAATGTACTGGAATTTAATCATGCCGCAATTGCTTTGTATGAAAAGTCAGGCTTTATAAAGGAGGGGGTTTTAAGGCAGTTTGTTTTGAGGGATGGAAAATGGCATGATTTGTACATGTATGGCCTTTTAAGATATGAATGGATTTAAATATTTATTTTTGATAACTATGGTAATACATCATGAATAAATAATTTTCTGTCGATATTTAATGCATGAAAACGTATACACATATAATGTATTTGGGAGGGTAAATGAAAAAAGAACATTTAGAAATATTGGGAGAGTTTATAGGTATTTTTCAAAAATTAGTGACAGCGGATTTTAATATTACTGTATGTGACACGGAAAAAATTATTGCAATAAAACCTGGCAAGACTATTAGGTTTGATGTATATGAAGGAGACATACTTAAAGAAGGTGCAGTTGCCTTTGAAGCTATGAAATTAAAAAGGCCTATTATAAGACAGGTTCCGCGTGAATTATATGGCATACCGTACATGGGAAGAGCAGTACCATTATTTGATGATAGTGTAGTTATTGGATGTGTAGTAGTTGCAGAATCGTTAGATTCTAAAGAAAAGCTGGTCAGTATGGCTCAGAATTTATCTTCAATTATAGAACAAATTACAACATCTGTAACTGACAACGCATCAGGATTAGAGAAGGTAGGTGGATTAAGCTGCCAAATGGAAAGCATTTCTAAAGTAAACCTTCAATCCGTTAAGGAAACCGATAAAATTGTTGATGCGGTTTACAATATATCAAGGCAGACTAAGCTGTTAGGTCTTAATGCAGCAATTGAAGCTGCCCGTGCAGGGGATGCGGGAAAAGGCTTCAATGTAGTGGCAAATGAAATCAGCCAGTTGGCTGAAAACAGCTCAAGTTCTACTAAAAAAATAAATGATATATTGGAAAAACTAAAATCTGAAAATGAGAAGGTCAGCAAACAAAGTCAAGAACTTTCTTCAACGCTGGCTCAAATAACTGCATCAACCGAGGAAATAAGCACATCAATTCAATCCTTGTCCGGAATGTCCGAAGAACTGGTTGATATGGCTGAAAATTTAATATAAAAAAGTTATTGGTAAAAAAAATAAGGAACGACAATATTTTAATGATGTCGTTCCACTTTTTTATTAAGCTATGTGACTGTCAAGCATTTTTGTGAAAGAAGCCATAGGTTTGACACCTATTTCTTTTGCTGCTATTTTTCCTTCTTTATATAGAATCACTGTCGGAATGCTTTGAATTCCATAGCGGATTGAAAGCTCCTGCTGCTGATCCACATCAACCTTTGCAACAGTTATTTTTCCGTCATATTGTTCTGATAATTTTTCTATTACCGGTGCAATCATTCTGCATGGTGCGCACCAAGTAGCCCAGAAATCTACCAGTACATATTTTTCTTTTGCAAGTAAATCATCAAATTCCTTAGTGTTTTTTACGTATTTTATTTGTTCTGCCATTTTAATTCTCCTTAATTTTATCTATTTGTAAAGCTGCATGCTGTGCAGCGATTAAACCCTCACTCACTGCCTTTGAAAGCTGCAGCGGCTTACCTGTTATATCCCCTGTTGCATATACACCGCTTATGTTTGTTTCCATGTTTCTGTCAACTGCTATAAAGTTTCCTTCTGTTTCTAATCCGTCAATAAGTGCTGTAGGCGCAACTGCATCTCGCAGCATAAATACCGCTTCAGATGCTATTTTTTCTTGACCTGCAATAACGGCTTCCACCACATCTTCGCCTATAATTTTTGTAAGAGCGCCATTATAATATTTTATGCTTTTATTTAAATGTTCAGAACGTGGATTTTTTGAAACAAATGTAACATTGACACCTATGCTGCTTAAATAATTTGCCTCTTCAAGGGCATCTTTGGATTGATCCCATACGACAGCATTTTTATTTCTGTAAAGCATACCGTCGCAGGTTGCACAGTAGCTTACTCCCATGCCCAGCAGTTTTCCTTCACCGGGAAGTTCTTTAACTTTTGATATTCCCATTGCAAGTATTACTTTTTTTGCTTCTTCAATTTCTCCGTTTATATTTACCATGAAACTTTCGCCCATTGGAAGGATGTTTACAACTTTTCCTTCCTCGATTTTTATATTCATAGCTTCTGCGTGTTCGTTAAACTTATTCATTAAATCTTTTCCACTGATGTTGTAAAATCCTAGGTGGTTGTCAACTCTTTCTGCCTTTGACAAATAGTTTTCTTTATTATTGAAAATGCGTACGGTCTTTCCTCTTGTTACCGCATTTACAGCTGCCGATAAACCTGCCGGCCCGGCACCTACTATTAAAATATCTACCATATATTTTCTCCTATTATTCTGGATCTGTTACGTCCAGTTCTATTGCATCAACATTTTTATTACACTCGGTGCAGTAGTATCTGTGCTCTATACTGCCTCCGCAATTTTTGTGAACCAGCTTTTTATAGCATTTGTTCAGATGTTTTTCTCCCCACAGCATCAGACTGTTAAAGACATCAACTAAATCCATACCTTTTTCTGTCAGGGTGTATTTATATCTTGGAGGATGATCCTGGTAAAGCTCTCTGGATATAAGATCATCAGCTTCCATGCTTTTAAGCCGTTCTGACAGCAAATTTGTAGCGATTCCTTCAAGTCCTTCTTGTATATCTTTGTATGTTTCGCATCCTATAAATATTCTGTGTAGTATGAGAAGCGACCATTTATCGCCGATTATATTAAGCGTCTGAGCTATATTACAGGGTAAATTATATTGAATTTTCATTTTTTCTCCTTGTAATTCGTAGTACATTTATTATTTGCTCATATGATAATTTTAATTATAAACAAATAAAATAAATTTTATTAAAAAGCAAGTAATTTGCTTATATCCGCGAGTGAACCGGTAAATGTCATAATACCTATTATAATTAATATGATTCCTCCTGCTTTGATTGTATATTTGACCATATTCCTTTTCTTTTTGAAAAAATTCAATGCTTCAGACGTAAATAGCCCCAACATTATAAAAGGTATTATAAATCCCAGAGTATATAATAATACCAGCATGTTACCGTAAAAAACACTGCCGGAATTTGATGCCATTATCAACACTGAGGATAGAGCCGGACCTACGCACGGAGTCCATGCAAAACTGAATGTGAATCCCATGAAAAAAGCTATGACAGGATTCATTTTTATATCAGATAAATTCATGTGAAATCTTCTTTCGGATTTAAGAAAATTAAGTTTTATTAAATCCAGCTGAACAAGTCCCATAATAATGATTACTATGCCTCCTATATGGCTGAATAAGATTCGGTTTTTGTTAAAAAATGTTCCCAAAGCAGAAAAAGACAATCCCAAAATAAAAAATACACTTGAGATTCCCAAAACAAAAGCAAATGTATTTGTAAATACAGTTTTTCTTTCGTACAATACAGTCCCGTCAGAACTGATTTTTTTCCCGTTGCCTGCAAGATAGCTTATGTAGACAGGTATCAGAGGCAATACGCAGGGTGAGAAAAATGATAAAAAACCTTCCAGAAAAACAAGTATAAAATTCATGGCATCCCCCATATGTTAGTTAGTATAAAAATAAAATAGCATAGTTACTTTAAATTGTCAAGTAACTTTAAAAAATAAGTTTATTAGTGATAAAGATGTTGAAACTTTATAATTATGTGTTAGTATAATATATAAAAAATGTTTATTAATAATGGATAAAGGGTAATTATATTAAATGCTGATGGTTATTCTATATATATTATTAATTAATGGGAGTGATTGTTATTATAAATTTTAAATGTCTGTTTCTTGATGACAAAGATGTAATTGAACAATATATAGATAAGGAAAACATTGAGTCATACGAGTACTTGTTTTCTTCACTTTATATGTGGAGAAAGCTTAATAATGTCAAATATGCAGTAATTAATGACGCATTGGTTATAGAAAAAAATGAGGAAGGCAAGGGTACATTCTATGCCCAGCCATTAAAATATGAAAAAGAAAATTTAACGGATCTTATAGATAAGCTTATTGAGAGAAATGAAAATTATACAGACAGAAACTATCTTTTCGGTGATGTAGATGAAAAGTTTATTGAGGATTTGAAAAAATACACAGATTTTAAAATAGAAGCAATTGAGGATGTAAATGATTTTGAGTATGTGTATAATACAGCAGACTTGATAGAGCTGAGAGGAAAGAAGTATCACGGAAAAAAGAATCATGTCAATTCTTTTAGAAAATCATACGAATATGAAATTAAAAAAATAGATAATGAAAAGGTAATAAAAGATTGTCTTGAGCTTTTGCATAGGTGGCACGAAGAAGTGGCCGTAACAGTTGATAAAGAAATGCTTATGGAAATTGATGCAATCAAGGACTTGTTCAGCGAGTTGCATTTTTTTGATTTAAAATCAATTGCAATATATGTGGACGGAAATCTAGCAGGGTTTGCTGTAGGAGAAAAGGTCAATGACAAAATGGCTGTTATACATGTGGAAAGAGGAGAAGTGATTTATAAAGGTGTATACGCATTTTTAAACAGGCAATTCTTGATGGAGAGCTTTGGCGACATAGAATTTGTAAACAGGCAGGAAGATACGGGAAATTTAGGACTTAGAAAAGCAAAGCGGTCATACCATCCCGTAAAAATGGTAAAGAAATATTTGATTAAAGTGAGCTGATAAAAAAACAGAAGTACATCGAGTATACTTCTGTTTTTAATTATGTTTAATTTTCTGTTGTGTCAGTAGGCATTTGGTTTTCGAAGTCAGGCATGTTTTGAGGCATTTCAGGGATATCTCCTTCGAAGTTGCCTGGTGCTTCAGGTCTGTAATTTTCACCTGTGCCGTTCATTTCAGGGCCCATACCTCTTCCTTTTCCTCCTGCGCCTCTTTGTCCGGGCATGAATGTTCCTGTGGATTCTTCTCCTGTTTCTGTTATAGACAACACAGATTTAGAAACTGTAAAATCAGCTGATTTAGTTCCGTTTGTATATGTTCCGTTTATAGAAAGACCATAATCATCAGTTTCAGTGGACGAGCCTCCCGTATACAGCTGGTACGCTGAATTCAGTTCAATATCCGGCGAACTTACCAAGAATGTCTGATAATTTTTGCTTGGCGCAAATGTAACTATGCTGTTTCCGTCTTCGTCAGAAATATTAGCTATTGTTCCGCCATTTTGTATTTGCGAGTAGTTAATAATAACGGAACTTTGAGAAGAACTATCTGATGGAGATTGAGCCATTCCAGCGCTTCCGGCTGCAATCAGCAGACCTCCTGAAATTTCAAATTTCTGATCGTAGTCCAGTGCACCGTTTCCGTTTGACACCGGACCGTTTACTATTACTGTTCCGCCGCTCATGTAAATTGAACCGTTAGCATCCAGCCCATCTCCGGAGGCATCAACATAAATTGATCCGCCTAAAATATTCAAACTATAATTTTCTTCAGATGAAAATGAACTCTGAGATGTTCTGCCGTTTATTGAAGAACCGTCGTTTCCGCCAGCAACATTTATGCCATCATCCGATGACTTAATTTTTATTGTACCGTCTGAAATATTTATATTTGCACTTTCAATTCCCTCATAGGACTTTAATATGTTTATTGTTCCTCCATCTATATTAATCGATGAATCTGCATGTATTCCGTCATCTTCAGAGGTTATATCAAATTCGCCGCCTGATATATCGATACTTTTATTTGAATGCAGTGAATCATCTGTTGAAGTTATTGTAAATTTACCTTCAATTACAGTTATTATATTTTCTGCTTCCATACCCTTAGCGCCTGAAGAAATAACAAGATTTCCACTTTGCAGGACTATATTTCCCAGGGCTTCATCCTCATCATTTGTAGACTTAATTCCATCTCCCTGTGAAGTTATTGTTATATCTGCATCTGACACTGCAAGCAGATCACGTCCTGTAAGTCCGTCATCAACTGAATTAACAGCAATGTTTCCGCCGGTTATTATTAAGTTATCTTTACCTTTAATACCGTTATTGTAATTAGCATTTACTGTCAATGAGCCAGGGCCGTTGATTGTAAGGTCACTTTTGCTGAAAATGGCAGCGTCTGGCTCATCTTCTTCACTAGATATGTTGTATGTGCTGCCGTCGGTTACGGTGTTTTCTGTATTTTCCGCCAGAGATATAATTGTTTTTCCGGAATTTTTTATATAAACCGGAGAATTATCGGAACAGTTTATTTCGGCGCTGTTCAATACAAGCCTTACTGCATTGTCGCTTTCGGAATCAACTATTATCTGTCCGTCATCAAGCTTTCCGCTTATAACGAATGTCCCGGGTGATTTAACGGTTATTATATTTCCATTTACTTCGGCACCGTTACCTTCTACTTCTGCCGATGAATCATTTAAAGTAATATAAATTGGATTTTCATCCTCCCAATCAGTGTAAAAATCATTTTCTTCGTATTCGACAATGTTATTGGACATTGTTTTTATGTTAAGTTGAACATTTGAGTTCTCAACATTATTTGCCGTACCACTTTCAGTGCTTTGATTTGCGCTGCAGGATGCAAGCAGTGCAGTACAAAGAATGAGCGCGATTATTTTTTTCATACTTCCTCCTATAATTCGTCATATTGAGATGAATACCTGCTTAAAACTATTGTAAGGTTTCCGTTTCGGCATCTTAAATCATCGATGAAATTTTTCTCTTCATCAGGATTATTAATAGATACATTGTAATGAAGTTCAAGCATGCTTCCTAAATTTGTTGTTTTTACTTTTTCCAGATTTACTGTCTTTGTATATTTTTCAAATAAATCATCAAATACATGTGTGTAATCTAAATCTTCAGGTATTGTAATTTTAAGGTTTCTATCATATATTTTGCTTTCGCCGAAGGATGTCTTGCTGAGAATTAGGAAAACAAGGCATACAATTAACGTGACGGCTATGGAAAATGTAATATATCCCATACCTGTGGCTATGCCTACGGCCATTGCAAAAAATATAAAGATTATTTCTTTTGAGCTTCCCGGCACGGATCGAAACCTGACGAGACTGAATGCTCCCATTACGGCAACGCCTGTTCCCAGATTGCCGTTAACCAGCATAATTACTATTTGTACAAGTACCGGCATTATTACCAGCGTGCTTATAAAGTTTTTTGAATATAATTTCCCTGACATGTATGTAAGGGAAATTATTAAGCCCAGCATCAGTGATACTGCCGTGCATATCATGGCATTAGATGCCGAAAGTGTTTCTATGGTTGTTGTATTTAAGATACTTGTAAACATTTATCTTTCCTCCGTATATCTGTTGAATTATTTGATTTGTTGTAGTCAAACAATTCTATATAGTTTTCTTTTACTATATCCTTGTAAATTGTTCCGTATTTTGAAAATGAAACCGGATATATTTTCAGCTGGGAAAGTATATTTGCAAGCCATAATGGAAGTGAACCGGGTATTTTTATTTCCATGAGGAATCCATTGATTTTCAGAGGATTTCCGTAATCGCCACTGCCTAAATTTAAATCGTGCAGCCTGCTTCGTATGTCCATATCAAATGTTATTCTTAAGGTTTTATCTTCCTTTCCAAACAAGGCCATTCTGTCATATGCAATAAATATTTTTTTATCCGGTTTGTACATCTTGGTGAAATAATCAATTTCTTTGAGTATTTGGTTTTTTTCCACAGGAATAATCCCGTGCTCCAGATAGTTTTCAGCTTCTTTAAGTGTAAGCTCGACCCTTCTTTTAAAAACGGTGTGATCATATTTTTTTTTCAGTTCGAGAAACACACTGTCATTATCATTAGGAATGCCGTAACTTCTTAGTCTCAGTTTTTCCTTGTAGGAAGGCTTTTCTATTGATTTTCGTATTAAATCAAAAGTATCGGTGTCGTAGTAGATATTACATATTGTGTGAATTCCATATTTATCAACTGTCATGTACGAATCAATCCGTTTTATGAATAAATTGAACTTTTTTTCGGGGATTAAATATTTTTTCTCAGTTCTTTTAAAAACATAATTGGTATTCATAGCAAACCTCCTTATGTATTTAAGTTAACTTTGTAATGTGTTAGAAAAGTGAAGGTAAAATGAAATAAATGTGAAAGTAAAAAATAAAAAATATAAAGAAACATGAAAAATTATTATTGACATAAAAAAATAATGAGGGTATAATCAATTTAATTCAAAGAGGTGTATTATGAAAAATTCATTTTTATGCGTACAATTACATCATCATCATAGGTGCAGGGTTTGTAAGTGATTTAATTTAAATTAAATTCACAGATACAAGCTCTATTAGTCGTTTTTTAAAGAGACTTGTATCTGTGGTGAATATATGAGCGAAGCCATCTGATATAAGTCAGATGGCTTTTTTAGTGTTAAATAACAAGGTTTCAATGATACGGCAGCATTTTAATTATGCAGCTGCGTGAGATTTTTATTTGCGGGGAGGAAAGAATGAACTTTTTAAATATTGAAGATGAAATGAAATATTTTAAGAAAATGTATGTATTGAGAAAAGAAATAGAGGATTACTTGTTCAATGAAGGATACATGAACATAGAGCCATCCATATTTGAAGAATATGATGAATTTACAGAAGTAAATTCAAGAATTGACAGAAAATCAACAGTGAAGCTGCTGGACAACAACAGTGATATTCTGATTCTGTCTCCGGACATAACCACAGGTATAATAAACAAATTTATGCCCAGATGGGAGTACGGGATGAATTTGAGAATTTTCTACTACGGAAAAACTTATAAGCACAACGGAACGGGAATAAAGGAAAACAGAGAAATGGGCGTTGAAATAATAGGGGAAAAAAATCAGAGCACAGATCAATATGTTCTAAGCACAGCCAGACAGATAATGAACATGTACAGCAGTGATTACCTGATTGAAATAGGAAACAGCAAGTTTCTTAAGGGAATAATGCAGGCATGTTCCTTTAAAAAAGAAGATTACGATAATATTTTAGACTTGCTGTATCAAAAAAATAAGCAGGAGCTGAAGGAGTATCTGTCAAAGTTGCCATACAAGGAACCTATGAGCACTCTTTTAAATATATTTGATTTGGAAGGAACCTTCGACGAGGTTATGGCGGAACTTGAAGGACTGTATTTGAATGATCTTATGGAGCAGGGGATTGAAGAACTTAGGACAATAAATGATTATATTAAAAATACAACTGACAAAATAACCTATGATCTTTCAATGGTTTCAGAACTAAGTTATTATGACGGCATAATATTCAGAGGATATATATACGGCTCTAACAAGGAAATTATTAAGGGAGGCAGGTACGATTCATTTACAGAACAATACGGGTTCAAAACACCTGCAATCGGGTTTACTGTGGAGCTTGATGAATTAATAAAGGTTTTGTACAAGGAGGAGCAGCAATGAGCTTGACAATAGCAATACCCAAGGGAAGATTAGGCAGCCAGGCGATAGAAATGCTGAAGTCAGCAGGTGTGGGAGAATCCATAGATGAAAAGTCTCGTAAGCTGGTTTTCAGAGACGAAAAAAGAGATATTGATTTTATACTGTTGAAAAATTCAGACGTTACAACATATGTTGAAAATGGAGTTGCCGACATAGGAATTTCCGGTAAGGACATGATAATGGAAAGCGGAAGCAACGTTTATGAGCTTTATAAAATGAATATAGGAGTATGTAAAATGTCCATTGCCGGTATAAAGAGCAAAAAAGTTTTTAAGGACGATACAATAATAAAAGTTGCAACAAAATTTCCGGATACGGCCAAAAAATATTTTAACAGCAGAGGTCAAAAAATAAAAGTTATTAAATTAAACGGTTCAATAGAACTTGCACCTATATTAGGTCTTTCCGATGTTATAGTCGACATAGTAGAAACGGGAAATACATTGAAAGCTAACGGGCTTGAAGTGATTGAGGATATGTTTGGCATAAGCGGTGTAATAATTTCCAACAAAATAAGTTATAAATTTAAAAGAAAAGAAATAAAAGAAATTATTGAATTAATAAGAAAAGAGGATGTATATGACAAGGATAATCGATGATAAGTATATAGAAAACTATCTGGCTGAAATAAGAAACCGTAATGCTCAGGATTATAATGATGTTTATAGCTCAGTTGAATGTATACTGGAAGATGTTCGCATTAACGGAGATGCGGCACTTAAAAAATATACCCTTGAATTTGATAATGTGAGCTTGGATAATTTGGAAGTCACCCAGGAAGAAATTGCGGAAGCCTTTGAGACAATTGATAGAGACCTTATGGCAACAATTGAAAAAGCAAAGAAAAATATTGAAGACTATCATATGAAACAAAAAATAAAAGGATATAAGTTCAAACCTGAAGGAAAGGACATTATTCTAGGACAATTGGTAAATCCAATTGAAAAAGCAGGTATATATGTGCCCGGAGGAAAGGCGGCATATCCTTCAACGGTGCTGATGAACGCCGTGCCGGCAAAAATAGCCGGAGTAAATGAAATAATAATGATAACTCCTCCACAGAAAGACGGTAAAGTTAAAGATTCAATACTTGTTGCCGCAAGAATTTCGGGAGTAGACAGAATATTCAAGGTTGGTGGAGCTCAGGGAATAGCTGCTATGGCATACGGTACGGAGTCAATTCCCAAAGTGTATAAGATAACCGGCCCCGGAAATATATATGTGGCAGCGGCAAAAAGGAAAGTATCTGGGTTTGTGGGGATAGATATGATTGCAGGCCCCAGTGAAATTTTGATAATAGCAGATAGCAATGCAGATCCAGAATTTATTGCGGCAGATATGATTTCTCAGGCTGAGCATGATGAGATGGCAGCATCAATATTAATAACTACATCCTATTCCCTTGCTTACAAGGTTCAGCAGCAGCTGGATGAGCAGGTAAGCAGATTAGAGAGAAATGAAATTATAAAAAAATCTCTTGAGAACCAAGGGGCAATAATAGTTACAGACAGCATAAAACAGTGCATTGACATTGCAAATGAAATTGCTCCCGAGCATCTGGAGCTTCTTGTTTCAAACCCGTTTGAAATATATAAAAGCATAAAAAATGCAGGAGCAATATTCTTAGGAGAATACAGCCCGGAACCTGTTGGAGATTACTTTGCGGGTACGAATCACACGCTGCCTACAAGCTCAACAGCTAAATTTTCTTCGGCTCTTTCCGTTGATGATTTCATTAAAAAAACATCGCTTATTTATTACAGCAGGAACGACTTAAAGGAAAATGCCGATGATATAGTGAGATTTGCAGAAAATGAAGGGCTTACCGGACATGCGAACGCCATAAAAGTAAGAAAACAAAAATGGTCATGAGAATTAAGTCAGATATTAAGTAAAGGTGGATATAATATGATAAAGCTAAAACCTAGCGTAGAAAAGTTACAGGCATACTTTGTAAATGACATACCCTACAGAGTCAAACTAGATGCAAATGAAGGAAGCAACTATCTGCTGGAAGGCGGATTTAAAATGGATGATTTTAAGCCCAATTTATATCCCGACAGCGATTCAAAGCTGCTAAGAGAAAAAATGGCAGCATACTATGGATGCAGAGCGGAAAATATAATGGCAGGCAACGGTTCAAGCGAGCTGATTAATGTTGTAATAAATGCCTACTGTGACAGGGGAGACAGAGTTGTAAGTTTTGTTCCTTCGTTCAGCATGTATCAGACATATTGTGATTTATGCGGAACAGAATATGTGGGAATCGATACAGAAATTGACTATACCCAGAATATAGACAAGTTAATAGAAACTGTTGACTTATATAAGCCGAAAATCGTGATACTCTGCACTCCAAACAACCCTACGGGATATGTTACTTCAAGGGAGGACATTATAAAACTTTTGGACAGTGTAAAAAATTCTCTTGTAATCATAGATGAGGCATATGCAGATTTTTCGGAAATATCGGTAATTGATTTAATAGACAGATATGAAAATTTAGTGGTGATGAGGACATTATCAAAAGCATTCGGACTTGCCGGACTGCGAGTTGGAGCAATGATTGCAAATGCAGAAACCATCAAATATATATGGAAAGTTAAAGTTCCGTACAATATCAACATATTATCCCAATATGCAGCGGAGATGGCACTAGAAAATATTGACAGGGTCAATGAATATATCAACAGTGTTAGAAATTTGAGAGAAGAGCTTGCGGAATCATTAAGAAGCTTGAATTTTACAGTATATCCGTCCGGTTCAAATTTCTTGTTCGTTAAATCACCTGTGGATAATTTATTTGAAAAACTTATGGACTGTGGAGTATTAATCAGAAAATTCAATTATAAAAACGGAGTTTTTAATCGTATAACCGTTGGTACTAAAGAAGAAAATTCAATTTTGATAGAAGAAATAAAAAAACTGACAGGAGGAAGCAAATGAGAAAAGGTTCAATAAAACGCAAAACAAATGAAACAGATATTGAAATAGCGCTTAATATTGACGGCGATGGAACTGCGGAAATTGATACAGGCATAGGATTTTTGGACCACATGCTCACGCTGTTTGCTTTTCACGGAAGCTTTGATCTTAAAATAAAGTGCAAAGGCGATTTATACGTTGATACTCATCACACCTCAGAAGATATAGGAATTGCTTTGGGGCAGGCTTTTTTAAATGCTCTGGGAGATAAAAAAGGAATTGAAAGGTACGGGTTTATGTTTGTTCCCATGGATGAAGCAATGGCTAGAGTGGTTGTGGATTTCAGCGGAAGGCCTTACCTTGTGTACAATGTTGCATTTAATAACAGCAGGTTGGGAACCATGGCTTCAGAAGACTTCAAAGAATTTTTCAGAGGTTTTTCCGGAAATTCGCTGACAACACTGCACATAGAGATGATGTACGGAGAAAATGACCATCATATAATTGAGGCCGTATTTAAAGCATTTGGCAGAGCTTTAAAAAAAGCGTCATTTTTAACTTCTGATAAATTGCAGTCAACGAAAGGAGTACTATAATGCATGTGATAATAGATTACGGAATGGGAAATCTAGCTTCAGTTCAAAGAGCCTTTGAGAAGCTTGGATTGGATGTAAAAATCAGCAGCAGTGAGCAAGATATAAGAAATGCAAAATCCCTTATATTACCGGGTGTGGGTGCATTTAGAGATGCAATAAAACTTCTTGATGAATCAAATTTAAGTTCTGTTATTAAGGAGGAGGTTGCAAAAGGCAAGTATATACTTGGCATATGCCTGGGAATGCAGCTGCTGTATGATAAAGGATATGAATACGGAACATATGATGGATTGGGATTAATAAGCGGAAGCATACAGTATCTGGATGTAGATTTGAAAATACCCCACATGGGATGGAATAATCTGAAGTTCAATCGTGAGGATCCGGTGCTGAAATATATAAATGAGGGTGAGTATGTTTACTTTGTGCACTCCTACTACGCTGTTTCAGATAATTCAGAAGTGCTTGCATATGCCGAATACGGGAAGAAAGTTCCTGCTATAGTCAGAAACAATAATGTTTTCGGAATACAGTTTCACCCTGAAAAAAGCGGAGAAACAGGTCACAATATTTTGAAGGCATATAAAGAAATAATAGAAAATTAATGATTGGAGAAAAATTATGATACTATTTCCCGCAATAGATATAAAGGATAATAAATGTGTAAGGCTTACTCAAGGAAAATTCGACATGGTAAATGTGTATTCGTCAGACCCGGTTGAAATGGCTAAAAAGTGGGAGTCTATGGGAGCCGAATACCTCCATGTTGTGGATTTGGACGGAGCTAAAAATGAAGGCTTTCAAAACAGAAAATCAATAGAGAAAATTGTTAAATCTGTCAATATCCCAATGCAGACCGGCGGGGGAATCAGAGATGAGGAACGAATTAAAAATTTGCTGGATGTGGGCGTGAAAAGAGTGATAGTAGGAACGATGGCAGTAGAAAATCAGCAGCTTTTGACAGAGCTTGCGGCCAAATACAAGGATTATCTAGCGGTTTCCATAGATGCTTTAAACGGCAAAGTTGCAACTAGAGGGTGGCAGTCCGTAGGAGATATTGACTCTGTGGATATATGCAAATTTTTGGAGTCCATAGGAATTAAAACTATAGTCTATACCGATATTTCAAAAGATGGAATGCTTTCAGGACCGAATTTTGGAGTGTATGAAGAGCTATCATCAAAAACAGGTCTGGACATAATTGCATCCGGCGGAGTCACCACAATTGCTGACATAGAAAAATTAAGCAGCATGAACATGTACGGAGCCATAATAGGAAAGGCACTGTATGATAACAGGATGGACTTTGCAGAGGCATTAAAGGCCGTAAACATATAACAGAAAGGAGCTATTATTATGCTTGCGAGAAGAATTATTCCCTGTCTGGATGTGCGAAACGGACGGGTTGTTAAAGGAACGAAGTTTAAAGATATTAAGGATGTAGATGATCCGGCCAGGCTCGGTAAGTTTTACAGTGATTCAGGAGCCGATGAGCTTGTATTTTATGATATAACCGCATCAAATGAGGAAAGAAAAACATCTCTGGAATTCGTAAAAAAAGTTGCAAATGAAATAAACATCCCTTTTTCTGTGGGGGGCGGAGTTTCTACCCTTGAAGATTTTAAATATATTTTGAGGAGCGGCGCAGATAAGGTTTCTGTCAACTCATCAGCTGTGAAAAACCCCGAATTAATAAAAGAAGCTTCTGAGCGCTTCGGAAATCAGTGCGTTGTCTTATCCATAGATGCGAAAAAGAATGAGGAAGGATCGTGGAGCGTATACGTTAAGGGCGGAAGAGAGAAAACTTTGCTGGATGCTGTAGAATGGGCAAAAAGAGGAGTGGAGCTTGGAGCCGGTGAAATTGTGGTTAACAGCATTGACGAAGATGGAATGAAGGGCGGGTATGACCTTGAGCTCTTAAAAAAAATAACAGACGCTGTGAATGTTCCGGTTATTGCTTCCGGAGGAGCGGGAAAGTACGAGCATTTTCTTGATGCTGTGAAATATTCAGATGCAGACGGTATATTGGCGGCTTCCGTATTTCATTTCGGTGAAATCAAGATTATGGATTTAAAGAAGTATTTAAGGGAAAACGGAGTAGAAATTCGGTTATAAATAAAAATTAAATTACAAAAATATAAGGTGGAAAAATGGATACAAATAAATTATCAGAAGAAATAAAATTTGACGACAACGGTCTAGTAGTAGCTGTAGCACAAGATTATAAAACAAATGAAGTACTTATGGTTGCGTATATGAACAAGGAAGCGCTTGAAATAACATTAAAGGAAAAAAGAACCTGCTATTATTCCAGAAGCAGGAAAAGCCTCTGGAGAAAGGGAGAAACATCTGGAAACATACAGTATTTGAAGGGCATTTACTACGACTGCGATGGAGATGCCATTCTCATGAAGGTGGATCAGATTGGAAATGCGTGCCATACAGGTGCGTACTCATGTTTTTTCAATAAAGTTTATGAGGAGAATGTTACAGATCAGGCTATTCTAAATAAAGTTTACGGCCAAATAATAAACAGAAGAGATAACCCCAAGGAAGGATCATACACAAACTATCTGTTCGACAAGGGTCTGGATAAAATTTTAAAGAAGGTTGGAGAGGAAACCAGCGAGGTAATTATAGGAGCTAAAAATAAAAATAAGGATGAACTTGTTTATGAAATGTGTGACTTAATTTATCACTCATTGGTTCTCATGGTTAATGAAGGAGTTGTGATTGACGATTTAAAAAAAGAATTGACGAAAAGACATAAATAATATTATATGAATTACAAATTTAATTATTTGACTCTTTAATTTATTTGATATAGAATTATAATTAATAACAGACTTACGTTTTTGAAACTTAAAGGGGGAAGATAATTGAACAGAAATCTTTTAGAAAAAATTAAAGAATCTCTGTCTTCGGTGCTTCCGATAACGGCTATTGTTATAATACTGCATTTTGCATTGTCACCCATGCCAAGAGGATTGCTTATTTTGTTTGCCATAGGTTCAATTATGCTGATTTTTGGTATGGGTCTTTTTACCCTTGGAGCTGATGTTTCCATGATGCCAATGGGAGAAAGAATAGGAGCGGAACTTACAAAGTCGCGAAAGCTTTTTTTACTTATTATTATAAGCTTTTTTATGGGATTCATGATTACTGTGGCCGAGCCTGATCTTCAGATTCTTGCCGAGCAGGTTCATTCCATTCCCAATATGGTAATTATAGGCACAGTTGCTTTGGGAGTAGGGATATTTTTAGTTATTGCAATTCTCAGAATAGTTTTTCAAATAAAGTTGTCTTATATTTTAATAGTTTTTTATGCAATAGCTTTTATTCTTGCATATTTTGCACCTAATGATTTTGTACCGGTTGCCTTTGATTCGGGAGGAGTGACTACGGGACCTATAACCGTACCTTTTATAATGTCTCTCGGCCTTGGTGTTGCAGCGGTTCGTGGAGGAATAAGCGCTCACGATGACAGCTTCGGTCTTGTAGCCCTTTGCTCTGTTGGACCTATTCTGTCTGTATTAGTTCTTGGCTTGGTCTACAATTCATCAGGGAGCTATACGGAAGTAGTTGTTAAGGATGTAAACAGTTTAAGAGAGGCTTTGGAAGCATTTGCACATGCTTTTCCCGAATATTCCAAAGAAGTTGCAGTAGCACTTGTACCTATAGTAGTAGCTTTTAGTATCTTTCAGCTAATATTCTTGAAGCTTCCAAAAAGTCAGTTGATTAAAATGACCGTAGGTATCGTATATACATATATAGGGCTTGTAATATTCTTAACAGGGGTAAATGTTGGATTCCTGCCCGCAGGAAATTATCTGGGCAGTGCGCTTGGGGCTATGGATAACAACTGGATCATTATTCCCATAGGAATAGTAATCGGATTCTTTATTGTTGCGGCTGAACCTGCAGTTCATGTGCTTAACAAGCAGGTTGAAGACGTAACGGGAGGAGCCATATCTAAAAAAGTCATGCTGTTTTCCTTATCAATCGGTGTTGGTATATCAATGGGCATAGCAATGCTGAGGGTTATAGAAGGAATAAGCATCTGGAATTTTATAATACCGGGATATGCAGCTGCTTTAATTCTTACTCTTATTGTGCCGCCTATTTTTACGGGAATTGCCTTTGATTCAGGAGGCGTTGCATCAGGTCCTATGACGGCCACGTTTATGCTTCCTTTTGCAATGGGAGCATCCAAGGCATCAGGAGGTAATGTTCTTACCGATGCATTCGGACTTGTGGCCATGGTGGCAATGACACCGCTGATAACGATTCAGATATTAGGTGTTATTTATAAAATAAAAATGAACAGAAATAAACGAGCAGAAGAAGAAATAATAGAAACAGCAGAAGCCGATTCTGATATCATCGACTTTGAAGGAGGTGCAGAGTAGTGGAGGATAAATGTGTGCCCGGCAAAATTAAGACACTTGTTACGATAATTGACAGAGGTAAGGGCGAAAAGCTTGCGGAGTTATTCAGAGAAAATAAAGTTGCATATAATATGATGCTTTTGGGTAAGGGGACAGCAAAATCTGAAATGCTTGACTACCTTGGCCTGGGGCGTACTGAAAAGGATATAATTATATCTGTGGGCAACGAAGAAAACATCAAAATTATATTGAACAAGCTAAAAGAAAAATTTAATCTGAGCGAACCGGGAAACGGCATAGCTTTTACGATACCTGTAAGCAGTATAGACAGTGCTCTGGCTTTAGAGTATATCTGCAGTCTTGCAGATAATAGAAAGGAGTAGGTATATGGCAGATAGAACAGATGCATATATAGATTTTGATTTGATAATTACAGTTGTTAACAGAGGGTTTGACGACGTTGTAATGGATGCTGCAAGGGAGGCCGGTGCAACCGGAGGAACAGTTCTTAATGCAAGAGGAACCGGAATCCATGAAGCAGAAAAGTTTTTCGGAATTTCCATACATCCCGAAAAAGATGTAATTCTCATACTCACAAAGCGCGAAGATAAAAAACAAATAATGCATGCCATAAGAAATAAAGCAGGGCTTAACAGAGAAGGAAAGGGTTTGTCATTTTCAATACCTGTTGAGGAAGTATGCGGCATTGTCCATATGAATGTTGATTTTAAAGATAAAAATGAAGATTAATTATATAGTGATATTTATAGTTTATAAGGGACAAAGAGTTGCCGATGGCAGCTCTTTTTAATTTTTTATAAGTGGATTGCTATTTTTTAGTTTCAATTAAGAAATTAATGGTAATATATAAATGTAGAAAGGTACTAATTATTAAAATTTGTTTTATAAAAAATTATAAATAAATTTTAAAGATTTGAAAAATATCACATTTCTATCACATTAAATGGGTAAATTCTAAATATGAAATCAATAATATATATTAAAAGTATGGGAGGAAAATATTATGGATGATGAAAGAAACTTATTCAATGAAAATAGCAGTTATGATAACAAGGAATATAACAGTAATGAGAACGGAATTAATTTTGTAATACCGTCTCCGGAAGAACCTAAAAAGAAAAAAAGAAAGAAAAATTTGTTTTTTAGGTATGTGGCTGTGGCGTTGGTTGCCGCTCTTATAGGAGGTCTGGCCGGAGGATATGGAGGCTATATGGCAGCAAGCAAGTTAAGCCCGGAAAGCAGCGTTACTTCGGCTTTGACTGCTCAGGATGTTAACATAAACCTTACTGATGATGTATACTTTGCGGTTGCGGTTGCGGAAAAAGCTCAGAAAACAGTTGTGGGAATTACAACAGATGTTGTCAAACAATATGACACTTTCTTTGGTCCTCAGACCCAGAAAGGGCAGAGCATGGGCTCAGGTTTCATAGTTGATTCCAACGGATATATTGTGACAAACTCTCATGTAATCGGAGACGGAGAATATGAAAGTATAACAGTCTCACTGATAGACGGAACTACTGAGGTAGGAGAGGTTCTGTGGTATGATACCGCGCTGGATTTGGCAGTAGTAAAAATTAACAGAACAGGCCTTCCGACTGTTGATTTGGGAGATTCCGAAGTTCTTAAGATAGGAGAGCCGGTTGTAGCCATAGGTAATCCGATGACTTTGGATCTTGAAAGAACAGTTACACAGGGTATTGTGAGCGGGCTGGACAGATCAATACAGTTTGAAAACGGAATAGTAATTGAGCCTTTGATTCAAACAGATGCATCAATAAATTCCGGCAACAGCGGCGGTCCATTGTTTAATGCCGAAGGTGAAGTAGTTGGAATCAATACGGCTAAGATGAGCACGGCAGAGGGACTTGGATTTTCAATTCCTATCAATATTGCTAAGCCAATAGTAGAGCAGATAATTAAGGACGGCAAGCTTTCCGCGGTATATATAGGTATTACTGGAGTAGATGTGGAAACATATGAGACAGCTTTAGGAATTGATGTTTCAGCAGATTACGGAGTTGTTGTAATTGAGACAATGGGCAATTCTCCGGCATCAGAAGCAGGAATTGAATCAGGCGATGTTATTACTGCAATAGACGGTGATAAGATAGAAAGCATGTCCGACTTAAAGAGAAATTTATATGAATACAAAGAAAATGACAAGACGGAAATTACATTAATCAGAAACGGGCAGGAACAAAAGGTAACAATGACTTTAAAGGAAAAGCCCGAAAATTTCAATAATTAATTTAAACTCTCCAAATAAAAAACAGGAAACTGAGTTTCCTGTTTTTTGCTGTAAAGAGTTTAATTAAAATGACGAATTTTTTTGCAATGCCTGAGGCCTGCTGTAAGGCTTTTTGCGCTTAAAATCAGGACAAGGCATACGACACCTATAAGAACAATGGTTCCTCCCGGCTTAAGCCTTTGGTAATAGGCGGTATAAAGTCCTGCCATCATAAAAAAAACCGCAAAGCAAATGGAATATATAACAGTTTGCTTGTAGCTTTTACCAAACTGCATAGCGCATGCCACAGGTATTACCATTAGAGATGATACTATAAGAGCACCTACGGTACGCGCGGCAACAGATACGGTTACGGCTGTAAGTATTGTAAAAATAAAGTTTATGGTTTTTACAGGTATGCCTGCAAGACGTGCCGATCTTTCATCAAAAGCAATATAAAACAGCTCCTTGTACAGAAGGAAAAATGATAAAATTACTGCACAGCTTATAATAATTACCAATATCATTTCAAAGTCGCTGATGGCAACTATGCTGCCAAACAGGAAGCTGTTAAAATTAGCCGAGCTTTTCACAAAGCCTGATAAAACGCCAGCAAGACCTATACCTGCTGACATTATAATTGCTATGGACATTTCGGCATATTTAGGGATTTTCTTTCGTATTGCTTCTATACTCAGCGCAGCAATTATGCAGGCAAGCAGGGAACCAAGAATGGGATTTATACTCATTACCAGACCTGCGGACACACCGGCTAGAGACGTGTGTGACAGCGCATCTCCAATCATGGAAAGACGTTTAAACACTACGATTATACCCACGCATGGTGTAATGACGGCAAGAAGTATTCCAACAACAAATGCACGTCTCATAAATTCATATTCTAAAATTGCTGCCATTTCCATCACTACCTTTCTGTACAGTATGAGTATGTTGCATGGGATGCTTATGCTTGTGAGAAAGTTCTTCTGCAACCTGTTCTTTGCCAAGCTCTACAAGAGACCCTTCCTCCAGGCATAGAATACGTGATACATAATTTGATGCCCGGCCTATATCGTGAGTGATCATTACAATTGTAAGCCCGGTTTTTCTGTTCAGAGAGTACAGCAATTCATATAAAGATTTTACTGTGCTGGTGTCTACTCCTGTTGTAGGCTCATCTAACAGCATTATCTCAGGATCGTTTACTAAAACCCGTGCTAGCATTATTCTCTGTCGCTGTCCGCCGGAAAGCTCACTGATCATGCGCTTGGAGTATGCTTCCATCCCTACAAGCTCAAGAGCTGGCATAACTTTATCTCTGTGCTTTTTTTTAGGAAATCGCATAAGCCCGATTTGTGAAAAAAGATTTGCCGTTACTATTTCCTCAGCAGTAGCAGGGAAACTGTCGGCAGAATGTATGCCGGATTGAGGTACGTAACCAACTTTTGGCCAGTCCTTAAAGTGAGATACATCCTGATTAAAAAGCTTGATGCGTCCACCAGTGGGGGCAAGTTCACCTAACATTATGCGCATAAGCGTACTTTTTCCGGTTCCGTTTGAACCTATAACAGCTACAAAGTCTCCCCTATAAACAGAGAAACCGATTTTTGTAAAAATCGGCTCATATCCGTAGCTAAAGCTTAAATTTTCGGCTTCTATTACTTTAGACATTCTGTCCTCCTTATTCTAAAGCTGATTTTAATGATTCCAGGTTTTGTCTCATAACAGCAAAATAGTCATATCCCGCTTCCCTCTGTTCGTCGCTGAGAGCTTCCAAGGGGCTCAGGACATCTGTTTCGGCACCGATAGAATCTGCTATGACTTCAGCTACCTTAGGGTTTACCAGCTCTTCAAAAAAAATCACATTTACTTGGTGTTCCTTGGCAAATTCTATGATTTCTGCTACTCTTGCAGGATCAGGTTCAGAATCGGGAGCCATGCCCTCTACTGGAACTTGGTTTAATCCGTAAGCATGACACAAATAGCCAAACGCTTGATGAGTTACGATGATATCCTTATTTTCAAGAGGAGAAAGTGTATCACTGAATTCTTTATCCAGCTCCTCTATTTCAGCTGCATACTTAGTATAGTTTGCTTCATAATAATCACTGTTATCCGGATCAGCCAGTATAAATGCATCTTTAATTTTCTCCATTTCAGCCTTTGCATTCATGGGATCAAGCCAGACATGAGGGTCAAATTCTCCGTGGTCGTGTTCCTCATCTTCATGATTCTCATCCTCATTTTCTGAATGTTCATCATGACTGTGGTCTTCCAGCAACGTCAAGCCTTCAGAGGCTTCAACTACAAGAAGCTTGTCGTTTTGTATAGATTCAAGAATATCTCCAACCCAATGCTCCATACCTGCTCCGTTATATATGAAGACCGAGGCTTTTTCAAGACCGACTATATCCGATGGGGTAGGCTCCCAGTTATGTGGTTCTGTTCCGTCCGGAACCATATTTACTGCTTTGATTTTATCTCCACCGATTTTTGAAGCAAAATCGTACATGGGGTAAAAACTGGCATATACCAAAAGTTTACCGTCATCGTCTGAATCGGTTAATTCTTGAGTTCCGCTACAACCGGTAAAAAGAGAAAGAATAAGAATCCCTATTAACAATAGGCTGCAAAATTTTTTCATTATTTAGTAACCTCCAAATATATGTAGTTTAATTATCAATCAAATAATTGCAACTAATTCGCATTTGCATTTATTATAATTTGAAATGATGGCTATGTCAATATTAATAATGAAAAGATTGCAGCAGAGTAATTAATTTTCATACTCAAATTTATAGCCTATCTTTCTTACGGTTACTATATTTTTATCATATTTTCCTATTTTTGAACGTAGACACTTAATATGAGTATCAACTGTTCTGTCATCTCCGAAGTAATCCCATCCCCATACTGTTGAGAGTATCTGGCTTCTTGTTAAAACAAGATTTTTATTATTAATCAGGTAGTACAACAAATCAAACTCCTTTGGAGTGAGAATAGCTTTTTCGCCATCTATTAAAGCAATGCGCTCTCTGTACTTAATGCATATTCCACCCACTTCTATATCCTGCATACTGTTCTGTGAAGTTCGTTTTAAAAGATTTTTTACTCTTGCAACCAAAATTCTTGGGCTGAAAGGTTTTGAAATATATTCGTCGGCGCCGGAATTAAAACCTGTTATTTCATCGATTTCCGCATCTCTGGCAGTAAGCATAAGTATAGGAACATCCGAGGTCTTGCGTATATATGAAGCAACCTGGTAGCCGTCCATTTTGGGCATCATTACGTCAAGTATTATAAGAGAAAAATCATATTCCTTATCAAATTTTTGCACTGCTTCTTCTCCGTCGCCGGCTTCAACTACACGGAAGCCTTCTTTAACAAGGTAGCTGGCAACAAGCTTTCTTATATTATTTTCATCTTCGACTAATAATATTTTAGTTTCCATATTAATCCTCCGCTTTTAAATTTATTTCTGAATTCTCAAGCTCAAACCAGAATTCAACTCCGTTTTCAAAATTTCTAACACCATACCGTTCACCGTGCATATCCATGGTTACTTTGACAATTGCCAGTCCCAGTCCGTAGCTCCCAAGACTGTTTCTTGACTTATCAGCTCTGTAAAAGCTTACAAAAATATTTTCTACATCTTCATCAGATATGTGATTACCGGTATTAAAAATACTAATTCTGCATTTATCATCTGAGATAGAGGTGGATACTTTCACGGAGCCTCCGGGATTGCAGTATTTAATTGCATTTTCGTACAGATTTTGAAATACCTGTTCAATTCTGAAATAATCTGCAAATACTATGCAGTTTTCAGAAATTTCCTTGTCAATTGAAATATTTTTTTCATTTGAAATTATTAAATTTTTATAAATTGTTGAATCAATAATATCATTTATGCTGAAATTGGACTTTTCCAATTTTATTATTCCAACCTCAAGCTGCGACAGTTTAAGAAGTTCCTGAACAAACTCGGACATTTTATGTGCTTCGTTAATTATTATATCAAGGTATTCCTTTTTTGTCGGCTCATCTATGTCCTTCATGTCGGTTAAAGCTTCCGAGTAACTTATTATTAACGTCAGAGGAGTTTTAAAATCATGTGATACGTTAGCTATGAACTGTTTTCGCATGTTATCGGTTTTTTCCTGTCTCAAAAGGTCATCCTTTAATTTTTCAACATAGTCCTGTAATTTGTCAGCCATGTTGTTTATGCTCACAGATAACAGCCCCACCTCGTCCATCGACAATACGGAGCATCTTTCTGAAAAATTCAGTTTTGAAATTTTATCTGCGATTACCTGCAGCTGTCGAATAGGACGTGTTGTTTTATCGGCAACAAAGTACATTATTATTGCGGCAATCAGCAGTGAAAAAAATGAAATTAACAAAGAATACTTTATGGCCGAATATGAAATGTCATTTATGAATTTTTTTGGGGTCTGCATTATGATATATGTGTTTTCTTTTATATTTGATAAAACCGTTATATTGTTATCCGGGCGTTCTGTTTCTATATTTTTAATGTAATATTTTGAGTTAGATAGCTCATTAAAAGCATTTTCGCTATAAAGCCTTTCTATCAGCCTTAAAATTTCATTGTCAAATGGACTCGTGGAAAAATATCTCTGCCTTGAATAGTATTCAATTTCTCCTGTTCCCGTTTTGGTATTCAAAGAAAAAATGCAAATGGTCATGTTTTGCACTTCATAATTAATTATTTCTTCAACAGTTTCGTTTAAATTTCCTGCTAAATATTTTGATTTTATGCTTTCAACGCCGCTTTTAAGACTGCTTATCTTGTCATTGGTATAAAGCTTGTCGAACATTGTGGTTCCAAGTATGGCAGATATAAGGACATTTAAAATTAACACACAAAGTATTGCTAAAAAAAGTTTGTTTTTTAAACTAAATTTCAATATCATACAACCCCTCGAGATTTATTGTACATTTTTTTTAAATATAATATACCACAAATGTGATAAAATAGTGAAAAAAAAAGAGTATTAATGTAAAATGGTTACCTTTGCCAAGGACATTTTATTTTAATACTCTTTATTACTATATATTAATCATCTAATCCAAATCTTTTTAAATCAGGTGAAACTATCAAATCAGCTTCTGTAGCTGCAATTACATCCTCAACTGTGGCTTCAGGACCCAGCTCTTCAAGAACAAGCCCTTTGTCCGTCACTCTGATCAATGCCATTTCAGTAACAATTATATTTACCTGATCCTTAGCAGTTAAAGGAAGTGTGCATTGCTTTAAAATTTTAGGCTTTCCCTTTTGAGTGTGAACCATTGATATAATAACGGTTTTCGCTCCTACAACAAGATCCATTGCTCCACCCATTCCAGGGACCATTTTACCGGGTATTTTCCAATTTGCCAGATTGCCTTTTTCGTCGACTTGCATTGCGCCTAATATTGTTGCGTCAACATGTCCTCCTCTGATTATACCAAAAGAGGTTGCGCTGTCAAAGAACATGCCGCCGGGGACTATTGATGAAGGCATACCGCCTGCATTAACAAGTTCCCAGTCTTCTTTACCTGATTCCGGCGCTGATCCCAGTCCCAGAAATCCGTTTTCGGACTGAAATGTGATATCGATTCCTTCAGGAATATAATTTGCCACCATTGTAGGAAGACCGATACCGAGATTTACAACATCTCCGTCGTGCAATAACTGTGCAACTCTTTTTGCTATAACTGTTTTTGCATCCATTATTTATCACCTCCGACAATGTAGTCAACGAATATACCGGAACACATAACATGATCAGGGTCTATTTCGCCTACTTCAACTATTTTATCAGCTTGAACTATTACTGTGTCTGCAGCGGTAGCCATCAAAGGGTTAAAGTTTTTCATTGTTTTATTAAAAACCATATTTCCTTTTTTATCGGCTATGGACGCTCTCAGCAATGCAACGTCAGCTTTTAACGGAGTTTCAAGTATATATTCTTTTTCGTCGATAACTTTCTTTTCTTTATCTGTTTCAGCTTCGGTTCCGATACCTGTAGGTGTGTAAAATCCGCCTAAACCGTTTCCGCCGCATCTTACTTTTTCTGCAAGGGTTCCTTGAGGTGTAAGGATAACTTCGGTTTCTCCGGAGTTCATTTGATTTGCTGTTTCAGGATTAGTTCCCACATGGGAAGCAATAATTTTTTTGAATTGTTTATTAACAACCATTTTGCCAACGCCTCTGTCGGGGAAACCTGTGTCATTGCAAATCAGAATAAGGTCTTTTACATTTTTTTCTACAAGGGCATCGATTAAAATTTCGGGAGTGCCGTTGGCCAGAAATCCGCCGACCATTACAGTCATGCCATCCTGGACTTTTTCTGCGGCTTCTTTCACAGAAATAATTTTATTAATCATACATACCTTCCTCTTGAATTTTTTTATTAATAGGAGGAATTAAGCGGCTGAACCGGTATATTACCTCCCGTCAGGCAAGGAAACCTTTCCAATTCTGACGAACGGCATCCTATTCAGCTGCCGTTTCCTCCGCTAAAAACTATCTTTCAACAAGTAATGCGGTTCCCATTCCTCCGCCTATGCAAAGAGTGGCAAGTCCTTTCTTGGCATCTCGTTTCTGCATTTCATATATAAGCGAAACAAGAATTCTTGCTCCGGAAGCTCCTATAGGATGTCCCAGTGCTATTGCACCTCCGTTAACATTTGTAGTTTCCGGATTCAGTCCTAAATCACGAGTTACTGCAATAGCCTGTGATGCAAATGCTTCATTTGCTTCTACAAGATCCAGGTCTCCAACAGTCCAGCCTACATTAGCCAAAGCTTTTTTAGTAGCAGGAATAGGTCCTAATCCCATTACTTTAGGATCAACTCCGGCTGAAGCGTAGCCTGAAATTTCACATAAATATTTAATTCCAAGCTCATCTGCTTTTTCCTTGCTCATTAAAATGAAAGCTGCTGCCCCGTCATTTATACCGGATGCGTTACCTGCGGTAACGGTTCCATCCTTTTTAAATGCAGGCCTTAATTTTGCAGTTTTCTCCAATGTTGAACCGTGTCTTGGAAATTCATCTGTGTCTATTACTATTGGGTCTCCCTTTCTCTGAGGTATTTCCACAGGTACTATTTCATCCTTAAATCTTCCGGATTTTTGCGCTTCTTCTGCTCTGTTTTGGCTTTGAACCGCAAATTTATCCTGCTCTTCTCTTGTTATGCCGTATTTCTCTGCAACATTCTCTGCTGTTATTCCCATGTGATACTGATTATAAACGTCAGTTAATCCGTCATACACCATGTAGTCAACAATTTTGCCATCACCCATTCTGTGACCCCATCTTGCTTTGGGAAGCAGGTAAGGAGCGTTTGTCATGCTTTCTGTTCCGCCGCATAATATAATGTCGCACTGTCCGCTTTCAACAAATTGTGCAGCCATGCTCACTGCTCTCAGTCCTGAACCGCATACCATATTAATTGTTAATGCCGGAGTTTCAACCGGGACTCCTGATCCCAGAGATACTTGTCTGGAAACATTTTGACCCAGGCCAGCACCTAGAACATTTCCAAAATATACTTCTTCAACAGCTGTTGGTTCGATTCCTGCCCTTTTAATTGCCTCTTTTGCTGCAATAACTCCCAAATCTACCGCTGACAATGGAGTCAGCGATCCTCCAAATGATCCTATCGGTGTTCTTGCTGCAGATACTATTACTGCCTTTTTCATAATCATCCTCCTAAATTTTTTTGCACTAAGATAAGTAGCAAATGTCATGCCATAAATAAAAGCATGTAAAATACTGTATTTAACATCTTAGAAACGTTAATCCATTAATTATCAATATGCAAAATTGCATATTTCACAAAAGCATTTATTGCAAAATTGCATATGGACTTGTATAATATAAGAGGATAGGTATGTATCTGTTTATTGTATCATACTGTCTAGAAAATTTAACTAAAAATTTTAATAATACGTATTTAAGGATAATAATATGAGAATTAAAAATGTTGATTTTACAATAGGATTTGTTATAACAGACACTAAATACAATATTTTATACTGCAATAATTACTTTAAAGCAAACATATGTAAGGTTAGTGGAGAAATTTTAAATAAAAAATTAACAATGTATTTTCATGATATAAAGGGCGATGAGGATCAGAATATTAGCTCTGTCAAATATATCGATAATTCTGTTTACTATGCTGTTCATAATAAATTTAAACTTTATGGAAATGAGCTGTCTCTGTTTTTCTTCTATGATTCAATTATAGGCAGTGAATTGGAAAAGCAAATTACCAGGCTAAGCAGCCAGAAATATTTATATAATGAAATGCTGAACAAGCTTAAGGACGGTATTTATATAACTGATGAAGAAGGTACAACAACCTATGTAAATGATGCGTTTCTTGATCTTTCGGGTTTATCCAGAGAACAGATAATAGGAAAGTCGGTTTATGATTTAAGAAAGCTGGATGTGCTGCCTAATTCCTGCTGTGCCAGAGTTATTGAAACAAATGGTCCCGTTTCTACAATAAACAATTATTACAAAGGCCAGAGGTGTTTGGTTTCCGGCTCGCCTATATTTGATGAAAACGGAAATCTCAGAAAAACCATAGCGGTTATAAGAGATGTATCAGAGCTGGATGTATTAATGAAAAATATTACTAAAGAAAAAAATTTGTTTATTGTTAATGGTGATTACGAGAATTTTGAAATTAAAACCAAGCTGAAAGAGCCTATTAATAATAATGAAAAAATGAAAAATATATACAATAAAGCTAAAAAAATTGCCAATGTTGACAGCACAATATTAATTTTGGGAGAAACAGGGGTAGGAAAGGATTTTATAGCAACGTATATATACAATATAAGCAAAAAGAATAAGGGTAAATTTATAAAAATAAATTGCAGCGCAGTTCCTGAACACCTGCTTGAGTCAGAATTTTTCGGGTATGAGGAAGGTGCGTTTACAGGAGCTCAAAAAGGGGGCAAAAAGGGTCTTTTCGAGGAGGCAAACGGCGGTATTCTATATCTGGATGAAATAGGTGATATGCCGTACACTTTACAGGTTAAGCTCTTGAGCTCCATAAATGACAGGATGTTTTACAGAATAGGAGGAACATCGCCTGTAGAATTTAGTGCAAGAATTATTGCAGCTACAAACGTTGATTTAGCACAGCTGGTTGAGGAAAAGAAGTTCAGAGCGGATCTGTATTACAGACTGAATGTGGTATCTTTTGTGGTTCCGCCCCTAAGACATAGAAAAGAAGACATCATTCCCCTTGCTCAGCAGTTTATTGAATATTTTAATAACAAGTACGGCAAAAACTGTTACTTTACTACTGGCTGCCTTGAAAGCTTTCTCGTATACGGTTGGCGCGGAAACATAAGAGAACTTAGGAATATAATAGAGCGTATGGTTTTAATAACAGACGAGGCGTCAATTGACAAAAAACTGTTCAGGGAACAGCTCTTGCTTAACAATTCGCCGGAAGAAGATTCTAAATTTATGTATGACGGGAAGACACTGAAAGACAAGCTTGATGATTATGAAAAAATTATAATAGAAACAGCCTTAGACAGTTCGAAAACTATGAAAGAGGCTGCTTTCAAGCTTGGAATAGATATTTCCACTCTGGTCAGGAAGAAGCAGAAACATAAAATGTAAAACAAACGAATTCCGAAAAAATAATGTATTTTTAGAAATGTCTCTCAATGAGACATTTTTTTATTTAACTAAATTTGATTATTTGGAATAAAAAAGCCTAAAAATGCAAATATTACTAATATTGTAGAACAAGCATAGGAGGGGTTATGTACTTTATCAACGATATTAAAATGTTGATTAATACTGACACCATAACGGTGTTTTTGATAATCAGTTTTATTTTGATATTTAGAACTGCCAAGGAATTGAAGCGGAAAAAATTTCACAGAGATTATAAAATTGTTAAAACAACTGGAATAGTTTATGGACTGCTGGCACTGGCGGCTGTAATTGCAATTAATATATAGGAGTTTTAAATGGGCGAAAAACAAAACTTAGAGAATATTAATATAGAAAAAGATTTAAATAAAAATGAGAAGGAATTAAAAAAAATATTTAAGGATGCTAATGACATCATTTTCAGAAAGATTGATGCCGGTCAAAACAAAAAAACTAAGATGCTCTTGGTTTATATTGACGGAATGACCACAAAGGAAGCAATCAGTGAATTTGCTGTTCAAATGCTCATGAAGGACATGGATTTGCAAAGTTTGGAAAAAAGTGATTCTGAGCTGCAGAACGCAATTGCCAATACCAATATAGCGGTAACAGAGATACAAGCTCTTCAAACTATTCAGGAATGCATTGACAAGGTGCTTTCCGGAGAGACGGTTCTTTTAATAGACGGATGCTCAAAAGGTATAATGCTCTCATCCAGAGGTTGGCCAATGAGAGGCGTGCAGGAGCCCTCGGCGGAGACTCTTATAAGAGGTGCCAGAGACGGTTTCAATGAAACCATGAAGGTAAACATTACACTTATAAGAAGAAGAATAAGAGATCCAAAGCTAAAAGTAAAATACATGCAGGTGGGAAGCAGATCTAAAACAGACATTGCAATTATATATATAGAGGATATTGTAAATAAAACAGTCTTGGAAACAGTGGAGAAAAGAATAAAAAATATAGATATAGAAGCTGTGCTGGAAAGTTCTTATATTGAGGAAATGATAGAGGATGATATATATTCTCCGTTTCCTCAAATTGAAAACACCGAGAGGCCTGATGCTGCTGCATCGGCAATTTTAGAGGGGAGAGTCGTGATAACTGTGGATAATACTCCATCTGTTCTCATTGCTCCCGCAATATTTGTATCGTTCATGCAGTCCTCAGAGGATTACTATGAAAGGTGGATGCCGTCGTGTGTAACCAGAATGATACGATATTTGGCGTTGCCAATAGTTATGCTCCTTCCGGCTCTTTATGTGGCAGTAACCCAGTTCCATCCTAATCTTCTGCCAACACAGCTGGCACTTTATGTTGCGGCCTCCAGGGCAAATGTTCCTTTTCCTCCTTATTTTGAGGCGCTTTTAATGGAGCTGGTAATGGAGCTGGTCAGAGAGGCTTCTTTAAGAATTACAAGTCCTGTTGGATCAACAATAGGTCTTGTGGGAGGTATCGTAATAGGTCAGGCATCTGTGGCGGCCGGGCTTATAACTCCTTTGGCCGTAATCATTGTGGCATTGACCGCTATTTCGGCCTTTGCGATACCAAGTTACAATTTCAGCACGTCATTGAGAATGATTCGTTTTGGTTTTATAGTTCTTGCATCAATATTCGGATTGTTTGGCATATCACTGGGGCTTTGTCTTTTGATAATTCACCTCTGCACTCTTAAGAGCTGCGGAGTGCCGTACATGACTCCTTTAGCTAGTTTTGTTGATAACAGAAAAGACTTGAGGGATACAATTATAAGACCGAGAATCAAGAAAATGGTTCACAAACCAAAATATCTTCAATTTGAAAAAGAGAAAGGAAAATAGATGTTCGATCAGGATATTACTCCATATCAAAATATATCAATTTTAATATTAGTATCATTTGTTTCTCAATCTATTTTGATGCCGCTGTTACTGTCTGAGATAGACGGTCCTGTTGGGTGGATGTCGATTATAGCGGCGGGATTTCTCATATATATTACAATGAAACCCATAAACAGGCTGATGATAAAGTACAAGGAAGATACAATAATAAGTATATCCCACAAGGTATTTCCAAAATTCCTGGCAAAACTCACAGGTGTATACTACATACTTATGTTTCTTACTGCAAACAGCATATTGCTGAAAGATTTCGCGGAGCAGATAAAGCTTATGATGCTTTTCAACACACCTATAAGCATAATAATAATATCTCTCTTGCTTATTGCCAGTTACGCGACAAAAAAAGGAATACAGTCAATTGCAAATTTGGCTAATATAGCGGTGTTGATTGCCTTGATACCTTATATACTGATAATAATATTTTCAACATATTACGCTGATTACACAAATGTGTTTCCCATTTTTCCGGCAGACGTGAAAGGAATAGTTAAGTCAGTTCCCGCAGCGATGCTGGGATTTTTCGGATTTTCCGTACTTTTGTTTTCTAACAGCAGGGTGTCAATTAAAGAAAAAAATATGAAGGTAAATAAAAGATTTATCGTAATAAGTGCCGTACTTTATGCCGCATGCTACCTGCTTATAGTAGTAAAATTCGGAATGAAGGAAGCTGTAAACATGGTATGGCCATTTATTTCCGTAATGAAATTTGTTAATATACCGGGATTTTTCTTTGAAAGTACTGAAATCGTAGGATTATGCTTCCAAATAATAGTTACATTTACAAGCATATGCATTATTGCATATTTTACAAATCTTGCTATGCAGGAAACTTTTAAGACCAGAGAAGACGGATATTTTATTTACATCCAGATACCCATTTTGTATACCATGGCTGCAGCTCTGCCCGGCATGTACATGATGTTTCCGTACATACAGTGGCCGTTAATAGTGCTGAGCGGACTGAATTTTTTCATACCGCTTATCGTTGTATGGATGGACAGAAGGAAGCAGAAGCATAGAACAGAAAACATATAATATTATGATTTTACGTGATTATAGCGAAGGGGTTTAAATGAAACAAATAAAAATAATAATTTTAATGCTGCTGACATCATTAGTTTTAACAGGTTGCTGGGACAGCTTTGAAATCAACAAAAGGGAATACTTATTTGCTGTGGGAATTGATAAAAATCCTAAGAACCTGACTTTTACGTCTGAAATTCCAAAAATAAATGAAGGCAGCGAGGAACAGAGAATTGTTTATTCAAAGGAAAGCACAAATTTTGCGAATTTTTACAGCACCAGCTATCTCCATTCTGAAAAGGCCATTTCTGACAGGTTAATGCAGGTAATAATACTGGGAGAAGATGTGGCCAGAGATCCGGAGTCATTTAAAAAAATATTTGACGAAATCCAGCGGTCTCCTCAAATGAACAGAAGAGTTAAAATATGCATTGCCAAAGGAAAGGCTCAGGACATCATAAACATGGAAATACCGACCAATCCCATTGTGGGCAGATTTTTGAGCGATATGTTAGTTAAACTTAAAAGAGAAAGCTACCAGGATGTTTATACCTTTGATGAGGCAATACTCCACTTGGGGCAGACGGGAAACGTTATGGTGCCGGTTGTGGAAGTAAACGATAAAAGCTTGAAAGTGGAAAGGGCGGCCGTTGTTAAGGAATACGAACTGGTGGGTTTTTTGGAACCGGAGGAAGTTGAAATCATTATGGTTTTATTAAATCCCGACAGAGCCAATATCAGCAATTTCAATATATCTGTTGATGATACAACCGTAGGGCTGGGTGCCGTTGATGTGAGCATGACGGAAGATATAAATTTAAAAAATAATAAATTAAGCGTTGATTATTATATTACGCTATATTGTTACATAGATTCGTTTATCGTAGGTAATGACAAGTTGCAGGATAAAAATTTTATGGATAAAATCAAGACTGAGTCTGCAAGAATGATATCAGATGTGGCTTCAAATACAGTCGATAAGCTTCAGCATTACTACAGATCAGATCTTATCAGAATAAAAGATAAATTATACAAGTATCACAAATCCGAGTTCGACAAAATCGAAGACAAATATGATGAAGTTTTTGAGGCAGCGGACATAAATGTACATTTGAGTGTAGATATAAAAAGCACCGGATTGGTTAAATAAAGGGAGGGCGTATGAGCTATTATAAAAAAATTTTAATTTCGGTAATATTTGTTGCCGTTGCCGTTGCCGTTTCATATACGGTAGATGCATACACAGGAATGGCAAAAATAAATGACAAAGTTATACGGTTACATGTTATTGCAAATTCAAACACTGTTTATGACCAACAGTTAAAATACAAGGTCAGAAATCATGTGATTAGTAAGTTTGACAGTGAATTTGAAAACATAACGTCTAAAGATGACAGCGAAGATTTAGTTATAGAAAAGATAAATGAAATAAGAAAAGAAGCAGAGGAAATAATTTCAGAGGAAGGATATGATTATGAAATAAATGTATATTACGGGAATTTTAAGTTTCCACGGAAAATATACGAGGACATAGTTCTTCCGGAAGGCTATTATGATGCCGTAAGAATAGAAATAGGCAGGGCAGAAGGCAACAATTGGTGGTGCGTGATGTTCCCTCCTCTGTGTTTTGTGGATTTCGGACAGGACAAAAATGCAGAGCCGGTATTTGATATAGAAACAGAAAAAAAGCTCCAGGAAGTTTTGACTCAGGAAGAAATTGAGGCTATAAAAACAAAAAGAGGCATAAAAGATATTAAGTTTAAATCAAAGATATATGAATTTATAGAAAAAGGAAAAGTAGAACATACAGGTTTAGAGCCAAGCCAGACACCTAGTGTATATGCCCGTTCATTGGCTAAATAAAATCCCTCATTGTTTCAAAAATCTGCCCCCGTCGTTTTTTTCGGCGGGGGCAGATTTTTTAGCCTGGTATTTCAAGCTTTTTAATTTTATATTGAAGTGTCTGCCTCGGAACATTTATAAGTTTTGCAGCTTTTGTGATGTTGTAATCCGTTTGCTCTAAGGCAGATTTTATAATATCGCGCTCGACTTTTTCTACGGCCGCATTCAAGTGTTGCAGCGCGCCGATGTTTTGTAAATTGTTATTCCTCCTGCTGTAGTTTTTAAACTGGAAAGGAAGGTGTTCTTCTCTTATAAGCTCTCCGTCATACAGCGAAACGGCACTTTCAATTGCGTGTTCCAATTCCCTGACGTTTCCCGGCCAGCTGTATTCCGTAAATATATCAAGCACTTCTTTAGAAACGCCGCTGAAAAACTTATTGCATCGTTCGTCGTATTTTTTTATAAAATGATCCACAAGAAGAGGTATGTCGTCTATCCTCTTTGACAAATCAGGAATAACGAGAGTTATTACGTTCAATCTGAAAAACAAGTCCTGTCTCAGTTGCTTAGTTTCTACAACTAAGTTAATATCTGTATTTATAGCTGATATAATTCTTACATCAACATCTATTGTGGTAGCTGAGCCTACTCTTCTGACCCTTCCGTCCTGCAGAACCCTCAAAAGCTTGGTCTGAAGCTCCAGGGGCATGGAATTTATTTCATCCAGGAACAAGGTTCCGCCATCGGCAAGCTCAAATAAACCCGGTCTGTTTTCTGCTCCTGTAAAACTACCCTTAACAGAGCCAAACAATATGCTTTCAAGCAGGTTAGAAGGCAGAGCCGCACAGTTCTGCGCTATGAAGGGCTTGTGCTTTCTGTTGCTGGAATTGTGTATGGACTGTACAAAAAGTTCCTTACCTGTTCCTGTACTCCCTGCTATCATAACAGGTGAATCAGACATGGCCGCTTTTATTCCAAGTGATTTAAGCTTAAGCATCTCTTTGTTCTGTCCTATGATGTCAAGAAAATTAAACTTTGCAACAGGTTTTGACGGCTTGTCGTGCCCTCTGTCGTTCCTTTCATACAGTTCTTTTTGCAGGTTTACTATTTTTTCCGACAATTCTCTGACCTTAGTTATATTTCTGGAAACTTCAAGAGCTCCAAGTACCTTGTTGTTATAATAAATGGGGATTGTTGAATTCAATGTTGATATTTTATCACCTTTATAATTTATAAAGTTCTGTTCAACATTATAAATCGGCTTGCCTGTTCGTAAAACTTTTAACAGAGTGCTTGTCTCAAAGGTAAGAGAAGGATACACCTCAAGAATATGTCTTCCTATTGCTTTATCCACATCGATTTCATCAAGCTGCTTTGCGGATGAATTGTAATAAGCAATTTTACCGTAGGCGTCAACTACATGAATTCCATCATTTATTAAATCTATTGCGTGAATGAGTGCATCAAAATATTTTATATCCATAAATCTCCTTCTGCGCCGAAAAATCAGCGCCACATGCCGAAAAACAGGCGGTAAGTCCTGTTTTTTCTTATCAAACAGGTTAAGATTGCCTAAAAAATATCAATAGCTAATTTGTTATAGCTTTTTTCACTTCCGGCAAAAACAACTTGGTATTCTATCTTGACAGTTCCATTTCCCACCTCATCCAAATTATTCTCATATATCATGGTGTTGAAGTCCAGGTCGAAATTACCGTAAGGTGTTGAATAAATATTACTGTAGCTTTGATTTTCTTCAAATTCCATTCTTGAAGATATATCTCCAACTTTGGTCAGTATTAATTTATCTTTGTATATCTTCAACCTTGTTTTAGAAGAAGTGTTTTCGGTTATGTCACTTTCATCATAATTTATAACTATGCAATCTTCATGAAAAAGTCTTTCGGCCTCGGTAACAAGCTCCATAACTTCTTCGTTTCCGGCTTTGTCTATTGTCTGGGCTGTAGTAATTTTTATTTTGGCATTATTCATTCTGTACCTCCTTTTTAAAGGTTATCTATTGCGATTTCGTAAAGATTATCAATTTCCTTCTTTAGAAAATTGCCTCCTATTCTTCTTAGGCGTTCAGGTGCATCGCTGGCGTAATATTCGTATCTGGCTTTATCGTAATTTTCGTTAAGCATGTTTTCATCTGTAAGCAGTTTTTTCAAATCTCTTGCGGTTTCAAATGCGGGATTGACAAGCTTAACATCAGGACCAACCACTTTTTTGATTGTGTGCCTTAAAATAGGATAATGGGTGCATCCCAGCACCAAAGTGTCCACATCGTGTTCAATCAATTCATCAAGATATTTTTCCGCAGTCAAAAATGCTACGTTTGAGTATTCCCAGCCTTCCTCAACTATGGGAACAAACAGCGGGCACGGAATCCCAATCACTTCTGCATCGTGGAGATACTCCATAATTTTTGCCTGGTAAGCATTAGAATTTATTGTTGCAATTGTACCTATTACACCTATTCTTCCGTTCTCTGTAGCGGCAGCCGCACTTTTTGCTCCGGGATTAATCACACCTATTATGGGAAGATCAAAATTGTTCTGCACGTGCTCAAGAGCTATTGAGCTTGCTGTGTTGCATGCAATTACAATGGTTTTAACATCCTTGCTCTTTAAGAAGGATGAGCATTGGTTAGCATATTTTTTTATGGTTTGCTCAGATTTTGAACCGTATGGAATTCTTGCGGTATCTCCCAAATATATGATGTTTTCGTAAGGAAGTTGCTCCATTACTTCTCTCATTACAGTGAGTCCGCCTACTCCTGAATCAAAGATTCCGATTGGTCTGTTATCCATATATACCTCTTCATTCTTTATGAAAATTTATTAATATTTAATTAATATGTGAATAATCAATAATTATGTTGTATAATGGCATTATAACAAAATATGTTTCACAGAGCAATATTAAAAGCTGAATTTTCGGCACTTAGGGTTAAAATGTCATTATGGGAACGATACAAACGTTGAAAAACAGGGATTTTTGTTTTTTGAAGAAATTGGCACGGTACTTGCACTATATGTGTGTGAATACCCATATCTAACCCAAACCCAATAAAAAATTTGCAATTATTTTAGGAGGCACTATGATCAAAAAAGGAAACCCATACGGAACACACAGAGTAATTGAGCCAAAAGGAGTATTGCCGCAGCCGGCAGTTAAAATCGATAACACAATGGAGATATACGACAACGAGATTTTGATAAACGTTCAAACTTTGAATGTAGACTCGGCAAGTTTCACTCAAATAAGCGACCAGGCAGGCGGAGACGTAGAAAAAATTAAAGAAATAATGAAGGGAATCGTAGCAGAAAGAGGAAAGCATCAAAACCCTGTAACAGGATCAGGCGGAATGCTCATCGGAACTGTAGAGCAAGTAGGACCTGCATTGGAAGGAAAGACTGATCTTAAAGTGGGAGATAAGATTGCTACGCTGGTTTCATTATCATTGACACCTTTGGTTATAGAAGAAATACTTACTGTAAGAAAAGATATTGATCAGGTGGACATTAAAGGAAAGGCTATTTTATTTGAAAGCGGAATATATGCGAAACTTCCTTCAGACATACCTGAAAATCTTGCATTGTCTGTATTGGACGTAGCAGGAGCTCCTGCGCAAACTGTTAAGCTGGTAAAAGAAGGAGATACAGTGTTGGTTCTTGGAGGATCAGGAAAATCCGGACTTCTCTGCCTGTACGAAGCAAAGAAAAAAGCAGGTGCAAGCGGAAAAGTTATATGCTGGGCTCACAGACAAAGCACTCTTGAAACAGTTAAAAAACTCGGTCTTGCTGACGTGTGCATAGCTGGTGATGCTACAAATGCAATCGAAGTGTACGACAAAGTAATGGAAGCAACAGACGGTAAACTGTGCGACCTGGTAATAAGCTGCGTATCAAGACCTAACTGCGAAATGTCGGCAATCCTTGCGACAAAAGATGAAGGTACCGTATATTACTTCAGCATGGCTACAAGCTTTACAAAAGCAGCATTAGGAGCTGAGGGCGTGGGTAAAGATGTAAATATGATTATCGGTAACGGATATACAAAAGGACATGCGGATACGGCTCTGCAGATAATGAGAGAAAGCAAAGGGTTAAGAGAGCTGTATACAGAGCTGTATGCTTAATCAGGCATCTGAGTTTAAATACTAATTGAGTTTTTTCAATTAGTATTTTACCTATTAATTTAATTTATAAATGGAGGTATTATAGTGGGTTATTATAATGAAATCGAACTCTGGAAGGACGTAAAGCCTGAAGAGTGGGACGACTGGAAATGGCAGGTTGAAAACAGAATTGATTCAGTTGATAAACTTAAGAAAATAATTAATATAACTGAACAGGAAGCAGAAGATATATCAAAGGTTTTGGAAAAATTCAGAATGGGCATCACTCCGTACTATGCTGCTCATATGGATAAGGATGATCCCAGAGATCCAATCAGAATGCAGGCAGTTCCGACAATTGTCGAGACACATGTAAGTTCTGCTGATATGCTTGATCCTCTTCACGAGGATACGGACTCACCGGCTCCGGGGCTTACTCACAGATATCCGGACAGGGTTTTATTTCTTATAACAGATCAATGTTCAATGTACTGCAGACATTGTACAAGAAGAAGATTTGCAGGGCAATGCGACGATGAGGTTTCAATGGAAAATGTCGATAAGTGCATCGACTATGTAAGAAATCATCCCGAGGTAAGAGACGTACTGCTGTCAGGGGGAGACTGTCTGCTGGTTTCAGATGAAAAATTAGAATATATCATAAAGAAATTAAGAGAGATACCTCATGTTGAAATAGTTCGTCTCGGCTCAAGAACACCTGTTGTATTGCCGCAGAGAATAACAGACGATCTGGTTAACATGCTTAAAAAATACCACCCAATTTGGCTGAATACTCATTTCAACCATCCGAACGAATTTACTCCGGAATCAATGGAGGCATTGAGAAAATTGGCGGATGCAGGTATACCTCTTGGAAATCAGTCAGTTCTTTTAAGAGGAGTTAACGACTGTCCGCATATTATGAGAGACCTTGTTCATAAGCTTGTTATGAACAGAGTAAGACCTTACTACATTTATCAGTGCGATCTTTCATTGGGCATTGAACATTTCAGAACACCTGTTGCAAAAGGAATTGAAATTATTGAAAGTTTGAGAGGACATACTTCAGGATACGCCGTTCCTACATTTGTTGTTGATGCACCGGGAGGCGGCGGAAAGATTCCTGTAATGCCTAACTATGTTCTTTCGCAGTCTGCTGACAGGATCATTCTGAGGAATTATGAGGGAGTTATTACAACATATACAGAACCGCATCTTCCGGATATGGAATGTACATGTGATGTATGTCAAGGCAAAAAAGAGGATACATTAACAGGAGTAGCCGGACTGCTGCAGGGAAGCGACTTGGCATTGGAGCCTACTAAACTGGCAAGAAGAGACAGAGTACACAAATAACAATAAAGAATAAACCGGTCGTTCTGATAGCAAATAATAACTGCAATCAGAATGACCGAAACGTAATTTGCTAATTATAGATATTAAGAGGGCAGCTATGGGATTAATTGAAAGTATTAAGAAAAATAAATACAAAACAGTATCCATAGTCGGTCTTGCGAAAAACGCGGGAAAGACTGTGGCTCTCAATTATCTCATAGGTGAGGCAGAAAATTTAAGATTGAATATAGGAATTACCTCTGCGGGCAGGGACGGAGAAAATTTAGATTTGGTTACACAGACACAAAAACCGTCCATATTTGTAACAGAGGGCATGTATGTTGCTACGGCAAAAAAAACATTTATGCTTTCGGATGCAAAGGCAGAAATTCTGGAAACCACAGGAATTTCTACACCTATGGGAGAGGTTATAATCGTCAGGATAAGGCAGAGCGGCAATATGCAGATTGCCGGGCCTGTAAGCGTGACGGACATGAAGTACGTGTCGGGACGTCTGAAGCACTACGGGGCAAAAGTTGTTTTTATCGATGGAGCAATCGACAGAAAGGCAGCTTCCTCGCCTGTGATATCGGATGCATGCATCATTGCCACTGGAGCGGTGCTTAGCAGGGACATAAAAAAGGTCGCCGAAAAAACAGCTCATGCGGTAGAGTGCATGCTTCTGAAGCAGACGGACGATGGTATCAGGAAAATTATATTCAGGAAAAAATCAACATGCATAATTCAAAACACCGGCGATGTAATTGTGCCCGACATTAAAACCAGCATAACCGGAGGCAAGAAAATAAACGATCTGGTGGATGAAAAAACGACACATGTCTTTATAAAGGGAGCGGTAACCACTTCATTGTTAAGAGACATAGGCGAAAATAAATATTTAAGAGGTATTAAAATAGTAATTGAAGACGGAACAAAGGTGTTTACAGACATAAATGTGTGGAACGAGCTGAAAAGAAAAGGATTGAAGGCTGAAACTCTTAATACAATAAATGTTATTGCGGTTACCCTGAATCCTGTATCTCCGGTAGGATACTTTTTTGACAGTGTGATATTTAAGTCGGAAATGGAAAAATATCTGCCGGAAGTTAAAATAATTGATGTGGTAGCGGGCGGTGATTTAGAGTGACCAGTTTTATGACAGAAAACACAATTAAAAATATAGATATGAACTATATCTTTAATGAGGTTAGGCCTATAACCGAATATGGTATCAAAAAAAAGCGGGAAGCAAAGCCTTTTAGGAAAGGTCAAGAGGCAGACCTTAAAAAAGAGTTCAATAAAATCAGGGCATTTATTGAAAGCCCTAGAAGGCGTGATATCATTGATGTGCTCAAACATATAAAAAACATATATGAAACATTGGAGCGAACGAAGCATAATCAGGTATTAGATGAAGTTGAATTGTTTGAAATAAAAAATTTCCAAATTCAAACGGAAAAAATGGAGAAATATTTAAAAACATTATCCATTGACGATTTAAAATTAACGCCCATACCGCAGCTTTACAAGCTTTTAGATCCTGCCAATGAAAGAATGAACACATTTTATATTTATGATGATTATTCTGAAAAACTAAAATCTATAAGAGATGAAAAAAAGGCTGCTGAAAAAAATATTGGAGTGCTTAAAAAAGCAATAAAGGAAGAAGTAGAAAAAAAATACGGCATAAAGCTAAACCTCAAGGATGAAATAACCATAAGCAAATCGGAACAGGAAAAGGCAGAAGAGTTTTCAAATGATGCTAATTTAAGAATATGCGGAGAAAATTACTTAAATATTATTTTTAAAATTAAAAACAATTCAGAAATAGACGAGCTTGAGAAGAGGATGGAAATTTTGAAGAATGAAGAAGATGATGAAGAGTTCAAAGTTCGTCAAAAAATTTCCAAGGAAATAAAAGGATATTATGACTTAATAATGAGCAACATTAATATCATAGGAGAAACGGACTATCTCATAGCAAGAGCAAATTTTGCTCAGAAAACAAGGTCTGTTGAACCTGAAATTGTTCATGAGCTTGAAATAACAATTAAATCTGGCAGAAACCTGAAACTTGAAAAATCATTGAAGGAAAAGCGTAAGGAGTATATGCCCATAGATGTGAGTTTAAGGAAAAATGTCGCCTGTATAACCGGCGCAAACATGGGAGGAAAGACTGTAAGTCTTAGGATGATAGGACAGATTGCTGCATTAGCCGGGTATGGAATGTTTGTACCTTGCGAGTATGCCAAACTTTGTCTTTTTGACCATATATTCATATCTGTAGGTGATGATCAGTCCATTGAAAAAGGCTTGAGTACATTTGGTGCGGAAATTGTTAATTTAAAGGAAGCGCTGGAATACTCGGCGGAAAGGTGCCTGATTCTCATAGATGAGCTGGCCGGAGGCACAAATCCCAAAGAAGGATATGCTATTACAAAGGCTGTTGTTAAGTATCTGAAAAGTAAAAGCTGCATAACAGTGTTGACAACCCATTACGACAATGTGGCTAATGATGAAGATGTGCAGAATCTCCAGGTTGCGGGATTAACTCTTCCTGACAGCGATGATTTGTTCAAAATAAACAATATAGAGCAGATTTCAAAATATATGGATTACAGACTAATTGAGGTCAAATATAAAAATGATATACCTAAGGATGCCATTAAGATAGCTAGAATGGCAGGCATACCTGAAGAAGTGATAAATGATGCAGAAAATTATTTATAGTGATACTGTCATACTGAATTACAGATGAGTATCTCGTGTTGTTTCAGCAGGAGATTATCAATCTACTGTCAGAATGACGGAGGTAAAGGAGGATTTATGGATAGCAAGTTAAACTTAAGCCCTGAGCTCATTGACAGCGCGCGTTCAGCTGCCGCAAGCATAGCAGAAGAGACGCAGCAGTTTATAGACAAAAACACTACTGTTACTGTTGAAAGAACTGTGGCAAGGCTAATGGGCGTTGACGGAGTGGACGAAATTGACAAACCGCTTCCCAACGTGCTGATTGACAGCATTAAAGAGGGTGGTGGATTATCCAGAGGAGCAGCATTTTGGATAGGTAATGCAATGGTGCATACCGGCAAGACTCCTCAGGAGATAGCTGAAGCGGTAAGTGCGGGAGAAATAGAAATTACAAAGCTTCCCATTGCCGATGAAAATAAAATTATGGATGCAGTCTATGAAACCGCAAAGAAAATGGTTGAAAGAGTGAGACTCACCAGAGCAAAAAGAGAAGAATATTTAAATACAATCGGCGAAGGTAAAAAGCCATATTTATATGTAATTGTTGCTACGGGAAATATTTATGAAGATGTTATCCAGGCACAGGCTGCTGCCAGACAAGGCGCTGACGTTATAGCTGTTATAAGAACCACGGCACAAAGTCTTTTGGACTATGTTCCATACGGACCAACAACAGAAGGATTCGGAGGAACTTTTGCAACTCAGGAAAACTTCAGATTAATGAGAAAAGCTCTGGATGAGGTGGGCGAAGAGGTAGGAAGATACATACGTGTCTGCAACTACTGTTCGGGACTATGCATGCCTGAGATAGCCGCAATGGGTGCAATGGAACGGCTTGACGTAATGCTTAATGATGCTCTTTACGGCATACTGTTCAGAGATATAAACATGCAGAGAACATTGGTGGATCAGTATTTTTCAAGAATAATAAATGGTTTTGCAGGAATAATTATCAACACTGGAGAGGACAATTACCTGACTACGTCAGATGCTGTAGAAGAGGCTCATACGGTGCTGGCATCTCAGTTTATAAATGAGCAATTTGCTCTTAAAGCAGGGCTGCCTGAGGAACAAATGGGACTTGGCCATGCATTTGAAATGAATCCTGCTTTAGAAAATGGATTTTTGTTTGAACTTGCTCAGGCACAGATGGCTAGAGAAATATTCCCTGATGCCCCTCTTAAATACATGCCTCCTACAAAGTTCATGACAGGTAACATATTCCGCGGACATTTGCAGGATGCTTTATTCAACCTGATATCCATATGGACCCATCAGGGAATTCAGCTTTTGGGTATGCCTACGGAAGCAATTCATACACCGCATCTTCAGGATAGAATGCTGTCCATTGAAAATGCGCAATATATATTCAACAATGCCAGGAGTATAGGTGATGAAATAGAATATAAAAAAGACGGTATAATTCAGAAAAGAGCACAGGAAGTTCTTGAAAAAGCTGAAAGCCTTCTGAAGGATATTGAAAAAGAGGGAATATTCAGCACTATTGAACAGGGAAAATTTGGAGGAGTTAAAAGAGCATTTACAGGCGGAAAAGGTCTGGAAGGTGTTATTGAAAAACATGAAAAATACTTTAACCCGTTCATAGATTTGATGTTAGGGGGTGCAAAGTAATGGAAGGTATTCAGAAGGTTGATCTTACAAAGGTTAAGCCATATGGAGATACTTTAAACGACGGAATGGTACAGATGAGTTTTACACTGCCGATACCTTACGGAGATGAAGCAAGTGAGGCTGCAAGGCAGCTGGTTTCAAAAATGGGCTTTGATGAGCCTGCAGTTGTTTATTCAAAGGATCTTGGCATAGGCTATACTTACTTCATAATGTACGGAAAGTGCACACATACTGTTGATTATACATCCATTGAGGTTCCAAAAGTTGATATGGAATTTATGGACAGATATGAGATTCAGGACTACATCAAAGAAAACATAAAGAGAGATGTGGTCATTGTAGGCGCCTGCACAGGAACAGATGCCCATACCGTTGGTATAGATGCGATTATGAACATGAAGGGCTTTGACGGAAACTACGGTCTAGAAAGATATAAGGGAATAGAAGCAATAAACATGGGAAGCCAGGTTCCAAACGAGGAACTTATAGCTAAGGCTATTGAAGTTAACGCGGATGCAATTCTTGTATCACAGGTTGTTACCCAGAAAGACGTTCACATAGCAAATCTTACTCAGCTTGTTGAAATGCTGGAAGCAGAAGGGCTGAGAGATAAAATTGTATTAGTGTGCGGAGGCCCTCGTATTTTTCATGATCTGGCACAAGAGCTGGGGTATGATGCGGGCTTTGGCTCTGGAAGTTTTGCAAACCACGTTGCTACATTCATAGTAAAGCAGATTGTGGAAAGAAATCTTGTATAAAAGTACACATAGGAGGACGAGAGTCCTTCTTTTTTTTGTGCGATAAAATATTCGGTTGCAAAGTTTCATATATATGGTGAAATTGTGTTCAGGTAATAAAAACGCCAACAGACCCAGCCGAAGAAAAATCGGGACGATTGGGAGCGATAACAAGACAAAATAGTGTGAACACAGGTAAGCTGTGTTCACACTATTTTTTGGGTAAACGACTAATTGAAATAAATATAACCAAACACTATACAAAATATTCTTCTCCACGCAATAAAGTGACCTCCAAAGGTTCCCCCGGGTGTTTAGTTTCCACGCCCAATTCGGTTATGTAGAAAGCTCCAGCGGCCAGACTGTTTGCCATACTTCCTCCCTTCCATGGCTTTTGCTTGACCAAATAGCCATCGGGCCCATTTTCCACATCCATTAAACACAGAATTTCCATGGAGGGAGGTGCCTTAATTTCTTCAGTCAGTACACCAGTAATCGTTTGACGTTTAGGCATAGGGATGTGCAACATACGATGAACAATTGCACGGATACACCAATCCATCCCATACAACATCGCAACTGGGGGCCCCGGAATATTGATTACTGGTTTATTATCAATAACAGCAACACACATTGGCTTTCCGGGTGCTGCCGCTACCCAATGGAACAGTGCAACACCTCGATCTTCCAAAATACGTGCGTTGAAATCTTCTTCTCCTTTAGAAGAACCACCGCTGAGAATAACTACATCTGCCTCAGAGAGAGCTTGATTCAACGTGACTTCAAGTTTTTCCCGAATATCTTTTACAATAGGGTAGACTACAGGTTCAGCACCCATCTCCAAAAGAATGTTTTTCGCAAAAACACTATTGCTATCTATGTTTTTTCCTCTTAGGACTTCTGCCCCTAATGGAACCAATTCGCTCCCTGTAGGCAAGAATGCAATTCGAGGCTTTTTGTGAACCTCCACATCTGTTACACCGCCCATTGCAAGACAAGCCAAATCAAAAGAACATAGTTTCTGCCCGGCTTTACCAACGAGCGTCCCCTTCGAGATTGTACTTCCATGGGGCCGAATATTCATATTCTTTTGAACCGTTATGTCAGGATTAATCCATAAACCCGATTCTGTAATGGATACCCGCTCGATGGGGATCACAGCGTCAAATCGGTCATCGAAATCATCTCCTGTATCTGCTCGACAGTAATCAACTCCGTTAACCCACAGCTTGGTATCGGGTATTCCACTCGCAAATCGGGAACTAATTACAGCAACGCCATCCATAGCCGAAGCCCGCACAACAGGAATGGAGTAGAGCGCATGATAATCATGGGTCAGAACACGTCCCAGTGCTTCATCAGTAGGGATAACCTCGGCCGAAACTGTAGGTGTCCATTTTTCAAATAATGTTTTGAGAACTTGACTTCTCGTAGGTAACTGCATATTATACCCCCTGCTCCAATATTCGATAGTCCGGACGTTCGGTTTTATTCCTAATATTCCACAGAATAGTACCATAACTCGAATCGGTAATTTCCAGAAGATGTCCGTCCTCGTCCGCATGTGATTTTAGCCAAGATAAAATTTTGGCAGCGTTTCTATCGGTTTGTTCGTATTCCGGCAACATGTGCTCCATAATGAACGCTACATATTCTTCACCTGGCGTTATAATGATTTCCTGATGCCGGTTTTCATAGCTTGTTTCAGGATTATATCCCATAAGGAAAAGGACATTAAAAAGGGAATAAAACCATCTGCCGCTCCATTGTTTCGGTAATTCTTGTCCAAAAACTTCTCGCATGATTTGGGCTCTCAACCGATTATGTCCACTCAAATGAGTAATGTTGCAACACCATGCACGACTCATTTCCATAGACTTGATTAGACCATCCATGCCATGAATAGCCGGAGTCATGGAGCAGAATACTAAATCAAAAGCTCTTTTGTAGCCCTCTCTTTCAATATCAATGGTCTGAAAATCGCAGACACGAAGAACAGCATTAGTAAGTCCCTGCTGCACAATATGCTCCGTTCCATGTTCAATCATTTTACTTGAGATGTCCAAACCCAGAACACTATTTGCCTTTCGAGCAAATTCAGCAACAAATCGCCCGGGGCCACAACCGATATCCACAACATCACAACTTTTGTTCAAAACACCACGCTGTTCTAAAAGTTTGACCGCACTATAAACACGCTCATCCCCTTTGCGTTGATTGATACGCTCTTTTTTCCAGGACTCAGCCCGTTTGTCCCATTTTTTCGCAGAATGATCCGGTGTATCCGGAAGGCGAGACTCCTGCATTTGTACAAAGTACTCTAAATCGACAAGATTGTAATTTGGCTTATATTGTATATCCATTTTATCTATATACTTCATCATTTTTTCCTTTCTATGGATGCACACGCAGAAAATTTTAGTTGTTCTCGCATGAATTTCAGCACTTCAACTTTGAGGGCATCCCTATTTTCCTCCGTGATATAAAAACAATGGCATTTGGGGTGCGTCCGAACTTGTTCTAAAAATGCAAACCCTTTCTGATTTTTCACAGCAGCAATTACAGGAACTTCTCCATCTAACCTTGAAATAATAGCATCACAAAACTGCTTTTCGTTTGATTCCATAAATCCTATTTCATCAAACACTATTACGCTACTGTTCGGCACTGAAGCTAAAATTTTAGGTGCATAAGCATCAAATACACCCGCCATGGTTTTAAACCCTTCAGTAGGGCTGCAGTAGCCAAGAAGGTTTTTTGTTGATTGAACCCGTGGTTTTCCCGGTTCATAGATATAAACAGGTTCTCTCATTTGGGAATCCGAAAGAAGCGATTCTTTCTTTGTTTGATATCCGTATATTGGTCTCCCTAATTTCTGCAAAACACTATTGATCAAAGTGGTTTTACCGATATGGCGGGGACCAACAATTAATGCATGAATCATTATATTCCTCCTAATTTCTGTCATGCGTCATTCATTTTATATTGGCGCAAGAGATTTTCTGTGTTTTTTACAGGCAGGCAAATTGTCCTTTCCATACCATAGCGATCATGTATTGTAACAACATCCATTTCGATGTCGTAGACAGACTCTAAGTTTTTAGGTGTGATAATCTGCTTCGGAGGGCCAAGACCTTCAACCTTTCCCTCTTTCATCAATAGGACTTTACTTCCAATGGAGAATGGGTGCTCCGGACTATGGGTTGACATGACAATACAATATCCTCTTCTTGCAAGATCTGTAATTACTTCCATTAGTAGCTGGTGATTGGCATAGTCAAGATTTGCGGCCGGTTCATCCATGACAAACACCTTGGCGGATTGGCATATAGCACGGGCAATCAAAATCAACTGCCGCTGCCCACCGCTTAGAGCTGTATATTTTTTATTTGCGAGATGCAATGCGTTTACTTTTTCCAATGCAGCAAATGCAGACTCACGATCCGTTGCTTTAGGTGTTTCAAAAGATGAGAAATGAGAAGCTCGTCCCATAATTACAATATCCAAAACCGTATAGGCAAAAATAGGCGTATGGTATTGAGGAATATATGCAACCAGGTTTGCCAACTCCTTGGGAGAAAGAGCTTTGGTATTGTGCCCATCAATATGGATACTTCCGGACGAAATCGGAATTGAACCAAGCAACAGTCTAAATAAAGTGGTTTTTCCACAGCCGTTTGGACCAACAAGACACAGAACATCTCCAAAATCTGCATTGCAACTCACACCTTTTACGATATTACCGTTGCCATAACCGCCAAATACATCATTAATTTCCAACAACATATAATTTTTACCGCTCCTTTCTCTTGATAATGAGATAAATAAAGAACGGCGCTCCCATTATGCTGGTCACAACACCGAGAGGAAGCTCCATTGATAAAACAGAGCGGGCAATGTCATCCATCAGCACCAAATATCCGGCACCCAACATAGCGCTGGCGGGGATCAACCGGCCATAATCTACGCCTACAAGCGCTCTGGCTAAATGAGGGATCATTAAGCCGACCCAACCGATTAAGCCACCAAGGCAAACTGCCGCAGCGCTCAGTAAAGTAGATGCAATAATAAAAATCAGTCGATAATGACGGATATTGATACCCAAGCTCTTTGCTTCTTCTTCATCCAGCGTCATAAGATTGATTTGCCAACGAAAAACAAACACTAATATTAGTCCAATTAGCATGGGAATGGCACTCCGCTGAAAAGCATCCATATTCGTTTTTGTGAGACTTCCCATAAGCCAAAATGTAATCTGTTGCAAGACATCATTAGGATCTGCTACGTATTTTATCATTGTCACACCAGCGTTACAAAGTGACATGATCATTGATCCAGTAAGTACAAGACTAAGTGTGTGCGAATGAGCTGACTTCCTGCTGATCAAATAAGATGCTGCAACAGCGGCTATTCCACCAATAAAGGCGGCAATCTGAACCATCCAATTTGACGCACCATTCAAAATAGCAAAAGCCGCACCAAGGCTCGCACCGGATGAAACGCCTAAAATATCTGGAGATACCAAAGGATTTCGAAACATTCCCTGATAAGTTGAACCAGCAACAGACAGCGACGCACCAATAAAAACCGCGGATAAAATTCGTGGTAATCGAATACTCCAGAAAATCGTGACTGCTTGTGGCAAAATATCACCTTTATACCCGAACCTGGATAAAAAGGCTTGTATAACTTGAGAAGGTGATAACGGATAATAGCCCACCCAGAATGAAAATAGTGTAATCAAAAGCAGAAGAATCAGCATGCCCAGCATTAAACACCGGTAACGGTGTCGCTGAGCCGCTTCATTTTGAACCTCAACATGAGATATGCGCATAGTCGGCGTCCCCTTTAATTAGTACTTGACAAATAAAAATCGTAATGTTATGCTGTGTGTTGCGTTATACTTTTAAAAGCAATTCGCATTTAAAAGTATAACGCTACAGCTCCAAAATGTCAAGACCAATGAAATACATACTATGGAATACTATGGAGCAAAATGTTAAATTATATTAAAGGAGACTGCTTTATGAAGAAACCAAAACGCTTGCTTGCCATGCTTTTGACTGTTCTAATGATGGTAAGCCTGTTTGCTGGTTGTGCGCAGACGGAAAATCCCTCAGACGCATCTCAACAGACAGAAACTCAAAATCAAATCTCGGATGAAAGCAATGTGACCGAAGAACCAACTACCCGTGAAATCACAGATATGGCAGGCCGTATCGTGACTGTACCTACCGAAATTGACTCTGCTTTTTCTACCGGTCCTGTTTCGGCGATTTTTCTGTATATGGTTGCACCGGACAAACTGTTAGGATGGAATTATGAACTGAATGATATCGAAAAATCTATCATTCTTGAGGAGTATCATGATCTTCCAAACTTCGGTATGGGTGATGCCGTTAACTATGAAGCAGTTATTGCTGCGAATCCCACTATTGCTGTCAACTGCGGCACAATAAATGATGCGATGATTTCCGATTGTGATGCCCTGTCTGAAAGTCTTGGTATTCCTGTCATTGCCGTGGACAGTGATCTTAATAATTCTGTGGCAGCATTCAGATTTATGGGGGAACTCTTAGGAGTGGAAGAGCATGGCGAAGCGCTTGCCGCTTACGCTGAGCAAACCTTCAGTGATATTGAAACTCTTGCGAACATACCTGAAGAAGAGAGAGTTCGTGTTTACTATGGCAATGGCGAAGATTCTCTCGAAACTGCACCCAACAGCTCGTCTCACGCACAGATTCTCGATACAATCAATGCCATTAACGTAGCAGATCTCGAGCTCGGTGATGGTTCTCGTGTACAAATTTCCGCGGAACAGCTACTTGCCTGGGATCCTGATGTAATTGTTGTGAATGGAGAGCCTAAGGCGAACATGAGTGGTGGTTCTGCTGCGGATGCTATCCTGAACAATCCTGACTACGCTTCTTTGAAAGCTGTTCAGGAACTGAAGGTATACGGTACTCCCAACGCACCGTTTAGCTGGGTTGACCGTCCGCCCGGACCGAACCGTCTCATTGGTATGCGTTGGTTCTCCGCATTGATATATTCGGATTATATTGAATGCAACGTTGAGGAAGAGGTTCACGAATTTTTTGAACTGTTCTACCATGTTGATTTGACTGATGAACAGATGAACAACCTTCTCAAGGGTACCCTGTGATTGCAAAAACCGCCCGGAGAGCTTCGGGCGGTTTTTTTCTCCGTTCCATTTGAAGTTATGGTATTAATTTGATATAATTATACCATACGAAAAATCATGGAAAGGGGTATTGTTATGACTGCTGCTCTAATCATTGCCGCAGGAAAGACAGAGCGTAGAGATAAATTTTCGCCGGAAAAACAAGTTGGTAGAATTACGGCTATTGAAAGAATTGTGTTGCTTTTTAAATTAGCAGGCATTCAACGCATTGTTGTTGTTGGGGATGAAGATGAATTGCCTCAAAAATTAGTTTCCTCCATGAATCTTGTTTTTTTGACAGTGTCGGCAAACGGAGAGATGTTGGATAGCATAAAACAGGGTCTTCTTTATTTACGGGACAAGTGCACAAAGGCGCTAATTACCCATGCTGATGTTCCGGTATTTTCTAAAAATACAGTCCAACTTTTATTGGATGCGGATGGAGATGTGTGTATCCCGTCTCATGGCGGACGTTGTGGACATCCCATCTTGCTTCGGTCAACTTGTTTCGCAGAAATTATTTCTTATCGGGGGAATGACGGATTAAAAGGCGCAATTGAAGCCTCTGGCATTAAAAAAGAAATTGTCGAAACTGACGATGAAGGAATTCTGATAGATGTCCAATCACCAACACTGCATGGAAATCTTTTGGACAATCATGACATCATGAATATGAGAGCTTCTTTCCAAATCAAAATCAGTAAGGAAAAGAGGTTTTATGGTCCGGGCGTTCATCATCTGCTACAGTTGATTGAGGAATTCGGCTCCCTATCCAGTGCATGCCAGCACATGGGAATGTCATATACCAAGGGGCGAAAAATCATTTCCACAATGGAAGAACAGCTTGGAGTACCTGTACTTGATACAAAACAAGGAGGCAAAACCGGAGGCTATTCTCGCTTAACTGAAGAAGCGAAAAAAATGATGGATAGCTATTTTGCGTTTCAGGAAGAAGCTGAAGCGGTACTCCAAAAAATATTTAAAAAACATTTTACTTAGGATGATAAGAATACTCCTATATATCTCATTGAAAGGTAATTACTATGAATGCTATATTTGCAAAAATATTGTACGAGTTGGAAAAGTCCCATAATCTTGTTCTGGTAAGCATTGTTTCGCAAGAAGGTTCCTCTCCCCGTGGTGTCGGTGCACAAATGCTAGTGGGTGAGCATGGCCGCATTCTTGGCACTGTCGGTGGTGGATCAGTAGAAATGCATTGCGAACAGAACGCTTTTGACTATCTCAAAGGAAAGCAATCGGGCAAAAAGGTGTTTTTTTTGAAAACAGGCGATAAAGATGATATTGGTATGGTCTGTGGAGGCGATATAGAAGTTTGGTTTCAGTATGTTGATTCTTCGCTTTCGTTTTGGAGACAGCTTGCTGGAACGCTTTTAAACTTATTAGCTAATCATCAGGGTGGTTGGTTGGCGTTAAATACCGACGGATCGCTTCCAGCTATATTAGATTCAGAAGGAATTGTTGTTTTGGGAGCATTGCCTACAGGCGCAAGCGTACCATCACTTTTACACAACAAATATTTGAAGACGAAAAATAGTTTTTTTATGCCATTGCCAGTCCGAGAAAGAGCTGTTATTTTTGGCGGAGGCCATTGTACACAGGCATTGGTGCCGATGCTAAACAAGGTTGGCTTTAGGGTTGCGGTTATGGATAATCGTCGAGAGTTTGCCAGGCCAGAATTGTTTCCGGATGCAGAATCTGTTGTCTGTGGTGATTTTAAGAGAATTGCGGATTACATACAATTGTCTATTTCTGATTACATTGTAATTATGACCAGCGGCCATAGCTACGATTTGGATGTGCAACAACAAGTGTTAAAGAATCCTCCGGTTTATGTAGGCGTAATTGGGTCAAAAAGCAAGAAAGCTTTTGTAAACCAACGGTTAAAAGAAGCAGGATTTTTAGATGAAGTAATACAGAACGTCCACTCTCCCATTGGCACAGAGATTAAAGCTGTTACTCCAGAAGAAATAGCAATTAGTATAACGGGAGAAATGATTTATGAACGGGCGCTTCTTCGAGAAGCCTGTGGAATTATAACACACGGTTGTCCCATGCATTGATATACGTCAAAATGGCTAACAGTACTAGGGAAGAAGCGTAATTACGGGCGTCTGAAGTTCAAGTAACTGATAGGCGCTTTTTATTATTCAATTATTTTACAGTTTAATTAACAATCCTAGGGGTATATCTATCTTATAAATTATTTAAGGAGGACGTTAATGGACAGACCTAGTAATGCTATGAGAAACAGGCTGCCGGCGGAAAGGCTGAAAAAAACCTGCAATATAGAGAGCGAGTTGAATTATTGTAAGACTTCGAAGAACGTTGATATACTTGATGGAGTTATTGGTCAGGGAAGGGCGGTAAGTTCCATGGGTTTTGGGCTTTCAATGAATGCTCCCGGCTACAATATATTCGTACTGGGGCCTCAAGGAACAGGCAAAAGCACTTATGCTCAGTCGGCAGTCAAGAAACTGGCGGCAAAAGGTTCGGTGCCCAACGACTGGTGCTATATAAATAACTTCAGTGAGTGGGATAAACCACTGGCGATTTCTCTGCCTCCGGGAAAAGGCAAGGAATTTCAAAAGGATATGGATAAACTCATAGTCAATATGACTGTATATATTCCAAAAGCCTTCGAAGGAAGCAACTTTCAGCAGCAAAAGGATTCTCTTATACAAAGTGTCAATGAAAAAATGACCTCGATACTCAGGGATATGGAGAAAATTGCAGCAGAATCAGGCTTCGGGATACAGCAGGCAGGACAAAAAATTCTTCTCGTACCCATCAAGGACAATAAAATGATGACGCCGGAAGAATACAATGAGCTTTCATTGGACATACGCGAAGAAATTGAATCAAAAAGAACAAAAATAGCGTCTGAAATAGATGATATGATAAGAGACGGACAGATCGCACAGCGAAAAGCGGAAGAGCAGGCTGGTGAATTGGAAAAGCAGACGGCATACAAAGCAGCGGAGCCTCTTGTTATTCAGCTTAAGGAAAAATATAAACAAATACCTGAAATTGTTAATTATTTGGAAAAGGTTTTGAAGGATGCGGCTGAAAATCACACAATCTTCAGAAGCGCAGGTTCGATTTCAAACGAAGAGTATGCTGCGGAAATGCAGGATGCGGATTCCGGTGAAGAAGAGGAAGATAATATATTTGATACTAAAATATTGGAGACGAAAGACAGCAAGAATCCGTTTACAAGGTACAAGGTAAATTTATTTATAAACAACGAGAATACCATAGGTGTTCCGGTAGTAACAGAAAGCAATCCGTACTACTACAACCTTTTCGGTAAAATAGAGTATAAAAATCACATGATGTCAACAATGACAGACTTTACAATGATTAAACCGGGAGCAGTGCAAAGAGCAAACGGTGGATACTTGATTCTTCAGGCAAAGGATCTGGTAATGGATTCATATGCATGGGATGCTCTGAAGAAGGCTCTTAAGTACAAAAAGGCCGTTGTTGAAAATATAGGGGAACAGAGCAGGTACGTGCCAACGGTAACACTTAAGCCTCAGCCCATTCCGCTGAATCTCAAGGTTATACTCATAGGCAGCCATGTATACTACAATATACTTTCGGCAGATGAGGATTTTAAAAAGCTGTTCAAGGTAAATGTGGATTTTGATGTTGAAATGGACAGGACACAGGATAATATTAAGCAATATATGTCATTTATAGGTTCAATGTGCAAGAAAGAAAACTTAAAGCATTTGAACTGCGACGCAATGTCAAAGGTAGTGGAGTTCGGATCAAGGATGGCGGATAATCAAAACAAGCTTTCAACACGGTTCAACGTTGTCAGCGAAATAATATACGAAGCAGCAGCCCTTGCGGAATCAGAGGAATATAAATCGGATTTTGTTGATGCAAAGCATGTGGAGATGGCAATTAAAAACAGAAAGTATCGTTCAAATATGATTGAAGAGAAAATGCAGCAGCAGATACTTCAGAAAAAAGTGCTTATTGATACAAAAGGTTCTGTGGTAGGTCAGGTTAACGGGCTTTCCGTAATGAGCACTTCAGGATATTCCTTCGGGTTGCCGTCAAGAATAACTGCCAGAACATATTCGGGCAGAGAAGGAATTATCAATATTGAAAGAGAAACCGAAATGAGCGGCAACATTCATTCAAAGGGAGTTCTCACGCTGAACGGATATCTGGGAGGAAAATTCGCACAGGAAAAACAACTGGGTTTGACGGCGCAGGTAACCTTTGAGCAGCTTTACGGAGGAGTTGAAGGGGACAGTGCCTCAAGCACAGAGCTTTATGCAATTTTGTCCAGCCTGTCCGGAGCCCCTATTAAGCAGAGCATAGCCGTAACAGGTTCTGTAAATCAGATGGGAGAGATTCAGCCCATAGGAGGAGTCAACGAAAAAATCGAAGGCTTCTTTGACATATGCTCTTTAACAGGTCTAACAGGAGATCAGGGAGTTATGATTCCGGAGAGCAATGTGGATAATCTGATGCTGAAAGATGAAGTTATTGAAGCAGTTAAAAATAATATGTTCCACATTTATTCTGTTAAAAAAATCGAAGAAGGTATAGAGATCCTGACAGGAATTCCTGCGGGAGAACATGACAAATTCGGAGAATATCCGGAGGGCAGCATATTCTATATGGCAGACAGAAAACTCAGGGAATTCAATAAAGTGCTGGAAGCGGCAGAAGAATAACCAAATCCGGTGCAGGGCAATAATTAAAAATAAAGTATTACAAATAGTGAAATATAAAATAAAATTAAGCAGATTCGTGAATCTGCTTAATTTTATAATTGTGAAATAAAGTATATTGTGCTACTCTATAGATAAAGCTAATTTTATGCTTTGCCTAAAGCTGCAATGGCAAAAGATATTATTTTATTCTCAAGGAAAACGTGACCCTGAGATTTAGGGACAGGCTTGCTCTGCAAGGAAGATTGGGGTAAAAACTATAAAGGTATTAGGTATGGGAGAATAACTTTACTCATATCAAATAAGGAGTTTATAATGAATTACGAAGAAGAAAAAAAATTAGTTAAAAATGCTCTGCCCAAAGTCATACATACAGAAAAAACAGGATCTCAAATAATTGAATATATTCTTGACAAGTACCTTGAGATTCCGTACATAAACTTTGCGCAATTTATGAAGGATCAAAATTTAAGTGAGGATGACGCAAACAAATTTTTAACATCAAATGGTTATAAAGACTTTTCGCAATTTCAGCACAAGTTTTCAGAATTAATTATCAGTTTGATACCTAGAATCGAATCTGTTTCCTGCCTTTCAAGCACCCTGACAAAATCAGATATCAAAAATATATTTACTTCAGTGGCAGATGCAGAGGCATATAACATGAGAAATTTACTTGATTCAATTGAAATAGATAAGTTTTCATCTTTGATTCATGATATTTTAAATTCTCCCGAAGTGATTATAATAGGGACAAGGTCATCAATTACATTAGCCCAGTATGCCTCATATATGCTGAATAAAATAGGAGTTAATGTCAAAAAAATCACTTCAGCAGATACAAGTTCATTCGACAATATACAAAATTTTGATAGATCTTCACTGGTAATTGCTTTCGGATTTAAAAGATATCCCAAAGAGACAATTAAACTTTTGAACTATTTTAGCAGAAAAAATTTCAAAATAATATCTATTACGGATAATTCAAGCTCTCCATTGTGCAATTTTTCGAGTTATTCAATTTATATACAGGCTTATTCATTGGCATATACAGATTCCTTTGTCAATGGAATGGTTCTCATAAATGCTTTGGCATTAGCTATAGGCAAAATGGATAACAAAAAAGTCGTAAAAAGGCTTAACGATTTCGAAGAGACGGCAAGAAGTTTAGAATATTATTTTTAACGGAGAAATCAAATGAATCTTATCAAGGAAATGTGTTCAATTGAAAATTCTTTTGTCACATTGAAAGTACCTATAGAAGAATATAATTTTGACGGAATAGTTACGTGTAACAAATCTATGATGGAACAAATTGCTCTATTAGAGAGAATTGCTAACAAGGATGTCAATATTTTGATAAACGGCGAGACGGGTACCGGTAAGGAAGTGTATGCCGAATATATTCATAAAATCAGCAGCAGAAGATGCAAAAGGTTTGTCAAGCTGAACTGTTCAACAATTCCCGATACCTTGTTCGAGTCTGAAATGTTCGGTTATACAAACGGAGCCTTTACAGGCGCTTCCAAGTTCGGAAAAAAGGGTTTATTTGAACTTGCAGATGAGGGGACAATTTTTCTTGATGAAATCGGAGAAATGCCATTAGAAACACAGTCAAAACTTTTACGAGTTATACAGGAAAAATGTTTCATTAAAATAGGAAGTGAACATGAGATAAATGTAGACGTTAAAATAGTATCTGCAACAAATAAAAACCTGAAAAATTTAGTAAAGGAAAATAAATTCAGAGAAGATTTGTTTTATCGCCTTAATGTTTTTCCTATCAATCTTATACCACTGCGTAACAGAAAAGAAGATATAGTGCTGCTTTCGTTTTTCTTCTTGAATTTGTACAATGCAAAGTACGGATATAGCAAAAAGTTTGACTGCAGGTCTTTATGCAACTTCATTGAATATGACTGGCCGGGAAATGTAAGAGAACTGAAAAATACAATTGAAAGAGCAATGCTGTTATCTACCGATGATATTATAGTTAATGCTAATCCCGAACAAAGCAAAAATGAATTTAATGATGACGAGTACAAAAAAATTGATGTTTCTCTTTCAAACATTAAGCGAATTACAAATGATACACTGCTGTTAGATAAATCATTAAAGGATTTGGTGGATGACTATGAAATAGGCTTGATAAACTATTATATAGAAAAAAAAGGTTCTCTCAGAAATGCTGCAAAAGCATTGAGAACATCTCCTGCGACTTTGTCTCGAAAGCTGTCTTTGTATAAACAAAAGTCAAAATAATTTTGATATTGTTTTATTTATGGAACAGAACGCTGTTTTAATTTTAAAACAGTGTTTTATTTTTATATAAATTTTATATAAATTTTTGCCAAGCAATATATCAATCCTTCAAAATTCAACAAAATATCGATCTCTAAAATTTTAGAAAAATGGCATGGGTTTTGCTTTGATGTAATTGAAGTTACATACATGAAGAGGTGATAGAGATGATATTGACAGTAGGATTTCCTAAAATCAAAAATTTTGGAGGTGATGTAAGGGATTTTCTTCCTTCCCTATTTAGTTATTTAAAGAAATTCAATAACATTGAAGTGTTTTTAGAAAAAGGTTATGGGTCTGGATTTGGATTAAATGAAATCGATTACATTGAGGCAAATCCAAAGATAAAATTTGTTGCGGAAGAAGAAGTTTACAACAAGGATTTGATAGTAATTATTAAAATGCCCGAACTAAAGAATCTTGAAAAACTTAAGGACGGATGCAGTATCTTTACAATGTGCCATTATCACACAAGGGTATCATATGTTGAGCTATTCAAAAGAAAAGGAGTAAAATCTTTTTCTATGGATGCAATTGTTGATGATTATGGAAAAAGAATCTTTGTTGACTATTTCAGAACAGCTTACAACGGTTCAGCTATTGCTTTTAAAGAGTTGAAAAAGTCAATGCCCGGTTTTTACAGCCCGCACAGGAGGCCTATTAACGTGACGGTGCTGGGGGTTGGATTTGTTGCTCAGCATTGTGCTAGATCCTTTGAGATTCTTGGCGATGAAGAATTCCTGGGTAAAAATATTCCCGGAATCATTATCAAATTGCTCCCAAGAACTGTTACATACAGCCACAATTTAATGAAGACTATACTGGAAACTACAGATATTTTAGTAGATGCTACAAGTCGCAGGGATCTCAGTGAAGTGATAATTGAAAACAAATCTTTAGGTTACTTGCCTGATCATGCAATAATTCTTGATTTGGCAGCAGACAGATATGATGAAGGTCAGTTTAAACCAATTGAAGGAACAATTCTGGGAAATTTGTCCAAAATGATAATCTATAATAATGATGAGCTGTACAATAATCTTCCTCAAAATGTAGAACACAGCAATAGAAGAACGACCGTAAGCTGCAATGCGTGGCCTGGAGTAACGCCAAAAGAATCAATTCAATTTTATGAGGTGATCATAAAGGATTATTTAAACATCTTGCTGACCAAGGATATTGAAGAAATAGACAAAGAAAGTGATAATTTTTTCGAAAGGGCACTTTTCAGAAGCTCTTTGTCAAACTATTTGAACAATTTAAAAATATAATTTAAAAACGGGAGGTTTTATGGAACACTATGGTTTTATATCAATTTTACCGCCAATAATAGCAATCATTCTGGCTATAAAGACTAAAAACGTTTTATTTTCACTTTTTGTTGGTTTGTATTTTGGAGCGACTGCTTTGGCCGGTTGGAATCCTATCCTGGGATTTTCAAATTTAATCCCAAATTACATATATGCTCAAATTGCATCTGATTCAAATGTGCAGTCACTAACAAACTTACTGATAATTGGAGCGTTTGTAGCCCTAATTGGTGCAACAGGCGGAGCAGCGGCATTTGCAAAGTTTGCAGGTAAGATGATAAACACCAAAAGAAAAGCTGAATTGTCAATGTGGTTTGGAGGAATTTTCGTATGGTTTTCCGACTCGGCAAATTCTCTTTTAGTAGGACCTATCTTCCAACCCATAGGAGATAAGTATAAAGTGTCAAGAGAGAAATTTGCATATGTTCTGGATGCTACTTCATCACCTATATGTTCATTGGTTCCTATAATAAGCTGGGGAGTATATATTATGGGTTTGATTCAAGTGGAACTTGACGCGTTGCCAGCTTACAGTATGACAAGCTGGGATATATTTGTTGGTGCGGTACCGTTTCAGTTCTACAGCATACTTACACTATTAATGGTAGGATATGTCGCATATACCCAATTTGATTACGGTCCAATGCTTGCGGCTCAAAAACGTGCAGAGGGAGGATTGGTACTCAGAGAAGGGGCGGTTCCATTAAGAAATACAAAAGAAGCAAAACTTCCTGAAGGGGTTGTACCTCAAGCCAAAGCTGTACTTTTACCTTTAGCGGCGCTTCTTATTGTAATGTTTACAGTGTTTTTTATGAATGGTTTCCCTGCAGCCAGCTTAAAAGGTTCTGTAATCAGACAGGGAATATCCTTGGGATTTATAACCGGGGGCATACTGGCTGCGGTAATATCCATAAGAAGTAAAATATTTACTGTAAAAGAGGCTGAAACAACTGTATTTGACGGAATGAAAGACATGGTATACCTGATGGTACTGATGGTTTTTGCCTGGTCATTGGGAAGTGTTACAAAAGATCTTGGAACTGCTTATTATATAATGGACGTTACAAAAGACTTTTTGAATCCTGCTTTCCTTCCGGCCATTATGTTTATAGTCGGATGTTTAATGTCACTGCCTACAGGTTCATCCTGGGGACCTTATGCAATTTTAATGCCTATTGGCATTCCTATAGCTATTCAGATGGGTGCACCTGTCTTGGTAACAGTAGCAGCCATCATAAACGGAGGACTATTTGGCGACCATTGTTCTCCTTTGTCCGATACGACATTATTAGCTTCAATGGGGGCAGCATGCGATCATATTGACCATTTTAAAACACAATTTCCATATGCGCTTACTGTTGCTGCAGTTGCATGTGTTATGTATATATTTGCGGGATTATATCAAAGCTCGGCAATACTAATTCCCGGCATAGCGGTTTTGTTTGCGCTAATCTACCTTTTGCACAAAATTAGCCTGAAGAAATACACTACCAAGAAAGTTACGGTAGAATAATATAATTACACTCAAATTTTACAGGGCACGGTGTCTGTATATGGCGTCACTTCTTTTCTGATAACAGGGAATTGTTGGCGTCATACACCTACAGGAGGATTCTACATGGGAGATGCTGTTACAGATGACAGCGGAAATTTCAGAAATATAAAATAGCAAATGAAATATAAGCCAACATAATAGCAAAAGGAAACTCATCGAGTAGTTATCCCCGATGAGTTTCCTTTATATAAATATTTGGAGGAAATTAATATGATTTGCTTAATTCATCATTGTCATTGTCTGACACATCATCATTCAGCTGAAACTTAGTTACAAGCCCATTCAGCAGTACTGCCTGGCTTGAAAGCTCCTCGCTTGCCGCGGCGCTTTCCTCCGATGTTGCGGAGTTTGTCTGAACAACCGCAGAAATTTGTTCTATGCCTGTCGCAATCTGGCTGGAACCTTCTGCCTGATGAATGCTGGCTTGGGCGATGCTTTCAATAAGTGTCTTCAATCCGTCTGTTTTTTCTACAACAGCGTTCAATGATGAGGCTGTTTTTTCAGCTATTTGTGTTCCCTTAGTTACAGCCTGAACCGTATCACTTATTAGCGTTGTTGTATCCTTGGCGGCTTCAGCCGATTTTTGAGCAAGATTTCTAACCTCATCAGCTACAACCGCAAAGCCCTTTCCTGCACTTCCCGCCCTTGCAGCTTCAACGGCTGCGTTAAGAGCCAGAATATTTGTCTGGAATGCAATATTATCTATTGTTTTTATGATATTGCTGATTTCATTTGACTTATCATTTATCTCCTTCATTGCCGTCATAAGCTTCTGCATGTCCAAGTTGGCTTCCGATATGTCTGTCTCGGTTTGGTTGGAGAGAGTGTTTGCATTTTGTGCCGCCTTTGCATTATCATCAATCTGTGATGAAATATCCTGTATTGTTGCCGACAGCTCCTGGATAGAGGAAGCCTGCTCCGTTGCTCCCTGGCTGAGAGCCTGAGCACCTGCTGCAACCTGGTCAGAACCGTTTGCAATCTGGTCTGAAGCTATTTTTATTTCACTTAATGTGTAGGTAAGTGTATTTGAAATATTTAACAAAGCATCTTTTATTTTTTTAAATTCGCCTATGTAATCAGACTTAAGCTTGAAATTCATATTGCCGTCAGCTATTTGATTTAGTATGACGGATATTTCATCAATGTATAATTTATATGTTTGAAGTGTTTTTCCAATCGATTTAAATGAGTCAACCAAAAGTCCCACTTCACCGTCAGCCTTCACATCTATTTTCACGTCAAAGTCACCGCCGGCAACCTCATTTGCCGATTTTACAACTGCCTTGATCGGTTTTGAAATGCTGTTGCTTACAATCAGTGCAAATGCAACTGCAGCTGCAAATATCAATATAACTGCTATGTAAATCAATTTTTCTAAAGTGGTTACAGCACTGAGCATTGCTTTCTCGTCTACAACTGAGACATAGTTCCAATCTGTGCTGTCAGAATGAATGCTTTTTATCAAATAATTATTTCCTTTGATTTCAAAAGGCTTAAAATCAGCATTGGCGGAAACCGCATCGGCTAACTGTGAATCATATGCCTCAGAAATATTTTTGAAATTATTTTCTGTGTTGCTGGGATCTGATATTATTGTGCCGTCTGAGTCTACAAGCATGTAGTAGCCGTAAAAATCCTTGCTGGCTTCTTCAAACATGGTTGTAAGTACATCAAGGCTCATATCCACTGCCATAACACCTATAAATTTGCCTCTGTCATCCTTAATTGCCTGAGAGGCTCCGATGATTACAATGTCATCTGTGGCAAAATAGTACGGCGAACCAAGTATAACCTCATCCGGGTTTGCGGCGGCGCTGGGATACCATGGCCTTTTGCGAGGGTCAAAAGCACCGTCCATATTTCCATCGGGATACTGTACGTACCCGCCTTTTTCCGTTCCCATAAACACATACTGATAACTGGGGTGTGTTTCTCCGAATTCCTTAAAATTCTGAAAAATCTGCTGTTCAATACCGCCGTTGCTGCCGGGCGTCATCTTAATTTTTGTTTTGTTGTTTACATATGAGGTAAGAGTGTCATCTGCAAGCTTTATAGTGCTGTTATGGGCAAAATAGCTTACATTGTTTTGCATGTCGCTGAAAACAACGTCTATGTTGTCACTGACAAGTGACAGCTGTTTTTCAACAGCGGTTTTCTGCTCTGATATAACGCTTGCTTTCATTCTATTAATAAAAACCGTACTGAGAACAAGTACCGGAACTAAAGCAAATAAAATTATGACCAGGCTTAATTTAAAGCGCAATGTTTGAAATCTATTAATTTTCATTTTTGTAACCTCCATTCATATGGAATTTTTGAAAAGTATTCTACAAAATTCGCCAAAGACAGACAGCGTGTTACAAATATATCGTATGAAAAATAATAATAATTAGCCTAAAATGGAAAAAATTTATATTTTTAAGCAAAAAATGGCTGCAGCAAAAAAGCTGCAGCCATTGGCTCTATATTAATGAAATTATTTTTCAATACAGCTTCTTATCAAGTCCAGAGCTGATGTAGCGGCTCTGTCTCTGACGATTTCCCTTGAGCCTGTAGCCATAATTTTATTGACAGTAAACTTATTTTTGTAATAGACACAAACGTAGGCAAGTCCCACGGGTTTTTCCTTTGTTCCTCCATCAGGCCCTGCTATTCCAGTGGTTGAAACACCCAGGTCTGTGCCGGCAGCTCTAGCTGCTCCGTATGCCATTTCCTTTGCTGTTTCCTCACTTACTGCACCGTATTTGTTCAGCGTATCTCTTTTAACATTCAGAGTATTCATTTTCGCTTCATTGCTGTATGTAACGAAGCCCTCCATAAAAACTTTTGAAATTCCCGGATAGCTTACCAATCTCGACGCAACCATTCCTCCTGTCAGTGATTCTGCTGCAGCCACGGTAATATTTTTCTCAAGCAGCAGTTCAGATGCCTTATCTTCGACCTTTCCCGTCTCGGAAACATACGCATTTTCTCTGCCGAACCTTTTAGTCAGTTCTTCCTTGACAGGTTCAATCATTTTGATGCAGTCTTCTTTGCTTTCCCCTTTGGCCGTAATTCTGAAAATTACCTTTCCGGCACTTGCGTAAGGAGCAATAGTCGGGTTTGTCTGTTTTTCAATTATGTCAATTATCATTTCTTCGGCAGCAGATTCTCCTATATTGACAACCACCAGCTTTTCACCGTAGACTACCTGTTTCGTGTACTGCTTCAGATATGGAACAACTTCGTTATCCACCAGCGGCTCCATTTCCTTAGGAGGCCCGGGCAGAAGTATTCCTATTTTCTCTTTTCCGTCTATACTGCCTTTCATTATGCATGCATTTGCAGTTCCGTTAGGGTTGTTCAGTATGACAGAACCCTTTGGGAAATATGCCTGTCGTATATTGTTTTTAGGGAAGTCTCTTTTAATGTGGGTGTACATATCCTTCACATGCTGGAAACTTTCTTCGTCATAAACCATTTCAACGTTGAAGTATTCAGCCAGTACATTCTTGGTTATATCATCCTGAGTAGGGCCCAGACCTCCCGTACAAATCACTATGTCAGCTCTGGAAAATGCGGTTCCAAAGCACTGCTTAATCCTTCCGGGATTGTCTCCAACCACAGTTTGATAATGAACATCAACAGCTATTTCAGCTAATTTTTTAGATATATATTGGGCATTTGTATTGACTATGTCTCCATGCAAAAGCTCAGTACCTACGCAAAGTATTTCTGCATTCATTGTATCCTCCCATAAGTAAATTAATATAAAACTACTATAAATCTAAATATAAAATAATTCAACCCTTCAGCCATAGATTCATCAGCGAAGAATTTCCTCCTTGGTAAGCGCTGCATATCTCTCAGCGTCACCGTAAATTTCATCATGCACATAAAGTGCCTTTTCGGCAAAAAATAGTCCCGTTGTACCGGCATGCTGCCAAACAAGCTCGTCAAACATATAATCCGGGTGCTGTTTTCCGCCTTCAACAAAGGGCGAAAGCTCTATGCAGAACCCAGGCCTTTTCATTTTTGCCCGGAACCAGTTCTCAAAGCCGCAACCGTAAACTTTCGGATCTTGACTTATCTTAGTCTTTCGATAAATATATTTTTTATTTAGCTCATTCATAATTTTTTCGTCAATTCCGCTAAACATACCGTGGGTTCCGCTGTCAGCCCAAAACGTGCAGTTTCCCGAGCAATGATAGGTCGCCATCAGAGAAAAGCTATGTCTGCTGCAGAAATCTGTCAGAGCTTGTGTCTCAGGTTCGCTGCCGGGTGCGAAACCCTTAAATCTGTCAGAGCACGGCACATGGGTTCCCGGAACGCAGGTTCTTATTTCCCAGTTTCCGTCATCAAAATTCTTATTCAAATCAACACCGTTTGCATTAGCCTTCCAGTATGTATGATCCTCGCCCCAGATTTTCATTTTTTTCAGTGCATTATAATTAGATGAAGCTTTTAGTCCGTTATGCACAATATTTAGACCGTCCGGGTTAACAACGGGAATAAAGTACATGTCAACATTATCTATAATTTTTTTCACATCATACTCGCCAAAATTTTTATCTTCCTTATAATAATAACAGTAGTAATCAAGCATCTTCATACAAAGCATAACCGAAAAATCCTCCCGGGCATGTATACCTCCCGCAAGAAGAACGGATGTTCTTCCTTTGCCGCTGCTCAGCTTCAATGCAGCAATATCCCTTCCTTCAACGGATTTTCCTATAATCTCTTTGCTCAAAATGTCGCTGTAAATTCCACACAGCTCATCAATATCTCCATAAATTCTATCTAAATAATAAGTATCAGACGTATCAACTATATGCTTATTCATAATTAACCTCATCATTTGTAATAAAATTATTATAATATAAAAACCTCGCTTTATTCAATAATTTATAAATTGATATACCAACGGCAAAATGTTATAATTAGTTATCAGTCCCAGGGGGGTGGAGTTATGTTGTTTACGAATTTAAATTTAAAACCTAAGACCATTAAAATCATGAGCCTGTCCATGACTCTGGCAGGAATTATATTCATACTTGCATCCGAATACATAGGAGCGCTGGCGGTCAGAATTGCAATGCTTATATTGCTCATATTCTGTATAGTCAACATAAAAATGACGTACAGATACATGACCTCAAAAGAAAAAATAAACTATTCAGTGGCAACGGCGGCATCAATTGCAGGCATAATCAAGACAGAGCTTACGATGCTTCTCATAGGAGCCGTCATATTATACTTTACGGTACCGACGCTGTTTAAAACAATAAAAGAAAAAGATTATTCCGACATAGTAATGATTATAATCAATGTTATAGGAGTGCTGTTTGCTCTCTTCTGCATCCTCAGCGCAAAAGCCGCTCTGAATACAGTAATAACTATAATCGGTATAATACTAACAGTATCAGGCTGCCTGTCATTGTACGAAATCATAGTAAAAAAGCACGGAAACAGCTCAGTGAGCGACATCGGCGACTTTGATGACACAGATGACATGTAATAAAAACCACATAAATTTCAAGGGGTTCGGTATATACTGAACCCTGTTTTTCTACATCCCTTGCCCCATAAGCCATACTTAAACATTAGTAAGTCAAACTGTCCAACCTGTAACACTTCTGTAATATTACTTGCAAAAACATATGCTATATTATATACATGAGATGTTAGCACGAACACTGTGAATATTACAGTAAGGTTACATTGAATCTAATTTTATTGACTACATAATTCTACGGTGTTATAATCTTATAGTCATTGTGCTGACACAATGAAGGCGTCGGGGGCCTGAACACCCGTACAAATTTCACAGGAGGAAACAAAGAATGAAAAAAGTATTATCACTTGTTTTGGTAATAGCAATGGTATTATCAAGCATGAGCTTTGCATTTGCAAGCACATCATTTACAGACGTAGTTGATGGAGATGATTACGAAGATGCAATTAATACATTGGTTGCGTTAAACGTAGTTACAGGTTATGAAGACGGCACATACAAACCTGAAAAAACTGTAACAAGAGCTGAGATGGCTAAATTAATGGTTCAGCTTCTTGGATATGGAGATTTAGTAGCAGGTTCACAGAGTAACTTTACAGATACTCAGGGACACTGGGCAGATCCTTGGATTGCATTGGCAGCAGGAAAAGGCATTGTTATTGGTACAGGCGATGGTAAATTCGATCCTGAAAGAACTGTAACTTATGATGAAGTTTTAACTATGATTGTTAGAGGCTTAGGTTATACTGACGATTGTAATGAAATTAAAGGAACTTGGCCTTCAAACTTCAAAGTAAAAGCTGCAGAACTTGGAATTACTAAAAATGTTAAAATTGATGTTGCTGGAGCTGACAGAGGTGGAGTTGCACAGGCAATGTTTAATGCACTGGAAGCTAAAATTGTCACTGTTGACAACGACAAAAATGTAAAAGACGTTGTTGATGGAAAAGGTAAAACAAAAGAGTTGCTTAGCAGAATAGCAGAATTGGATGAAAACTATGTAGTATCTTCTGATTTATTTGATCCTACAAACAAAAATTATGCAGGCGATTTTGTTGATTTAGCTCCATATATGTATCAGAATTTGGAAGTTTACTTGAATGACGATGACGAAGTTGTATATATTAAAGATTCTAATTCATTAGTTGTTGAAGGTGAAATTGACGAAGTAACTATTTCAAAAAACGGAAAAATAGCTACTGTAGCAATTGAAACTGAAAATGGTTCAATTGAAAAAGTTGACTTTACAGTTGATGATGCTGAAAAGCTTGAAGCTGAACTTCCAGCTAATGTATTTGAAAATCGTGCAGTTAAGAGCGATGCCACTTTTAAATACGTAAACGATGAAGTTGAAACTATTAAAATTGTTGCAAATGAAGGCGACAAATCAAACGGTAAAATAGAAGAGGATGAAGTTGACGGCTTTGTTCTTGAAACTCAGACAAAGGTTGCAAGAGTAGAAGAAGAATATGAAGATGGAGATACTAAAGTTGACGTATTCACATTACCTGAAAACAGCAAAGACGAACCTGATTTCAATAAAATTATAGTTAAGGGTGCGGTTGATTCTCTTGAAGATATAGCAATTGACGATGTCGTTGTTGAATATCTTGCAGAAGATGACGAATTTACAACACTTGTAGTAACAAGAGACACTGTTGAAGGTGAAATTACAAGAATTGGTGGAACTGACGTTTATGTTGATGGTACTAAATACAAATTAAGTACAACATCAGGTGCTGAAGATAGTCTGTTACTTGGAGATACAGGTGTATTCTACTTGGATCATAACGGAAAAATAGCTGCATTTGATGGAGAAGCAGATGGCGCTACTGATTATGTTGTTGTTATTGGAACTGCAGTTGGAAAAATTGATAAAGATGGATTCAAAAACAGTATCGATGATTATCCTAGGTTAAAAGTTATAACTCAGTCAGGAGACGAAGTAATATATAATGTATATGTTAAATTGAATTCTGATGGAAAAATAACAGGAAGTGCAAAATATGAATATGCAACAGAAGAAGGAAACAAGGTAGAAGATTTATTTACAGGCACTCCTACTGATGATATAACAGCAGTAAACTTTGTAAAATTTGAACCTACAGCTGATCCTACGAATTCTGATCTTGAAGCTGAAGATTACACAGTATTAAAAATCAAATTAAATTCTAGCAACGAAATTACAAGATTAGAGGAAGTAGCTTCTGGATCTGTAGATTTAGACACAACAAAATCATCATTTAAATTAGCTGACAATGCTTTATTATTTAGCGTTAAAGATGAAGAAGCAGTTGCAGAAAATAAGTTAGATACTAAGGTTGAAGGAATTGCTGTACGTAATAAAAACGGTGAAATAGAAGTTCTTTTGACAGAAGATGTTGATGGACTTAATTACAAATTTGCATATATTACTAAAGTACAAGAAGCTAAACAAAATGGCGATGAAGTTCAAGCATTAAAGGCTTATTTAGATGGCAAATTGGTAGATCCTCTTTATACAGATGAAGATAGCCTTGTAACTGATGTTAAAACAGTTTATGCATTAGACATTGATGATGATGGAATAGTTACAGATGTAGTTACACCTGGAGCTGTTTCTAGCGATGATTTAGAAATGTTTAAAAATAAAGTGGCTACAGGTGTTAGCAACAGTTCAGGAACTATTGAAATTTCTGGAAAAGGATGGCTGACATTAGCTGAAGATGCTACAATAGTTGAGCTTGATGATGCAGGCGATGTGGATGCTATAAGAAAATTATCTGCAATCGAAAAGAATGAGTCAATACTTGATGTATATGTTTATGGCGGAGAAGTTGTTCTTATAGTAATTAAAGACAGTGACTATAATGAAACATCTGATGATGAAACAGACGAAGATGTAAGAGAAGTAACTTATATTAACTCTACATTTACAAAAGTAGTTGTTGATGGAACTAAGACTCTGACATTTGATTCTGATACAGCAATTTATGGTGAAGATGGTACTATCATTGCTGTAGGGTATGAAGATATAATGGGTGAAACTGAAGATGAAAGAGCTTTAGTAGTAGGTGATAAAGTAAAGGATATAGAAATTAAAGATGGAGTAGTTGTATCTTTAACAAAAATTGTTGAATAATCATTCTTTGCTAAGGTTATAAAAATAACGGTTAAGATAAAATCTTAACCGTTATTTATGTTTTTGGCTCCTTGTCAATTGCTGGGGGTCTTAAATCCTAATACTAAATAAAGTTACAAAATACAATATTATCTATGGCTATTAAGCTAGTACTAGCTTAATAGCCATAATTTTTAATTCATAACATGAAGAATTCTGTTTCTAAACCATTTTGTTGTTTACACTTTCAGTGTATCCATTAGTAAAAGTACAAATAAAAGAATTTAATATGTACTTTTCTCAGCTTTTAATATTTTTCGCACCAAGTTACTTAAAAAGAGTTGTATATGAAGCCGGGTAATAATATAATAGATAAGATAAAAACATAAGGAATAATAAAATGCAAAATATAAAGAAACTACTACATTCAAAATTATTGTATGCAATTATAATAACGTCTATGATTCTATTACTGGGTACAATATATATAAACTCATATTTGAACAAAATCAATTATAAGGAAAAGACACTGCTTCCAAATGAAGATATAAGCAGGACATCAAATGTACCAAGCCGAAACAGCGAACCGAGAGACAGTAGCATAGATTCATTAACAAACAAAAATATAGTTAACATACTTTTAATAGGACAGGACAAAAGACCTGGAGAGGAACGAGCAAGATCAGACTCAATGATTATAGCCTCATTAAATAAAAAAAGCGATTCTATAAAACTGATATCCCTAATGAGGGATATGTATATTGAGATACCAGGATATGAAGACAATAAAATTAATGCGTCTTATGCTTTTGGAGGAATGGATCTCCTAACTGAGACTGTTGAAGAAAACTTCGACATAGGAATAGATGGCTGTATAGAGGTAGATTTTTCCGGGTTTGAAAAAATAATCGATAAAATTGGCGGAGTTGATATAGAATTAAATGAGGATGAAGCATACTATCTTAGCAGGTCTCAAGAATTAAATCTAACAACAGGTATAAACAGTCTGACAGGAGATGTCGCACTAAACTATGCACGAATACGATATGTCGGAAACGATGACTATGAACGCACAGAGCGCCAAAGAAAGGTTCTTGTTGCAGTGTTTGAAAAACTTAAAAATTCTGATATAAAAACACTTCTGGAACTGTCAGACGACATCTTACCTCTTGTAACAACCAATTTAACGAGTTCACAAATTTTGAGCCTGGTAACTAGGGTGATTGTTATGGATGCATCGGGAATAGAATCATACCGTATACCTGCAGATGGCGAATTTTTACCTGATACGATAGGTGGAATGTCTGTGCTTGTTCCTGATTTGCCGGAGAACAGAAAATTATTGAAAGAATATATGGGATACTAGAAAAGATTGTAAGTATTGCAACATTTATATATACAAAAACCATTGAAACATATATAATAAGGTGTTAAAATATTATACGAATGTAAATACAATTATTTCTGTGGGAGAACAATGTGAAAACCAAGAATGAAAAGAAAGCAAATAAAATAAAAAACACTATAACTATAGATTATGAAAATAAAAGACTATCTGTCTTTTACTTTTTGCCACTGCTATTAATTGCGGGATTTGTACCTCTTATAGTCCATGCAAAGTATGTGGATTTGAGCGGAACAACTCAAGCCTTGTACTGGACAGGCCAGCAGCAGTACCTGGATTTTTTTAGCTACTGGAAATCACGCTGGGTAGTAACACTTACAGCAATATCATTGGTATTTTATATAATTTTATATTTGAAAAAGAAATTACCATATAAGAATTTAAAACAATACTATATACCATTAGGAATTTATGCAATATTTGTAATTATATCAACCATATTTGCCATAGACACACAAACAGCACTCTGGGGATTTGTAGATATGTACCAGGGCATGTTTGTGTTGCTAAGTTATGTACTACTTACATTTTTGACTATTAATTTTGTCAACAATGAAAGAGATATAAGGCTGTTCGCCAATGCCTTTTTATTCCTTATGATAGTTGAAGGAATAATCGGTGTAGGGCAATATTTTGGACACGACTTTTTTCAAACAGAAATAGGGAAAAAACTGATGCTGCCGAGTAATTTAGTTGTTGAGGATCTATCATTTTCGTTCGGACCTAAGACAATATATGGTACACTGTTTAATACAAACTTTGTGGGTAGCTTTGCTACTTTAATGTTGCCGCTGTCTGTTGCTTTTCTATTGGGAGCGAAAACAAATAAACAAAGAATTATTTCAGCAATAGCAGTAGTATTGATGATATTTGTATGGATAGGCTGTAATTCAAGGGCAGGATACTTGGGTATGGTAGTAGCGGTAGTATTTGCCTTGTGGTTGTTCAGAAAGATTATAAAAAAATATTGGATTTTGTTTGCTGGATTGATTATAGTTTTTGTAATATTATTATTTGGTCTTAATAAAGCTTCTGAAGGTAAAATATTTACAAGGCTAAAGACATTTAATATAAAAGAACAAATTGAGTTAATAAAGGAAAATAATGAAAAGGCATTTAAGTTTGAAGACATTATTTTAGGACAAGATAGTTTTACTATAAAAACAAACAGAGAAACATTAAATTTTAAAATTGATGGAAATAAGTTATATTTTATGGATGAAAACAATAATGAGCTTGAAATAACCACAAAAGGGAATGAAATTACTATAAATGCTGGAAAATATGCTGGGTATAAAATTAAGATTGCCAAAGATTATCCAGGAGTTATTGTCACAAGAGTGGGCAGAAATTTTAATTTTTATTTTACAAACAGTGGAGTTAAATTAATAAGCTCCGGAGGACGTATAGCTGAGCCTGTAGAAGCAGAAAATTACAAATTACTTGATGGATTAGAAAAGTTGGCTTCAGGCAGAGGCTATATATGGGGAAGAACAATACCATTATTGAACAAATATATAGGCACAGGATCAGGCCCGGACAATTATCCTATGGCTTTTCCACAGGACGATATATTAGCTAAGTCTTACGTATTTGCGGATCCAAATACTGTAGTAGATAAACCGCATAATTTATACCTCCAAATTGCAACTAACACAGGAGTTTTTTCTCTTATGTCCTTATTAGCAGCATGGGGTGTATATATTATTATCAGTTTAAAATTGTATAGTAAAATAACCTTTGATTCACTAGAAAAATTAATAGGAGCATCCTGCCTTGTAAGCATTATAGGATATTTAGCTGCAGCGATTTTTAATGATAGCATCGTAAGCGTTGCACCTATATTTTGGATCATATTAGGATTAGGTATAAGCATAAACTTAAGATTGAAAAACAATGTTGCTTAATGTTTATTGGGGGAACTATGTCAAGTATATATAACAGTATTTATAAATTATTAAATAAATATCGCAAATATGTATTGATGTTTATAGATACATTTATTGTTGTAATTTCATACCTGTCACCGCATGTTATAAGTGGTATTCATCCTGATAAAATTAAATGGTTTATGAATACATGGTACATCTATACAATAATTTATATGGTAACATTTATTGCTATGGGCGTTTACAAAAACATATGGAGATATGCAGGCATACAGGATATATACAAGTGTTTAAAGGCCTCTGTAATAGCTAATTTAGTATTCTTCATACTAACCAGGTCTGCCAACATATTTGTCAGATACTATGTATATTTGGTGGCTTTCATAGTTACAAGCTTCTGTACGATGGCAATAAGAGTTGTGTACAGAGCGGTGCTTATTGTTGGAGAAAGAGGAGCAAAAAAGCTAAGCCATTATACAAATGTTATGATAGTTGGTGCTGGGCAGGCTACAGTTGCTATATTGAATGAGATAAGCAGGAACAACCCCAACAGTTACATGGTTCGATGCATAGTTGATGATGATAAAATAAAAATAGGCAGAAATATAAATTCCGTACCTGTTGTTTCCTCAACGAATGAGATCCCTATTATGGTAAAAAGGTATGATGTTGAAGAAATAATATTGTCAATTCCTTCTGTTGACAAGGATAATAAAAAGCGTATACTTGATATTTGTGCAGATACAAAGTGTAAATTAAAAATTTTACCTGAAGTATACAGCCTTTTGACAAATGATAATGAAATAATGAATAAAATAAGAGAGGTTCAGGTAGAGGACTTATTAGGTAGAGAACCTATTATTTTTGACTGTACTATGACTAAAGAATACATCCAAGGAAAAACTGTCCTTGTGACAGGCGGAGGCGGCTCCATTGGTTCTGAACTCTGCAGGCAGATTGCTTCCTATTCTCCTGAAAAATTAGTTATTTTGGATATATATGAGAACAATGCCTATAATATTCAACAGGAATTAATAAGAACATATGGCGATAAATTAGATATGGAAGTTGAAATTGCTTCCGTAAGAGATAAAAACAAACTGAATCAATTATTTGAATTAAATCATATTAATATTGTATTTCATGCTGCTGCTCACAAGCATGTGCCTCTTATGGAAAAAAATCCTGAGGAGGCAATTAAAAACAATGTAATTGGAACATACAATGTTGTACAGGTTGCCCATGAGCATGAAATTGAAAAATTTGTTCTTATATCAACAGATAAAGCAGTCAACCCAACTAATATAATGGGTGCAACAAAAAGAATTGCAGAAATGATAATTCAATCCTATAATAATCACAGTAAAACAGAATTTGTTGCAGTTAGATTTGGAAATGTACTGGGCAGTAACGGTTCAGTTATTCCTTTATTCAAAGAACAAATAAGAGAGGGCGGACCGGTAACTGTTACTCATGAAGAAATAACAAGATATTTTATGACAATACCGGAAGCGGTACAATTAGTTCTTCGCGCTTCGTCCATGGCTGATGGTGGTGAAATTTTTGTGCTGGATATGGGTGAGCCTGTTAAGATAAAGGAATTAGCATATAATTTAATCAGACTGTCAGGACTGGAGCCGGAAGTTGATATAAATATAGAGTATACCGGACTAAGACCCGGTGAAAAGTTGTATGAAGAATTGCTTATAAGCCATGGTAAAAACCAAATTAAGACAAGTATAGATAAAATATTCATAGAGAGACCAACAGAGTTTGACGAACAGGAATTGTTTGAATTAATAGGACAACTGGAAAAAGCAGCTTATGATTTGGATGTAGATAAAATAATATTTTTAATAGAAAGACTTGTTCCTACGTATAAAAGAACCTTGAATGACAGTGGAGATACGAGTGTTGAATATGCTCATTGTTGATTTGTTTAAGGTAGAATCTTATACTGTTAATTATCATATTAAAGAAATCTATAAAAGTGGAGAATTAGAAAAGTTGGCAACTACCCGAAAATTTTGAGTAGTTCAAAATAAGTTTAACTAGGATTCAAATAGATACGCATCGTTTGACGAATTGATAACTGCAGTAAGGGCATAATTTGTCTACACTAATAGTGAGATTGATTATTATATTTGAGTTGTTGCTTAATTTGCGACAAGTGAAATATTTAATATAATCGAATTTGAGACATTGAAAAATGAATGATCAAGGAATCCTTGACAGTTGTAAATGAAATTGTGACTTAGGTATATCAGGTGATTCTTATGAATAATAAAGGGTTTACTTTAATTGAAGTAATAGTAGTTCTTTCTATACTTGGAATTATATCATTAATTGCAATTACTAGGTTTTTAACTATTAGTGAAAATGTCAGAAGAGATGTATGTGAGGCTAGTAGAGTAGAATTGCACATGAAATATATCTTGTTGAGAATGATAAATCGGATACTGATGTTAATTTTAATGCCTTCTTAAGTCAGTATGATCAGAAAATTTGTCCTGATGGTGAGGCTAGGTGTAGTGCGTATGCTGATGATGTTGGTGGAGTGAATGATTCTGAGGAAGATGATGGTGTGGTGTCGTTTTTGTAGGGTTAAGTAAAATAGATATATACAAATGCTGAAACACAATATGTTGCATAGGCGAAATCGTGATTTGTAATTATGTAATTACGAATTCAGCAAACTTTTTATGTATTTTACGCCGATTCTACGTGAGTATGGTGAAAGGAAGGCAGTGATATCAATAGTTTTAACAGAAAGTCAAAAATGTACATTTTAATTTCTCATTAATTATAGATACATATAGCTCACATAAATTAGAAATCAAGAAGGGGCACAATATATTAAGGTACCTCTATACAATAACATAGACTTTAGATAAGGAAGGATGACGGTAAAATGGCTTTGAACTTGATGTATATAACTAATAATCCAACAATTGCAGAAATAGCTGAAAGTAGTGGTGTAGACTGGATTTTTATTGACCTTGAGATTAACGGGAAAGAAGAACGTCAAGGGCATTTGGATACGGTGATTTCAAGACACCATATTGAAGATGTAAGGAGAGTTAAAAGTGTACTTAAGAATTCAAAGCTACTTGTGAGAGTAAATCCTATTTACGAAGGGTCTGTAAATGAAATTAATAAAGTTATTGATGATGGAGCGGACATTGTCATGCTTCCATTTTTCAAGTCAAAAGAAGAAGTGGATTCTTTTGTAAGATTTGTTGATAAAAGATCTAAAACGATGCTTCTACTAGAGACTCCTGAAGCTGTTGAAAACATTGATGATATTTTGAGTGTTGAGGGGGTTGATTATATCCACATTGGACTTAATGACCTTCATCTTGGATATGGCATGAAGTTTATGTTTGAGCTTCTGGCTGATGGTACAGTAGAGAAGTTATGCAACAAGATTAAAGCTGCAGGCATACCATATGGATTTGGTGGGATCGCACAGTTAGGAAAAGGAGATTTACCAGCTGAAAAGATAATTACAGAACATTATAGATTAGGTTCTAGCATGGTTATTCTTTCAAGAAGTTTTTGTAATGTTAAGCAGATTGGAGAACTATATGACATGAGAGAGCTTTTTCTAAATGGAGTTAAAGAAATTAGAGAATATGAAAAAGAACTTTTTAAAAAAAGTGAAGAGTTTTTTTTAAAGAATAGAATTGCTGCTAATGAGAAAGTTGCTGAAATAAAAAATAAACTTGAAAAGGTACAGAATTGATAAAAGAAGAAGGAGATTCAACAATGTATAAGGTATCTAAACGAATTTTCGATATTTTGCTGAGTGTAGTGATGCTAATTCTTGTAGCTCCGATAATGTTTATTACAGCATTAGTTGTAAAGCTAGACTCATCAGGTCCAGTTCTCTTTAAGCAGCAGCGAGTAGGAAAGAATGGAAAAGACTTCACTATACTTAAATTTAGAACTATGGTTATAAATGCTGAGAAAATGGGAACAGGATTAGATTCATTTGCAAACGACAGTAGAGTTACAAAAGTAGGTAAAATTTTAAGGAATACAAGTTTGGATGAGTTACCACAGTTATTTAATATATTAAAAGGAGATATGAGTTTTATAGGACCGAGACCACCAGTAGTTTACCACCCTTACAAATATGAAGATTATCCACCCGTACCTAAAAGAAGATTTGAAGTTAAACCTGGTGTGACAGGATACGCTCAGATAAACGGTAGAAATGAATTGTCTTGGGACGAAAAGTTTAAATTTGATTTGTTTTATATAGAGAATAGGAGCTTTTGGCTTGATTTAAAAATATTTGTATTGACTATTTTTAAAGTTCTAAAAATGGAAGGTAGTTATGATGTGGAGCAGAATAAGAAGAGTGAAAATGTAGATTAAAGGAGAATTAATAATGAGTAATAATCGTTTGATTTGGTTAAATGGTAAGATTGTCCCACTTGGCGAAGCGACAGTAAATGTTCTGGCACCAACATCACAATTTGGAGCTAATGTATTTGAAGGTATTAGATGTTATTGGAATGAAGAAGACAAACAACTTTATGCATTTAAGTTAGACGAGCATTTCAAACGTTTAAAAAATTCGATAAAAATGTTTCGCATGGAAGATAAATATACTGTTGAAGAGTTGAAAAAAGGATTTATTGATGTGGTGACAGCTAATAATTACAGGGAAGATATTGCCGTCAGACAAACTGTATTTATTGATGGTTTTGGATCATGGATGGCTAAAGGCCCTATTAACATGTTTATTGCTCCTATAGCTAAATCAAGAAATGATTTTAATAATAATAGTGGAATAAAGTGTTGTATTAGCTCTTGGGAGAGAATTAGCGATAAAAATCTTTCGCCAAAAGTCAAAGCAGGTGCAAATTACATTAATAGTCGTATGGCTCAAATGGAAGCAATAGAAAACGGATATGATTCAGCTATTTTCCTAAATAATCAAGGAAAGGTTTCCGAAAGTCCTGGATCATGTCTGTTCATAGTAAGAGATGGTAAACTTATAACACCACCTGTTACAGCGTCAATACTAGAAAGTATAACTAGAGATACAATTATTCAATTAGCAAGAAATGAGTTGAATGTTGAGGTTATTGAAAGAGAAATTGACAGAACAGAGTTATATATATGTGATGAAGTCTTTTTATGTGGTTCAGCAATGGAAATTACACCTGTAGTAAATGTCGATGGAATTCAAGTTTCAAATGGTAACCAAGGCAATATAACCAAGAGAATCCATCAAACTTATATCGAAATAGTGATTGGTAAAAGAGAAGAATACAGAAAATGGTTAACCGCAATATATGCATAATCTGGCTCTGAAATTTATTGAAATAAGGAGATTTTAGCAGTGGACATTAAACAAGAGAAATCATTAAGTATGCAAGATATTACTATTTCTAGTTTTACTGAAGAAGATCTTAATTCTTTTATCGAGATACACATTGAAAATTTGTTTTCAGATAGTGAATTTTCAAATATATATCTTGCCGAAAGATTCAAATATTTACTTCTGAATGAAGATGCTGTTACGGTTTCTGCAAAGAATAATGCTGGGGAAATGTTAGGTCTAGTTTACGGTGGCCCAGAAGGTTACAAGAATAATATGAACAAGCATATAATGAAAAAAATAGTATGGAGTTTATTGAGAAAGCCATATCTATTATTTGGCAGAGAATTTATATACAAGTATAAATCAGCTTTAAATAGACTGACTTTAAAATTGAAACCTAGTAGCACAAAAAATCAGGTGATTATGAATAGTTCCAAAACACAGTATTCACCACCTAGTCCAATTTTAAGACTAACAGGGATTGCTGTATTAGAAGAATTTTTACATTTAGGGATTGGGGAAAAATTGTTGATAGGTTATGAGATCGCTGCAAAAGAAAGAAATTATAAAAGTATTATTTTGGAAACACCTGATACAAATATCAGGGCGATAAAATTCTATGAGAAATTTGGATGGAAGAACTATGTGAGTGAAAATGCAAATATGGGTAAAGTTTATTTTTATAAACTAATCTCTTAAAATAAACGAATGGGAGATAGAAGTATGAATATTACATTTTTGGTAGGGCATTTAGCTAAAGAAAGACATTCGTTGCTATATGAACTTGCCTTAGATTTAGGAGAACACAATAATAATGTTACAGTAATTACAGGCTTTCCTTCTAGAAGAATAACTGAGAAAGTTAGACACTATTACTTGGAACATCCTATTGAACAAGTTTCTGATAATGTAAAAGTAATTAGAGTAGGTTCAAAAAGTGGTGAAGGTAATGGTTTGTTTATACGTATGATTAAATATGTGTTTTTGACGGTTAGTATATATAAGCAAGCTAAAAGACATGAAGCTGATGCCATATATATTTATAGCACTCCTCCCTTTTTAGGTTTGCTAGGTTCAAAACTTAAAAAAATTGCACCGACATTATATAATGCCCAAGATTTATTTCCAGATACGCTTGTGAAAATGAAAAAGTTGAGTGAGAATAATTTCCTTGTTAAGTTCTTAAGAAGTCTTGAAAAAAAGGTTTATAACTCAAACGCAAAAATTGTTACTATATCTGAAGATATGAAAAATACTATTATAGAACAAGGATGCAATGAAGAAAAAGTTGAAGTTATTCAAAATTGGGTTGACATTCAAAAAATTAATAAAGTTGATCGAGAAAATAATCAACTTTTTGCAAAATTTAATTTAGACAAAAATTCTTTTTATATATCATATGCAGGTGACATAGGGTTGTTTCAAAATTGGGAAGTAATATTAGATGCAGCAGAAGAACTCGATAAAGAATTCAATGATATTAAATTTGTCATTATTGGAAATGGTTCATATAAAGATAATATGGAGAAAAGTATCAAAAGAAGGAGACTAAATAATGTATTTATGTTTCCACTGCAACCAATAGAATTGGTTTCGAGTGCTTATAGTTTAGGTGATCTTGAGTTAGTTTCACTAGAAAAAGAAATGACGAAAATTGCACTACCTTCAAAAGTGGGTCAGATTTTAGCTGCTGGAAGCCCGTTATTGGGAATGTTTGATTCAGATAGTTATATTTCTAGTGAGATAAAAAATAAAAATCTTGGTGCAATAGTTGATAATTTCAGAAAAGAGTCTTTAGTTGAACTTATAAAATATTATTATAATAACCAGCATGAATTGGACTCAATTTCTAAAGATGTCAGATTGTATGCTGAACAACAACTGGAAAGAAAAACACAAACTTCTAAATATAATGATTTGTTGAGAAGTATTTCAAGCTAATTTTAATAACAAAAAGCGATTTTTCAGGAGGTAGTTAAATGTTTAAAGGTAAGACTTTACTTATTACAGGTGGAACAGGGTCTTTTGGTAACGCAGTAATGAAAAGATTCTTAAATACAGGTATTAAAGAAATTCGTATTTTTTCTCGTGATGAAAAGAAGCAAGATGACATGAGAAAACTATATAAAAACGATAAACTAAAGTTTTATATAGGAGACGTCAGAGATCTTGCTAGTGTCAAAAATGCTATGCATGGAGTAGATTACATTTTCCATGCGGCAGCTCTTAAACAGGTACCTTCTTGTGAATTCTTCCCGCTTGAGGCAGTTAAAACAAATGTGTTAGGAACTGATAATGTACTATCTGGTGCTATTGAAATGGGAGTGAAGAAAGTTATTTGTCTTTCTACAGATAAAGCAGCGTACCCAATTAATGCGATGGGAATCTCTAAAGCGATGATGGAGAAAGTTTTTGTGGCAAAAGCAAAGACCATTGATCCTGAAAGAACGCTTATCTGTGGTACAAGGTATGGAAATGTAATGGCATCAAGAGGGTCAGTAATTCCTTTGTTTATTGATCAGATCAAGAATGGACAACCCCTAACTGTTACAGACCCCAATATGACAAGATTCTTAATGAGCCTTGAAGAAGCTGTTGAACTTGTTGTATTTGCATTTCAGAATGCTGAAGCAGGCGATATTATGGTTCAGAAATCTCCAGCATCAACTATCGGAGATTTAGCTCAAGCTGTTAAGGAACTTTTCAAATCAGATAACGAAATCAAAGTAATTGGAACTCGTCATGGTGAGAAGCTCTACGAAACACTTCTGACAAAAGAAGAACATGTTGTAGCAAAAGACATGGGTGGATTCTATAGAGTGCCTGCTGATAAGAGAGACTTAAACTACGACAAGTATTTTGTAGAAGGAGATCAAAAACTTTCATCTGAAGATGAGTATAACTCTCATAATACAGAAAGGATAAACATAGAGCAGATTAAAGAAAAGTTGCTTCAACTTGATTATGTAAGGGATCAATTGGAAAGTTGGGATAGATAATGAATATTTTAGTCACTGGAGCAAAGGGCTTCATAGGAAAAAACTTAATAGCAGAGCTGAGAAATAGAAAGTACACTGAAATTTTTGAATATGATCGGGATACAGATCCTTCTCTACTTGATGAGTATTGTAAAGAGGCTGACTTTGTGTTTCACCTTGCGGGAGTTAACCGTCCAAAAGAAAAATCTGAGTTTATGGAAGGCAACTTTGGTTTCACCTCCGATCTATTAGATTCTCTTAAGAAACATAATAACACCTGCCCAGTGATGATTTCATCATCTATTCAAGCTGAGTTAGATAATTCTTACGGTGAAAGTAAGAAGGCAGGAGAAGACCTTCTGTTTAATTATGGTGTAGAAAGTGGATCTAAAGTTCTTGTTTACAGATTTCCAAATGTATTCGGTAAATGGTGTAGACCTAACTATAACAGTGCAGTAGCTACATTTTGTCATAATATTTCACATGATTTACCTATTCAAGTGAATGACCCAAGCGTAGTAATGAACCTTGTATATATAGATGATGTGGTTAACGAACTTATTAATACGCTAGAGGGAAAAGAAAACAAAATAGGTTCATTTTGTGAAGTTCCTGTGGTACATACTGTTACTCTTGGTGAAATAGTAGATTTGATTCATTCATTCAAAAAGAGTAGAGAAGATAGATCAGTGCCAAATATGTCTGATGAATTTGCCAAGAAACTCTACAGTACATACTTAAGCTATTTGCCTGAAGATAAGTTTGGTTATGACTTAAAGATGAATGTGGATCAGAGAGGATCTTTCACAGAGTTTATTAGAACCCCTGATCGTGGCCAGGTTTCAGTTAATATCTCAAGACCTGGAATTACAAAAGGGAATCATTGGCATCACTCGAAGAATGAGAAGTTTCTAGTTGTCAGTGGTAATGGAGTCGTTCGGTTTAGAAAAATTGATTCAGATGAAGTAATAGAGTATTTTGTAAGTGGAGATAAAATGGAAGTCGTAGATATACCAACGGGCTATACACATAATATTGAAAATTTAGGGGATACAGATATGGTCACGATAATGTGGGCCAATGAGCCATTTGACCCTGAAAAACCAGATACTTACTTTTTGGAGGTATAACTGATGAAGAAATTAAAAGTCATGACAGTTGTAGGCACTAGACCAGAGATAATAAGACTGTCAGCGGTTATAAATAAATTAGATGAATCAAAAGCAATTGAACATGTCCTTGTTCATACAGGGCAAAATTATGATTATGAATTAAATGAAGTGTTCTTTAATGACTTCAAATTAAAGAAACCGGCTTACTTCTTAAATGCTGCTACGGGAACAGCAGTTGAAACGATTGGAAATATTTTAGTAAAGATTGATCCTATTTTAGATGAAGTAAAACCAGATGCGTTTTTAGTTTTAGGAGACACTAATAGCTGTTTATGCGCAATAGCAGCTAAGAGAAAGCATATTCCTATTTTCCATATGGAAGCGGGAAATAGATGCTTCGATCAAAGAGTACCAGAAGAAACAAACAGAAAAATTGTGGACCACACAGCAGATATCAACCTAACCTATAGTGATATTGCTCGAGAGTATCTTTTAAGAGAAGGTCTACCTTCAGATAGAGTAATAAAGACTGGCAGTCCAATGTTAGAAGTTCTTAATTCAAGGAAAGATGATATTGAAAAGTCAGATGTGCTTGAAAGGTTAGGACTTGATAAAGATAAATATTTTGTTGTTTCTGCTCATAGAGAAGAGAATATCAGCTCGGAAGAAAATTTTATGGATTTAGTAGATAGCTTAAATACGATAGCGGAAAAATATCAGATGCCGTTGATCGTGAGTACACATCCAAGAACGAGAAAAATGATTGAAGCAAAAGGTATTGAGTTTAATCCTTTAATTAAAACTATGAAGCCGCTTGGATTTAATGATTATGTAAAACTTCAAAAATATGCAAAGGCTGTACTAAGTGATAGCGGTACAATCAGTGAAGAGTCATCGATTCTTGGATTTAGGGCACTTAATATTCGACAAGCTCATGAGAGACCAGAGGCAATGGAAGAAGCATCTGTTATGATGGTAGGACTAAAGAAGGAAAGAGTTCTACAGGGGTTAGAAGTATTAGAGACACAAAAAAAAGATTCATTGAGATTAGTAGCTGATTATAGTATGCCGAATGTGTCAGATAAGGTGTTGAGGATTATTTTATCTTATACAGATTATGTGAATAGAGTAGTTTGGGGAAAAAAGGGGAAATGTTAAATGGATATACTTTTTTTGGGAGGGGTTTTTGATAATGATAGTTATATTAAAAAAAGCAAGAAAAGTGTCCAGAATGCCGCTAACTTACTTCAATGGAATATAGTTAATGGTATCGAGAGTGGTTTAGAGAAACCGGTAAATATATTGAATTCGGTTTTTGTCGGATCATTCCCTGAACAATATTCAGAAATATTTATAAAGTCATATAATTGGAATCATGTTAAAGGGGCACTCGATAGAAATGTAGGGTTTATTAATATTGCTGGTATAAAACATATCACTAGAGCATGCAACTTATCAAAAGAGATTAAAAAGTGGGCAAGTCAAGAATCTGGAGAGAAAATTATTATTGCTTATGCAATGCATACCCCTTTTTTATATGCGATAAGACAAGCAAAGAAAACAAATCCTGAAATTAAGATATGTTTAATAGTACCAGACCTCCCTCAATTTATGAAGTTAGGTACTAATCCTGGCGTATTATATCGGATTTTTAAGCCTTTAGATATTAAGTTAATTAATAAATTGATAAAATACATTGATTATTATGTTTTTCTAACAAAACACATGGCGGAGTATTTTCATATATCTGCAGAGAAGTATGTTGTAGTTGAAGGTATGGTTGATAGCAATGAGATAATCAGGGACTATGAATCTATTTCTCATAGTGAAGAAAAGGAAAAAACAATTTTATATACAGGAACATTGAATTTTAAATATGGTATTCAAAAGTTATTGGATGCTTTTAAGCTTATAGATCGTCCCAATTATAAGTTGCTGATTTGTGGAGCAGGAGAAGCTAAGGGTAGAATAGTTGAGTTATCAAAAAGTGATTCTAGAGTTGAATATCTAGGTTTATTGAATAGACAAGAGGTTGTTAGTTTACAGAGAAAGGCTACTGTTTTGATTAACCCAAGGGGATATGAAGATGAATATACCAAATACTCATTTCCATCAAAGATAATGGAATATCTCAAGTCGGGAAGACCAACTATAGCATACAAACTACCTGGAATACCAGAAGAATATGACAAATTCATATATTTTATTAATGATATGACGGCTGAAAGTATGGCTTCAAAAATACTTCAAGTTTGCGAAGAAGATTCTGATATATTAGATGAGTTTGGAAGAACCGCGAAAGAATTTGTATTAACTAAAAAAAACAACATTAAACAATGTGAGAAGATAATTAATTTGTTAACCAAATAAGAATAATAGATACATTTTAAGATTAGGAGAATACCAATGATATTTGTGATCATTTTAAGTGCTTCTTTGATATTACAATTCATATCAAAGATTATTAAAAACAATAAAATGAGTAATATTTTCGATTATTTATCAATATCTTCGATGTTTTTCTTGAGTGGTCTTAGATATGATGTTGGGAGAGATTTCTGGGGATATTATAACAATATGGCGTCTCAAGGCTATAATGTTGAAGTTGGGGCAAGATATTTAATAAACGTAGTACAATATTTAAAGCTAGATATGCAAGCTTTTATATTTGCACTTTCTTTTTTTACCGGACTATTTTTATATCTTACAATTAAATACTATGATCAGAACAAAAAAACAAGATATATAAGTATTATTTTAATATTCTCCCTATTGTTTTTTAATTCGCTTAATATTTCAAGACAAATTTTAGCAGCAAGTGTTTTTGCGTACTCTACTAGATTTATTGTCGAGAAAAAAATCATTAGATTTATATTATATGTTTTACTAGCAGCTTCATTTCATATGACAGCTGTGTTTTTACTCGCGATATATCCAATTAGCATGCTTTTTATAAAGCTGAAGAATAAAAGAACACTTTTTAACCTAACACTATTGATTTCTATAATTAATATGTTTGTTCCTTTTATCTCTAATTGGATTAAGTGGATAACATTATACATTACGAGTAGCATAGGGAAATATAATAGTTATTTTGATAGAATTATTGGTGATGATAATTATTTTTCTACTTTCAATTTGATTATGGCAATTTTATTATTGGTTCTCATTAATTTAAACAATTTCAAAAAAAACACAGTTCTTGATAAAGATAAATATAATATTGGTATGTTCATTCAGTTTATGGCGGTTTTGTTTATTTTGTTTAATTCGATTCTTAATTTTTCTACTCTTACTATGAGATTTTATTATTATTTTACTATATTCGTTATATTAACAATAGGAAGTTATAAAAACTTATTCTATACGACGGATAGATATATTAATACAATATATAAATTAACGATAGGGGCTTTTGCTCTAATAAGTACAACAAATTCTATATTAGGTGCAATTTATAATTCAATGCTAAATCTTTATCCATTTAATATTAGGATATTTGATATTATTTTTGCTTTAAAGTAAAGTATTAGTTACTGTGTAATTGGGGAGGGTGTGAATCGGTGAAACACATTTTAAAAAGAAATATTTTTAAATATTTAAGAAAGGCAAAATATGATATTAGTAGAATAAAAAAGAACAAAATTAGGAAGATATATAATCCACACAAACTGACGTTACATACGATATCTATAAAAAATAGACATGTTTTTGCTGGTTATTATGATAAAGATCCTTATTCAAATGAGGATAAAAAAATACTTTTTGTAACATGTGATAGAAATTTGGAGAATAGTAAAATCGGATATTATGATCTGGATAAGCATAAAACAGTAATACTTTCTGAAGTTTATGTTAATAGTTGGCAAATGGGGCCTAGACTACTTTGGTTTAAGCAAGGCCAAATTTTCTTTAATAATTTTAACAATGGTATTTTCAACTCAAAAGTTATTGATGTACATGGTAATGTGATGAGGGATTTTAGTTTTCCGTTGTATGAAATTTCAAACAATAAAAAATATGGGATAGGTCTAGATTTTTCCTTATTGCATTTACTTCGTGAAGGATATGGTTACAATAATCTTCATACCACGATAGAAGATTATTACAGTAATTCTAAAAATAGTTTGATATTATATGATATCAATGAATCTGTTCCTATCAAATCATTGCAGATGAAAGATATTCTTACAGAGTTTCCAGTTTTAAATAAGGAAAAATATTATCATTATTTTAATCATATATCCTTTAATACTGATGATAAATATTTTCTCTTCTTTCATCTGTGGAAAGATAAACAAACTGGGCAATTATCAAATAGGCTCTTAATTGCGAATACTGATTTAGAAATCATTTTTATTCTCGAAGAGGGTAATAAGGTTTCACATTATACATGGAAAGAAAAAGATGAACTTCTAATTACGACATATGAAAAAGATAAGTGCAAATATAAGTTGTATAAGTTCGATTTTGAAAACAAGACATACACCGTTAAATGTTTATCGGGTCTGTTCGGAGATGGACACCCAACTTATATTTGTGAAAATACAATTATTACTGATACTTATCCTGATAGAACTAGCTACCAGTCTCTTTTTACGTACAATTTTAAGATGGAGGAGAGAATAGATCTATTGGAAATCTATAGCGATCCAATGCAATTTAATATTAAAAGATGTGATTTACATCCTAAAGCTTCTCCTAATTCTGATATTATATCTTTTGACTCAACACATCTTGGTTATAGAACGCTAAGTTATTTTAGTATTTCTCAGATAAACAAATAAATAAAAGGAAGTAGGTTATATATGAAAGTTAATAATAATTTCTTTACAATAGTAATTGCAACTTATAATAGACCCAAATCGCTCGAAAAACTACTATATAGTTTAAGTGATGCAGATTTTGATAACTGCTCTGCTAACTTGATAATTAGTATAGATGGAAATGAAAATAAGGAAGTACAAAATATTTCAAATCAGTTCAATTGGAAATACGGTGAAAAACACGTTGTTATTCACGAAAACCAATTGGGTTTAAAAAGCCATTTTTTATGGTGTGGTGACTTAACATTAAAGCATGGTACGGTATTATTCTTAGAGGAAGATATGTTAGTAGTTAAGACTTTTCCAAACTTTGTTCTATCATTTGTAGACAGATTTAAAAATGATGATAGAATAGCGGGTGCCTCTTTATATAGCATTGAGTATAACGAATTAACATCAACTAATTTTAAGCCTATTAATGATGGTTATGACAACTTTTTTTATCAACAACCATACTGGGGAAAGATTTATCTGAGAGATAAATGGCTAGAGTTTCGTAAATGGTTTGATAAAGGCGAGTTTGATTATAAACTATTACCTTCAAATGTAAACAAATGGAAAGAAACATCTTTTAAGAAACATTATATTTTATACTTAATCACAAAAGATAAGTATTATTTATTCCCTCGAATATCTTTAGCAACAAATCAAGGTGTTAGCGGTATACATGCATCAGATAGGATAGAATATCAGACTGAATTATTGTATGGTGATAAAGAATGGACATTTTCAGATCTTAGCATATCACTATCAATTTACGATGCATTTCAAGAAATAAAACCTGAAGTATTGAAAAAATATAATGAGTCACTTCAGACTTATGATTTTATTGTAGACATTAACTCAACTAAAAAAAATTTTGATAAAGATTATATATTAACGACTAGAAAATCGCAAAACAGTATACTTAGTTTTTCGTTAAATCTTAAACCTTATGAGGCTAATATATTAAAGAATAATAATGGTGAAGGAATAAATCTAATTAGAACAAGTGAAGTGAGAACATCAAAATATAGTGGTTTAATTTCTAGGATAAGAATCTTGTATTGGAGTTATATAAGATACAATATTTTCAATTTAAAAAAAATTTTTGTGTTACTAGCTGTATATATATTCAAAAAAGGAAAGTATTGATATGACAGCTAGACTGGTAAGGAGCATAATTTATGAGATCAAGTAGGCTACTAAAAAATATAGCTTTTTATTTTATGGGGACTTTTTCTACAAAGTTAATACAGTTTTTATTTATTCCACTTTATACAGCTTACATTGTTACATCAGATTTTGGCTATTTCAATTTAACAATATCGATTATAAGTTTGGTAATGCCTTTATTATACCAATCAATATGGGAGGGTATATTAAGATTTACCATAGAAAATGAAAATAACAAAAAGAGGGTGTTATCAACAACTAACATCTACTGTTTAGGCATTACTATATTATATTCAGCTATATTTGCAGTTGTAAGTAAATTATTAAATATACAGTATGGTGTTCTTATATTGATTTTGGGTCTAAGTCAAATGGGGGTTGCGTATTGGCAGTTTTCAGCAAGAGCCTTGAAAGAAAATAAGATTTATGCGTTGTCAACAGTGGTTAATTCAATTATTACGGTTAGTCTAAATTTATTTTTAATTATTGTACTTAAATGGGGGTTATTGGCACTTTTTGTTGCAAATACTTTTGGTAATTTAGCGATGATAATTGTTATTGAAAGTAAAATCAAGCTAATTATAAATACAAAGAAAGCTGATTTTAGTTTTCATTTACTGAAATCAATACTCAAATATTCATTACCACTTTCTATAAATGCATTATCTTGGTGGCTTATTACATCATCTAACAATTTAGTTATATCGAGTAGAATTGGTATTGATGAAAATGGTATATATTCAATGGCAAGTCGGTTCGGTTCTATACTGACATTAGTGACATCTGTTGTAAATATGGCCTGGCTTGAAGAAGCTTTTAGAACATATGGTGATAGTGATAAAGATCAATACTTTAATAGAGTACTAAATATACTAACTCGGTTGGTGTTAAGTGGCGTAGCAGTATTAATACCAATAACATATATATTCTATAATTTCTTCGTTTTTGGTGATTACTATGATGGTGTTTTTTTAACCCCAATTATCTATTTAAGCTCTGCGTATTCTACTTTAGCCGCTCACTTGGGAAGTGGGTTTCTTGCTAGAAAAGAAAGTGACAAAATTTTTAAAACAACATTAATTGGAGGAATCGTTTCTATAGTTGGCGGGTTTGCACTTGCGGGATCTTTTGGAATCATGGCTGTAGTCATAACATCATTATTGGGGTATCTAATTATGTATTTTATAAGAGTACCAATCCTAAAAAAAAGAATGGATTTAAAAATAGATTTTACGATTCTGATGGGATTAACTTCACTCAATCTATTAACTATGTATATTAGTTCTATCAAACCTAGAGATGTAATATATCAAATGTTTGTACTAATTCTTACGGCATTCATTATAATAATCTTAAATAGAAAAGAATTGTTTATGATAATTAGACAAATTAAGGAGAAAATCAAAAGAAATCAATAATTAATTATAGAATTATTAGATAAATGAAATGGAGGTCTAAGATGTTTAAGGATAATAGATTGTTAATAACAGGTGCGGCCGGCTTTATCGGCTTTCACCTTTCAAAGAAATTACTTGATGAATCCTATCAAATAATAGGAATTGACAACCTGAACGACTATTATGATCCAAGTCTAAAACAGTCCAGGCTTGAAATCCTAGGTAAATACAATAACTTTAATTTCTATAAAGTAGATCTCAAGGACAAGGCTGCAGTAGACAATATCTTTGAAACCTACCAGCCTACTCACGTCATAAATTTAGCGGCTCAAGCAGGAGTGCGGTACTCTATTGATAATCCCTATGCTTATGTGGATTCAAACTTGATCGGATTTATAAATATCTTAGAGTCTTGTAGAAATTATCCAGTAGAGCATCTGCTTTATGCCTCATCTAGTTCTGTCTATGGCGGCAATAAAGTAGCTCCGTTTTCTACAAATCATAATGTGGATCATCCAGTATCACTCTATGCTGCTACGAAGAAGTCTAATGAATTGATGGCTCATACTTATAGTCACCTATATGGTATTCCAACAACGGGACTTAGGTTCTTCACGGTTTATGGACCATATGGTAGACCAGACATGGCTTATTTCTCGTTTACAAAAGACATTTTAGCAGGAAAGCCTATTAAAGTCTTTAATCATGGGAAGATGGAAAGAGACTTTACTTATATCAATGATATTGTAGAAGGTATTGTAAAGCTTATTGATAAAGCTCCGGTTGCCAATAAAGAGTGGGATGAAAGCAAAGACGATTTAAGCACAAGCTTTGCACCTTATAAGATTTACAACATCGGTAATAACAACCCTGTACAGCTCATGAGATTTATCAACGCTTTAGAATCAGCTCTTGGAAAAGAAGCTGAAAAGATCTATATGGATATGCAGCCTGGGGATGTTCTTAGAACCTATGCGGATGTATCAGATCTTGAGAGAGATATTAATTTCAAGCCATCTACAAGCATTGAGGATGGTCTACAGAAGTTCGTTGAATGGTATGAAGAATATTATAAGGTAGAGAAGTAAATCTTGTCGAGAAACATGTTAAATGATAATGAAAGCTATCTTCAAGCATATATGAGTAACTATTAGATCATGAATTTTGAAAACTTACATAAATATAAGGGGGTAGAACAATGAAAATTACAATAGCTGGAACAGGTTATGTTGGCTTGTCCAATGCTATACTTTTAGCACAACACAATGAGGTTATAGCTTTAGATATCATCAAAGAAAAGGTTGATATGATCAACAACAAAAAATCTCCAATTATTGACCCAGAGATTGAAGAATATCTTGCAACAAAGGAACTTAATCTAACTGCAACAACAGATAATTTTGAGGCATACAAAGATGCTGATTATGTCATCATTTCTACACCAACAAACTACGATTCGGAGAAGAATTACTTCAACACTAGAACAGTAGAAGCTGTAATTGCAAATGTATTATCGATTAATCCAGATGCTGTAATGGTGATTAAATCAACAGTTCCTGTTGGATATACAGATTCAATTAAAGAAAAATTTGATACTGAGAATGTCATCTTTTCACCAGAGTTCTTGAGAGAAGGCAAAGCGTTATATGATAATCTTTACCCGTCAAGAATTGTAGTTGGAGAGCAATCTGAAAGAGCTAAGGCGTTTGCTGAACTATTAGCTGGAGGGGCAATAAAGAAAGATATTCCAATTCTTTTTACAGATGCAACAGAAGCAGAAGCAATTAAGTTATTTGCGAATACTTATCTTGCACTTCGTGTAGCTTACTTTAATGAACTTGATTCTTATGCAGAGGTTAGAGGCTTAAATACGCAGCAGATAATAGAAGGTGTTGGTCTTGATCCAAGAATTGGAACTCACTACAACAATCCTTCGTTTGGGTATGGTGGCTACTGTTTGCCTAAAGATACTAAGCAACTTCTGGCAAATTATCAGGATATCCCACAAAATATTATGACAGCTGTTGTAGATGCTAATAGAACAAGAAAAGACCATATTGCTGATATGATCATCAAGAGGAATCCTAAGATTGTCGGTATTTATAGGCTTACCATGAAGATGGACTCTGACAATTTTAGACAGTCTGCTATTCAAGGTGTAATGAAGCGTGTTAAAGCTAAAGGTATTGAGGTTGTTGTATTTGAGCCAGCACTTCATGAAGATGAGTTCTACAATTCAAGAGTCATCAAAAACTTTGATGAGTTCAAGAAAATCTCTGATGTTATCGTAGCGAATAGATTGTCTGATGAAATTAAAGATGTGGTGGACAAGGTGTATACGAGAGATTTATTTAGTAGAGATTAATGGATAAGCTCTGTTTCAACATAAAATGGTAATATTATTTAAAGCCCAAATCAATCATTGGAGATCCTAATAAAAAATGAAAGCAAGTAAAGCAGTCATACCAGTTGCTGGGCTTGAAACGATATTTCTAAGAAACAAAGGCTATGCTAAAGGAAGTGAATACGCACACATATGCTTATAATATTCGTTAACGGAGCTGAGAAATATTTATTGCGTGCAGGTGGACTAATTTAAATTTTTAATTGAGCTTTGACACCCAAACTGATATAATAATCAATAACAAATGGTAATGACCCATTACAACAAAACAGGAGTGTACAATGAACGAAAACCAGAATAATGTACAATATTATGAGGATGAGATAGATTTAAGAGAGCTTATAATGGCGTTGTGGAAAAGGAAAAAAATGATTATAAGCCTTACATTGGTAGTGGCAATATTGGCAGGGATGTTCAGCATGTTTGTTTTATCACCGGTGTATGAAACAAAGTTGAATATAGTTATAAGCATGCCGGAGAAATATGATACAAGATATGGAGAGTATACACTGCCTATAACAACGAATCAGGAGTACGTAAACCTTATAAAAAGTAACAATGTAATAATAAATACCATTGATAAGATGGGGTACAGTTCAGAGGAAGCAAGTTTAGATAGCTTGAAAAAAAGAATCACCGTTACTCAAAATGATGCGAAGACAGGAAGTGTAAACAGCTTTGAAGTGACTGTATCGGCGGATAATCCGGAGGAATCGCTGAAGCTGGCTCAGATATTGTACAGCAATTACTTGGATTTCATAGACGTAATGACAAAGGAAAGAGCAGTTGATTATTATTACAACAGCTTTAATGTTGAGATGAAGTCTCTTGAAAATTCACTGGAAAGAGTTAAGGAACTTTTAAAAAGCAACGAGGAGTTATTGGCTCAGACTCCAAGGCTAATTGGTGAGGGACAGGCTAATCTTGAAATACAGACACAGTTAAATAACGATAGCAATTATGTTGTTCCGGTGGATACGGTTAATCCTAATTACATTAAGATAGAAAATGATATTATTTCAAATAAACAATCTATAAATAGTATTGAAGCTTCAATGAATCAATACAGCAGGTATATGGAAGAGCTGGATGTGGAAAGAGCGGCTATAAAAAAGTATTACAGAACGGGTGAAGCCGAAACGCTGGAATCCAGCGTTGTGGGATTGGTTGAAACGTATGTGTATCTTCCTTCTCCGCCGGTTGCTCCAACGCAGAAAACAAGCCCGAGAAACTCTCTTAATGTTGCTATAGGAATTGTGCTTGGCGGAATGCTGGGTGTTATGGTTGCATTGTTTCAAGAATACTGGTTTAAAGAGGATAAAAAATAAAGTCGTAAAAGATGACTTCTTTATAGAAGTCATCTTTTTTATTCATAAACTTGCATAAAGTTTAGATGACAGCTTTAAAATATAAAATATTGAAATTTCAATGCGGATGGTGGTGAAATTTATTGAAGATTCGCTAAATTTGCTTCTCGTGTGCGTAAAGTGATAGTTTTTGAAACTTAATTTTTATATTTTTTGCATAAACTTACACGTGCGATTCATTAGTCATCAAATATTTTGAAGCCGGCCATTGATGTAATGTAGGTTTTTAGAAATTTACGAAAATTAACTTTGGTAAGAGGTAATTTAGTGCCTGATTTCAACTCAACTGTATTAGTATCTTTATTTATTTTTTTAACATTAAATATATTTACTATATAGCCTTTGCAGCATTTTATGAAATATTTTTCATTGAGCTCATTCATTATTTTGTTTATGCTTCCGGATGTTTTTTCTGTTTCGCCGTTTTTGAGGTAGACAATCGTCTGGTTTTTGGTTCGGCGTATATATTCAATATCCTCATGCAGTACTCTACGAAAAACTGTTTTATTGTTAACATTGTAGATGCCGTAAGGGCAGCAATGTGTGTTCTCAATATTGTTGAATAATACTTTGTCTATAGTTTCATGGTTCAGAGGAAATTCAAGAGTTCCTGAAACCATGTGCATGTAATCTTTATCAAAGTTATGGTAGGTTTTTATGATATATGACAGACGGTCATTTTTGTATATTAACAGCAGCTGAAAGTCTTTATTAGGTAAGTAGCTGCTGAGAAACTCAGAGGAAGATCCTACTTGGTAAAGTTTGTAGAGGGTATTCCTTTTATTGAAATATTCAGATAACTCTGATTCGATTTTTTTTATAGATTTACTATTGCAATGCAGTACAATTTTTAACATAAATTCACCTTCCTATAATCTATGTACAAGCAGTAGCTTTATACAGTCCATAGTATGTTGTAATTATATTTTTTGTTACTGTAAATCAGCAATTTAGGGTAAACTGTTCATTTCCGGCCGGGTTTAATAATGAATGCATGGTGTCGGGTCTGCAGGGTGTAGAATTCCGTATAAAAAAGAACTTTCACGAAGCGTCATAATAACGTTGTGAAAGTTCTTTTTTTATTGGATAGTATTAATTCATAATGGTAATATTAATTATTTGCTGCGCTTGTTCCAGCTATTTTTCCGAATACTACTGTATCAACAACTGCATTTCCACCCAGTCTGTTTCCACCGTGAATTCCTCCGGTGATTTCTCCTGCAGCGAATAATCCTTCGATTATGTCACCGTCAGCATTTAATGCGTGGCATTCTTTGTCTATTCTTACTCCACCCATAGTGTGGTGTGCTGCTGGAACTCTTGGCAATGCGTACCAAGGACCATTTTCAAATTTCTTAGTAAGTAATTCTCTGTCGAATTCGTCTACTCCACTGTCAACTGATTCGTTGTATTTTTCTATTGAAGCTTTGAGGTTTTCAGCAGGTACATTTATTTTTTCAGCAAGCTCTTCCAGTGTTTCTCCTGTTTGCCATCCGTATACATTATCTTCTAAGATTTCAGTCATTGGAACACCTTCAAGAGTTTTGGCTTGTGTGATGTCAGGAAGAACATCTGCACTGTGAATCATGTACATTAATCCTTCAGGCTGATCTAATATTGCCTTGCATATTACGTCTCTTCTGCCGTCTTCTCTTACGAATCTGTTTCCTTCTTCGTTTATAAATACTGTGTTTTCAGCTCCTAAGTTGTACAGACCTGCAATACTTCCATTTTTAGGGATGCTCAGATACAGAAGCTGAATTAAATCCATGTCTATAAGTTCTGCACCTGCTTCGAAAGCCATGTTTATACCGTCTCCAGTAACGCCAGGCATGTTTGTTGTAGGTACATTTTCTCCTAAATCAGGCCATTTTCCTGAAGTGTTGTATTCTTGTCTTAGTTCTACATTGCCTGCAAATCCTCCTGTTGCAAGGATTACACCTTTGTTTGCGTTAAGTGTAAGCTCGCTGCCATCTTTATTTGTGGCTTTAACTCCTACAACTTTGTCGCCGTCCAATATTAATGTATCACCTTTTGTATCTGTAAGAATTTTGCACTTGTCAGCTCTTTGGTCTAATGTTTCAGTGTATGCATTGATAAAGCCTGTTCCCAGAGGATCCAAAGACTGGTGTGTTCTTGGGTAAAGTGAACCGGCACCTTGTATTATTTTATCATCAAACTGCATTCCTAAGCTTTTCAGCCATTGAAGTCCGTCGTAAGCATTTCCGCACAATGTATCAACAAGCTCAGGGTTACCCATGTTGTCTCCGCCTTCCAGAGTCTGTTTAGCGTACAGTTCAACTGAATCTTCTATGCCTTGAGCTGGTTGCAGTTCAGGATCTGGAGTGTTGTAAATACCTCCGCACACTGCTGTATTGCCACCTAAGATGCCCATTTTTTCAATTACTATAACGCTGGCTCCTTCATCTGTGGCAGATACTGCTGCAGCTAGTCCTGCTCCGCCTCCGCCTACTATTATTACGTCTGCAGTAAGTTCGCTTGGATATTCACTAACAATTTTATCTGCATCAGATTTATATGAAGCAATGTCGGCGCCTGCTTGTTTTAAACAGCTTTCAACTGATGCCAGAATGGCGTTGCTTGTAAGAGTTGCTCCGGTAATTGTATCAACAGCCAGAGTCTGTCTTTCTATGATTTCTTTCGGAATCTGTTCTATTGGAACTGTTCCAACTCCAGGAGTTTCATAGTTTTCAAGAACTTTGATGTCTTTTATTTCATTTTCGTCAACTGTGACGTTAACTTTTAGCTTTCCACCAAGTCCTTGGAATTCACCGCTGTATGTACCAGGTGTCAAGTTCCCCTTACCTGTTTTTGGAGTTTCTTCTGTTTTTGAAGGCTCCTCACCCTCCTTGGCGGTATTATCAGTAGTTGCACAGGCAGCTAAAGAAAACAGCATGGCTACAACTAAAAATACAGATATTAATTTTTTAAAATTTTTCATATTTTTTCTCCTTGCTATTATTTATAAATACAAATATTATGGTAACATCCGATTTATGCATTGTCAAATAATTAACGTATACTTTTGGTTACTAAATACCGTTTTTTTTGGATGATTAGATAATTTTATATTGTAAATATATTCAATAAATTTTATATTTTATAAAATACGTTACGAATTGACAAATATATATCATACAAATTTACTGTATATGGAATTAGAGAAAAATCTGTGTAAATATTGGTTAAAAAATGGCTGCAGCAATTTTGTTTTGCTGCAGCCTCTATATGTTTTAAATTTCTATATTATATTCCTTGATTTTTTGATACAGGGATGCCCTGCTGATATCTAAAGCTTTTGCGGCTTTATTTATGCTGTTTTTTTCGTTGTTGAATTTTTGCAGTGTTTCCTGAATGATGGAGCTTTCATATTGCTTAATCATATTTTTTAGCGAAGAGTTGTCATGATTATTTGTATATGTAAGGATATCCGGGGGATATACAGACTTTGTAAGTCGGGGACCGTCTTCCAGGTTTATGGCATATTCAATTGCGTTTTCTAACTCTCGTATATTGCCGGGCCATGTGTAGCTTTTCAGCATATTTAAAAAGTCATTGTCAACTCCGGATATATTCTTTTTTAATCGAGTATTGTATTTTTTAATAAAATGAAATACAAGATCATTAAAATCTGAAATCCGGTTTCTTAGGGGAGGTACATTTAACGGAAGTATGTTTAAACGGTAAAACAGATCCGATCGGAATTTTTTATCCTGCACCATTTTTTCAAGGTTCTGATTTGTGGCAGCTATAATGCGTATGTCTAAATCTATGGGATGGAAACCGCCGAGTCGTATGACCTGATTATCCTGAAGAACACGTAAAAGCTTTGCTTGCAGATGAAGAGGCATATCTCCGACTTCGTCGAGAAAAATTGTTCCGTTATTTCCTATTTCAAAAAGGCCTGCCTTTCCACCCTTGCTTGCACCGGTAAAAGTTCCTTCTTCATAACCGAAAAGCTCACTTTCCAAAAGGCTGTCAGGTATGGCTGCACAGTTGATCGTAACAAATGGCTTATCGCGGCGCGAGCTTAGGCTGTGAAGGCTTCTTGCAACCAATTCTTTGCCGGTTCCCGTTTCGCCTCTTATTAAAACAGTAGAAGTGCTTTGTGAAAAATGACTTATTTTATTCTTCAATTCCATTATTTCAGGGCTTTTTCCCACAATTTGATTTAATGAATCGTCAGGAGTCAGGGCAGGTACGTTAGACATAAACCTTCGAGCATCTTCAATTGTTCTTACAAAAAATGCAAACCCTGCACATGTGCCGTCTTCGCTTTTCATTGCTTTGCAGCTTAATATCATACGGTGCATTATGTTATTAAAAACTATTGCGCTTTCCTGGTCTTCAAAACCTTTTTTTTCAAGAATAGCTAAAGATATTGCTCGGGATTCTACAAGCTCGGTTATATTAATATTAGCATTATTATTGGAATCGAGATTGAAAAAATTGTAAAAGGCCTGGTTTGCGCATTGTATTATGCCGTTGGTATTGCATGTAAAAACTATGTAGTCCATGTGCTGGATTATAGCATCAAGCTGTTTGTATGTTTTTTCTGCTTCAAGCTTTGAAAAATGTTCTTTGCCGGCGCTTACCATTACATTAATCATTGTTTGAAGAAATTCAACAACCTGCTTTTTGTTTTTTAAGTACATTTTCTTAGCTTCCTGCGAAAATGTTACAATACTAATATAGCCGATATATTTCTCCTTAATGTCAAAGGGAACAATAATCTCCAGAGTTTGAGGGCAGTTACCTTCATTGGAGCATCCTTTGCACAGAGGGTTTTCTCCTGGATTCTCTATAATGGCTATTTCTTTTCGCTTTATTATAGTATCAATGTATGGCTTCCACTCAGCGTTTTTTTTACGTTTCAGATAACTATCATTAAATGCCATAAAAGAACCGTTTTGGTCAACGATAATGACTTCGGCATCATTTAAAATTTTGCTTGTTGCTTTAACTATTTCGATGGCTATCTCTTTAATTTTTTGTAATTCACTCATTTTAAACATCTCCGGATTTAAATAAAAACTAGTAATATTTTTTTGAGGCGCGGTAGTTTTTAAGTTTATTATATCAGAAACATATAAAAGTATATACAATATTTTAGAATTTTGATAATATTTTTAGTTATATTAATCTTTTTTGCTCAAAAAGTATAAAATTATGGAAAGTTGTCTAAAATTTTAGACAAAGGAGAGTGCTCGCCTATTAGCACATCTTTGGTGAGCTGCAGTAATAAGTGAATAGTCTAAAAAATTAGACTATTATATATATTAACAGTTTTTACAATTTGCATCATTAATCTCTCTGTATGGCTGATATCAAGCAAAAGAGCTGATAAAACAAAAGGTGGCATGCAATTTGCTTACTTATTAAATTAAGAAAATAAAGCATATTTTGGAGGAGGCAGTATGGATAGAAATAAAATTGCAAATGTTAAGCCTACAGATCGTATCAAGAGGATAAGACAGGCAGTTATAGATGCAAAACCTATTTTGTGCAGTGAAAGGGCTTTGTCGGTTACTAAGAGTTACCGTGAGACAGAAGGAAAACATTACATCGAAAGGCGCGCCAGATCTCTTGAAAAAATATTGGGAGAAATAACACTTAATATTTGGGATGATGAGTTGATAGTTGGAAACCATGGTAAGAATGGAAGAAGATCAGCTCCTGTATACCCGGACTTTTCCATTGAGTGGCTTCAAGAAGAGCTTGACGAAACTTTAGAGACACGTGAACAGGATACATTTATTGTTCCGCAATATGTAAAAGATGATTTAAAAAGTATTTTTCCGTATTGGGAAGGAAAGACTATATATAAAAAATATAGAAATCTGCTTCCTGAAGATACAAAGGTAGTCAGAGATGCATACATGTTTTCAAGGGATTTATTTGAAAGAAACGGCTACGGTCATACAGCATATCAGGCTGAAAAGCTTCTTAAGGTTGGAATAAAAGGACTTAAAGAAGAAGTTAGCGCTAAAATTAAACAACTGGATTTGTCTGTTGGTGATGATTTTAATAAGAAATTATTTTATGACGGACTTTTGATATGCTTTGATGCTGTTATAAACTACGCAAAGAGATACAGCAAAAAAGCTTTAGAAATGGCTGAAGTTGAAAAAGATCCAAAAAGAAAATCAGAATTAGAAAAAATTGCTGATGTTTGTGCATGGGTACCTGAAAACCCGGCTAGAGATACATGGGATGCGCTGCAGGTTATACAGTTCATGCAGATTATTATTCAGCTGGAAACTAACGGAGACTCTGTTTCTCCAGGTAGAATGGACCAATATCTGTATCCGTATTTTAAGAAGGATATGGAAGAAGGAAAATACAGTATTGAACAAATACAGGAACTTTATGACTGCCTTTGGATTAAATTTAATGAAATAGTTAAGGCACAGGATACAGAATCCATTCATATTCATCCAGGATTCCCTATGACTCCCAATGTTACAGCAGGAGGAGTAAAACCTAATGGAGAGGATGCAGTAAACGAAGTTAGCTTTATTATGTTGAACTGTCAGGAACATATACGTCTGACAAATCCTCAGTTTACAGTTCGTTTCCACGATAAAACTCCTGAGGATTTCAAAGAACGTGTTGCTGAAATTATAGAATACGGTACAGGAATGCCTGCTCTTTTTGGAGACAACGGATGTATATCAGCTATGAAGCGCGCTGTTCCGGACATGCCTATTGAAAATATGCGTAACTTCGCAATTGTAGGTTGTGTTGAACTTGCTCCTCAGGGATTCCAAGGACGTGTAAACGGCGGAATGCTGAATGTTGCAAGAGTAGTAGACCTTGCTATGAATAACGGGATTGACAGACTTACAGGAAAACAGCTTGGTTTAAAAACAGGTAACCCTGAAGACTTTAAAACATTTGATGATTTGTTCAACGCTGTTAGAAGCCAGATGCAGTTTATTCTTAAGCATCAGGTAGTAAATGCAATGGTTGTTGACTTTGTACAGCGTGAAAATACACCGCATTTATTCTTATCTTCATTGATTGACGGTTGTATAGATAATGGTAAGGATATGACATGGGGAGGCTCAAAATGGGGCGCAACTCCTATTCTTATGGCTGGTCTTGCAACTGCATCTAACTCATTGACAGCAGTTAAGCACCAAGTGTTTGACATGAAAAAGATGGATATGAATAAATTAAATGAAGTTTTAAACAGCAATTTTGAAGGCGAAGACGGTGAAAAAATCAGAACCGAATTGCTGAACGAACCAAAATATGGAAATGATAATGACTACGCTGACGAAGTTATGTGCAAATTGACAGATATGTTCTTTGAAGAAATTGAGAAACATAAAGATATAGACGGAAGAAACTACACTAACATGATCCTTACATTGGGCGGAACTGTTCCTCACGGATGGAAGACCGGAGCTACTGCAGACGGAAGAAAATCCAAAATGCCTGTGTCTGACTCAATGTCACCATCTAATGAAGGAAATAGTGAAGGGCCGACTGCAGTCCTATTATCTGCAAGTAAAATTAAGCAAAGTCACATACTTGAAGGAAATGTGCTTAATCTTAAATTAAGTAAGACTGCAATAGCAAGCGAAGAGGCTAAGAAAAAGCTAATGAGTCTTGTATCAACATATTTTAGTCCTTTGAATGGCCAGGAAGTTCAATTTAATGTTGTATCAACAGAAACATTGAAAGATGCTCAGAAACATCCTGAGAAATATAAAGATTTAATTATCCGTGTTGCCGGATACAGTGCCCGTTTTATCGAGCTTGCAAGGGAACTTCAGAACGATATTATTGCGAGGGCAGAGCATGAAAGAATATGATGATATAACAGGGATAATTTATGATGTACAGCGATACAGTGTACATGACGGCCCGGGAATTAGAACAACGGTATTTTTAAAAGGATGTCCACTGAGATGCCTCTGGTGCTCTAATCCGGAGTCTCAAAACTTTGAAATTGAGCACATGAAAAAATTTCAAAGCGATGAAGAAGAGCTGGTAGGAAAGAAAGTATCGGTTAAGGAAGTTATGGAAGCAGTGCTTAGAGACAAAGTATTCTTTGATAATTCCGGTGGCGGAGTTACTTTATCAGGAGGCGAAGTATTGGCACAGCCGCAGTTCGCTTCTGCTATAATAGCTGCAGCTTCAGAGGCAGGAGTGCACACAGCTGTTGAAACCAGTGGATTCAGCAAATTCGAAACCGCTTGGAAAGTTTTTGAACATGTGGATTTAATACTTTATGATATTAAAGGCATGGACGATGAAGAACATAAAATTAATACAGGTGTTTCCAATGAAGTAATTCATGAGAACCTGAAAAAACTCATAGAAAAAGGAAAAGAAGTCATAGTTAGGGTTCCTCTGATACCCGATCACAATGACAGTGTTAAAAATATTCAGGGAGTTGTTGATTTTTCATCACAGATAGGTGTAAAATCAATAGAAATACTTCCGTATCATCGACTTGGTGAAGGTAAATATGAAAGGCTTTCCAGAGAGTACCAACTTAAAGGGTTAAAGACTCAACCAAAGGAATATGCACAAGAGCTGCTTTCAAAGATATCTAAGCCTGATGGCCTAAAAATAACAGTATAGGTTGATAATATTCAGTATCGGAATATCTTGCAAAGGGGTATTCCGATAATTTTGTTACGGACTGTAAATAAATTAATAAAAAGTAAATGGGAGGAATAAATATGCTGAATGATCCGGCTGTCATAAATACCATACAACATGTTGCAAAGTCAATAGCTGCTATTTTAAATGTTGAGATTATGATAATGGACAATAAATTAAATAAGCTTGGCGGTACTGTTAATAACGAAAAGAACTATTATATTAGCAACATCTATAAATATATTATGAAAACCGGAGACGAAGTAATAGTAGATAATCCCGGGTTTCATTATTTGTGTGAGAATTGTAAAAATTATAAACACTGCCCTCAAAAAGCAGAGTTTGACTTTCCGATAAAAATCGGCAACGAAATAATAGGAATTTTAAGTATAGTCGGATATACGGAGGAGCATAAAAGAATAATGCTGTCCAGAAAAAATGATTATATAAAATTTCTTGAGGTAATGTGTCAAATGATTTCTACAAAGGCAATGGAAGTCTCTATTTCTAAAAAATTAAAAATTTCAGCAATTCAGATGACCCATATATTCAATTCTATAAACGAAGGAATTATAGGAACGGATGAAAATGGAAATATAACTCATTTCAGTAAAACTGCAGAGAAAATATTTAAAGCCAATAAGGATAGTATTATAGGCAAAAAAATCAATTGTATCTTCCCAAATATTGAAATTAACGATAAAGGACATTTCCCTAAATATGATAAAAGAGAGGTCAAAGCATTGCTTGGCAATGGAAATGAGCTGATTTGTTACATTTCTACAAATACCCTGGAAGACAAAGACGGAAGAATAATTGGCGGTATTATAACTATTTCTAATTCAAAAGATATTCAAAAGATAGTAAGCAATATTATTGATAATAAAAGTGTGCATTTTTGCGATATTATAGGCGAAAGCGGAACTATTTGCAATGCTAAACAGAAAGCTGAAATTTCGGCAAAGGGGTATTCCACTATTATGATAAGGGGGGAAAGCGGAACAGGTAAAGAGCTTTTTGCAAGAGCAATACACAGCTTGAGCCCAATGGCTGATGGACCGTTTATAGCTATAAATTGTGCGGCTATTCCCGAGACGTTGCTGGAAAGTGAATTATTCGGATATGATAACGGGGCTTTCACAGGCGCTAAAAAGGGAGGTAAGCCTGGTAAGTTCGAATTGGCTGATGGAGGAACATTATTTCTGGATGAAATAGGTGACATGCCCATTTACCTGCAGTCTAAAATATTGCGTGTTTTACAGGATAAAAAGGTACAAAGAGTCGGAGGAGTATCGGAAGTACCTGTAAATGTCAGAATTATATCTGCTACAAACAGAAATTTGGAGGAGCTGGTCTCAGAAAAAAGGTTCAGAGATGACTTGTATTATCGACTTAACGTAATTCCGATTATGATACCCTCCATAAGAGACCGCAAGGATGACATTCCATTATTGACTGATTATCTTTTGAATAAATACAATGGTATTTTCAATAAAGACATTAAGGAGATAGATTATAAAGTGCAGTGCATATTTGAGGCGTATGATTGGCCGGGTAATGTCCGAGAGCTTGAAAATGTTATTGAATATGCTATGAATATGGAAAAAAGCAATATTATAACAGAAGCAAGTATACCTAAAAATATAATTACTCCATGCAATAAAAAAGAAGATAAATCTTTGGATAACATAGTGAAAGAATTTGAAAAGAAAGTTATCAGCGAAAGAGCGAGAGAATACGGAACCAGCAAAGAAGACAGGAAAAAATTAGCTGAGGATCTCAATATTGGTATAGCAACATTGTATAGAAAATTAAAGCAGTACGATATATGATTCGAGGTATCAAAACCGATAATATATTATCGCTTTTGATACCGAGCTTGAAAGCTGTGAAATTAATGCCAAGAAATAATATCAGTGATTAAAAGAGTATCATTAATGATAACTGATTATTTATTAAAATTAAAAGTGCGCATTTTATAACATTTATAACTCCTGAATAATTGGCACGGAAATTGCATCTTTAATATTATAGCATGCTAAAAGATAGCGTTTGTGGCTATCTGAAAAAACTAATATTAGATATTTTCATAGAAGAGGAGTGATTTATTTGTAATAATCCGTATGAATTAACAAATTAATCACAGATGTTGCGTAATATTTAAGGAGGCATAAATTGAGCAGTCATACCGAAAACGACATAATAACAAAAGTAACTGACAAAACTTATTCAATAATTGATAGGGAAAATAAAATAATGTCATACACAACAAGGGTTCCATACTATCCCTTAATAGTAGAAAGGGCAAAAGGAGCCAAGGTTGTTGATATTGAAGGAAATGAATTTATTGATTTTCTTTCAAGTGCAGCGGTAATTAATGTGGGACACAATCACCCTAAGGTGGTTAAAGCAGTGAATGATCAAGTCAACAAGTTTATTCATTATACACCTGCGTATATGTATCATAAACCGCATATAGAATTAGCGGAGAAACTTGCAGAAATTACTCCCGGCAATTTTGAAAAGAGAGTGGCTTATGGATTGTCTGGATCATCATCTGTAGATGGTGCAATCAAAGCTGCAAGATGTTTTACAAAAAGAAAAAAAATAATTTCCTTCCTAAGATCCTATCATGGTACAACATTTGGAGCTTTAAGTGTTTCCGGATATGGCACTGAAATGAGACGCGGAATGGAACCGATGGTTCCGGAAGTGGAGTTTATACCTTATCCTGATTGCTACAGGTGTTTGAATAACAAAAAAAGAACTGACTGCAATTTAGCATGTTTGAAATATTTTGAAAATATGCTTGAAACAGTGGTTCCGCCTGAAGAAGTGGCTGCAATCATATTTGAACCTATGCAAGGGGATGCGGGTATAATTGTGCCTCCGCAGGAGTATTATGACAAACTGATAGGTATATGTAAGCGTTATGGAATTTTAGTAATTGCGGATGAAGTACAAACAGGTTTTGGAAGAACAGGAAAGATGTTTGCTTGCGAGCATTTTGGTATAGAGCCTGATATTATAGTTATGGGAAAAGCCATAGCATCGGGAATGCCGTTAAGTGCAATAGTTGCAAGAAAAGAAATTTTTGAAAGTTGGGGTGCTCCGGTTCATTTCTTTAATACGGCCGGAAATGCTGTATCATGCAGTGCATCCATAGCTACAATTGATGTAATTAATGATGAAAAATTACTTGATAATGCTAATACACAAGGGGATTATATAATTAGCAGATTCAGGGCATTGATGGAAAAGTATAATTGTATCGGAGATGTCCGCGGTACAGGTATGTTTATAGGAGTAGACATAGTTAAGGATAGAAATACAAAAGAACGTGATGTTAACAAAACAGCTAAGATTTGTTGGAGATGCTGGGAAAAAGGCCTTATATTGGCATTTTTCAGCGGTTCGGTTCTAAGGGTTGAACCTCCATTGTGCTTAAGTCGTGAAGAGGCTGAAAAAGCAATGGATATTATTGAAAAGGCAATTGCTGAAGTAGAAGAAGGACTTGTACCGGACGAAGTATTGGAACAAATTAAGGGCTGGTAATACACTTAGTTATTTTTTATAATAGATATCGAAAATTTAAAATTAAACGGAGGAGTTTATTATGCTACAACAGATAATGGATAGTATTAACGGAATACTATGGAGTAACGCACTAATATTATTAGCTTTATTGTCAGGACTTTATTACACAATAAGGACTAAAGGAGCACAGTTTAGATATATAAAACTTATGACACATTATATGTTTGAAAAAAATGATTCCAATGTCGGAAGAAGTGCTTTCCAATCATTTGCATTAACAATGTCAACAAGAGTTGGTACAGGAAATATAGCAGGAGTTGCTTCTGCAATTTCAATTGGAGGACCTGGAGCAATATTTTGGATGTGGGCTTCCGCAATTTTAGGAGCAGGTACTACAATAATAGAATGTACACTGGCTCAAATATACAAAAGCACAGATGGAGATGAATATAGAGGAGGTCCTCAATATTTTATCGACAAAGGTTTAGGAATTAAATGGTATGCAATGTTATTTGCTGTTTGCTCAATATTTGCACTTGGTTTCTGTACTCCTGGAATGCAGTCTAATGCCATTGCTGATGCAATGTATGTTGCATTTGGAACAAATAAATTAATGCTTGGAGTAATAGTTGCAATATTAGCATCATTGATTATATTCGGTGGAATAAAAAGAATAAGTAAATTTGCAGAGCTTATTGCTCCTGTAATGGCTATAATATATTTATGTATTTCTATTGTAATGATTGTAGCACATTTCACTGAAATCCCTGCAGTATTTGCTTTAATATTCAAAAGTGCATTTGGAACTGACGCTGTATTTGGAGGAATTGTAGGAAATGCAGTAATGATGGGAGTTAAGAGAGGTATCTACTCAAACGAAGCTGGTATGGGTACTGCATCTCAGGCTGCTGCTACTGCAAAGGTAAGCCACCCTGCAAAATCAGGATTAGTTCAGGCTATGTCTGTATATATAGATTCAATTTTCGTTTGTACTTCAACAGCTTTGGTTATTATATTCACAGGTATGTACAATGTAGATGGTATAGTTGAAAACCTTCCTGGAATTCAAGCCGGACCTGGATATGTACAAAATGCCATAGATACTTTTATTCCTGGCTTTGGTTCTGTATTTGTAGCATTGGCTATGTTGTTCTTCGCTTTTACTACAATCTTAGGAAACTACTATGCTGCTGAAACAGGCGCTGCTTATGTATGCAAAGCATCTAAGAAAATAAATCAGAAATATTTATTAACAGCTTTAAGAATTGCAACTTTAGCAGCAATTTTAATATTCTGTTCAAAACCATCAGTGCTTGCATGGGCAATGGCAGATGTAGGAATGGGCGTTATGTCATGGCTAAACTTAATAGCATTGCTTCTCTTAAGCAACACTGCTATTAAAGTATTTAAAGATTTCGAAGAACAGTATAAACTTAATAAAGAAATAGTATTCAATCCTGAAAAATTAGGAATAAAGAATACTGAAGTTTGGGAAAAAGAGTCTAAATAATTGCCAAATAATAAGTAACTCATTTTTCAATAAAATGAGTTACTTAATTATTATATATATATTTAATATTTAAAAAGGAAGTGTAGCAATGATTAAAAAAGGCGAATGGGTTTTAATACACAGAAATGTATTAGAACCGTCTCAAAGAGCTCCACAAGCACCTGAAGATACTAAAAAAGTACCTTTGGAAATGTGGGTAAAAGGATACTTACAGGAAGATGCAAATATTGGAGATGAAGTTACAGTAGTAACTAGAACTAAAAGAACTGAAAAAGGAACTTTGCTGGAAGCAAATCCGTACTATAAACATGACTTTGGCACATTTGTTCCTGAGTTAATGAAAATCAGCGATCAAGTGAAAGATATTTTATTTGGAGGTGCTGACAATGAGTAAGGATATGAGCTATTCAGCAGTAATGAGCAGAAGACCTGAAATAATGAAAAAGGCTGCCGGCTTGGATTTCGCAGAATTTGAAAGTGGTTCAATTGCATTCGACTATGAAAGAATGATGAAAGAAGCAGGATTTACAATAGAAGAAATTCAGAAAATTCAATCAGAACATGGAGTAGGAAATACACCTATTATAGAACTTAGAAATCTGACAGCATTAGCAAGAAAAGCTGCTCCTGAAGGAAAAGGCGCAAGAATATTCATAAAAGATGAAGCATCAAATGCATCCGGCAGCTTTAAAGCAAGAAGAGCATCTACAGCAGTATACCAGGCATGGAAACTTGGATATAAAGGTGTTGTTTCAGCAACAAGCGGTAACTATGGTGCAGCAGTTGCATCACAGGCTGCAATGTATGGACTGAAATGTATAGTAGTTCAGGAGTGCTATGATTCTAAAGGAATTGGACAGCCTGAAATAATTGAAAAAGCAAGAAAATGTGAAGCACTGGGAGCAGAAGTAGTACAACTTACTGTAGGCCCTGAGCTATTCTACACATTCTTGGCTATACTTGAAGAAACAGGATATTTCAATGCATCACTTTATACACCATATGCAATAGCAGGTATTGAAACATTAGGATATGAAATATCAATGCAGTTCAGAGAAAAATACGGCAAGGATCCAGATGTAGTAGTTTGCACAAATGCCGGCGGTGGAAACCTGACTGGTACTGCAAGAGGATTGGAAAAAGCAGGTGCAAAATCAAAAATAGTTGCTGCAAGTGTTGAATTGTCAGGATTGCACATGGCTTCTGACAGCCAATTCAACAAAAAATCATTTACAACAGGTCACACAGGCTTTGGAATTCCTTTCACAACATGGCCGGATAGATCAGATGTTCCTAGATCTGCAGCAAGATCATTGAGATATTTGGACAGATATGTAACTGTTCGCCAAGGAGAAGTGTTCTATATTACAGAAACACTTGCAAGCCTTGAAGGACTGGAAAAAGGACCTGCAGGAAATACAGCATTAACAGCTGCATTCTCTCTGGCACAGGAATTAGATCAGGATCAGATGATAGTTGTACAGGAAACTGAATACACAGGAGCTGGAAAGCACGTTCAGCCACAGCTTGCATTTGCCAGAGAAAACGGAATAGAAGTAAAATTCGGAGATCCTAAAGATGAAGTTCCGGGCAAAAATATAATATTGCCATCACATCCATCATTGATTAAAGCAAATGATGCAGACGTTGAACACATGAGAAGATCTCTTATCAAAAATGCTTTGAAAAACTATGATGTTGTACCAAATGATGCAGATATAAAATTCTTAGCAGAAGAAACAAACACTAATGTTGATTTTGTAAAAGCTGCAATTAAAGAATTAAAAGCAAAATAGCATTAAAAGCCAAAATGTAAAAATATTTAGTATGTTATAACAAACATTAAAGCCGGCAGGCGAGATAATCTTTAGCCGGCTTTTTGTTGTGTTCGGTTTTAACTGCATTTGTATATTGTAAAGCATGTGCAAATTGAGTATAATATTAGTTATGAACTAAATTTAAGAATTTCAGTATGCGGTTAATGCATCTGCGGAGGATAAAATGATTCAATCACATTTGGGTGAAATATCGGCACTAATTACTGCGGTACTCTGGACTTTCACAGCGGTATGCTTTGAGCTGGCAGGCAAAAAAGCAGGGGCGCTTACTGTGAATTATATAAGGTTAATTTTAGCGTTTGTATTCATAAGTCTGTTCACATCTTTTTCCAGAGGAATGCTTCTGCCGCTGGATGCATCTTCGGAAGCATGGATATGGTTAAGCATATCCGGAGTGGTAGGTTTTGTTGTAGGGGATTTGTTTTTATTTATGTCATTTTTAGAAATCGGTTCCAGGATATCTTTGCTGATTATGGCGTCAGTTCCGCCAATAACTGCTCTGCTGGGATTTATAACTATGAGAGAAATAATATCTCTTTCGGATTTTATAGGTATGATGATTACGATTGCAGGAATTGCTACAGTAATAATTGTCAGAAATCCCGAAGACGGTAATTTCAAATTTTCTCGCTCTGCTAAAGGGATAATATACGCTTTTATCGGAGCTATGGGGCAGGCGCTGGGATTAATACTCAGCAAGTTAGGTATGGGCGATTACAGCCCTATTGCTGCCACACAGATACGCATACTGGCAGGTCTGATAGGGTTTACCGTTGTATTTTTATTTATGAAAAAATGGGACAGGCTGAAGGAAGCCGTAAAAGATAAAGAAATAGTAAAGTACTTAGTCATAGGTTCATTTTTTGGGCCTTTTCTTGGAGTGTCTTTCAATCTTTTGGCAATACAGTATACAACCACCGGTGTCGCATCAACCATAACCTCAATTACTCCTGTTCTTATTATCCCGCTGTCAATTTATGTTTTAAAGGAGAAAGTATCACCTAAGGAGATTATGGGTGCGGTTATATCTGTTATAGGCGTTTCCGTCCTATTTGTGATTTGACGGTGCACAGCTCTGTCTTTACTTTATCAAAGTAAGTATATATAATAATTAGTATACAATTAAATTCTATTGGAGGAAAAGATGAAAGCTTATGATTTGATTAATAAAACAGAAATTGAAGTTACTTACGAAAGTCTTATTGAACTTATGAGAAACAGCAGGCAGGTGGATCTCATACTCAATGAAAAGAAAACAGATGAGGACGGTTATCTGACATGGGATGCCGAGCATTGGACAATGGTAAAGGAAAACAGGTTTATGAGATGCTATTCATTGGGAGACAGACAGCTGAGAGATTTTACCTCACACAATATATACGATTTAAAAAATGATTTTAAACCGGAAGAGGCAAAGGAAGTACAGATAAATTGATGGTTAACTGATAAGCCAAAAAAATGCTTTTTTATAAAGCATTTTTTAGTATGAACCTATATTTATTTTTTAGGAGGGGTTTTTGCTTTTTTTATTTTCCCAAAATCGATGTCCACATACTTATATCCCATATCCACTACTGTCACGTTCATGTATTGATAGTCATTCAACAGGTCTATATCCTCACCTACGGTGTTATCCGGATTTACAACTCTAATTTTAGGTCTCATGTTATTTTCAATATAGTTTTTAATTACGACACCGAGCTTGCCGTTGCTGAGCTTTACAAATGTTCCCACAGGAAAAGCAACTACGTTTTTTAAAAACACCTTAAGAACATCATAATCAAAATGAGATCCGGCATTTCCCATAAGGTATTCCATTATTTCGTTAGGAAAGCACATTTTCCTGTATGAACGCTCAGAATTTAATGCATGATATACGTCAGAAATGGATATTATTTTGCTGTACAAAGGGATATTGTCATTTGTTCTGCCATAAGGATATCCGCTGCCATCCGCTCTCTCATGATGAAATTTAATTCCCACAAGAATATCTTCAGATACATAGTTTTTTAAAATATCAACCGCAACAATAGGATGGGTCTTCATTAATTCAAATTCTTCAGCGGTCAGGGCACCGGGTTTATTTAATATTTCTGTGGGTATTGCTGTTTTTCCTATGTCATGAAGCAATGCAGCCATACCTAATGTATGGAGGGATCTGCCTTTCAGTCCCATTGCTATACCTGTTGTTATACTAAGATTGGCAACGTTTAAGCAATGCTGATAAGTGTATTCATCGTGGTTCTTAAATTCCAATATATTATCTGTCAGTTTTCTTTTTGACAGAATGTCTGATATAAGATCGTCAATAATTACAGAAAATTGGTCAATTGAATTGAAGGATAGAGATTTGTCATTTCTTTCGAGTTCATAATGTAAGGATCGTATGGCTGTCAAAGCTTTTGATTCAAGCCTTCGATCAATTTCCTGCTCAAAAACCATATCGTCAAAGGCATCGTTTTCAATAAACACACCCGTAATATCATGAAACAGTATTTTGTTTATATATCTGGCATTTAGCGGCTGGCCTCTTGTCAGAAGTACATAACTTAGATTTCTTTCATTAAGAATTATGTCCCTGGCAAGTATCATTCCGGATTTAAGATGCTCTTTGGTAATATACATTTTCTGCTCCTGAGTATATATTAAAATATATTATACCATAATTTACAAAAATATCAATAATTATGATATGTTTTGACAATTTTCAACATAAAATTTTTGCTGTTTTCTAAAGTATAAAGTATATAGAAGCAAAAGTTAATAAAATATTAATAATTTGCCGGTTTCAAAATTTTGATAATTCTGGTATAATCTATAAGTATTATTTAAATTTTTGGAGGAAGAAATGAAAAAACTATCTTTACTTTTAGTTGTGGCATTGATGATATTCAGCTTTGCCGGATGTGCAAAAGAAGAACCAGCTGCAACAGAAGAAGCAAAAACATTAACAGGTACTGCTAAAGGATTTGGCGGAGATGTTACAGTTACAGTAACAGTTAGCGGAGATGATATAACTGCTGTTGACGCAGTAGGCGACAGTGAAACTCAAGGCATTGGCTCAAATGCTATTGAGCAATTACCAGCTCTAATAGTTGAAGCTGATTCAACAGAAGTTGAAGCTGTTTCAGGAGCTACTGTAACAAGCGATGCTATAAAAGAAGCTGTAAATAACGCTTTAGCAGAAAAATAATACATAAAGAATCAAACTAAATGCGGAAAATGCGCCTTGGGCTTTAGCCAAAGGCGCATTTTGTATATGTCGTGTATTAGTAGAATTTATATTTACCTACCATTTCCATCAATGAATTGGCTTGTCCGGATAACTCTTCACTTGATGCGGCAATTTCTTCAGCAGTTGCCGAGTTAGCCTGCACTACGCTGGAAATCTGATCAACGCCTATATTGAGTTGATTTATATGGTCGCTTTGCATTTGGGATGCTTCTGCTATTTCCAGCATTAACGAACTTGTACTGCTTGTTTTTTCGACAACGGTATTCAAAGAATTTTCTGTTTCGGTTGCAATCTGATAGCCTTTGTTTACGGCGGCGGCAGAGCTTTCTATAAGAATGGTTGTATTTTTAGCTGCTTCCGCACTTTTTGATGCAAGGTTTCTGACTTCATCAGCTACAACCGCAAATCCCTTGCCTGCAATCCCTGCTCTTGCTGCTTCAACAGCGGCATTCAGAGCCAATATATTTGTTTGGAAAGCAATGTCGTCAATTGTTTTTATGATCTTTCCTATTTCTTGCGATGTAAGAGAAATATCTTCCATTGACTGCATCATTTCATTCATATAAGTACTGTTTTTAACTGCTTCATTATTTGTTGCTCCTGCCAGCTCGCCGGCATTTTGAGCATTGGCAGCTTCGGTTTTTACCTGCTCGGATATATCTGAAATGGCAGCGGCTATTTCCTGTGTTGAGCTTGCCTGTTCTGTGGAGCCTTGGGCAAGCATTTGGGCAGCAGATGCAACATGTTCTGCACCGGCATTTATTCCATCTGAAGCCTGGCTTATTTCAACAAGTATGTTGCGAAGCTCAGAAAACAGTTTGTCTACAATTTTAACTATTGATAAATATATTCCGCTTTGATTGGATGAATCTGAGGTGTATGTCAAATCATGCCCCGCAAATGCTTTTTCGTATCCGTTGATATTTTCTTCAAGCTGCTTTATGGAATTGACGGCAACCTCCATAGAGCGTGCAAGTGAACCAAGTTCATCATTTGTTGTTATAAGCTCCAGGCGGTTAAGTACATCTTCGCTGATTTCACCTGTTTCAATTGCCTTTGCGGCATTCACTACACTGTTTAACGGAGCGCTTACCCTCAATTTGAAGTATCTTTTCAATACAAAGATACTGACTGCAGATGATATAAGAGCCAAGGCAGCTATGAGAAGTATCTCATAAAGCAGCATTTTCTCCAAAGCCGCATTGTCGTTTCCTGTAAATAAAACTCCTGCGACGCTTCCGTCAAAAGACAGGATTGGTTTATAGACTGCTGCGTATGTTTTTCCCAGAACCTCATGTTTTCCTTTGTATGTTTGCTTGTTTTTTATAACAATATCGGAAATGTCTGATTCTAGTTTTGTACCGATTATCCTTTTGCCATCCTCTGCAATGGTTGTATTAACTCTTGAGTCATTTTCAAATATTGTTATTTCATTGTTGATATTGGATTTCATATCATTTATAAACTCTGCTTGTTCAATATCATAATCCGCTGTTATTACACCTAAAATATTGCTGTCGCTGTAAATTGGATAAACGACATTTACCGAAAAGTAATCAGATACGCTTTTTCCTATATCGGATCCGTAATTTCCTCCCATGGCTGCTTTTATTATAGGTATGCCTGAAATATCTTTTCCTGCATTGATGCTGCTGTCGGTACTTGCAATAATTTTACCGTTTGCGTCAGCAACGGTAATGTTGCTTATGCTTGACGAATTTTTTTTCAAATCATCTATGTAGGTTTTTATTGAAGATGTGCTTCTATTTTTGACTGAAACTATCAGTTCTTGGCTTTTTGCCGCTTCTCTTATATATTCTTCTATCGTTTTTTTCATTGTTTTGAATTCTGCCTCAACTAGTTTAGATGATGTTTCGGCTTTTTCAAATGAAACCTGCAAAACCATACTATTCAGGTTGTACAATGTATATGTAGATATAACGGCGATTGTTAAAATAAGTATTATTACGCTTATTCTCAGTATTTCTTTCGTAATGCTTTTTCTTTTGTTTTTCTTTTGTGCTCCAAAATTTAACTGTCTGATTTTTAACACTTTCTGTCCTCCTTGGTGAAATAAATTATGATTAGCAACATGTTATATATACCAAGAAACGACAATTTTAAAACATTTATTTATAATATAAAAATTTTATTATAAAAAACAAATCAGGCTTGCAGGACAAATGTTCTGCAGCCTGAAACGCTTTCTGTTAAAATTCTTCGTCGCTTATTACCTCTATTCCATTGGATCGAAGAAGCTTTGTTGTCATTCCTTCTCCGGGAATCAAAGTTTTGCTGAAGGTTCCGTCATATATGCACCTGCTGCCGCAGGAAGGGCTTTTTTCTTTCAAAATTGCTTTTTTTATACCGTACTTCTTTGCTGTCTCCAATACTTTATGTGCACCTTGGATAAAAAAGTCAGTCATATCTTCAGAGCTGGTATTAATCACTCTTTCGTTTTTTATCTCGCATGGCAGGCGAGGTACACTTAATCCGCCGGATGTTTCAGGGCATACCATTATGGCTTTTCCTTCATCAACTAATTTTTTTATTTTTTCCGAAACAATAATTTTACCGTCGTATCTTGATTTTTCACCGCAAAGGCATGCACTTACCACATATTCGAAGCTATGATTACATTCGGCGGGTCCAATGCCGTTAATATTGTTGTTCATCAAATTTTACTCCTTATGGTCTGTCATATGGTTAATGTGTAACCATACTACTAATATAACATAACTCTCTGGAAATAGAATTAATATTTTTAAAAAAATCGTAAAATAAAGCCGGAACACTAGGGTTCCGGCATGAATTATTCTGTAGCATCTTCTGTTGTTTCCGGTTCATCAGGTTTATTTAAAGTTCATTGTAATGATTAAATTGAAAAATTATGGGGAGTTAAAAAACAGCAAAAAAATAAGAGCGTAAGCTCTTAACTTATTGTAGCCAATGTACTATTTGTTTAGTTTAAGTTCATAAGTTGATTCAAGCACTGCGGACAGTCCCGAATTGCTGTAATCGTATCCCATGTCAACTATGGTAATATTCATAAAATCACTGTCGTAAAGAAGATCCACGTCTTCTCCCACTGTACCGTCATCGTCTATAATTCGTACAATGGGGCGAAGTATGTTTTCTCTGTAATTTTTTACTACAACCGCTAATTTGCCGTTGCTTAATTTTACAAAAGTACCTATAGGGTATGCGACAATTATTCTTATAAAATGATTCAATATTTCATAATCAAAATGGGTGTCGGCACATCCCATTATATATTCAATTACTTCATTGGGAAAAGCAGATTTTCTGTAGGACCTGTCTGAGGTCAATGCATCATATACGTCGCATACCGCCAGAATTTTAGCGTAATAGCTTATATTATCTGCTTTTTTTCCATAGGGATATCCAGTGCCGTCTAATTTTTCGTGGTGGCTTTCAATGGCCCTCAATACCTTGTATGAAACCATGTTTTCCAAAAATTTTAAAGCACTAACAGGGTGTGTCTTTATTAACTCAAATTCTTCATCGGTTAATTTACCGGGCTTGTTAAGAATCTCAACCGGTATTGACATTTTTCCTATGTCATGCAGCAGTCCTGCCAATCCAAGATCATGCAGCTCTGACTCACTTAAACCTATGGAGATGCCTGTAGAAATGCTTAGAACAGCCACATTGAGGCAATGGTGATATGTATAGCTGTCAAAGTTCTTAAAGTCTATGACATTGTATGTCAGGTCATCTTTGCACAATATTTCGCTTATTAAGGTATCAACTATTGAGGACAATCTTTTTATGGTTAGATCATTGATTTTGCCTGAGCTCATTTTAAACTCATAATATACGTCTTTTATTTGTGATAGTGATTCTGATTTCAAATTATCGTCAATATAGGAGTCTACTTCAATATCTTCGAAACCTATGCTTTCTATGTAAGCTCCATCTATGTCGTGATAATGAATTTTTTTAATGTATGAGTTATTTAGCACTTGTCCCTTTGTCAAAAGTAGAGCATAAAAATTATTGTTATTATGCAAGTAAATATCTTTAGCTAAAATCATCCCAGGTTTGAGATGTCCGTTGGTTACAAATAACATAAAACACCCCGTCTATTGTAGTTTGAAATTACTAAATCATTATAGCATACGAAATTACAGAATTCTACATAATTTTTACGGATAAAGGTATAAAATAGCTATATCTGTCAACTGGTAGAGATTAATTTTTAGTGAATAAAAATAATTCATCCAATTTATACGAAGCTTTTAAATATTCATGTAACTAATAATAAGAATATTTTACATTGTTTAATTATGCTTATATTTTTAAAATATAATAATGAGTTTTAAATTTTTTTAATAAAATAATATAAAAAGAAGATATGTTCCCTTTGTTATGAAGTTATCCACACCTGTGGATAAAATTGTTAACAACTTTCATAATTTGAAAAAACTAAGAAATGTTTTTGTCAAGTAGTTTTTACAAAAATCAACAAAAAAAGAAACGTTCAAATTTCAACGTTTGTAAAAAAGGAGTTATCAACAGCTTATCCACATTTGTGGATAAGTTCATAAATTATATCTTGAGTATAAATATAAATGAAAATATAATAATTTAATTTACATCATTCGACATTCATACAGTTTTATGTATTATATAATATATGTATTCCGGAAATTCATTTGCAGCAAATGTAAAAAATTATAACTGAACGGCAAACTTAAGAAAAAGAGAGTAAAGGTTTGGGATTATTCGGGGGAATATGTGCGAAGGTTTATATTTGCCGGCAAAAAATAATTTGGCAAGAATTTTTTTCTTGCCAAATTGTTTTTTTAACTAAGGGAATATTATAATTCGGGTTCGATAAGCCCGTAATTTTCATCATTTCTTTTATATACTACATTTACTTCTTCTGTATCTGCATTTAAGAAAACGAAGAAATTATGTCTTAATAAATCCATTTGTAGAATTGCTTCTTCTATGTTCATCGGTTTTATTGCAAATCTTTTGGTTTTTACAACCTTGAACTCCTGTTCTTCATCCTCTATATCAAGAGGTTCTATATTTTCAAATTTTATAGATTCGTTTGAATGTTTTTTATTTTGTAGTTTTGTTTTATGTTTTCGTATTTGTTTTTCTAATGACTCTACCGCTTCATCTATAGCGTTGTACATGTCATCACATGCTTCTTCGACACGTACTATTCTGCCATTGAAAGGAATTGTAACCTCCACCTTGTGAAATTTTTTCTCGATGCTGAGAACAACCTTAGCCTCGATATCCTGCTGAAAAAACTTATCTAGCCTCCTAATCTTTTTAATAGCTGCCTCCTTTAGCGCGTCGGTCAGTTGAATGTTTTTAGCATAAATGGATATTTTCATGCAGTCAGCCCCTTTCAAGTTATTTAGTTATTATACTATACTAAAATTTTACCCAAATATGAAACAAATAAACACCTAACTGCAAATATTTTATTTGTAGTTTACAAAGTACAAAAGAACATGACAAAATCGGTTTGTACAATGCGAAAAAGTGTCCTTTCAGGCGCTATGTGTCGGACGTTTTGCAAATAAAAAAAGATGCTTTTGCATCTTCTATTCCGCACTGTATGCCGGTTTCCGTTTAGCCATCTTCTTAAAATTTGACGCGTACTCAAATACTGCAATATACTTGTCCACATAGCTTACGATCCACGCTTCTTTTGATTTGGGCAAGCCAAAAGGAAACATGTGAGCTTTTATAATATTTTCTTCTTTTTCGTTTAAGTCAAAGTGTTTTATGGCATTGTCATATGCAATCAGAGGATGCACGATGGCATGCTTTATAGAGTCTGTTATAATTCTTAAACTTAAGCTCTTTTTAAATTTATATAAAAAGAAATCGTGAAGCAATGCTCCTCTAATTGTTGCTCTCCAGTCTAAGTTGTGTTTATATGCCATTCGGTACGCATAGAACGCAACCTTTAATGAGTGATCGAATACGCTCTCGTCGTGATGTTTAATTTTTCTCATCTGCTGATATTCTTCATGCTCAATAATCGGGCGTGCTATTTCTAAAAACCTAGAATCCAAATATATCATCGTACCATCCTTATGTTTTTTTTTGTTACAGGCAATGCCTATATAAATAATACTATTTCATAATATTACTATGAATACAAAAATGCAAGAAAAAAATATATTTTTTTATGGTAATGCAGGAATTTTATCGCAGTGTTTTTTTATAATTTCATGCATAAAAAAAGACCGCAAGCACCTTGATGCTTATTCGTTATATGTGATTACAATGCCCCTATTATTTTATTTATAAAAAATTAGATTTTTGTTTCTGCTAAAGGATTTAGAAACAGTAATTATTTATTTTTTAATATATTTTGGGATAAATTTTACTCAGCTAGAAAAACTAATGCAAACGAAACAATAGTACTCTAAGGAGGTTTAATTATGGAAAATTCAATGTTTTGTTATCAGTGTGAGCAAACATTAGGTGGAAAAGGTTGTGTGAAGTCAGGGGTATGTGGAAAAAATCCAATTGTTGCCAATTTGCAGGATGTGCTGATTCACGAATTAAAAGGTATCGGATTCTATGGTCAAAAAAATTTAGAAAAAGGGCTAAAGATTAGGAGTGAAATAAATAAATTTGTAGTTGACAGTATGTTTTCTACACTTACTAATGTCAATTTTGACCCAACTAGATTTGTAGAGTATATTAAAAAGGCAGAGAAAATAAAAGAAGAACTCAAAAATGCAGTTGGTGAGATTGAGAATGTACCTGAAGCAGCAAAATACAAAGCACCAAAAACTATGGAAGAGATGGTAGAAGAAGCGAAGAATATAGGTATAATGTCTGATAAAAATTTAGATATGGATATACGTTCTTTAAGGGAACTGTTAATATATGCATTTAAAGGAATGGCCGCCTATGCCCATCATGCTTATATACTGGGTAAATTTGATGATGAAGTGAATAATTTCTTCTATAAAGGGTTAGCTGGTACTATTGATGATAGCTTAACGGTTGAAGACTTATTTAATCTAAATATGGAACTTGGCAAAACAGATCTAAAATGCATGGAAATATTAGATTCTGCAGTTACCAGTACTTATGGTAATCCTGAACCAACAGAAGTATTGATAACAAAGAAAAAGGGTCCTTTTATTATAGTATCTGGACATGATTTAAAAGATTTAAAAGAACTGTTAGAACAAACAGAAGGTAAAGGTATAAATATATATACTCACTGTGAAATGCTTCCTGCAAATGCATACCCTGAATTGAAAAAATATAAGCACTTAATAGGAAACTTTGGAGGAGCATGGCAGAAACAGCAGGAAGAATTTGATGGAATCCCTGGATGCATATTGATGACTACTAACTGTGTACAAAAACCAAGGGAAAGCTATAAAGATAGATTGTTTACAACAAGTATAGTTGGTATGCCTGACTGTCCACATATAGACGAATCTAATGGAAAAAAAGATTTTACTTCTATTATTGAAAAATCATTGGAATTAGGTGGATGGCAGGAAGATGAAACTGAAAAGAGAATACCAATTGGTTTTGCACACAATGCTATTTTAAGTCATGCAAATGAAATCGTAAATGCAGTTAAAAATGGTGGAATTAAACATTTCTTCTTAATTGGAGGTTGTGATGGGGCAAGACCAGGCAGAAATTACTACACAGAATTTGCAGAAAAAACTCCAAAAGATACTATTATTTTAACTTTAGCCTGTGGTAAATTTCGTTTCAATAAACTTGATTTAGGAACGGTAGCAGGTTTCCCAAGAATACTTGATTGTGGTCAATGTAGTGATTCATATTCAGCTATTAAGGTTGCAGTTGCATTAGCAGAAGCATTTAACTGTGGAGTAAATGAATTACCACTTTCCTTAGTTCTTTCTTGGTATGAACAAAAAGCAGTTGGAATACTTCTTGCTTTATTATCATTAGGAATTAAGGACATCCGTCTTGGACCAACACTACCAGCATTTATTACACCCAATATACTGCAAGTATTAGTTGACAAATTTGATTTAAAACCTATTTCAACACCTGAACAAGATTTAGAAGCAATTTTAGGACAATAAGGTAAATTATAATATTTATTGTAAAAGATAGATTAAAAAATTAATAGGCTGTTGAATAATCAATAAAAATATTGTTCAACAGCTTTTTAATACAATAAGGTAGGTGTAATCATTTGGATGGAATTAAACTAATGTAATGGTACGCAGCTTTTCATAATAAGAGCCACCACCCCACATTCGCATGAAAAGAAGTGAGTATGGCGGCCTGAATTTTCGAATTTATGTTTATATTATCTGTATTGAACTCCTATGTATGATGCAGGATTTACAACGGATCCGTATTTTCTAACTTCAAAGTGAAGATGTGGTCCTGATGAAACTCCTGTTGTACCTACTGCTGCAATTATTTTTCCTTGATATACTTTTTCTCCCACAGATACATATATTTCGCTGCAATGTGCATATCTTGTAATAAATCCACCACCGTGGTCTATGTCGATCATGTAGCCGTAGCTTCCTGACCAGCCTGCAAATGTAACTGTACCTCCGTCAGCAGCTTTGATTGATGAACCTGATGCTTTTGCCATGTCCTGGCCTAAGTGAAAACCTCCGCTTCTGGAACCAAAACGCGATGAAATATATGAACCGGGCAGAGGATTTATAAAATAGCCCGTTCCTTTCTTAGGCGGTGGATCCTGGGTACCTGTAGTTACAATTTCACTTACGGGTTCGGATACAACTTTTTCTGACAAAACTTCTTTTGCTACCTGGATACCATTTTGTTCTGTTACCAACGCTTCTATTTTTGATATACCGTACTCACCTTTTCTGTCGACAACCTCTTCATCGTTGTACATGTAAGATACGTAGGTGTATTCAGTTTCATATTTCGTTTTTTCTTCTTGTGTTACTTTTCTTTTTACCTGAACGTTTAAAAATGGCTTCGGAACCACTAAATTCAGTTCATCTCCTATTTGTATCCAGTCAGGGTCTGAATTGGGGTTCGCAGAAATAAGCTCATCTAAAGTCATATTAAAATATTCTGCGATAGTCCAGTAAGTGTCTCCTTCTTCAACTATGTATTTTTGTTCTTCGTCGGTGCCTTTAATTATGTAATTTACTAATTCGTCTGCTTTTTTTATTTCTGTATTTGATGCTTTAACCTGCTCGATTTCCACATCTTCTATGGTATTAACTTCAACTATTGAATCTTCGTCATAGCCTTTGCTGAAATAATTTTTTACTTCTTCTATTACGTTTGTTGCTTCATATTCCGAATTGACTATTCCTATTTGTTCTGAGTTGATGTTTATTGAATATGCCAGTATGGAATAGTTCACTGTATTTTCAAGGATGTTGTATAGCTGTTCATCATTTACTACTTCATTGTCTCTTGCTTTTGATTTAACAACATCAAATTTATTTTCTATTGCTATGTCATGGTTGCGTGATTTTTCAAGATTATTTTCAAGCTTTAAAAGCACTGTATCCAACATTTCAGAATCTCTTAATTTGCATATCTCCTTGCCATCTTCAACTACACTGAAGCTGTCTGTTGAAAAAATATTGTTTTCGTGAGTTTTAAGGTAGTCTGATGCGTAGCTGCCGCTCAAAACCAAGACGGTGGCGCACGCTAATGCAATTGATCCTTTGACACGCTTGGTAAATTGTATTTTATGATTGAATTTTATCTTGTGATTAAAGACTTGTCTTAGTTTTTTTTCTGGGAGTTGTTTAAAGATTTTTACGGATTCTGGAATATTTGGTTTTTTAAATGGTAATTTTAATTTTTTCATAGTTTACTTCCTAGTAGTTTGTCGTTGTAAAATTATATCACTTAAGAAGAAAATACCGATTCTCTTTTAAATTAAAAAATGATATAATTAAATCGTAAAGTACAGTTTTTTAATTAATCATCTTGACACATTATACTCGAAATGAGTAAGGATTGTCAACGATTAAACAGAAAAATGTTTTCACAAAAACATAACAACATTATTACAATTTTATTACAATTTTTACGGACTATACCGTTAATAATAATATATTTTTTCCAAAAAGGAGTAAATTATGTATTTTATTCTTCAAGAAATGCAAATAGATTTAGGGGATACCCCTGTTGAAAATATATTTATAAATGATTACATGCCTGTTGCCGACGGCACTTATGTTAAAGTGTATCTTATGGGATACAAGTATGCTCGTGATAAACAGTCAAATTTCAACAATGAAACAATTGCCAAAAATTTAAAGCTTCCTTTGTCTGATGTGATGAGTGCGTGGGATTATTGGCAGAACGAAGGCATTATAATCAAACACGAAACTGACGATGAATACAACTATACCGTCGAATTTGTCAATTTGAAGCAATTGTACATTGATAATGTGTACAAGTACATTAAACAAAACAAAAAAAGGTCGGATTATGTCGATAATAACGAGCTTATTTCTTCGAGCAAAATTTCAGAAAATAAGAAAATGATGGAAGAAATAGAGGAAATGTACAGAAGACCGTTGAAAATCAGCGAAAAGCAAAAAATAGTATCTTGGCTGAACAATTACAAAATGAAGCCTGAAATTATGGCGCAGGCATTCAGCTACTGTATAAACAACAAGAAAGCAAAAAGGTTCAGCTATGTGGAATCAGTGGTTTCAGCGTGGCATGATGAGGGAGTAAATGACATTGATTCAATGGTAGAATATCTGGAGAAAAGAAACGACCGTTATTCAGTTTATTCCAGAATAAGTAAAGCCCTGGGATTTAACAGAATATTGACTGAGGCTGAAATGAAGATTATTGACAAATGGGTTGATGAGTGGGACTTTTCCATGGAAATGATTTTGAAGTGCTTGGATAATTCAACTAAGATAAACAACCCAAATCTTAATTATTTTGATAAAATTCTTAGTGATTGGAATAAAAATGGATTTAAAACGATTGAAGATTTAAAGAACGATGTAAAACCTGAGGCAAAAAAGGTAAAAAAACCTGGCAATACCGGAACTAAGGCAAGAAATAAATTTCATAATTTTGATCAGAAAATCAAGGATTATTCAGAAGAGGAGCTGGAAAGCATCGTAAAAAAAAGATTTGAGAAGAAACTCAACAAATTAGGACTTAACATGTCTGACGGAGGTGAGAACGATGAATAAGCAGATACTTGAAAATATTATGACGGATTACAACAAAAAGCGGCTTAAGGCAGCTAGGGAGGCAGAAGAAAGAAAAAAGAAACTTTATGAAGCATTTCCTGATCTGGAGGAAGCAGACAGGCAGATTATGCTTCTGAGTATTAAATTGTCCAGGCTGTTTATATCTGCTCCGGATAATTTGGAGGAACAGGTTTTGCAACTAAAAAAAGATATAGAGAGTCTAAAGAGAAACAGGACTAAAATTTATGAGGACAATAATATTCCTAAAGATTACATTGACATAAAATATGAATGCGAGAAGTGCAACGACACCGGATACACTGAGGACGGGAAAAGATGCAGCTGCCTGAACAAACAGATTATACGCGGCTTGTATAACATGTCCAACATGGTTCACATGCTGAACAAGGAGAACTTTGACACTTTTGATATAAATGTGTTCAGCAATGAAGTATATAAAAATGAAAGGCTTACACCGAAGCAAAATATGTACAACATACTTGAGGCAGCAGAAGATTTTTGCAACAACTTTCACAGAACCGGCATAAATCTTTTATTTTACGGAGGAACCGGGCTGGGAAAGACATTTATGTGCAATTGTATAGCTAAGGTTCTTATAGACAGGGAAGTTTCAGTTTTATATCAGACGTCTTTTTCGCTGTTTGAAATAGTTGAAAACCATAAGTTTAACAAGCAGTCGGAAACAGAAGAAAACAGAATATATTACAATATGATTTTTGAATGTGACTTGCTTATAATAGATGATTTGGGAACAGAGTTCAATAATTCCTTTACAAATGCAGAACTGTTTAATATAATCAACGAAAGGTTGATAACCGAAAAGAAAACAATAATTTCAACTAATTTATCGCTTGAACAGCTTGCCGAGACATATTCGGACAGAATTATGTCAAGAGTGTTCAATAATTTTGCTCCGCTTAAATTTTACGGCAAGGATTTAAGGTGGGAAAGCAAGTAATGAAAGGTGAATATATGAAACACAATTTAATATTCGGACACAAAACACCGGATACTGACAGCGTGTGTTCCGCAATAGCACTGGCGGAGCTTAAAAATGAACTGAATGAACTATCAATACCCTACATGCTGGGGAGTGCCAACAAAGAAACAGAATTTGTACTAAATTATTTTAACGTACAGGTTCCCCAGGTGCTGGATAATGTAAAAATTCAAATTAAGGATTTAGCTTATGATAGGGTCAAGCCCTTTAATAAAAACAATTCCGTGCATTTTGCATATTTTAATATGAACGAAAACAGGCTCAGGACACTGCCCATAGTGGATGAAGATGGGTATCTGTCCGGAATAATTACTATGAAGGATATAGCTATGAGCCTGATTAATACAGATCAGCAGCATCTGTGCACACTATATGATAATATAATTGAAACTCTCATAGGGAAAGCACTGCTTAAATTTGATGAAATAATTGACGGAGATATAACTGTAGCATCGTTTGAAGAAGATACTCTGAGGAGATCGAAACTGATTAACAAGGAGTCCATAGTAATCGTAGGCGACAGATACGATATTATCAGGTATGCAATTGAAACAGGAGTCAAATTGATCATAGTTACGGGAGATTTGGCAGTGCCGACGTATTTAATTGAATTGGCAGAAAAAAATAGAGTTAACATGATACTGACACCGTATAAGACATACTATACAGCAAAGAATATTTCTTTGTCCAAGTATGTAAAAGATATCATGAAGAGCGAAGATATCATGATGTTTACGGATGAGGATTATTTAAATGACTGCAAGGAGGATATAGAACAATCAAAGCATTCTAAATTTCCTATAGTGTCAAAGGACAAGAAATACCTGGGACTGCTCAGCAGAAATCATTTGATAAACCCTCAGAGAAAAAAAGTTATACTTGTTGACCATAATGAAATGAATCAAAGTGCGGACGGACTGGAAGAATCAGAAGTGCTTGAAGTAATAGACCATCACAAAATAGGCGATATCAAGACAGCAATTCCAATAATATTCAGAAACATGCCTGTAGGCAGTTCAAACACAATTATTTACAATATGTACAAAGAAAATAACGTAAGCATAAAAAACCAAACAGCAGGCCTTATGCTGTCCGGAATAATTTCCGATACGCTTTTGTTCAAATCTCCTACAACAACCGAGAGAGACAAACAAGCCGCAAAAGAGCTGTTGGAAATCGTAGATTTGGACTTGCATGAGTATGCAATGGAGATGTTCAAAGCAGGTACATCTCTCGAAGGAAAAACAATGGAGGAAATTCTGTTTCAGGATTTCAAGAAATTTAATCTTGTGTATAAGAATATAGGAATATCACAAGTGTTTACATTGGATATAAATCAGATTATGGACAGAAAGGATGAGTTTATCAAACTTATTGACGATGTTACATATGACAAAGACTATTTTCTTATAATAATGGCTGTTACCGACATAGTGAACGAAGGTTCGTACATATTTTATACTTCAGCCAGAGAAAGACTTGTAAAGACCATATTTGAAGAGGAAAATATATTTCAGGGAATTTATGCGGATAAATGTGTTTCGAGAAAAAAACAGATTGTTCCAATGGTTATAAATGCACTGAAACTTATACGACAGTAATAGTAAAAAATAAATGATCAAAAGTTATTCTGAATAAGAAATTTTAAGTCTTGTTCAGAATAATTTATTGCAAAATAAAAAACGTTTGCATAAATATTTAGAAAAATAATTAAAAAAAGTATTGACAAAGGATTTTTCTGTATGTATAATCATAAACATATTAAAAAGCTTTGACGGAGACAAAAATATCGTACTGTAGCTTCAGAGAGCCGGTGTGTGGTGAGAGCCGGTGTTACAAGATATAATGATCACTCCAGAGCTGCCAAGCCGAAATACAGTAGGCGAGGACGTGTTCCTGCGTTACAAGGATAGAGTTCAAAAAACAATAAGTTTTTTCGACTTGAATGAGGCGATATTTTTTTATCGTAAAATAGGGTGGTACCGCGAAAGACCTTTCGTCCCTATATACATCTAGATGTATATAGAGACGAGAGGTTTTTTTTATGCTTAATACTGTTTTCAAAATTTTTTCTGAAAATGGCTAGGTAACGGCACTTACTACCCCTCCTCTTAATTTCAAGTTGAAGCCAAAAGGAGGATTTAAATGTGCAGAACCATAAGCTTTAAAGTATCAATGGGAATGGATTCGGCGGTCAGAGTGCTGACGACTCTAAGGAGAAAGCAATTTGATGTTAGAGAATTCAGCATGGTTTCGCTGAATGAAAAAAATTCGGAGTTTAAAGTTACACTGGAGGAAAAAAAGAAGGAAAGCTTTGAAAGGGCAGTTCTTCAAATGCAAAAATTGGTTGACGTATATGACGTTGCCGAGGCTCAGTAATATTTGTGAATAACTGTAGAGGGATAATACAGATCATTTCAAAAACAAAAAATTAAGTTCATGGAGGAAGAAGAAAATGGGAAAAATGTATTATGATAATGATGCGGATTTAAAATATCTTGAAGGAAAGACGGTTGCAGTAGTAGGCTACGGAAGTCAGGGCCATGCTCATGCGCTTAACTTAAAAGAAAGCGGAGTAAATGTAGTAGTGGGATTGCAGGAAGGAAGCAGATCAAAGGCAAAAGCTGAATCTCACGGATTAACTGTTAAGACTGTTGCTGAAGCGGCAAAAGAAGCGGATGTTGTTATGATGCTTGCACCGGATACAGTACAAAAACAAATTTATGAAGAAAGTGTAGCTGCAAATCTTAAAGAAGGAAATGCCCTTGCTTTTGCTCATGGGTTTAATATTCATTATAATCAGATAGTTCCACCTAAAAATGTAGATGTATTCATGGTTGCCCCTAAGGGACCCGGACATTTAGTAAGGAGACAATATCTTGAAGGAAAGGGAGTTCCGGATGTATTTGCCGTATACCAAGATTATACAGGAAAATGTAGGGAACTTACACTTGCATATGCAAAAGGAATCGGCGGAACAAGAGCAGGTGTTATTGAAACGACGTTTAAGGAAGAAACAGAAACCGACCTGTTCGGTGAGCAGGCTGTTCTTTGTGGCGGCATAACTGAGCTGATCAAAGCAGGGTTTGATACACTGACTGGGGCAGGTTATCAGCCCGAGGTTGCATACTTTGAATGTCTGCATGAAATGAAACTTATAGTAGACCTGATTTATGAAGGCGGATTTGAAAATATGAGATATTCAATAAGCGATACCGCAGAATACGGTGATTATGTAACAGGAACAAAAATTGTAACAGAAGATACCAGAAAGGCAATGAGAAATGTATTGAAAGATATTCAGGACGGTACATTTGCTTATGATTGGATATCTGAAAATAAAGTAGGAAGACCTAGATTCATGGCAATGAAAAACATGGAATTGCAGCATCCGTTAATCAAGACGGGCAAAGAGCTGAGATCTATGATGTCATGGATAGGAAAACCTGCAGAAGGACAGGAATAATAAGTACTTGGGTTAGGCCGAAAAATTGGAGGATAAAATGAAACTGTCAGGCTCACAGATAATATTAAGGGTACTAAGAGAAAAAGGAATAGACACTTTATTCGGGTATCCCGGCGGAGCTGTAATACCTTTCTTCGATGCTCTATATGATGAACTTGATTATTTTAAGGTATTGAGACCTGCGCATGAACAGAACGGAGTTCATGCCGCAGACGGATACGCCAGAAGCACAGGAAAACTTGGGGTATTTGTTGCAACATCCGGACCTGGGGCAACAAATACCATAACAGGAATCGCAAACGCGTATATGGATTCTGTTCCGCTGTTAGTAATAACAGGTCAGGTTGCAAATACACTTATAGGAAAAGATTCTTTTCAGGAAGTTGATATAACGGGTATGACTCTGTCGGTTACAAAGCACAGCTATCTTGTTCGAAACGTTGAAGATCTGGAGGACGTTATAAGAGAAGCCGCAGAAGTTGCAATGGAAAAAAGACCGGGTCCGGTGCTTGTGGATGTTCCTAAAGATGTGTTCATGAGCTTATGTGAATTCAAAGGAAGCGGCACCGGTGAAGACTTTGAAGAGAAAGAGCATGTAAGAGGCAACCTTGAACTGGCGGCTGAGCTTATAAACAGCTCTCAAAAGCCCGTAATATATGCCGGCGGGGGCGTCAGAATTTCCAAGAATGATGATCTTCTTCTGAAATTTGCGGAAAAAACAGGGATACCTGTATGTAACAGCTTTATGGGGCTGGGAACTATTCCTAGGAATCACAAGCTTTCATTGGGATTTGTAGGAATGCACGGTTCAACTGAAACTAATATGGCGGTTACAAACTGCGACCTGCTTATAGCAATGGGAGCACGCTTCAGTGACAGAGTTATCGGAAGCCCGGACAAATTTGCTCCGGGGGCCAAAATAATACACATAGATATTGATTCCACGGAAGTAGACAAGAATACCTACGAAAGTATTCCGCTTATAGGTGAAATGAAAGAAATACTTGAAAGGCTTCTTGAAAAAGCCGAGGAAAAAGACAGAAGCGGCTGGCTGAATGAGATAATGTCTAAAAGGCAGAAAAAAAATATCGAAGGTCAATTTATTCCGGAGAACATATTGAAAAAAGTTAACAGCTATTACAGTGTGGATACAGTTGTTGCAACAGATGTGGGGCAGCATCAGATGTGGACCGGTCAGTATTGGAATTTTAACAGGTCGGATGAGTTTATAACATCCGGTGGTCTGGGGACAATGGGTTTTGGAATTGGAGCTGCAATGGGAGCACAGATAGGAAACCCAAATAAAAAAACGGTTCTTGTTACCGGAGACGGAAGTTTTAGAATGAACTGTGAAGAATTAGTTACAATTTCAAGATATAGGCTTCCTGTTAAAATAATATTGCTTAACAACAATACGTTGGGCATGGTTCGTCAATGGCAGAGAATGTTCAGCAATGCGAGGTATTCCGAAACAGATAACCATGACGATGTGAACTACCAGATGCTTGCCGGCTCTTACGGCATAAAATCATTTAAGGCAGAATCAATGGAAGAGTTGGAAAATGCTCTTGAAAGCACCTGCGGTGTCAATGAACCCGTATTGATTGAATGCAGAATTGACCATGACTGCAGCGTTTATCCCATAGTTCCGCCTGGAAGGCCCATAGACGAGTTGTTAATAAGCGGATAATTGTTAAGACTTTCCTGACTATAAAAAATAAAAAAGCGTCATGCTCAGTTGAACTGACTCATGTCAATTAGACAATTAATTTAATTAAATATTAGACCATAGTTTCGATATTCTAAAGAGACTGTATAAAGTTTCGTATAAATGGTAACCACAAAAGCGAGGAGGTATTATCATGAAACACGAAACTTTTTTACGTGAGGAAAAGACACAGGAATTGGCAAAATTTATAGCAAAGAATTGAGAAAACTTGAATGATGTGCAAAATTTATTAAAAGAATTTTTTAAAGGAAAAATTGAAGAAATGCTTGAATCAGAGATGGATGAACATTTTATGATATGATAAACATTTTGTCGAAGGAAAATGCAGTGGAAACAGTCGTAATGGATACAATAAACCTTACAAAGTGAATATGGTGAGATACCAATTAATGTACCTCGTGACAGAAGCGGAGAATTTTCTCCAAAGGCAATAAGTAAATTCAAAACTAAAACCGTTGATATAGGAAACCGTATCATTGCAATATATGCAAAAGGTATGAGCAATAGGTATATTGAAAATGAGGGAACAATAATAGGGCAATCATTTTTTGACCGCCCAATCACCGTATAAAGTACAACAAGCGTTTGGGGCGTACACCTTTTTCACTTTTTAGAAAACTTTCCTATTGAAGGACAAAAAAACATCTACCTTATTATTAAGAATTACATATCTTCAGCGTAATACTTGAAATTTGGGAATTTTACTCCAAAATGTCTTAGTATTGATTTTGCTGCTCCATCTGAATTTTTATCTCTTATAAACTCTACAATATCCTTGTGAGTGGAATAAAAATCACTACCGTCGGTAGTTGTTATCTGCTCGCCAATAAGATCGATTATGCTTTCATAGAAGTTTATAAGCAGCGGATTTCCGGTTATTCGTATAAGTTCAAGATGGAATTCATTGTTTAGAAGAATTCTTTCTTTAAGTGTTTTAGGGCCTTCCATACGGGAAATAATTTCATCCAGAAGAGCAAGTTGCTCTTCTGTTCTTTTGCGTGCCGCTATTTTTACATTTTGTACTTCAATGATATATCTTACTTCTAATATGTCGTCCATATTTCCGTGAGCGGCATAGAATGAAAGAATTATGGGATTGAATATCTTGTTCTGGCATGGAAGAATATAGTTCCCGTCTCCACGACGCGATTCAACAATACCCATAGCTTCAAGTATACTTATTGTCTGCTTGAGGGCAGGACGACTTACTCCCATCATTTCTGCAATCTGTCTTTCAGGAGGAAGCTTTTCACCTGGCTTAAGCTCTCCGTCTTTTATAAGTTGAGTTATCTGTTTAAGTATTTTATTTGTTACCTTTTCGCTTGGTTCTATTTCTGTAAACATTCCCGTTCCTCTTTGTTATATTTGAGTTTTATTTTCAGGATTGAATATCATAATTTAATAATCTTTCAACATTTGCGTTATTTTAAACATTATACCATCTATTACTGTTTAAATCAAGAAACCATTGTTCTTTCAACAAAAACAAATAAAAATACTTTTAGGTAAATACCTTTAGTCTGACTATATATTCAACGAGTTCTATGATAATATAAATCATTTCTTCCATGATAACAAAAGTAAGAATGAACAAAAGCTCATTCTTACTTAATAAAATATTATTTTTATGATTTATATTACATGTAAACGCCTACACCGGGTCCAAGTGGCAAGCCAAGTACCATCCATATAACCAAAAGAACTGCCCAGAAAATTAGGAATCCTACAGAATATGGAAGCATTGTGGAAATCATTGTGCCAATACCTGTATCTTCATCATATTTTTTTGCAAAAGCAAGAATAAGTGGAAAGTAGTCCATTAATGGAGTAATTATATTTGTGCTGGAGTCACCTATTCTGAATGCTGCCTGTGTCATTTCAGGAGAAATATTGAGTCCCATAAACATCGGAATAAACACTGGTGCCATTATAACCCATTTAGCAGAAGCAGAACCCATAAACAAATTTAGTAAACTTGCAAGAATTACAAAGATAACCATTAAAAGTGGAGGCCATATTCCAATTGAACCAAGAAATTTAGCACCTTTTAAAGCTATAATAATGCCAATATTCGTTTTTTCAAAATAAGATATAAATTGTGATGCAACAAAAGCAAGTGCAATATATCCACCCATTGTAGACATACTTTTCCCCATTTGTGCTGCAATATCTTTTTCCGACTTATATACACCAGTAATTTTCCCATAAATAACTGAAGGTACAAAAAACATTATTGTAATAATAGGAATTATTCCTTTCATAAGAGCAGATCCACTTACAAGGCTACCTGTTTGTATATTTCTCAGAAATGAAGTCTTAGGAATACAAAGTAAAAATAAACCAATAAGCATTGCAAAAAGAACTATACTTGATACTTTAAGAGCTTTATTCTCTATTTGACTCATATTACCAAGTTCCATTTCACTTTGCGTAACTTGTGCCTTACTCTTATCGTATATACCCAGTCTTGGTTCAACTATTTTTTCAGTGATAATAGTGCCTACAATCGTTATGACTACTGTTGAGGCCATCATAAAAAACCAGTTTCCTGTAGGGTCGACAACATACGAAGGATCAAGAATCCTCGCTCCTTCTGTGCTAATGCCAGAAAGAAGGGGATCGATTGCACCTATTAAAAGGTTAGCACTGAATCCACCTGATGCGCCAGCAAAAGCTGCTGCCATTCCTGCAAGAGGATGCTTATTATAAGACATAAAAATAATCGCACCAAGTGGGACTAGTACAACATATCCAACAACCGAAGCTACATTAGACATGATTCCAAGGAATACTACTACTGGAACTATTAATCTTTTTGGTGTAACCGATACTGTTTTTTTAACAGCAGCACTTATAAATCCACTTCCTTCTGCCATACCTATACCAAAGGTAACTACAAGAACTACACCTAAAGGTGCAAATCCTGTAAAATTAGATAACATGCTTGTAAGTATATATACAAGCCCTTCTTTTGAAAGCAGGTTATTAACTGTAATTTTTTGCATTTCAACTTCATTTGTTACTCTGTTTAAAATTTCACCCGATGCTGACCATTCAACAGAAGCCCCAATAAATGATAGAAGCAATACAAATATTGCCAGGTAGAAGAACAGAGTGACTGGATGAGGTAGCTTGTTGCCAGCTATCTCAACTCTGTCAAGAGTTCTGTTTAAAAAATTTTTCTTTCTCTTTGTTTTTTCCATAGATATTCGCTGAAAATTCGCTTTCAGCATTCCTCCTTATAACAAAATTATATTTCTAATAAAGTATCTTTCGGTGCCTTTGTAAGATTACGTCCTCCTTTTTCTTTTTCTATTAACAGAAGATCTTCAATTCTTATTCCGCCCCAATTTTCTATATATATGCCCGGTTCAACAGAAACAATAGTATTTTCCGAAAGTATATAATCACTTTGAGGATGAAGCCTTGGCTTTTCATGAACTTCCATACCAATACCATGACCAAGGCCGTAGTCAAAACAACCTTTGTCCAGTTTTTTTGTAATAATATTTCGAGAAAATGCATCAGCCTCTCTGCATGTCATTCCTGCTTTAATATTTTCGAGCGCCATAATTTGTGCTTTTAATACAAGATTATACATTTCCTTTTGTCTGTCATCAGCATTGCCCATTACAATAGTTCTAGATGTGTCAGAGCAATATCCATTAAGTACAACACCAAAATCCATAAGGACTAAATCACCTTTTTTAATAACCTTTTCAGTAGGTGCACAATGTGGCATAAAGCATCTTGATCCTGAAGATAATAATGTATCAAACGAAAACCCTTCTGCACCCATATGCATTAATATATCATTGAATATATTTCTTGCTTGTTTTTCCGTCATTCCAACTTTAATGAAATTAAGAAATTCTAAATATGCTTTATCTGCAAGATCAACAGCTTGCTGAATAAATTCCACCTCTTTTTCCGTCTTAATCATACGTACATCTTCAATAAATTGAGGCATATCTACAAGTTCTACGCCGGAAAATTTTTTTACAAGCATATCATAATCATATTTAGATGTTGTTGTCGACTCATATCCTAAAGATTTAATGCCTTTACTAAAGCTTGTTTTTACAATTTCATCAATACCACCAAAAAACACAGTATATTCTGAATAAATATTTTTAAAATATTTTATATTTCTTGAAGGTGTTGCAAGAAAAACTTCTTCTGCCGTTATAAGTAAAATACCTGGCAGATAATAGTTTCCCTTGCTACAAAGATAATTTCTGTTTGCATCATTACGCACAATATAGGCATCTACATTGCTCTCTTTTACTTTTTTCATTACTCTTCTGTACATATTCATACTCCTTTTATTAAATTTCGAATTACCTTTTAGTTTGAATTTAATCTTTTATATTTATTTTTTCTCTTAACATATAATTTAATTCATTTTATATAGCAAGCTATATATAGCTAATTCAAATGCGAAATATTGTCAATAATTTTTATAGTATCAATTATTACAAATAATTAGTAATAAATTGACACATTAATAAATACTGTTTTTTGTCTAATATAAATTACAAAAGTTACATCATAATTTGTAAAACATTATAAGTGTTAAGCATTATAAGCCCACCAAGAACAAGTGTAAAAAAAGTTTCAACATTATTGTTAGACATTTTTTTTGATGCTATTAATCCTGCGATTGCTCCTATTACACCACCTGTGCACATAACGTAAAGAGACAAGGTGTCAAATGATGGTACAGTATTTGTTCTTAAAGTAGTTACAAAGCTTGTAACCTGGGAAAAAAGAATAATAAAAAGTGAATTTTTGGCTGTAACCTTTGGTGACATAGAAAAAAAGTAGTAAAGTACAGCAATATTTATTGGACCGCCTCCAATTCCAAGAAAACATGAAACCATGCCCAGCAAAAGCCCAATGACAAAGCACAAAAATGGGTTCATAAGTGTAAGTGTTTTGATTTTTCCTTGATTTGTTATATAAATAAATACAAGAAAATTAATAATAAGTAGCATAACGGATTGTACAAGAGCAATGTTTCCAGTATAAGCTGAAAAAAGACTTTTGCCTATATATCCTCCATTAGCAGCACCTACTGCTAGCCAGATACTTACTGCATAGTTAAGCTTTACTTCTCCCTTAAGTCCTCTTATAAACGAGAATAGAGCCATAGACAAAACTGTACATCCGGACATAAAGCTTATAGTGCTTGCTGAAAGCCCGCTTATGGCATCCATAACAGGCTTTATTATAATTCCTCCGCCTATACCGCTTATAGCCCCTATGGTGGAAGCGATAAATGCTATAAGAAAATAAAATATAAACATAATATTCTCCAGTAATTCTTCTTGATTATTTTTAATGTCAAATATTTACAATTTTTTCATTCTTTGTTTTTGCAATACCAAAGCCTGTGAAGCCCCAGATTATAGCAAATATGAAACCTGTGTAACAAAATATAGTCCAAGGCAGATAATCCCATGTTGCAACGCCGAGGGTTGCCGCCATGTATGCACCGCCTGACCAAGGTACGAGCGGAATTACACATGTTCCTGAATCCTCCAAAGTTCTGGAAAGGTTTTTCGCATCCAAACATCTTTCTTTAAAAGCATCCTTAAAAAGTTCGCCACAGAGAAGAATTGGAATATATGCGTTTCCCACAACTATAGTAACAATAAATGTTGCTATAACTGTTACAAGAATAAGCGTGCCGTCACTGCAAGAATAATGGTGAGGAAAGAGCATAGAAGAAGTAAAACTTCTACGCTGTAACGATATTTACCAAAACCTACTCCCATAACAACTGCCATAACTATTATGGGTAGAACTGCTATAAAAAAGGGTGACGTTTTCTTAGTTTTCCATAAGTTTCTTCCATTGATTTTTTTTAATTAATCATCAATTGAAACACCGAAAGTTTCGGTCATCTTTTTATATTCCTGTGAGAACTTTTCTGTAATAGAGCCTGGAACCTTATGACCTATCTTTTTACCATCAATCATCTTTATAGGAACAACTTCGCCAACTGTACCACAAATAAATACTTCGTCTGCATTGTAATATTCAGAAATAGATACGTTTCTTTCTTGAACTTCCATTCCAAGATCCTTTGCAATTTGTATCATTGTTTTTCTTGTTATGCCTGGAAGCTGTGAGTCCAGAGTAGGTAGAACGAGTGCACCGTCTTTTATAAGCTGAAGGTTTGTTGAGTTTGTCTCAGCAACATATCCATTCTGGTCAAGCATAATTGCTTCATCTGCACCCTGCCTCATTGCTTCGCAAGCCGCCATGATCTGATTAAGCTGATTGCAGCAATGGATTTTTGGATCCATATACTGTGGATTATATCTCTTGAGCCAAGTAGTTATAAGTGTAATCCCATCTTTATTGAATATAGGTGGTTTTTCATCAACACATATAACAATTGATGAATTTGTTATATTGAGGGTAGGATGCATACCTGTCTGTGCCTTAAAGCCTCTTGTTACTTGCAATCGCATGTGTATATCATGTATGCCTGCCTCTATGTTCTTTTTAACAAGCTCTTTAACAACTTGTTTCATTTCGTCCTGTGTCATTCCGATATTAATACCAAGTGTGTAACATGATTCATAAAGACGTTTAATGTGTTCTTCTAAGCGATAGACTCTTCTATCATATGCACGTATACCTTCATAAACGCCATCACCGTGCTGAAATCCCGAATCATAAACAGAAATTACTGCCTCTGACTTTTTCACATATTCTCCGTTTACATAAAGAATTGTGTCTGCAATTTTTTCACCGTTAAGAACAATGCTGCCATCTGGTGTGAGCTGTGATAATTTGTACATAATTATTCTCCTTATAATTTTGGATAATTGGTATTACCAATTATCCAAAATTATAATATTAAATATACATAAAGTCAAACGTTTTTCTATTTTAAATAAAACTTTTTTTAAATTCGTTAGGCTACAAAAAAGTTAATTCACAAAAAATTCTTAATAAGGGCATATATACAAAGGAACAGATACATTAAAATATAAAAAGCGTGGGCCAAGGTCAGGAATTGATGAAAGTAATTTAACTGAAATTGAGAAGTTAAAGCTTCAACTTGTAAAAAGAAATAGCATTAAAGAAAAGAAGAGAATACGAAAAGAAATTTCGCTTTTGAAAGTAAGGTTAGAAGCAGAGTACAAAGCAGTAGATTTTTTTAAAGATAAAGGTTATCTAGTAGCCAACTATGTAAGATTCTAGATGTTTCAAGAAATGGATATTACAAATATAAAAGTAGGATAAAATCTGAAAAAGAAAAACAAGATGAATTGTTCAATTATGGATATTTATGATAACAGTATTATTGAATTATCATTTAAGAAGAACAACAATAATATTGTTTGATAAAGCCATCAATAAGTATGTTGATGCAAAGTTTATATTTCATAGCGATAGAAGATTCCAGTATACTGAAAATATCTTTGAAAATAAAATTGAAAAAGCTGGAACGTATGTCTAAGGTTGGTGAGTACATAGATAATGGGCCTATGGAAGGATTTTTCGGCGCATTAAAATTCGAGATATTTTATGGAAAAAGGATTTCAAAAAAACTAGGATGCATGGCTCCTTTAGAATATCTAAACTATGCATCCATATGTGTCTAATATTTAAATTGTCTACTTGACATGAGTCATGCTCAGTTATTTCTGAACATGACATTTTTTATAGTCTTATTAAATTAAGACGATAGATTTTTCTAAAGTTATAGGAAGCATTTATAAACAGTGCCGAAAAAACAAAGTATAAAAAAATAATTTTAGTTGTTTCGGCTGTAGCATATACAGCCATTTGAACCAGCGGATGAATTATACTTGCTAAAATTATTGATACAATTCCCCACATAAGTGAAAAATCAAGGCAGACATATGAATGAAAATTAAAGGGTAGGTTGCTGTAATCCCACATTTTGTGGTCAAAAACCCTGTCTAAAATTCGTCCGGATGCATATTCAAGGACAGTTACGGCCAGCATACTTCCCACAGTAGCAAGAATCAAGGCTGCAAGGCGGCTGGTGATCGTAATTTCCGTGAAGATAAATATCTGGATTATGGCTAGGCCGCAAATTCCGTAAAGAGGGCAGAACATATTTGTCAAAAAACCTCTGCTTATGACTAATCTCCTTTCCGCGGCACTTCTAAACACAGTTTCCAGAATAAAACCTAAAAATCCGTAGACAAAGAAAAACATCAACATATTTATCAAATTATATTGCATGATATCTCTCCTTTTTTACTTGTTAAAAGTATTTTTTGAATTAATCGAAGAAATATCCTTTGGTTTTTATGCCAATATGTTCATAATGAAGAAAGTTTCAACAGCTGCTATTTTTTTATATATTTTTTTAGTTCATTAATAGATGATAATTTAACGCTTCTGGTTAAAATAAGTCCCATTAAATACAAAAGCATGCATATTATTATGGAAGAAATCAACGGAAATATTTGATTTGGAGAGTTTGCCATAAAAATATTGTATGAAAATTTAGAAATAAATCCGGCTGCTGCTCCTGAAGCAACAGGCTTAAAAATCCAGTTTGAGATATCAAATACTATGCATGAAACCTGCAGAAGCCTTGTGAGATACAGTATTGTATTGAGTATGGTGGTTATGAACAACGAAAATAAGTATGCGTTAAACCCGTAGACAGGTACAAAGAAATATATTATGGATATTTTGAGTGCCGATTCAATTATATTTATTTTGAATGAGCTCATCTGCTCACCCAGTGCATTGAGCATAGATGATATGACCATGTTTAGATACATAAACGGGCATACGAAGGATATTATTTTTATCATGACGCCAACCTGAGAATCGTTGTAAACCACAGTGGCTACTTCTTTTGGAAACGCTACAAATACGGCAACTACCAATATTCCTGAAATGGAGGTGAAATGAAGTACCTTTGAAAGAGTGCCGGAAACTTTCTTTTCATTAGAAGCGGCGTTATCACCTGCCACAGCAGGAATTAAAATTGATGACAGAGATGTCAGGAATGAAGAAGGAAAAAATAAAATCGGCAAAACCATGCCCTTAATCATTCCGTAAATGCTCATAGCAGCAGCCGGGGATAAGCCAAATAAAAGCAGTCTGGCAGGAATAAGCGTGTTTTCAACCGTCCTCAAAATAGCATTTAAATAAGATGTAGCAGAAAGAGGAAGGGATATTCCTAGAATTTTAAAAATCATGTTATCAGCTTTTATATTAGATTTTTTGAATGGTTTTTTATCAAAAATATAAAAAAACCAGGTTAATATGAGGGAAAATAATTCTTCGACGGTCATGCCTATGGCAACTGCGGCGCAGCCGTATTCAATTCCTTTCGGCAGAAAAATATCCATTATATAAAATATAACCGCAATTCTTACCAGCTGTTCTGCAACCTGAATAACTGCCGGCTTTGTTATTTTGCCCACAGCATAGAAATACCCCTTGTAGCAGTTTGAAACAGCTATGAAAGGTAGACTGGGAACAAGGTATAAAAGCGCCATGGTTGTGCGGCTGTCGTTAAGTATGCTGCCGCCCATGTAGTCTGCGAAGTAATACAAAATAAAAGCAGAAGCAAACCCTGTGAATGCGGAAAGCACCAGAGACTGACGAAGCACGCGTTTGGCATTGTTGAAATTTCTCAGCGCCAGCTCTTCTGATATAAGTCTTGAAACAGCAACTCTTATCCCAGCTGTTGCAAGAGTCACCATCAGCAGGTACACGGAAAGTATCAGCTGGTACAATCCCATACCTTCGGCTCCCAAGACATTGGCAAGATAGATGCGAAACAGTATTCCAACAACTCTTACAACGGTTGTTGCGGCAGTCAATATTAACGTTCCGAAAATAATATTTTCCCTTCTCATAGTCCACCTCTAAAAATATGTTCCATATAATAATATGCTTTATACTTCAATTAATGAGGAAAAGTAGGGTAGATAAATTGTTTGTTCGGACAATATAACGTATCTGGTGCGATTTATTGTACTAAAGTGTTGTAATATAGTCTGATTTATTGTATAATTGATTTACTAAACTAAGGAAGGTTTAATATTTTGGCAGATCCGTTAATTAGTATAAGCAATAAACTGAGGAAAACCCGCTTCGAAATGGAACTTACACTTGAAGAAACCTCTGCCTTGACCGGAGTGAGCAAGGCAATGCTTGGACAGATTGAAAGAGGTGAATCTACTCCGACCATATCAACACTATGGAAAATTTCTACAGGATTGAAAATATCCTTTTCCGAGCTGCTCAGCTCTGATAAGGAAGATGATAATGCCGTTGTTATCGGAGAGCTTGATCCGGTTTATGAATCAGAGGATAAAATGGTGCTATACAATGTTTTTCCGTTTAATCCGCTGTCAGGTTTCGAATATTTTTATATAAAGCTTCTTCCGGGAGCACATCACGTGTCACCGCCTCACAAGGCATCTACGGTTGAGTATATAGTTGTTACGGAAGGCATTCTTGAGGTTGTGGTTGACGGAAGGAAGCATGTTTTAGAAGCACCTGCCGCACTGACGTTCAGAGCAGATAAATGTCATGAATACAATAATCCGTATGATGCGGAAGTGGTATTTCAAAACATCGTTAAATATTGATATAAGTAGCGCTGAGTCAGTTCTCGGCGTTATATTTTAACATCAGCATATGTTATAACGCACACAGAATGTTAAAACAAACTAATAATAGGAGGAAATTATATGACAACCGAAAGAATTGAAAGAATCAGGCAGAACTATATTAAGTCTAAGCCTTCTGTCTCATACGAAAGGGCAAGAATATGGACAGAATCACATAAGAAAACGGAGGGACATTCAGTGCCTATCAGAAGGGCTGTGGCTTTCAAAGATGCCTGTGAGCAGCTTGCAGTAAATATATATGACGACGAGCTGATTGTGGGAGCAATCGGGGAATTCAGGAAGTGCGGTATTTTAACTCCCGAATTCTCGTGGGTGTGGGTTGACAGAGAAATGGATAATTTCGATAAAAGGGTGCAGGACCCTTATATTATGACAGATGAGCAAAGAAATTATGTTAGAAAAAATATATTTCCTTACTGGAAAGGAAAATCTCTTGAAGAATCATTCTTAGCTCAGCTTCCGAAAGAAACAGCAAAGGTTGTGGTAGATACAGGCTTTGTAGACAATGACTCTAAGTGGCGTCAGGCAGTGGGAGAAATAACTCCCGACTACCAGGATGTATTGTTTAAAAAAGGCTTTGGGGGAATACTCAAAGAAGCAAAAATTCACATGATGGAGTTAAATCCGGCGTCAGCTGATGATATGAAAAAAATTGAATTTTATAAATCAGTTATACTTACTTCAGAGGGTATAATATCCTATGCAAATAGATATGCCGAAAAGGCGAGCCAACTGGCGGAGAAAGAAAAAAGCGGTGCAAGGAAGAATGAGTTGCTGAAAATATCTCAAATATGCAAAAATGTGCCTGAAAATCCGCCGGAAACCTTCTACGAAGCTATACAGTTCGTGTGGTTCACTCAGGTAGGAGGAATACTTTCAGAAAATCCACTTGCTTTAAATATAGGAAGGTTTGACCAGTTTATGTATCCCTATTACAAGCATGATATTGACGAAGGCATAATGTCAAAGGAAGAAATACAAGAATTAATAGAAGCTTTTTGGCTTAAACTTTCGGAATGGGTATGGACCATATCTGCAAATACTGCGGAATTTTTTGCCGGCTACAACCAGTTTCAAAATCTGACAGTTGGAGGAAAGACAAGAGAAGGAAAGGATGCCACAAATGATTTGTCATATATGGCTCTTAAAGCAACGGAAGAAATTAAGACGCACCAGCCCGGATTGAGCGTGAGAATTCATCAGGACAGTCCCAGAGAATTTGTAGATGCTGTAACGCACCTAGTGAGCAAGGGAACGGGATTCCCGGCAATACACAGCGATCAGGCAGGATACCAGATGTTAATAAACGCCGGATATGAGCCTGAAGATGCCAGAGATTGGAACAATTGCGGGTGTGTGGTTCCTCACTTCCGCAAAACAGGCGAATGGACATCTGCCGCAAATATTAACTTCACAGCAGCGCTTGAGTTTGCATTGAACCGCGGGTTCAGCAGAATAATCGGTGAAAAGATAGGGCTTGACGAAAAAGATCCTGGGTTATTCAAAAGTTATCAAGATGTTGAAAATGCATTTTATAAACAGTTTGACAATCTTATAAAACATTCCGTAATATCGACAATTGTTGCTCAGAAGCTCCATAAGCAGCTTGTTCCCAGACCGTTTTTATCTTCATGCATGGAGAACTGCCTTAAGGATGGAGTGGATTTAGTTGATGCCGGAGCAAAATATAATATCGGGCCTGTACTGACAGGAATAGGGCTTGCCGTTACATCAAATTCTCTGGCTGTAATCAAGAAGCTGGTTTTTGAAGATAATATAACGGATATTAAGACTCTTGCAGATGCTTTGAATGCTAACTGGGAAGGCTACGAAGAACTTAGACAGATGGCACTAAATGTTCCAAAGTACGGCAACGACGTAGATTATGTTGATGATATAGCCATAAAGATGGCAAACTATTATTACAAGGAATGCCATAAATACAAGGATATAAACGGAAACAATTTTATTACGGCATTTATGGGAATATCCAATTATCTTCCTACAGGCAAGGTGGTGGGAGCTACACCGTGCGGCAGAAGGGCTAAGGAACCTTTGTCTGAAGGAGTTTCACCATTTGCAGGCTCGGACACATCAACACCTTTGGCGGCAATGCGCTCTGCAGCTAAATTGAATCAGGATGTGCATTCCGGAGGTACGCTTTTGAACCTGAGATTAAGCCAGGATCTTGTAAACACAAAGAGAGGACAGAGCAATCTGGGAAGTATGATACAGACATTCTTTTCACTGGGAGCGTTCCATGTTCAATTTAATACCATTTCTACCGAAACTCTCATAAAAGCGCAGGAGCATCCGGAAAATTACAAGGATCTTCTTGTGAGAGTGGCAGGCTACAGCACACAATTTGTTAACCTGTCAAAGAGCATGCAGGATGCAATTATTGCAAGGACATCACACGAAAAATTTTAGGAGAAGATATGGATAAAATATACGGATACTTTATGGAGCCTCAAAATTTTTCTGTTAATGATGGAGACGGAATAAGGACAACAGTATTTTTTGCAGGATGTCCGCTTAGCTGCGAGTGGTGTGCCAATCCTGAGGCGTTGGTACGCGCAGATAGAATATCGTATATTACCGGAAGCTGTATAGGATGCGGCAAATGTATGGTGAACTGTCCCGAAAACATAGGAATTAACCTAAATTTTCCGGGAGAGAGGGAAAAATGCACATCATGCGGTATATGTGCCGATGTTTGTCCCTCCGGCAGCAGAAGGAAGCTAGTGAAGAGGTATTCGGCTGAAGATATACTCAATATTTTAGACAGACAGGAGATATTTTATAGGCGCTCCGGCGGTGGAGTTACATTTTCCGGAGGAGAGGCAACAATGCAGCACAATGTATTGAGGGTTATGGTAAATAGTCTGTACGACAGAGCCATAAACTTGGCAATAGAAACCTCGGGATATTTTGAGTTTGATGAAATTCACGATATACTGGAAAAAATGGACATGATTTTTGTAGACATAAAACATATGGATAATGAAAAGCATATAAAGTTCACAGGCAAGGGAAATGAAAAAATACTGAACAACATAAAAAAATCCGGTGAGTTAAATGCGGACATTATTGTAAGAATTCCTCTTATAGAAGGCGTAAATGCCGATGCGGAAAATATTTTAAAAACTGCGGAATTTGTTAAATCATGCATTAAAAATCCAAAAATAGAGCTGCTGCCATATCACAGCTATGGCAATGAAAAGTATGAGGCACTCGGTCTTGAGAAGCCGTCGGGAGAATTTAAAAAACCATCTGAAGAGTGGATAAATGAACTAAAGGAAAAGATAAGATGCAGGGGAGTCTGTGTTGTAAGTTATTCTTAGAAAAGTAAGGATATCCTGTTTAATGATGATTTTCATAATATTTTAAAATGCCGTCTTGATGACAAAGTCATTAAGACGGCATAACCGTATATCTATCAAATTACTGCAATTATAATGAAAATATTTATTCTATAGGCTGTAAATGAGCCTGGAAATGTCTGAGTATAGGAGGTTCCCAGACTATTTTATATCCGCGCTTGATTTCTCCGGATCTTTCTTTAATAGAAATAAGAGCATCTGCAATAACATCCAAGTGTGCTTGAGTGTACACCCTGCGCGGTATTGCCAGCCTTGTAAATTCAAAATCCGATTTTATTTGTTCACCTGTATCTGGATCGTTTCCAAGCATATAAGAACCTATGTCGCAAGATCTTATGCCGGCTTCCTTGTATAGTTCTATTGCAAGTACCTGAGCGGGGAATTCGTAATATGGTATGTGAGGCAACATTTTTTTTGCATCTATGAAAACTCCGTGACCACCGACAGGAGATTGATAGGCAATGCCGGCATCATCTAACAGTGCTGCAAGGTATTCCATCTGACCGATTCGATATTTCAGATAGTCTTCCTCAAGAGCTTCGTTCAAACCTATTGCCAGCGCTTCTAAATCACGGCCGTTTAATCCTCCGTATGTGATAAATCCCTCAAAGCTGATGCAATTTGCTTTAATTTTCATTATAATATCTTCAAATTTCTTTTCATCTTTTACGCCGATCATACCGCCCATATTGACAATTCCGTCTTTTTTGGATGACATGGAGAACATGTCAGCATAAGAAAACATTTCTCTTACTATTTCTCTTATGGATTTATTTGAATATCCGTCTTCATCACGTTTTATAAAGTATGCATTTTCAGCATATCTTGCTGAGTCAATGTCTAAAGGTATATTATATTTTTTACATATTGAAGCAACATCTTTCATATTTTTCATTGAAACAGGCTGGCCGCCGGCTGAATTATTAGTAACCGTCATAACAACGAGACCAACTTTTTCAGAACCGTGTTCCTTAATGATTTCTTCTAACTTTTCAATATCCATATTTCCTTTAAACTTTGCACGCTTTTCAGGATCTTTGGCTTCTTTGACTACACAGTCTATACAGCGTGCGCCTGCCAGTTCAACATGAGCACGAGTTGTATCGAAAAACATATTTGAAACAGCGAACTGTCCTTTGCTTAGCAATGCCGGAAATAAAACCTTTTCCGCAGCTCTGCCTTGATGTACGGGCTGAATGTAGCTGTATCCGAAAATTTCCTTGGCAGTTTCAATAAGGCGATAGTAGCTTTTTGCACCGGCATAAGCCTCATCACCAACCATGATTCCTGCCCACTGGTTAGAGCTCATTGCATTTGTTCCGGAATCTGTCAGAAGATCGATGTATACATCCTCTCCTCTGAGGTTAAATAGATTGTAGTTTGCTTCTTTAATTTTTTGCGCTCTTTCTTCTGGAGTTGTCATTTTGATTGTTTCAACCATTTTAATTCTAAATGGCTCAGGAATGTACTTAATTCTCATATTTTTCCTCCTCAAAAACACCCCGGTTATCTTTCGACTAGCGGTCAGTATACACAATAATTATATAATATTTTTAATATTGGTTCAAGTTTTTTTACCAATTAAAGGTTGTTTCGCTTTTTTAAAAATGGAGCTGAAAGGCGTAAAATAAAATGAAAATAATTGCTCATAATAATTATACGAAAAATATTTAAAACAATGTTGACAAAATGATAAAAAAAGTATATCATTTAGGCACACCACCCCCACAGGGGGGGAGTATGCGAGGAGGAAGTATGAAAGCTGATAAAAATACAATTAACCGTCTTTTAAAGACAGCTGCCGGGCAGATAGAGGGAATATCCAAGATGGTTGAAGATGATAGATACTGTATGGATATATGCAACCAAATAGCGGCAGTAATTTCGATTCTTAAAAAAACAAACAATGAAATATTAAAGGCTCACATGCACATGTGCGTAAAAGAGGCTTTTGAGCAGGGCAGTGAGGATGAAAAAATTGATGAAATTATTTCATTGATTAACAAGGTCTCAAAATAAGAGGTGAAATGAATGAAATCACAGAAATTTAATGTTACAGGCATGACATGCTCGGCATGTTCAGCAAGAGTAGAAAAAAATATAAATAAAACCGAGGGAGTTATTGAAGCCAATGTAAATCTCTTGAGTAATTCTATGACAATTAAGTATGATGAAGCTTTGCTGTCGGAAGGGGATATCATAAAGGTTGTTGAAGATACAGGTTACGGAGCTTCATCTGCGGAAAAAAGGATGCAGACGAGAGCGGAAAAAAAACCTGATGCTGAAGCGGAATTTAAGGAAATGAAGAAAAGGCTAATAATTTCATTTCTGTTTGCAGTGCCGCTGTTTTATATATCTATGGGGCACATGCTTGGATGGCCGCTTCCGGCTGTATTTCACGGAATGGAGAATTCCATAACATTTGCATTTACACAGCTTCTGCTTGCAGCCCCAGTTATGATTATTAACCAAAAATATTATGTTGTGGGGTTTAAAACTCTGTTTAAGGGATCTCCTAACATGGATTCGCTAATAGCTTTGGGTACGACGGCGGCCGTAGGGTATGGAATATTTGCCATATATAAAATAGGATATGGATTAGGCCACATGAATACGGATATGGTTATGCAGTATTCCATGGACTTATATTTTGAGTCGGCAGGAGTGATCCTTGCGCTTATAACTTTGGGTAAATTTCTTGAAGCCAGGGCTAAAGGAAGGACATCCGATGCTATAAGGAAGCTCATGGATCTTTCACCTAAGACGGCTTTGGTGGAAAGGAATGGAATGGAAGCTGAAATTCCCGTGGAGGATGTTGTAAAAGGAGATATTGTAATAGTAAAACCGGGCCAGTCTGTGCCTGTTGACGGAATAATAATTTCCGGAAGCTCTTCATTGGACCAGTCTATGCTTACCGGTGAAAGCATACCGGTTGAAAAAAAGGTCGGAGACAATGTGGTAGGAGCCAGTATAAATAAATCAGGATATTTTAAGTTTGAGGCAAAGAATGTTGGTGATGATACTACACTGTCACAGATAATAAGGCTTGTGGAAGAGGCCAGTTCCTCAAAGGCACCTATATCCAAGCTTGCTGACAAAATAAGCAGCATATTCGTTCCTGTGGTAATTTCCATATCGGTTATATCGGTAATTGTATGGCTTATATTGGGAGCAACTTTTGAATTTGCATTGTCCATAGGAATTGCAGTTCTCGTGATATCATGCCCCTGTGCTTTGGGGCTGGCGACGCCTACGGCAATAATGGTGGGGACCGGCAAGGGAGCAGAAAACGGAATACTTATTAAGTCTGCAGAAGCGCTTGAAATTGCTCATCAAATCAAGACGGTAGTAATGGATAAAACAGGGACAATAACTGAAGGTAAGCCAAAAGTTACCGACGTGTATGCAAAAGGTATAAGCGAAGAAGAGATGCTTAGAATTGCCGCATCTGCAGAAAAAAGCTCTGAACATCCTCTGGCTGAAGCTGTAGTTGAAGAAGCACGAAGAAGGAATCTGGAGCTGTATCAGGTGGAAGACTTTGAGGCGATTCCGGGGCAGGGGCTTCAGGCACTGGTTAATGACAAAAAATATTATATAGGCAATTTAAGGCTTTTAAACGAGAAAAACATTAAAAATAATTTTGTGGAAATAGGAACAAATATGGCTGACGAAGGGAAAACTCCTTTGTATTTTGCTGACGAAAAAAATGTGCTGGGTATAATTGCTGCGGCCGATGTGGTTAAGCCTACGAGCCTGAAGGCTATTCAGGAATTTGAGGCTATGGGGATAGAGGTTGTAATGCTTACTGGAGATAATAAAAAGACAGCAGAGGCAATCAGAAAGCAGCTTGGAATATCAAGGGCAATAGCAGAAGTTCTTCCCCAAGATAAGGAAAGAGAAATAAGAAAAATACAGGAGCAGGGAAGAAAGGTTGCAATGATTGGTGACGGAATTAACGATGCACCTGCACTGGCGAGAGCAGATGTTGGAGTTGCCATAGGAGCCGGAACTGATGTTGCCATAGAGTCGGCTGACATAGTGCTGATTAGAAGTGACCTATTGGATGCCGTAACTGCGGTTCAGCTAAGTAATGCAACAATTAGAAATATCAAGCAGAATCTGTTCTGGGCATTTATTTACAACACTATAGGCATACCTCTTGCTGCCGGAGTATTCTACAGTTTTCTGGACTGGAAACTGAATCCTATGTTTGCGGCAGGAGCCATGAGTATGAGTTCTGTATCAGTTGTGTCCAATGCTCTGAGGCTTAAATTTTTCAAACCGGTAAGGATGTCTGGGCAATTTGATAAAGAAATTAAAGATAATAGCTACGATGACATAAAGGTCATAAATGAAGACTTATCAGATAAATCAAATAATATAAACGGAGGAAATGAAATGAATAAAGTTATGAAAATCGAAGGAATGAGCTGCGGGCACTGCAAGGCTGCAGTTGAAAAGGCTCTGAAAGCAGTTGACGGAGTTGAAAGCGCAGAAGTTAACCTGGCAGAAAAGAAAGCCCATGTGATATTGGCAAAAGAAGTAAGCAGCGAGGTGCTGTCTAAAGCAGTTACAGATGCAGGCTATGATGTAACAGAAGTAAAATAATTTTCTCAGAGCGTCCTCAATTATAAATGAGGGCGCTCTGTTCTTTTAATATATTTGCAAATCAAGTTTATCTGAAAGTTCCTTTAGTATTTGAATTCCGGCTATGGAATTTCCTTTTTCATCCAGCGCGGGCCCGTATACACCAATACCCATTCTTTTTGGAACGGCTCCCATAATTCCACCGCCTACTCCTGATTTTGCCGGAATGCCTATATGTACGGCGAACTCGCCGGAAGCATCGTATAATCCACATGTTGACATAATAGTCTTTGCTATTCGACAAATATGCTTAGGAACTATTGATTTGCCTGTTTTTGGAGATACGCCGTCGTTAGCCAGCACGGAGCCCATGTCGGCAATATCGCGGCAATTTACTTCTATTGAGCATTGCTTGAAATATACATCTAATATTTCTTCAACTGAACCATCTATAATATTAAAGCTTTTCATGAAGTAAGCGATTGAACGATTCCTGTCTCCAGTCAGCTTTTCAGACAAATAAACACTGTTATTTATTTGAATTTCAGGATTATTTGCAAGTTTTCTCGCTAAATCCAGTATTCTTTCTGTTTTTTCTTCTACGGAGGTTCCTGCAAGAAGTGAGGTTGTTGCTATAGCTCCCGCATTTATCATGGGATTGTACGGTTTGTGTATGTTTTTTAATTCCAGATCTACTATGGAGTTGAAGCTTTCTCCCGTAGGCTCCATACCAACTTTTTCAAATACTTTTTTTTCTCCGTTGTCCATCAAAGAAAGAATGAAAGTCAAAACTTTTGAAATACTCTGCATGGTAAACTTTTTGCTGTAATCTCCCGCGGAATATTCACGTCCGTCCAATGTAACCAAACATACCCCAAGGTCTCCGGGATTTGCTTTTGCCAGTTCAGGAATATAAGTGGCAACTTTTCCTCGCCATGTGTATCCGATATTATTTTTAATTATATCTCTGAAAATATCCTCCATTTAATCCTCCAAAAAAATTCTTACATTAATAATATATCCGAAAGGGAAATATTTCAAGAAAATTAAACATTGATAAATATGATCATGTATTTTTAATATTATTTTAATACTTTATGGTATAATAACATTATTAAACAGGAGGGGCAGTTATGAACAAAAAAGTCCTTATTACAATTTTTATTGCCGCTTCGGTGATGCTTACAGCATGTGCGAGGCTTTATGATGGATTTGCGGAATTTTACGCATTAAGAATATATCCATTTTTTGCGGAAACAGTTTCTTTTTTTACATCTAAGATTAAATTTTCATTAGCAGAATTTATTATAATAGCATTAATTGCGGCAGGGGTTGCTTTTTTATCAGTTACAGTATTTAGAACCGCATCAGATAAATCAATGTCTCATTTAAAGAATTTTTTTGTGAATACCGTCCTTGTGGTGAGTGTAATTTTGTTTACTTTTGTTTTGTTTTGCGGCATAAATTACCACAGGTATGAATTTGCTTATTACAGCGGCTTGGAAATAAAGGAATCGTCTGAGGAGGAATTAATTAATCTCTGCAAACAGTTGATAAAAGATGCAAATAATCTAAGGGAAGGTCTGGATACAGGGGAACAGAATACTGCAAAGCTGTTTGATGAAAATTATTATGAAACAGCTGAAAGAGCTAAGATATCATTTGACAGCCTGTCACAAAAATACAAAGTGTTGGAGGGAAACTACCCTCAGCCCAAGCTGGTTACTTTCTCAAATGTTATGTCAAACATGCGCATAACGGGAATGTTTTTTCCTTTTACATTTGAGGCAAATGTGAATAAAAATGTACCTCCTTACCAGCTGCCGTCTACGATGTTGCATGAGCTGGTACATTTAAGAGGATTTATGAGGGAGGATGAAGCTAATTTTATTTCTTATCTTGCCTGCATGAGTTCAGGCTATGATGATTTTGCATACAGCGGAACAATGCTTGCCTTGTCATACAGCATGAATGCACTTTATCGCGAGGATTATAATGCATATACGAATTTAATTGAAATGTACTCGGAAAAAGTCAAAAATGACATGAGATACTCGACAAGTTATTGGAAGAGGTATGAAACGAAGGTCGCTGAAATATCAACTAAAATAAATGACGGATATTTGAAAAGCAACAATCAGAAGGACGGGGTAAAAAGCTACGGAAGAATGGTTGATTTGCTTCTTGCATATTTTTCGTAAGACTATGACCGTACAGTTGTGCATAATTTGGTTCAGAAAGGATAGACTACTTTAAAAATGAACTGAAGGGAGAAAAAACATGGCGCATATTGTTTGTACGGTATCAAACTGCTATTTTAACAAAAGAGAAGGGTGTACAGCTCCGAACTTGAACGTAGACGGAGAGAAAGCTAACGAGAGCAGGTTCACATGCTGTGAAACATTTATAGAACAAAAGCCTGGAGTCAGAAGTTCCGTTCATGAACCTAAAAGCGAAACGGATATTATGTGCAAGGCAGGAAACTGTGTGTACAATACAAATGAGAGATGCGAGGCATCCAGAGTAGTTGTGAACGGAAAAAATGCTCAGCATTCGGAGGAAACATGCTGCAGTACATTTAAAGATTAGAATAGAATTATTAAGGGTATAAAAGGAAGTGTCATCAATCCTAAAAGGATACGGCGCTTCCTTTTTTATTGTGTAGCTTTAATATTTGAAAGTAGTAATATGGGTATCAAGAAGTTGCTGGATTCAGGAACAAATTATAATGCGGTTCGTCTAAGTTAATATAACAGAGAAAGGTAAAAAGCCCTTAATAATAGAAAGGAGATATTATGAAAAATATACTTAGAAAATCAGCAGTGCTTATAATTGTTTTCATATTCAGCTTCAGCTTTGCCGCGTTTGCTTCAACCGAAGTTAATGTCTACGTAAATAACAAATATGTGGAATTCGATGTCAGTCCTGTGATAGAAAACGGCAGAACGCTGGTACCGCTAAGGGGAGTTTTTGAAAAAATCGGTGCAAAGGTTGACTGGAATAAAAGCTTATCAGAAGCGGTAATAAAGGACGATTACAACGAAATTGAAATGATTCTGGGTAAGGACAAAGTTATGGTCAACGGTGAAATCAGAACAATTGATGTTCCTACAAGAATGATAAACAGCAGGACATTTGTTCCTTTGAGATTTATAACTGAAAGCTTGGGTCATACGGTAAGTTGGGACGGCAACTCAAACTCAATATACATAACGACAAACGCTCCATCCGAAATTTCAAGAAGCATTGTATTGACAGTGGGATCAAAAGATAACCTTTTAGCGTTGCTTGAGTACAACTCAAGGCTTTTTGGTTATATAGGTCTTGAAAGCGGTATTGCCATAGATGATATAGTGGAAGATACAAACGAAAACACTGTTTCAAAAGAGGTCGGAACTTCGCAGGCTCCTATGGCTCCGGAAATGAATGATAGTTCAGATACAAATAATCAGGTGGACGGAGTGCAGGAAGGAGATATAATTAAAAATGACGGCAGATACATATTTATTAATACTGAAAGCGGTTTGAAAATAATTGACTCAGACCCTGATAATCCAAAGGTAGAAGCAGAAATAAATGTACCCGAAAACACGTACATCAGCGAAATATTTGCTGCCGGCGGAAAGCTGGCTGTAATCGGGGAGAACAATTATTTCCACACAATGAATTATAATAAATCAATGGAAGTAGGTTCTTTGATGATGCCGTATAGGTATTATGAAGACAGAGTAAATGTGTTGGTTTACAATATTGAAAATATCAGAAAGCCTGTTCTGGAAAAAGAATACCTTTTTGACGGAAATTATTTGTCGGGAAGAATGATAGAAGACAAATTATATTTAATAAGTACAAAGTATATAAATTACGGATATGACATGTACAGCAAAAGTGATGTCGAAATACCTATGCCGTATTATACAGATGTGCTGGCTGATTCAACATATGAATTTGATTATGATGAAATAAAGTATTTTCCCAATCACATTGAAGCAAGGTATATGTACACGGCGGGGATAGATTTGTCGGATAAATCTTCAAAGCCCGATGTAGATGTGTACCTGGGAGGCTCGGATTCCATTTATGTATCTAAAGACAATATGTATGCCGCCATAACGGATTATTCCTATGACGATTCAATTGAGCAGAAAGAATTATATAATCCGGTCTATACTTCCGGAACCGTAATTTATAAATTCAGCTTAAACAAAGGAAACGTAGATGTTGTATCGCAGGGCAGTGTACCGGGAACTATTATAAATCAATTTTCCATGGATGAGCACAACGGGATGTTCAGGATAGCTACTACCACAGGAGAAATGTGGAGGGGCACTTCTCAAAATAATGTTTATATATTGGATGAAAAGTTAAATGCTATCGGAAAATTAGAGGGATTAGCCCCGGGAGAAAAAATATATTCAACAAGATTTGCCGGAGACCGCATCTATATGGTTACATTTAAGCAGGTAGACCCGCTTTATGTTATAAATGCATCTGACTCTGCAAAACCTGTGGTCGAGGGAATGCTGAAAGTACCGGGCTATAGCACATATCTTCATGTAGTGGACGAGAATCATATTATTGGATTTGGTTACGACACAGAACAAAATTCAGGCGGAGTAACCACTAACGGAGGGTTAAAATTATCATTGTTCGATGTCACAGATGCAGATAAGCCGGCTGAACTGCAAACGGAAACGATCGGAAAAGCAGGCACATATTCTGAGATCCTGTATAATCATAAAGCGCTGATGTTTTCACTGAACAAGGGACTGATGACATTTCCTGTTACTGTTAACGGGGAAAACTATAAGACTGAATTTAACGGTGCATATATATACAATGTGAATAATAACGGCTTCAAGCTGAAAAATAAAATAAGCCATGAGACAGAAAATTCTTCATATGGCGGTTCAGAAATAAGAAGAGTTATATATATCGGAGACTACATATACAGTTTTTCATACAATGAGATGCAGATATATAACATTGGTACTGATAAAAAGGTCAACGAGCTAATAATTAAGTAATGGAAACATAATTTTACATAAGTGCAACAATGATTTATGCAAAATTAATTGTATTTCTTATTTATTGTTCAGCTTCCCAATATAAAAGGCGATGAGGTATTAAAGTTGATCAATATTTTGATATGTATATGCAGGTATAGTGTGGACAAAAACTAATTAACGTATTGTCAAACTTTGAGCAATATGTTATAATCGGACATGTTTGATTAAAAAATTATATACATAATTTGGAGGGTTTTATGAAAAAAACAGTATCATTAATTTTAGTAGTTTTGATGGTGGTATCACTATTCGGATGCGCCAGCCAGCCTGCAAATGAACCTGCTGCAGAAGCAGTTACATTAAACGGTACAGGCGAAGGCTTTGGTGGAGAAGTAACTGTTACAGTTACAAAAGAAGGAGATAAAATAACTGATGTTAAGGCAGTTGGAGATAGCGAAACAGCAGGTATAGGTTCAAATGCAATTGATGAACTTCCTGCAAAAATAGTTGAAGCTAATTCAGCCGATGTAGATGTTGTAGCGGGTGCTACGGTAACAAGTAATGCTATAATCTATGCGGTTAAAAACGCTTTGGATCCTGAAGCAAACCCATGGCCTATAGAAGCTGAAGAGCCTAAGGAAGAACCAGAGGAAGAGCCAAAAGAAGAGCAGCCTGTAGGAGAAGCAGGATCTATTTCAAAAATAGGCCTAGGCCAAGGTATTTCAATAGCTAAATCAAAAGACGCAACAGCTGATGCTACAGCTACAGCACAGGCAGACGTAACTATAGCTGCTGTAGGTTTTGATGCTGAAGGTAAGGTTGCCAGCGTAACAATTGATGTGGCTCAGACAAAAGTTGCTTTTGACGAAGATATGAAGGTTACTTCAGACAGAGAAGCTGAAGTTAAGACTAAAAAAGATATAGGCGCTGACTACGGAATGGTTAAAGCTTCAAGCATAGGCAAAGAATGGTATGAGCAGATAGAAGCTTTAGAAAACTGGATGATTGGCAAGACTGTTGAAGAAATTGCCGGCTTAAATGTTAAAGTAAAAGATGAAAACCACACTGCAGTTCCGGATGTTCCGGAATTGACATCATCGGTTACAATTTCGGTTGAAAGTTATATAGCAGCAGTTGAAGAAGCTTGGGAAAAAGCAGAAGATGTTGCAGGAGCTGAATCAGTTGGACTTGGAATTGAAACTCACATTGGAAAGTCAAAAGATAAATCAGCAGATGAGCTGCCAATGGCACAGGTTGATACTTACATGACAGCAGTAGCTCTTGATAAAGATGGAAAAGTTGCTAAATCAATAGTTGACGTTGCTCAGGTTAGAATTAACTATGATGACAGCGGTGTTTTAACTTCTGACAAGACTGCAGAATTAAAAACAAAGAAAGAAATTGGAGCCGACTACGGAATGGTTAAAGCTTCAAGCATAGGCAAAGAATGGTTCGAGCAAATGGAAGCATTCGAAGAGTGGATGGCAGGCAAAACAGCTGATGAAATTGCAGGGCTGCAAGTTAAAGAAAGAGATGCTAGCCATACAGCAGTTCCAGATGTACCAGAATTAACATCATCTGTAACAATAACTGTTGACGGATATCAAAAAATAGTTGCGGAAGCAATTGAAAACGCAAGATAAATTATAAAACAAAACTCCCCTCTATTGTCAGGGGAGTTTTTTATTGATAATGTTTAAAATATTTGTTATTATAACCTAGGGTGATAAAATGAAAAAAATAATTGCTTTTATTTTGGCAGCAGTTTTAACCTTTACTTTGCTAACAAGCTGTCAGGAAGAAGAACCTCCAACTGAACAGGAATATGAAAAGTATACAAATACTTTTTTTGATACCTTTGATACTGTAACTCAGGTTGTAGGATATGCAAAGACTGAAGAAGAATTTAACGGATATGCGGAGCATATTCATGAGAGAATGCAGAAACTTCATAAATTATATGACAAGTACAATGACTATGAAGGAATTAACAACATTAAGACAATCAACGACAATGCTGGAGTAAAGCCGGTTAAGGTTGACAAGGAAATTATTGATTTAATACTGTTCTGCAAAAAACAGTATGAGGAAGTAGGAACAAAGACAAACATAGCTATGGGTGCTGTGCTGAACATATGGCATGAATACAGAGATGAGGCTGATTATAATCCTGCTGATGCAAAGCTGCCTCCAATGGAGGATCTTGTTGCTGCAAATGAACACACAGATATTGAAAAAATAATGGTTGATGTGGAAAACAGCACTGTTTATATTAATGACCCGCTTATGAATATTGATGTGGGAGCTGTTGCAAAAGGCTTTGCCACTGAGATTGTTGTGAAGGAAATAACCGAGGAAGGTTTAACATCGGGAATCATCAGTGCAGGTGGAAATATTAGAGCATTTGGTAAACCTATGGATGGCTTAAGAGATAAGTGGGGTGTTGGAATTCAAAACCCTGATGCAGTAGTGGGAAATTCAGAAGACAGCATTATTGAAACGGTGTTTCTTACAGATGCTTCTGTAGTTACAAGTGGAGATTACCAGAGATTCTACATGGTAGGAGACAAGGTGGTACATCATTTGATAGATCCCGATACATTGATGCCGGGAGATTATTTTAGGGCTGTTTCTGTTATAACTGCCAATTCAGGGATGGCAGACTTTCTGTCTACTACGGTTTTCCTCATGCCGTACGAGGAAGGCAGAGTCTTGGTTGAATCTTTAGATGCTGAAGCATTGTGGATATTTAAGGATGGAACTATTGAAACAACAGAAGGCATGAAGGAAATAATGAAATCTACCGGAGCAACTGCGGCCAAAGGAAAATAAATTTATATACGATTTTCACAAGGAATTTGAATATGGAGAATTTATGAAAAAATCGAACTTTTATGCCCTTATTTCCAGGATGAAGTACATTAACAGGTGGGGGCTAATGAGAAACACGAAAGAGGAGAATGTGTCGGAACACAGTCTTGACGTTTCGGTAATTGCACATGCTTTGGCAATTATACAGAAAAAAAGAATGGGAAAAGATATTGATGTCAATAAGACTGTATTATTTGCAATTTATCATGATTCGTCGGAAATATTGACAGGTGATATGCCAACACCGATTAAGTATTTTAATCCCGCAATCAATAATGCGTACAAAGAAGTTGAATTGTCTGCAAGCAAAACTCTCCTAAAGATGCTGCCGGAGGATTTTTATCAGGAATATGAGCCCATACTTATACCTGAGGCTGAGGATGAAGAAGTATGGAAAACAGTTAAGGCTGCGGACAAGCTGAGCGCTTACATCAAATGTATTGAAGAAGAAAAATCCGGCAACAGAGAATTTACAAATGCAAAGCAATCCATATTCAGGGAACTGAGCAGTATGAACAGGCAGGATGTAAAAATCTTTATGGATGAATTTTTGGGCGGTTATGGTTTAACTTTGGATGAAATGGAATAGATAAAAGTATATAAAAAAGGTTATAATAGAATCTGTTATTATAACTTTTTTTCATTAGACTGTTAGGCTATGTATGATATACTGAAATTGAGTATAAAATAAGAAGGTACAATATGGATCAATATAACTACATGACATTTAAATCTGTGTCCTATGCTATGAAAGTGGAAACAGAGGTAAAAAAACATGACATTGAATACAAGGTAATACCTGTTCCCAGAAGTATAAGCTCAAGCTGCGGGATATGCATTCGTTTTTTTAAGTCAGATATGAATAAAATGAAGGATATTATTGAAAACAACAAGCTTGTTTATGATAATATCTATTTAAGCGCGTGATTATACAGCATAGCTTAAATAACATCCGCATATGAATCCCACAAGTAAAAATACTGCATTGCTTCTTCCTCTGTGCAATAGGTTTGCTTCCGGAATAAGCTCGTTTGCGGAAACATAAAGCATGCTGCTGGCTGCTGCCGATAGGCAGAAAGCTATGAAATATTTAGAAATACCCCCAAGAGCCGCTCCGACCACTGCTCCAAATGCTGTGGGAAGCCCGGTTAGTATTGTCAAAAGTATTACTGATAACGGTGAAACTCCGCTCATGATTAGGGGAATTCCTACGCTCATTCCCTCTGGTATGTCGTGCGCGGCAATTAAAATACCTATTTTTAAACCGAGAGTTTCTGAATATACAGCACTTGAACCCACAGCAATTCCTTCTGGAAAGTTGTGGAGGCTCATGCTAATCATAATTATTAAGCTCATTTTTATGTAGCTTAATTTTTTTCCCTTATATCGGGCAAACTTATGTGAGGGTATCATTTTTTCTGCTGTAAACACAATTAAGAGTCCAATTGCCAAGCCTAGTGTAACTATAAAAAAGCCGCCTATTTCGTATGCTTCAGGTATGAGATCAAAAGATATTACTGAAAGCATTATACCTGCAGCAAGGCACAACATACCAGACAGCGTTCGTTCATCAGGCTTTGGAATAATGACGGCAATCAATCCTCCTATTAGTGTTCCTATTCCTCCTATTATGAAACCTGCTGCAAAATAATATAAAATGTTCACGTTTGTCCTCCTGTAACCTTTTATATTAATATATATGTGGATATTTAAATTTTAGGTTTATGAAATAAAATATTAAGAAGTAAAATCTTGTTTATGTTTATAATGTGTTATATAATAAGCCTTAGATTGGCAGAGATATCAATTTTGACAGAGGTGTAACATGGAAAAAATGATAAAGACTAAAGTAGTGAAGATGGATCGTGAAAATATAGATATTGGTGTGATTAAGGAAGCGGCATATATTATTAACAGGGGAGGAACTGTTGTATTTCCTACAGAAACAGTGTATGGCATAGGTGCGGACGCATTTAACGGCGAGGCTGTTGACAAGATATTCGAAGCAAAGGGAAGGCCGCAAGATAATCCGCTTATTGTACATATTTCAGAGCTTGATGAACTGTACAGCTTGGCGAAAACCATCCCGGAAAATGCAAAGAAGCTGGCTGAAAAATATTGGCCGGGACCTCTTACGATGATATTTTACAAAAAAGATATATTGTCAGATAAGATAACAGCCGGTCTTGATACGGCGGCAATCCGTCTTCCGGAAAATAAAATCGCACTGGCGTTGATAAAAGAAAGCGGTAAGCCTATTGCAGCACCAAGTGCAAATACATCGGGCAAACCAAGTCCCACTGAAGCTGATCATGTAATAGAGGATTTAATGGGAAAAGTGGATATGATAATTGACGGAGGCAGCACGGATATAGGTCTGGAATCCACAGTAGTTGATATGACTTCCGAGGTCCCGATGATACTAAGACCAGGCAGAGTTACCGGTGAGGAAATAAAAGATTTGCTAGGGGATTGTAAGTATGATCCCGCAATCATTAAAAGCAGTGAAAAAATAGTTCCAAAGTCTCCGGGACAAAAATACAGGCACTATTCTCCCAAGGCGAAGGTGATTCTGTATAAGGGAGATATTGAGAAAATTGCTTTAAAAATAAACGAAGATTATGCAAAGTTTTCTTCTGATGGATATAAAGTAGGCATAATGTCAACTGCGCAGACTGAAAAATATTATAAAGGAAAATTAACTATTTTATGCGGAGACAGAACAAAACCCCTTTCCATATCGTCTAATCTATTTAAGGACCTTAGAAATTTTGACCACATGGGAGTTAATATCATACTTGCTGAAGCCGTAGATGAAAATGGTCTTGGAAAGGCAATAATGAACAGGCTGGGAAAGGCTTCCAGTGAAACAATAATAGTATAGAGGTGTTTATGTATATTTTGTTCGTATGTACGGGTAATACTTGTAGAAGCAGTATGGCCGAAGGTATTTTTAAATATATGATTAAAGAAAAAAATATTGAGAATATCCATGTGTCATCAGCTGGAATCAGCACGTTTGAAGGTGAAAGTGCAAATGAGAAAGCAATACGTACATTGGCAGGAAAAGGTATTGATATATCAAATCACAGATCAAGACAGCTTACTAAACAAATTATTTCCGAATCAGATTTGATTTTAACTATGACATTGAGACATAAAAAAATCATAGTGGACGCGGCTCCGGAGTATTCGGACAGAGTTTATACCCTTAAGGAATTTGCACTGATTATAAATGGCGAAGAAACAGAAAGAAAAAATTTGGATATTGCAGACCCTTACGGTCTGAATTATAATGTCTATGAAAGCAGTGCAAAAGAAATAGAAGAACAACTAAACATAATAGTGAATAATATACAAATAACTATAGAAGAACAATGGAGGAAAAAATGAAAATAGTACTTGCATGTGACCATGGAGGATTTCAATTAAAGGAAACTATCAAGGAACACTTAGTAACAAACGGCTATGATGTTAATGACATCGGTGTTTATAATACAGAATCCGTGGATTATCCTGATTATGGGAAGAAAGCTGCAGAAATTGTTGCATGTAATGAAGCGGACAGAGGAATAATAATATGCGGAACCGGAATAGGAATTTCCATAGCTGCAAACAAGGTAAAAGGAATAAGATGCGCATTATGCACCAATGAATTTATGGCAAGAATGTCAAGAATGCACAACAATGCAAACATGCTTGCATTGGGAGGAAGAGTAATCGGAAAAGGATTGGCTCTTAATATTGTTGATACATGGATTTCGACGGATTTTGAAGGTGGCAGACATGAAAGAAGGGTCAATAAATTAATTGATATGGATATAGAAAAAACGCTTAAAGTCGAGGAATAATATGAACGGTTATATTGTAGCATTTATATCGGCAGTCATAATATCTTTTATTATGACTCCTCCTGCGCGTAAGCTTGCAATTAAAGTCGGGGCATTGGATGTTCCGAAAGATCCGAGAAAAATACACAGCAAACCTATGCCATATTTTGGAGGACTTGCTATTTACATTTCTATAATGGCATGCATGTTTGTGTACATGCCGAGAAACGCAACAAACCTGCATATAATGGCTGGAGCTACCTTGATTGTTCTTACGGGAATAGTTGATGACATGTATGATATGCCTGCAAAGATTAAAATGCTTATGCAGGTTATAGCTGCTATGGTTGCCATAAAGGGTGGAGTTCAGATTCATTTTATTACGAACCCTCTCTCGGAAACAGGCATGAGCTATCTTTTGACATGGCTTTCATATCCCGTAACATTATTTTGGCTAGTTGGGATAACAAATACAATAAATCTAATTGACGGACTGGACGGACTTGCTTCCGGAGTAGCCAGCATAGCGGCTACAACTCTTCTTTTTACTGCAGCAAATATGGGACATGATTTTATTGTTATGCAGTGTGCTATTATTGCGGGAGCTTCGCTGGGATTTCTTCCTTTTAACTTCAATCCCGCAAAAATATTTATGGGAGATACAGGCGCGCTGTTGCTTGGATACATGCTTGCTGTTACGTCCGTTTCGGGAATGGTAAAAAGTGTTGCGGCTGTTGCGTTGGCGGTGCCTATATTTGCATTGGGACTTCCGATTTTTGATACAACTTTTGCCATTATCAGAAGATATTTGAACAATAAACCGATAATGCAGGCTGATAAAGATCATCTGCATCACAAGCTGATGAAGTCAGGGCTTAACCAGAGACAGACTGTACTTATAATGTATTTTATAAGCATGATGCTGGGAATTGTTTCAATAGCAATAGCCGATACAGAACCGTTTGTAGGCATAATTGTTGCTACGATTGTAGTTGTGGCAGTATTTTATTTTGCTAAAATCGGCGGATTGTTTACCAGAAAAGAACAGTAAAAAATAATCTTGTTACATAGGAGGTTTCATGAATAAAATAAAAACTCTCATTATCTTTGGGACACGCCCGGAGGCAGTTAAAATGGCTCCAATAGTTAAGGCACTTAAAAGTGATGAAGAGCATTTCACAACGAAAATATGCGTTACTGCACAGCATAGAGATATGCTTGACCAGGTTCTGAAAATATTTGCCATAGAGCCGGATTATGACTTGAACATTTTCCAAAGCGGACAGACGCTTACGCAAATAACATGCAGAGCACTGAGCGGTCTGGAGGAGGTTGTTGAGGATTTTAAGCCTGATTTGATACTGGTTCAGGGAGATACTACAACAGTATTTACCGGAGCTTTGGCAGCCTTTTATCATCAAGTAAAAATAGGACATGTTGAAGCGGGGCTGAGAAGCGGAAATATGTATTCTCCATATCCGGAAGAAGCAAACCGCAAGTTGACCGGAGTTATAACGGACTTTCATTTCGCTCCCACCGAAATATCAAAAAATAATTTGCTGCGTGAGGGCTATGAAGAGTCTAAAATATTTATTACAGGAAATACGTCCATAGACGCATTAAAATGGGTTATAGATGATAATTATAAATTTGAAAATGAGAGTCTTAACAAAATAGATTTTAAAAATAAAAAGGTTGTGCTACTAACTGCTCACAGAAGAGAAAATATTGGCAAGCCTATGGAGGATATTTTCTCAGCGGTTAAAGAAGCTGTACAGAAGAATGATGATGTGGAGGTAATATACCCCATGCATTTGAATCCAAAGGTGAGAGAAATAGCAAGGAAGGTTTTTGGAGACATGGACAGAATTCATTTAACAGAGCCTTTTGATTACCTTCCATTCACCAACCTAATGAATAAGTGCTACCTGGTTGTTACAGACTCGGGAGGTGTTCAGGAAGAGGCGCCGTCACTTGGGAAGCCTGTGCTTGTTGTAAGAAGAGAAACCGAAAGACCCGAAGGCATTGATGCCGGTACGGCAAAACTGGTTGGAACTGACAAAGAGAAAATATTTGCTGAGTTGGATGCGCTTATTAACAGTGAAGATGAATACAAAAAAATGGCTAATGCAGTTAATCCTTACGGAGACGGAATGGCTGCAGAACATATCAGAAAAGCTATTATAAGCAAAATGCTTTAATATTGGATAATACGAATTTAACCCGCCCTTTGGCGGGTTTTTTTAAAAAAAATATTGACAAAGAATTATTTTTATTATATACTTCGAATATCAAAATATTAGACAAAGGATAAATGTATAAATCAAAATAATAGATATTTAAATCAATGGAGGACATAATGATCTTAGAAAAGGTTAAAGAAATTTTAGTTGAAGAATTGGATGTTGAAGAGGAAAATATAAAATTAGAAAGCAAAATTAAGGACGATTTGGGAGCTGATTCACTGGACTTATTTGAATTAATAAGCAAAATTGAAGATGAACTGGATGTAACGATTGAGGAAGATGATTACGGCAAGCTTGTCACAGTAGGGGACATCGTAAATTACATTGAAAGCAAACAAAATTAATAATATCATCTTGATGATTTTCATCAACCTAAAACGCCTTGACAGGCGTTTTCTCATATGTGAAACATGTCAGATTAAGTAATAAATACAAAGGAGATTATATGTTAAAGTCAAATATATGTAGCCTCTTGAATATAAAGTATCCAATATTTCAAGGGGGCATGGCTCAAATATCAGATGCGGGGTTGGCGGCTGCGGTTTCAGAGGCGGGAGGTCTCGGTGTAATAGCTGCGGGAAACAATACTGCCGAAGCACTCAGAAAAGAAATAAAAAAGATTAAGGATCTTACAGATAAGCCGTTTGGCGTTAATGTTATGCTTTTAAGCCCTCATGCAAAGGAAGTGGGGATGATGCTTATTGAAGAAAAAGTTCCCGTTATTATAACAGGTGCCGGTAATCCGGGGAAATATATGAAGCTGTGGAAGGAAGCGGGAATCAAGGTTATACCTGTAGTTCCGTCAGTTGCATATGCAAAGCATTTGGAGAAAGCAGGAGCTGATGCCCTAATTTGTGAAGGGACGGAATCAGGCGGACATGTGGGTGAAATAACGACTATGTGTATTACACCACAGGTTGTTGATGCTGTAAGTGTTCCAGTTGTAGCAGCAGGAGGTATAGGTGACGGAAGAGGAATTGCCGCTGCATTCAGTCTCGGTGCGCAGGGTGTGCAGGTTGGAACAAGATTTTTGCTGGCAAAAGAATGCAATGTACATTCAAACTATAAAAACAAGGTTAAAAATGCCAATGATACAGATACAGCGGTAACAGGCAGAAAAACCGGACATCCGGTTAGGGTTTTGAAAAATAAGTTGGTTAAGCAATTTAAAGATTTAGAAAAAAATAACGCTGATGTTGAAGAAATGGAGCAGCTGGGAAGAGGACGGCTTTACAAGGCGGCTGTAGAAGGAGATGTGGATTACGGCTCTGTAATGTCCGGGCAAATTGCCGGGTTGGTTAATAAAGAGCAGTGCTGTGAGGAAATAATTGAAGAGATGTTTGAAGAAGCAGAAAAAATAATGCAAGAATTAAGTTCATTAGTAACGGGAGGAAAAGATGAGTAAGACCGCTTTTGTATTTCCGGGACAGGGTGCACAATATGCCGGAATGGGAAAAGACTTTTATGAAAATTTTAATGAAAGCAGGGAAATATTCGAAAAAGCAAACCAAGCCCTTGGATTTGACATAACAAAATTATGCTTTGAAGGTCCGGATGAGGACTTGAGCATAACTAAAATTACACAGCCTGCCTTGTTGACGGTATGCATGGCAATTTATGAGGTTATTAAGAAGAATTCAAAGATGGATTCTGTTGTGATGGGAGGATTGAGCCTTGGAGAATATTCAGCGCTTACAGCTGCCTCTGCAATGGATTTTGAAACTGCGGTAAAACTTGTTTATAACCGAGGTAACTATATGCAGAATGCCGTTCCTGTAGGTGAGGGAGGAATGATGGCTCTGTTGGGATGTACGGCTGAGGACGCAATTCGCTTTTGCAATACTGCTACAGAGAGGTTTGGATTGTTGGAACCTGCTAATTTTAATTGCCCCGGTCAAATTGTAGTGGGCGGTAAAAAAGAAGCAATTGAAAATGCCATGCAGCAGACCAAGGAATTCAATATTAAGAGAGCTGTACCTCTTCAGGTAAGCGCGCCTTTTCACACATCCATGCTTAAACCGGCAGGGGCAAGGCTGAAAGAAGATCTAGAAAAAATAAAATTCAGCAAACCATTATGTTCAGTAATATCCAACGTGGATACTGAATACTACAATGATGATTCCGCTATTGCCGACAAGCTTGAGAAGCAGGTTTACAACCCGGTGAGATGGGAAGAATGCGTAAGAAAAATGATATCAGACGGTGTGAGCACATTTGTTGAGATAGGACCCGGAAAAACACTGTCAAGTTTTTTAAAGAAAATCGACAAAAATGTCAAATCGATAAATGTGGACAGCATTGCTTCTCTTGAAACGTACCTGCAGATGTCATACGCATAGGCAACGTTGTTAAAAAAGGAAGTTTATTTTAAATATCGATAAAAGGAAGGGGAATTATGAAAACTGCAATAATAACAGGAGCTTCAAAAGGAATTGGAGCTGTCATTGCGTCAAGATTAAATGAATTGGGATATAATCTTGTGCTAAATTACAGAAGCAGCACGTCTTGTATGGAAGAGCTTATAAGCAATTTCAGCAACAAGGATACGGAGAATATTATTGTTCAATGCGATATATCAGTGTATGATGATGCAAAAAAACTTATAGACTCGGCTTTCAAGGAGTTTGGATCTGTGGACGTGCTTATTAACAATGCAGGAATAACTAAGGACAATCTTCTTCCTCTAATGACGGAGGAAGAATTCGACAAGGTTATTGATACAAACCTGAAAGGAACATTTAACTGCTGCAGGCACATAGCGAAAAGAATGCTGAAGCAGAAGCACGGAAGAATTATAAATGTATCATCAGTGGTAGGGCTTGCTGGAAATGCAGGGCAGGTTAATTATTCCGCGTCTAAGGCGGGAGTAATAGGTATGACCAAGTCCATGGCGAGAGAATTAGGAAAGAAAAATATTCTTGTTAATGCCATAGCACCGGGATTTATACAGACAGAAATGACTGATAAAATCCCTGATAATATAAAAGCAGAAATGATGAAAAATATTCCGCTGCAGAGATTAGGGCAGCCAAGTGATATTGCGGATGCAGTAGAATTTTTAATTTCAGATAAAGCATCATATATAACTGGGCAGGTATTGTCTGTTAACGGCGGATTTTATATGTAATAAGAATGCAGGAGCTGGTAGATAGCACAGCTCATTTAGTAGGAGGATTTATGAAAAGAAGAGTTGTAATAACAGGTGTTGGTGTTATAAGTCCCATAGGTTCAGGAGATGAATTTTGGGAAAATGTAAAAAAAGGCAAGTGCGGAGTCAGCCCCATTGAATCTTTTGACACAAGCAATTTCAATGTAAAGCTGGCGGCAGAAATTAAAGATTTTGAACCGACGAATTATATAGATAAGAAAGAATCAAAAAGAATGGACAGATACAGTCAGTTTGCAATAGCGGCAGCTGATATAGCAGTTAAAGATTCGGGTCTGGACATTGAAAAAACAGACAGTGACAGGTTTGGATGTGTTGTAGGAAGCGCTGTAGGCGGTATACACACCATTGAAAAAGAACACGAAAAGCTTCTTACGAGAGGCCCTGGAAAGGTATCTACATTTTTTATACCTATGATGCTTTCAAATATGGCATCGGGGCTTGTTGCTATAAAATATAAAGCTAAAAATATCAACTATTCAACGGTGACTGCATGTGCCACAGGAGCTAATGCCATAGGAGAATCCTATAAAAGGATTCAGGACGGAATATGTGATGTTATGCTGGCCGGAGGTTCGGAGGCAGCCATAACTCCGTGCTCTATAGCAGGCTTTCATGCGTTGACTACTTTGTCAACAACTACAGATGTTAACAGGGCATCAATACCGTTCGATCAGGAAAGAAACGGATTTGTAATGGGCGAAGGCGCCGGTGTAATGGTGTTGGAAGACTATGAGCATGCTGTTAAAAGAGGTGCCAAAATATATGCCGAAATAGTGGGATACGGAGCAACATGTGATGCATACCATATGACATCTCCTGATCCAAGCTCAGAGGGACAATCAAGTTCCATGCTTCACTCAATTGAGGATGCAGGCATTAAACCGGAAGAAATAGGATATATAAACGCTCACGGAACAAGCACTAAGTATAATGACAAGTTTGAAACACAGGCAATTAAGAACATATTTAAAGAGTATGCTGTCAAAATTCCTATAAGCTCAACTAAATCAATGACAGGCCATTTGCTTGGAGCTGCCGGTGCTGTTGAAGCAATAGTTTGTGCAAAGTCCCTGCAGGATTCATTTATACCCGCAACAATAAACCACTTGGTAACAGACCCCGATTTAGGATTGGATTTTGTTCCCAACAAAGGTGTTGAAAGAGAATATGACTACGCACTGTCCAATGCTTTTGGGTTCGGAGGGCATAATGCCACACTTATATTAAAAAAATATAAAGGGAACTAAGCCATGATTTATGACTCAATTGATATACAAAGAATAATTCCACACAGATATCCAATGCTCTTGGTTGATAAAATAGTTGAGCTGAAAAAAGGAGAAAAAGCTGTGGGGATAAAGAACGTTACAATTAATGAGCAGTTTTTTCAGGGGCACTTCCCGGGAAATCCTGTAATGCCGGGAGTGTTAATAATAGAAGCGCTGGCACAAACGGGAGCGGTGGCTATATTATCTCTTGAAAAATTCAGCGGAAGTACAGTTTATTTTGGCGGTATTAAAAGTGCCAGGTTTAAGAAGAAAGTAATTCCCGGAGATACTCTTAAGTTAGTTACGGAAATAACGAAGTTGAAGGGAAGTTTTGGAATCGGCAGTGCTGTTGCATACGTAAACGATGAAATTGCAGCAGAAGCAGAGTTAATTTTTGCGGTGGAAAAGCAAACAAATGTAAAATAACAATATAATTTAATGGAAAAGTATGTTATAATAAGAGAGTTATAACATACTTTATATTTTTGTGGAAACAATATTAAAAAATGGATATTTAACAATATGTTAATATTTTAACGTAAATATTAAAAAAAGTTAAATATTTTATGTGCGTAACATATGTTACGGATAAATATAAAAAAACCATTATTTTTTTAATAAGACAAAAGTCAAAAATCAATTACATTATTTTTGTAAGGAAACACAGTGGATTTCCTTTTTTATTAAGCAGGCAATTGTTTTCGAAAAATAGTTATGCTGTCTTGACAATTTTGTTTTTTGAAATTATAGTAGTAGCATGGGCAGAATTTTTATATTTAAAAAATTTTAAACAGAGGCGGTGGTAAAGTGTCAATTGAGGTTATCAAGGTAATAAAAGAAGCTGAAGAAAAGGCAGAATCAATTAAAAAAGAAGCCGGGCAGCAAGCTAAGCAAATTATTACCGATGCTAATGCGCAAGCTCTGCAAATTACAGAACAAGCCCGAGAGTCTGCTGAAAATGCAAGCTCCGAAGTTTTGAAAGTTGCAGAATCCCAAGGTCGGGAATTATTTGATGACATTATTAATAAAGCCGATAAAGAATGTGAGGACATTTTAGAGAAGGCAGATGAAAAAATGGATAAAGCAGCTTCTATAATACTGGAAAGGATAGTGAATACCAGTGGCGATAGTTAATATGAACAAAATAAGCATAGTGGGCTTAAACAGCGAGAAATCATGGCTTGTAAAGGATATTATGGATTTAGGCGTTGTTGAAGTAAGCTCTCAGGATTCAAAGTTAGCAGATCCCGAATGGCTTAGCTATGTGAAAAAAGACGGAAACGAAGATGCAGTGCTGAACTACGATTCTAAAATTTCAAAAATCAATGATGTTCTTATTACTCTTGAAGGTTATGATACCAGCAAAAAACCACTATTTAGCACAAGAAGGTTAGTATCATCGAAGGAATTTGACAGCATGGTTGACAACATCAATGATGTTGAAGGAAATGTAGCAAAGGTGGTCGAGCTAAGCAAGTCATACAATAACCTGTGCTCTGAACAAAATAAATTGGAAACTTCAATTTTGAGTTTAAAGCCATGGGTAAAATATGAATTGCCCCTAGAATTTCGTGAAACAATATATACAAGCATATTTATCGGTGTTGTTCCCAGTGTCATTGATGTTGACAGGCTGAAAAGTGATCTAGACCAAGAAACTGATAAATATGTTATAGACATACTTGCTAGCGACAAAGAGCAGTATTATATTACTACTATTTGCTTAACTAAAGAAAAAGATGACGTTTATGAAGTATTAAAGCAATTTGGCTTTAATAATGCTGAATTTAAGGATTTAACTGGAACAGCTTCAGAAAATATTGCTTTGTATGAGAAAAGGTTAAAAGAAATATCAGAAAGTAAATCTGCTATTGAAAAAAACTTTTCTGAATATGTTCAATATAAAGAAGAAATACAAGCTTATTATGATTATTTGACAATCGAAAAAGACAAGAATAAAATATTAGGCAACATGCTTAAGACAGATACTACATTTTACCTTCAGGGATGGATCCCTGATTCAAGTAAGGAACAGATTGGCTCCGTATTAAAAAAATATGAATGCTGGTTTGAAATCAGTGAACCTGAAGAAGGGGAACCGTATCCTATATTATTAAATAATAATTCTTTTTCACAACCATTTGAATCAATTACAGAGTTGTACAGCCTACCTTCACCTACGAGTATTGACCCTACAAGTATAATGGCTCCGTTCTACATGATGTTTTTCGGTCTGATGCTTGCAGATGTAGGCTATGGCGCGATAATATCCGGTGCATGTTTCATAATCCTCAGAAAATTTAATATCGAAGGCAACTTGAAAAAGATGATGAAAATGTTTTTCTACTGCGGATTAGCTACAATTTTTTGGGGAATAATGTTTGGAAGCTATTTTGGAGATGCACTTACAACTATTGCAAGAGTTATGTTTAATGGAGACTTTGCAATAAAACCTATATGGATTAACCCTATTACTGAACCGATGACGCTTTTAATTTTCTCTTTATTGTTTGGCGTGGTGCACCTTTTTGTGGGAATGGGCATCAAGGCATACATGGATATAAGGGACGGACATCCGTTGGACGCATTGTTTGATATAGGGTTCTGGTATGGTTTCATAATCGGTATCGCGTTATGGTTATTTGGAAACTCAGTAATAGCAGGCTCTAACGTAGTTGGAAAATGGATGACAATTGTATTTGGAATCGGCCTTATTTTGACTCAGGGAAGAGAGAAGGAAGGATTGATTTCAAAGCTATTTAGCGGAGTGTTGAGCTTATATGGAATTACAAGTTATTTAAGTGATGTATTATCATACTCTAGACTGCTTGCATTAGGCCTTGCTACAGGAGTAATATCTTCCGTTGTAAGCGTACTAGGTTCGTTAGGTGGCACAGGGATATTTGCATCAATACTGCTGGTAGTTGTTTTACTGATAGGACACACATTTAATATTGCAATAAACTCACTGGGTACATTTGTCCATGCAGCCAGATTGCAATATGTTGAATTCTTCGGTAAATTCTACGAAGGCGGAGGGGACGCGTTTAACCCTTTTATGAAGAAAACAAAGTATATAAAAATTACAAAATAAACAATATCTTAGGAGGTAATTTTAAATGGAACAACTTTTTTCAACAGGTACTTTTTTAGCAATTTTTGGAGCAGCAATAGCAGCACTTGCAGGATGCGGTAGTGCAGTAGGTATAGGATATGCCGGTTCAGCGGCATGTGGAGTTATGGCAGAAGACCCTAAGAAATTCGGAGCTACATTGATTCTGCAGGCATTACCTGGAACTCAAGGTATTTACGGGCTTTTGATATCTTTCATTATCTTAAATAAGATAGGATTTTTAGGCGCAGACGTAGCAGCTTTAACAGTTGCTCAGGGCGGATACTTTTTGGCAGGATCCATACCCATCGGTTTAGTAGGTATTATTTCTGGTATTCATCAAGGTAAAGTATGTGCATCTGGTATCATGCTGATTTCTAAAAAACCTGACCAAATCGCTAAACCTATGGTTTATGCAGCTATGGTTGAAACATACGCAGTATTGGCTCTGCTTGTATCATTCCTTATAATAAACGGTATAGTTATATAATGTATATTTGGTTAAAGATAAAAAATATAATAAGGATGTGATATAGGTGGGCATTGAAAATATTACTAAGAATATTTTAGATGAAGCGAACAGCACTGCTGAAGGCATAATAAAGAACGCAGAAAATAAAAGCTTGCAAATAATTGAAGAAGCTAAAAAACAAGCAGAAGAAATTTTAAGCGGTGAAGAACAAAAATCTAAAGCTGATGCTGAAAATTTAAAAAACAGAATGATTTCTTCCGCCGAGCTTCAAAGAAGAAAGATGATTCTAGGCACTAAACAGCAAGGTATAAAAAAAGGATTCGGTGCTGCTTTAAATAAACTTAAAGAAATGCCTGAAGATAAATATATAAGCTTTTTAACGGAACAAATTATAAATATTCCCAATTGCAGCGGAACTATTATCTTAAATGAAAAAGATAAGGAAAGAATTGGCGATAAGTTGGTAAATCTGGTTAATAATAAATTAAACGGAGAGAAGCTTACATTGAGCGAAAAAACAACTAACTCAATTGGAGGTTTCATCCTTAAAAACGGAGATATTGAAATTAACAGCACATTTGAAATGCTGTTAGACTCCATAAAAGATGAACTGACAAATGATGTAGCTAATGTTCTTTTCGATTAATTTCAGCTGAAAGGAGGAATGACTTTGGCTAAATTAACAGGTACGGATTATATTTTTTCTGTTGCTAGAGTGCGAAGTGTTGAAAAATATATGTTGTCGCATGAGAGAGCTGAGAGAATGATAGATGCAAAAACCGCTGAAGATTCCATTAGAATATTGGAAGAATGCAATTACGGATATGAAAATGAAGCTGTAAATCCGGATGATTTTGAAAAACTATTGACGGAAGAGCATAAGAAGTCTTATGATTTTATTATGTCAATAGCTCCGGAGCTCAGTTACTTCAGAATGTTTTTGTATCCATATGACTATCATAATTTAAAAGTTCTTATGAAAGCAGAATATTTGGGGATTGACGCAACGGATTTATTGGTAGATACAGGGACGATTAATATAAAAGTTCTTAAAAACTCACTTAATGAAAGAGACTTTTTACCATTGACCGAAAATATGGGCAAGGCATTGAATGAAATTATAGATGCTTTTCCAAAGTTAAATGATCCTCAAATAATAGATATTATATTAGATAAGTATTGTTACGATGAAATGTATAAATCGGCGGAAGATACAGGAAGCCAGTTTATTGTTGATTATGTTAGAATGCTTATTGATACAATTAATATAAAAACTTATGTGCGTTTGAAGAGGATGGATAAATCTTGGGATTTTTTCAGCAAAGTTTTTATTAAAGGCGGAAATATCAGCGAGCAAACTTTTATAAGCAATTATAATGAGACGCTAGAAAAATTTGCAGAACAAATTTCCGGATATGGATTTAAGGAAGCTTTTCTTGAAGGTGCTCAATACTTAGAAGAAACCGGTTTATTTGCGGTATTTGAAAAACTTCTTGACAATAAATTAATTCAATTCATTAAAGATGCTAAGTTTGTTTCATTTGGCATTGATCCGCTTGCGGCATATTTGATTGCAAAGGATAATGAGATAAAAATTGCAAGGATTATAATGGCAGGTAAACTTGCAGGTATCTCGCCTGAATTAATAAGAGAGAGGTTGAGAGAAACTTATGTATAAAATAGGTATTATAGGAGATAAACAAAGTGTTCTCGGGTTTAAGGCTGTGGGACTCGACGTGTTTGGTTGCACCACCAAGGACGATGCAAAAGGTAAACTGCAGAAAATTGCAAATGAAGACTATGCTATTATCTATATAACAGAAAACTTCTATGACGAAATCAGAGACACTATCTATGAATATGGTGAAAAGCGTCTGCCGGCAATTATTCCTATACCGGGTATGAGCGGAAGCCGCGGAATAGGATTTGAAAATATCAAAAAGGCTGTTGAAAAGGCAGTTGGTGCGGATATATTATTTAACAACGATTAACTAGAGTTATAAAAAATGAAAGCAGGTGATTCTTTTAATGAGCCAAGGTAGAGTAGTAAAAATATCAGGGCCGCTGGTTATAGCCGAAGGTATGAAGGAAGCAGACATGTTTGACGTTGTACGTGTTGGTGATCAGGCGCTGATTGGCGAAATTATTGAGATGCGCGGTGACAAAGCATCCATTCAGGTATATGAAGAAACAGCAGGGTTAGCTCCAGGAGCTCCTGTAGTAACAACAGGTGCTCAGTTATCGGTTGAACTGGGACCTGGCCTTATAGAAACAATTTATGACGGAATTCAGCGACCGCTGGAAGAAATAAGAAAAATTGCAGGACCGAACATTGCCAGAGGTATAAGTGTTCCGTCTCTTGACAGAGAAAAGAAGTGGGAATTTGTACCGGTTGCAAAATCAGGAGACAAGGTTCAAACTGGCGATATTATCGGTACTGTTCAGGAAACAATGGTTGTTCAGCAAAAAATTATGGTTCCTTACGGTATAAGCGGAACCATAACTGAAATAAAATCAGGCAACTTTACTATTGAAGAAACAGTATGTGTTGTAAAAAAAGAAAACGGTGAAACAGTTAATGTAACAATGATGCAAAAATGGCCTGTAAGAAAAGGCAGACCATATAAAGAAAAACTGGTTCCTGATAAGCCTCTTGTAACAGGACAGAGAGTAATAGATACTATGTTTCCTATTTCAAAAGGCGGAGTTGCAGCTGTTCCGGGGCCGTTCGGAAGTGGCAAGACGGTTGTGCAGCATCAGCTAGCTAAATGGGCGGATGCAGAAATTGTTGTTTATATAGGATGTGGTGAGCGAGGAAACGAGATGACTGACGTTTTGATGGAGTTTCCTGAGCTTAAAGACCCAAGAACAGGCGAATCATTGATGAAGCGTACAGTATTAATTGCCAACACTTCAGATATGCCTGTTGCGGCCCGTGAAGCGTCAATATACACAGGTATCACAATTGCAGAGTATTTTAGAGACATGGGATACTCAGTTGCTCTTATGGCAGATTCTACATCGCGCTGGGCGGAGGCTCTTCGTGAAATGTCCGGACGTCTTGAAGAAATGCCGGGTGAAGAAGGTTATCCAGCATATTTGGCATCCAGACTTGCTCAGTTCTATGAAAGAGCAGGAAGGGTAATCAGCCTCGGAGCTGAAGGAAGAGAAGGTGCGTTATCAGCCATCGGTGCTGTATCACCTCCTGGAGGAGACATATCAGAACCGGTATCACAGGCAACATTGCGTATAGTTAAGGTTTTCTGGGCACTTGATGCACAGCTTGCATACAGACGTCACTTCCCTGCTATTAACTGGCTGAACAGTTACTCTTTATATGCAGACAGATTGAATAAATGGTTTAATGAAAATGTAGCAAAAGATTGGTCGGATCTTCGTTCGGAAGCAATAAAGATGCTTCAGGAAGAAGCTGAGTTAAATGAAATAGTTCAGTTGGTAGGTGTCGACTCACTATCTGTTGGAGACAGATTAAAGCTCGAGGCAACACGATCAATAAGAGAGGACTATTTGCACCAAAATGCGTTCCATGATGTGGATACTTACTCGTCTCTTGATAAACAGCATAAGCTGCTTACATTAATTTTGAAATATCATGATGACGGTATTGCAGCCTTGAAAGAAGGAGCTGATTTTAAAGCACTATCAGACCTTCCTGTAAGGGAGAAAATAGGGAGATTCAAATATACTGAAGAAAAGAATGTACAAGAAGCTTTTGATAGTATTAAAAAACAGCTTGAAACTGAAATGTCAGCTCTTGTATCAAGCAAGGAGGTCGAATAATATGATTAGAGAATATAAAACAATATCTGAAGTAGCGGGACCTTTGATGCTTGTAAAAAATGTTGAGAATGTTGCGTATGATGAATTAGGCGTTATCGAACTTCCAAGCGGCGAAACAAGGAGCTGCAGGGTTTTGGAAATTAACGGCAGCAACGCATTGGTTCAGCTTTTTGAAAGTTCAGCAGGTATTAACCTTGCAGAGAGCAAGGTGAAATTTCTCGGAAGAGGCATGGAGCTTGCAGTATCCTATGATATGCTTGGCCGTGTATTTGACGGGCTGGGCAGACCTATTGACAACGGACCGGAAATAATACCGGAAAAAAGACTTGATATAAGTGGTCTTCCGATGAATCCTTCGGCGCGTGACTATCCCGATGAGTTTATACAGACAGGTGTTTCGGCAATAGATGGACTGAATACATTGGTTAGAGGGCAGAAGCTGCCTATATTCTCAGGATCAGGTCTTCCGCACGCTGACTTGGCTGCTCAAATTGCACGTCAGTCAAAAGTTTTGGGAACAGAGTCTAAATTTGCCGTTGTATTTGCGGCTATTGGTATAACATATGAAGAAGCGGATTTCTTTATTTCAGACTTTAGAAAAACAGGTGCCATTGACAGAACGGTTCTGTTTATGAATCTGGCTGATGACCCTGCTATTGAGCGTATTTCTACTCCTCGTATGGCTCTTACCGCAGCTGAATATCTTGCATTTGATAAAGGAATGCACGTGCTTGTAATTCTTACAGATATTACAAACTATGCAGAGGCACTTCGTGAGGTTTCGGCAGCTCGTAAGGAAGTTCCAGGAAGACGTGGATATCCAGGATATTTGTACACTGACCTTGCTACACTTTATGAAAGAGCCGGAAGGAAAAGAGGTATGGAAGGATCTATAACAATGATCCCTATATTGACTATGCCTGAGGATGACAAAACACATCCTATTCCGGACTTAACAGGATATATTACAGAGGGCCAGATAATTTTGTCTCGTGAATTATACAGAAAGAACATCAAGCCTCCTATAGATGTACTTCCTTCATTGTCACGTTTGAAGGACAAAGGTATAGGAAAAGGAAAGACAAGAGAAGATCACTCAGATGTTTTAAATCAGCTTTTTGCGGCGTATGCTCGAGGTAAGGAAGCTAAGGAACTTATGGCAATTCTTGGAGAAGCAGCACTTTCGGATACAGATAAGTTTTATGCAAAATTTGCCGATGAGTTTGAGAAAAAATATGTTTCTCAGGGTTATGAAACAAACAGATCAATAGAAGAAACATTGTCTATTGGTTGGGATTTGCTGACACTTCTTCCAAAGAGCGAATTAAAACGTATCAGAGACGAATATCTTGAAAAATACTATCCGAAACAAAATTAGTGAGGGGTGTTAAGTTATGGCAAGATTAAATGTAAATCCGACCAGAATGGTATTAACCTCTCTGAAAAAGCGCTTAAAGGTGGCAGTAAAGGGTCACAAGATGCTTAAGGATAAACGTGATGAGCTTATGAAGCAATTTTTGGAGCTTGCCAGAGAAAATAAAGTTTTGCGTGAGAAGGTTGATTCACTTATAGGTGATGTATATTCAAACTTTGTTATAGCCAGTGCTGTAATGTCATCAGAGGTGCTGAACGAAGCGTTGATGTATCCAAAACAGGGTGTTTCAATAGAGGTGAGCAATAAAAATGTTATGAGTGTAGATGTTCCGGTTTTTGATTTTAAAACAACAACTGACGATACATCAAACATTTATCCATATGGTTTTGCAAATACTTCTGCCGAACTGGACAGCGCTATTGAGAATTTGTCGGATATTTTTCCGGAAATGCTTAAATTGGCGGCAGTGGAAAAAGAGGTACAGCTTTTAGCGGCTGAAATTGAAAAAACCAGAAGAAGGGTTAATGCTCTTGAATATGTTATGATTCCTCAGTTCCAGGAAACAATTAAGTATATACAGATGAAACTGGATGAAAACGAGAGAGGGAACCAAACCAGACTTATGAAGGTTAAAGACATGATGGTTCAGGAAGCAATAGAAGAAAAACAAGAATTCACGAAGGCTGCTCTTGATGAATTCAGTTCAAAAGAGTAGATTTGATTGATTTTACTAACAGCTTAAATGTTATTTAAAGGCAGTGCCTATATAATTAGGGCGCTGCCTTTTTACTTGACAAAAATTAATAAAACATATATACTTTGACTATCAAATAAATAGATATTTAAAACAATGGAGAAAATATGGAATTAAAAGAATTGAAAATAGGAAATCTAACCGCTAAAATTCCAATAATACAAGGCGGTATGGGCATTGGTGTATCGTTGTCAAATCTTGCGTCCGCAGTTGCCAATGAAGGCGGGATAGGTACAATATCCGGCGTGCAGATAGGTTTTCGTGAACCTGACTTTGAAAATAATCCTGTTGAAGCTAATTTGAGAGCTATGGCAAAGGAAATAAGAAGAGCTAGAGAAAAAACAAAAGGAATTATAGCCATGAACCTGATGGCTGCCATGAACAATTATGAGCTTTATGTAAAAAAAGCTGTGGAAGAAAAGATAGATTTAATAATTTCAGGCGCGGGATTGCCGCTTGCGTTGCCAAAAATTGTGAAAGGTACATCAACAAAAATTGCTCCAATAGTATCGTCTGCTAAGGCAGCAAGGATAATAATAAAAAGCTATTTAAAACATGATAGACTTCCGGATGCCGTAATAGTGGAAGGTCCGCTGGCCGGAGGGCATCTGGGATTTAAAATGGATGAAATGCTCCAAAAAAAATATGCGTCTTTAAAGGAAATTGTTAAGGAAGTTAAGGAACTTATAATAGGGATTGAAGCAGAAAATGGTGTTAGAATTCCTGTTATTGCTGCAGGGGGTATACGAACGAAAGCTGATATGGCAGAACTGGCTGCCCAGGGGGCAGACGGATTTCAAATAGCTAGCTTGTTTGTGCCAACTGTTGAATGTGATGCTCATGAAAATTTTAAACTTGCATATGTCAATACATCCGAAGACGACGAAATGATAATTAAGAGTCCGGTTGGTATGCCTGCGAGAGCAATTAGAACTAATTTTCTTATTGATTCAATTTCAAATGGATGCAAGGTGGGCAAGTGTTTTAAGTGCATGCCCGGATGCAATCCTTTGACAATTCCTTATTGTATCTCAAAGGGTCTGATAGATGCGGTGGAAGGTCGTGACGGATTAATATTTTCCGGTTCAAATTTAAGTGGCATTAATAAAATATCCACGGTAAGAGAAGTAGTCAACAGTTTGTTAATATAGAGTTTCAAAAGAATAGAAATGCACTATAATGCATGTATATTCTTTTACATTAACGACATATGGCATGTATAATCAGCATTTTAGATACACATAGCCTTTTATTAATATCTATAAAGTTTCAAATTACTCTATTATTTATACTTGACTTCATTTAAAATTGCAATTATACTTATAATATTATATTGCTGAAACAGCAATAAATACTATAAGGAGGTTGTATTATGAGAGGAGATACACTACAAATATTTATTTCGATGATTGTGTATATGGCCGTTGTAATAGGCATCGGATTGTATTTCGCAAAACGTGCCAATGAAAGCAGCGAGAACTTTTTTTTAGGAGGAAGATCGCTGGGTCCACTGGTTACGGCAATGAGTGCAGAAGCTTCGGACATGAGCGGATGGTTGTTGATGGGTCTGCCTGGAGTGGCTTATTGGTACGGTTTGAGTGATGCAATATGGACAGCTATTGGTCTTGCAGCGGGAACATATCTTAACTGGTTGTTTGTAGCTAAAAGGCTGCACAACTATTCTATAATAGCAGGAGACTCCATAACGCTTCCCGACTATTTCAGCAATCGGTTTAAGGAAAAGAACAAGGTAATTATGACTATTTCTGCTGTATTTATTTTGGTATTTTTTACTGTGTACGCATCAAGCTGCTTTGTTACTGTAGGTAAACTGTTTAATGCATTGTTCGGCTTTAACTACCATTTTATGATGATTGCAGGGGCTGTATTTGTGCTGGCGTATACATTTTTAGGAGGATTTCTGGCTGAAACTGCATCCGATACAATGCAGGCATTTGTAATGATTTTTGCACTAATTGTTATTTTATCTATTGGTACGGCTGCTGCAGGAGGAATATCTGTGGTTGTTGCCAATGCTGAGAGTATTCCGGGATTCTTTGAATTTTTCGGTATAGCATCGCCTGCTTTGGATGCAAGCGGTAAGCAGATTGTTGCTAATGGAGTTCCGCAATTTAATGAAGCCGGAAAATATGGTTTATATACAATTTTATCAACAATGGCCTGGGGGCTGGGCTACTTTGGTATGCCTCAAGTGCTTTTGAGGTTCATGGCTATACGTAATTCAAATGAGTTAAAAACGTCAAGAAGAATTGCAACAGTTTGGGTTGTTATTTCTTTGGCTGCTGCCGTATCAATAGGTATTATAGGAAGAAGCTTATTTCCTGTTGCTCTTGCAACCTACAGCGAATCAGAAAGCATATTTATAGTCATGTCATCAAAATTATTGCCTTCAATGCTTGCAGGATTTGTAATGGCTGGTATTTTAGCAGCAACTATAAGTTCATCGGATTCTTATCTGCTTATAGCAGCATCAGCATTTTCAAAGAATATTTACCAGCACCTTATTAATAAAGAGGCAACAGATTTAAAGGTTATGAATCTTTCAAAAATTATCTTATTTGTGATAACAGTGGTAGGAATGATAATAGCTCTTGATGAAAACAGCGTGATATTTACAATTGTTTCATTTGCATGGGCAGGATTTGGAGCAACGTTCGGACCTATTATTCTTCTATCTTTGTTCTGGAAGAGAACAACAAGAGAGGGAGCTATTGCCGGTATGCTGTCAGGAGGAATAATAGTATTCATATGGAAGCTTATTCTAAAACCCATGGGCGGAGTATTCGGAGTATACGAACTGCTTCCTGCATTCATAGTTTCATGTATATTTATCTATGTTGTTTCAAAATTAACTCCGGAACCGTCTGATGAAATACAAAAAGAATTTGATATGGCAAGAAGCAAATAAAAAGTCGATAATGATACGCTTTTATAAATTTTTAAACTTATAGAAATATTATTATTTTAGAAATTATATATAGATTCCGCAATTTTGCGGAATCTATTGTTTTATAGAGAATCATAGGAAGTTTTAGTAATCCGTTAATTGACATTAAAGTTAGCTTGTGCTAACAAAAATTAAATGTTTTAATTTTAATATAGAAATTGCTTGCTTAGGAACAGGAATGATATGAATATAAGTAAAGCCGTGCTGTTATGTAATATTTTCTTGCGAATGAAGACGTTGTTTATTTAAATACATAAGATTATCGATACGTTCCAAAAATACCTTTGAGCTTATCTCTTTCTCGGATTTATTTGAGAAATAATCATATCCGATACTCAGACTTATTTTATATGGAACCGAATTTTTAATATTAAAAAGTGATACGTTTTTCTTAAGCCTTTGTACCGTAGCAGCAAGGTCTGACGGCGTACATATTTCCATCATAACGATGAATTCGTCTCCTCCATATCTTGCAATGAAATCATTTTTTCTGAAGGTATCTTTAAGAATGGAGGCAGTATATTTAAGAGCCTGATCTCCAATATGGTGACCGTATGAATCATTAATCATTTTGAAATAATTTAAGTCAATCATAATGCCGGCAACAAGCCTGTTGTTTCGGCTTTTAATTTTTGTGTTTAAGTAGTTATCCAGAGATCTTCTATTATAAAGGCCCGTAAGGTAGTCTTTGTGAAGCTGATTATTCTGAATGTTTATAAAAATAATCAATATAGATGCGGTTACGCAAGTCCAAATAATGATAACACCGTAAAAAAAATATTGGATAATGCCTCCGACTGCAGTTATAATTCCAAATGAAATCAAACAAAAATATTCTTTTTTTTCTACATTTTTTCTATTTTGCACCATAAACGAAGTTGTATAAATTATTATTAAAAGACATATAATCAGCAAAAGATGGACATATTTCCCACGATTATAGATGTTGTTGTCATCGATAATAAAATAAATATTTTCAAAAATACTTGCAATTGACAATATTAAGTTGATTAAAACAGGTATAAGCATCGGGAAAAACATCTTTTTCAAATGCTCTTTACTGCCGTTAATGTAAAAATCTACATAAAAATACCATGTGATACATATTAACGGGTTAAGAATATTATACATTACAGCTGATAGAATATGCAGAAATCTGGTATGGTTTCCTTGAATTCCGTTTAATGACCACATTGCAGTGTCAAAAAACAGAATAAGAATATCAGTAAAAATCAGAACTAAAAAAAGTTCTTTGCCAGTTATACAGTGATTGCATTGATGATAAATACTTATAAATATTAGTAATAGTATTATTATAGAAAAGCAATTCAACTCAATATATTGAAGTGTTTGAAGCTCCATGGGGAGTCCTCCTTAATCATTTGCACGTATGATTTAATTATATTTCGAAAATAGAGCTAGAGATTTTATACGATTTCAATTATATTATTAACATAAAAATTATTCAAGTGAGAAATGACGTATTTTAGAAGGATGTCATATTTACCAATGCTTTGCGTTGAAGATTAAATTAATTTGCAGATTTATTTGGTGTATGGTATAATTTATTATATTATGGCTGGTTAGGAGGTATTATGAAAAATAGTAAAATAAATAAAATATTGATGCTTGTTGTTGTCCTTTCTCTTCTATTTACAATGGCTGCGGAAGCCGCTGTATTTACAGATATATCAAGTCATTGGGCAAAAAGTTATATAGAAAGAGTTTCTGAAAAAGGGATTGTATCAGGTTACGATGACAAGACATTTAAACCCGACAACAATGTCACAGTCTTGGAAGCATTAGTGATGTTATCAAGGCTTTACGATATTGACGACGATTTAAAGGATGAAGTTATAGAGAACTATGAAGATACTTTAGAATCGATGTCTAATACTAAGGGATACGAATGGTCATTTGATTATTTGTCAGTTATTATAGAAATGGGTGTTGTATCGGAAAACGGCCTAAAAGACATGTTTTCAAAAAAGACTATTTTTCAGGATGCAACAAGAGAAGAAATAGCCGTGTTGCTTACAAAGGCCATGATGCTTGCGGATGAAGCGCAAAAATTAAAGGTGTATACTCTGCCTTTTACTGATGCGGAAGACATTTCAACAGCAGCAAGACCATACATATACATTATGTACGACAAGGAAATTCTTCAGGGAGACACTAAGAAAAATATAAATCCGAAGGATAACATAACAAGGGCCGAGGTTGCTACTGTTTTGGACAAGGCTTGCGATTACATAGAAGATAATGATATATATCCTGAATTTGAAAATTATGTACCTACAACTGTAGAAGAGGGAATTATCACTAAATTGGAGGATAAAAGCTCGGAATCATATATCTATATTGAAGATATTGACGGAACTGAGAGCATTATAAGGATTGACGATGATACAAAGATATATGTTAATGATAGAGTACGAAAATTTTCTGATTTGAAGGAAGAAATGATTGTTAAATGCAAGATTGACGAAGATAGACTTGCCGTTAAAATTGAAGCTGATAAAAGTAAAGATGTTGTAAGAGGGATCATATATTATGTAGCATATTCATCACCTGCATCTATTACTATTTATGACGAGGATGATGATAAGGTTGTATATGATGTTTTAAGCAGTGCGGATGTTTTTCTTGACGGAAAAGAAATTGCACTAAGGGATCTTGATAAAAAAGATGAAGCTACTCTTTTGGTTGAAGACGATAAGGTTTATCAAATTAATTCTGTAAGCAGAATTAAAGATTATGAAGGAGTTATAGCATCAATCGATTATAAATCATATCCTATTAAGGTTTCGCTGAAAACAAAGAAAGATGTAGTTAAAATCTTCGAATTTGACAGCGAAGTTGAAGTTACAAGAAACGACAAGGAATCAAGTTTTGACAGAGTCAGAGTAGGAGATGAGGCTACTGTTACTACTGAATACAATGAAATGACAAAGATAAACACTGTTGCTAAGGAAGCCGAAATGAGCGGTACAATTAAAGAAATCATCATAGGTACCGAAAATAAAATTAAGATATCTGACAGCAACGGGGATGTTGAACAGTATATAGTCAGCAGCAATGCTGTTATAACCATCGGGGATAAGAATGCATCAATTAATGATCTTCGTGTTGGATACAATGTTGATATTAATACATCAGGAGATGAAATTGTAACTATCGAAGCAGCTCAAATTCAGGCAGCCATGAATTTTGCCGGTAAAATAATATTTGTAAATACAGACGATAAGCTTGTAATGATGCAGAATGTTAACGGAAACGGTCAGACGGAACTGATTTATTTAAGAGTTACAAACAATACCAGGATATTTAATACATCGGGTGATACAAAGTATTTAAAGAACCTGGAAGAAGGGCAGAGCATAATGAGTACTGCCATATCTCAAAACGGTGAATATACAGCTATAAGTATTATGATACAATAAAGAATTAAAAGCATCTTTTTAGATGCTTTTTTACTAGAATCATGAAAGGCTAACCTATTTATAATAGCGGAGGGGATTATTATGAAGAGAATTTTCTCGATTTTTATTATAGCAAGTTTGCTTGTGCTTATTCTATCAGGCTGCACCGTACTTCCCGCATCAGAAGAAACCGGGGTTGGACCTAAGGAATATGCTGAAATGAGGGAAGCAGAAAAGTTGAAAAAGGAGAACGAAGGTTTAAAGACAACGATAGAAGACTTAAATACAGAACTAGAAAAAATAAAAAAAGATTATTTGAAGTTATCTAAAAATAAAGATTCACTTGATTCAAAGCTGAGCGATGCGGAAGCAAAGCTGGATATTTTAGAAAATGACGGTGTTCCTAAGTTTATTTCCGAGGAAACTGACAAGAATAGTATTATGGCTTATTTGAACAACAACAAAAAAGTACTGGACAAAAGTCTGAGAGGAATTGAGATAATCGATAATTCAGCGTATGATAAAGTGCTGTTTTATACAACTGGCTATGGCGAAAGCTTCAATCAGATTTTTATATGGGAAACAGGAAAGGAAAAACCTGAATTAATTGACAATGCTTCATTTTCAAAGAAAGGAAATATTTCTGCCATTGATGAAAAGTTTCTGTTAATTGATACAGGGAACAACGAAGAATATAAAATATTGGACATTGAGAATAATTTAGTAGTGAATACTTTTTATTCAGTGCAAAATGTTTTTTTGTTGCCGGACACATCTACGTTTATAATTCAAAAACCGGAAACAAATTTGTTTGAGTTGTACGACTTTATAAGCTTGAAAGAACAGGAAATAGATCTGGATCAGAAAAGCAGGTTTACTTCGTTTAAGCGTGATGATGCATCAGGCGACCTGATTTTTGAAGGATACTACAATGATGAAAATGAAGTTTCGTATTTATTTAAGGCAACAGTTAAAATTGATACGCTGAAAGAAAAATATGATGTTTTGACACTGAATCAGTCATTGGAGTTAAAAGATGACGGTACAGAAGAGCAGGAAAAAAGTATGGTAGAATCAAAACCGGAAGAAGAAGTAAATGATGGTGCAAGCACAGATGAAAATTCGGAAACAGGAAAAGCAGAAGAAACAGAAGGAAATTTACAATGAAATATGATGTTATAGTAATAGGAGCAGGCCCTGCGGGTCTGCTCAGTGCGTTGTCTGTTAAAAATAAAAAAGTATTGGTTTTGGAAAAAAATAAAGAGCCCGGAAGAAAGTTGCTTATTTCGGGTCTTGGACAATGCAACTATACTAATAGTATGGATATTGAAGATTTTTTGAAAAGGTACGGCAGGAACGGCAGGTTTTTAAAATCTGCACTTTATAATTTTACAAACATTGATACAATGAATTTTTTCAGTGAAAATGGTCTTGAAAGCTTTATAAGGGAGGACGGAAAAGTTTTTCCTGCTTCTATGAAGTCATCAGACGTATTGAATGTGCTTATTAACTGTTTGCAAAAAAGAGGAGTTGATATACTTTATGATGAAGGAGCAAAGAAAGCTGCCTATGATGAATTGAATAAAATGTACTTGATTAAGACAAATAAAGCATCCTATGCATCAACTAATCTTATTATTTCGACAGGAGGCAAATCATATCCCCGCACTGGGTCTACAGGTGACGGATACAATTTAGCTGAACAATTAGGACACACTATAGTGGAGCCAAAAGAAGCACTTGTGCCTGTCTATACCGTAAACTATAAATTTAAGGAACTGGCAGGGATATCTTTTGAGGATATTAAGGTTTCACTTTGGAGAAACAACAGAAAGTCAGATGAATTTAACGGAGATTTTCTTTTTACTCATACCGGAATATCCGGCCCTGTAATTCTTAATAACTCAAGATACATCGAAGAAGGGGACGTTCTGAAAATTAATTTTACTTCTTTTAAGAATTCAGAAGAGTTTAAAAGGTATTTTGATAATTTAATTTTAAGCTCCGGTAAATTAAGTGTAAAAACGGTTCTAAAGCAGATGAATATTCCGAAGCGTTTTACTGAAAAGATTATGGAGCTGGCAGGTGTAAATGAAAATAAACTATGCAGCATATTAGAGAAAGCTGAAAGAAAGAACTTGTGCGGACTTCTTTCTGCCCACGAATTCAAAGTTGAGAGACTTGGTGGTTTTAATACTGCAATGGTAACTGCCGGCGGTGTTTCAACACGTGAAATAAGCTCTAAAACCATGGAGTCAAAGATAAGGCCAGGTCTGTATTTTGCCGGAGAAGTAGTTGATTATGACGGTGATACGGGTGGATTCAATATTCAGGCAGCATTTTCAACAGGAAAGCTGGCTGCTGACAGCATAAATAAAAAATAAATCACCTTGGTGGGATTCCAAGGTGATTTTTTCTTATATTTTAAACCTTCCTTTAACTACGTTCAATACTGCGGTTATTGCTACCGAATACAAAGGAATCATGAAAAAATTTGCAAGTATTCGCGCCGGCAGAAATATCATAACTCCCTTGCCGTAGACAACCGACAGAAAATAGGTGTTCAGTATTACAGACGTAATAAGTTGTGTGACACTAACAGTAAAAACTATTTTGTTCATGTTTAAATTGTTGTTTGCCGATGTCATTTTTATTGGAATCATAATGTAAATTGCAACTAAAGTGAAGAATCCGGCAATATATAAAATGCTTAATGGTTTTCCGTCATAAAATATTCCGCCGTCAAATGTAATCAAACCTTTATATAAAAATACGGAAACAAACCCAACAGACAACAAAGAAATAAATATTGTATTTAACAGATTATAATTTAAATCCTTTTTTATATACTTGTATATCAGACCTGGCAAGAAACCGGACAATGCACTTACTAATGTAAATCCAGGGAAAAATGGTCCGCCCGGCTTGGCGATGAAGTTAATTATATCTGCAGCGGCACCGGATATAAAACCGGCTGCAGGCCCTAATAACATTCCCGATATTATCAGTGGAACAGATGCAAAATTTATACGCAGTGCAGGAATACCTGCAAGCGGTATATAAATTTCAAAAATAATTTTCAATACAAGGCTCATTGCTATGAATAGCCCTGCCCTCACTATTGTCAGTGATGTAAATTTCTGTGAATCAGTATTACCTCTCATATTATCCTCCTTTATTGAGCAATAATACCTCCGCACAATACAGGAGAATAATCCTATAATTAATAGGTTCTCGAATACAGCGGAAGCGACAAGACACCGCAGACACGGTCTTTCGTTCAAGGGCGACATCCCATCCCTTAACACTTTACGCATCTTGTCTACTCTGTTATGCTAATATTGATTTTTTATATATGTTACCACAGTATGTACCAATATACAATTGAATTTTTAAGAATGTAAAAATAGTTAAATAATAGCGCAAGAATGAAGAAGTATTGTTTTAAAATTATTTAATAATTTGAATTTGTTGTCGTTGCTTTTATCTGTTATAATTGTAGGGTAAAGAATAAGCTAACGATTTCAAAATATTAATCAGGAGGAAACATGTCAGAAAAATACTTAAGCGACATAGAAATAGCACAGCAGGCAGAAATGAAGGTAATCAATACAATAGCCGATAAGATTGAAATACCTGATAAATACGTGGAAAATTACGGCAAGTACAAAGCAAAAATCGATTACAGATATTTGCAGAATGAATTAAAAGATAACAAAGAAGCTAAACTGGTACTGGTTACTGCAATAAATCCAACACCTGCCGGAGAAGGAAAAACAACTACAACAATAGGACTTGGAGATGCACTTACAAAACTAGGCAAAAGAACAATAGTAGCGCTTCGCGAGCCGTCCCTTGGACCTGTATTCGGAGTTAAGGGAGGAGCAGCAGGCGGAGGCTATGCACAGGTTGTTCCAATGGAAGATATAAACCTTCATTTTACCGGTGACTTTCATGCAATAGGAGCAGCAAACAACCTTTTGGCAGCAATGATAGATAACCATATACACCAGGGAAACAAATTGAATATCGACACAAGAAGAATAGTGTGGAGAAGAGCCGTTGATATGAATGACAGACAATTAAGACATATAGTAGACGGCCTTGGAGGAAAGACAGAAGGAGTAACCAGAGAAGACGGGTTTGACATTACAGTAGCATCAGAAGTAATGGCAGTATTCTGTTTGTCAAATGATATAACAGAACTAAAAGAAAATCTGGCGAAAATAATAGTTGCATACACAAGAGACGGCGAACCGATAACAGCCGGACAATTAAAAGCACAGGGAGCAATGGCAGCACTGTTGAAAGATGCGCTTAAGCCGAATATAGTTCAGACATTAGAAGGAACACCGGCATTTATACACGGAGGGCCATTTGCAAACATCGCACACGGCTGCAATAGTGTAATAGCAACAAAGATGGCAAGCAAAATTGCAGAATACACAATTACAGAAGCAGGCTTCGGAGCAGACTTGGGAGCAGAAAAATTCATAGACATCAAGTGCAGAAAAACAGGATTAAACCCAAGTGCAGTGGTAATAGTAGCAACAGTTAAGGCATTGAAATACAATGGAGGAATACCAAAAGCAGAGCTTGCAGAAGAGAATCTGGATGCGCTGGAAAAAGGACTTCCAAATTTATTAAAGCACGTTGAAAACATAACACAGGTATTTAAGCTTCCGGCAGTAGTAGCAATAAACAGATTCCCCACAGATACAGAAGCAGAACTGAAATTGATTGAAAGTAAGTGTAACGAGCTAGGAGTAAATGTAGCATTGTCAGAAGTATGGGGCAAAGGAAGCGAAGGCGGAAAAGAGTTAGCGCAAGAAGTATTGAGGTTGACAGAAAAAGAAAGCAGTATGGAATACGCATACCAGCTGGAGATGACAATAAAAGAAAAGATAAAGGCCATAGCCAGAAAGCTTTATGGTGCAGATGATGTTGAATTTTCAACAAAGGCCAATAAAGAAATAGCAAATTTCGAAAAGCTTGGATTTGGAAACCTTCCAATATGCATGGCTAAAAATCAATATTCATTGACAGACGATCCTAAGATATTGGGACGACCATCCGGTTTCAAAATAACAATCAGAGATATAACAATATCTGCGGGAGCAGGATTTTTAGTTGCAATGACAGGAGATATAATGAAGATGCCTGGGCTTCCTAAGGTTCCTGCTGCAGAAAACATCGATGTGGATGTTGATGGACGAATTAAGGGATTGTTCTAATAAATAATAAAATATAAATTTTACAATATACAGGTAATTAAAACCTCTAAGCCTATGATTTTTTAATTATCTGTATTATTTTGTCATTACTTATTTTTATAAATATGATGATTACTTAAAACAAATTTTATTGAATAATAAAAAAAACAATGTTATTATATAGTAAAAAATTTAACGGAGAATGCATGATGAACGTTATTATTTTAAAAAAGGATGATATTTGTAAAATATTTTCCATGAAGGATGCTATTAAGGCTTGCAGGGACGCGCTGAAAATTTATTCTGAAGGAGGAAGTTCGATACCGCTTAGAACAAATATAGATATTGCCGGTAAAGGAGGTCAGAGCCTTTATATGCCGGGATATGCCGAAGGAGCGAATGCTCTTGGGATAAAAATTGTGTCTGTTTATCCCAATAATGTTAAACGTGGATTGACAGCAGTTCCTTCTACCATGGTTTTGCTTGATGAAGAAACAGGCATGGTAAATTCGATTATTGACGGAACATACCTAACGCAAATAAGAACTGGTGCTGTTTCCGGCGCGGCAACTGATATATTGGCAAGAAAAGATTCAGCTGTACTTGCTTTAATAGGTACAGGAGGACAGGCTGAAAGTCAGTTGGATGCCGTGCTAAGCGTGAGAGATATTAAGGAAGTAAGAATACACAGTAAAAATATTGAACATGCAAGAAAATTTGCTGATAAAATGAGAGAAAAGTATAAATATAAACCAAGCATTGAAATTACAGCAGTTTTATCCTCAGGAGAAGCCGTAACTGGTGCAGACATTATTACTACTGTAACAACGTCAATGCAGCCTACATTTGACGGAAGGCTGATTAAAAAAGGTGCTCATATAAACGGAGTAGGCTCATATACGCCTGCTATGCAGGAGTTAGATGAATGGACTCTTCTTAATGCGGACAAGGTATACGTTGACACAAGAGATGGTGTTCTCAATGAGAGCGGGGATTTTATTATACCTATGAAAGAAGGTAAATTTACTAAGGATATTGTGACAGGAGAACTTGGCGAAGTAATTTTAGGAAAGGTTCCTTCCAGAGAGAATGAGGATGAAGTTACCTTGTTTAAAACTGTGGGAAGCAGTATTTTAGATATTGTAACATCCCGTAGAATTTACGAAAAAGCATTAGCTAGCAGAATAGGGAAGGTTGTAGAAATTTAACTAAAAAGTAAAAACTAAAATATTAAATTATGATTATAATGACGCACTTACCATTGATGCGACAAACAAAAAACAGGAGGTACATTTATGTTTCTCAATATGAATGTCAAATTTAAGGTTATGGATATCATGGACACTAATATCATTAAGGTTCCACCAAGCAAAACAGTTGCGGATATAATAGAAGAATTTGCGGAAAAAGACTGCGGTGAAGCCTTTGTGATTGAAACTGATTCTGATGGTGCGGAAAATATACAGGGAATGCTCACAATGAGTGGAATTTATAAGCTTATAAAGGAAAATAAATCATTGAGGACTCCTGTAAGTGCTGCTATGAATTCTTCTGTGCTTACTGTATCACCTGAATTACATGTTGAAGATGCGCAGAAATTTATGCTTAAGGAAAAAGCTAAGAGCGCAGCTGTATGCAATCATGGTAAAATTGTAGGCATTATTGAAAATCATGCTATTGAATACGGATGCTATAAATCAATAATTGAAATGAGAAATGAACTGATCGAAATAATAGATCACCTGCATGAAGGCGTATGTGTGGTAGATAAGTACGGTGTAGTAGGCCTTTGGAATAAAAGTGCAGAAAAGTTGTATAATGTAAGCTCAGACGAAATCATGGGAAAGAAATTAAAAGATTTTTTTCCTACTGCGCTGTTAAATATAGTTTTGGAAAGAAAAAAAGCCATAGAGAATGTTTATCATTCGCCGAGAGAAAATTCTGTCGTGGCTATATCGGCAAAGCCTATTATGACAAACAATTGTATTATTGGGGCTGTGTCATCAGAGACAGATATTACAGAGAGAGCAAATCTAACTATAAAGCTTGAAGAAGCAAAAGAAAGAGTGAGCTTTCTTGAAACAGAATATAAGAAGCTTACGGAAGACTGCTGCCAAATGGGATCAATAATAGGCAGAAGCAAAAAGATTACGGAAGTTATTGTGTTAGCTAAGCAGCTGTCCAAAACAGACGTGAACGTATTGATTACCGGTGAAAGCGGTACGGGCAAAGAAGTTTTTGCCAGAGCGATACATACTGAAAGCGGGCGTAAAGGCGACTTTGTTGCAATAAACTGCGGAGCTGTTCCGGAAAATTTGCTTGAAAGTGAATTGTTTGGATATGAAGGGGGCGCTTTTACAGGAGCTCTTTCAAAAGGTAAGAAGGGCAAATTTTTTCTTGCAGATAAGGGAACATTGTTTTTAGATGAAATAGGTGAGATGCCGCTTGATATGCAGGTAAAACTTTTGAGAGTTCTTCAGGATGGAGAAATCCATCCGCTGGGAGGGGAAAAGCCGATAAAAGTCGATGCGCGAATTATAGCGGCAACGAATCAGAATCTGCAAAAAATGATGAATAATGGAGAGTTCAGGGAAGATCTTTATTATAGGCTTAATGTTGTTACACTGTATCTTCCGCCATTAAGAGAAAGGTCAATGGATATACCGCTGTTTATTAATGAATTTCTTAAAGAGTTTTCAGAGAGGCACCATAAGGAAGTAAGGAGCATTTCCCCTCAAATTCTTAAGATACTTTTGGATTATGAATGGAAGGGAAATATAAGAGAGCTGAAAAATACAATAGAGCGTCTTGTGGTATTGTCAGATGACAAATCAATAAATATAGAGGCGCTTCCTGAAGACATTTTAAAAAATGTAAACGAAAAAAGCATTAATGAGCTTGACCAGTACAATCTTCAGAAAGTACTTGAAAATACTGAAAAAAAAATAATAACTCAAGTTATGAAACTTAATGAAAATAACAAAAAGAAGGCGGCTGAAATGCTAAATATTCCAAGAAGCACTCTATATTATAAATTAAAACAGTATACTATTGAATAGTGTCAGTTTATTGTAAGAGGTGTCGAAATATTGACGCTGATTTGACAAGTTATTAACATAACAAAACAATGGGCTTTATTAGATAAAAAACTAAAATCCAAAGTATATATGTGTCGAAATATCGACACAAAAAAACCAACGAAGTATAAAAAAAAATTATAATAAACAAAGCAAACTATTGAAAAATGTTTGCTTTGTTTGTTTTTTAATTTACAAACAAAAATTGGCATAAATTATGCAATATATGAATGGCAGGTAAGCTTTTTACTAATAATACAAAAGAAGGAGGTGAATAAAATGGATTTTAGATTTCTCTTGAGACAACATGTAGGCGCACCCTGCGTTCCGATGGTAAAAGTATCGGATCAGGTAAGAAGAGGTCAAAAAATAGCCGAGCCTAACGGACTTGGAGCATATATTCACAGCAGCGTAAACGGAAAAGTATCTGAAATAAATGATACGGAAATTATTATTTCGGGAGATGAAAATCAATCGAAAGAATATCTTCCTATCGATGACACAAAGGATTTTCTTGAAGCAATAAAGGAATCCGGAATTGTCGGAGCCGGAGGAGCAGGATTTCCAACACATGTGAAATTAAAGACCAAAATTCCCGGCGGTTATGCAATTGTTAATGCTGCGGAGTGCGAGCCCGTTTTAGGCCATAATATACAATATATTGAAAAATTCGCTTCTAAAATTATAAGTGGATTAAAAATAGTTATGGAAATTACTGATGCGGAACACGGAATTGTGGCTATAAAGCCTAAACACAAGCATGCGATCAATGTGCTTGAAAAAGCAATAGGAAAAGATAATATTAAAATTAAATTTCTTCCGGATTTGTACCCGGCCGGAGATGAGAGAGTTATAGTCAGAGAGATTCTAGGGATAGAATTAAAACCCGGGCAATTGCCGAGTGAAGCAAATGCAGTAATACAAAATGTTGAAACAGTAAAAAATATTGCTTTTGCGGTTGAAGACAGAAAACCTGTAATAGACAAAGATGTTACAGTGGGAGGCAGAGTAAGAAATGCTGGGGATGGTAAAACATTTCTGGATGTGCCGATAGGATACCCGGTAAAAAAACTTATTGATTCCCTTGGAGGATACATTGAACCACATGGGGAAATAGTACTGGGAGGACCATTTACAGGCAAGCATGGAAGTGAAGAAGCTCCTGTAACAAAAATACTTGGTGGAATTCTTGTGGCAATGCCTTTCCCTACTGATAAGAGAAAATTCGGCATACTTGCATGTGAATGCGGAGCTCAGGAAAGCAGACTTAAAGAAATTGTAAATGCAATGGGTGGTCAGGTAGTTGCTGAAGAAAAATGCAAAAGGATGACTGAAGTAAACGGCAGATACAGATGTGAGCTTCCAGGAGTTTGTCCCGGACAGGCACAGACTGTTATAAGCCTTAGAAAAAAAGGTGCTGAAGTTATTTTAACAGGAAGCTGTGGTGACTGAACTAACACTGTAATGACAGTTACTCCTAGGTTAGGAGTTCCAACATATCACCACACTGACCATGTTCTTAGGGCAGCAGGCCATAAGTTAGTAAGAAAAATAAAAGAATAGAAGTTAAAAAGGAGGTATTTATTATGTCCATTACTCCAGAAACTGCTGAACAACACAAAAAGGATTATGCGGTGGTATGCTGCAGGACAGAAGCCGGCAAGATTATTGAAGCCGATTCATTGGAAGATCCTGCTATATTTGCAGACTTAGAAGATTCAGGGTTGCTAAACATTCCTGATAACTGTTTAAAGATAGGTGAAGTATTAGGTGCAAAGCTAATATCAACCATTGATTCTTTAACACCGATTACTCCGGATGTTGTCGAAGGGGCAAAAATAAATGAAGATAATGGTGCTGAAGTAGCAAAATTAACTGAGACAGTTACTGAAGAAGTTGCTGAAAAACCGGCAATTGTACCTGTGGCACCAAGTAATGCAGGTGTTTTAAAAATACACATTGGAGAGGGAAAAGACATTAATTTAGAAATTCCGATGGGGTATTCATCTGTGGGAACAGGCGTGTCATCTGCAAAAGCAGAAGAAGCAGCAGCTGTTCAAGAAACAGTGCTAAATGAAGTTCAGGTTAATGGTGAATTACCTGAAAAGAAAATAAGAGAGCTTGTTAAAAAGCACTATAAAATTGATAAAGTTGAATTAGGACCTGAAACTAAAATTGAAGGTACTACATTATTTATCAGAGAAAATATCTGTGAAGATGCAATTAAAGAAAGCGACTTAGTTAAAAAAATCAAATTTGACATTATTACTCCTGACAAATACAACTTGTACAGCGAGACTATAATGGATGTTCAGCCTATTGCAACTAAGGAAGGCGATTCTAAGATAGGTACCGGAGTTACAAGAGTATTAGACGGTGTAATATTAATGGTTACTGGCGTGGATGAAGGCGGAGTACAGATAGGCGAATTTGGTTCTTCAGAAGGAATCCTTGAAGAAAACATTATGTGGAACAGACCTGGATCACCTGATAAAGGCGAGATATTTATCAAGACAGAGGTAGTAATTCAGGAACATACAAACATGGAAAGACGCGGACCTTATGCTGCTCACAAGGCTTCAGACTTTATCACGCAGGAAATTAGAAATGCGTTAAAGAAATTGGATGATGAGAGTTTGGTTGTTAACACAGAATTAACAGAACAATACAGAAGACCCGGCAAGAAAAAAGTGGTTGTAGTAAAAGAAATAATGGGTCAGGGAGCAATGCATGATAACTTGATACTTCCAGTTGAACCTGTAGGTGTTTTAGGTGGAAAGCCAAATGTTGATTTAGGAAATCTTCCTGTAATGATGAGCCCGCTGGAAGTATTGGATGGAGGTATTCATGCACTCACATGCATAGGACCTGCTTCTAAGGAATGCTCAAGACATTATTGGAGAGAGCCTCTTGTAATTGAAGCTATGAATGATCCCGACATTGATCTTTGCGGTGTAATATTTGTAGGAAGTCCACAGATAAACTCTGAAAAATTCTATGTATCTGAAAGACTTGGAATGATTGTTGAAGGACTGGATGTTGACGGAGCTGTTGTAACTACAGAAGGCTTTGGAAACAACCATATCGACTTCGTAAGTCATATTGAACAGATAGGAATGAGAGGAATCCCTGTTGTAGGTATGTCATTCTGTGCTGTTCAGGGCGCTCTGGTAGTAGGAAATCCATATGTAAAATACATGGTGGATAACAACAAATCTCAGGAGGGTATTGAAAATGAGGTTCTCTCTTGTAATACTCTGTGTCCTGAAGATGCAGTACGTGCGGTAAGCATGCTCAAGTCTGTTATGTCCGGAGAAGAAGTGAAGGAAGCCGAAAGAAAATGGAATGCAAATGTTAAGGAAAACAATTTGGAGCTTATAGAAAAAGAATGCGACGTTAATATAGAAAGACAAAAAAATGAACAGTCGCTTCCAATGAGCCAAAAAAGGAAAGAGAAGTACTCATAATGAAGTACGGCGAAAAGACAATATATGTCGAAGGCATTATAACCAGAGTAACAGACGGCTCGATGGAGGTTGATTTTAAAGGAAGGTTGGGACATATAAGTGTTCCACTTAGAATGGTAATAACAGATTATCCTTTGGAAGTAGGGCAGGAAGTTGCGCTGAATATGAGCTTTTTAGAAGTCATAAGCCCAAAAGTTAATGAAAAATATAGAAGCAATTTTGATAGACATATTGAAGTTGAGGAGGTAAAAAATGAGTCAGATAGTTAAAGGCTTACAATCTGAAATATTTGCCCCAATTACACCACCATCTGTTTTCACTCCTGTTACAATGGAGTTGAAAGATATGAAGGTGGCATTGGCATCAGCTGCCGGAATACACTTGAAAAGTGATAAAAGATTTAATTTAGCAGGAGATTTTACTTACAGAATAGTTCCTGGAGATACTCCTACAAGTGAATTAATGGTATCACACGGCGGTTATGATAATGGCGATGTTAATAAGGATGTAAACTGTATGTTTCCTCTTGACAGGTTGAGAGAGCTTAAAGAGGAAGGGTTAATTAAAGAAGTGGCTGAAAGTCATGTAGGATTTATGGGAGGCGGCGGAAATCAGCAGAAATTTACTGAAGAAACCGGACCTCAGATAGCTAAAATATTGAAGGATGAGAATGTGGATGCAGTGCTGCTTACAGCAGGCTGAGGTACTTGCCACCGCTCTGCCGTGATTGTGCAGAGAGCGATTGAGGAAGCTGGAATACCAACTATTATTATAGCAGCTCTTCCTCCGGTAGTGCGCCAAAATGGTACTCCGAGAGCCGTATCTCCAAGAGTCCCTATGGGTGCTAATGCAGGTGAACCGAATAATCCTGAGATGCAAAGAAATATTGTTAGAGATACACTTAAGCAATTGGTTGAAATTCAGACACCAGGTAAGATTGTTCCACTGCCTTACGAATATATTGCTAAGGTTTAAGCTTAAATATACTATCTGTCTCATTTAAATGAGACAGATAGTTAAAAAAGGGTGATGAAATTGGAATACAATCAGGAAATAGTAATAAGAAGACTTGTTATTAAGTCGTATCACATAACAGAGGTTGAAGCTAACGATGAATTTTTAATAAATAACAGAACTCTTGCTATTCAGAACAATTACTTTAATAAGATAATTGATAATAATGAATATGTGGAAAAAATTGATGTTCATGTTATAAAACCAGGTGAGCATAATAGATTTGTCAATAGCATTATGGATATTATCCCAATATCAACTAAAGTGCTTGGAGTGATAGGAGAAGGAATAACCCACACTTTAACAGGAGTGTATGTTATGATGACCGGCGCTGATAAAAATGGTGTACAAATGGCTGAATTTGGATCCTCAGAAGGTATTTTGAAAGAAAAATTATTTCTTGGAAAAGCAGGAACTCCTGGAGAGAACGATTATATAATTCATGTTGATATAACATTTAAAGAAGGGTTAATGTCAAACAGAATGTATCCAACGGAGGGACACAGGCTATGCGATTCTTTTATACAAGAAATAAGAAATATATTAAAAAAAATACCTGCGCAAGAATTTAATGAAAAGTATGAATACTTCGACAAAATTAGGCCTGGTAAAAAGAGAGTAGCTATTGTCAAGCAAATAGCGGGGCAGGGAACTATGTACGACAACCAGTTATTCAGCGAAGAACCTTCAGGATTTGCCGGTGGGAAATCCATAATTGACATGAAAAATCTCCCTATTGTTCTTAGCCCTAATGAATATAGGGACGGAGCACTGAGAGCAATGGTATAAGGAGGTGTTTTTATGGGTATAGGACCATCGACTAAAGAGACGACACTTCATCATTTTAGAGATCCTTTACTGGAAATTGCTTCATCTGATGATGATTTAGATGTTGTAGGAGTAGTACTTGTGGGAACTCCGCAAGATAATGAGTATAAAAATTTTGTAGGTAAAAGAACTGCTGCGTGGCTGGAAGCAATGAGGGTTGATGGAGCTATCATATCCTGTGACGGATGGGGAAACAGCCATGTGGATTATGCTAACACTATTGAAGAGATAGGGAAACGTAATATCCCTTTGGTAGGTATGGCATTTATAGGAACTCAGGCACAATTTGTTGTTACAAATAAGTATATGGATACTATTGTGGATATAAATAAGTCTGAAGAAGGAATAGAAACAGAAAATGTCGGAGAAAATAATGCAAGTAAGATTGATGCGAAAAAAGCTGTTGCATTGTTAAAATTAAAAATGCGGAGAGGGCGTAAGTAGAAAATTTAGCATACAAATCAACGTTAAAATTTTAACAACAACACAATTTAAGTGAGGGAGGTAATTCTATGAAATTTTCTAGAAGTATAGTGGCTATAGATTCTCATACTATGGGAGAACCTACAAGAGTAATTGTAGGAGGTGTACCATCAATAAAAGGTGCAACTATGCCGGAAAAGAAAAAATATTTAGAAGATCACATGGACTATATTAGAACATCAATTATGCACGAACCGAGAGGGCATAATGATATGTTCGGATCTATTATTACACAGCCAACATCTGATAAAGCGGATATCGGTATTATCTTTATGGATGGGGGAGGATACCTGAATATGTGCGGTCATGGTTCCATAGGAGCTGCGACGGTTGTTGTTGAAAATGGAATGGTTCCTATGGTTGAGCCTGTAACAGAAATAAATTTGGAAGCTCCGGCCGGCATAGTGAAAGCAAAAGTTTTCGTAGAATGCGGTAAAGTAAAAGAAGTATCTATAACTAATGTACCGGCTTTTCTCTATAAGAGAGATGTAAAAATAAATGTTCCTGAAATTGGAGAAATTATATTAGATATTTCATTTGGAGGAAGCTTTTTTGCAATATTAAATGCAAAGCAGCTTGGTCTCGAGATTATACCTGCTAATGCAGATAAGTTGAAAAATATTGGAATGGTTATTCGCGACGTCGTTAATAAGGAGATTAAGGTACAACATCCTACTCTTCCGCATATCAACACAGTTGACTTGGTGGAAATATATGACGAGCCGACTAATCCAGAAGCAACATATAAGAATGTAGTTGTGTTTGGTGACGGACAAGTAGATCGATCGCCATGCGGAACGGGAACATCAGCGAAAATGGCCACATTGTATGCAAAAGGTAAGCTAAAACTGGGTGAACCATTTGTGTATGAAAGCATAATAGGGACGTTGTTCAGAGGCAGAGTTCTAGAAACAACTAAAGTAGGGGATCTAGATGCAATAGTTCCGGAAATTACAGGCAGTGCTTATATTACAGGATACAGTAACTACGTCATAGATGACAGTGACCCAGTAAGGCATGGATTTATGCTACAGTAAAGTATTATTGTTAATTAAAATTAAAAACCAAAAAATTATGGAGGATTGTTTATGGTAAGTATATTACTCAGTGTCTTAGGACTGTTTACATTAGCATTTCTAGTTGTATTTTTAAAAGACTTTTTTGCAAATAAGAATAATCTTGAGGAAGAAACAAACTGGTTGAAGTCAGGCATAATTGGGCTTCTAACAAATTTCTTTGACACTCTGGGAATAGGAAGTTTTGCTCCTACGACAGCTTTGCTGAGAACATTTAAACAAATAAAAGATAGAGTAATTCCGGGAACTTTAAATGTTTCTTGTACAGTACCGGTTGTAATCGAAGCGTTTGCGTTTATAACTGTAGTTAAGGTAGAACCGATAACTTTGACATCGATGTTGGTAGCTGCTGTACTGGGTTCGGTACTTGGTGCAGGATATGTTTCTAAGATGCCGGAAAAGAAAATACAGCTTATCATGGGAGTTGCATTGCTTGCAACAGCATTCTTGATGTTTTCTAAGCAGTTGGGATGGATTGCAGGATTAGGAACAGGAACTGAAATTGGACTTACAGGAGCCAAATTAATTGCAGCAGTAGTCGGCAACTTCATACTGGGTGCATTAATGACGGCAGGAATAGGACTTTATGCTCCGTGCATGGCTTTAGTTTATATACTTGGAATGTCTCCGGCTGTTGCTTTCCCTGTTATGATGGGTTCTTGCGCATTCTTAATGCCAGTAGCTTCTATTAAGTTTGTAAAAGAAGGGGCGTACAACAGAAAGGTATCATTAGCAATTACTATAGGCGGTATAATAGGTGTATTATTAGCTGTATTTGTATTCACTTCACTGCCATTGGATGTGTTAACTTGGCTTGTAATTGCAGTAGTAACATACACAGGTATAACTTTGTTGAAAGCTTCAATGAAAGAGGTAGCGATAGAAGCTGCTGAAACAAACAATAAACCAATTCAATAACTTTAATTGATACAGCCGATAATTGGCAGGTTGAATTGAGCGATCAGTCTGTCAATTATCGGCTAATATTCAAACTTAATTAGCTTAAATATTCATACATTGGAGCAACTATTGATTATACGCAGTTCACGTCTATAGAAACAATTATGTTTACGGAAAATGTGTTTTATCCGTTTTTTGCGAGTTATATATGCAATTTCGCACACTAAGCCAATAATACACCTATTATACTAAAACTTGCTTTTAAAAAAGAATTACTCCTAATGCGATGAAGATTATGCAATTTTCTTGATTCATCAACACAAACATATGCCGTGACAAGCACATGTTTATTTTTTATACAAGGGGAAATTATTTACCGCAGCATTTTTTATATTTTTTTCCGGAGCCGCACGGGCACGGATCATTTCTTCCAATCTTGGTTTCTGCAATTACTTGCTTTGATCTGTTGAAGTCTTTTTTTATTTTTTTCCTTTTATCATCATCAAATATATTGCTCCACTCATTCATTCCATAAAGCCATTCCGCTTTTGCGTCATGCATATTCCACAAAAGTTTTTCCCAATCTAGCTCTGCTTTTAACACCGACTCTTCTGTTAATGAATCTAAGTCAAGACCTTCCTTGAAGCTTGTGTTTGCACCGTCAAGAAATCCTATATATTCCATACTGGTCATATCGTTATGTTTTGATAAATCAACTACTTTCCCCTCAATTACAGGGCTTTTAGATTCAAGTATTTTTCTGTAGCATTCAGCTTCTTTAGCCATGTAATCCTTGAAAAAATTTTGGTATTCTTCCTGTGTTTTAATATTCTTTAAAGCTTCATTCCATTCTGTATATAAACTCATTTTTGCCTCCAAATAATTTACTATCGTTATTTTAACAGCAAAATAATAAAATATCAAGACAAAAAATGCCGCAGAATGTGCGGCATTTTTGCTATTATTTTTGTTTAAGCAGATCTCTTATTTCTGTTAAAAGTTCCTCTTGGTAGTCTATATTGATTTAACATACTAATGAAGGAATTATCAATTTTTATATTTTAATCCATTGTTTGTTATTCCAAGTTCAAAGCTGTCATCATATGAAATGTAGCGTACATTGTTTTCTATTACCGTATTTTCTTTGTCTCCTTTGTAAACGACAAATACCTGATTATTCTCAGATGCTGCTTCAAGTATTTCTTTTAAAATTTTCACTTCCCGCGCATCATAAATTGTATCAAGATTAGCATTCATAGTAAGCACGAGCACCTTATCTTCATAATTTACAAAGCTCTTTATATTGTTCCACATAGTTGTATTGCTTGAGCTCATCGTTGCATTGGAAATTATGCCGTCAAAGTATATAATTTCGCCATTTCCGGACAAAATTTCTTTCTTATCAGGTGAAACAACCAATTTTTCAGAGTAGTCGGATATTTCATCAGACTTCATGTGATCCACAAATTCAGTTTCTTCTTTCAAGCCAAGCTGTTTATCCTTAGGCTCATACATGATTCTTAAATTATCGATATATATTGTTCCTGTATCTTTTCTTGTTTCATTTATTTCTGCAAGATAAATATTTTTCAGTGTTACCGGATATGCAGTTCCTTCGGGTATTTGTGCCTCTACCCATTTCCACCCTGTCCAGTCAACTTCATCTGCAAATGTGAGTTTTATCTGATTGTTATAAACGTCTGTAATTCTTGTTCGGAGCCAATGGTTTTTACCGTCTCCATAAACCCACATGCCAATTGCTTTAGGTTTGTCTTCAAGTTTAATTCCTTCGCCATCTTCACCGAATTCCACGAATGCTATGCTTTGGTCAGTCATTTCCGTAAAGTCATAGTCCAGCTTTAATGATTTAGAACCTTCCTTGACAAAATCTTCGGATATAGACATGTTTCCGGATGAATTATCAGGGTATAGTGTGAGTTTAAGGTTATCAAGCTCTTCAAATCTATTAAGAGTCTTATATCTGTAGCCAACCTTGACTTGTATATGTTTAATTGCATTTCCAAAGCTTGCTGTAACAGCACCAGTATTGCTTACATCTCCGGCAGTAAAAATGCCGTTTTCAACTTTGCCGACCCTGTTTCTGTAAGAATAAGAAATATATTCAGCAGGTATGTATGCAGAATTTCCATCATCATCAATACCCAGGATTTCTCCTATTTCGTAAGTATCTCCAAGTCCAAGAACTATGGAATCATTGCTGAATTTTAATGCAACAGGTTCAGCAAGGACATCTATTTCAACCTGGCCTTCAGCATCTCCCGACAATGCTGTAATAACAACTTTTCCGGCTTTTGAGGGATAGAAAATATTGTTTTCTATTTTACCTGCATTAGTTGGAGAAATGCTATACTTTACTTCTTTGTTAGTTACTTCAATTTGCGTGTAGTATTCATTAAAAAATTTAAGATCTAATGATACTTCTGTATTATTAAAAACCATATTTTGATAAGGCGTTATTTCAATGCTGCCTACATTGTCGCTGTCAGGTGAATTATTAAATACGGCTACACCTGAGGCTATTTTTCTTTCTCGTCCGTCAGATGGAATATTAACAACTGTAACGTTTGAATTTCTTAAAAAGTCAACGCCCATGGTGGTAGACCCTCCACCATCCATATTAACAGCGTCGTAAGCGCCTAGCCCTAACATTATTTCAGCAAGTTCTGTCTGCTTAACTCCTACGTAATTTTTATTTCTGCCGTCTATTGTTACCATAATCATTTCTGTATTATCTTTGTTGAACCCTATTGCTGTTCTTGGATGCGCTCCTAGTACCTCGTCGCTTATTTCATTGACCATACCATCTTTAACGAGGTAGTTCAGTGCACCGAAGGCAAAATCTACATTGTCAGGACTAAAATCAAGTTCTATATTTAGGGATACAGGCTGTCCCGGTACAAAGGATTTCAGCATTTGTTCCATGGCTACTGAGTTGCAGCTTGCAATAACATAACCATCTTTGGGGATTATTGTTGAGATCTGATTCTTTCGAATTTCAGAGACCATATTATCAATTACAATAACTTCAACAATATCTTTTTTTCCGTCGTATCCTGGAGACATTTTGTTCCAATCAGTTGTAAGAATTGTTGCTGCCCAGTCCAATGAAGATGTTTTATTGAATGCTGTAACATCAAATACGGTGCTGTCAGAACCATACAATGTTATTTTAGGATTCCATACAGATATATCCATACTTTCATTATCCAAGAGTTTGGAAACTGTAGGGTATCCGTAGCTGTACGGAAGAGGAGATGTTATCAGCTTTCCATCTTTAATTAATGGACCGTAGGTATATGTAGGATCGCCCATGTAGAAAAAGTCACCATTAACTGCCGCTGTTGCGCCTGATGATTTAATCATACTGCTCAAAGGTGAGCGGGTTCCTACACCGTTTTCTCCTGTTATAGGTTTAATTTCTGTATATTCATCTGTCAAATCAGCTCTTACCACGTTTATGTTCATCCAGCCAGCGGAGGTGTATCTTTCGATTTTTTCATATGTAATACCTGTTGATAGCCTTGTTTGTTCTGACAGGTCAGATACTGTATACAGGCTGCCGTAGGCGTATGAACTCAATAAAATTGCAAGAGCAACCGAGAAAGCTGCTATTTTTTTAATAAACAAATAAATCATTCCTTTCTGTTTAATTTTCATACCTCATTATAACACAAAAAATGGACAACCATTATTAAATTACTATTAATAAGGTTGTAATTTTTAGTAATAGTGGATATGTTTATAATTAATTAGACGTATGTTATCATGCTTTGTTCCGCCTTTCATAGCAAATAATTAAATAAATTTTATGCAGCAAAAATTATTTAGACATGTATTGACAACAAGAAATTGATATGTTATGATTATGCAAAATAAATCCTTATCAAGAGTGGTGGAGGGACGAGGCCCAATGAAACCCGGCAGCCTGATTATTCAAGGTGCTAATTCCCGCGGATTTCCGAAAGATGAGGCATATTTACAGAGACAAAGACCTCTTCTGCGGAAGAGATTTTTTTTTGGCAAAACAAAAAATGCATTGTTTAAAAGAATGCGTAGTTAATTGAAATAAGTTTTGAAATTTATTTGATTTGAAAAATGGATAATACAAAGAAAGGAAATATAATATGAAGAAATGGTTATTTACATCTGAATCAGTTACTGAAGGACACCCGGATAAAATGTGTGATCAGATTTCAGATGCGATTTTGGATGCGATTTTAGAAAAAGATCCTAATGGAAGAGTTGCCTGTGAAACAATTACTAAAACAGGATTTGTTCTTGTAGCGGGAGAAATAAGCACAAACTGCTACATTGATATACCTAAAATAGTTAGAGATACTATTAAGGATATAGGTTATGACAATGCTGAATATGGCTTTGATTACAAGACATGTGCCGTGTTTACATCAATTGAAGAGCAGTCTCAGGATATAGCAATGGGCGTTGATGCTGCTGATGAATATAAAAAAGATGACAAGGATACAAATGATATGATTGGCGCAGGAGACCAAGGAATGATGTTTGGTTTTGCGTGCAATGAAACTCCAGAAATGATGCCTATGCCAATTTATCTTGCACACAAGCTTTCAAGGAAACTGACTGAGGTAAGGAAAAACAAAACAATAAATTATCTGAGACCGGACGGTAAGACTCAGGTTACTGTTGAGTACCAGGACAACAAACCTGTAAGAATAGATACAATTGTTATATCAACTCAACATAACCCTGAGGTTGACAGAAAAACAATTGAAAAAGACTTAATTGACCAAGTAATTAAAACTACTGTCCCTGCTGAGTTACTGGATGATGAGACTAAGTATTTTATCAACCCTACCGGAAGATTTGTAATAGGCGGGCCTCAGGGAGACTCAGGATTAACAGGACGAAAAATCATAGTTGATACTTACGGCGGATACTCAAGACACGGCGGAGGGGCATTTTCCGGAAAAGATTCCACAAAAGTTGACCGATCCGCAGCATATGCAGCAAGATATATTGCTAAAAATATTGTTGCAGCCGGACTGGCAGAAAAATGTGAAGTTGAGCTTGCATATGCCATAGGTGTTGCAAAACCGGTATCGATAATGGTTGATACATTTGGAACTAATAAAATCGATGAAGAAAAGATTCAGCAGGCTGTTTCGGAAAATTTTGATTTAAGACCGGCAGCGATAATTGAATACTTTAATTTGAGAAGACCTATGTACAAACAGATAGCTGCTTACGGGCATTTTGGAAGAGATGATTTAGATCTTCCTTGGGAAAAGACAGATAAAAAAGAAGTGCTGAAAAAATATTTATAATTTTGAAAAAGAGTAGATAGTCACTATTTACTCTTTTTTGTATAATATGCTTAAAAAACGAGGAGTATACAATGTTTGACAGAGGCTCGGGAATACTTATGCCCATAAGTTCTATTCCTTCAAAATTTGGAATAGGAACATTTGGGAAAGAAGCATACAATTATATAGACTTTTTGTGTGAGTCAGGACAGAGATACTGGCAGCTTCTGCCTTTAGGACCTGTTTCATATGGAGATTCTCCATATTCTCCATTTTCAATATATGCAGGAAATCCATACTATATTGACTTGGAGCTTTTGATTGAAGAGGGAATATTGTCGTTAAAAGATTGCGAGATACTAGATTCTGACGATGGATATGTGAATTATGATAAACAGTTTAAACTAAGGTATAACGTATTATACAAGGCGTATGAAAATTCGAAGTGCTATAAAAATGAAGTTCGCATGTTTTGTCAAAATAATAAATGGGTTTTGGATTATTCGATGTTTATGGCACTAAAATACCGCTTCAATCAAATGCCATGGAAAGAGTGGGGAAAGGGCATATTCGACAGAAATGAAAATTTCTTGGAAGAATACAGGATGCTTCTTAGTGATCAAATCGAATTTTGGAGCTTTCTTCAGTGCGTATTTTACCGTCAGTACCATAAACTAAAGAAATATGCCAATAAAAATGGAATCAGAATAATAGGAGACATGCCCATATATGTTTCGGAGGACAGCGTTGAAGCTTGGGCTGAAAGAGAATTATTCGTAAGGGATGACAATAACAATTTGTCTTTGGAAGCAGGTGTCCCGCCGGATATTTTTTCGGAAACCGGTCAGCTTTGGGGAAATCCTGTTTATAACTGGGGATATTTAAAAGAAAATTCCTATAAATGGTGGATAAACAGATTAAATTGGTCGGTAAAATTATATGATGCTGTTAGAGTAGACCATTTCAGGGGATTTGATGAGTTCTGGGCAGTAAAGGCAGGGTCTGAAGATGCAGTTAACGGCAAATGGTATCCTGCAGAAGGGAGAGAAATGTTTGAGCTTGCGGTAAGTAATATAAAGGGTTTAAACATAATAGCCGAAGATTTAGGTGTTATTACCGATTCAGTGATAGAATTAAAAAATAAGTTAAATTTCCCGGGAATGAAGGTGCTTCAGTTCGCCTTTGACGGCAATCCTGACAATCCGCATCTTCCATATAATTACGAGGAAAACTCTGTGGCCTATACAGGAACTCATGACAACGATACATTAAAGGGCTGGCTTGTGAAGCTGAATGATGAAACTAAGTCCTGCGTGTTAAAAAGTATGAATTTAGGTGAAAAGCTTTCTATAAACGAGATCGTTGAGGGCTTAATAAAAAAAGTAATGTGCAGCAAAGCAAATCTTGCTGTGATACCCATGCAGGATTATTTGCTTCTGGACTCAAGCGCAAGAATAAATACGCCATCGACTGTGGGAGGAAACTGGATGTGGAGAGCTAAAAAAGAGGACTTTACTCCGGAACTGGCAAAAAAGATTAAATCATTGACTGAAATCAGCGGACGTTTTAAAGAGGCTATTGCAATTACAATAACCTCTTATTAATTATATCAATATTAAAAACTTGTTGCTGTCTAAATCGAAACTGTTATTGCTTATTTTTAATAAATAATCTTTTTTAGGACTACTAAAATTTAAAGTTATTGTTTTGTCGGACAGATTTGTGGCAATTATGATATTTTTATTTTTGTCATATCTTTCAAATATAAATACACCTTCATCATGTGTGAGACACTTATATTTGCCTTCATCAAACACGCTGTATTTTCTTAGTTGAGAAAGCATTTTATAATGATTTAATATTTCATTATTTTCATGGCCCCACGGAAAGCATCGCCTGTTGAAAGGGTCTTCAAAACCTTCAACGCCAGCCTCGTCACCGTAATATATGCATGGGATTCCGGGAAGTGTAAATTGAAGCAGGCTTGCTATTTTAAGAAGAGCAGTGCCTTTTTTTAATTCTTCAATGCTCAATTTATATTCTGCCTTTTTATGTTTGCTTTCAGGAATTTCGGTGCAACCTAAGACAGTTAGAATTCTTACTGTATCATGAGTGCCGAGAATATTCATCAGGCAGTTGACGGTCTGCGGAGGATATTTTTCAATTATAAAACCCATAGTTCTGTTAAGCATTTCGCAGTCTTTATTTTCTATATATTTAATTATTGCACTTCTAAGAGGGTAGTTTGTAACAGAGTCAAGTTGCTCCCCGCAAAAGTATTCTTTTAATTTTCCATATGAAAATTTATCAGTTGCATCTTCCCATACTTCTCCTGCTATAAAGCTTTCGCTGTCTTTATTTTTTGATGCTATTCTTAATGCCTTCAAAAATTCATTGGGCAGTTCATCTGCAACGTCAAGCCTCCATCCCTTGACGCCTCTTTTTTGCCAATATTTCAAAACTCCGTTTTCTCCTGTTATGAAATCAATATAGCTTTTGCTTTCCTTATTTATTGTAGGCAATGTTTTTATGCCCCACCAACAGGCATAGTCATTATTCCAATTGTTGAACATGTACCAGTCAAAGTAGAAAGAGTTCTGGCTTTGATATGCACCTGTTGAGTTATAGTGCCCATATTTATTGAAATAAACACTGTCAACACCGGTGTGACTGAAAACACCGTCTAAAATTATGCTCATACCATAGTTTTTTGCTTCTGTTACAAGTTCTATAAATGATTGTTCATTCCCGAACATAGGATCAATGGAAAGATAATCTCCAACATCATATTTGTGATTTGAGTATGCTTCAAATACGGGAGACAGATATATTGCGGTTATGCCCAGTTCCGAAAGGTAAGGAAGTTTTGCTTTTATTCCCTCCAGATTCCCTCCGAAGTAGTCATTATTTTTTATTTCACCTTCTATGGGAAGGTAATTAGGTATTCCTCCCCAGTCATCCCTGATAATTATGTCACTGTCTTTACTGAGTGTATAGCTTCTGTAAAAACGGTCAACAAAAATATGGTAGATGATACCACCTTTAATCCAGTTAGGTGTTGTAAAGTTTTTATTATAAACCAGCAGTTCATAATTAGGGGATAAATTACTTTCGTCAAAAATAAAATAATAGAAATAGCTGCCTGCCTCATTTATTGCAAATGAGGCTTCATATAAATCATGAGATTTTTCTGTTCCTACCCATTTCATTGGAATTTCTTTGTACAAATTACAGTTGTAATCATTTCGCTTATCTATTCTCATTATAGGAGTACCGTATTTTTTCTTTACATACACTTTTAATGTAAGAGGCTTATCTTCTTTTACTCCGCCTTGAGGACTTCGGAAAAATTCAGATTGACTATCAAATATAAACATAGCTTCTCCTATCTTGTAAACAAAGGATGCAATTGTCAGGCATCCTTTGTTTATATGTTATTAATATTAATCATTAATGGTTTTAAGATTCCAGATTTTATCTGCATATTCTTTTATTGATCTGTCAGAGGAAAATACACCAGCGCAGGCAATATTCATCAGAGACATTTGATTCCATTTCCTTTTGTCGTTGAAATACAAAAGGGATGCTTTTTTATGAACATCCATATAGCTGTCATAGTCAGCAAAGCACATGTACGGATCGCCTACCTGTGGTCCGCCTATGAGATATTTGCTTATGGATTCGAACGATTTACCGGAAATACCTTTGTTTAGAAAATCAATTATTTTTCTAAGTTTAATGTTCTTTTGATAATATACAATTGAAGAGTAGCCTTTTTTCCAAAGATTCTCAACCTCATAATCTCTCATTCCGAACAAGAAAAAGTTCTCTTCTCCTACTTGATTTATTATTTCAACATTTGCTCCGTCGTATGTGCCTATTGTAACAGCGCCGTTTAGCATGAACTTCATATTGCCTGTGCCGCTTGCTTCTTTACCGGCGAGAGAAATTTGTTCACTTAACTCACCGGCAGGAATGATAAGTTCAGCAAGAGATACTGAATAGTTTTCTAAAAATACAACATCTATATATTTTTTTATAAAGGTGTTTTTATTTATATATTCGCTAAGGGCATATATGAGTTTTATTGTTTCTTTTGCTCTAAAGTAGCCTGGCGCAGCTTTTGCAGCAAATATAAATGTTTCCGGAACTATGCCTTCAGTATTGCCGTCATTTATATCTATTATAAGGCTTATAATCCGAAGTGCATTTAAAAGCTGCCTCTTGTATTCATGAAGCCTTTTGGCTTGTATATCAAATATTGAATCAATATTGAGCGCAATATGTTCATTTTTCATTACATATTCAGCAAGTCTTTTCTTATTGTTGTATTTGATATTATCTAATTTTTCTAGAACAGAATCGTCTTCGTAGTATTTTTTCAAGTCGTATAAATTTTCAGCGTGAAACGAATAACCGGGGCCTATTAAGTTATCAAGAAGCTTCTTAAGCTGCGGGTTTGCCTGATTCAGCCATCTTCTATGTGCTATTCCGTTTGTTATACTCATAAATTTATTTGGACTGTAATCATAAAAATTTTTGAAAACCGTACGCTTAAGTATTTCAGTATGAAGGCTTGCAACGCCGTTTACTGTATGACTTCCCACTATGCATAGGTTGGCCATGTTAATTCTGTCATAGCTGAAAATTGACATTTGAACAGCTCTGTTCCAGTCTCCGTTGTATTTTCTCTTTGCTTCATCAAGAAACCTTTTGTTTATCTCGGCAATAATCATATGGATTCTGGGAAGCTTTGCTTTTACAATATTCACATCAAATGTTTCAAGGGCTTCCGTAAGAACTGTATGATTGGTGTATGAAACTGTATTTGTTACAATATCCCAAGATTTTTCCCATGAATAATTATATTCATCCATAAAAATACGCATGAGCTCCGGTATTATGAGAGCAGGGTGTGTATCATTAATGTGAATTGCACATTTTTCGCTGAAATTATCAAAGTTCGAATATTTGCTGAAGTGATTTCTGACAATATCTTGAGCTGATGCAGAAACAAGGAAATATTGTTGTTTAAGCCTTAAAATTTTGCCTTCACTATGATTATCTGAAGGATACAAAACCTTGGATATTGCTTCTGCCATTGAATCCTCTGACAACGCCCGTATATAATCTCCCTGGGAAAACAGATTCATATCAATTGAATTAAGGCTTCGTGATTCCCATAATCTCAACAGACTGACTCCTTCACTGTCAGATCCGGAAATGAACATATCATAAGGGATTGCTTCAATTTCAGTAGGATACAAGTAATTAATTTTCAGTCCATTTTCAGTCCATACTTCTTGTACGGTTCCGTCAAATTTAACCGTGACACGCTCTTCTGTCTTAGGGACAAGCCAGGCATCTGATGTAGTAAGCCAATCATCCGGAAGTTCTGTCTGCCAGCCGTCAATAATTTTTTGCTTAAAAAGACCAAATTCATACTTTATAGAATAACCCGTTGCCGGATAATTCAGAGTAGCAAGGGAATCCATAAAACATGCTGCAAGTCTTCCAAGCCCTCCGTTACCTAAACCGGGGTCCTTTTCAATATCATATAGCTCTTGTAAGGTGACATTATACTTTTTAAGGGCTTCTTCAGCTTCTTTTTCAATATGCAAATTATGCAGGCTGTTTTTCATAGATTTCCCAAGCAGAAACTCCATGCACATATAGTAAACCTGTTTTTTCCCTTTTTTGTTTGCACTATTAATAAATTTATTTCTTTTATTGAGAAGAATATCTCTAATAACAACACAAACGGCTCTGTATACCTGGTTTGAATTCGCATTTTTGGGTTCTATATTCCAATAGCGTGAAATTTCTTCATCTATTAGGACATTTATGAGTTTTGAATTCATATTTTCAAACATTATTTAGCTCCTACATTAAGTCTTTGTACATATCATAGTATTTTTCGGCGGATTTTGTCCAGCTGAAATCCATATTCATAACTGTTTTCACAAGTTTTGTAAAATCATCTTTGTTTTCATAAACCTTTAGTGCTCTTTTTACGGTGTTTTCCAAGGCATCAGAAGTTTGCTCATAGAATGTAAATCCATTTCCTGATCCCAAGCTGCAGTCTTTTATGGAATCCTTAAGTCCGCCGGTTTCTCTTACGATTGGTACCGTGCCGTAGCGGGATGCAATCATTTGGGCAATTCCGCAAGGCTCGCTTATTGAAGGCATAAGAAGGAAATCTGAGCCTGCATATAATTTTTTTGCAAGATCCGGATTAAAATCAATCCTAACAGCTATTTTGTCATGATATATTTCCTGAAGCGATTTAAAACGAAGTTCATATCTTCTGTCGCCTTTTCCTAAAATTATAAACTGAACCTTTTCTTTCAGTAAATTTTCTATGCTATTTATTATGAGGTCAAATCCCTTGTGCTTGACAAGCCTTGAAATTATTCCTATAACAGGGATTTCTTTATCTTGTGGAAGGTTTGCCATAATTTGAAGATTAATTTTATTAGAATATTTATTTTCAATATTACTTTCATTGTAATTTTCAAAAAGCGATGTATCTGTTTCCGGATTATAATAATCTGTATCTATCCCATTTAGTATACCTTTGACTTTTGAACTGTTTCTTTTTATTATAGAAGCAAGTCCGTGCGCGTAGTAATCGTCAAATATTTCTTTTGAATAGCTTTCGCTTACTGTGCTTATAATATCGCAGGTTTCCATGGCTCCTTTAAGCAGATTTATCGAGCCGTTAAATTCAACAATAGATTTTTCATTGCCATAAATTCCAAACACATCCTCTGCAATGGACATATCATATATTCCCTGATATTCAATGTTATGTATAGTAAAAACCGTACGTATATCCCTGTAATCCGCGGAAGTTGAGTAAATGGTTTTTAAATAAACAGAAATAAGAGATGTTTGCCAATCATTTAAATGAATCAGATCAGGGAAAAAATCAAGCATGGGAAGTATAAAAAGCACAGACTTAGAAAAAAACGCAAACCTTTCTCCGTCATCAAAGTGCCCATAGCATTCACTTCTTTTAAAGTAGTATTCATTATCGATAAAATAATATGTAATATTGTTTACTTCTTTTTTAAAAACTCCGCAATACTGCTGCCTCCATACAAGGGGGACTGTTGTTTTACCAACAAACTCAAATCCACTCCTGTCCCAAATTCCTTGATACAGCGGCAAAATTATTCTTATATCGATTGAATCACCATATTTTTTCTTTAAAGCCTTAGGCAGTGAACCTGCAACTTCTCCAAGACCTCCTGTAGCAATAAATGGGGCGGCTTCGGATGCCGCATATAGAATTTTCATCTTACTCATAGTTCCTCCTATACAACCGAGAATTTTTTTATAAAAAACGGACAGTTGGCATATCCCAGTAGAACTCTGTTATTTGTAACTTGAGCGTATGTATCTGTTATAATAGAGTCCAGACTTGCATTTTCCCCTATTACTCCATGCTGCATTATTATAGAGTTTTTGACTGAAGCGTTTTTACCTATTTTTACTCCACGGAAGATAATGCTGTTTTCAACAGTTCCCTCAATAACGCAGCCGCTTGCTATCAAAGAATTTTTGACATTTGCTCCCTGCATGTACTTTGTTGGTGCTGAATCCTTGGTTTTTGTATAAATAGGGCCGGTTTTAGAGTAAAACAGGCTCTGCAGATTTTCTTTTTTCAGCAAACCAAGGCTGTGGTCGTAGTAGCTTTGGAGTGAATCAATGTGAGCAAAATAACCATTATATTTATAACCATAGATTCTCAGCGAATGGACTTTCTTTGCAAGAACATCATAACTGAAATCTTTATAATTTCTGGCTATAGCATCATATATTATGGATTCCAGAAAATCCTTGTTCATTACCCAGGTGCTTAAACCAACATTATGAGTACCGCTTGTAACAGGATAAACCAGTATATCGTCAGCTCTTCCATCTTTGTCAAACTCATATATTATTTTATGAACGGAGCTGTTTTTTTCAATTTGAGTTGTTGTGTAAATTGCAGTTATATCCGAATTCTTTTCTTCATGGTAACGTATAACATCTTTGTAGTTAATATTGTATATCATGTCGCAGTCAGACATAACTACATACTTTTCTTTTGAAGAGGATATATAATCCAATACTCTTTTCAAAGCATCCAGTCTGCCTTGAAATAATCCGTGGTTTTCTCCCACAGCGTAAGGAGGAAATATCAGAATACCCCCTTTTTTTCTTGAAAGATCCCAGTCCTTTCCACTTCCAACATGTTCCATCAGCGATCGATAATTACTTTTTGTTATAATGCATATTTTATTCATTCCTGAATTGACCATATTTGATAAAGGAAAATCAATAAGCCTGTACCTTCCTCCGAAAGGTATGGCTGCAACGGAACGATGCGAAGCAAGTTCTGTCATGTTCCAGTCCTGCATATCTGAGAATATTATTCCTAAAGTATTCATACTAGACCTCCTGCATGTTGTTTATGATACTTTCTCTTGGTATTACAGTAATTTCAAGGCTTTCACCCCTTGGATATCCGATCTTTATATTGGGTCCGATAATTACTTCTTCATCTATAATTGAATTGTTTATAATTGAGTTATCTTTTATTTCAACGTCGGCCATTATAACAGAATCTTTTATTTTAGCGCCTTCTCCTATTCTTACACCTGAAAATATCACCGAATTTTCTACAGAACCAAATATTACAGCACCCTCTGAAACTATTGAATTTTTAACAGAAGAGTTTCCGCTTATGTATTGAGGGGGCCTTTCGGCATGTCTTGAATAAATAACCCCGTCACCAGACAGGTTGAAGCCGTCATTTCCCAGTAAATCCATGTTGGCCTGCCATAATGAATCAATTGTACCTACATCTTTCCAATATCCTTTAAATTCGTAAGAGTACATTTTTTCGCCAGATTTAAGCATTAAAGGCATTACATCTTTTCCGAAATCTTTTGAAGAATCTGGATTTTTATCATCTGATTCAAGGTATTGCTTAAGTTTATTCCATGTAAACACGTAAATTCCCATGGAAGCTTTTGTGCTTTTGGGTTTTTTCGGTTTTTCCTCAAAGTTTGTGATTCTTCCGTCATCGTCTGAGCTTAATATGCCAAAGCGCGATGCTTCATTCAAAGGGACATCTATAACTGAAATTGTGCAATCCGCATTTTTCTCTTTGTGGTACTTTATCATTAGAGAATAGTCCATTTTGTATATGTGATCGCCTGAGAGAACAAGAACAAAATCCGGATCATATTGGTCTATGAAATTCATGTTCTGATAAATAGCATTTGCTGTTCCCGAGTACCATTCAGAATCACCGACTCTTTGATAAGGAGGAAGTATTTGAATACCTCCGTTCATCCTATCAAGATCCCAGGACTTTCCGTCGCCGATGTAGGAGTTTAATTTAAGAGGCTGATACTGTGTCAGTACACCTATAGTATCAAGCCCTGAATTTACGCAGTTGGACAAGGGAAAATCTATTATTCTATACTTGCCCCCGAAGGGTACAGATGGTTTTGCTATTTTTTGAGTAAGTGTTCCAAGCCTGCTTCCCTGTCCACCTGCCAGAAGCATGACAACACATTCCTTTTTAAATGATTTCATATATTCTACCTCCCATTTTATTCATATTGTATATTTCATCTTTTTTTAAGAAAATTATCGACAAAGGCGGCAGTTTTATGGAAATGTGTGAATCAAAGCCGTGCATACCGCCTTCAGATGAAGTAATTTTAGCGCGGTTTCCTGTTCCAGTTCCTCCGAATTCTGAAGCATTACTGTTAAATATTTCTGTATATGTTCCATGTTCTGCTCCTACCATGTAGTCACTTCTTTCAACTGGTGAAAAATTAATTACGGCAATCAATTCATTTCCTTTTTTATTAATTCTTTTAAATGCAATGATGTTTTGTTCGTAGTCGTCATTAGAAATCCATTTAAAGCCGTCCCATGAATAATCTATTTCCCATAGCTCGGAATGATTAAGATAAAATTCATTTAAGACTTTAATATATATGTTCAATTTATTGTGATATTCATAATTTTTCATAAACCATTCCACTTCTTTGTTATGATTCCATTCAGTAAATTGTCCGATTTCATATCCCATAAAATTTAATTCTTTCCCCGGATGTGCAGCCATAAAGCCCAGAAGAACTCTTACATTTGCAAATTTTTCCTCATAGGAGCCTGGCATTTTATTAAGTATTGATTTTTTCCCGTGGACGACCTCATCATGAGATAGTGGAAGGATGAAGTTTTCACTGAAAGCGTAATGGAGGGAGAATGTAATGTTTTTATGTTTGTATTTCCTGAAAAATGGATCGGTTTCCATATATTCTAAAATATCATTCATCCATCCCATATTCCATTTGAAGTTGAATCCGAGACCTCCAAGATACGGAGGTTTTGTAACCATAGGCCATGCAGTTGATTCTTCCGCAATCATCATTGTGTCAGGATGAAGTTTTAAAACCGTTTCATTAAGGTTTTTTAAAAAAGCTATTGCTTCTAGATTTTCATTTCCTCCATATTTATTTGGAATCCATTCGCCTTCTTTTTTGTCGTAATTTAGATATAACATTGAGCTTACGGCATCTACTCTTAAGCCGTCAATATGATACTCTTCAATCCAAAAAATTGCATTAGATATTAAAAAAGAGCAAACTTCCGGTTTTCCGTAATCGAATTTGTGAGTTCCCCAACCTTTGTTTTCTCTGATCCAAGCATCGTTATATTCATACAGGCAGCTGCCGTCAAACATGTACAAACCGTGGGCATCCTTGGGGAAATGGGCAGGAACCCAGTCAAGGATGACGCCTATTCCATTTTGGTGACATTTATCAATTAAAAATTTATAATCCTCAGGGTTGCCAAGTCGTTTTGTAGGTGCATAGTATCCTGATATCTGGTATCCCCAGGATCCGTCAAAGGGATGCTCCATTAGGGGCATCAATTCAATATGAGTGAAGTTATGTTCTTTAACATGTTTGATAAGAGGCTGGACAATTTCTTTGCATGTAAGAAGACTTCCGTCATCTCTGCGTTTCCATGAAGACAGATTCAGCTCATATATATTTAAAGGTTTTTCATATATGTTTATTGATTTTTTATATGTTTGCCATCTGTCATCATTCCAGTTGTAATTATCTGTGGGATAAACTATAGATGCGGTGTCCTGTTTCGTCTGAGATGAGAATGCGTATGGGTCGGACTTATATGTTTCTATTCCTTCTCTGGTTGTTATTAGGTACTTGTAGAGATTGCCGGAATTTAAGAGGGGTATGTATAGTTCCCAAATACCGCTGCTTTTAATTTTATTCATTTTGTGCCGTTCTTCTTTTTGCCAGTTGTTAAAATCACCTACAACATGTACTGCTTTTGCTTTCGGTGCCCACACCCTGAAGGTGGCGCCGGATCCGTTATCTGCAATATGTGAGCCTAAAAACTTATATGAATAGTAGTTTGTGCCCTGATGAAATAGATATATTGGAAGTTCATGGGTATTTTTCATAATACTCTCCGCTAAAATTAGTTAAGACACTATATATTATAAGTATACCACTATAATACCAAAACAAAACTAAAAATAATGTAAAAAAAGTTGTTATGCAATTTCGGCTCAGATTACCTATGTCCTCTTTGGCATATAAATAAAAAATCTTTTTGTACACATGCAGATACAAAAGAAATTTGTTAAATAGACCCTCCATTATACCACCAGACTTTTGAGATGTGATAAAATTGGTACGATGGAGGTAATGATATATGAATACATATAAAACTTCGGAAGTTGCAAAGATTATCGGAATACACCCGAATACAGTCCGCTTTTACGAAAAATGGGGCCTGATACCAAAAGCAGAGCGTAAATCTAATGGTTACAGGGTGTTTACGGATTTTCATATAGAACAGCTTAGACTTGCCAGAATCGCTTTTAAGACAGAGGTTCTTCAGAGCGGTCTGAGAAAAAAGATTGTGGAAACAGTTAAAGTTTCTGCAAGTGGGGATTTTGACAAGGCCCTAATTTTGGCAAGTGAGTATTTGAGCCAGATACACGATGAACAAAAAAAGGCTGAGGAAGCAATTGACATAGCAAAGCAGGTTTTAGGTGGCAAGGCAGCAGCGAATAATCTTTGCTTAAAACGGAAAGAAGTTTCGGAGCATCTAAATATTTCTATGGATACACTCCGAAATTGGGAGCTTAATGGTTTACTTCGGATAAAACGTAAGCAAAACGGATACCGTTTTTACACAGGAGAAGATGTAAAACGATTGAAAATAATAAGGACGCTTCGGTGCGCTAATTATTCATTAGAAGCGATTTTGCGTATGCTTAATGCACTTTCGGACAACCCGCAGGCGAACATAAAACAAGTGCTTAATACGCCCAAAGATGATACGGACATCATTTCTGCCTGCGACAGGCTTATTGTATCCTTACAGATAGCTGCAAAAAATGCGGAAATAATGGTGGATATTCTTATGGATATTAAAAGAAGATTTTCTTAACCCTACATCTTAACACCAACCTTCTTTGAACTGATAAGGTAGTAAGACGACAACAGAAAAAGGAGGATTAAAGATGGATGAAATTATCAGTGTAAGGCGGCTTTCAAAATCGTATGGCAAGCTGGCGGCAATTCAAAATTTGGATTTGTCGGTAAAGCAAGGAACGGTTTTTGGGCTGCTTGGTGCGAATGGTGCAGGAAAAAGCACAACTATTGAATGTATCTTAGGCACAAAGAAGCCCGATTCAGGGGAAATTTCCATTTTGGGAATGAGTCCGCTTCGGCAACGAAAACAAATTTTTGAAGATGTCGGAGTACAGTTTCAAGAAGCAAATTACCAAGATAAGGTGACGGTATCAGAATTGTGCGAGGTAACACAATCACTTTATAAGAGTGCAGCAGACTATCGAGAGCTGTTAAAGCAATTTGGTATTTTCGATAATGCAAAAAATTTGGTCAAAGAGCTTTCGGGAGGACAACGGCAAAAGTTATTTATAGTTTTGGCTCTTATACCCAATCCGAAGATTGTTTTCTTAGACGAGCTGACAACAGGGCTTGATGCAAAAGCCAGGCGGGAGGTATGGAAAATCTTATTTGACCTCAAAAGAAAAGGATTGACAATCTTCTTGACCTCTCATTTTATGGAAGAGGTAGAAGTGTTATGCGATACCATTTGCATACTCAAAAAAGGAAAAGCTGCCTTTTACGGGACAGTGAAAGAAGCTGTTGCAGGCAGCCCCTTTGATAAATTTGAAAATGCTTATTTATGGTACTCTGATGATGAGGTAACTGACTATGAGAACATTTAGGACAATGCTTAAAAATGAGTTGAAGCTCTCCTTGCGGGGCATGGATATGATCATCTTTGCTATCTGTATGCCACTTGTGGTTTTGATTATACTTGGTATTATTTATGGTAATAAACCCGCTTTTGATGGTGCGGAATACACTTTTCTGGAACAATCTTTTGGAGCCTTAACTACTATTGCCATTTGTGCAGGTGGTGTAATGGGTCTGCCTTTAGTGGTATCCGATTACCGAATCAGAAAAATATTGAAGCGTTTTAAGGTAACACCTGTCAGCCCTGCGATAATTTTGGCAGTGCATGTTGTGATATACATGATTTACTCGGTTGTTTCTTTGGTATTGCTTTATGCTGTTTCGGCTATCTTTTTCGGTTTTCAAATGGGCGGTTCTTTGCTGGTTTTTCTTGGCGGTTATATGTTGGTAATGCTGTCAATGTTCAGCATTGGTATGATGGTTGGCGGGATTTCCCCAAACTCTCAAATAGCAAGCGCTATTGCAAGTTTGCTATATTTCCCAATGCTTATTTTTTCTGGAGCAACTGTGCCGTATGAGGTGATGCCGAGTGCACTACAAAAGGCAGCCGATATTTTACCTCTGACACAGGGCATAAAAATTTTGAAAGCCGCATCTTTAGGGCTTACAATTGAAAGCGTGTTCATTCCTGTTATAGTTATGTTGGTATTCGCTACTGTTTGCATTGGTGTGTCGCTTCGGTTTTTTAAATGGGAATAATGAATTAAGAAGAGTGGATTTTTTATGCCCTGTCTGCGGTAGTAAGACTTGCAACCAAATCAGAGATCAGACACTTCAGATGCAGCAAAAAACGGTATAGCCACAAAGACTATACCGTTTTTTGATTGAGGCCGCCCCTGTTTTCTCCACATAAAGAAATGAAGGGACAAATGCATCTTTTTAGTACTAATTAAAATCGATATCTCCAACACCGGTTTTTAATTTAATCTTGGTGAGGCCATCCTTATTTTTTTCGGTTCGTTCATTTCCCATGAATTCACTTATTTCAGCTTCATAGCTGGAATCCTTAGGTACTTTTAAGCTTATGTCTCCAACGTCAGTCACTGCTTTTATGCTTTCAGCTCCTGTTATGTCGTTAAATACAACATCAATGTCGCCTGTATTTGTAGTGAATTCTGAATTTTTATCGGCAGAAGCTTCGGATACGACTATTTCACCTACATTTGTTATGATATTGTAGGAAGCTTTTGAATTTTTAATGGTGATGTTCCCAACATTGTTGGAAATGTCAAATTCTCCGTTAATTTTTTCGACGAATATATCGCCGACATTTGATGAAATAACTATATTGTTGATATTGTTGGGAACAGCAATTTTTAAGTCGGTAGATATATTGGTATCATCAAGTTTTATCTCTTTAAAAGAAGTATTTATATCAATTGAATCAGAAGTCGTTTCAATAGAATAGATGAAGTCAGAAACCAGCTGTTCTGATTTTTCTGTTGATCCTGTTTTAGCAGTAATATTCAAATCAATGGTTGCTTCATCTGAATCACTTGTTGTAATATCTATATTTCCAACAGAGTTTGTAACCTTTAACATGCTTAATCCCGCAGCATTTATACTGTGTGATTCCAGGCGCTCAGCTTTTTCATTACCCACTGTATTAACAAGCACTTCTGTGAGCTTATTTGTCACATCCTTTACTTTGTCTTCGTCCACTTCATTAATGGATGTACAGCCGCTGAGTGATGATACAGCTAATGCTACTAATAATAAACTTATTATTTTTTTCATAAATTACCCCTTTGATTTAATTTATTTATACAAGTATTACAAATTTATCTTATGTTCAAGAAGATACCCTGAACAAAGCGTTAATACAATTATTTGTACGATTGAAACGATGTTAATTGGCAGAAGTATATAAACTAATTCTGAAGCAGTTGGGTATGAAGCAAATGAACTGTAATATGTTGGTAAAAGGTCAAACAGTTCAGAGGAAATAGTTGAAAGCAGCCAGTTAAGAAGCAGAAAGATTAAAAAACTGAGTGCTCCTCCAAATTTTATTTCTGAAAATATACTTTTCCTTATAGTCATTGCGGTGTAGGCAGTAGTTAAAAAGCTTATTAGGAAAAGCAGAGCCGTGATTAAAAACATAAATATATGACCTAAGTTTAATCCAAAGTTTCCCGATATAAGTTTATTCACAACAACAATAATTTCATTTATTTTTATCATGTTTCCTGACTTATATATAATGTAGGAACCGTTAATCAGTATATATATAAAGTACGTAAATAATATTGCAAATCCCTCAATTACAGCTGTAAAAAGCTTTGATACAATTATTTTGTAACCGCTGTTTGGAGTCATAAACAGCATATATCCAGATTTTTTGTTTAAATCGTCACTATACATTTTCAAAATATCTACAGTATATAGAATACCTACTACTATTGGAAACAAAGAAATAAACAAGATGCTTCCGGACTCGTTGTTTAAAATTAACAGTATATTTGCTGCTAATGATGCTACTGCAGTAATCAGCAGAAGCCTAGATTTTTTAATAAATTCATATTTTATTAAGTTAAGCATTTTTAAAAACCTCCTTATATATTCCCTCAACAGACATTCCTTTAGATATTCTCAGTTCTTCAGCTTCGCCTGATAGTTCAATATTGCCATTTTTAATGAATATAACAGAATCAAGTATTTTTTCTATCTCACTGACCAAATGAGTGGATATCACTATTGTTTTACTTTCATTGTATGTTCTTGTTATCAAATCCATAATTATGTCTCTGGACAGCACGTCTACACCGTTCAAAGGCTCATCCAGCATATACAAATCAACATCTCTTGACAATGCCAGGGCAACCTTTAGTTTTCCAACCAGTCCGGAAGATAGCTTGGAAACTTTAAATTCTTTATCCACATTAATTTCGCTCAATATATTGAAGGCATATTCCTCTCGAAAATCTTTGTACATGTTCGCGTAAAATTTTATGGCATCTTTGACCTTGAAAGATTCACAAATAAAATTTTCAGTTGGCATATACGATAATTCGGACTTGGATTTATAGGACAACGGATTACCGTTTAATAAAATTTGTCCTGAAGACTGCTTGTGCAAACCGGCAATAACTTTCATCAATGTTGTTTTACCACTGCCGTTTGGGCCCAAAAGCCCGTAAATTTTGCCATGCTCCAAATTAAAGCTCACATTATTCAAAGCTGTTTTGCTATTATATTTTTTATTTAGATTTTTTACCTCTAGCAATTGCATTATACATTTTCCTCCATACTATTGTCTTCTTCAATAAATTTAATCATATCTTTTTTTGTGTATCCTATTTGATGCATTCCGCTAGTGAACACTTTTATCAACTTTCCAGCCATTTCATATCTCAAACGGTCAATTTTTTCAGGGCTTTCAGTAATAAAAGTTCCAACCCCTCTTTTTGTAAATAAAATTTCTTCCATTTCCATCTCCTTATAAACTCTTGCGACTGTATTAAAATTGATACCAAGCTCATTAGCAAAATCTCTCGAGGACGGCATTTTATCTCCGAGATTAAGTTTTTTTGAAACTATATCCTGCTTTATTTTTTCCATAACCTGCAAATAAATCGGTATGTTATTATTAAATTCCATGCTTCACCCACTCAATCATAGTATATTAGTATCATAGTTAAATAGTACACTAATACTTATTTTAAGTCAACTACTTTTGTGTTAATAAATTGTAACAATATTGATTAGATTATTCAATAATTCTTGACACCAAATTATTAAAGGTATATACTTCAAGCAACTATTTTTAAGGAACAGATAACTAATCGAATAAAGTATAATAAATGAGACAATTATATTTTTTAATTATTATGGAGGGTTTATGCATAAGAAATTATTTATTCCCGGACCTGTTGAAGTAAAGCAGGAGATATTAAATAAAATGGCGACTCCTATGATAGGACATAGAAGTAAGGAAGCTTCAAAACTACAAAGAGATATATCAGATAAACTAAGAAAATTATTTTATACAGAAAATGAAATACTCCTTTCTACCTCCTCCGGAAGTGGATTGATGGAGGCTGCAGTTCGATGTTGTACTAAAAACAGAGCTGCAGTTTTCTCAATAGGGTCTTTTGGAGATAGATGGCATAAAATGGCGAGATCGAATGGAATTGAAGCCGATCTTTTTAAATCAGAGCCCGGCGGAATTACAGAGCCGGAAATTGTTGACGAAGTATTGTCAACTGGAAAGTATGACTTGATAACGGTAACTCACAATGAAACATCAACGGGAGTTATGAATCCATTAGAAGAAATCAGCAATGTTGTAAGAAAATATCCAGATGTAATATTTTGTGTAGATACTGTAAGTTCCGCTGGAGGAGTGAAGATTGAAGTTGATAAGCTTAAAATAGACATCTGCATAACTTCTTCACAAAAAGCCCTTGGACTTCCTCCTGGGCTTTCCATATGTACTTTATCTGAAAGAGCTGTTGAAAAAGCAAGAGGAGTTAAAAACAGGGGATACTATTTAGATTTGGTGAGCCTGTATGATGCAATAAAGAAAAAAGACTACCAATATCCTTCAACTCCAAATTTATCTCTGATGTTTGCGCTTGATTACCAGCTTGACCGTATAATGCAAGAAGGTCTGGATAACAGGTTCAAACGTCATCAGGAGATGGCAGAATACACAAGAGAGTGGGCAAAGCGAAACTTTGAATTATTTGCTGAAGAAAAAAATGCTTCTGTAACTTTGACTACAATCAAAAACACCAGGGGAATAAGTGTTAAGGACCTTAATGAAGAACTTGGGAAAAAGGGGTTTGCTATATCTAACGGCTACGGAGAATTGAAGGAGAAAACTTTCAGAATCGCACACATGGCAGATTTGAATTTGAATGATCTAAAAGAATTACTCACAGTAATTGAGGAGATTTTATCCATTTCTTGACGAGAAAATTCCTTTATAGTAATATAGTCTGGAAATGAGGGATATAATGTATGATTTAAACAAAATTAATGACTGCCTCAATACGAAAGCAATTGGAAGAACCATAATACAATACGATTTATTGACTTCCACACACTCAAAGGCTAAAAGCATATTTGCAACATGTCCAGACGGAGCTGTTGTATTATGTGAAGATCAGGAGAAATGGCGAGTAAGAATGGGAAAAGAATGGATGTGCTATCCTGAAAAAAACATCTATTTAAGCATAATTTTAAAGCCCATGGCAAATGTTCATCCTGTATCAAAGTACGACATATTAGCATGCGCGTCAATTTGCGAAGCGTTAAATGAGTTATATAAAATAGACAGCAGCATAAGATGGCCAAATGATATTTTTGTAGGAGTGAACAAGATTTCATCAGTAAGCAGTGGCCTAATAGGGAAAAAAAATAAAGTTGATGGAGTTATAATATCACTGGGCATTAATGCGAATATTAACAAAGAAGAATTAAATGAAGAAATAAGAGATAAAGCAACCTCTTTAATGATTGAAACTTCTGCGGAAATTGACAGAGAAGCCCTTATAGGGATGATTTTAAACAAGATAGAGGGATATTGCCGAGGACTCTCAAGTGGAGAGAAAAAATTAAGTGCAGCCTACATTTTTAATAAAAAATCTGTTATTACAGGTAAAAATATTGAAATAATAAAAAAAGGAAAGAAAACAAAAAGAAAAGTTTATGCAAGAGGAATTGATGAAAAAGGCTGGCTTATTGTTATTAATGACAAAGGAAATGAAGAAATATTAAATCCGGGAGAGACAATTATAACATATGAACAAAATGCTTAAAATTGGCAGTGTTGAGTTAGCTGCAAATATAGTTCTTGCACCTATGGCAGGAGTAACGGATATCACTTATAGGACAATATGCAAAGAAATGGGAGCCGGTCTTGTGTGCACAGAAATGGTAAGTGCAAAAGGATTGTACTATAAAGATGTTAAAACTAAAAGGCTTATGAAAATAAATGAAAAAAACCGCCCGGTTTCCCTTCAGATATTTGGAAGCGATCCTGATATAATGGCTTATGTTGTGAATGATTATATAAATAATAGGAAGGATATAGATATAATAGATATTAACATGGGATGTCCGACGCCTAAAATAGTCAAGAATGGTGATGGAAGCGCTCTGATGAGATCTCCGAAACTGGCAGGTGAAATAGTAAATAAAATCAAGAAGATTTCCGTAAAGCCTGTTACGGTTAAAATAAGGTCTGGATGGGATTCTAACAATATAAATGCTCCTGAGTTTGCAAAGGTATTAGAGTATAATGGAGCTGATATGATTGCTGTGCACGGCAGGACAAGAGAGCAATTTTATACGGGAAGAGCTGATTATAATGTAATAAAAAAAGTAAAAGAAAGTGTAAATATTCCTATAGTTGGAAACGGAGATATCTATAGTCCCCAAGATGCTGTAAAAATGTCTGAAGCCACCAGTTGTGACGGAGTAATGGTTGCGAGAGGTATACTAGGAAATCCGTGGCTTATTATGAATATTGCTAAAATATTTAGCGGAAATGACGACTTTTTTGAACCGACAGTCAAGGATAAAATTCAAATGATAAAAAGGCATGCATTGATGCTTGTGGATGAGCTTGACGAAAAGATTGCAATACTTGAAATGAGAAAATTTGCTGCATGGTATATGAAAGGAATGAAGAATTCCTCCGAGACTAGAAATAAAATAAATAAAATAACGACAGCTGATGATATGCTCGGTGTTTTGAATGAGTATATAAAAGCAATAGAAGTGTTTTAAAATAGTAAACAAAAATCTTGACATTTTTAAGTTCCTTGATTATAATGTTTTAATTAATTGAAAGAATTACCAATCAAATTATCATATTATATTAAATCTATAATAAAATAGATATACATCATGCTTTATATAATATAATTGATAAAATGCATTAATTTTGTAGAAAGCAACAACATTAAAAGGAGCAATAATTATGAGGAATAATGAGACTTTGATTACTGCAGAGGGTTTGGAAGAATTAAAAAACGAATTAGAATTTTTGAAACTCACAAAGAGAAAAGAGATTTCCGAAAAAATTAAAGTTGCATTGGCATTTGGGGATATCAGTGAAAATGCTGAGTATGACGAAGCAAAAAACGAGCAGGCAAACGTTGAAGCGAGAATTGCAAAAATTGAACAAATGATAAAAAACGTAAAACTTATTAAGACGGGGAAACAAAAAGGAGTAATAAGTATAGGTTCAAAGGTTACAATAAAAGATCTGGAATTTGACGAAACTATGGAATACATAATAGTAGGTTCTGCCGAAGCCGATCCGTTTAAGGGAAAAATATCAAATGTATCACCGTTGGGCAAAGCATTGATTGGGCAAAAAATAGGAGATATAATTGAAGTTGCATCTCCGGCAGGAGATGTGATAAAATATGAAATACTCACAGTATAAATGAATTAAAATAATTAAACATATGATAAGGTGGTGCTAGTGTTGAGTGAACAACAAACTGGAGATTTAAGGCAGGTAAGAGTAGATAAATTAAAGGATTTAGTAAATGCTGACAGAGATCCGTATAAAATTTCAAAGTATGAGGTAACTTCTAACTCTCAATACATAAAAGACAATTATGAGGAGATGGAAGGAAAAATTGTTTCCGTTGCCGGTAGAATTATGTCTAAAAGAGGGCAAGGCAAGGTAGGATTTTATGATATACAGGATCATTTAGGCAGAATTCAGATGTTTGCTAAAAAGGATCTAATTGGTGAGGAAGAATACAAATGGCTTAAAACTTATGATATAGGAGATATAATAGGTGTTAAGGGAGAAGTCTTCAAAACAAAGACAGGCGAGGTTTCAATTAAAGCTGCAGAAGTTAAGCTTCTCTCAAAGTCATTACAGACGCTGCCTGAAAAATTTCACGGTTTGAAAGATACGGATTTAAGATATAGACAAAGATATGTTGATTTGATTGTTAATCCTGAAATTAAGGATGTATTCATGATGCGCAATAAAATAATAAGAGGCATTAGAGAATACTTAGACGGAGAAGGATATCTAGAAGTTGAAACTCCAATTCTCAGCCCTATTGCAGGAGGAGCAAATGCAAGGCCATTTGTAACTCATCACAACACTCTTGATATTGATATGTATATGCGTATTGCTAATGAGCTTTTCTTAAAGAGGCTTGTAGTCGGCGGTTTAGGCGACGGTGTTTATGAGATGGGCAAAATGTTTAGAAATGAAGGAATGGATGCAAACCATAATCCTGAATATACAGCTATGGAAGTGTATAAACCATACGCAGACTTTAATGATATGATGACACTTACTGAAAACATAGTGGCATATGTAGCTAAAAAAGCTAGGGGAACAACAAAAATAGAATTCCAGGGAAAGGTAATAGACTTTACACCTCCATGGAAAAGAGTAAAAATGCAGGATATGGTAAAGGAAGTAACCGGAATAGACTTTGATTTGATTAATACCGATGAAGAAGCTATAGAAATTGCAAAACAAAAGGGTATAGAAATTAAGCCTTTGATGACAAGAGGGCATGTAATAAGTGAAATGTTTGAAGAGTTTTGCGAAGCATACCTTGAGCAACCTACATTTGTAACTCATCATCCTGTTGAGATATCACCTCTTGCAAAGAGAAATACTGAGGATACAAGGCTTACAGATAGGTTTGAAGCATTTGCGAATACATGGGAAATTGCTAATGCATTTTCGGAGCTTAATGATCCTATTGACCAGAGAGAAAGATTCGAAGAACAGCTAAAACAAAAAGAAGCAGGTGACGATGAAGCTCACATGATGGATAATGACTTCATTAATGCAATTGAAGTAGGGCTTCCTCCTACAGGCGGACTTGGGATTGGTGTTGATAGAGTAATAATGCTGATTACAAATCAGCCGACTATAAGAGACATTATTTTGTTCCCAACAATGAAACCTATAGATTAGCATAAAAGGCAACGTGACAGAGCAGTTAATCTGCTCTGTTTTTATTTTTGCAGCACACCCATTTGTTAAAAATTACCGCTTAATGTATGTTGACAAAAACATACACCGGTGGTAAACTATCAAAGCTGTGTTTCGCTTGACACAAGTGGAACGCAAGAAAATATTGGCAGTTGACAATAAGAATAAAATATTGTAAACTGCACAAGCTGTCTCAAGAAAGAGACAATAGAAAAAATGGCATAAAAAAATTCTTGACAAGCTAAGTCAAAGATGATAAACTATCAAAGTTGTCTCAAATGACGACAAGCAAATAAAGAAAAGAAGCTTGAAAAAAGAAGTAAAAACTTCTTGACGAGCAAGAACAAATGTGATAAGCTATATAAGCTGTCTCGAAAGAGCAGCTGTCAAGAAAAAATAAGTTAAAAAATTCTTGACAAGCTAAAGTGAATGTGATAAACTACCAAAGCTGTCTCGGACGACAGCGAAGAACCTAGACAATAAAACAGCATAAGAACCTTTGAGAGTTCAAAGAAAAAAAGAACCAAAGTAAAGAAAGACAAAGATAAGCTAAGCGCTATCTTGAGCAAGAATATAAAACGAGAGTTTGATCCTGGCTCAGGACGAACGCTGGCGGCGTGCCTAACACATGCAAGTCGAACGAAGTATGTTTTTCGGAATATACTTAGTGGCGGACGGGTGAGTAACGCGTGAACAATCTGCCCTGTACAAAGGAATAGCCTCGGGAAACCGGGATTAAAACCATATAACACTTGATGACCGCATGGTCGATGAGTCAAATCGTTAGAGGTATAGGATGAGTTCGCGTCTGATTAGCTAGTTGGTGGGGTAAAGGCCTACCAAGGCGACGATCAGTAGCCGGCCTGAGAGGGTGAACGGCCACACTGGAACTGAGACACGGTCCAGACTCCTACGGGAGGCAGCAGTGGGGAATATTGCACAATGGGGCAAACCCTGATGCAGCGACGCCGCGTGAGTGAAGAAGGTTTTCGGATCGTAAAACTCTGTCCTTGGTGAAGAAAAAAATGACAGTAGCCAAGGAGGAAGCCCCGGCTAACTACGTGCCAGCAGCCGCGGTAATACGTAGGGGGCGAGCGTTGTCCGGATTTACTGGGCGTAAAGGGTGAGTAGGCGGTAGTATGTGTCAGATGTAAAAGGCTAAGGCTTAACCATAGTTAGCATTTGAAACTGTATTACTTGAGTGCAGGAGAGGTAAGCGGAATTCCTAGTGTAGCGGTGAAATGCGTAGATATTAGGAGGAACACCAGTGGCGAAGGCGGCTTACTGGACTGTAACTGACGCTGAGTCACGAAAGCGTGGGTAGCAAACAGGATTAGATACCCTGGTAGTCCACGCTGTAAACGATGAGTGCTAGGTGTTGGCCAGCGATGGTCAGTGCCGAAGTAAACACAATAAGCACTCCGCCTGGGGAGTACGGTCGCAAGACTGAAACTCAAAGGAATTGACGGGGACCCGCACAAGCAGCGGAGCATGTGGTTTAATTCGAAGCAACGCGAAGAACCTTACCAAGGCTTGACATCCCCTTGACCAGTGCAGAGATGTACTCTCTTCTTCGGAAGCAAGGGAGACAGGTGGTGCATGGTTGTCGTCAGCTCGTGTCGTGAGATGTTGGGTTAAGTCCCGCAACGAGCGCAACCCTTATCCTTAGTTGCCAGCAGGTAAAGCTGGGCACTCTAAAGAGACTGCCGATGATAAATCGGAGGAAGGTGGGGATGACGTCAAATCATCATGCCCCTTATGTCTTGGGCTACACACGTGCTACAATGGTCGGTACAAAGGGAAGCGAAAGAGCAATCCGGAGCAAATCCCAATAAACCGATCCCAGTTCGGATTGTAGGCTGCAACTCGCCTACATGAAGTCGGAGTTGCTAGTAATCGCGAATCAGAATGTCGCGGTGAATGCGTTCCCGGGTCTTGTACACACCGCCCGTCACACCATGGAAGTTGGTAATACCCGAAGTCGCTGAGCTAACCGCAAGGAGGCAGGCGCCGAAGGTAGGATCAATGACTGGGGTGAAGTCGTAACAAGGTAGCCGTATCGGAAGGTGCGGCTGGATCACCTCCTTTCTAAGGAGAACTAAAGGACTTATGCTGTTTTATTGCTTGCTTTAAAAAAAAGTAAAGCAAGACTGAAGGATACAGTATAAAACCACAGAACTTTGAAAATTGCATAGGAAAATGAAAAGAGAAGACATTAGTTAAATTCAAATTTTAAATAATAAATACAATTTAACCAAAAAAAAATGTTATGAAGACATAACAATGACAAACAGGTCAAGATAGAAAGGGCTAAGGGCGAATGCCTTGGCACTGGGAGCCGAAGAAGGACGTGGCAAACTACGAAATGCTGCGGGGAGGCGTAAGCAGCCGATAATCCGCAGATATCCGAATGAGGAAACTCACATAAGGTAAACCTTATGTATCATACAGTGAATAAATAGCTGTATGAGGGGAACGAGGGGAACTGAAACATCTAAGTACCCTTAGGAAGAGAAAATAAAAAATGATTCCGTAAGTAGCGGCGAGCGAAAGCGGAAGAGCCCAAACCAAGTAGAAATACTTGGGGTTGAGGACATATCAAAGAGACAGAAAACTGTAGCCGAAGAGAGCTGGAAAGCTCCTCCAAAGAATGTGATAGACACGTAAGCAAAACAGTTTGAAGCGAGGATATGATCCAGAGTACCACGGGACACGAGGAATCTTGTGGGAAGCAGGGAGGACCACCTCCCAAGGCTAAATACTACCCAGTGACCGATAGAGAATAGTACCGTGAGGGAAAGGTGAAAAGAACCCCGGGAGGGGAGTGAAAAAGAACCTGAAACCCTGAGCCTAAAAACAGTGGAAGCACAAAAGTGTGACCGCGTACTTTTTGTAGAACGGGCCAACGAGTTACAATATGCAGCAAGGTTAATAACCAAAGGTTAGGAGCCGAAGAGAAATCGAGTCTGAAAAGGGCGAAAGTTGCATGTTGTAGACCCGAAACCGGGTGACCTATCCATGTGCAGGTTGAAGCTAGAGTAAAATCTGGTGGAGGACCGAACCCATTAGCGTTTAAAAGCTACGGGATGACGTGTGGATAGCGGTGAAATTCCAATCGAACCCGGAGATAGCTGGTTCTCCTCGAAATAGCTTTAGGGCTAGCCTCAAGTAAGTATAGTGGGGGTAGAGCACTGAATGGTCTAGGGGCGTTATACGTTACCAAAACCTATCAAACTCCGAATACCATATATATGTTGCTAGGGAGTCAGACTATGTGAGATAAGTTTCATAGTCAAAAGGGAAACAGCCCAGATCACCAACTAAGGTCCCAAAATATAGATTAAGTGGAAAAGGATGTAAAACTACACAGACAACCAGGATGTTGGCTTAGAAGCAGCCATTCATTAAAAGAGTGCGTAATAGCTCACTGGTCGAGTGGTTTTGCGCCGAAGATGTCCGGGGCTAAAATCTATTACCGAAGTTGTGGGATACCAATAGGTATCGGTAGAGGAGCATTGTGTACGGATAGAAGCACTACCGAAAGGAGTCGTGGACTGTACAGAAGAGAGAATGTTGGCATGAGTAGCGAAAGGTGAGTGAGAATCTCACCCATCGAAAGCCTAAGGATTCCTGAGGAAGGCTCGTCCACTCAGGGTAAGTCGGGACCTAAGCCGAGGCCAAAAGGCGTAGGCGATGGACAACTGGTTGAAATTCCAGTACCACCTTTAAGCGTTTGAGAAATGGGGTGACACAGGAGGGTAAGCTGGCGCACAGCTGGAAAAGTGCGTCTAAGTAAGTAGGGAGACGATACAGGCAAATCCGTAACGTCAATCCTGAGATACGAATGGGAGCGAAAATAAGTAGTGAAGCAGCTGAGCCCACACTGTCAAGAAAAGCCTCTATCGAGCAAGAAGGTGCCCGTACCGTAAACCGACACAGGTAGGCAAGGAGAGAATCCAAAGATGAGCGGAAGAACTATTGTTAAGGAACTAGGCAAAATGACCCCGTAACTTCGGGAGAAGGGGTGCCCTTCAGAGTGAAGACAGAACTGTTGGAGCTTAGAAGGGCCACAGAAAACAGGCCCAAGCGACTGTTTACCAAAAACACAGGTATCTGCTAAATCGAAAGATGAAGTATAGGTGCTGACACCTGCCCGGTGCTGGAAGGTTAAGGGGAGAAGTCATCGAAAGAGAAGCTTTGAACTTAAGCCCCAGTAAACGGCGGCCGTAACTATAACGGTCCTAAGGTAGCGAAATTCCTTGTCGGGTAAGTTCCGACCCGCACGAAAGGTGTAACGATTTGGGCACTGTCTCAACAATAGATCCGGTGAAATTGTAGTACTCGTGAAGATGCGAGTTACCCGCGGCAGGACGGAAAGACCCCATGGAGCTTTACTGCAGGCTGACATTGGAATTCGGTAGCAATTGTACAGAATAGGTGGGAGGCAGAGAAATCGGTACGCCAGTATCGGTGGAGCCAACGTTGGGATACCACTCTATTGTTACTGAATTTCTAACATGATACCGTGAACCGGTATATGGACACTGTCAGTTGGGCAGTTTGACTGGGGCGGTCGCCTCCGAAAGAGTAACGGAGGCGCTCAAAGGTTCCCTCAGCACGGTCGGAAATCGTGCGAAGAGTGTAAAGGCAGAAGGGAGCTTGACTGCGAGAGAGACATCTCGAGCAGGAACGAAAGTTGGACTTAGTGATCCGGTGGCACCGAGTGGAAAGGCCATCGCTTAACGGATAAAAGCTACCCTGGGGATAACAGGCTTATCTCCCCCAAGAGTCCACATCGACGGGGAGGTTTGGCACCTCGATGTCGGCTCGTCTCATCCTGGGGCTGAAGCAGGTCCCAAGGGTTGGGCTGTTCGCCCATTAAAGAGGCACGCGAGCTGGGTTCAGAACGTCGTGAGACAGTTCGGTCCCTATCCGCCGTGGGCGCAGGAAATTTGAAGGGAGCTGTTCCTAGTACGAGAGGACCGGAATGGACAGACCGCCGGTGCATCAGTTGTCACGCCAGTGGCATAGCTGAGTAGCTGAGTCTGGATTAGATAAGCGCTGAAAGCATCTAAGCGCGAAACTAGCCCTAAGATAAGATTTCCCATCACGCAAGTGAGTAAGACCCCCGATATGTTAACGGGTTGATAGGTTGCATGTGTAAGTGCAGCAATGCATTCAGCTGAGCAATACTAATAGGTCGAGGTCTTGACCTCAAAGATGCCCTAACCCAATATTTTCGACTAAAAGGAGAAAAAAATTGAAGGTAGGTCATTCGCAACGAATTCCCAATTTATGCGACGCAAGGAGCAAGTAAATTGGTGAATGAGACTGCGCAAAAATGTCTAATCTAAAAATTCCTATGCGATTTTGAAAGTTCTGAAAGAACTTTTATATATCTGGTGACAATAGCGAAGAGGACACACCCGTACCCATCTCGAACACGGAAGTTAAGCTCTTCAGCGCTGATGATACTTGGCGGGCAACTGCCTGGGAAAGTAAGACGTCGCCGGGTATGACCTAACCCGATTTTTCAGAGTTTTGTTCTGAAAAATCGATGGTAGGTAAACCGCAATGAGTTTTAAGCGGAAAATTAAATAATAAAATATTTCTTGACAACATATGACAAGTATGTTAGACTAAAAAAGCTTCGAAATAGAAGCGAAGAACCTAGACAATAAAACAGCATAAGAACCTTTGAGAGTTCAAAGAAAAAAAGAACCAAAGTAAAGAAAGACAAAGATAAGCTAAGCGCTATCTTGAGCAAGAATATAAAACGAGAGTTTGATCCTGGCTCAGGACGAACGCTGGCGGCGTGCCTAACACATGCAAGTCGAACGAAGTATGTTTTTCGGAATATACTTAGTGGCGGACGGGTGAGTAACGCGTGAACAATCTGCCCTGTACAAAGGAATAGCCTCGGGAAACCGGGATTAAAACCATATAACACTTGATGACCGCATGGTTGATGAGTCAAATCGTTAGAGGTATAGGATGAGTTCGCGTCTGATTAGCTAGTTGGTGGGGTAAAGGCCTACCAAGGCGACGATCAGTAGCCGGCCTGAGAGGGTGAACGGCCACACTGGAACTGAGACACGGTCCAGACTCCTACGGGAGGCAGCAGTGGGGAATATTGCACAATGGGGAAACCCTGATGCAGCGACGCCGCGTGAGTGAAGAAGGTTTTCGGATCGTAAAACTCTGTCCTTGGTGAAGAAAAAAATGACAGTAGCCAAGGAGGAAGCCCCGGCTAACTACGTGCCAGCAGCCGCGGTAATACGTAGGGGGCGAGCGTTGTCCGGATTTACTGGGCGTAAAGGGTGAGTAGGCGGTAGTATGTGTCAGATGTAAAAGGCTAAGGCTTAACCATAGTTAGCATTTGAAACTGTATTACTTGAGTGCAGGAGAGGTAAGCGGAATTCCTAGTGTAGCGGTGAAATGCGTAGATATTAGGAGGAACACCAGTGGCGAAGGCGGCTTACTGGACTGTAACTGACGCTGAGTCACGAAAGCGTGGGTAGCAAACAGGATTAGATACCCTGGTAGTCCACGCTGTAAACGATGAGTGCTAGGTGTTGGCCAGCGATGGTCAGTGCCGAAGTAAACACAATAAGCACTCCGCCTGGGGAGTACGGTCGCAAGACTGAAACTCAAAGGAATTGACGGGGACCCGCACAAGCAGCGGAGCATGTGGTTTAATTCGAAGCAACGCGAAGAACCTTACCAAGGCTTGACATCCCCTTGACCAGTGCAGAGATGTACTCTCTTCTTCGGAAGCAAGGGAGACAGGTGGTGCATGGTTGTCGTCAGCTCGTGTCGTGAGATGTTGGGTTAAGTCCCGCAACGAGCGCAACCCTTATCCTTAGTTGCCAGCAGGTAAAGCTGGGCACTCTAAAGAGACTGCCGATGATAAATCGGAGGAAGGTGGGGATGACGTCAAATCATCATGCCCCTTATGTCTTGGGCTACACACGTGCTACAATGGTCGGTACAAAGGGAAGCGAAAGAGCAATCCGGAGCAAATCCCAATAAACCGATCCCAGTTCGGATTGTAGGCTGCAACTCGCCTACATGAAGTCGGAGTTGCTAGTAATCGCGAATCAGAATGTCGCGGTGAATGCGTTCCCGGGTCTTGTACACACCGCCCGTCACACCATGGAAGTTGGTAATACCCGAAGTCGCTGAGCTAACCGCAAGGAGGCAGGCGCCGAAGGTAGGATCAATGACTGGGGTGAAGTCGTAACAAGGTAGCCGTATCGGAAGGTGCGGCTGGATCACCTCCTTTCTAAGGAGAACTAAAGGACTTATGCTGTTTTATTGCTTATTTAAAAACAATAAAAATTATGTATTTTAAATAAGACTGTTGAGCTAACAGTATAAAGTGGCTCTTTTTAAAACCACATAATGTGGGGGTATAGCTCAGTTGGGAGAGCACCTGCCTTGCAAGCAGGGGGTCAAGAGTTCGAATCTCTTTATCTCCACCACTTTAACGACAAAGTTAAAGGGAAACCACAGAACTTTGAAAATTGCATAGGAAAATGAAAAGAGAAGACATTAGTTAAATTCAAATTTTAAATAATAAATACAATTTAACCAAAAAAAAATGTTATGAAGACATAACAATGACAAACAGGTCAAGATAGAAAGGGCTAAGGGCGAATGCCTTGGCACTGGGAGCCGAAGAAGGACGTGGCAAACTACGAAATGCTGCGGGGAGGCGTAAGCAGCCGATAATCCGCAGATATCCGAATGAGGAAACTCACATAAGGTAAACCTTATGTATCATACAGTGAATAAATAGCTGTATGAGGGGAACGAGGGGAACTGAAACATCTAAGTACCCTTAGGAAGAGAAAATAAAAAATGATTCCGTAAGTAGCGGCGAGCGAAAGCGGAAGAGCCCAAACCAAGTAGAAATACTTGGGGTTGAGGACATATCAAAGAGACAGAAAACTGTAGCCGAAGAGAGCTGGAAAGCTCCTCCAAAGAATGTGATAGACACGTAAGCAAAACAGTTTGAAGCGAGGATATGATCCAGAGTACCACGGGACACGAGGAATCTTGTGGGAAGCAGGGAGGACCACCTCCCAAGGCTAAATACTACCCAGTGACCGATAGAGAATAGTACCGTGAGGGAAAGGTGAAAAGAACCCCGGGAGGGGAGTGAAAAAGAACCTGAAACCCTGAGCCTAAAAACAGTGGAAGCACAAAAGTGTGACCGCGTACTTTTGTAGAACGGGCCAACGAGTTACAATATGCAGCAAGGTTAATAACCAAAGGTTAGGAGCCGAAGAGAAATCGAGTCTGAAAAGGGCGAAAGTTGCATGTTGTAGACCCGAAACCGGGTGACCTATCCATGTGCAGGTTGAAGCTAGAGTAAAATCTGGTGGAGGACCGAACCCATTAGCGTTTAAAAGCTACGGGATGACGTGTGGATAGCGGTGAAATTCCAATCGAACCCGGAGATAGCTGGTTCTCCTCGAAATAGCTTTAGGGCTAGCCTCAAGTAAGTATAGTGGGGGTAGAGCACTGAATGGTCTAGGGGCGTTATACGTTACCAAAACCTATCAAACTCCGAATACCATATATATGTTGCTAGGGAGTCAGACTATGTGAGATAAGTTTCATAGTCAAAAGGGAAACAGCCCAGATCACCAACTAAGGTCCCAAAATATAGATTAAGTGGAAAAGGATGTAAAACTACACAGACAACCAGGATGTTGGCTTAGAAGCAGCCATTCATTAAAAGAGTGCGTAATAGCTCACTGGTCGAGTGGTTTTGCGCCGAAGATGTCCGGGGCTAAAATCTATTACCGAAGTTGTGGGATACCAATAGGTATCGGTAGAGGAGCATTGTGTACGGATAGAAGCACTACCGAAAGGAGTCGTGGACTGTACAGAAGAGAGAATGTTGGCATGAGTAGCGAAAGGTGAGTGAGAATCTCACCCATCGAAAGCCTAAGGATTCCTGAGGAAGGCTCGTCCACTCAGGGTAAGTCGGGACCTAAGCCGAGGCCAAAAGGCGTAGGCGATGGACAACTGGTTGAAATTCCAGTACCACCTTTAAGCGTTTGAGAAATGGGGTGACACAGGAGGGTAAGCTGGCGCACAGCTGGAAAAGTGCGTCTAAGTAAGTAGGGAGACGATACAGGCAAATCCGTAACGTCAATCCTGAGATACGAATGGGAGCGAAAATAAGTAGTGAAGCAGCTGAGCCCACACTGTCAAGAAAAGCCTCTATCGAGCAAGAAGGTGCCCGTACCGTAAACCGACACAGGTAGGCAAGGAGAGAATCCAAAGATGAGCGGAAGAACTATTGTTAAGGAACTAGGCAAAATGACCCCGTAACTTCGGGAGAAGGGGTGCCCTTCAGAGTGAAGACAGAACTGTTGGAGCTTAGAAGGGCCACAGAAAACAGGCCCAAGCGACTGTTTACCAAAAACACAGGTATCTGCTAAATCGAAAGATGAAGTATAGGTGCTGACACCTGCCCGGTGCTGGAAGGTTAAGGGGAGAAGTCATCGAAAGAGAAGCTTTGAACTTAAGCCCCAGTAAACGGCGGCCGTAACTATAACGGTCCTAAGGTAGCGAAATTCCTTGTCGGGTAAGTTCCGACCCGCACGAAAGGTGTAACGATTTGGGCACTGTCTCAACAATAGATCCGGTGAAATTGTAGTACTCGTGAAGATGCGAGTTACCCGCGGCAGGACGGAAAGACCCCATGGAGCTTTACTGCAGGCTGACATTGGAATTCGGTAGCAATTGTACAGAATAGGTGGGAGGCAGAGAAATCGGTACGCCAGTATCGGTGGAGCCAACGTTGGGATACCACTCTATTGTTACTGAATTTCTAACATGATACCGTGAACCGGTATATGGACACTGTCAGTTGGGCAGTTTGACTGGGGCGGTCGCCTCCGAAAGAGTAACGGAGGCGCTCAAAGGTTCCCTCAGCACGGTCGGAAATCGTGCGAAGAGTGTAAAGGCAGAAGGGAGCTTGACTGCGAGAGAGACATCTCGAGCAGGAACGAAAGTTGGACTTAGTGATCCGGTGGCACCGAGTGGAAAGGCCATCGCTTAACGGATAAAAGCTACCCTGGGGATAACAGGCTTATCTCCCCCAAGAGTCCACATCGACGGGGAGGTTTGGCACCTCGATGTCGGCTCGTCTCATCCTGGGGCTGAAGCAGGTCCCAAGGGTTGGGCTGTTCGCCCATTAAAGAGGCACGCGAGCTGGGTTCAGAACGTCGTGAGACAGTTCGGTCCCTATCCGCCGTGGGCGCAGGAAATTTGAAGGGAGCTGTTCCTAGTACGAGAGGACCGGAATGGACAGACCGCCGGTGCATCAGTTGTCACGCCAGTGGCATAGCTGAGTAGCTGAGTCTGGATTAGATAAGCGCTGAAAGCATCTAAGCGCGAAACTAGCCCTAAGATAAGATTTCCCATCACGCAAGTGAGTAAGACCCCCGATATGTTAACGGGTTGATAGGTTGCATGTGTAAGTGCAGCAATGCATTCAGCTGAGCAATACTAATAGGTCGAGGTCTTGACCTCAAAGATGCCCTAACCCAATATTTTCGACTAAAAGGAGAAAAAAATTGAAGGTAGGTCATTCGCAACGAATTCCCAATTTATGCGACGCAAGGAGCAAGTAAATTGGTGAATGAGACTGCGCAAAAATGTCTAATCTAAAAATTCCTATGCGATTTTGAAAGTTCTGAAAGAACTTTTATATATCTGGTGACAATAGCGAAGAGGACACACCCGTACCCATCTCGAACACGGAAGTTAAGCTCTTCAGCGCTGATGATACTTGGCGGGCAACTGCCTGGGAAAGTAAGACGTCGCCGGGTATGACCTAACCCGATTTTTCAGAGTTTTGTTCTGAAAAATCGATGGTAGGTAAACCTTACAAAATAAATAAAAAAATTTAAGCCAGTTGATATCAACGGTTTTTTTTTGTTTAAATTTAATAATATTTATTTATAATCCTAATATATATACATTAAATGTTTAATAATGTTATGAATGATAAATTGCATAAAAGTACTTTAGTTTGAGAATAATAGTAAAATGAACAGAAATTATATTGGTTTAAAATTCATTATATTACAATGATATTTAAATCTTGCATGAATGAAAATTTTATAATAACGTTTTATTTTGGTCTCAAGAAATCTTAGTTGTTTGTTTATAAGTATAAAATAAACTAATAAATATGGAGAAATAAAACATCAGTAAAACGATATCATTGTAATATATAAGTATACAATATTTTAGGAGGAACTAATGAAAGCTGAAATTGTTGATAGAATCAAAGAAATAGCTTTAGAACTTACCAGTGTACTTAGTGTTGTTAATACTTCAGGTGAAACAGTTGTACTGATTGGCCACACAGATACTGTAGGAATATCTGATTATGGAAATATAAAAGAATATGCTAATAAGCCATTTGAACTTGCAGAAAAAATGAAAGGAATTGAACTTCCAAAAGCTGTTAAGGATGACTTAGAGTCAGGTAACTATTTGTTTGGAAGAGGAATTTTCGATATGAAATCGGGAGTTGCTGTTTTAATGGGCCTAATTGAAGAGATATCTAATAATATCGAAGAATTTGAAGGTAATTTAGTCTTTTCTGCCGTATGTGATGAAGAAGCAAACTCAGGAGGGATGATAAACTTAGTTCCTGAATTAGTAAAGATGAAAGAAAAAGAAGGTTTTGATTATCAAGCAATTTTAGATACTGATTATATGACAGGTGAATATGACGGGGACGAAAATAAATATATATATGTTGGAACAGTTGGAAAAATAATGCCGACATTTTTAGTAGTAGGAAAGGAAACTCATGTAGGCGAGTCATTTAAAGGAATAGACCCAAATCAAATATCTTCAGAAATAGCTGCAAAAATTAACCTTAACGTTGAGTATTGTGATGTTGCTGAAGGAGAGGTTTCGCTTCCTCCAATTACATTAAAGCAAAGAGATTTAAAAACTGAATATTCATGCCAGATAGCAACTAAATCAATCATACTTTTTAACTATGCAACTTTTAACAGTACACCTGACCAAGTATTGGAAAAAATGATGAAAGCAGCCGAAGAATCCTTTGAAACTGTCATTGAAAAGTTAAATAAACGATATGTTAAATTCTGTGAAATGGCTAAAAGACCTTATGAGGAATTACCATGGAAGGCAAGGGTTATTTCGTACGATGAATTATATAGTAAAGTTAAAAAAGAAGTAAAAGATTTAGACGAGAGACTTGAGTCATATATAGAAGAACTAAAGAAAAATGAAGCAATGGATCAAGTTGAGAGGACAACAGAAATTGTGAATTTTGTTCATGACCTTTGGTCTGACAGAAACCCTGTTGTAATTGTTTACTTTACTCCTCCTTACTATCCTCATATATATGTTGAGGGAAAATCAGATAAGGATAAAAAGTTATTGGACGCAGTATCAAATGCGGTGGATACAACAGAAACAGAATATAAACTTGTGTATAAGAAGTTCTTCCCATATATATCCGACTTAAGTTACGGTGCAGCTCCTAAGGATCCAAAAGTAATAAGCGCTCTTAAACAAAACCTGCCTGGCTTTGGTCCGTCATACGATATCCCAATTTCGGATATGCAGGAACTTGATTTGCCTGTTTTGGATATTGGTACGTATGGAAAAGATGCACATAAGTTTACTGAGCGAATTGAGAAAAAATATTCTTACGAAGTGGTTCCGGACTTAGTGTATAAAACAATTGTCAATTTGCTAAAGTAAAGTTGAGAGATTACCGAAAGGTAATCTCTATTCCATTTAAATTACTCAATTAGTAGACATATTACATATATTAATTTATACTATATATAAGTTTGTTAGAAGTAAATAAATTTTTTGCTAAGGAGGAACCTTCTATGGAGTTCGACTTGCTACTTTATAACGGAAATATAGTAAGGTTTGGGAAAAACAAAAATTTTAATTGGCTTGCAGTAAAGGGTGGGGTCATAGTAGATGCCGGTTTTGGAAATGGTTTTGATATGTATAAAGATAAGTGTCTGTCTTTAATAGATTTAAAAAAGAATACAGTATTGCCTGGTTTTTATGACAGCCATGTGCACTTCATCCAGACTGCGCTACATATGGAGAACCTCAATCTTAATGGATGTGAAGATTTTCAGGAGTTAGAAAAACGATTGCTTGAATGGATAATAAGATATCCGCAGAGTAAGTTTGTATATTGTTACGGGCTTGAAATATCTGATTTAAATGAAGAAAGATGGCCTACAAGAAGATTTCTTGACAGGATATCAAAAGACTATGCAATAATGATAAACAGCCGTGATTTTCATAACAGTATATTAAATACAAAAGCTATAAATATGCTTAAGGCTCCGTTGACTATAGATGGCGTAGGTAGAGATGATCAAGGCAATCCTACGGGGATATTTTACGGTATGGCAAATGCATTAATAAGAAAAAAAATGCTAAAATCGTACCAGGTTCAAGGCAAAATAAAAGCAATTAGAAATCTTACAGACAATATAATAAAAAAAGGGGTTACAAGCATACATGCGGTTGAAGGCGGTTTTGACTTTATAGACAAGGACGTTGAGTTATTAGCATCTCTTGCCAAAGAGATTCCTATAGATATATCGGTATATTATAGCACAACAGATATATCAAAAATTAAAAATAGTGGGTTAAACAGAATTGGAGGTGACATATATATTGATGGATCTTTTACTTCGAAGACTGCCGCAATAAGTTTTAATTACAAGGATACAGATTGTTACGGTGAGCTGTATTTTTCTCAAGAAGATATTAACGAATTTATGCTTGATTGTTATAAAAACGGTTTAGATACAGCTTTTCATGCAGTAGGTGATAGAGCAGTGGATCAGGTGTTAAATGCACATATATTTGCGAGAAAGCTTATTCCAAATAAGAAACTACGCCATCGGATAGAGCACATTGAATTGACATCGGAGGAGCAAAAGCAAAAGGCAAAGGAACTTGAAATTATTTTTTCCATGCAGCCTTCATTTGAATACTTCTACGGAGGTAAAAGCGGCATGTATGAAAGAAGATTAAGTAATCATTATATGGAAACAAATGAGTTTAGGAGAATATTTGATTTGGGAATTACTGTGTGCGGAGGATCAGACAGTGATTTAACGCCAATAAATCCCATACTGGGCATTCATTCGGCAGTTAATCATCCTGTAAGTATAAATAGCATTGCTGTTGAAGAAGCTATAAGAATGTATACAATTAATGCAGCTTATGCGGTGCGTGAGGAAAACAGGAAGGGTTCTATTGAAGTAGGCAAATTAGCAGATTTCGCTATTTTGGATAAAGATATTTATGAGATAGATGCAAAGTCGATTATTACAACACAGGTTATAGGCACTATTAAGAGCGGAGAGGTTTTATATAAAAACTTTTAACTGGAGAGATAAAAATGGATAAATTAAACATTAACCTATTGGGAAATGTTGAAATCTATTATAATGACGAATTGATAAACAACAAGCTGAGTGCAAAATCAATAGGTGTTTTAGCTATTTTGCTGTGCAATGAACATAAAAAGGTTACAAGAGAAAAATTAGCATACATGTTTTGGCCTGAAAGCTTTGAAACTGCAAACTATAATTTGCGGTACAATTTATGGAACTTAAAAAAAGTGATTCCAAATGACGAGAATAATAATGAATTTATAATTTCAGATAATAAATATTGCTATATTAACCAGGATTATAATTTTAGTTCTGATATTACCTATTTAGAAAACATAAATAAAGAAAAATCAAGTGATATAAATACCTTGAAAAAGGTGAAGGAGCTGTTTAGAGGTGAATTTTTAGAGAATTTTTATTTTAAGGAATGTGATGATTTTAACGACTGGATATTTTATCAACGCTCTATATTTCAAAAGCTTCATATTCAAACACTAAATAAGCTGCTTGACCAATACTTGAATCTTAATGTTTATGAGAGCGCCAAAGATACATTAGAAGAAATATTGTTAATTAATCCATATGATGAAGAATCTCATTATAAGCTCATGAATTTACTGATTAACAATAATGAATCAAATTTAGCTATTATACATTATAAAAAATATCAGACATCCCTTAGGGAAGATTTGAATATTTTTCCCCAAAAAAAAATAAAAGACCTTTATTTAAAACTTATTAATAATAAAAATAATGAAGAAATTAATCATAGCAATAAAGTATCAAAAGACGGCAATAATATTATTATAAGAATAAATGAATATGCTGATTCATCGGTTAATTACTTTGCTATGAGTGATCTGCTGGAAAAATTGATGCTAAATTTTAAAAAAAATATATTGCAGGGTATACCAAAGATTTATTTATGCGATGCGTGTTTAATTCAACCGAGTTTTTATGACTTGGTAAATAATTATTCAAATACTGAGCTAATAGAAATACGCCTGTACCATTCTGTAAAAAACATATTGACATACTTATCCAAGGACTTTTTAATTCAAATATATATATATAATGTAGATAAAATCGATGAAAAGTCAACAAAATTCTTCAAATTTTTAAGCTCTAACACTAATTTATTTATTAAGTATATTGAAGATGAAAATTGAAAAATGTTTAAAAAGTGTTTATTTCAAATTTAAATTTTTTTAATATATGCATATAAAATACTAAATGTGATAATAATAAAACAATAAATGAACCTTATAAAAATATAATTAAATGGCAGGAATACGTATGCACTTGCTTGATATATATTGGATTTGCATTAAACAGCTAATCTGATTATATATAAATTAAATACTAGGAGGTATTAATTAATGAGTTTTACAGAAATAATAGTAAGTATTTCTAACTGGATATGGGGACTTCCAATGCTTCTTTTGCTAGCAGGCGGTGGAATATTCCTTACTTTCAGACTTGGATTTTTTCAATTTAGACATTTGTGGTACATGTGGGGACAAACTTTTGGCAAAATGCTCAAAAAGCCGGAAGATAAAAATGCAATATCGCCTTTCCAGGCTGCTACGGCTGCTCTTGCTTCAACAATAGGAGCCTCAAATATAGTAGGTGTGCCTGTAGCTATTGCATTTGGTGGACCGGGAGCTGTATTTTGGATGTGGATAATTGCTCTTATTGGTAATGCTTCAAAGTTTTCGGAAATCGTTCTTGGTATTAAATATAGAGAGAAAAATGCTGCTGGTGAATTTGTAGGAGGACCTACCTATTATTTATCAAAAGGTCTTAAAAATAAAGCCTTAGGTAAATTTTTAGCCTTTTTGTTTGCATTCTTCCTTTTCTTGGAACTTATACCTTCAATTGCAACTCAGGCAATATCGGCAGTGCAAACATTGGGAAGCATTGGTGTGCCAAGCATGGTAACAGGTGTAGGTATGGCAGTAATTGTATTTATAGTTGTATTTGGTGGAATAAAGAGAATAACACAAGTTACAGAAAAATTGGTTCCTATTATGGCGATTGTTTATTTGCTGGGTGCATTGATTATTATCATTTCTAACATAACTGCAGTACCTCATGTATTTGGGTTGATAATAAAAGGAGCTTTCGCACCGTCAGCTGCAACAGGTGGATTTGCAGGTTCATCTGTGGCATTAGCTTTAAGATGGGGAGCTGCAAGAGGTACATACTCAAATGAAGCAGGTATGGGTACTGCTCCAATCGCACATGCTACGGCAGAGACAGACCATCCTGTACGCCAGGGTTTCTGGGGCATTTTTGAAATTACGGTTGATACTTTGCTAGTATGTACACTTACAGCATTTGTTGTATTGCTTTCAGGTGTATGGACTGATATACCATCATCAGAAGCTGCTTCTATGCCGGCAATAGCTTTTATTAATCAGTTTGGTTCAATTGGCGGTTATGTAGTATCGATTTCAATATTCCTGTTCGTCTTGTCCACAGTAATAGTATTGGTATTCTATGGTGAAAAGCAGGCAGAATATTTATTTGGTACGAAGTTTGCAACAAAATGGAAATATGTATATGTTTTATCAATTATACTAGGCGTAGTCGGTGGTATTGAGTTCTTATATTCTTTCATTGACTTGTTCTTGGCTTTAATTATATTCCCGAATGTTATAGGCTTAATTGCAATGAGCGGAGAGGTTGTTGAACTTAAAAATGAATTCTTTACAAGTGAACAATACTATCTGAAAGATAAAAAAAGAGTAAAACAAAGATAGTAGATTAAGATATTAATCTATAATGTAAAAAACTATCTCTATAAAGATTCTTCTTTCAGGAGATAGTTTTTTATAAATTCTTTTATTGAGGTAATATATGTTAAACAATAAATTTATAAAAAACACCTATGAAGATGAACAGGAAGCAATTGAGCTGCTGGATAACTTAATTCGAATTAAAAGTAAGTTTTTCCATGAAGAAGAAATAATGAGCTTTGTGTTTAACTGGCTGAAAAAGAATAATATAGACGTTAATTTTCACTACTATGAAGATAAAAAGGTAACGGGATTTAAGGGAACAAATCTGATAGGTTCAATAGAAGGCTCAGAGGACGGTCCTGTAATATTGTTGAACTGCCATCTTGATACTGTTGGCGAATGCACAGGCTGGACAAAAGACCCATACATCCCGGTAATAGAAAATGGTAAAATGTATGGGCTTGGAGCATTGGATATGAAATCTGGTTGTGCAGCTGCATTGATATCTTTAAAAAAATTCAGTAAGACTGTAAAAGATTTTAAAGGAAAAATAATTTATTCTTTTGTATCTGATGAGGAAGGGCCTTATGGCTTGGGAACATCATTTTCTATTAAAGACAATTTATACGAGGGAGCTGAAATGGCTCTGTCCCTGGAACCAAGCAGCGGCTTTTCGTTTACTGATAATCACAGTATATGTCTCGGAGCAAGAGGCGGCTATCAATATAAAATAAGGTTGTTCGGAAAGTCGAGCCATGCGGCAACACCAGAAAATGGAATAAGTGCAATAGAAGATGCAAGCAAGCTAATTATAGCTTTGAAAAATGTAGAACCCAAATATCATGATAAGTTGGGACATTCAAGTACATGTGTTACAAGTATAAAAAGCAGCGGAAGCGGATGCTCTGTAGCTGATTATTCTGAAATTGAAATTTTTAAGCACATAGTTATCGGAGAAAACAAGCAATCAATAATTGAAGAAGTTCATAAGGCCGCAAATAACGCAAAAATAAAGTCAAAGTATGAAATTATTTTTAGAGATGATCCTTTAGAGGCTTCCGGAGGATTCATGCCGTATGTTACAGATGAAAACCTTGAAGAAGTTAGAATTCTTGAGAGTCTTATAAAAGAGTGCAGCGGTCAAGAACCAATGATAAAATATTTTTCCAGCATAGGAGATTTCAACTTAATAGCAGAAAGGCTTGATATACCTGTTCTCATATTTGGGCCATCTGGAGGAAATTTCCACAGTTTTGATGAATATGTAAATTTGAACAGTTTTTTAGAAACTATAGAGATTGTGTATAATTATTTGACTAGAAGGCTGTCTTTATAAATAAAACAAGAAGATTATAAAATAATAAAGGGTATCACAAATGTACTCTTTATTTTTTTGAGCTGAAAAGTAAGTTTTGATAAGATAACCTCCGTGATAAAAGGTCGTGCTATTTTTGCATAAATCAAAGAAAATATTTTTTAATAATTATAATAAAATATTTATAAAAAATTATTGCGTAAAGGAGCGCTTTGTGTTATTATTGTTAAATATACAATAAGTTAAATAAATAAACACGGAGGACGCTATGACAGTAAATTTAAAAGGAAGAAGTTTTCTAACATTGATGGATTTTAAACCTGAAGAAATTAGATATTTGCTTGATTTGGCGCATGATTTAAAATCAAAGAAAAGACAAGGCATATCTAATAACCTGCTTAAGGGTAAAAATATAGTATTATTATTCGAAAAAACGTCTACAAGAACAAGATGCTCTTTTGAAGTGGCTGCATTAGATGAAGGAGCTCATGTAACATTTTTAAATTCTGATTATTCTCAAATGGGAAAAAAGGAATCTATAGAGGATACAGCAAAAGTTTTGGGAAGATTCTATGATGGGATAGAATATAGAGGTTATGGACAAGAAATGGTTGAAGATCTGGCAAAACACTCCGGTGTGCCTGTGTGGAACGGCTTGACGGATATAGATCATCCTACTCAGATACTGGCGGATATGCTGACAATAGAGGAGCATTTGTTTAAGCCTCTAAATAAAGTCAAACTTGTATTTGCCGGAGACATAAGGAACAATATGAGCTATGCATGGATGTATGGTTGCGCAAAAATGGGCATGCATTTTGTAGCATTTGGACCTAAGGAGCTTAGTCAGAAGATTGATTCTGGCATATTGAATAAAGTTTATGAGACTGCAAAATTCACAGGAGCAAAAATTGAAATATCTGATAATATTGAATGTGTTAAGGATGCAGATGTAATTTATACAGATATTTGGGCTTCTATGGGCGAAGAGGAACAGATACCGGAGAGAGTAAAAATACTTTCGCCGTTTAAAGTGACCTCTGAATTAATGGATGCAACAGGAAATGAAGATGTTATATTTATGCATTGTTTGCCTGCTTTTCATGACTTTGAAACAAAAATGGCAAGAGAACAATATGAACTGGGGTATGATATAAGAGAGGTAACGGACGAAGTTTTTAGAAGCAAAAATTCCGTCGTTTTTGATGAAGCTGAAAATCGGCTTCACAGCATTAAAGCGGTGGTGATAGCTACTATAGGATAAAAAATATATAGAAATAATAGATATAAAACTAACTAAAAAATGACATCTGATATGTATATTATGAGGTGTCATTTTTAGTTAAATTTTAGCATGCAGATAGAAATTAAGAAGGACTTTTATTGCGTGTATGCAATTAAAATATTCTTTGTTGCAAAAATAAGTACGATTTAATTAATGTTTTGAAAGCACAGAATGAAAATTCATAACATATTTAAACTAACATTATTTTTCAGAAATGACGTTTTTATCTTAAAATACAGTAATATCTTGAATTATATTAACTATTTCTTGACATTGATATTGAATATAGATATAATAAATTTTATAAATTTAAGCTGAAAATAAATTCTGAAAAAATCTAGATGTCCTAAGGAGGTCAAAAAATGCAATTATCTAAAAAAATAATGCAAAAAACGGAAAAATATGGTGCTCATAATTATCACCCTAAAGAAGTTGTTATTGATAAGGCAGATGGCATGGTAGTTACAAATCCCGAAGGCGAAGAGTTTTATGATATGTTGAGCTCATATTCCGCGCTGAACTTTGGGCATAGACATCCCGAATTGGTGCAAACGGCAAAAGACCAGTTGGATAAAGTTACTCTGACCTCAAGGGCATTTTACAACAGTGTGTTAGGCGAGTGGATGGAAAAACTCTGCAAGGTTACGGGAAAAAATATGGTTCTCCCTATGAATACAGGAGCCGAAGCTGTTGAAACTGCGCTGAAGACCGCCAGAAAATGGGGGCAGTCAGTAAAGGGGGTTGAAGAAGGCAAACAGGAAATTATAGTATGTGCCAATAATTTTCACGGCAGAACAATTACTATTGTGTCCATGAGTACCGATCCTGATGCAAAGCAAGGGTACGGACCGTTTACACCTGGATTTAAAGTGATAGAATATGGTAATATTGAACAGCTTAAGAAAAATATTAGCGCAAATACAGTAGCATTTTTAGTTGAACCTATACAAGGCGAGGCAGGGATAATAGTTCCTCCTGAAGGATTTTTGAATGAAGCTCTTAATATATGCAAAGAAAATAATGTTTTGTTTATAGCGGATGAGGTACAGACTGGATTTGCAAGGACAGGTAAGATGTTTGCCTGCGAGCATGAAGGTATTATTCCTGATATGTATGTTCTTGGAAAAGCGTTGGGCGGAGGAATTATTGCTGTATCGGCAGTTGCTGCAAATGAGGATATTCTTGGAGTTTTTACTCCCGGTTCACATGGGTCTACTTTCGGCGGAAACCCTTTGGGGGCGGCCGTATCAATTAAAGCCATGGAAATACTTGAAAGAGATAATTATCCAAAGCAGGCAGAGGAAAAAGGGGAATATTTCATGGAAAGACTTAAAGCTATTGATAATGATGATATAGTTGAAGTAAGGGGAAAGGGCCTCCTAATAGGAGTGGAGTTTAAAGAAAATGCTGCACCGTATGTAAAGAAACTTATGGGAAATGGCATTCTTGCAAAAGAAACCCATGAAAGAACAATTAGGTTTGCTCCCCCTATAACGGCCACATATGAGCAGCTGGATGATGCTTGTAAAAAAATTGAAAAAGCATTCGAGTAGTGATGTGACCCCAATAAGTTAGACTTTGTAGCGTAGTAGTTTTGTGAACTGCTACGCTATTTTTTATGCAGCCGAAAGGCTAAGTCTGTATTCTACAGGACTCATCCATCCAAGCTTCTCTTTAATCCTTTTTTCGTTGTAATACTTAATATATTTTTCTATCGAATTTTTAAGTTCTTCATAACTGTAGTAAACCATACCATAATACATTTCCTGTTTCATAATTCCAAAGAAGTTTTCCATAGGAGAATTATCAATGCAGTTTCCTTTACGCGACATACTCTGAAATATTCTGTTTGATTCAAGTACACGACTATATGCTTTCATCTGATATGCCCAACCTCTATCAGAATGGAATGTTCTCCTGTATTTACAATCTGAGGTAATCTCTATTGCCTCATTTAAGGCTTGCATTACATTTTGGCCTGATGGTCTTAGAGAAATGCTATGACTTAGGATTTCTCTATTGCATAAATCCATAAATGGATCCAGGTAGAGCTTTTTGATCCACCTCATAATATTTGAATTCCGACGTATCAGTTGTAATCTTCTGGTGAGGAATATTTGTATCAAAACGTCTATTAATTCTGTTAGGTGAAATCTTACCAACATTCCCTTTGTATGAGCTGTACTTACGACTTTTGCGAGTGAAAGCAGTCACCTGAATATTTAGCTTTTGCACAATACGCTGAACCTTCTTCTTGTTGATGAGCAGTCCTTACTTTCTTAAATCGCCATGAATCCGGCGATAGCCAAAATCCTTATGTTCCTTACGTATATCTAAAATTTTCTGTTCTATCTCCTGATCTGGATTCTCCATTTCAAAGCGCTTTTGCCAATACATATATGTTGATTTTGGGAAACCTGTAACTGCGAGAACATCTTTTAATTTGAAGGATCCTCGGAGGCTGTGGATGATTCTCGCTTTTTGTTCTGAGGTGTTCCCTCTAAACGCAGCCTCCTCAATTCTTTTAAATATGCATTCTCAATTCGTAGTTTAAGATTTTCATCTTCAAGTTGTTTAAGATACTCCGTTTCTACATTTATTTTTTTACTCTTATCAAGATTAATATCTTTTGGTTTATCCACTTTTGGTCGCCGCCCCTTCTGTTTAGGTTTCAAGGCATCAGGTCCAGCAATACGATAATCATTAACCCATTTGCTTATTAATGGTGGATTATTAATTCCAACCGAAAGCGCTAAATCCTGATAAGAAACCTCTGTAGTTAGATACAACTCTACCACATGAAGCTTAAATTCGAAAGAGTAAGTTTGATTTTTTCGTTTTCTCATTAAGCCATCAGAGCCAAATTCATTGTATGCAGAAACCCATTTTTGTAAGTCCCTCGTAGAAGAGATATTATATTCTTTAGATAGAAAAGCGAATCCGCCCTTTCCAGCTAAATATTCTTGCACAACTTTCATCTTAAATTCATAACTATATTTTGCCATTCAAAAACCGACCTCCCATCAGTTAGATTTTTAGGTCTAACTTTTGGGGGTCGGTTCATAGTTCGAATGCTTTTTTATATCTCCTGTTCCTGAACATCTCTCAAGCTGAAATCCGAAGCTTCCTCCTTATCACTCAGCATGATGGTAGAACTCATATGTTCTTTTTCTTTCATATTTCTGAAGGCGTTTGTAAGCATAAGTTTAATTCTGTTTATTTGGTTAACTTCACTTATTCCGGCATCATAGTCAATTGGAACAATGTTGGACATAGGATATGCACCTTTTAGTTTCTTAATCATGCCTTTGCCCGTTATGTGATTCGGAAGGCAGGCAAACGGCTGTAAACATAATATATTATTCACACCCGAGTCTAAAAGCTCAATCATTTCTCCTGTTAGAAACCATCCTTCCCCGGACTGATTTGCTAACGAAAGAAAATTTCTTGCTTTTTGAGCAAGTTCTGCGATGTTTGAAGGAGGAGTAAATCTTTTTGATTTCTTGAATGCACTAACGCTTGCAGTCTTGTACAGATCAATTGCCTTAACTGCTGCGCTACTAAAAAATCTTGTTTTTTTAGTGCCTAAAAGCAGTTCGTCATACTTTATAACTCCATTAAGTGAACTGTATGAGAAAAAGTCCAGCAAATCTGGAACAACAACTTCCGCTCCTTCTTCCTCAAGAAGAGAAAATACGTCGTTATTTGCGTTTGGATGGAACTTAACAAGTATTTCTCCTACTATTCCGACTTTAGGTTTTCTTATGCTTTCATCAAGTGCAATGGTGTCAAAGTCATGAACGATGTCTTTTATCAGGCGATTGAATTGGAGATAGCTTCCTGATTCAATAACCTTGTGACATTTTGCAACCCATGTGCTGTATAGTTTATTAACAGAGCCCTTTATCTTTTCATAGGGCCTTGTTCTGTAAGTTGCCCGCATCAACGTATCGCCTATTACCAAACCCATTATCAGCCTGTTAATAAACGGTACTGTTATTTTAAATCCGGGTTGTTTTTCCAAACCAATCATATTGAACGATATGACGGGTATATTACTATAGCCTAAGTCTTTCAATGCTTTTCTGATAAATCCGATATAATTGGTTGCACGGCAGCCTCCACCTGTCTGAGAAATCATAAGTGCTACACTACTAAGGTCATATTTTCCAGATTCTAGTGCATTGATAAGCTGGCCGATTACAATTATTGACGGATAGCATGCATCATTGTTAACTACTTTGAGCCCAACATCCACAGCATGCTTATCTACTGCGGGCAGAACAACTGCATTGTAGCCTGACACTTTTGCAGCAGTTTCTATAAACTGAAAATGTATGGGTGACATTTGCGGAATCAGCAGTGTGTGCGTTTTTTTCATTTCCTTAGTGAACAGAGGATTTTGATCACCTTCTTCTGTTCTTATATGCGTAACACCGTTTTTATCTCTTTCTTCCATTGAGGCGATAAGCGAACGGATACGGATTCTTACAGCTCCCAAATTTGTTATTTCATCTATTTTTATTACGGTATAAATTTTATTGTTTCTCTGCAATATTTCGCTTACCTGATCGGTTGTTACAGCATCCAGACCGCAGCCGAAAGAATTGAGCTGTATAAGCTCCAAATTATCGGTGTTGGCAACGCAGGTTGCTGCAGCGTATAGTCTAGTGTGGTATGCCCACTGGTCAATGACTCTCAACGGCCTTTCGATTGGGTATTTGTTGTTGAGAGAGTCTTCTGAAAGAACAACAAGACCGTATCCTTCTATCATTTCAGGAATGCCGTGATTAATTTCGGGATCAACATGGTATGGCCTGCCGGCAAGGACTATACCCTTCTTATTATTTTCCTTGATGTATTTAACAGCCTTTGCTCCTTCATTTCTAACATCTTGTTTATAAGCGAAAAGTTCTAAATAAGCTTTATGAACTGCATTTTTAATTTCATCAAATGATATGTTTTCTGATATTCCCAGTTCTTTGTAAAGTTTATTAATAAGGAGTTCCTTTTCGTTTAAGTTCAGGAAAGGCTTGTAAAATTTAATATTATTCAGATCAATGTTTGCCTCTATAGATTCGGGATAGGAGACTACAACCGGACAGTTATAGTGATTTCCCGCATTTGCATCTTCCTTTATATTATAAGAAATACAAGGATAGAAAATTTTTGGAATTTTCTTGTTTATTAAATCAACAATGTGTCCGTGGGTGATTTTACCCGGATAGCAAACAGACTCTGATGGAATTGTTCCCATACCAAGTTCATATATCCTCTTGCTGGATACTCCTGACAGAACAACTCTGTATCCAAGTTCTGTGAAAAATGTAAACCAGAAAGGATAATCTTCGTACATATTTAGTACTCGTGGTATGCCTATTAATCCTCTTTTGGCCTCTTCAATTGAAAGTGGTTTATAATTGAACACTCTTTTGTACTTATATTTGTATAAATTGGGGAGAGGTTCTTTTTTTTCAGTATGAGTGTATTTTTCAGCTCCTCTTTCGCAGCGGTTACCCGATACAAAATATCTTCCGTCGGAAAATTTATTAATTGTCAGTAGGCAGTTGTTTGTGCATTGCCCACAACGGTTCATAGTAGTGTTGAATGAGAATTTTTCTAAATTTTCTTCTTTTACAAATGTGCTGATTTTGGAACTGTCGTAGTTACTTCTTGCTATAAGAGCTGCACCGAAAGCTCCCATAACTCCTGCAATGTCAGGTCTTACGACGTTTCTTCCAGTTATTAGTTCAAATGCCCTCAAAACAGCATTGTTGTAGAAAGTACCTCCCTGTACAACTACTTTTTCGCCTATTGAATCTAGGGATTTTAGCCTTATAACCTTGAATAGTGCATTTTTTATAACTGAATATGATATGCCTGCTGAAATATCGCTTAAAGTTGCACCTTCTCTTTGAGCTTGCTTAACTTTGGAGTTCATAAAAACAGTACATCTGGTTCCTAAATCAACCGGGTGCTCGGACATAATTGCTGCTTCTGCGAAGTCTTGTACGCTCATATCAAGTGAATTTGCAAAAGTTTCAATAAATGAGCCACAGCCTGAGGAGCATGCTTCATTTAGCATTATAGAATCAATAACTCCATTTTTTATAATCATGCTCTTCATGTCCTGTCCGCCGATGTCAATTATGAAGTCGACTCCGTTTAAAAAGAAATCGGCTGCTTTATAGTGAGCAACAGTTTCAATTTCTCCAGTATCAACGCTTAAGGCGGCTTTTATTAAATGCTCACCATAGCCTGTTACGGCTGTGAATGCAATTTTTATGTCCTTATGCATTTTGCTGTAAAGCTCTTTTACAGCTTTTACAGCTGTGTTCAATGGATTTCCTTCGTTGCTGGTATAATATGAATATAGAATTTCGCCGTCCTCTGTTATAAGCACTAGCTTTGTTGTTGTAGATCCTGCATCTATTCCCAAGAAAGCCGGACCGTTGTACTCGTCTATATTTTTTTGTTTTGCCTTATGGTGATTGTGTCTAATTAAAAATTCATTATATTGATCTTTTGTTTCAAACAATGGATTCAAATCTTTCTTGCGGTACTCAATATTAGTTTTTTCCATTGTTTTCTCAATCTTTTTATAAAAATCATTAAAGTTTATTTCAGTGTTATCTTCTGACATTAAGGCTGCACCCATAGCAACGTAATAGTTTGCGTCTTTTGGGCATGTGGAATTTTCACTGCTTAAGTTTAGTGTCTGCTTAAATCTTTCTCTAAGTTCAGAAAGGAAGTATAATGGGCCTCCTAAAAATGCTACATTTCCTTTTATTGGTCTTCCCTGAGCAAGGCCGCTGATCGTTTGATTAACCACCGCCTGGAAAATTGAAGCTGCAATGTCTTCTTGTCTTGCACCTTCATTTAAAAGGGGTTGAATGTCAGATTTTGCGAATACTCCGCATCTGGAGGCAATCGGATAGATAGTGCTGTGTTTTTTGGACAATTCATTTAAGCCAGATGCATCAGTCTTCATTAAGACGGCCATTTGGTCGATGAATGCACCTGTGCCCCCTGCACATGAACCGTTCATGCGCTGTTCAAGATTTCCCGACAGATATGTTATTTTAGCGTCCTCTCCGCCCAGTTCTATAACCACGTCAGTTTGTGGGATATATTCTTCTATGGCACGTGTGGATGCCGCAACTTCTTGAACAAAAGTAATACCTAGAGATTTAGACACATCAATAGCACCGGAGCCTGTGGTACTTATTTTAATTAAGCTGTCCTTCAGTTGTTCTGATGCATTTTTAATAATCTCGGTGACAGTGTTTCTAATATCGGAATGATGTCTTTTATATTGTTTGTGTATTAGATTACCTTCATTGTCTATTACAGCTATTTTTACTGTCGTAGACCCTATATCAAGCCCTACAAAGTAATTTTTCATCGTGTCCTCCAAAGCCATTTGGCTTTAATATTCTATTACTGTATAGAATAAACTATTACAAAAATAAGATTATCGACTTGTCCGAGGGAAAAGCCGAATAACAGTGCAATATGCCTTGAGATGTAGCATATGTTGGCACATCCAGGCAGCTATATTTAATTTTATCGCTTTTAGTGCGTGTAATCTGTCTTATGTCCCTCATACATATATAAATTAAACTAAATTCTTGTTAAATATATTATATCATTTTAAATCTTAAAATCAACTTAAATAAATTAGTTGAGAAATATTTTCGTTGCAAAAATTATGCCTACATTTGCAAAAAGTAGTTATTTGTCAAATGTTTATTCCATAGATTATGAATTTAATCAAAAATTTGGAAAAGGCGTTGATTTTATTATTATATAAAGTTATTATATAGATAATATTAAGAAGGATGGTGGTTTTGTGAAATTAACTTATCTGGGGCATTCAGCGGTTATTTTGGAAGAAGGTGCATTTAAGGGCATTATTGATCCTTTTATAACAGGAAATGGGCTGGTTAAAACAAAAATAAGCGAGTTGCCAGATATAACACATATTTTTGTAACACACGGACATTCGGATCATATAGGGGATACGGTAGAGATTGCAGAACGTACCGATGCATTGATTATAGCAAACCATGAAATATCAACATATTTCAATAAATTTAATTTGCGAACCCATTCAATGCATATAGGAGGCAGAAAAAAGTTTGATTTTGGAACGGTAAAAATGATAAATGCTCTTCATGGTTCGGGTATTTTAGAAAATGGAAATATGGTTTGTGGAGGGAATCCATGCGGATTTATAATAGAAGTTAACGGAAATAAGGTTTATCACGCTGGAGATACCGGACTTACTCTTGATATGAAACTTTTGGAAGATGAACACATAGATGTCGCATTTATTCCCATAGGAGGAAATTATACAATGGATATTGATGACGCTGTAAAAGCATCAGATTTTATCAAGGCTAAAAAAGTTGTTCCTATTCATTACAATACATTTGATGTAATTAATGCAGATCCGAAGAAATATAAAAATATAGTGAAATCTTCAGAGGTTGTTATATTGGATATTAATGAAAGCGTGGATATATAAAGAAATTATTTTATATAAATAATTGAATAGTAAAAATGCATATGATATAATCGATGAGCAATGTGAAATGCAAGGGGAGGTCTTACTATAAAATGTTTGCTTTAGTGTTAATACTAAATGACATATCAAAGCTTGATGATATACATGAAGCGTTTTACAGAGAAGAAATAGGTGCTACTACAATAGACAGTCAAGGAATGGGAAAAGTGCTGTTAGACCACAATATCAACATACCTATGCTTGACAGTGTAAAAAAGCAGATAGATGGAAGAAAGCCATATAGTAAAATAGTTTTTAGTATCATTAGAGATAAGGAAAAGCTTGACAGAGTAGCTGCCAAAATTAATGAAGAAATGGAACGCTTCGAAGAACCAGGCATAGGATTTATGTTTGTAATGCCTGTAATCGAAGTTTATGGTTCAAAATCTGATGATATAAAGTAAGTGCGAAGTATGATTGATTGACAATCATACTTTTTTATGCATAAATTAAGATTTACATTTGACGAAATATGTCATTTTAATATTGACAATAATTATTGTAAATATTATAATAATTATAGATGCAATGATAATGATTATCAATATCGTAAAGTAGGAGGAAATAAGGCTGTGACATTAGATAGCATAAAACCTGGTCAAGGTGGTATTATTTCAACAATTGGCGGGCAAGGAATGCTCAGAAGAAGGCTTTTGGACATGGGGCTGACTCCTAACACAAAAGTTATGGTAAGAAAAGTAGCTCCTATGGGAGATCCTATTGAACTTTCGTTGAGAAGCTATGTGCTTACAATAAGAAAAGAAGAGGCTTCAAAGATTGAACTAAAAGAGGTATTTGACATATGAGATATGTATTTGCCTTGGCGGGAAATCAGAATTCCGGAAAAACAACTCTTTATAACGCTTTAACAGGAAGCAATCAGCATGTGGGTAATTTTCCCGGGGTAACTATCGAAAAAAAAGAAGGGCAAATTAGAAAGCACAAGGAAGCTTCACTCATTGATTTACCTGGAATATATTCGTTATCTCCATATACAATGGAAGAAGTTGTTACCAGGGATTTCATTTTAAATGAACATCCCGATTTAATATTAAACATAGTTGATGCGACAAATATAGAAAGAAATTTATATTTAACACTTCAGCTGATGGAACTTTCGATTCCAATGGTAATTGCCTTGAATATGATGGACGAAGTGAGGGCAAGCGGAAATTCAATTGATGTAAATTTGTTGTCAGAGCATTTGGGAATTCCGATTGTACCTATTTCTGCAAGTAAGAATGAAGGAATTTCAGAGCTCCTTGATGTTGCAATGAAGACGGCTCAAGAAAAAAGAACGCCGAAAAAGCTTGATTTCTGCACAGGAGAAGTTCATAAGGCAATTCATGCAGTATCGCATTTAATTGAGGATAAAGCAAAAAATTCCGGATATCCGGTACGCTTTGCTGCAACAAAACTTGTCGAGGGAGATGAACCGACATATAAAGCACTTAATATTACAGAAAACCAAAAACATATAATAGACCATTTGATTGATGATATGCAGAAGGCTCTGGGGACTGACAGAGAAGCTGCGCTGGCAGATATGAGATATGGGTATATAGAGCAGGTATGCAGTGAAACAGTAATAAAAAAACAGGAAACCAAGGAACAAATAAGATCAGAAAAAATCGATAGAGTTTTAACTCATAAGTATTTTGGTATCCCTATATTTTTCGGTATTATGTTTTTTATATTTTGGATTACTTTCGGGGCTATTGGAGCTCCGCTTCAGGGATATTTAGAGGAAATTATAGGACTGTTTACTGAGCTGACTTCTAATGCAATGAGTGCATACGGAGTGAGCGACTGGCTGTACTCGTTAGTTATAGACGGGATATTTGCAGGCGTTGGAAGTGTGTTGTCATTCTTGCCGTTAATTGTAATTTTGTTTTTATTTCTCTCGCTTCTGGAGGACAGTGGATACATGGCAAGAGTCGCTTTTTTAATGGATAAGCTGTTAAGAAAAATAGGCTTGTCAGGGCGTTCTTTTGTACCTATGCTGATTGGCTTCGGGTGCAGCGTTCCGGCTATAATGGCTACAAGGACTTTATCCAGCGAAAGAGATAGAAAGATGACTATTGTGTTAACCCCTTTCATGTCGTGTAGTGCTAAACTTCCGATTTACGGAATGATAACTGTGGCGTTTTTTCCGGAAAATGCTGCTCTTGTAATGATTGCTCTTTATATTATGGGTATCGCTGTGGCGGTAGTATCAGGGTTATTGCTAAAGAGTACGATATTTAAGGGTGAACCTGTGCCTTTTGTTATGGAACTGCCTGCATATAGAATTCCTTCAAGGAAAAGCGTGTTGCTGCATATGTGGGAAAAGGGAAAAGATTTTGTTCAAAGGGCATTTACTGTGATTTTTTTGGGAACAATGATTATATGGTTTTTGCAGAGCTTTGATTGGGCATTCAATATGGTTGAAGACAGTTCCTACAGCATGCTTGCAACAATTGGGTCTGTTGTAGCTCCGATATTTATACCGCTTGGATTTAATGATTGGAGAGCATCTACGGCGCTTATTACAGGACTGACGGCTAAGGAAGCGGTGGTTAGTACTCTTACCGTTTTAACGGGGGCAGTTACGGATGTTGATCTTTCTGCAGCATTAAGCACAATATTTACGCCGTTGAGTTCTTTTGCATTCTTGACATTTACGTTGCTTTACATGCCATGCGTGGCGGCTTTTGCTGCTACAAAAAAAGAATTGGGCTCAATCAGGTATGCATTGCTTACAGCTGTATATCAAACACTTACTGCATTTATTGCAGGAATGATTGTTTATCAAGTTGGTAGTCTGTTTATATAGGAGGTTTCTATGAATTGGGCTGATATTATAATAATATCTATAATTGTGACAATAGTTGCAGTAGTGGTATTGTTTATGAGGAAACAAAAAAAGAATGGTTCCGGATGCTGTTCAGGATGTTCGGGATGCAGCAAGTCTGGCAGCTGTTCTTCATTTAAAAAATAATTGTGTAACTGTCTCGTATGAGGCAGTTTTTTTATAGGCGTGAAATATTACGAATATTGTTGGATAAGTTACGATAACACATGCAAATCTATTGAATAATATAAATATATATTATTTGCGAGGTGAAGACATGGATAATAACTTAAATAGCCAAAGGTTCATGAATTGGGGCATGGATACGGTAACTGACAGGAGCAGGAATATGAGGAGAAATGTCATGACTGCTGAAAATGCTCTAATTGAAAGTATAAACTGGGATAATAGAACAGGCTTTGTAACAATTTCCTATGGAGTTATGGGCGATTTTTGTATGGTTCATATGCAGGTTGTAACATTAGTGGTGGGAAGCGATACAGTTATAAGAGATCAGTTCGGTCAACATTTATCATTTAGAGATGTAAAAGAAGGTATGACTGTTGATGCTGTATTCTCTTCCGCAATGACAAGAAGTATTCCTCCGCAGTCAAGAGCGTACAGCATAACAGTTATTGAAAACATTGACAGCAATACAACAGAGGGGAATGTCGCTTTTGTTGACATGGCAAACAATTTTTTATATACCGGAAATCCTAACGACATAAATACACAAATGAGGTTTGTTGTTACAGATTCAACTATAATTCGAGACAGGAGAGGGAGGAGAATACGGTTAAGAGACGTAAGGCCGGGAGATTTTGTAAGGGTGGAGCATGCGAATTTCCAGACTGCCAGCATACCGCCTCAGACTACGGCGTTTGAAATACAGGTATTGTAAAAAAGTAAATATAAAGTAAAAAAGCGACAATAAAAGCGGGAACAGCCATATGGTTGTTCCCGCTTTTATATTAATTATTAGTTAAATAAACAGATTTACGTTTGACTCTTCCGCATCGCCCAGGTAAGTTCCAACACCTGCGTATTCAATACCGTCGATCAGCTCTTCCTTAGTAATGCCCATCACATCCATTGACATTGTGCATGCTATCATTTTTACCCCGTTATTCATAGCTTTCTTTATTAAATCCTCAAGAGAATCAATGTTTTTATCCTTCATTACCTTTCTCATCATGGCGGTTCCCATTCCGCCCATGTTCATCTTGGAGAGTTTCAGTTTAGTAGTTCCTTGGGGCATCATTTTTCCGAACATTGCATCAATAAACGGCTTTTTGACGCCTTGCTTTTCTGTTTTTCTTAAAACATTTAATCCCCAGAATGTGAAAAACATCGTCACAGGTCTTCCCATTGCTGCTGCACCATTGGCTATTACAAAGGATGCTAAAACTTTATCCATGTCACCGCTGAATACAATTATTGTTTTCCCGTCATTTGAAGGAACCTGGACAGAAGTTTTTGCTATTGAAATATCATTTTTTTTTTCTGAAAGTCCCTTTTGAAGAAATACTATGTTGTTCTTGCCTTCTTTTTTAACCTTTAACAAAGTATTTCCGGTTCTTCTGCACCAAGCTTCTACATCTTTGGCAAAGCCTGAATCGGTAGCGGAAACCTGAATTATTTCTCCGTCGTTTATCTTATTGATGGTTTCATATACCTTCATAATTGGTCCGGGGCATTGGAGTCCGCTGCAGTCAACTTGTATGGATGCTTTTATTTCTGCATCAGCCTCTTTTTTTGTGTACGAACTATTTTCAATATTTTTTTCTGGAGAAATTGAATTGCCGCCGTTCAGCTTGTTAAAATAATCATAATAAACAGCCTTGTAGAAGTTTGTTCCTGCAGGATAAACAAGCACATTTTTATATCCGTTTTCCATTAAAACTCTTGCGGCATTGTAAGAGCGAACTCCCACGGCGCAGAATATTAGTATGTTATCATCTTTATTTACCTCTGAAAGCCTGCTTCTCAGCTGTCCAAGCGGTATATGCACCGCTCCGGGTATCTCAAATACCATGAGCTCCATATCTTCACGTATATCAAGAATGGTAAATTTGCTTGGTTTTGAAGGATCTAGTTCGCTCCATTTTGAGAGCTTAATCTTGCCTTGAATTATATTTTCCGCAACAAAGCCCAGCATGTTTACAGGATCCTTTGCTGATGAATATGGAGGCGCATATGCTAGTTCCAACTCTTTCAAATCGTAGATGCTTCCGCCCATACGTATTGCAGTTGCCAAAGTATCGATTCGTTTATCTGCTCCGTCTTCACCCACAATCTGTCCTCCGAATATTTTTTTGCCGTCGGTTGAAAATATGAGTTTTAATATCAGTTCGGATGATTCAGGATAGTATCCAGCATGGGACTTTTGAGAAATTGTTGCAGTGTAGTAATCCCTGCCTTCCTCCATTCCCATTCTTTTCAGTGTTTTTTCATTTGCACCGGTTGATGCAACAGTTAAATCAAAAACCTTTGCGACAGAAGTTCCCATAGTGCCTTTATATTCTTCTTCTGCTCCGTATATATTATTTGCACAGATTCTTCCCTGTTTGTTTGCGGGGCCTGCCAGTGCAATCATAGCTCTGCCTTTATTTATGAACTCTTCTACTTCAATTACATCTCCCAGAGCATATATGTTAGGGTCGGATGTTTTTAGATATTTGTCAACAACGATTCCTCCGCGCTGGTTAAGTTCCAATCCTGCATCTTTGGCAAGTTTGCTGTTTGGTCTGACGCCTATTGACAGCAATACCATGTCAGCAGTCAGTGTCCTGCCGCTGGCAAGAGTAATTGTTACTGTTCCGTCTTCGCTGCTGAATTTTGATACTCCGTCTCCTAAAATAAGGTTAATACCGTTAGAAACCATGTTGTTTTGAACAAGTTGAGCCATTTCATAATCAACTGGTGCCATAACTTGATCCATTGCTTCGGCAACAGTTACATTAATGCCGGCGTGATGGAGATTTTCAGCGACTTCAAGTCCAATGAACCCTCCACCTATAACTACAGCATTTTTAGGTTTTTTTTCACCAATAAATTTTTTGATTTTGTCTGTGTCTGGAACAGTCCAAAGAGTGTATATACCAGGTGAATTAATGCCTTCTATCGGCGGTTTTAATGGTGTCGAGCCGGTAGAAATAACAAGTGTATCATAGGATTCGCTATAAGTTTCTCCTGTTTTTGTTTTTTTAACTTCAACTGTTTTGTTTTCTCGGTCAATTTTGATTACTTCAGAGTCAACTCTTACGTCGACATTATATTTTTTTGACATTGCTTCAGGAGTTTGCAAAAGAAGCGATTCTCGTTCTTTAATAACATTGCCTATATGATATGGAAGCCCGCAGTTGGCGTACGAAATATATGAACCTCTTTCAAACATTATAATTTCTGATGTTTCATCGAGTCTTCTAAGCCTTGCAGCGGTACTTGCTCCTCCTGCCACACCACCTATAATTAAAATTTTCTTACTCATAAGATCCTCCACTAATCTTCTATAATTTGTACTATTAAAGTTTTGACTTGATCATCTTTTATTTTATAAATAATTTCTGTGCCGCTTCTTTCTGCCGAAAGAATACCTGCGGATTTCAGTTTTGCTAAATGTTGTGAAACCGTAGGTTGAGGGACATCCAAGCAACACTGTATATCAGTTACGTTGCTCTGTTCTTCCTTTATAAGCATGGCCAGAATACAAAGTCTTACAGGGTGTGCCAGCGTTTTAAAAAGCTCAGCTCTTTCTGCAAGAACCTTTTTTGTTTGTTCCTTATTGTTAAAATCTAACATAAGCACCTCACTAATATTAGTATATTATAATATTAGCATATTTGAATATAATGTCAAGAAAAATATGAAAATAAATAAACAATTTTTTTGAAATAGATATTTATTAACATTAATAAATATGATAAAATGAGCTAAATAAGGGGTTGCGAATGTTAAAAGATTGTTAAAAAAAGTTTATCGAGAGGGCGATATGGATACTATAAATACAATTGAAGAGATGAATTTAATTATAAATAAACAAGAAATGTTGTTGGCGTATTTTGGAAATCATGCATGCGGAGTGTGTGAAGCTATGGCACCGAAGGTTGAAAACCTTTTGGGAAGATATCCCAAGGTCAGGGCGGTAAGAGTTGAGACAGGAGATGCACCCGAGCTTTCAGCGAAATACAATGTATTTGCAGTACCTGTGATTATTTTGTTTGTGCAGGGAAAAGAAACCGTGAGAGAGGCGAGAATTATCAGTTTGGAAAATCTTGAACGTCGCATTTCAAGATATTATGGAATGTTGTATGGTTAAGCTGTTATTTTAACGATGTTAACCTCTGATTTGTTTTTCGTGTTTTGGTTTGATTCAGATGCCAATGATAATGTAGTATATTGTGTAATAATAGTTTGGTATAAACCGTTATACATTGAGAAAAAATAAAATTTGAGTATAATAAATAACATAAAGATAAAATCTAAGGAGCTGATGAAATGAAGGAAGTATACTTAGCAGGCGGGTGTTTTTGGGGAATGCAGGCGTATTTTGATCTCAGAAATGGAATTGAGAAAACTGTAGTTGGGTATGCAAATGGAAACACCGAAAATCCCACATATCAGCAGGTATGCGCTAATACAACAGGGTTTGCCGAAACCTTATATATAAAGTATGATGAAAATGAAATGCCGCTGAATAAGTTGCTGGATGAGTTTTGGAAAGCTATTGATCCGACTTTACTGAACAGACAGGGCGGAGATACAGGAACGCAGTACAGAACAGGAATATACTATGTGGATGGTGAAGATTTGAAAATTATTAATAAGTCTTTAGAAAAAGAAGCGTTAAAATACAGCAAACCAATTGTAACAGAAGTCCTTCCTCTTAAAAATTTCTATGAGGCTGAAGAATATCACCAGAAATACCTTGAAAAAAATCCAGGTGGCTACTGTCATATTGATTTAGGCTTGTAGAGGGTAATTCTATGTATTCAATGAATGAGTTAAAGAAATATTGTTATAAATGTCACAAATGCAGGTTATCTGAAACGCGCACTAATGTTGTGTTTGGAGAGGGAAATGAACAGGCTGATATTATGTTTGTGGGAGAAGGCCCAGGATACAACGAGGATATTCAAGGCAGGCCCTTTGTTGGAAAAGCAGGACAGCTTCTTGATAAAATGATTGAAGCAATAAATTTGAAACGCGATGATGTGTACATAGCGAATGTTGTTAAGTGCAGACCGCCTGAAAACAGAAACCCTTTTGACGATGAAAGCAGTGTGTGTCTTGAATTTTTAAGGTGGCAGGTAAAACTGGTAAATCCTAAAATAATTGTGTGTCTTGGAGCGGTATCGGCTAAAAACCTTATAAATCCTGATTTGAAAATCAGCAGGGAAAGAGGAAAATTTGTAAAAAAAGGAAAAATTTATTTTATACCCACGTATCATCCATCATACTTGTTGAGAAATGAAGCTGCAAAGAAGGATGCGTGGGAGGATTTTAAAAGTATTGACGCAAAGCTGAAAGAACTGACGGAAAGTTTTTAAACTTTAACAGCTTTACAATTAAAAGTTAAATTATAATCTAGTACTTCATCGATGTTTTTCCCGCCCATCCACTCACTCGTTTTATGTTTATCAATTATAAGTGGCATCCTGTCATGAATGTGAGAGATTGAACTGCAGGCATCTCTTGTTATAATTGTGTAGCATATATCGAAGTCATTTGTATCAAATAAACTGATTTGCTTTGTTTTGCAACGCGGAAATACATTATACAATCCTGCGAAATATAAAATAGAGCCCGGTTTTTCTATTTTATATTTTTCTTTATGTTTTTTATAGTTGTTTTCCTTCCATTCAAAATATGCCGAAGCAGGAATTATGCATCTGTTATTATGAATCAGACTCTTAAACATTACCTTTTTTTCGATTGATTCAGATCTTGCATTTATGATTAATCCGTTTCCTTTCCATTTTGGAAAGCCCCATTTTGCAAGAATTAATTTTATAATCTTTCCTTTCTTTATATAAATGGGAGCAATATCTGAAGGAAACACTTCACCTGCTTTTGCATTTTCGTAAATATTCTTTTCAGCTTCAGCCATTATTTTGTTTATTTCGTTTATATTTATATCAATGTAGTATCTTCCGCACATAAATACCTCTACTAAAAATATTATACATATATTATAGATCTAAGATGCTGTTTTTGAAACAAATAATTAATATAAAGCTCATATTTTTATGAAACAAATAAATTAGTGTATTACTTATGAAGTTATCAGTAATATGCTATTTTTATATTCACACGTTTTGCACTATTAATTTATATTGACAAATAATAATATAAAATGCTATTATTAGATTAGTAAATTACTAAATTAGTAAAAGCGAAGGAGAGGCTATGAAAATACCTACAATGTTAAAACACAAACCTGTGATTGTATCGGAAAATTACGCAAATGTTGACGGGAGAAATGCTTATAAGTCAGATGCTAAAGGACTTTCGTTGGGGCTTGCGCAGTGGAATGACCGGGGCAAGGTGGATATATCTGCAAAAGTATGGAGGTATACAGGAGAAAAATGGTCGAGACAGTCTGAAGAGCTTCCGTTGCATAGAGTACTGGATTTATCCATATTGATTTGCAGAACCATGATGTATTTTAGGGAGGCATATCGCTACGATAAGCTATACGATATGGATAATACACAGATCGATAGGGTTGGGCTGCAGGGAGATGCGATGACTGTTGAAATTTGTACAGATAATGAAAAAATAGATGAGGATATCAAGTTATTTAATCAGGCTTTGAGTGATGACGGTGAAATAATAGGGGAGAGGCTTAGAACCCTCTCGAGATTGTTGAAGGAAATGGGATATTAATCTTTTTGTGTATAGTATAGGGCGGTAAAGTAATGGATAGAAAAAAAGAGTTAAAAGAAATGTATAAACAGATGAAGACAGATATGGGGGCTTTTATTATCCGGTTGAAAACCGGTAATAAATATTATTTAGAGACAACACATAACTTGAATGGTAAGATAAACAGTTCGAAATTTCAGCTGAAAATGGGAAGCTTTAGAAACGAGCAACTACAGAAAGAATGGAAACAGTGCGGCGCAGATAATTTTGAAATCAAAATATTAGAGAAGCTTAAATATGATGAGGACGAATCTAAGACCGATTATAGCGAAGAATTGGAAATTATGAAAACAATATGGGAAGAGAAGTTATCTGAACAAAATATGGTGCCGTACAGATAGGAGAGATACATGAGTTTAATACCTGAAGACGTACATTCATCATGGAACAGATTTTTGTCTAAGGATGTTTGTGATGAATTAGAAATAATCGAAAAAAAAATAGGAAGTAACATAAACCCTGATTATGTAAATGTAATGAGGTTTTTAAAAACTGATTTAGGCAATGCAAAAGTTGTGATACTGGGGCAGGATCCATATCCGGAAAAAGGAAGGGCAACCGGAAGAGCATTTGAAGTGGGAGACCTTAAATCATGGAATGATAAGTTTAGACAGGTTTCTTTAAAAAATATTGTGAGACTTCTTTATAAAAATTACAATGGTATTGATAAATATGACGAAATTTTAAAATTCTCACAGATACAAAATAAAATTTTAGATGGAAGTTTTAATATTGCTCCTCCGTATGAACTTTTTAAACTTTGGGAGCGGCAGGGAGTTTTGCTGTTAAATACATATTTGACTGTCGAATCCGGAGTTGCAGGCAGCCATATTTCGATCTGGGAACCGCTAAGCATTAAGCTTTTAAAGTATATTTCTGAAGAAAATATAAATATCAACTGGTTTTTATGGGGTAAATCTGCAGAAGAAAAGAAAAAATATATTAAACATGGTAGGTTTTATATAAGCAGGCATCCCATGATGTGTTCCGAAAAATATAAAGATGATTTTTTAAAAAGCAATTGCTTTAAGGATAGTATGAATATAATAAACTGGTTAGGCTAGACGGAGTGAGCCTTAACGGCCTTCTATCTTGATTATTTTGCAATGAACCTGAGCTGATACAAGCTCAGGCTTTTTTTGTCTAAACATGCAATTGTAAATGCATGAGTTGCAAAATAAATTGCAAAACAACAAAAATGAAGTTGTTAAATAAATTAAATATAATTTAAACTTGACTCAAATACAGCATTACATTATAATAAACAATATAAATAAAAAAACGTGACTAAATATTAAAATGCAATTTAAAATAAATTAGTTTCAAATATAAAAATTATCTCGGAGGTGCATCGTGAAGTATAATCCTGTAGAAGTTATTAAACCAAAATTGTATAAAGATATTTTTCCTTATGATGAAATCCCCAAAATTAAATTTAACAATATTCAGCTGCCTATTAGTATTCCTGAAAATATATGGATTACAGACACTACATTTAGGGACGGCCAGCAGTCCATGACTAATATGCACACTGAACAAATGGTTAGACTTTATGATTTTCTTCATGAGCTTGATAATGAGTCAGGAATAATTAAGCAGACGGAATTCTTTTTATATACACAAAAAGACAGAAAAGCAGTTGAAACCTGCATGGAAAAAGGGTATAAATTTCCGGAAATAACATCTTGGATAAGAGCAAATAAGGAGGACTTTAAACTTGTTAAGTCCATGGGCATAAAAGAGACGGGAATTCTTATGTCATGTTCTGACTATCATATTTTCAACAAATTAAATAAAACGAGACAGGAAGCAATGAAGATGTATCTTGATATTGCGTATGCCGCACTGGAAAACGGAATAGTCCCGAGATGCCATTTTGAGGATATAACAAGAGCAGATTTTTACGGTTTTGTTGTTCCCTTGGCTAAAAACCTCATGGAAATGATGAAGGAAAGTAAGATTAATGTAAAAATAAGAGCCTGCGATACTTTGGGACTTGGAATTTCTCATGCAGGTACAGAGCTTCCCAGGTCTGTTCCGGCTATAATTCACGGACTGAGGTACTACGCAGGAGTTCCGTCGGAATCAATTGAATGGCATGGACATAACGATTACTATGCAACGGTTACTAATGCTTCGACTTCGTGGCTGTACGGGGGTTCATCAGTTAATTCCACAATGTTTGGAGTTGGAGAAAGGGTCGGTAATACACCGCTTGAGGCTATGATAATTGAATATGCTCAAATAAAAGGGAATACTAAGAGCATGAATTTAGAGATAATAAATGAAATTGAGGATTATTTTGAAAAAGAGCTTAATTACAATATTCCGGTAAAGACACCTTATGTAGGCAGGGAATTCAATGTAACAAAAGCAGGTATTCATGCAGACGGGTTGTTAAAGGATGAAGAGATATACAACAGCTTTGACACGAGAAAAATTCTAGGCAAGCCACCTTTAGTTGCAATTAACTCTTATTCCGGAATTTCCAGCATAGCTTACTGGATAAACAGCTACTTCGGGTTAGAAGGAAGCGAAAAAATGCAAAAAAATGATCCTAGATTAATTCCTTTGAAAAACAAGATTGATGAAGAATATGAAAGAGGAAGAACAACTAACATTTCGGCTAAGGAAATGATAGTGATGAGTAATGTGTATGTTTTTGATAATAAATATAATGAAAAGATAATTTAGGAGGTCCTATGGCACTTACATTAGCAGAAAAAATCATACAGAATCACCTTGTGGATGGTGAAATGAAACCTGGAAATGAAATAGGAATAAGAATAGATCAAACTCTTACTCAGGATTCCACAGGAACCATGGCATATCTGCAGTTTGAAGCCATGGGTGTGGATAAAGTAAAAACGAAGCGTTCTGTAGCATATGTGGATCATAACATGCTTCAGTCGGGACCTGAAAATGCAGATGATCATTTATATATACAAACGGTAGCTAAAAAGCACGGAATATATTTTTCGAAGCCGGGAAATGGAATTTGCCATCAGGTTCATTTAGAAAGATTTTCGGTTCCGGGAGACACTTTGCTGGGATCTGACAGCCATACTCCTACATGTGGAGGAATGGGAATGCTTGCAATAGGTGCCGGAGGACTTGACGTTGCTGTTGCTATGGCTGGAGGAGCATATAACATCACCATGCCAAGTATTGTAAATGTTGAACTTAAGGGAGAACTTAAAAAATTTTCTACTGCAAAGGATGTTATTCTTGAAGTCCTTAAGCATTTTACTGTCAAGGGCGGTGTTAATAAGATATTTGAATATACCGGAGAAGGTGTAAAATCTCTTTCTGTTCCTGAAAGAGGAACCATAACAAATATGGGAGCGGAGCTTGGCGCTACAACCTCGATATTTCCTTCGGATGAAAGAACGTTGGAATTCTTAAAGGCTCAGGGAAGAGAAGACGATTATGTCGAAATGAAGCCGGATAAAGGTGCAGTGTATTCTGAAAAGATAGTTATTGATTTGAGTTTGCTCAGGCCAAGTGTGGCATTGCCGCATTCACCAGATGCAGTAGTCCCTGTAAGCCAGGTAAGGGGGAAAAAGGTGACGCAGGTTGCAATAGGAAGCTGCACTAATTCTTCGTATGCGGATATGATGAAGGTAGCAAATATATTGGAGGGACATACAATTCATGAGAATGTGTCCTTGGTGATTTCTCCTGGATCAAAGCAGGTTTTAACAATGCTTGCGTCAAATGGAGCACTTGCTAAAATGATAGGAGCAGGCGCAAGAATTCTTGAAAGCGGATGCGGACCTTGTATAGGCATGGGTCAGGCGCCCAGCACAAACGGAGTTTCTCTAAGAACATTTAATAGAAACTTTAAAGGAAGATGCGGAACAGATTCGGCAGATGTTTATTTGGTGAGTCCGGAAGTGGCTGCATTTTCGGCCATAAAGGGATTTATAGCGGATGTTGATGATTTTGAGAATGTTGACCTGAAAATTAATATTCCGGAAAGTTTTGCGGTAAAAGATAATATGATAGTAAGCCCTGCCGAGGATGGGAAGGATGTTGAGATAGTAAGAGGTCCTAATATTAAGCCTTTCCCGAAAAATAAGAAGATGGGAAGTACAACAGGAGGCAAAGTCCTTATTAAGGTTGCAGATGATATTACAACTGATGCAATAATGCCGTCTAATGCAAAATTACTTCCTTACAGGTCAAATATACCATATCTTTCAGAGTTTTGCTTTTCTCAGATTGATAAAGATTTTCACAAGAAGTCAAAAGAAAATAACGGAGGAGTAATAGTCGCAGGCAAAAACTATGGTCAGGGATCCAGCAGGGAGCATGCCGCTCTGGCGCCGTTGTATCTTGGAGTAAAGGCAGTGATTGCAAAGTCGTTTGCGAGAATTCACAAAAGCAATTTGATTAATAACGGAATAATTCCTCTTACATTTACAAATGAAGGTGATTATGAGGATATTGATGAAATGGATGAAATTGTTATTAATGACTTATTAAATCAGGTTCACAATAAAAAAGTAACGGTATTTAATAAAACAAAAAATAACAGCTATGAAACGGAATTGACAATTTCGCCAAGGCAGGTTGAAATGTTAATATACGGAGGGCTGCTTAACAAAATTCGAGAAGAATAGTGAGAGCAAAATATGAAAAGAAAAATAACATTGATTTCCGGTGACGGAATTGGTCTGGAAATAATGAGTGCAGCTGCTGAAATAATTGATGTCGCAGCAGGTAATGTTGAATGGGAAGAAGTTGCAGCAGGTCAGGGAGCGTATGAGGCTTGCGGTGAGTTACTTCCTGAAAAAACAATAGCAAGTATTAAAAAAAATAAAATTGCATTTAAAGGTCCAATTACAACCCCCGTTGGCAAAGGATTCAGGAGCATAAATGTTCAGCTCAGGCAGTATTTTAATTTGTATGCAAACCTGCGTCCCGTAAAGTCCTATGAAGGAATTAATTCGCTTTATAATGATTTGGATCTAGTTATTGTAAGAGAAAACAGCGAAGATCTTTATACGGGAATAGAGCATATGGTTACGAAAGATGCGGCGGAAAGCATAAAAATCATAACCAGAGGAGCAAGTGAAAGAATAGTTGACTTTGCATTTAAAATTGCACAAAAAGAGAAAAAATCAAAGGTTACGCTTACACACAAGGCTAACATAATGAAACTTACTGACGGATTATTTTTGGAATCCGGCCGTAAAATTGCTGAGAAATATCCGAATATAAAATTTGAAGATGTAATAGTTGATGCGATGTCTATGAAACTTGTTATGAGGCCTTATGATTATCAGGTTGTTGTAGCGCCGAACTTGTATGGTGATATACTTTCGGACTTGGCTGCTGGATTAATAGGTGGACTTGGAATGACTCCCAGTGCAAATATAGGCGATGATATAGCGGTATTTGAGCCGGTGCACGGGTCGGCGCCTGATATAGCGGGACAAAACATCGCAAATCCTACAGCGGCAATTCTTGCAGGAGTTATGATGCTTAAGTATATGGGCGAAGATTCATCTGCAGCAAAAATAGAAAGTGCACTTAAAAGAGTTTTGAAGAACGAGAGTCTTCATACTAAGGATATTGGAGGAAATTTAAATACAACGGAATTTAAGAATGAAGTAATTAAAGCACTGTGATAATAATTTTATATAAATTAGAATTTTAATTGCTAGGCTGTTGAAAATCTCTGTTTTAAATGCATGTCAATGCAGCAGGTATGATTTTCGGCAGCCTAAATTTTTTAGTTTTTAATTTATTTTAACAGATTAGTTCACTTATTGATGGTATAATACAAAGAACTGAATTTAAATTATAAGGGCGGCCATATTAGCTGCCTGTTTAATGATATTTGTGTTTTGCAATGGAAGAAACTAGGTGTGCAATGGTAAATATATTGAAATTAAGGACGATAATTAATAAAGATAGAACATTAAAGAGGCTGCATATTAAAGAGGGGACAGAAGTGTTTAAAAGTGCTGACAGCATTTTTGAAGAGGTAAGTCGTATAATAAGAAACAGTCTACAATGGACAGCGGTATATAAGGTTGTGGACAGCCTAGATATAAAAGGTGTAAAAAAACATGAAAAATATGTTGTTTGCTTTGTGTCCGCAAAGGGAGTGGTAGCTGAAATGTCTCATAATTTGATGTCTTCGGGTCAATATATGAAGGGATATCTTCTTCATGAAACAGCACTGGACGCAATGTTTGATGCTTCAAATGAAATGAATAAAATTATAAACAACGAAGCGTCGAAAGCGGGACTTGGACTTTCGAAAAGATATGCTCCCGGAGATGGAGATGTAGATTTAGATTCGCAGAGATGCTTGATCGATATGTTAAAAATGGAAGCTGAAATTGACGCATATTTAAATGAAAAAAATATTATTACACCGGAAAGCTCATTGCTTTATATATTAGGAATGGAAAAATGCAAGGAATGTATGAAGAATGCTGAAGAATGCGCATGCTGCAGTAACGATAACTGCCAATACAGAAGAGTACACAATTAAATCGAATGAATGGGTACAGTATCATTTGGCTAAAAATATATATAAATGTTAAGAATTATTAAGAAATATAAAAAATGTTGGAAATATAAGCAAATGATGTAATGCACATTTTTGCATTTTTTTTAAAACGTGTATTTTTAAATAAAAGGGGTCTTGCGAAACTATATATAGTATGTTATTGACATAATATAAGCTTGATGCTACAATATGTAGTATCGCCACAGAAATAATTGAAACGAGGGAGAATAGGGGTTATGATTAAAATATTAAAGAGAACCGGAAGCTTTGCGGATTTTAACGGAGATAAAATTACCAATGCAATTATCAAAGCCATGAAGGAAACTAAGACCGGTGTTGATGAAGAACTGGCAAAAGAGATAAGCCTTAAAATACAAACTGAATTGGAACATAAAAATTTTCCCATACCTGTCGAAGTAGTTCAGGATATTGTAGAGAATGAACTTATGGACAGTACAAGGAAGGATGTTGCTAAAAGATACATATTATACAGATATGAAAGAGATAAATCAAGAGATTCGAGGAAGAGAAAGGATTATAAGCTTTTAAGTGAAGAATTTATCAGCAAGTACAAGCATATTGGATCTCCCATGAATGAACTGGGGAATTTTGTATACTACAGAACGTATTCGAGATGGCTTCCTGAAGAAAGAAGGAGAGAATACTGGTGGGAAACCGTAAGAAGGGCAGTTGAGTATAACTGCAGTCTTGTTCCGACTAAGAAGGAAGAAGCTGAGCAACTGTATGACAATATATTTAATTTAAGACAATTTTTATCTGGAAGGACTTTTTGGGTAGGAGGAACTCCCGTATCGTACAATTATCCAATGGCAAACTTTAACTGCGCATTTGAGGTAATAAATGATTATCATTCATTCAGAGATTTGTTCTATCTTTTAATGATAGGTTCGGGTGTCGGAGTGAGGATATTGAAGGATGATGTTTCTCAGCTATCTAAAATCAGAGGGAACTTTAAGATAATTCACGAGGATTACACACCTGTTGAAAAACAAAAAAGAGAAGACAATACGGGAATAGAATTTGCAAATAATAATACAGTAAAAATAATTGTAGGAGACAGCAAGGAAGGCTGGGTTCAGGCTTTGGATCATTTTTTTAGTTTTATAAATTCAAGTGAGTACAGAAATATTTCTACTATTATTATTAATTATAACAATGTAAGACCTAAAGGAGAAACTCTTAAAACATTCGGAGGTACTGCCAGCGGACATTCGAGCCTGAAGAACATGTTCACTAAAATTGACATTGTAATTAAAAAACGAGGAGCGATTGAAGGAAAGGACAGATTCAAACTCAGACCTATCGATTGTTTGGATATAGCCAATATTATCGGAGAAAATGTTGTTGTCGGCGGAGTTAGAAGAACGGCTGAAATAATGCTTATAGACTATGATGATACAGACTGTATTGAAGCAAAAAATAAGCTTTATAAAAATATAGACGGGCAGTGGATTGTTGACAAAGATATAATTCATCGTTCCATGAGCAATAATTCAATTTATTACAGGAAAAAACCTGCAAGAGAGCAGCTTAAATGGCAGCTTGAACAAATGCGTTATTCAGGTGAACCGGGATGGGTTAATGAAGCTGCTGGCAGCAAAAGAAGAGAAAATATGAATGGCGTAAATCCATGCGGAGAAATCTTGCTTGACAATAAGGGGCTGTGTAACTTAACTACAGTAAATGTGCATGCATTTGTAGATGATGAAGGAAATCTAGATGAAAAAGCACTGTTAAAAGCTCAGAGATTGTCTGCCAGAGCGGCGTACAGAATGACATGTGTTGAGCTTGAGCTTTCCCAATGGGACAGAGTGCAGCAAAGAGATAAGGTAACAGGATGCTCATTGACCGGATGGCAGGATATGGCTAATGCTGCAGGGCTTAATAGAGAGCAGCAGTCAGAGCTTTTGAGAAAATTGAGAGAAGCAGCTAAAGATGAGTCGGAACGTTACTCAGGGGAAATAGGAGAAAGTGCTCCGTTGCTTGTAACTACGGTAAAACCGGAAGGAACATTGTCGCAGCTCCCTGGAGTATCAAGCGGAGTACATTATTCTCATTCACCGTATTTTGTAAGAAGGGTGAGAATCAACAGCCATGACCCTCTTGTAAAGGTATGCGAGGAACTTGGATACAGAATATACCCCGAAGTAGGTCAGGATGTTAAGAGCTGTACAACCAAGGTAATTGAGTTTCCTGTCAAAGCTCCTCATGGAAAAACAAAGTATGATGTTAATGCCATAGAACAGTTGGAAAACTATAAACTTTTTATGGAAAATTACGTAGACCACAACTGCTCGATTACTGTTCATGTTAGGGATAATGAATGGGAACAAGTTGAACAGTGGGTATGGGATAATTGGGATGATGTTGTTGCTCTTTCGTTCTTGTCTCTCGATGATAGTTTCTACCAACTGATGCCTTATGAGTCAATTTCGGAAGAAGAATACAATAAATTGAAGAATGAAATGAAGCCGTTTATTCCTTCTTTATTGAGCAAGTATGAAAAGCAGGAAGAAGAACTTGATATAGGTAATGAAGGCTGTGATACGGGAATATGCCCTATCAGATAATATGTTATACTAAAAAGAGGTTGATTCTGGTTAGCAGATGTCAACTTCTTTTATTTATACAAAATATTCTAATATTATAATATTAGAATATAACTAATTTTTATAAAACTGCATGTAAAATAAAAAAGTCTCATATGATTATTAAAGGTTAAAATATTGACAAAGCTTAAATAATAGTCTAAGCTTAATTACGGTATTATATTTACTAAGTGTCGGTTATTGAGCTTAGTTAATATCGGCTTTATTTGCAAAGTCGCATAAATAATTATGTTAGGAGACAACAAAATGGGAGAAAATTTAGAAAAAAAGATATTATCAAGAAGAGATGTATTAAAAACTGCAGGAAAAGCTACAGCAGGCTTAGCAGTTGCAAGTGTGGTTCCTTCGATATTAACAGCATGTGCTCAGGAAACTGAAGTTCCTTCAAAGGAAGTTTTGAATTATGAATACATGGAAGCAAGCGAGGACGCGCCGACATACCCTTATCCATATCAGAAATTAGATGTTGAAACAGTTAAAGAAAGAGCATATGCAAGCTTCTATAACAAAGGCGGATGCTGCAGAGCCGTTGTTGACGGAATAATAGGTGAACTGGCAGACAAGACTGGTTACCCTTACAATCAAATACCTATAGATGCATTTGCAAACGGAGCAGGAGGATATGGAGCAGGTTCATTGTGCGGATCTATGGGAGGTTCAGCTTTTGTTTTAGGCCTTGTATGTCCACCTGAAGATGCAAGCAAGCTTTTTGCAGAAATGGCTTCATGGTATACTTCTACAGAAATGCCTATTTATCAACCAGAAGTAAAAAATGAGACTGTAGTTGCTAAATCAATAGACTGTAAAGATTCAGTTGGAGTTTTCGTTGCAAATACAGGATATGCAATGGATGCTCCTGAACGTAAAGCAAGATGTGCAGGCGTTGCAGCAGACTGTGCAGGAAAAGCAGTAGAACTGATCAACAATTATTATAATCTTTAATTTTTAAATATTAAAGACTGTTGCTCTAAATCAGTGCAGCAGTCTTTTTATTTTAAGGTTTATTATTGAACTTCATGTGGTTAATTTGTAATGAAAAACTATCTAGTCATTAATTTAAGGACTACCTTTGACGCATTTATGAAATCTTCAATATTAAGCTTTTCATCTATGGTGTGAGCAAGCTCCATTCCGGCTCCTATATTTATTGCTTTTATTCCGTTCTTATTATAGATATTGGCGTCACTTCCACCTCCTGAAGGAACTTTTTCAACTTTGAGCCCAAGTTCTTGGCATACATCTGATATTGTTTTAAGGTGCTCGTCATTTGGATCTATCTTATAAGAATAGTAGCAGTTTTCTAATGTGTAATCTAAATTTGCTTTATATTTTTCACATGACTGCTGAAGGCATTCTATCATGTGTTCTGCCTGAGCATCTAATTTTTCGGTTGATCGGCTTCGTGCTTCTGCTACTATTTCTGCAAGCGGTGATACTATATTGGTTGGGCCTTCTGCTTTGAGAGTTCCAATATTTGCAGTTGTATCTGAATCAACTCTTAAAAGTTTCATGTTTGATATGGCTTCAGCAGCAGCTACTATAGCGCTTACACCGTTTTCCGGACATGCTCCTGCATGTGCGGCTTTTCCCTTTATTTTGGCGAATATTCTTGTTTGTCCGGGTGCTTCTGTTATAATTTTACCGGGTCCTCCGCCGCTGTCAAGAATTACTGCTTCCTTTGACTTAAGCCTGTTAAATTCAACTTCCTTGACTCCGTTTACGCCGCCTTCTTCGCAGATTGAAAATACAATTTCAATGGGTCTGTGCTTCAGATTTTTTTCCTTTATACTTCGCACCGCTTCCAATATTGCAACTACGCCGGCCTTGTCATCTCCGCCTAATATTGTATTGCCTCTGCTTTTTATGTATTCGCAGTCTATGTATGGTTCAATTCCCGCGCCTGGTGTAACAGTATCCATATGTGCTGAAAAAAGCATGGGGGTACTTTCCAATGATCCAGGTATAAAGCAATAAATATTGTTTCCGTTGGAGTTAAGTTTTTTACCTGCTTCGTCAGTATAAGTTTCCAACCCTAATGCCTCTAAATCTTTTAAAATTTTTTCTCCGATAGCTTTCTCGTTTTTAGTTTCGCTGTCTATCTTTACGTATTCCATAAAAGTATTAAGCAATCGTTCCTTATTAATCATATAATCCTCCTTTTGCTGTTTATTCCATTATATAATAAAGGAAATATGATACAACCTTTTTTCTGAAAAAATACAAAAAAACGGTAAAATTTAATAAAGAATTAATTTCAATATTATGTTAATTTTAAGATAAATGTGGTATAATACATATGTATTTATCAAGAAGTTTCTAAGCCTTTCATGGTTTTTTATAAAAAAAGAAGCATGAAGCGTTAGAAATTTAATCGTAATAATTATCAGTGAAAATTAAGACAGTTGCATAAAGTTCAGGGAGCAAATATGTTTAATATACAGGAAGAATTAAAAAAGATGCCCGACAATCCCGGTGTGTACCAGATGAAAAATAAATTTGGCGAAATAATTTATGTGGGTAAGGCGAAAAATCTTAAAAAAAGGGTTCGGCAGTACTTCCAATCAAAGAATCATGCGCCTAAAATCGAGGCTATGATAAGAAATATTGCTGAGTTTGAATATATAATTGTAGATAATGAAGTAGAAGCACTAATTCTAGAGGCAAACTTAATAAAAAAATACAGACCTAAATATAATACTATCTTAAGGGATGACAAGCAGTATCCTTATATTAAAATATCCGTTCAGGAAAAATATCCGAGAATTTACAAGGTAAGAGAAGTTAAAAAGGACGGAGCAAAATATTTTGGACCGTATCCCAGTGCTTATGCTGTTAATGAAATCATTGATATTATAGGAAGTCTGTATAAACTCAGGAAATGTTCTCTTAAATTAGACGGAAGCAAAAAGAATAAAAGGCCATGCCTGCATTACCATATAAACAGATGTACCGCTCCGTGCATGGGAAATGTGGACGCAAAGGAATATAGGGAAGAAATGAATAAAGCAGTTGCATTTTTAGCTGGTGGAGAAAAAGAACTTATTGTTTCATTGACTAAAAAAATGAAGCTTGCTTCAGAGATACTGGATTTTGAAATGGCCGCAAAGTATAGAGATCAGATAAAAGCTCTGGAATTAATTTCGGAAAAACAGAAAATTGTTGCAGCCAATAACAATCTTGACCAAGATGTCATAGGAAGTGCTATGGGAATTGAGGAATCATGCATTCAGATATTTTTCATACGAAACGGCAAAATAATAGGAAGGGAGCATTATTTGCTGACAAATACGGAAAATGAGGAACGGGAAAAAGTTATCAGTTCGTTTTTATCACAATTTTACACAGGAACTGTATATATACCTAAAGAAATTTATATAGAAACCGACATTGAAGATAGGGAAGTATTTGAAAAGCTGTTGTCGCAAAAAAGAGGCAACAAAGTTTCCGTTAAGGTGCCTTTAAAGGGAGACAAAAGCATGCTGATTAAAATGATAAAGAAGAATGCGCTTGAAATATTGGAAAAAGGAAGCCAGAGAATAAAAAGAAGTATTGATGAAAGCATGCAGGCGGTAGAGGCTCTTAAAGATTTGCTGGAATTAGAAAGTATCCCTGCAAGGATTGAAGCCTATGATATTTCAAATATACAGGGAGTTGAATCGGTTGGGTCAATGGTTGTATTTGAGAAGGGCATTCCGAGCAAAAGTAATTACAGAAGGTTTAGAATTAAAACGGTGAAGGGACCAAACGACTATAAAAGTATGGAAGAAGTTCTTGAAAGACGAATTAACAGAGGCCTTGACCGGGGAGAAATTAACGGATTTAATAAGATGCCCGATTTAATATTGATTGATGGAGGAAAGGGACAAACCAGCATTGCAGAAGAAGTTATATACAATTATGGACTAAATATACCCGTTTGTGGAATGATAAAGGATGATAAGCACACTACAAGAGGGCTGATTTACAAAAATAAAGAAATAGAATTCAATAAAACTGACAAAGTTTATCGCTTGATTTATAGAATTCAAGAAGAAGCACATAGGTTTGCAATTGAATATCATCGGAATTTAAGAGATAAAACACTGTTTAAGTCAGAACTGGACAATATTGAAAATATAGGAGAGAAAAGAAAGGTAAATCTGCTGAGGGAATTTGGGTCAGTTGATAATATAAAAAATAAAAGTGTTGAAGAGCTTGCGGGTGTGGCAGGAATGAATTTAAGAGCCGCAGAGTCGGTTTACAGCTATTTCAAAGATAAAAAAATAAAAGACATATAAAGTAATTTCGAGCAATAAACAGCTAAGATAGAGGGATGGTAACAAAGATGCAATATGTAAAGCTTGAGGATTTAGTAAATTATATGAAGTTTGAGCCTGTATATTATCCGGAGGATGTACAGTCAAGGATCTATACGCCGGAAATAATAAGACCCGGCCTTCAAATGGCTGGCTACTTTGATTGGTTTTCATTTGAAAGGGTTCAAGTTATGGGAAAAGCAGAAATGTTTTACCTGAAAACATTGGACATAAAAGTTAAACGGCAGAGGCTGGATAAATTTTTCAGCTTTCCTATTCCTGCTCTTGTAATAGCAAATGATATGGGAGCAGATGAAGATATAATTCACTACGCAAAAAAATATAAAAGGCCTGTTTTTACTTCAAATCAAAAAACAGATAAACTTCAAAATGTACTTATTAATTTTCTTGAGGAGGAATTGGCAGAAGAAACGACAATACATGGAGTATGCCTCGAAGTTTTTGGGGTAGGTGTTTTAATAAAAGGAAAAAGCGGTATAGGAAAAAGCGAAACATCTCTTGAACTTATTAATCGTGGACACCGGTTGGTAGCAGATGATGCCGTTATTATTAAAAAAGTTGATAATGACTTAAAGGCAACGTGTCCTGAGCTTACCCAGCACCTTATGGAAATAAGAGGAATAGGAATACTTGATATAAAGCATTTGTTTGGAGTCGGTTCCATAAGAATAGAGCAGTTTGTTGAAATTGTCATAGAACTTGAAGAGTGGGATGAAAATAAAGAATATGATAGAATCGGAATAAATGAGGATTTTACAGAAATTTTAGGCGTAAAAGTTCCTACAGTTGTAATTCCTGTTAGACCGGGAAGAAATATTTCTGCAATAATTGAAATAGCGGCTAAAAACTACAGACAAAAGCTTTTGGGATACAATCCTTTGGAAACATATAACAAAAGATTTAAAAGTCTTTCCATATAACTGAAGCTTTTATAAAATATCTTGCAAAAATAAAAAAAAAAATACGTTTTATCAAGAATGATAACGTATGTATTGAAGTCTATAATTTATTTATTTTATCGAGAAAACCAGATGTTTATATCAGAACGGAACAGATAAGCATTATAAAAAAATATGCAATTTTTTTGGTTGCATTTATTTTTGCTTTAATATATAATCAAATGTGTATGGATTGTTTATAGCAATACAAGAAGTTACGATTTTTTTTATGTTATAAACAATATAAACAATAAAAATAATATAAATATAAATTATTTATGTTATTATGGTTAAATTATATAAACTAATATTTATATGGGAGGAAATATAATGTCAAAAGTTATGAAAACTATGGACGGAAATACAGCTGCAGCGTATGTTTCATATGCCTTTACAGATGTTGCGGCAATATTCCCAATAACACCTTCTTCTCCAATGGCTGAACTTGCTGATGAATGGGCAGCTCACGGACAAAAGAACATCTTTGGACAAACTGTAAAAGTTGTGGAAATGCAATCAGAGGGAGGCGCTTCCGGAGCTGTTCACGGCTCATTGCAGGCAGGTGCACTTACTACTACATACACAGCTTCACAGGGATTATTATTGATGATTCCGAATATGTATAAAATAGCAGGTGAATTATTACCGGCCGTATTCCATGTTTCTGCAAGAGCAATTGCCGGACACGCACTGTCAATATTTGGGGACCATTCAGATATTATGGCAGCAAGACAAACAGGTTTTGCATTATTAGCATCAAGCAGCGTTCAAGAGGCTATGGATTTAGGAGGAGTTGCACACTTAGCTACTCTTAAGACAAGAGTTCCTTTTGTACATTTCTTCGACGGTTTCAGAACATCTCATGAAATTCAGAAAATAGAAGTTTTGAATTATGATGATTTAGCAAAATTAGTTGATATGGATGCTGTGAATGAATTCAGAGCAAGAGCATTGAATCCTGAACATCCTGTAACTAGAGGTACAGCTCAAAATCCTGATATATACTTCCAGGCAAAAGAATCTTCAAACAAATTCTATAATGTAGTTCCGGATGCAGTTGCCGACTATATGAAGGAAATTGAAAAATTAACAGGAAGAGAATATAAACCATTTAATTATTATGGAGCTCCAGATGCAGAAAATATAATAGTTGCAATGGGTTCTGTTACTGAAACAGCTGAAGAAGTAGTTGACTACTTAAATGCTCAGGGAGAAAAAGTTGGTATAGTTATAGTACATCTTTACAGACCTTTCTCATCAAAATACTTCTTTGACGTATTGCCGGAAACTGTTAAAAAAATAGCAGTTCTTGACAGATCAAAAGAACCGGGTTCAGTTGGAGAACCATTGTTCTTAGACGTTAAATCATTATTCTACAGAAATGAAAAACAACCTGTAATAGTTGGCGGAAGATATGGTCTTGGTTCAAAAGACACTACACCTGCTCAAATATTTGCAGTATATAACAATTTAAAACAAGACCAGCCGAAAGATGGATTTACAATCGGTATAGTAGATGACGTTACTTTCACATCTCTTGAAACTCCGGAAGTAGTAAATACATCAGCTTCAGGTACAATAAGATGTAAATTCTGGGGCCTTGGTTCAGACGGTACTGTTGGAGCTAACAAAGATGCTATTAAGATTATCGGAGACCATACAAATATGTATGCTCAAGGATATTTCTCATATGACTCTAAGAAATCAGGCGGTGTTACTGTTTCTCACTTAAGATTCGGTAAATCACCTATTAGATCAACTTATTTGATAGATGAAGCTGACTTTGTTTCACTGTCACAGCAATCATATATTAATAAATATGATGTATTGACAGGTCTTAAGAAAGGCGGAAACTTCCTATTAAATACTATTTGGTCAAAAGAAGAGCTTGAATCTAAGTTACCTGCAAAATATAAAAAATATTTAGCTGAAAAAGAAATAAACTTCTATACTATTAATGCAACAAGTATTGCGCATGAAATAGGTCTTGGAAATAGAACTAACATGATTATCCAGTCTGCATTCTTCAAATTGGCAGATGTAATTCCTTTGGAAGATGCAGTTGAATACTTAAATGCAGCTATAGTTAAATCATACGGCAAAAAAGGCGAAAATATAGTTAACATGAACAAAGAAGCCGTTCAAAAAGGTATTGCCGAGTTAGTAAAAATTGATGTTCCTGCATCATGGAAAGATGCTAAGGATGATCCAAAAGCTAACAGCGGTTTAGCTGTACCATTTACTGAAGAAGAAAAACCAGAATTTGTTAAAAAAGTTGTTGACGTAATGAATAGACAAGAAGGCGACAGCTTACCAGTAAGCACATTTGAAGGAATTGAAGATGGTACATTCCCACAGGGAACAGCTGCTTACGAAAAGAGAGGAATTGCAGTTGAAGTTCCAAAATGGGAAGCTGAAAACTGTATTCAGTGTAACCAATGTGCATTTGTATGTCCTCATGCTGTAATAAGACCTACATTACTTGATGCAAACGAAAAAGCTAATGCACCAGAAAACTTTAAAACATTAAAAGCAATAGGTAAAGGGTTAGATGGACTGGAATACAGACTTCAGATAAGCCCGCTGGATTGTACAGGTTGCGGAAACTGCGCAGATATCTGCCCAGGTAAGAAAGGCAACAAAGCTTTAGTTATGACTCCTATTGCAGAAGAAATTGAAAAAGAAGTTTCTAATTGGAAATATGCTATAGATAAAGTATCTATAAAAGATGGATTAATGGATAAAACTTCTGTAAAAGGAAGCCAGTTCTGTAAACCATACTTTGAATTCTCAGGAGCTTGCGCTGGTTGTGGTGAAACTGCTTATGTTAAGACTATCACTCAGTTATTTGGCGACAGAATGATGATAGCTAATGCTACAGGATGTTCATCAATCTGGGGAGCATCAGCACCTGCAACTCCGTTTACTAAAGATTGTAACGGAAGAGGACCATCTTGGGCTAACTCATTGTTTGAAGATAACGCAGAGTTCGGACTTGGTATGGCAACAGCTGTAAAACAAATGAGAGAATCAATTCAGTTATCAGTAGACAGCTTATTGGGTAAAGACATTTCACAAGAAGTTAAAAATGCATTAACTGAATGGGTAGCTACAAAGAATGACGGAGAAAAATCAAGAGCAGCATCAGATAAGGTTTTAGCAGCATTAGAAGGATTTAATGCTTGTGCTGAGTGTGCAGCTGATGTTAAAAATATACTAGACAAGAAAGATTTCCTTGTTAAAAAATCACAATGGATAATCGGTGGTGACGGCTGGGCATATGATATTGGATACGGCGGATTAGACCACGTATTGGCATCAGGTGAAGATGTAAATGTTCTGGTTGTTGATACAGAAGTTTACTCAAATACAGGCGGTCAGTCTTCAAAAGCAACTCCTACCGCTTCAGTTGCGAAATTTGCGGCATCTGGTAAGAGAGTTAAGAAAAAAGACCTTGGTATGATAGCTTCAACTTATGGCTATGTATATGTAGCTCAGGTTGCTATCGGTGCTGATAAGAATCAATTCTTGAAAGCATTAAAAGAAGCTGAAAGCTATGATGGACCATCATTGATCATTGCTTATGCTCCATGTATCAACCACGGTATTAAAGCAGGAATGGGCAAGACTGTTGAAAGAGAAAAGAAAGCTGTTGAAGCTGGATACTGGCATTTATACAGATTTAATCCTCTTCTTAAAGAAGAAGGAAAGAACCCGTTCACACTGGATTCCAAAGTTCCAAGTGCTTCATTTATAGAATTCTTGGAAGGCGAAGTAAGATATGCTTCTTTGAAGAAGTCATTCCCTGAAATAGCTGAACAATTATTTGTTAAAGCAGAAAAAGATGCTAAAGATAGATATGACAGCTACGTAAGAATGTCTGAAATGAAATACTAAGATTAGCAGAAGGCAGTTTCTTTTGAAACTGCCTTTTATATTGCTCGGAATAGTTTGTAAATTTATTGTATATGTGTTAGAATACAATAAATAAATTAATTAATGATGAGGAGCTAGATATGGGTAAAAAATTAATAAGCATGCTGCTTATAGGGCTTATGACTATTATTCCGCTTACGGCATGTGGAACAAATGAAATTGGTTATTTTGAATTATCAAAAGAAATAAACGATATAAAACAATATGAATTCAATAACACTACAAAGATTTATGTACCTGAGGAACTTGCTGGGGAGTCATACGACATTGACTTTAAGTTAGAAGGCGAAGTAAATCTTGAAGATTTGGATAGCATATATTTAGATATGAATGCGGATATCAAGGTTAATGATGTGGAAAATAATCTTCCTATCAATTTAGTAGTGTCCGATAACAAAATGTATGTTTCTAAAGCAATCATACTTGAAGTGCTTAAATTAAGCGAAGAGTTTGGGAGTGAACCTGAAAACAAAGAAGTGATGGATGCATTATATAATGTTGAACTCAAAGATGTTGAATACATAATGCTTTACGATTTTGGTGAATATTACAGTGAAAACTATAGTTCTTTCTATGAAGATATATATGCTTCTAAGGATATTTATGAAGATATGTATGACCCTTCAATAAATTACTTAAAGACTGCATTCAAAGGTTTTGACTCTGACTTGGTCAAAAAAATCAGCGGAGGATATTCAATAGAACTTGATCCTGAAAATGCGGTGGAATTTATTAAGAAATTAGTAAAATATGCTGATGAAAATAGAGAAACCATTTTTGATGAAACTGTAAAATATGTTGAAGGTATATTTGATTATATAAGCGCTGATCAAATGGGAATATCTGAAGAAGAAAAAGAAGAATTCCTTGAGGAGTTAAAAGGCAGTCGTCAGGATTATTATGATTTTCTTGATGAAGCTGTTCTATTCATTGAGGCAGATATTGAGACAGATGAATTTAAGAAAAGCATGGAAATGGTTGATGGAAGCAGCATAAAGGAAGAAATTTATAAAAAAGGTAAATCATATATTCAAGCAATAGAAGGAAGTCTTGTTTTAGAAGGTGTAAATTCAGGAAACTTTGAATTAAAAACTGAAGTCACTCCGGCAGATGTGGAAAAGAAAGAATTACCAGAGGACTCTATAACTGTAGATGAATTTGAAAAACTGCATAATGCAACAGAAGATAGAATTAATCCTGTAAATAAAATAGAGCTTACATGGTATCCTGAAAGCTACAGTGCGGATATTGTTAAATACAGACTTGACAATACTTCAGAGTATGATTATGAAACATATACATTGATTGACGAAAGGGTATATCTTCCGTTGAGGTATATTGGAGAGTCATTTGGAGAAGAAGTTGAGTGGGACGATGCTAATAAAAAAGCTTATATAGTAAGAGACGGACAGAAAACAGATATGACGGGTGTGCTCGTTGACAGCACAACGATGGTTAAAATACGAGATTTTGAAAAGCTGGGCTATAAAATAGACTATATTCAGGAAGACGGAATATCAACAGCCACAATAATTAAGTAAGAATCAATATTAAAACCTACAACTTGATTGTATTATCATGAAAAACCCCGAATGTAAATTCGGGGTTTTTGGTATAAATAAATCTTTAAATAAAAAAATATTATGATATAATATAAGTCAATTATATTGAGACAGAGGTAAAAAATGAACTATATTGTACAGCTTGTTATTATACTTACAGTAACATTTATAGGAGAAGGTATGTATTTTTTTATACCATTACCTATACCAGCCAGCATTTACGGGTTGCTCCTAATGCTGATATGCTTAAAAACAAATATTATAAAGTTAGAACATGTAAAATCTGTGGGAGATTCTCTTCTTGAGATAATGCCTATAATGTTTATACCACCTGCGGTAGGATTAATAGATGTGTGGAGCGACGTTGCACACATATTAATTCCTATTATGATTATTACAATCTTAACTACAGTTCTTGTTATGGCAACTACAGGAAAAATGACAGATTTTATATTAAAAAGGAACGGTGAAAGATAAATGAAAGATGTGGTAAGTAATTCAGTATATTTTGGAGTTGCTGTCAGCCTGGCGGCATTCATTATAGGTGTACAATTAAATAAAAAGTTAAAACTCAGTATTCTTAATCCCCTACTTGTTTCAATTGTTATTATAGTTACAATTCTTTTAGTATTTGATATAGATTATGAAAGTTATAATAATGGAGGTAAGTACATAAGTTATTTCTTAACTCCTGCGACAGTATGTCTGGCAATTCCATTGTACCAGCAGCTCGATTTGTTGAAAAAAAACTTTAAGGCTATTATGATCGGAATCTTGACCGGCGTTTTAACAAGTCTTACAAGTATTCTTGCTTTATCTGCAATTTTTAAACTCTCTCACGGCATGTATGTGACGTTGTTGCCAAAATCAATTACTACAGCCATAGGCATAGCCGTATCAGAAGAATTGGGTGGTATGGAGACAATTACAGTTGCAGCTATTGTGTTGACCGGAATAGTCGGAAGTGTTTTAGGAGAAGGAATATGCAAACTTTTTAAGATTAAAAATCCTATTTCCATTGGGCTTTCACTTGGGACAGCCTCTCATGCAATAGGGACTTCAAGGGCTCTTGAGTTAGGAGAAGTTCATGGTGCTATGAGCAGCCTATCTATTGCTGTGTCAGGTCTGCTGACTGTTGTCCTAGCACCGGCATTTTCAAACTTATTGTAATAATGAAAAATTTTCAAATATTTTAAATATGGATTCTAAAATATCAAATATGTTGACGATTAAGACGGTACTCTTAGTCGCCAATTTTTTTGTTTAAAATTACTTGATTTGTCGCAGTAATTATGTTATATTTACTACGACAGTCGTAGTACGACAGGTAAAGTAATTAATAAGCTTTGAAAGAGGAAGGTATATGATAAGCAGTGATGTAATACGTGGCTATAATGATATAATGATTTTATATCTGTTGCTTCGTGAACCGTCTTATGGGTACGAGATTTCAAGACAGATTAGACAAATGACTGATGAAAAATATGTAATGAAGGAAACAACGCTATATTCGGCTTTTAAGAGAATGGAGTCAAACGGACTGATTGAATCTTATCCAGGAAGTGAAACTAACGGTAAAACAAGGACTTATTACAAAATAACGAATAAAGGGCGAGGCTATTACAGAGAAAAATGTGAGGAATGGAAAATAACGCAGGAAGTTATATGCAAGTTTATAGAAGGAGGGAATTAATGAATACAATTATAAGTTACCTCGAGAACATGTTTGCTGGATTGCCTAAGACAGCAGAAGTTTTAAGAGCGAAAAAAGATTTAACAGAAATGATGGGTGACAAATATCAGGAATTGAAAAACAGCGGCAAAACAGAAAATGAAGCTGTTGGAATTGTAATTTCAGAATTTGGCAATTTGGAGGAGCTTGCTGAGACACTGGGAATCAGTGACGCTCTTAATCAAAGAAGCATGCCGCTGATTACATTAGACTATGCGAAGGCATATATAGAAGCTTCAGGGGAAGTTGCTCCAAAGATTGCATTGGGAGTATGGCTTTGTATTATGTCACCAGTACTTCTCATAGGCCTGTTCGGTCTCGTGGAGGGTTTTATAGACTTTAAGGAAGAGTATGCTCTTATATTGGGACTTACAACTTTACTGCTGCTTGTAGCAGCAGGAGTATATATTTTGATAAGATATTCTGTAGGAATGGAAAAATACGAAAGGCTAAAAAAAGAACTATTTGAATTAGATTATCAAGCTGAGCACATGGTTCGCGAAATTAAGAAGCAGGAGGAGCCTGTTTATAGGCGTGCTGTCAGTTTTTCAGTTTCTGCCTACATTTTAAGTGCACTGCCTATTTTACTGGCTTCCTTTATATTTCAAGAAGGCGGCATGACTGTTCTGGCTTTAATTATAACAATTACAATAGTCGCATGTTCAACGTACAATATTATAAAAAATAATGGTTTATACGAAGCATGTAAAGTTCTTCTTCAAGAAGAGGATTATGCTGCAGATAAAAAAAGCGGTGTGCTCAAAGCTGTATCATCTATATACTGGGCGGTAGCAACAGCGCTTTACTTAGGTTATAGCTTTATTACTGGCAGATGGGACATATCATGGATTTTATGGCCTGTAGCTGGGGTGTTGTTCATTGCTGTTGGAGCAATAACTAGTCTTGTAGAGAAAAAAGCTAGTATATAGATCATGATATTTTGGACGATAAGTGCACAAAAAATATTATTGCATGATATTTTCCTGATATGAGAAAGATGTCAGGAAAATATTTCATGTAATAGATAATATGTTCATTGCGTATTGTAAAAGTAAGATTTGTACAGATAAAATTCTTGCAGTTTACAATGCTGATACAGCAGCTTATGCTTGTAGTACAACTTATCATAAGGTATAATAATGTAAGAAGAATCTTATTTTGGAATGAATTGAAAGGGGGGATAGAATGACAATCAAAAGGAAAAAAATCAATAATTTATATTATGTTCCAGAACGTATACTTAATAAGATTGAACAGACATTGCACAGCAGTTTAACATTGATTGAGGCTCCTTCGGGATTCGGGAAAACAATTGCAGTAAAAGAATATCTGAGCAACAAAAAAGACAAAAATTTAAAATACTTATGGTATACATGCCTTGGTGAATCAGCTGCTGCAGCATGGAATGGCATATGTGCAATTCTGGAGCAGGCCGATTCGTTGGCTGCTCGTAAGCTTCGGCTTCTCGGTATGCCTTGCGATGAAAATTTAGTGCAAATATGCAAGTATATTCAGGAAATACGATGCAGTTTTGATACAGTATTTGTTGTTGATAATTTCCAGCTTATAAGAGACCAGCTTCCTCAGCTTTTGCTGGAGGCAATTTCAAATCATAAAAACTATTACCTTCATTTCATTATAATTTCACAGCCGTCGCACAAAGAGAATTTATACGTATCGCATCCTTCTGTTATGAAGTATATAGGGGAAAGCATATTTATGTACGAAAAGGATGATGTTAGGCAGTTGTTTCTTCATAACGGTATACGGCTTACTGCAAATGAAAACAGAGATGTTTATAGAATGACAGAAGGCTGGGTGGCACCTCTTAATATGTACAGTATGGAGTATAAAGAAACAGGAACACTAAATAGATGTGAAGGAATAAATCAACTCATTGAAACTATAATATGGAAAAGATTAAGCAAGGAACAACAGTCTCTTCTGCTTTATCTTTCTATACTTGAATCATTTTCGGTAGAGCAGGTTTGTATAATTCTAAATGTGGTCAAGCTTCCGCAATATGCCGTAAATCTAATAAAAAATAATACTTTTTTAAGGTATGAGCACAGCGTAGGAGCCTACGTAATGCATAACCTTTTAAAAGAATACCTTATTTACAGAATAGAGCGGTTTGCCGATAAGGAAGAAAAGCGGGCAATATATGAAACTGCAGGAAGGTCATGTGCAGAGGTCAAGAAGTACTACCAGGCAGCAAGATTTTTTTACTATTCAAAAAACTATGAAGAGTTGATGAAACTTCCACTTAAGGGTGCCGATTTAATAGATTATCTGGGCAAAGGGTCAGATATATTTATGATGAATGTTATTGAAAACACATCCGATGAAATACTAAATAAGTATCCCGGGCTTATATTTGTTTTTGCTTTTGAACTGTTTTTACTGGGTAAGGCTGAGCAATTTGCTGAATTATGCGGAATTATTAAAAAAATACTTGAAAATAGCGCCGATTTGGAATTCGAAGAAAGAAAGCTTAGCGGAGAGTTTATGCTTCTTATGTCTTTTTCGAAATTTAATGATATTTATGAAATGAGTAAGATGCACAGAAAAGCATACGAAATGCTTCAGGGACCTTCAAAGCTTATTGTAGCGAATCACTCTTGGACTTTTGGGGCACCTTCTGTTATATATATGTTTTGGGGTGAAATCGGTAAACTTGATGGCGAGATGAAGCTTATGGATGAATGTATTCCTTACTACAGCAAGCTTGCATGCGGTCATGGAAGCGGAGCCGGATGGGCTATGAGAAGTGAAGCATTTCTTCTCAGGGGAGACGATGAGGCTTCAGAGCCGTTTTGCTACAGAGCTGTTTATGCTGCAGACAAGATGAGGCAGGACAGTATTTTCATGTGTGCACAGCTGCAATTGGCAAGAATTGCAATTCTTCGGGGTGATACAGATGCGCTTATTAAAGATATGGAGCAGATTGACAGAAAAATTGATAGTGCTTCAGAGCAGAGGGTTCAGTATGTCAGAGATTTGTGTGTTGGATTCTTAGCAGTAATCAGAGGTAATCCAGATGATGTTCCCGAGTGGATCACTGAATTCAGGACAGTTCCTTTGAATCTTTATGAAGTAGCCACTTCTTTTGCTCATATTATTCATTTGCGCTATCTCTGGTTAAGTGGAGGAATGAAGAATAGATCTGAAATATATGGATTATCAGAAGAGTATCTTCTGCTTGCAGATAAACTGAATTTCCTTCTTACAAAGGTTTATTTATACATACTGCTGGGAATTATGAAGCAGTCTGAAGGAAGGTTCGGAGATGCTCAGAATTACATGAGATATGCCCTTGACATTGCATTGCCCGACAGAGTTTACATGCCTTTTGCCGAGATGGGGAATGAAATAATACCGATGTTAGAACGAGCTATGTTAATACAAAAATATCAGTCAGGTGTGAAAGATATATTAAAACTTTTAAAAAGGCAAGAACGTGGTGTTGCTGCCATCAATAAGGAATTATATGAAGATGATTATAAGCTTACTCCAAGAGAGAGAGAAATATCAATTTTGGTTCAAGAGGGGCTTAATAACGCTGAAATAGCCGAAAAACTTTTTATTTCAATATATACAGTAAAAAATACCCTGAAAAAAGTATTTATAAAGTTAAACATTAAAAGGAGAGATGAGCTCAGCAAATTTAAATTATAATCAGATTTTAACATGCAACATAACAGAAATGGTACTGTAACAACTTTATAGCCCTTGAGGGCTATTTTTTTTTAGTTGATTTATGAATATTATATTAGTAACAATGTTTTTTTTGCTCAAAAGATGGGTGTAAATGTGAAAACAATTATACATAGAGCTAAAGGCATTACAATATGGTATGCGGGGATTCAAGTTTAATAAGGAGGGAGATTTAAATGGTAAGCAAAAAAAGAAAAATTGCTTTGGTTTTGGCTTTAGTAATGATGATTTCCATAATTCCGATTCAAGTATTTGCGGGAGATTCTGATGAGATTAATTATAATGTACAGAAACCGGCAGTTGGTGTTATGAACATAGTTAATTCAGAAAATGATTTGTTCAGAAGAACTTATTTGCGCAAGGCAGATGATAATTTCAACCTTGTATATAAATTTACAAGAACTTCGGAAAACAATGTTTCCGGTGCAAGCAGCATATTAAGTTACAATACCAGCATGAAGCATTATGAAAACGGTGATTACTGGAAAGCTTATTACAATTGGAACTATCAAAAAAAGATAGAAAAAACTTACGATGGCGGCACATATTATGTGTATGAACCTACTGATGGGAATGAAGGTGTTGGAAGCCTTTTTTCAAGTGGGCATGTGTATATGGATTTTTCTGCAGATCTTACGGCGGATGAGCACAGAAATCATTGGAGACATGATGCAAATATTCTTGATCGCGCCTACACTTCAATCAATCTTGTAAATGATGCCGGAGTGTATAATTTTATTAGCCTGACAAGTGACCGGGATGCCCCAGATGAAAGCGCTGTTAATCATCATGAAACAAGGAAATTAATGGTGAGAGACAGATTAGGTTTGCAGCTTTATTTTACAGGATTGGGTTGCAAATGCGGCAGTTCAAAAGTTTCCAAGGTATCTGTAGGCCTTGTAGACAAAGTTAATCCGAGGATAACAACAATTACGTCAAGCAGAACACCTGGAGGGGAGGAAGAGACTAACGGGTTTAAAGCGAATGAAACGGGATATGTAAACCTCTACTTTGATGAGCTGATTCGTTTTGCTTCTGATGAACTGCCATTAGAGAATGTTATGCTGAATTTTGTGATTATGGGCATTGAAAATAATGTTCAGGTAAATACAGAAGAAATTAAAGGTAGGCTTGTAGAAGTTACAGGAAAAAGAATGTCATTTAAGTTTGATGTTCCGGAAATGCTGTCTGAAAAGCCTATAAATGTGTATATTTCTGGAATTTCAAGCAAACAGGACTGGACCAACAGCATTGGAGGGGAAAAGAAGTTTCCGCTTGTGCTCTTAGGGAAAAACGGAGCACATGTAACAATTGAGGGCAGTCTGGCACAAGTAGAGGAATTGATAAAAACCTCGTCATTGATTACTGATATGTCAGGAAATCCTGTAAATTGGCAGCAAAGCAACCGTGAAATGTCAACAAAGTGCTTCTTGGATAATGTTGCTCCAAAGGTTATGTCTGTTGACATAAGCGGAGAAAGGATATCGGCAGAAAGCAGCCAAAGCTCTCAGGCCGAGGATTGGCCGGAAGATATAGACAGAAGTGCCGTCTTTGCCGGAATTGGAGATGTATTGACATTTAGCGCGAAACTTAGCGAACAATTGAGCATACCAGAGGGGGTTCAAGAGGTTACTGCATTTCTTAATGTAAAAGATGGATCAGATACGGTCAAATTAAAAGGAGCAGCTCTTAAAGAAATAGACGACGGAGTTAACGGAATAAAAGTTTCTAAAGTTATTTTTGAGCCATTAGAAATAACTGAAAATATGGTGCCTCAGGGAGAAATTTCTCCGGTAAAAATAACAAAAATTGAGTTTCCTGACGGTACAGCAGATTACAGGCAAAACATAATTACCGGCAGTGATTCTGACATTCCGGCTGCATCTCAGCAGCAATACTTGGATACGCAGCTTCCTAAAACAGAAGCGGCAGTTAATGAGTATGAAGGAAAATACACACCTATATTTTATAACAGCCAAAATAAAGAAGAATTTTATTTTCCGATAAATATAAGTGATGTTGATGTAATAAGTGCAAACAATGAATATGCAAGTGGAACAAACGGAATGACAGGCAGTTTTGCATGGCTTGATGAAGATTCTGGGGGGACGTACGCTTTTGAATACTATGTATCTGCATTATCGGATAGGCCTTCTGATGAACAGTATATGAAAGGAGTAACCAGTAATGAAATTGGTAATCTGATGACTATGGCGTTTAACCAGGTTGAAGGCGGAAACTACATACATATCAGGTTGCTGGACGAAGAAAGATACAATATGGTTGATTCTGAAATAGTTGTTTTGCCCGGTGATTATGCACAGAATAAGGGAAAAAACAGTTTTGTAATGAATTATTCTGCTGACCTTGTTGGACCGGAGATAATTTCTTCTGGTTATAGGCAGGATTTTGATCTTGTTGATAATAAAGGAACAATGTCCGCTTTTATTATAATAAAAGATTCTATAGGAACTAACCCAAATGATGTTGAATATCAGTGGACAAATAAGGGTGAAGGGCCTTCTGCTGAATGGAAAAATTTTGTAGGTGAGACGGAGAGTGGTTCAACAGATAAAGCTTTGAAAATAAAAATAGAAAGTCCTAAGTACGGAGCAGGTGAGATTAAAGAATTAGATCTTATTGTCAGAGCATCGGACAGAAATGGCAACATGTCGGAATATATGAGAATACCATGCACGTTGGATTTCACAAAGGCGAATCCGAACATAGAAATAAAAAGGGGCTTGGACATACCGGCTGATACTGTTGAAATAGGTATGGATTTAAATTCTTATTCTGGAGGCAGTGCAGGTTTAAATGGCCTTCCGGCAACGTCTGTAATTATGATTAAAAATCCTGAAAAAGAAAAAGAATATTTTGTTACAGCAATATCCAGTATGGATGATTATTTACTGGATGATAAAAATGGAAAAAATGATTTGCTTTACGCTCTTAGGGTTATAGAGAAGTATGGGGACTCAATAGACAAAAAACCTGTGGTTTCATCATATTCTAAGTGGTATAAGGCTGATGTAACAGTTAATGGTAGTGGAGCCTACCTGCTGGACAGCGATGAGCTTAATGAAGATGATATATATTTTTTAGGCTCAATGCTCAACCCCATATCATCATATATATGTAATGGTAGAAGTTTGTCGTATTACGGTGAAATAGATATAACATTTGTAACTGCATACGGATATACGCCGCAGCTTACAAATGTATGGAATTATTCGAATAATGAAGCATTGCCTGTGAATGTGGATTTTAATGAGCACGGCTGTGGTGACAGCACAGCTTTTTATCTGGATACGGCGGACGGAGTATATCTTGAGCGTTATGATCTATACGGGCCTGATAAGGAAAACAGCTTCTACTACAGCGGAACTTATATTGATGGAGAGTCTACAACTGCTTCGGGAATAGAAGGGCAGGGTTATGAGATAGTAGATGTAAAATTTCCAATTACAAGGATAGAAGGCAATATCAATGTTCAGGAGTTTACCGTTTCGCTGGCACCGAATTGGGTCGACAGCAACACAAAGACTATGGGGGTAAAATTTGGAGAGGGTTTGCAGGCTGACGGAACAGAAGGTCTTTTGTGGGGAGATGAAGATTATGTTCCGGGGGGAACTGCCAAGTATTTAAAAAATCTTGACGGTGCCAGAGTACCGTTCACCATTTATAACCCAGTTGTGCTGGGCTGGGGAGTGAAAGAAATGGATTTTGACAGCGATGATACATACGTCGCTTTGTATTATACTGAACACGGAGTGGATGAAAGTGGATATTTTGCTACAGCGGAAGGAGGCTTGAGATTTTCAGACGGAAACAGCTATAAAAAAATAAGTGAACTTAATCCTTTGATTAAAACCAAACCGATTGCTGCAGCAAATGAGCAAATTTTTGTAATACCAGAGGGTATTACGGATAGTACAGGTTTTTATGCTCTTGAAGTGTCCTTAAAATCATTAAATTCCGACATAGTGAAAAAATTTTATTTTTCAGAAATGTTTGTTGACGGGTTTTCAGTTGCAGATAAAGGAGTGGATTATTACAGGGTTGCTGCATTTGATGAAGATGACAGATATGTATATGGCGATACAATTGAGTACAATCCAAACGATGATTTGGAATATGGGCCTAGCAGCATACTTATAGGAAGTTCTCCGGACTTGGATGATTACAAAATAGAAAGAGGACTTTACATGAACGTAGGGGTAGAAGGAAGCTTGCCTCATGGCGGAAAACTGGTTTATTTTTATGGCAACGACCATAAGTTTGTTAATAGTGCTGAGCATCCTGACTTGTATGCCGGAGGTATAAAAATATGGAATGCTGCAGGCACATTGGATGGAGATGCTCCGGATTATGTTGAATGGCAGAATGTAGATTATTCTTTTGGCATGAACTTAAATATAGTTAACAGTTCCGAAGAAATTAATGAAAGCAGCTATTCAGATGACGGAAGATTCTGTCTGCCTGTAATAAGTGATGAAGTGAATACAATATGCTACCAGCTTTGTCTTTCAAATGGAGAAATGATGCCTTTAAGGCAGATTACCGTAACAGCTTCAAGCAACGGACCAAGTTTTGACATGGTTACCGAAAGCAGCAAGGAAGATGGATGGGCATCATCAGTTACAGTAAGCGCCGAGAATGTAGTTGCCGTAAATGGGGCAAGAACATTTAATTGTTATGGTTCGGAAGATAAAGAGGAAGAAAACATGGGGCCTGTAAACTTGAGGTGGAATGGTGATTATTACTTCTACGTGTCTGATATGGCAGGTAATATGGATATTAAAAAGCTTAAGGTGGACTGGATTGATAACGAAGTTCCGCACATTGAATCAGAAAAAATTTCCGGTGCACCCGGTAATGAATTCCACGTTAAGGTCGAATTTTATGATTATGATCATGATGCCACCGATGGGAAGCTATATCTAAGTTTTGATGAAGATTATTCTGCCGTGCTTAATCAAAATTCAGGCACACCAGGGCTTGTATCTGTAGAAGTACCTCTTCATGAAAGCGGAGTAGGGCTGTGGGAGGCTACGTCCCCGGAGGATGCCAGAATGGGGATATATAAAACAGACTCGGTTCTTTCTAATAATAATATGACAAAGACTGTAGAAATATGGGGAGCATTTAAGTATGACGACAGCAAAGAGGATGGATACAGTGCAAGGTTAACATTCAGCGGCTCCGATCAGGCCGGTAATATATCAGAGAGTTATGAAACAGATTATTACTATGATGATGAGACAGATGAATTTCATGAATATTACGGCGATCCAATAGAGGGAACGTATCTTGATTATAGTCCTGCAAATATTGAGCCTAAGTATAATGATGCTTTCCTTACACCGGATGATAAGGTTAATTTGAATTTTACAGCTCCCGTGATGGTTACAGAGCCGTATAACAGTAATCCGCGGTTTTCTGCGGATACTGATTCAGCAGCAGTATACTCCGATGGTTCGTGCAGCATTTCATATATGGATCTGTTTGGAAATAACTATACGGAAAATGTAAATATTACAGCATTTAATGATTTTAACGCTTATATAAAGTATACGGAGATACAGCCTACACAAAATGATGTTACTGTTGCGGTTGAAATACCAAAAGACAGTACAGCGGTTATAAACGAGCTAAAAGGTACAATCAGCAAAGATAGCGGAGATACTTCTGTGGAAGGAATAATTAAAGAAGGCGGAAAATCAGCTGAAATTACATTGACGGATAACGGCAGTATTATATTGACGATAGAGAATAAAGGAAAAACGAAGGACAGAGTTATAAAAATATCCAATATAGATCGTTTTATTGAACCGGTCACTCCATATATTTACTATACAGCTGGAGAACCGATGCCGGGTGAAACATTTACTACAGATGTTGTTGTGGCAGGTCTGAACTGTAATGAGCTGCTTACCGGAACTAACGGCCCGCTTACGTATACATTTACCGATGGTGCAAAATCTGGAGACAGCTATACATTCGAGTACGAGGACTTAGCTAGAAATAAGGGGTCTGTAACGGTGTCATTGGATTATGATGTAACTGTAATGGAATTGGATGAAATGCCTCCGGAGTATAATGTTGTGCTTTATTCTAAGCTTGATTATATGAATCAGCAAAGGGACAGTTTCAATAGCAGCGAAAGCATAGAAAAAGCGATTGAAAGCCTTCCTGCTGCACAGGGATACATGCTCATATTCAATATTTCCGATTCAAGCCCTGTTAAGCTTATATTGAAGGAAGAACTGTCACCTAGTCCTTTATATGATGACGTAAGCGATATTATTAGCGGTGTAACTGTAAACGACAGAGCTGTAATGATAGATGAAAACGCACAATTTACAATATATCTTGTTGATGAACAGGGTAATGCAACATCGTTGCCTCTTATGAATTTTAATAAAGTTGACAATGAAATACCTACCGCAAATATTGAGTATGTGGCGGAAACATTCTATTCAACTGTGGGGTACCTGTTGCCGGATAATGATGAGGAGATTATTGTAACCAATGTAGCAGGAGTTGAAAAAAACACTTCTGCCGGAGAATATGGGGGAAAGTATTATCACAAGTATGAAGATAATGAGGAGTTTGTGTTTTACTATAAGGATCAGGTGGGAAATGCCAACAGTACTGAGGCACCTGTAGACTGGCTTGATGTGTCACCTCCTCAGGTTGTTTCTGTTAAGTGGACCCCTGTAGGCGAGGGACAGGGCATTGAAGATGGAATTTATCCCCCTCCTGCAGTGCCAACCAACAAGGATATATCGGCACAAATTAAGTTCAGCAAGACAGTTCAGGATGTTAAAGCATACTATAAAGGAACAAAAGAAGAAATAGAAAGAGCAAAGGTTGAGATAAGCTTTATTCAAAGCGGGGCAGTTATTACATATCACGAAAATGCAGATGTGGATTTGTATTTTACTTCCTATAATGGGAAGGATGCTTTGCTTAGTCTTGGAAGCGTTACATGTATAGATAAAGAAGAATTTAATGTTTCTGCTTCCTTTGAAGTTTCTAATGACAGGCAGAGGGTTAAATATACTTTTTCAGCAGATAAGGATGTGTTCATGGCAGAAAATTCTTCCGGAAACATTGTAGAATTTGGCAGGGAATTTGAGTACACATTTACTGCAAACGGGTCTTATGACATACACTTTACAGATAAAGCCGGGAATTGTTTTGTGTACACTGTCAAAATAAATGAGATTGACAAGGAAAATATGAAGGTTTATTTCAATACGACGGACAGTGATGACGGAGCTGTTGACAACGCAGGGAAACTTCAATTGAAAGGCAGTGAAAATATCGAGTTTTATGTTAAGCTCAGCAAGAACGGAGAAGTTAAATTTAACGGTGGAACTGCCGTAAATGCTGAGAAAAACAAATGGGTAAAATTTGAGTTTACGCCTTCCGGGGATACTGATTTCTATGTAGTGGAAGCAACGGACGCTGTTAGGGGAACCAAGGTGTACAATTATCTCAACGTACAGCTTCCTGACAGGGTGCCGCCTGCAATATTGTTTGCATCTCAGGTAGTATCCGCAAGAGAAGGAAGCAGTGCTGAGGACATATTAAGTATGCTTAAGAGCGGGGTTACAGTAAGTGATAACAGAGACGGAACCATTGAAGATTATGCTATATTTGCAGCCGACGTTCAAGGTCTGCCCATAAATATAACTGATGTTATTGAACCTGGCAGGTACAAGGTTACTTATGAAGCATCGGACGCCTCCGGAAACAAATCATCTTCGTACCGAATTTTGAGAGTGTACGATAAGGATTCGCTTAACCTTCTTATAAACGGAGAAGCAGCCGAGCATGAAGGCACAATGGTTTTAAGTACCGGAGAAATAACACTGACAATAGAAAATCTGCCGGCGTACGGTACGAATAAAGAGCCGAGCACCGTATTTTGGAAGGAAGGCATAAAAACTCCAGCGCAAATGAAAATCAAATCCGTTATGGCAGAAACAGACAGCATTACCCTGCCGGACGAAGGATTTTATACAATTTACGTACGTGCGCAGGATAGAAAAGATTATATAACCCATGTCTATATTCAGAAGTAAGGAGGCGATAATATGAAACAAAGCTTCAAACGTGTAATTTCTATAGTTTTAATTGTCACAATGCTGATGGGGTATATGCCCCTCCGCGCTGTGGCGGAACAGTTGCAGGAACCTGATGAATATGTGTTGAATAACGGATTCCTTGAGGTTTCTGTTTCGGCTAAAAACGGATCATTCCACATACGGACTGCAGATGGAGATAAGCTGAACAAAGACGACAATAATAAAAATTTATTATTTCCCAACGATAATGATAACACTTCATTCACATCATTCAGAGTGAGGAGAAATGGAGTTGTAAAAGATTATATATTCGGAGGAAAGTACAGCTTTCTAGGGCTGGCTGACCGTGCTGTAACGGTTACTCAGGATGCAGCCGGAATAACTGCTGTCTGGGGAATCGATGACCTTAAGTTCACACAGAGAATACAGCTTGCAAATACGGGTTCCAATAATCACGGTATGGCATATATATCGTATACTGCAGAAACTACCGGCGATCCGGCAGACATCAGTGCAAGAATATTGATGGATACAGCTTTGGGATATCAGGACTTTGCCATATATGAAATGTCAGGAGCTGATAATACCTATACACGAGTAGAGAAGGAAGCACAGTACTCCAATAATGACGGAAACTTATATGAAAAAACATTTTTTGCTTATGATGATGTAAATAATCCGACAATATTGGCATACACAGTGAATGCATCTGTAAATGAGAAGGAATGTATTCCGGAAAAGATTGCATTCGCACATTGGAATAATCTAGCTTCAAGTGTGTTTGATTTTGAGCCGGATCAAGAAATAACATTTACAAACCCAAACAATAAGAAATATCTCACGGCCGACAGTGCTTATGCATTGTATTATAATGTTGGAACAATAAGCAGCGGTCTGCCCGGAACGGTGGCAACATACTATGGAGTGTATTCCAACGAAAAAGTTTCTAATAAGAGCACCGTTGCCGTAAACTTGTCGTCTCCTCCGTCAATGACATTGTCTTCTGACGGAAAGACCTATGAAGGACAGTTAGATGAAGGTAATCCAGGTGATTTTACAATACAAACATATATTGAAAATTATATTTCTGATACATCTGTAAGATATGATAAGGTTAAGGTTGCTGTTTACTGCCAGACCGGCATAACGCCTATAGATGATGATGGTGTTCCTCAGACGCAGGCGAGCTATGCCAATCCATACACAAAGGAAGTAAGTGATTTTAAAGTTGAGGAAACAAAGAGTGTTTCGTGGAAATTCAATGCGGCTGTCGGTGACGAAGCCGAATACAGAAAGGTTCACTTTAAGGTATACAATGTAAGCTCCCAGGTAGATCCAACCGGAAGCGGACAGCTTTTGGAGGAAAATCTGCTTGGAGAGGGCATTTGCTATATACTCTGTCCCGGAGGAGACGGAAAACTGCCTGAAATAAAATTTACCGGGTCTTCTCCTGAAATAATATATAACGAGGGCACACGGCATTTATTTATGTCAGGAAGCAACTTCAGCATGCTGGAAAATAAATCTGAATACAAAGTTATTGCAAAACCTGAATATGCAAACGGAATATCCTATGTTGTGCCTTCTGAGCAATTTCTTATTGATACAGAGGAAAACACCATAGACGTGGTTTTTTCAGAAAAGATGAATACCGGAAATTATCAGCTGGTTATAGATTATACAGATACCATGAAAAATGATATTTCTGCTCCTGCAATGAAATTTACGGTCAGTGACGACAAAACATATAGAAATGATGGTTACGGTGTAATTGCAATAGTGCAAAAAAAGGGAACATCACATACTGATTCAATGTATGAAATTAAAACATTTGGAAGTGAATCGGCATATGACAAAGAAAAATCAAGCATTGGCGAGGTATTAATTGAACTGAAAGGTGAGTTTAGCCCTACTGATCAGGTTGCCGATGACGGCACTGTACTTAAATATACCGGTGTATCTGCCGGAAGCGGCAAGAATGTAATGACTGTAAACAACTGCATAGACGTGGAAAACGGAAGTGTTACTGTTACAATAAATAAGTACGGACAAGAACAGCAGGAAATTAATGTGGATTTTGATGCTGAACTTTATACAACAGGGGCGAGAACTACAATATGGAAAGGTGGCATTTCTGCTTTGACATCTATTGTGAACGGTGCAGACTATGAGCTCATTACGTATAATAAAAATGGGAAACGGCCTGTAAGTCCGGATCCTATGGCAGATAAGGAGAGCATTTCTCTTATATGGCCCAGTGCGGCAGGTGCGGCGCAAACCATAGCTGGAATGATATTTGACTTCCGTTACGGAGATCTTGGAGTAATAAAGGATGAAGGACAAGAGGTAAGAAGGGTAATAGGCTTTGGTGCATTGCTGGATCTTTCATTTCTTATTCCCAGCAATGCGGAAAAATCTCCTGTACAGCTTGATTTATTTGATAAAATAAATCTTGCTTTTCTTGAAGATAATTCGTATACATCAGAGCATATGAGAAGCGCCTGGGAATACCATAAGGATCAGGTAAAACTTGACCAGAAGGCCGATGAGGGGCAGGGATCTATAAAAGTTAAGGATATACTGTTTGGCGGAGAATACATAGGATTCAATACGCTGGTTGAGCTTCAAATTCCGGGATATACTCCGGCAATGCCGACTATGGAGGCAAAGCTTGCCATAAACACAATAGGCGATTGGGAAGTAGGAGTTGCGGGAAAGTGTAAGTTCACAAAGCTTGAGGCGGAAGTCGAAATAAATATTAAAGGCAAAGACGGGTACCCGGTTCCCGATAAACTGTATTTCTTTATAAAAGGGTTCAAACCGGGAGTAAATATTGACGGGTTTGGAGTAGTATGGCTTCAGGGAGGAGGCGGCGGAATAGATAAGCTGTATGATACAATTTTTGCAGCAGATTCCGTACCGCCGCTAAAGATACTGTTGTCTGCGCAGCTGTCAATTATGCAGGCATTTTCTGCAAGAGCCGATTTAGCTCTGAGCTTGAGAGGTATCGGAATAAAAGTCAGCAACGGAGTAATAATGGATACGGATATAAAGGTTTTAAACCATGCACAGCTTCAATTTGATTGGTATCCTGATTTTTACTTCATGGCTTCAATAAGTGTAAATATTTTTGAGATAATCACGGGAGGAGGCTATATTGTAGTTGAAGACGACGGATTCTTTGAATTTTATGTAAATGCTTCTGTCAAGGTTCCTGATGTAGTACTGTTTATAGGAGGAATGCATCTTGGGAGTGTCTTTCTCGGAGCAAATTCTCAGAGAATATGGGGAGGAATAGAGGTAATAGGAATTAATGCAGGGGTATGCTACTACTGGGGTGGAGATCTTGATTTCGGGGTTGGAGAACAAGCTCCTCAGCCATCGTTCCCCGAGCTTTTGGGAGTTGATGATATTCCGGTATATACCGATCCGGAAACAGGAAGGATTCTGTATATGCATGTGGGAACGAATTTTGAGTTTGTGGCACAAGCAGAGCTTGTTGATAACATAGGCCTTCCTGTGATTTTGATGGATTCAGCTACAGCTGCCAGAGTAAGATCAAAAGCTGACAAAAGTGAGCACATTCTCAATCTCGGAGAGAGACAGGGAGAAAATGATGCGATACTGTCAATAAACTACAATGCTGATACAAAAGAGCAGGCAAAAGAAATTGCGGAAAAAATAAGTATAACTGATTCAGAATCAAAACCGTATGGCATAAATATATATAATTCGGAATACGAAGCAGATGCACCTGAAAACAGCGGAGCAAATGCGAATTTAACTTACAATTCCTCAACTGGAAAAGCCGGCTTGAATATTACATTTACGCACGGGGAGGATTATGATAAGGAATGGAAAATAATCACATCAGATGCACCGGCTGATTTGCTTCTTTACAATGTTCTTCCCATGGCTGGTATTGATTCCGCAGATGTTTCGGGCTCTGGAAGCAATATAACAGCATCGTGGACGGGGACACAGCTTGAAAAGTTTGAATCATTAAGCTTTATGGCGGTTAATAATCCCGCTGATACTGAAGGAACGCTTATTTACAAGACCACTGACAAGAGTGTAATAGCATCAGGTACGGAGAGTTTTGACATTCCTGACAGTCTTGAGACAGGAACATATTATTTAAAGTTAACAGGCATAAAAGAAGGAGAGCTTTGTGAGACTGCAATATCTTCCGGAACATTTAGCTTTACAAATACCAAGCTTCCGTTGCCACCCGCATCTGTTTCTGCGTCAAATGGAGGAGATTATCAGATTGATGCGGATGTTGAGGAGCCTCAGGGCAGTTTTGAAGGCTATCTGGTAAATATTTATGAAGAAAATCAAGATAATGAATGGGTGCTCAGCGAAGCAGGAGGCATATCATATGCGAAGGATGCGTCTAAGATGTCGGTTGGAGGGAGATACAGCTATACTTACGAATCAGAGGATGAAAGCGGAAACACAGTAACAGAAGAAGTTATACGAGGGCTGGAACCGGGGAAATCTTATAAACTGGGAGTATCTGCTTACAGAGAAGATAATTCGAATCCGGATAAACCTCTTGTATATTATTCCCGAGAAATTATGTCAAACCAGGTGGTGTTGGCAGAGCCTCAGACTGCGGTTATTGAAATTTCCGCACCGGGAAGCATAGCTGTAGCATATAGTGCAGGTGAATCCGATACTGTATATGTTGATACCTACAGAAGCGGTGATATAACATTCAATGTTCAGTCAGACCAGAAGGTTTTCGGAACATGGACTCTTGACGGTGCTGAAAAGGATGACGCTGTGTCGGCCGGTACTGTAAATAATTCTGACAGCTGGGAAATTTCTCTTCATGGCCTTGATGACGGAAATCATACACTTGCATTCATTGGAGCCAACCGAGCCGGTGACGGAGTTCTTGTGCAGAAACGTTTTGCAGTGGATACACTTCCGCCGAGACTGCTGCTAGAAGCTCCATTAAACGGTGGATTCTTTGAAGAGGACGGAAGTGTTGAAATAAAAGGTATCACTGATCTGGGCGCAAAAATTACAATAAATAATACAGCATATTCACCTGAAATAAGCAAAGAAGACGGAAGTTTCAGCCAGACTGTCAAACTTGATGCAGCAGAATTAATTCACGAGGTTGAGATTTCAGTATTTGACGAGACAGGTAATTCCGTATCGGATAGTATTACAGTAATAAACAAGGCGCTGGGCAAAATTAATAAACTTAAGATTTATGCCGGCGGCTATGATGTTACGAATAAATCGCTGACAGGCGGAGAAGATTTGACATCACAGGAAACAAAGCAGCTTATTTTAAAAGCTGAAACCTTAGACGGCAGTGAAATTATATTAAATAATTCACCTTTGCTGTCATGGGATGCATATGCAGCTTCCGGAGGTGCTTCAGTTACTGATGACGGAGAATTCTCAATGACGGCGGGTGCGCGAGGTATGGTAAAAGGAAGTCTGATGGTTTCCGATGAAGGCAGCATGACTGCAGCGGCTGCGTTTGGATTACAAAGTGCAGGAAGTCAAAAGGATGCATCATATTATGCGATCAATGTGGTTCAGCCGATAAAAGGAGGAAGCATAAGTGCATCTCATTCTGCTGCAAAAGCGGGAACATTGATTACAATAACCGCAGTGCCAGATTCGGTATATGTCTTAAATAGTATTGTTGTAAACAGCGGAACCATAGAAGGGACTGCATTTATAATGCCGTCCGGCAATGTTACCGTGACAGCTGAGTTTAAGAAAAAATCAGAAGGAGGAGGTAATCATTCTGAACCCGATAAAACTAAAGAGCAACTTCAAGAAACTCCTTATGATGCTTTCACTGACATAAAAAATCACTGGGCATTGGAATACATAAAGGCTGTTGTAGAAAAAGGGTTGTTTAAAGGTGTGTCTGAGAGTCTTTTTGCTCCCGATTTTAGCATGACCAGAGGAATGTTTGTTACAGTGCTTGGAAGAATTGATAATGCTGATACCGCAACTATTGAAACATTATTTTCCGATGTGGATTCCAGTATGTATTATTCGTCCTACGTGACGTGGGCAGCAGAAAAAGGCATAGTTAAGGGAGCAGACAACAATATGTTCTTGCCTGATGCTCTCATAACAAGAGAACAAATATCAGTGCTTTTGTACAGATATGCAGTATATAAAAAGTATATTACAGAAACCGAACAAACAGCAGGCATGGAAATATTCAGCGATTACAAACAAATTTCCGCATATGCTGAAGAAGCAATGAAATGGGCCGTGGGCGCCGGAATTATAAAAGGCAGCAATGACGGCGGACTTCATCCTTCAGACAATGCAACGAGAGCGGAAGTAGCGGCCATGATTATAAGATTTATAGAAATGTATGAACAGTAGTCAGCCAGGGCACTGTCGTATGCGACGGTGCCCAAGTAGAGGAATATAAAAATGAGAAGCTTTATTTTAATATTAGCTGCAATTGCTTTAAATATTAACTCCTTGTATGCAGCGCCGGAAGAAATGCCTGACGGTTCCGGAGTAGGCATTGCCGTAATAGACACGGGAGTTATGGCTGAATATGCAGCGGATATGAAGGATCATATTGAAGAAGGCATGAACTATGTTTTTCCTGAGGATGATACTGATGATAAAATCGGCCACGGAACCAGAGTTGTTTCCATTATCATAGGAGCTGAAGCCAAAGGCAGTGTTGTAATGGGAACAGCTTCGGGGGGGATAGTGGTTCCTTTGGTATATCAGTCAAGGTATTCTTCCGGAGTAGTTGTGAACGGAGGAACGGAGCTTCTTGCAAAAGCAATTACTGATTCAGTAGATATTTACGGATGCAGAGTCTTGTGCATAAGTTCAGGCACAGCGGAGGATAGTGAGGTATTGAGAAAAGCCGTTGCTCATGCCGAGGAAAACGGAGCTGTTATTGTCGCTGCTGTGGGCAATGATAATCTCAAATATCCAGACAAGGTATACTATCCTGCCGCATATGAAACAGTGATAGGAATAGGAGCAATAGATAAGAAAAATGCTGCTGCGGATTTTTCTCAAAGAAACGGAGTGTTTGCAGTGGAAGAAGGCAAGGATGTTGCTGCTTTGTCATCCAGCGGAGAAGTTAAAAAATATTCGGGAACATCATATGCAAATGCCCGTGCGGCCGGAATAATAGCAGGGCTGCTTTCTCGGTATTCTGGCAGCACACCGGAGGAAATTCGTTCGGCTATAGCTATGTCAGCCTATGATTTGGGAGAACAGGGTTATGATGATGACTACGGGTGGGGAAAAATAAACATTTTTGGTGCAATCGAAATTTTACAAAAATTTTCGGTTAAAAAATAAAATATTAAATTTTAACGAAAATACGATATCTTTGAACTAATAAACAGTCAGCTATCGTATTTTTGTTTGTCATTTAAACTTCAAATATATAGCTGAATATTTTATATCTATATTTTTTATTGATTATAAATGCTAATTACAATATAATTAATTTAATAAACTAAACCAATAAAGAGGTTTTCAAATGATAAAACTTAAAATAAAGGATGCTGCGGATATTTTAAAAGCAGAGATTACAGGCAGTTTTGATTATGACAGAGTTATATGCGGAGTAAGTATAGATTCGAGAAATGTGTGCGAAAATAATTTGTTTGTACCTATTAAAGGAATGACTGTGAATGGTCATACATACATTAATGATGCAGTTAAAAATGGTGCTTCGGCAGCTTTGTGGAACAAGAGCGAACCAAACCCTCCCGAGGATATTGCGGTGATTCTGGTTGATGATACAGTAAAGGCTTTACAGGAGCTTGCTTTTGCATATAGGAACGAATTAAAAGCGAAAATAGTTGGAGTTACCGGAAGTAACGGTAAGACATCTACAAAAGATATAACGGCAAGTATTCTGTCTCAAAGATTTAAGACTCAAAAAACCATTGGTAATTACAATACGGAGATAGGTGTTCCGTATACGCTTCTGAGTTTGGATGAGGACTGTGAGGCGGCAGTTATTGAAATGGGCATGGAAAGAAAGGGAGAGATAGATTTTCTAACAAAGCTTGTTCAGCCTGATGTTGGCATTATAACCAGTGTCGGTCTTGTACATATAGATAACTTTCCTTCTATTGAAGAAATTGCAAAAACCAAGCTTGAAATAGTGAACGGTATAAAAGATAATGGACTGTTCATTTATTTTGGAGACGACCCTTTGATTGAAAGCACTGTCAGACAGACTGAAATAAGGGACAGCATAAGAAAGCAGACCTTCGGTACCGATAAAAATAATACATTATATTTGAAGGAATTCAGTGAAAGCATAGATGGAATAAAATTTAAAGTAAATGATGAAGGCTTTGGAGAGCTTTATGCGGATATGCTCGGAAAGCATCAAGCGTTAAATTCAATGGCTGCAATACTTGCCGCAAAAGAATTTGGAATGACACCTGAGGAAATACGCCAGGGGCTTTTAAAAATAGAAAAAACAGGGCTTAGAAATGAAATTATTAAAATAAACAGCTGCACAATACTTAATGACTGCTACAAATCGAACCCGGTAAGTATTTCAGCGGCTCTTGATATATTTGAGCTTATAGAATCTCATAAGAAAATAGCTGTGCTGGGGGACATGCTGGGATATAGAGAAATGAGTCATGACATGCACTATACAGTTGGCAGGGATTTGGTTTCACATCACATTGACGAACTCATTACAATAGGGCGTGAAGCAAAGTTTATAGCAAAAGGAGCAAGAGAAAATACTAATATACAAAGTATAGTCGAGTTTGATACCAAGGAAGAAGCTTCTGAACACTTAAAAAAATATTTGAATGAAGACTGTTCAATTTTGGTTAAGGGATCCAGATTTTTAAAACTTGAGTATATAGCAAGCACACTAAAGAATTGGAGGGAAACAAATGAAAACTAAATTAGCAATATTGTTTGGAGGTAAATCCGATGAATACTCGGTTTCATTGCACTCTGCTGCTGCAATAATCAACAATGTCCCTGACGAGATGTTTGATGTCACCCTTGTTGGGATAACACAGGAGGGTCGATGGCTTTTGTATGAGGGTTCTTCTGACAGAATAAACGATGACTCATGGCACAAGGGTGATTTAAGACCTGTACTTCTCAGCATGGGCAATGAATTTAGAGGACTGATAAAGCTTAATTCCAACAATACATTTGAAAAAATAGAGATAGACTGCATCTTCCCAGTTCTTCACGGAAGAAACGGCGAAGACGGAACAATTCAGGGACTTTGTCAAATGACGGGAATTCCTTTTGTAGGGTGCAATATGACTTCGTCCGCTGTGTGCATGGATAAGGAATTTACTCATATTGTTTGTGAAAACGCTGGAATTGCAACAGCGCCGTATATATCGGCCGTAAATTCAAGCAAACTTAATATAAAGAAGCTTTATGAAGAGGCATATGAAAAACTTTCTGTTCCTATGTTCATAAAACCTGCAAACAATGGCTCATCTCTTGGAATAAGCAAAGTTAGGAATTATGATGAATTTGAAAAGGGTGTTATGGAAGCATTTGAATATGATAATAAGCTTATAATAGAAAAAATGATCGATGGATTTGAAATAGGTTGTGCTGTAGTAGGGAATGAGGATTTGATAATTGGTGAAGTTGATGAAATAGAAACAAAGAATGACTTTTTTGATTATGTTGAAAAGTATAGTCAGCATAATTCAAAAATATATTGTCCCGCAAGAATCAGCGACGAACTTAAAATACAAGCTAAACAGATTGCAGAAAAAACGTACATTGCACTGGGCTGTAAAGGAATGTCAAGAGTTGATATGTTTGTTACGCCGGAAAATCAAATTTATCTTAACGAAATCAATACGATACCGGGTTTAACTGACCTGAGCAGGTATCCGTCAATGCTTAAGAAAATAGGTATAGAATATAAAGACCTGATTGTAAAACTGGTGGAACTTGCAATGGAACAATAACAAAAAATATGAAAAAGGAGATTTTTAACAGGTTACCGCACTGAACTGCGGACTGTTGAAAATCTCCTTTATTTATAATTCTGCTAGCGCAGTCCTAGTATAACTCTTGCTTCATCCGGAGTAGCTACTTCTCTTCCGAATTCTTTTGAAAGACGTGCAAGTCTTTCTACCAGTTGGGCATTTGATTTTGCCAGCACACCTTTTGAATAATATATATTGTCTTCAAAGCCTGTTCTTGCGTGTCCGCCAAGCATTATGGCGGCCATATTCAATGGAAGCTGGTATCTCCCAACGCCTGCAACGGTCCATGTTGATCCTGTAGGAACAGAATCTATCATGTACAACAAATCTCTCAATTCTCCACCCATTGCTCCGGGGACTCCCAACACAAAGTCAAAGTGCATCGGAGTATTTATCAATCCTTTTTTACCAAAGCGGACTGCCGTATCAACCATTCCTTTTTCAAAGCATTCAAGCTCAGGCTTAACTCCAAGTTCATTCATTCTTTTTGCAAATAATCTTATGTTTTCCTCTGTGTTCATAAACACATCATCACCAAAATTGCATGTTCCCATACTCAATGTTGCCATTTCAGGCTTAAGTTCTATGGGCTGCATTCTTTGCTGAGGAGTATGCCATACTGCTCCACCAGTTGAAGGCTGGAATATAATGTTGCATTTGGCTTCGATTTTTTCCTTTATTTCCTTATAAACTTCATAATCCTGTGTCGGATTGCCTTCCTTGTCTCTGGCATGGACATGCACCATTGATGCGCCTGCCTTATAGCATTCATAGGCTGCTTCGGCAATTTCATCCGGTGTAAGAGGAAGATTGGGTTGTTGTTCTCTTGTTACTTCTGCTCCTGTTAAGCATGCAGTAATAATTAATTTTTCCATTATACCCTCCATAATTATAATTCTTTGCCTTATATTATTTTACAATATCTGCCTCATATAGTCAATTGGTACTGAAATAATTATTAAATTAGAAATTCTCTGCGAATGTACTAATATTGTCGGAATCAGCCGAGTATTCCTTTTATAATTATTGTCTTAACCTGAGTCAATTCTTCCAATGTTGCGCTGACACCCTCTCTTCCTATACCGCTCATCTTATATCCTCCGAAAGCAATATCCGGGTGTCTGTACCTTCCTGTTCCATTCAGTACAACACTGCCACATTCTATTCTATATGCTGTTTTCAAGGCTTTGCTGGTATCACAGGTCATAATGCCGCCGTTAAGGCCATATACAGAGGAATTATGTATTTCAACGGCTTCCTCCATTGTATTAAAGCCTATTATAGGGAAGACAGGCCCAAAAACCTCCATATCTTTAGAGATATCCATGTTAGGAGTTACATTTGTCAGTACAGTTGGCTCAAAAAATGTTTTATTTATTATATTTCCTCCGCATGAGCATTTCGCACCCTGACTGATAGTATAATCTACTTGCTTTTTAACTTCAAGGGCGGCTTTTTCGTTAATCAGGCACCCCATTTCAGATGTAGGATCCATAGGGTCTCCGATTTTTATTTTACTTAGCCTATTAACAAGCTGCTTAGCAAACTCTTCCTTAATTGAGTTCTGAACAATGAATCTTTTCGTTGCAATGCATATCTGCCCTGAGTTTGTTGTTCTGGCCATTATTGCATTCTGTAGAGCTAAATCCATATCAGCATCTTCATAAATAATCATTGCGTCATTTCCGCCAAGTTCCAGAAATACGCGGTGAAGATTTGCTGCAGCCTGCTTTGCCGTTTCGATACCTACCGCTGTGCTTCCCGTAAGACTTACAGCATCAATTTCGGTGCTTCCTACAAGGTATTTTCCAACAACCGAACCGCTGCCTGTTACAATTTGCAGGACATCTCCCGGAATGCCACATTCTACAAGAAGTTCTGTTATTTTAATAAGAGTCAAGGGATTGTCAGAGGGTGGTTTAACAATAACTGAATTTCCTGTTGTCAGAGCCGGTGCAACCTTGTATGCATATGTTGAAGCAGGAAAATTGAATGGAATAATGCATACGACAGTTCCCAAAGGCTCTCTGCGTGTATATATTATGTCATTTTCTCCTCCCGGCTGACTGTCAGGAAGGGTTATTCCATAAAGATGATTTGCTCCCTCCAGAAAACGTCTGAATATAACGGGAACAAGGCTTACCTCGGCCTTTGCCTCTTTTATTGGTTTTCCGGTCTCCTTGCATAAAAGTTCAGCAAGTTCATCAACATGTTCGCTTACATTATCAATAAATTTCAATAAAATTCTTGAACGTTCATGCAGAGGCGTTTCTCCCCATATTTTTTTACCGTTTAGTGAATGCTTCAATGCCAGGTCCAAATCTTCTTTTGATGAGTCAGGAACTGTATCAATTAACTTTTGAGTTGCAGGGTTAAATATGTTTATGGATTTGCCGCTAAAAGAGTCTTTTTGTTGTCCGCCTATTAACATTTTCATTATATCACCATTCCTTTCGCACTTTTTAATATTATGCCACAGTTACATTGTTATTGCAAACGTATTTACTTTTGCTAGAAAGGCTATATAAATATTTTTTCTCCAAAATATCCTAAATATATTAATTATCTGAAACAATTTAAAAAAAACACTAAATTGGGTGGAAAAATTGAGCTATTTATAGTATAACTTTATATGAAATATTGTAACTTATATACTAATTTAAAATAAAAAGTATACAATAAAATTTACGGGAGAGAAAAATGGATAGAGAATTAGCTTTGAATATAGTGAGAGTAACAGAAGCTGCAGCCTTAGGATGTGGCAAGTATATGGGCAGGGGAAACAAGGAAATAGCCGATCAAGCGGCAGTTGACGGTATGAGAAGCATGTTTCAGGTTTTGGATATTTCAGGTACTGTGGTTATAGGAGAAGGAGAGCTTGATGAGGCGCCGATGCTATATATCGGCGAAAAGATAGGAACTTGGGAGGAAGGAGCACCAGAAATTGATATTGCTGTTGATCCTCTTGACGGAACAAAGCTAGTTGCAAAGGGACTTCCAGGAGCATTGGCTGTTGTTGCTGTTGCCCCTAAAGGCTGTCTGCTCCACGCCCCTGATATGTATATGGATAAAATTGCCGTTGGACCGAAAGCAAAAAATTGTATTGATATAACTGCTTCTATCGAGAAAAATCTTTACAATGTGGCTAAAGCATTGAAGAAAGATATTACAGAATTAACAGTAATAATGCAGGATAGAGAAAGACACCAGCACTTAATAGAAGGTGCAAGAAGTGTCGGAGCAAGGATAAAGCTGTTCGGAGACGGAGACGTTGCGGCTGCCATAGCAACATGCTTCAGTGAATCCGGGGTGGATATGTTTGTTGGCAAGGGAGGCGCTCCTGAAGGAGTGATTTCAGCGGCGGCCATTAAGTGCCTCGGAGGAGAATTCCAGGGAATTTTAAGACCTGACAATGAGGAAGAAGAAAGAAGATGCAGAGAAATGGCTGGAGATGATTGGAGCAGAGTTCTTGTAATGGAAGATTTGGCTAAAGGTGATGACATTATTTTTGCAGCTACAGGGGTATCCGACGGAGAGCTTCTGAAGGGTGTGAGATATATGGCGAACAACAGAGCAAGGACATCATCAGTAGTTACACGTTCAAAATCCGGGACAATCCGCTTTATAGACACAACTCATGTATTGGATAAAAAGCCTGATTACGCATATGTTAAATAAAGAATAAATAAAAACAGCCAATCGAAACATTACTATTTTCGATTGGCTGTACCTTATAAGTACATAATATTTATTTTTTTGCCTGCCTTTTTTAATTCTTCAATCAAAGCGTCAAGAATATTTTGCTTAATGCTGTATCCCATTGGGAATCCTGTATTCTGGTGAGCAGGGTTTACGGCTCTTCCTATATAAAAGTTAATATGAGTTGCCATATCGGAGAGCATTCGTGTCAATATGGAGCATCCGTCGTAGCTGCTGTAATCTATTACATTATCACAGTCAGATATATTGATTTTTTTAATATTATCAAGAGTTCTGCCAAGAGTTAGAACCCCTTCCGTAACAAGATCAAATCCATCCATGTAGGCTATTGGAGGAACATCCTGCTTCATGGAATCAAGATCCACACTAAGAGTTTTTCCGAGTTCTCGTTCAGCTATGAGAGCGGTGGTTCCGCCGCATATTATTTTTATATTTTTGCTTTCATTCATAATTTCTGCCAATGCCGAATCCTTTGATTTGTTGGCCGGAGGACCTACAAATAAATCTACAATTTCAGGTCTTCTAGATTTTATTGTCAGTATTGTAGTATCATCACCGGGCCTATTGTTGTACAAATTTCTGCAGACTCCGATGAAGTTGTTATTGATAATCTGTGATGAGCTGTTTAAGTTGTTTAGATTTTTCAGGTACTCGTTGACTTCATCCCATGACCATCCGAGATTAAGCATCTGGCCTATTCCCGCGTGAATTGCACCGTCGCTGACGACACAGAGAGTGTCGTTTTCTTCCAGCTTAATATTGGATTCATATATTTTCTTATTACCTATTTTTCTTTCTGCTTTTTCAACAGGAATAATCTTTTTTTGTGAAAAATAAAAGTAGGGCGGATTGTCATACTCAGCAATGTATACGTTGTTGTTTTTATCTATTTTAATAATAGTGAATGTTGAATATGCAAGCTTTCTGACCTTGCATTCAGGGAGAGTATTTATTATGGTATCAATAGTATCCTCGATGGATGCTCCGTTTTTAAGCATTGTCACGGTAATCTTGGTAGTCATTGTTGCAAGTATGTTTGCCTTGACACCGCTCCCCAGTCCGTCAGATAAGACAATGATGTATTCTCCGTCATCGCAGCTGTATTCAACTCTGTCGCCGCACAGTTCCTCTGTGTACTTATTAATGCTTTTATAATTTATATCTATGAAGTTCTCCATTACTTTTCACTTTCCTCTAAAACGACCTTTTTTAATTTAATAAGAGCAGCTTTTGTCTCAGCTGTTATTTCACCCATTAATCCAGCAATTTCTTGAGCTACTCGCATTTGCTTTTCAATTACTCTGTCAGCTGTTTCAAGGGTGTTAAGTTTTAAGTTTATAATCTGTTCTTTTTTCATTTCTTCTGCCGTTATATCATTTAATATTCCAAACAAAATTTTATTTTTGGGAAGGCAAATAATTCGTTCATGGACGGTTATACCATAGTTTTCAAGGAAAATCTTTTTTGCCACCATATTTGTTCCTGAATTTATGGCATCAGCAAAATTTTCCGGAGAAATAATTGATGAAACAGGCTTATTCCTAATTTTAGAAGCAGAAATATGAAATGCTTTTTCTCCTACCGGATTCAGGTCAAGTATATTTAAATTAAAATCAACAATAACAATGATACTAGGTGAATATTCAAAGTAGATATTCGAAATTTTTTCCGCCTCGATCCTCATGTAAGGCATGCACATCTGAGGGTATGACAATCCTTCAAGAACAGACACTGCCTTTTCTCTGCAGGTATCATAGCCGCATGCTCCGCAGTTAAGCTCGTCTGATTTTGTGTGCTTGCCTGTCTTTTCAAGAACAGCCCTTATATCATCTTCTGTGTATGACGGGTGAATATATTGTTTGTTCCTGAAATGACGGCTGAAATCAAGTGTGGCTTCTTCATCGCTATAATTTTCAAAGTTTTTACTCCTCAGAGGGTGTATCCTTGACTTGGTCTTTGTTTTTCTGACAAAGACGTTTTTGCTCTTTTTCGGCACGGCAGGGCCGCCAAGGCAGCTTCCTATGCAGCTGTTTGCTTCAATGATTACATTTGACAGATCACCCTTGGACAAAGCGTCAAAAGCTCCGATTAAATTATCTGTTCCCGATATAGTTAGGGGAGTAAAGGGGCTTTCTGAAATTACATCCTTCATACCTGAAAGAATACCATTTTCCAACGGATATTTTTTTCCTGTAAAATTTCCCTCTAAATCAGGATAGGTTTCATTAAAAGAAGATATATCTATATTTTTCGATTCTAACAGCTTGTCAAGTTCTTCAAAAGAAATAACTCCGTCAATAACGCCTGAAAGCTGGTAGCCGTAGGCTTCGCATTTTTTTGAAATACAAGGGCCGAGAAATACAATATAGGCTTCGCTGCCGTGGCGCTTTCTTATCATTTTACAATGAGCAATCATGGGAGAATCCAAAGGAATTAAATATTTTATCAGGTCAGGATAATACGTCTGCACCATCATGTTTACAGTAGGGCAGCATGTTGTAATTACATTATTTAAACTTGTATCAGATACATATTTTTTGTAGAGTTCGGTGACCTTTGCTGCTCCTATTGAAGTTTCCTCAACTAATGCTGCACCAAGATGCTTAAGCACAGATATTAATTTATACGGTTCTTCATAAACTCCAAGGTATGATGGGGCAATAGATACAATTACTTTTCGACCGTCCTTAACAGCGTTAAACACATTTTCCAAATCGCTGTGAATATTTCTGGCATTTTGTGGGCAAACCAAAAAACAGGTTCCGCATGCAATACATTTGTCTTCTACGATTTGCGCCTGATCGTCAATCATTTTGATTGCTTTTACAGAACAGTTTCTGACACATTTATAACAATTTTTGCAATTAGCCGGATAAAAATCTAAAATTCTCATATTAACTCCTCAGACTTTCCATAACAACTTCGTCAAAAAACTTATCTGCAGTTTCTTTGTTTACTGAAAAAATTTTGTCCATAAACATAACAGAAACTGCTTCAGTACAATGTCCAAGACAAAACGCAGCCTTGATTTCAACTTTACCTGATACGTTTCTTGTTCGCACACAGTTTTTAAACGCATCTATTACATCATATGAACCTTTTAGGTGACATGCACTTCCAACGCATATTTTCAAATCAACCATATTAAACCTCACAATAGTTCTATAACATTATTATATTACTAAAAAAATAAAAAGCAATACATTAGTTAAAAAATTAACAAAAAGTAATTATTTTTGAATTAAATCTCTTGACTATTGAAAAATTAAATGATATTATTGTAACACTTATCGAGCACTTATCTTATATATTCCATAGATTATTAAAATTGAATTGAATAGAACGGAGGATTTTATGGATAAAGACAATTTAGCCGGTTTAAAGCTTTCGGAATTGAAGGAGCTGGCAAAGTCAAAAGGAATGCGTGATGCTTATAAATATAAAAAAGATGAATTGCTAAAAAAATTAAATGAATATTATAACAGTTCAAATAAATCAAATCATTCACATAAAGACGACGACAAGAAGTTAGTAGAAAAAGAAAAAAACAGTGCGAGCAATTTTACGGAACGTGCCAAGAATTTAGAAAATTTTGAAAATGAAAACAATACATCTAATGCGGAGGTAAATATATCAAACCTTCCCGATAAGATTGTTGAAGAAATTGAATCCAGCGGAGATGATGCCGTCAAAGTAATGGGCATTCTGGAAACACATCCGGACGGTTACGGTTTTTTAAGAACAAATAATTATCTTACCAGCGATGAAGATGTTTATATATCCCCTTCTCAAATAAGAAGATTTCATATGAAGACCGGAGATAAAATAACGGGAATAACAAGACCGCCAAAACAAGGCGAAAAATTTAAAGCCCTGTTATACGTTAAGCAGGTAAACGACGAAAATCCTGAATTAGCAAGAAACAGAAAAGATTTTGACTCACTTGTTCCTATATATCCCGATGAAAGAATTAGGCTTGAAAGCTCTTCCTTTAATATAACCATGAGATTGATAGACTTAATTGCGCCTATAGGAAAAGGACAAAGAGGTATGATTGTAGCCCCTCCAAAGGCAGGTAAGACAACAATTCTGAAGAATATTGCAAACAGCATTTCGGAAAATTACCCGGATATAGAAATTATAATGCTTTTAATAGATGAACGCCCGGAAGAAGTCACTGATATGAAGAGAAGTGTCAAGGGTGATGTTGTGTATTCTACGTTTGACGAGCTTCCAAAAAACCATATAAAAGTTGCAGAAATGGTTCTCGAAAGAGCAAAAAGGCTTGTTGAGCAAGGTAAGGATGTATTGATACTTTTAGACAGTATTACAAGACTTTCGAGAGCATATAACCTTACTATAACTCCAACAGGAAGGACATTATCAGGAGGGCTTGACCCAGGTGCATTGTACGGACCAAAAAGGTTTTTCGGAGCAGCCAGAAATATTGAAGAAGGCGGCAGTCTGACAATTTTAGCAAGTGCCCTTATTGAAACCGGAAGCCGAATGGACGACATGATATTTGAAGAATTTAAAGGTACGGGAAATATGGAAATTCATCTTGATAGAAAGCTGTCAGAAAAAAGAATATTCCCTGCTTTAGATATTAACAAATCTGGTACACGAAGAGAAGAACTTTTGCTAAATACAGAAGAACTTCAGACAATTTGGCAGCTTAGAAAGGCAATGAGCAATTTTTCTGTTGCTGACGTTACAGAAAGATTAATAGATGGTTTGGTAAAAACCAAGACCAACGATGAATTTATTAGGCAGGCATCTTCCCAGCTGCTAAATATTGATAAGATGAAGAATGATTTTGATGACAGGAACTATTAAAAAATAACATACAAAAAAATATTGTAATATATTTTTTTGTATGTTATAATACTGAAGGTAAATTGATAATACTATTTAATTAATTAATATAGAGCGAGAAAGAGGTGAACAGGATGAAGAAAGGAATACATCCGGATTATAAAACAGTTACTGTTAAATGCGCATGTGGAAATACATTTGAAACAGGTTCAGTACTTGACGAAATCAAAGTTGAAATATGCTCAGAATGTCATCCGTTCTTTACCGGCAAACAAAAGTTTGTTGACAAAGGCGGTAGAGTTGACAGATTTAAAAAGAAATACGGCATGGATTAATTTAATGAATGCACTTTGGGGCAAATTTGGAGCAATGTTTCCGGATTTGCTTTTTAGTTTATTTTGATTTCTGTCGGAAAAAGTAGATTGCATTTGGGAATAACATACTTGAAAACGATTACAACTGAATGGGAAGTTTATATCGGAGGGTTATAAAATGAAATTAAGAAGCAATGGTATTATATATGCAATTATTGCAACTCTTGGCTTCAGTATAATACCTATACTTGCCGGCATAGGAATCTCTGGTGGGGTTTCTCCATCGACTATGCTGTTTTATAGGTTTTTTATAGCAGGAATGATATTTTTTGTATATTGTATAATTTCAAAGAGGGAAGATATTCTCAGAACTAAAAAGGAATTTTGGTACATATGTGTTGCAGGCACTATTTACAGTATACAGTGTATTTCATTTTTTTCAGCGTTCAGATATGTTTCTCCATCAATCGGAGAAATTATTTATTACTGTTATCCATTATTTGTATTGCTGCTTGCAAGGTTATTTTTAAATGAAAAAATTACAAAGCAAAAAATTGTAGGAATTACACTTTCCTTTATGGGAACGGCAATCGTCTTGTATGCTCCTTGGGAGTCACTTGAAGTCAAGGGGATTGTGTATGTAATAACAGCTGCTTTTATCAGCGCTGTATACATGATTTATACAAAAAAATATATTGCCGGCATTGATTCGGCGGTGCTGACAATGTATTTATGTTTTGTATGTTCAAGTGTCTATTTTGTGTACAGCATGATAAATAATGAATTTACGATTATACTTGAACCAAAGATTATTTTTTATTTAAGTATTCTTGCATTTTGGTCTACGGTTGTTGGCTTCTTTGCGTTTATGAAGGCAGTATCTTTGCTTTCTGTCGGGCGGGTTTCTGTCATATCCCTATTAGAGCCTATATTCACAATTGTGCTGTCATATATTATACTAAAAACTAAATTAACATGGCTTCAAATTATAGGAACAGCTGTTATTTTATTTGCTGTGTATATATATAACAAATCCAGTAATATAGACTCCTGTGATACGATTGAGAATAGTTAAGTTCCAGGAAAGAACTATAAAATACAAAGTTCCAAATAGTATTACTTAAGAACAATTCACCGGCATAGTAATATATGGGGTGATAATGTGAAACGTATATGTAAAAATTTGACGTTGTTTGTAATAGGAGGAGTTATATACTATATGCTGGAAATATTATGGCGGGGTTACAGCCATATAAGCATGTTTGTTGTTGGAGGCATATGCTTTGTGCTGATAGGGCTTATTAATGAATACTTTACATTTCAAATGCCTCTGTGGAAACAGCAAATTATAGCAGCTGCCATTGTAACAGGCATAGAATTCATAGCGGGCTTAATATTGAATGTATGGCTGAAGCTGAATGTCTGGGACTACAGCGATCTACCGCACAATTTATTGGGGCAGATAAGTCTCCAATACAGTATAATATGGGTTATTCTGGCTCTGCCTGCCATAATTCTGGATGACTGGCTTAGATGGAAGCTGTTTAACGAAGAAAAGCCGCACTATAAATTAATCTGAAGATCTCGCTGAGAGATCTTTTTTTGGTATAATTAATTTGAATAGCTCTATATATGGCTTTTATATTGCATATTGTGCGATAGAGGACAAAAAGTAATTTATCGCATTGATTTGTTTTGCAGCCCGGAAGGTAGTAATGATAATGACTAAAAATGAAAATTTTTGCCTGACAGCTGCGCAGGCAATACTTGCCCGAATGGGCTCGCCAACATGTGCAGAGATGGGTTGACGAAAAAATTGTTGTTGGTGACAATACGGGGCTGAACCTGCCGCTAACGGCAATAAGAATATTGATAATGGCAGAAAGAATTATAGGACAAATGAAGTAAATTAAAAATCCCGGTTTTTGTATCCGGGATTTTTAATTTTGACTTAATTCTTTAATAATCAAGTTGCATTAATAAAATGTTCCTATTAAATTAAACGGCTTATTAATAAGATTTTTTATTTCGTCGGCATGTTGCTTGTCTGCAGTTACAATACAGCTGCACGAAGGTCCCCCGGATTGTTTTAGGTTTATGCAGATATTATCGGAGTACTTAATTTTGAGATTGTTGTATTCGCATAAATCTGCCAGTTCAGCACCGGTTCCTCTTGATCCTATTGGAAGCATTTCTTTTATATGTTTACATAGATATAACTTTTCAAAATCATCAATATCTAATATTTTGTCCGGGTTATTAACAACGTCATTTCCTACTAAGGGAAGTCCTATAAGCATGCAAATATCATTTTTTGAGGTTTTTTTATATTTTAATTTGCTTTTTTCACACATGCCTATGCAGGTAATACCCATTGAAGTCTGAACTGTGGGTATGTTTTCCTCTGTGCTGCCTGTCAGGTGTATTTTTGTCGATTTAACCTTTGATATAACTTCATTGAAACCTTCGATAAGCTGTTTACCTGTGTCGTTCATTTCAACGGCAAGCCCGTCAGCCATAATGAGAGGAACGAAGCCCATGCTCATAAGCTCTGCAAGAACAACCTTGCCTGTATGATATGCTGAAACCTTAGGTTCTACCTTTACAACATCATGCTCCTTTAATCCTATTCCTCCGCATGAGTCACATGCAATACCTAAAAATCTATTCTCATCAAAATCTATTACAGTTAAATCTCTTATTTGCCTAATATTCATTGCATTCTCCTAAAAGTATAATATTAATTTTACCATATAATCCGCAGCATGTAATGCTTTGCTTTTATTAAAATAATTTAACAATTAGACGAAAATACATTGAAAAAAGGAAAAAAGTGCACGTAAAAATAAAAATTTAAGTAATTTATGAAACATTTTTTAAATGTGATGCGTCTAATTAAATAGATATATGGCGGAGGGTCGTTAATGGATAAATTTTTATTATTGATTAGTATGGGGACAATTGTAGCTTCAACATTTTATATGCTTTACAGCACAGTTAGGTACTATATAGACAGAAAATGAATCCGTGAAACAGGATACAATGCTGATTGGCATTGTTTTTTTCTGCAAATATGTTAAATTCTATCGTTGATTTTTATATTATGGATTGTCAACAGTAAAATGGAACAAAACTAAATAATCTTCGTCTATTTATATAAATAATATGGAGGGTATAACATGGAAGGCGATATAATGAAGAATAAATTTATTGTAAGAAAAATGTTTATACTACTTATTTTATCTATTACTGTATTTACAGCAGCGTGTACGCAAAGTGGAGAAGTTGATAAAGTGGGAGCATATACAACAGTTATTGATAAATTGTATGAAGAAGACAGCGCTCTTAACAGCAATATAAAATATATTGCTATAGATACATCTTTAATAGTTAATTTAAATGATGAAGAAAAAGCAGAACTATTAAAAGAACTTGAGAATTATGGTTTTACAGTTTTAGATATGACGATTGAGGAACTTAAAGAAAAAGGGTATGTTAAGGATTTATACTTTGAAGAAGGCATATTATTTGAAATTGAAGATGAGCCTATAAAAAGAAATTCTATAATTATGGATATATCTAAATGGCGCTCTGGGCTTGGTGCAATTGGTTACGATGGTACAGTTGTAAAGTATAAAAATGGAAAATGGGAAATAGAAAAACAAGGAAATGCATGGATAAGTTAATTTTAAATATTTACATTTACATACAATAGAGCATGATTTCATTATATGTGATATAAAATATATGAAAAAGAATGGTTATACTTGAAATATAGTAGTAGCCATTCTTTTTCTATTTTCTAAAATATTAACAAATCCTATGTTTATATTCAGGATGTTTTACATTATTTTGCCATATATTACATTAAAAAATATATTTACAGAAAAATTTGCTCTTTTAAAATCCTTAACTTGTGTTATAATAATGCTAAACGAACATAAGTTCGATAAAAGGGTGTTTTTATGATTGTTATGCATATAGATGTGAATTCTGCATTCTTGTCTTGGACTGCTGCATATGAAATGCAGACCGGAATAGAAAGAGATATACTTAAAATCCCGTCTGTGGTAGGAGGAAATGAAAAAAACAGACATGGCATAGTTTTAGCAAAATCTATACCTGCCAAAAAATATAAGATACAGACAGGCATGTCGCTTATGGAAGCCAGGAAGCTTTGCCCTAATTTATTTGTGGTGCCTCCGAACTATCAAGTATATGTTAGGGCGAGCAAGTCTTTGCGTGAATATCTTAATACTTTTACACCCGACGTACAGGTTTTCAGCATAGATGAGTGTTTTTTAAGATTTACCGATTTGGGCAAAAATAAAGCATTAAGTCTGGCTCACGTAATAAGAAGAGGTGTCTACGATAATTTTGGTTATACTGTTAATGTGGGAGTTTCAGAAAATAAACTTCTTGCCAAGCAGGCTGGAGATTTGGAGAAACCTGATAAATGTCATACTATATTTCCGGAGGAAGTAGAAGAAAAGCTTTGGCCGCTGCCTATTGAGGATTTATTTATGGTGGGACGAAAAACCAAGCCAAAGCTAAATAAATTGGGCATTTATACAATAGGTGATCTTGCAAAATCGGATTATAATATGATATCGTCATTGTTTAAATCTCATGGACGCTTAATTTATAATTATGCCTGGGGAAGAGACGATTCAACTTTTAAAGGCAGGGATGCAATTAAAAGTATAGGAAACAGCAGTACTTTAAAGTTTGATGTTACGGACACTGAGACAGCTCATGCAATAATTCTCAGTCTTGTGGAGATGACTGCGTGTAGGCTGAGAGAGGCTGATATGATGTGCAGGGTTGTAAGTATCGGAATTAAAGACAAAGATTTTAATTATACTTTACGGCAAAAAAAATTATTATACTTTACAAGTTGTACTAATGAAATTTATAAAAATATTTGCATATTGTTTGACAGGTGTTGGAATAAGAGGCCTGTCCGTCAATTGGGAGTTTCTGTCTCAGATTTAGAATTAGCAAATTTTCAGCAATTAAGTATATTCAAAGACCGCAATGAGTTGAACAATGAAAAATTGGATAAGGTAATAGATGTTATTCGTAAAAAATACGGTGATACTTCTGTGATCAGAGGAGTTTTTGCAAATAATGAATTAACACCGATTTTGGGCGGTTATCCGGATGATGAATATCCGGATATGAGCAGTACTTTGTAGGAAGGTGAAAATATGAAGCTTCTTAATCAGCCAATAAAAATGATGGCTATATTTAACTCGGATGGAAGTATACAACCCATTAAATTCAGATTTGATGATATTGTTGTTAACATAGAAAAAGTTCTAAAAATATACGAAGAAAAAATAGTTGGAAACAGACGAATTGTTTTTGTGTGTCAGCACAAGGGCAAGGATATATATGAGCTGAAATATGAAATCGATTCAAGAGTATGGTATTTGTTTAAAAAATAAACACTGTTATATAATTTAGGGCAGCCATGCACCAAAGTGCAGGTTCTGCCCCGTTCAATATATTTATACAGCCAGCGTTATTCACGAGTGGCTTTTACCTTATAATATGCTTGTACGGCTTATGGGTTACTTGTTTTTTAACGGAATCATATTACCTTACAAATAGTTGGCTGAGTGCTGGTATTTCTTATATTTCAATTCTTTTCGGGATTTTTGCTTTTTATTGCTTTATAAAAATAATTATGATATAATTTTTAAAAATAACCAGAGCGAGGTCAGGTGGTTAAATTGTCACATCAAGCAATATACAGGAAATTTCGGCCCAAAACATTTGATGATGTTCTTGGACAGGAGCATGTTACAAGGACGCTAAAAAATCAAATAATGACGGATAATATCGCTCATGCTTATCTTTTCAGCGGTATAAGGGGAACAGGCAAGACTTCCACGGCAAAAATATTTTCAAGAGCTGTAAATTGCCTTAATAACCATGACGGCAATCCGTGCAACGAATGTGAAATATGTAAAAGCATCCTGAATGAAACCAATATGGATGTTATAGAAATGGATGCTGCTTCAAATAACGGCGTTGAAGATATAAGAGAATTACGCGACAAGGTTAAGTTTCTTCCCGTAAAGAGCCGATACAAGGTATACATAATAGATGAAGTTCATATGCTTTCAAAAGGAGCATTTAATGCTCTGCTCAAGACGCTTGAAGAGCCTCCGGAGCATTTATTGTTCATACTTGCAACGACAGAACCTCAAAAAATTCCGGCTACAATTCTGTCGAGATGTCAAAGGTTTGATTTAAAAAGAATTAAATCTGATGTAATTGTAGAGAATATGAAAAGCATATGTGAAGAAATTGGTATAGAATACGATGAAAAAGCGTTAAGTCTTATTGCAGCAAACTCGGAAGGTGCAATGAGAGACGCACAGAGCATACTGGACAGGTGTATATCATTTAATGAGGATAAAATCGATTATGAAACTGTGATAAATCTTCTTGGGACGGTAAATTATCAGGTCGTGTTAGAAGCTGCTAATTACATGGTAGATAAAGATATAAAAAGCACCATGGTTTTGGTAGACGACATATTGAATAGGGGTAAGGAAATTTTATCTTTCCTTGACGAACTGATAGTTTGCTTCAGAAATATGATGATTATAAAGTCAACCGGTTTAACTGATAACATAATCAGAATGTCGGAAGAAGAAGCAGGAGATCTGAAAAAATTAAGCAACAGGGTTTCCATTGATGAAATCGTTGAATTTATCGAGGAGCTTTCGTCTGCTCAATTAGAATGTAAACGTGCCTTAAATCCTAGGGTCTTATTGGAAGCTAAGCTGATAAAAATGCTCAACAAGGTTGAAGATCTAAACATCGGTTCATTGATTAATAGAATAGAAGAACTTGAAAATAGTATTAAAAACGGAAATACGGCAACTGTTATTAAAACAAAACCGCCTGCCGGCAGACACGTTGCGGCTGAGACTAGGAAAAAATCTGCTCCAGCAGGAAATGCTTTGAACCCGGAGAACTTTGAAATTAAAAAACAAGATACTTCAGAAAAAATTGTTAAAGAAGAACAATTTGAAAATAAAAGTGATGAAGCAATATACAATGCCATTATAAATAATTGGCAGGCAATACTTAAAAAGGTAAGAAGTGAAAATGCAGGACTTCAAGCAATAATACGAGAGTCTAGATTGCATGAGGTTAAAAATAAAAAAGCTGTATTTGAATTTGACCCCAAATTTACTTTTCATATAAATGCTGCAAATCAACCAAAAAATAAAGTGAAATTCAAGGAAGTTTTGAGCGGAATTTTAAATGAAGAGTGTGAAGTAGAATTTACGATAAAAAAAGATGAAAAACCAATTAAACCCAAACATACAATAGAAGATATATATGAAGATGTTGTAAGAGAGTTTGGAGAAGAAATAGTGGAATTTAAGCAGGAGGATTAAAAATGAGCAAGGGTAGAAGAATGCCTATGGGAATGCCCGGAGGCGGAAATATGAATAATATGATGAAGCAGGTTCAAAAAATGCAAAAGCAAATGGAAGACATGCAAAAAGAGCTTGAGCAGGCTGAAATGGAAGCAACTGCAGGTGGAGGAGCGATTACAGTTAGAGTAACTGGAAAGAAAGATCTTCTTGAAGTTAAAATAGATCCCGAGGTAGTAGATAAGGATGATGTTGAAATGCTCGAAGATATGATAGTGGCTGCAGTTAATGAAGCATTTAGAAAAGTTGATGAAAAGAAGGAAAATGAAATGAATAAAGTTACGGGTGGATTAAATATTCCCGGGTTATTTTAATGGAGCAATATACACCACCTATAACTAAGCTGATAGAAGAGCTTGCAAAGCTTCCCGGCATAGGAAGGAAATCGGCTCAACGCCTTGCTTTTCACATTTTAGATATGAAAGGCAGCGATGTGTTAGAACTTGCGAAAGCGATAGTTAATGCAAAAAAACTTACTAAACACTGCAAAACTTGTGGGAATTTAACAGAAGGAGATGTTTGCGGCATCTGCGGAAATGTTAAAAGAGACCATTCGGTAATTTGTGTTGTAGAAGATGTTCGCGATATATCAGCAATGGAGAGGACAAAGGAATACAAAGGCGTCTACCACGTTCTGCATGGTACCATATCACCTTTGGAAGGAATAGGTCCGGAGGACATAAATATTAAAGGTCTTATAACAAGACTTGATTCAGAGGTGTCAGAAGTTATTCTGGCAACAAATCCAACAATTGAAGGAGAGGCTACAGCAGTATATATATCAAGGCTTATAAAGCCGATGGGGATAAAGACAACGCGCATAGCTCATGGAATACCTGTGGGCGGAGACATAGAATACGCTGATGAAGTAACTCTTATAAGAGCAATGGAGGGTAGAAGAGAAATATAATAGCAATAGTAGTTGTACCATCCGAGCGTAGCTCTATTTGGGCAATCGGATTTGTGAAAATGTCATTTTGACAAAATGTTACTCTTCTTGTGAAAATGTAAGATACATATGGTATCAAGTACTTTAGTCATATATTTTTATGAAAAACTAAATGATGAATTTGACAGCATATATAATAATACAATATAGGACAAGGGCGTACAGTAAAAGGTGATGTTATGAATAAATTTGGAACAGCGATGATTTTGGCAGGAGGTAAAAGCTCAAGAATGGGCTTTGACAAACAATTCATAAAAATCAATGAAAAAAGAATTGTAAATATAATAGCGGCAAAATTAGAAAAAGAATTTGACGAAATAATTATAATAACCAATAAGGCTGATGAATATAAAGAATCAAAATATAGGATTGCCGAGGATGTTATAAAAGGTAAAGGACCATTATCAGGAATACATGCCGGACTTAGTATTTGCACGTCAAAATATGCATTTGTGGTGGCTTGTGACATGCCCAACATTAACATTGATTATATTAAGTATATGAAGAGTATAATAGAAAGCAATGATGTGCAGGGATGTGTAACTAAGTATGAAAACTGGATAGAACCCTTCAGCGGGTTTTATTCAAAGGATATTTTAGTAAATATAGAGAAACAGCTGAAATCAAATATGAGATCTATTAATAAACTGCTTAAGGAACTGGACATATATTATATAAATGAAAAGAAAGCTAGGGAGTTTAGCCCTACGTGGGATATGTTTTTAAATTTAAATACTAAAGATGACTTAAACAATTATTTAGAGGTTACTGACAGTATAGATTAAAGGTCCTCTTGGGTAAAATATTTTGCCCAAGGGGATTTTTTTATCTGTCAATTTTGTCATAATGACATTCTGTTTTGTCTATTTGACAAATATTGTAATCGTTATTGGAATTTTAAAAATGCATTTAACAAAAAATTAACAAAATAAACAAAAAATTATACAGCAATATCAACGGATGAGTTACTAATCTGACTTTATTATTAGGTGGTTGGCATAAATATTGCATTTCATCTTCAGGCGAACTTGATAAAAATATTCAGAGAGGTGAAGAACTTGAAAAGACGTTCATTTTTAAAACTTTTGGGAGGAGTCGGAGCACTAAGCTTTACCGGCTTAACCATAGGTTGTGACAAAAAGGATTCTGTTGATGCAGACGCTCCGGATCAATTCCCAAAGCTTTCCAAACTTTCGGGACAAAAGCCAGAAGCGGTTGTGGATGTCAAAACAGGAAAAGTACAAGTTGATGGGTCAATATTGATGAGGCACAGCGCCTGCTTGGGATGCTACAGCTCATGTGGTAACCGTGTTAAAATTGACAAAAATACTGGAAAAATATTAAGGGTGTATGGAAATCCATATAATCCAAACAATGCGGAACCGCATCTTTCTTTTGAAGAACCGCTGGCAGAATCATATCTTGCATTTAGCGGGTATAAAGATAAAGGAAGCATAAACAGAGGAACTTTATGCGGCAGAGGAAATGCTACATTGGAAAGTCATTACGATCCTATGAGAACATTGGTTCCTTTAAAAAGAACAAGTGGGCGAGGAGAAGGAAAATGGATGCCTATAACCTGGGAAGAAGCTGTTGAAGAAACAGTGGAAGGCGGAGAGCTGTTTAAAGACGCCGGTGAAAGTACTTATGTGGAAGGATTTAGGCAAGTAAGGGATTTAGATACTCTTATTGATGAAAAAGCTCCTGAGCTCGGATCAAAAGCCAATCAATTGGTTTTCTTCGGAGGAAGAGGAGATGGAAGAACATCTTTTGGAAACAGGTTTATAAACGCTTTTGGAACATTAAACAGTTATAGTCACGGCTATTCCTGAGGCGGCTCAAAAACACCCGTGGGACGGGTTACAGCCGGTGGTCAAAATATGAGACCTGATATAAACAATGCAGAGTACATATTGTATGAAGGAGCTTTTCCTGGGCACAGCGGAAAGCCTATGCAAACTATAGCAAGACAAATAAAATTTGGGGTAAATGAAGGCAGCCTGAAATATTCTGTAGTGGACCCTGTGCTTGTTGGAGGCGCAGTAACTCCATTATATAAAAAAGGTGAATGGGTTCCCATAAAGCCTGCCACTGACAATGCATTCGGGATGGCACTTATAAGATGGATTATTGAAAATGAAAGATATAATAAGAAATTTTTGTGTTCTCCAAATTACGATGCTGCAGTATCCAAAGGGTTTAACAGTTGGACCAATGCTGCGCACCTAGTTATAGATGATCCTGAGCATCCTAATTACAGAAAAATGCTTAGGGCAGAAGATTTAGGTATGGAGACAGGCAAAGATGAAAAGGACATATTTATTGTAATCGATAATTTAACAAAACAACATGACAGGTTTGATAAAGTAAGCGAAGCAGATTTATTTTTTGAGGGAAAGGTTGCTGCTGCAGACGGAAAAGAAATACAAGTTAAAACTTCATTTTTACATTTGAAGGATAGCGCCTTTTCACATACTATAAAAGAATATTCAAACGCATGCGGAGTGCCTGAGGAAAAAATAAAAGAGATTGCAAATGAGTTTACTTCTCACGGAACAAAGGTAGCCATGGATGGTATGGGAAGCACTGCTACAGCTAACGGTGCAGATATAACTATGATTAGTTATATTTTAATGTCTATGGCTGGAAGCCTAAATAAAAAGGGCGGAGCTATTATTAGAAGAAATTCGTATAAATCGGCAAGTGACGGACCTAGATATAGAGTAAGTGTCATACCTGATGCACCAAAAAAATCAGGAATAAGAATAAGTCGTACTGGGGTAAGCTACGAAAGTACTTCTGAATATAAAAATAAGGTTGCAAATGGTGAGAATCCATATCCATCCAAGATGCCTTGGCATCCTGTGGGAAGCGCGTCTGATAATCAGGCTGTTTTTTCTATTGTTAATAAATACCCTTATCAGGCAAAAATAGTATTTAACTGGATGGCAAATCCTTTGTTGGCTGTTCCGGCAGCGGCAAAAAAAGAAGTGTTGGAAGCTCTTAAAAGCACTGATAACGTACCGCTGTTTATTTCATGCGATCCTTATATGGGTGAAATGACTGCTCTTGCAGATTATATAATACCGGATACAACTCCTTATGAGAGCTGGGGACTTGCAAATATCGAAGGGAACTTTTCAGGAAAGGGTCTTACATTGAGATGGCCTATAGTTGAGCCTGCAACACCTAAGCTTCCTGACGGGAGACATACTTCTTTTGAGACATTTATAATAGATGTTGCAAAGAAAATAAATCTTCCGGGATTTGGAGACAGGGCAATGTTTGACGCAAATGATAATTTACTTCCTCTTAATAGCAGAGAAGATTATTTTGTAAGAGGTATTGCCAATATGGCATATGACGGAGAACCGGTATCAGATATTTCAAAAGATGAAATGGACATGCAAGATTTAGAAAATGCAATGAAAGACTGGAAAAATTCCGTTACGGAGGAAGAATGGCCTAAAGTGTTAAAGGTAATTTCAAGAGGTGGCAGGTTTGAGGATCACGGTGCCGGATTTGACGGAGATAATCATAAATATCCATATAAAGGTGCTGTAAACTTCTATGTTGAAAGCTTTGCTAATGGTATAAACTCAATGACAGGCGAGCACTATAGAGGAGTTGCCGCATGGAATCCTGAATCATTCTCCGATGGAACGTTAATTGCCGACACGTTCCCTGAATCACAGTGGCCGTTTAAAGCTGCGAATTACAAGCCTAAATTCAGAAGTATAAGCATGCTTTCTAACAGTTCCATTATGAGGGATTTGAGCAAACATAACTATGTGGAGCTGAACTCTGAGGATGCAGCTAGTCTTGGAATTAGAACTATGGATCTTGTAAAGGTAGTACCTGCAACTGGAGGCGATTTTACAGGATATGCTTTGGTCAGAGAAGGAATAGCAAAAGGAACTATAGGAATAGCATACGGATATGGACATTGGGAATACGGAAGCAAGGAATACAGCATAGACGGAAAGCCTAATGGAGGGAACAAGGATTTAGGTGCGGGAGTTCATTTGATGAATATATTAGACCCTAAAGTTAATGGATTGTTCGGAATTTCAGAATCATCCACAGGCGGTCCTGGAAGAAATGGTGGCGCATACAGAATAGAGAAGGTATAAAATATGAACAAATCAATAGCAGAAGAGACTATTTTTGTAGTAAGTAAGAGACTTGAAATATATGAATTCTTGTCATTTGCCTTTTTAAATACTCCATCTGAAGATATTTTAAATTCCTTGAGAAAAAATGCTGAATTTTTTAAGGAGCTTTGTCCAGTAAATACAGATTTTTTATATGAAAAAAGTACGGATGATTTCGTTCAGGAATATTATGACAGGTTTTTTGTGCCTACTTCGAAATTGTTTGTTCCTTCTCATGAATCTTCCATAAGGAACAGAAAAATAAAAAAGGGTAAAACAATTTACGGTAAAATTGACAGCAATGAAACATTTCATGTAAAAGCATGTTATGAAATGGTTGATTTCAAAATTCGTGAGCTAAATGGATTCAGTCCTCTTAAGGATAACCACTATCCGGATCATGTAGCTTTTGAACTTGCATTTATGGCATACATGGTGAAACTTGAACTGTCAGCATTAAAATGCGGTGATGAAGAAAATTCTGTGAAATGGAAAAAGCTCCAGAATGATTTTCTGGACGAGCACTTGAGTAAGTGGATTGGTGATTATGCAGAATTAACCGAGGAAAAAGGAAATGGCATGTATTCTTATTTAAGCTGTATTTCCGCCGCTTGGACGGTTATGGATTTAGAGCATTTGAATGAAGAATTCATTAAAGACAGAGAGGTGATATAGTATGAAAAAGTATGGAATGATTATAGATTTAAAGCGCTGTGTGGGATGCCATGCGTGTACCATAAGCTGCAAAATGGAAAATGAGATTCCGGAAGGCTGCTTTAACACTTGGGTTGAAGAATGGGATACTGGCAAATATCCGAATGTATCAAGAGTAAAATTACCTAAGATGTGTAATCACTGCGTGGATGCGCCGTGTATCGAAGCTTGTCCCGTAGATGCAACATTTGCCGTTGAAGGCGGTATAGTAGTTGTAGATGAAGAGAAATGCATCGGTTGCGGAGCGTGTGTTTCTGCATGTCCTTATGATGCAAGATATATGAACAGTGCAACAAACAAAGCAGGAAAATGTACATTTTGCATACAAAGGGCAGAAGCCGGAATGATGCCGGCATGTGTAAGCACGTGCATATCCCATGCAAGATTCTTCGGAGATCTCAATGATCCAGACTCAGAGGTAAGCAAGCTTATGGCTGAAAACAAAACAGAAGGCTTAAAGGAAGAACTGGGTCTTGAGCTTAATGTTAAATATATCGGACTAAAGGATGCGTTGAAGAACGGAGAGCCGGAGGAACGTTACAGAGGCGGAAAATAAAGAAGGGGTTTTCGCAAGGAGAAAAACATGTTTAAAATGGGTGCAACAGAATTAATTTTAATACTTGGCATTGCGTTGATAGTATTTGGACCAGGAAAGCTGCCGGAAATTGGAAAAGCATTGGGAAAATCTATAACTGAATTTAAAACTCATGCCAATAAATCCTATGATGCTACGATAGAAAAATCAGAGGACAAGGAATAACCATATGAAAGCAAGGCTTATTTTGCCTTGCTTTCAAAGTTTATTAAATTACTTTAGACAGTGAGAAGCTAGTAATTATATGCGGAGATGTTTATGTTTAGAGCTGATAAAATTATAGAAAAAGCTACGGCAAGACTTGACGCCGTTTCTGTGAATGCGGAAAGATGCTCAAGATTGCGTTCGTCTTTATCAAAATGCACAAAGTGTACGGATATCTGCCCTGAGATGGGGATAGATATAAATAAGTCAGGTATTCAATTAAATTACAGTTGTATACAGTGTGGATTATGCGCAGCAGTTTGTCCGACAGGAGCATTGTCTATTCAGGAGCCGACAGAACTGAGCTTGTATGAGTATGCTTCTGCCTTGGGAAAAGACGGCAAAGATTGTGTAATAAGTTGCAAGCGTAATGATACTGTATCAAATGATATTTTTAAGGTTCCATGCTTGGGAAGTTTAACTATAGAGCTTCTATTTAGCTTGGATTTGCTACCAAATAAGGTGTACATGGTGTTTTGCGAAAATGAATGCGAAAAGTGTGCGGTAAATCATGGCATCAGGCACTATTACAGCAGAATTAAAGAAGTAGATAAAATAAAAAGTAATCTTGGCTTGTGTGGAGGAGCTTTAACTGATGCGGAACATCCACCTGAGCTTAAATATAAAGATATTCATTCGGATAAAATGAATGAAGAAAGAAGAGAATTTATCTTTTCTGCATTTAGATTATTTGAAGAAACCATAAAGAACATTCCTGATATGGCGGTGGAATATTTACTTGGCGAGGAAGAAGAAAAAGGCTCTGTTTCCTCCGCTGATAAAATTGAAAAATATCCCATGTTTGTAAAATCATTTGAAAGAATTGAGAAATGTAATATAATTAATGGTGAAGTTAATGAATATTTCAAGCCATTTTTGGCTGGAGAATGCAGATTCTGCAAGGCGTGTTCCATATTATGTCCAACGGGAGCATTGAAGTGTACAAAAACACATGATACTATAGAGATAGTATTGTCTCCGAATGCTTGTTGTGGATGCAATTTATGTGTTGAGGTGTGCTACCACAATGCATTGGATTTGGAAACAAAGAAAGCGGAAGATTTTATGGGTGATTCTCCATATACCATTGCAAGAGGAGTTGTTCAAAAATGTATTTTTTGTGGAAAAGAAATTTATTCTGGGAAGAAAGAAGAAATTTGTCAGTCATGCTTAAAGATGGGCAAGAAAATCAGGTGATATAAATGAAAAAGATTATTATTTTTTTCGCCTGCATCATTGGATTAGCCTGTTTTATTTATTGCGGCAAGAGTAACGGTTTTGGAGACACTGGCGTAGAAAGCAGGCATAAAATAGGCGTTCTGTCGGCATCTGACATAAGGTTGCTTAAAGTAAATGCTATGATTACAGAACTTGATAATTACGGATATAGTAAAGATACGCTGGATATTGTAGTAAAAAACGCCGAAGGCGATAAAAGCAGATTGAATGAGTTAGCACGAGAGCTGGTAGATGAAGATGTTGATATTATAGTAACAACAGGTGTTTTTGAAACTTCTTCGGCGCAAAAATTTGCGGAGAGCAAAAATATCCCGATAATTTTTATCGGAGTAAGCTGTACGGTGGAACTAGGTCTTATAAATGACAAAATAACTCCGGGATGTAACATAACCGGTGTCGATAGCGACTATGTTCGCCTGACAGGGAAAAGACTGGAATTTTTAAAAAGAATTGTACCTGATACAAAACGGGTTCTTATATTGTATAATCCGGACGCCATACCTTTCGGGCCAAGTTCAAAGCTATTTCATGAAGCTGCTGATAAGCTTGACATACAGCTTGATATGATATCGGCTAAAAACAGGGACGAAATGGTTGAGGCTATAATAGAAAACAGCCAAAAGTGTGACGGAGTAATACTTATGTGCAGCTTGCTGTACGAATCTACAATTAAGGATATTGCTGATACTTCGTTAAAATATAAAATACCTGTTATGGGAGTCGACAATGTTCAGGTGGAAAAGGGGATATTAGCTTTTTATGGAAGTACAAATTATAATGAAGGAATTCAGGCTGCAAGGCTGGTTGCAAATGTATTTGACGGTCATGATATAAAAATAATTCCTATTGAAAAACCGGAGCACTTGGAGTTTCACATAAATGTTGATACGGCAGAAGCCCTCGGAATAGATATTGATTACTCAGGAATGACGTTTGTTGATAAGTTTGTACGAAATTCAGATGATAGCAGATAGTGGTGATTATGAATAAAAAAATTTTAGTGAGTATAAAGTTAAAGCTTGTGTTAATGATTGTGTCGGTATCTGTAATTCCTTTAGTTTTTTTATCATACATCAATATTAAGACTCTGAAAAATGAGGTAAAGGTATCTATACACAAGGGACACGAGCTGGCGGCATCAAGAATATCTCAGACTATTGTGGAGATGGTGAAGACCACACAAGAATCGATGCAAGCGGTGGCTTTGACTAATCCTGAATTGTTCAAGCCTGACAACGGGGTAAACAGAGAAGATATTATATATAGAATGTTTAAGAGATATGAACATTTAGAGGAAATGTCCATGATTTCTAAAAATGGACTGGAACTTGCAAAAATTTCAAAAAGGCATGTTATTTCTCTAGATGAGTTAAATGATATTTCTAATGAGGACAAGTTTAAAGTGCTGGAAAAAGGCAGTTTGTACATAGGCGAGCCAAAAATGGATGCGGACAAACAAGTGGTTTTTGAACTTGGCGTACCCATAGGCGGAGGAGACGAGTATTTGTCAGGTGCTATTACAGCTAAAATAAGCCTTCGCCAGATAATGAATAAAATTAATTCCACAAAAGGTGAAGAAGGAAGCTATATATTTCTAATAGATGAAAACGGAGCTTTAATAGGGCACTCAGATTATAACCAGGTAATGAGAGGTCAGGATGTTACAAAAAGCGAAGGGGTAAAGAAACTTCTTGAAAATAAAAAAGAATTTAAAAGTGGCATTAAAGATATTAACTTTGACAGCAAAGTATATGAATCTTATTCAGGCCAAAAGGTACTGGGGGTATATGGGTTAATCCCCATAGTTAATTGGGGAATTGTTGTGGAACATCCGTTGGATAAAGTTTATATGACAATAAGGCAAATGATTGCCAAGATATTGGTAACATTGTTGTTGACGTTGATTTTTACCGGAATGGCAGTGGTGTGTTTAATTAATATTTTTATGAAATCCATAAATGAAATTGAAAAAGGAGTTAATTCAGTTAAAAGTGGAAATTTTGACTATAAAATTCCAAAGCAAAGCAATGATGAGATAGGTGCAATAATTGATGCATTTAACAATATGACGGATGAGATAAAAAGAAAGAAAGAAAATGAAAAGCTTATTATTTCAGCTGAAAAAAGGGCGGCGATAGGTACTTTAGCTGCCGGTGTGGCCCATGAGATAAATAATCCCATGAACAACCTTGGATTTTACACTTCAGATTTGCTTGAAAGACTTGAAACGGAAGATATCAATGAATTATATGAAGGTAAAACTATACAGAACTATCTTGAAATAATGAAAGAACAAATTGAAAGGTGTTCTTCAATTACTCATAATTTGCTGAAAATTTCAAGGGAATCTGCTGTCAATATCAAACCAGTAAATATATATGCAACAATTAAGGATATATTGAAACTCATGGAGCACAGAATTAAGAAACAAAACATATCTGTGAAGATTGACTTGCATGCACCAAGGCCTGTTGTTATGTCAGATGAGTCGCAAATACAGCAAATGCTTTTGAACATAATTACAAATGCATTGGATGCAATGGAGAAAAAAGGAACTCTAAGAATCAGCATAGAAAATTTTCATAATGATGATACCTTGCTTATAAAAGTAAGGGATACGGGATATGGAATCAAGGATGAAGATAAAGATAAAATATTTGATCCTTTCTATACAACTAAGCCTGTAGGAAAAGGAACAGGATTGGGACTTTCAATAAGCCAGGTAATTATTGAAAGAATGAGGGGCACTATAGAAATACACAGCGAAGAAAATATCGGTACGGTAATATATATAAAGCTTCCTGTTGCAAAAGAGGTGGATTAAAATGAACAGCTTCAGATTGCTGATAGTAGATGATGAGGAGAAATTCGTAGAGCTGTTGAGAGACAGATTGAGAAGGAAGGGCTTGTATGTTCAGGCAGCAACATCCGGAATAGATGCGGTAGAACTGATACAACAGGAAGAATTTGATGTTGGGCTGTTTGATATTATGATGGATAAAATGGACGGACTTAGGCTTCTGGAAGAAGCTAAAAGAATTCAACCTGACATGGAAGTAATTATGCTTACGGGCTATGGTACTGTGGAGACCGCTATAAGAGCTATGAAGAACGGAGCTTATGATTATCTTTCAAAACCGATAAACCCCACCAAACTTGATTTGGTATTGGAAAGAGCTTCGGAAAAAAAGAAGCTCAAGGGATACAATAATAATCTCGTCGAAAACATAAAAATTATTAATAACAAAAGAGAGATAATAGGAGAATCTAGGTTGATAGCAAACCTTAGATACATGATAGATAAAGTTGCTGATAGCAATCTTCCGGTGCTTATATTGGGTGAAAGTGGCACTGGCAAAGATTTGGTGGCAAATGAATTGCACTGTAAAAGCATGAGAAAGGACAAGCCGTTTATTCCAATAAACGCTGGGGCTATCCCCAATGATCTTCTGGAGTCTGAATTGTTCGGACATGTTAAGGGTGCTTTCACAGGAGCACACACAAATAAAAAAGGTCTTGTTGAAATAGCCGACGAAGGAACTCTTTTTTTGGACGAAATAGGTGATATGGAACTTGGCCTGCAGAAAAAGCTTCTAAGATTTTTGGATACAGGTGAATTCAGACCTGTGGGGGGCACAATGGTTAAAAGAACCTCTGTAAGGGTTGTGACGGCTACAAATAAAAATTTGGAGGAAGCTATTGAAAAGGGCAAGTTTAGACAAGACTTGTTATACAGGTTAAGTGTTATTACCATACATGTTCCACCATTAAGGGAAAGAGGTGGAGATGTATTACTTTTAGCGGAGTATTATTTGAAAAAATCACCGGATTTAAAAGAACTGACAGAAGAAGCAAAAGATTTTCTGCTTAGCTATAGCTTCCCTGGAAATGTAAGAGAACTGATTAATTTTATCGACAGAGGGATCTTGCTTTCAAAGGATAATAAAATACATTCTGGTGACTTATATACGAAAGCGCTGATGCCAGAGCAGCAATCCGGCGATAAAATGACTTTGGGTGATATAGAAAAACAGCATATTATAGAGGTGCTGAATTCAACAAACTGGGATAAGCCAAAGGCAGCTAAAATATTAAAAATTGGACTTAGAACATTGTACAGAAAAATTGATAAGTATGAAATACATAGGTGACGGCAGTCATAAATGGAGGTTTATATGCAGCAGAATATATCTGTGGAACAAGCAAAATCAATTATTTTAGACGGTAGGGAAAAAACGGACATTATTGAAATCCCTATTTTGGAATCATTGGGGCATGTGCTGGCAAATGATGTGAAATCACACATGGATATGCCGCCTTTTGACAGGTCTCCTTTAGATGGATACGCATTGATGTCTGAAGATACAAAAGATGCAAGTATAGAAAGGCCGGTGGTATTAGATGTAATAGATTATGTTCCGGCAGGATATGTAAGCTCAAAGAAGGTAAAAAATGGTCAGGCAATAAGGATTATGACCGGGGCAAAAATTCCAGAAGGAGCAGATATAGTAATAAAATACGAAGATACAGAATTTACGAAAGAAGATGTGAAAATATTTAGTTATACAAAATCCGGAGCCAATATTGTAAGAAGAGGGGAAGATATAAAGTGCGGAGAAACTGTATTGGCAAAAGGAAAGGTTATTCAACCGGCAGATATAGGGATATTAGCTACGCTGGGAATGAGCAAAGTGCAGGTGTACGCAAAATTAAAAATTGGGATTCTTGCGACTGGGGATGAACTTGTTGAAGTTGATAAAAAACTTGATGAAGGGAAAATAAGGAACAGCAATTCATATACTCTTGCGGCTCAAATAATTAGAAGCGGTGGAGATCCTGAAATATTAGGAATATGCAAGGATGATATCGGCGAAATATCTGAAAAATTAAAAAGTGCTTTAGAAAAATATGACATGATTATAACAACAGGTGGAGTATCTGTTGGAGATGCAGATTTGGTAAAAGAAGCTTTTAAGAAGATAGGGGCAGAAATATTATTTTGGAAAGTGCAAGTAAAACCAGGTTCACCTATTACGGTAGCCAAGTACAATAATAAATTTCTCTTTGGTTTGTCGGGAAATCCGGCTGCTGCCAGCATAACATTTGAACAGTTTGTCCGACCAGCGGTTCTAAGCTTAATGGGAAGAGAAAATGTGGATCTTATTAAAGTGAAGTCTGTTTTAAAGAGTAATTTTAATAAAATTAGAAATCACAGCCGGTATGTAAGGGCAGTTACTTACTATAAAGACGGAGGATTTTTTACATTGTTGCCTGATAAGCACAGCTCCGGAGTTTTATCATCATTGTCTGGTATAAATTCTTTGCTTTTAATAAAGGCAGGGGAAGGCCCTTACAAATCGGGAGACATAATAGAGGTAGAACTGCTAAGTAAGCCAGAGGTAGTAGTATGATACCTGTAATTTCTGTTGTGGGAGCTGAATCAAATGTGGGAAAAACAACGGTTATTTGCAAGATAATAAGGGAGCTTAAATTAAGAAATTATAAAGTCGCAACTATAAAGCATCACAAAGGCGATTTTGATATAGACTATCCTGAAAAGGATACATGGAAACATTATGATTCAGGCGCTGATACGGTTATTATTTCTTCGCCTGTAAAATTAGCACGAATAGAGCGCAGGTCTGAAGAATATAAGCTGGATGAAATTATAAGCGGAATAAGTAACGTTGATATTATTATAACGGAAGGATATAAAACCTGTCATAAGCATAAAATTGAAGTAGCGAGAAAGTGCTTTTCTCAGAAGATAATTTCAAAAGAAACAGAACTGTTTGCAGTTGTAACGGATTTTTATGTTAAAAGTAACATTCCAAGGTTTTCACACGATGATATAAAGGAACTGGTAGATTTAATTGAAGAAAAATTTTTAAATGAATAATGAAAAGTTAGGAGAACAATGGTTTTTAAAGGCATTTTCTCCTTTTTTTATGAATATTTGCGCAAAGAGCAACTGCACTTTAAGTAAATAATCCATAAAGAATATTTGGCTTCGCATAAAAAATATGATAAATTTCTTTAAATAGTATAAAATTATGTTATAATATAATCTTAATTAGACATACATTATACATTAAGGAAAGGAACTTAAATTGAACACAGTAAGTTATAAAGATGCAAAAAATAAATATTTTTTTATTGATGTAAGAAGTCCAGCAGAATATAAAGCCGATACCATAACAGGTTCTGTAAACATACCTTTGCTGAACGATGAAGAAAGAAAAGAGGTTGGTACCACATATGTGCAGGTAGGAAAAACGGAAGCCAAAAGGCTTGGCGTAAAACTTATATCATCGAGACTGCCTGACATATTTGAGCAGGTGCTGGAATTAAAGTTTAAGCATAATAATTTAGCGGCATTCTGTGCAAGGGGAGGCTATAGGAGCTCATTTATATGTGCTTCATTCAGTTCAGTAGGAATTCCGCTGTTTCAGTTGGAAGGAGGATATAAAAGCTACCGCAAAGAGGTGATAAGTTCTATTCCAAAACTGAATGAGAAGACAACATACATTGTATTAAATGGAAATACCGGAGTGGGTAAAACCGATATACTGTACGGATTAAAAAAGCTTGGATGCTCCATACTTGACTTGGAAGGAGCTGCAAACCACAGAGGCTCTATTTTTGGAAGCATAGGTATAGGTGAATGCAATACGCAAAAGAAATTTGAAACAAATATTTACGACCAGTTGGTTGAAGCTGAAGGCAAATATGTATTTGTTGAAGCTGAAAGCCAGAAGATAGGAAAAGTTACACTACCTAAATGCATATCAGAAAAAATGAAACAAGGCATACAAGTGTTTGTTGATGCAGACATGGAACACAGAATAAAAAGCCTTAAAAAAGATTACACTTTAGATGATTCGTGGATTAGTGAATCTATTAAGGCTATGGATTATCTAAAAAGATATATAGCAAGAGAAAAGATTGAAATGCTTAAGCAGGAAGTAATAAAGGGTAACTTTGACAATGTAGCAAGAGAACTTATGGAAAAATATTACGACCCAATGTACAATTTTAAATCAGGCAAATTAAATTATGCTGCGTCATTTCACAACGAAGCAGGCACGGACAATGTGTCAGACAAAATGTTTATGTGGTACAGGGGATTACAAATGTCAACGGTTTAGCAATTATAAGGATTATTCTTTCAGAAATTCTTCCCTCTTTATTGAGTAGAGATTCATAGTTCTATTATCAGGCCAATCAACCTTGTTTTTATACCTTAGCCCGATATAATTCAGAATGTGTTCAGACGCGGTGTTCAATGAATCAACCGCCGCGGATATTTCATCAAAATCTAAATTATTAAATCCATATGAAAGTATTTTTTTAGTGGCTTCTTTAGCATAGCCTTTTTTCCAATAAGGCTTTGCGAATCCGAAGACCATCTCAATACCTCTGATCGCATCACTATGTTTAAAACCGCAGTAGCCAATATATTTATTTGTGTTTTTTTCTATTACAGAAAATACATAATTGCTATTAATTCCGAAAGTATTGATTTTTTTAAAATAACTGCTCAATTCATTTTCATATGACTGCTTTGTTATACCTCCCGTATATTTCATAACATCTCTGTTGCATTTCATCTTTATAACTTCAGGGAAATCATCCATACTGGGATTTTTTATTATAAGTCTTTTAGTTTCTATAAATATATTTTGAATTGGATCTATCATTTTTAAACCTCAAAAACAAGTTTGCTATATTATAAACAAATATAGCAGGTATTGCAATATTAAATTAAGAATTAAATTAATATAAAATTATAGTTATCTATTATTATCCGTTAATGGATATATTTGAAAATATTGTATAAATGGACTATTTGTGTTATAATGTCTTGTTTTGATTGATGGAATTTATTATCAGATGACTGAGAAGTTCATCTGTTCTAAGGAAATTCAGAACTAGGAAGATAGGGAGGACAATATGGCACAGCTTTACTATAGATATAGTACCATGGGTGCGGGAAAAAGCATAGAGGTTCAAAAAGTTGCATTCAATTATGAAGAAAAGGGACAAAATCCGTTGATATTTACATCTGGTTTGGATGACAGATATGCGGAATCAGGAATTGTTGCTTCGCGCATAGGGTTGCAACGAAAAGCGATATCGGTAAATGATGAAATGAATATTTTTGATATTGTAAAGAAATACAATGACCTGTTCAGAGTGGATGCTGTTATAATTGACGAATGTCAATTTTTAAAGAAACATCATATAATGGAACTTACTGACGTTGTCGACGATTTAAATATACCGGTCATGTGTTATGGCTTGAAATCAGATTTTAAAAATGAATTGTTTGAAGGATCATACTGGCTTTTGGCAATGTCTGATAAAATAGAAGAAATTAAAACGGTATGTTGGTGCGGCAAAAAGGCTATCGCCAATGCGCGCCTCATTGACGGAAAGGTTGTTTATGAGGGAGAACAAATTTTTGTCGGTGGAAATGAAAGCTACACAGCCTTGTGCAGAAAGCATTATAAAAAAGGGCTGGTTATGCCGTATCATGAAGAATCCAAAGACTTAATAACAAGATATGAGAGGTTGTCTAAAGAAGAAAAAGACAGCAATGAATAATATATTTTAACATTATGGAATATTATGAATAAAAAGGAATCTCCTGTTTATAATGTAATATAGGAGGTTTTTACTATGAGCAGTATTTCTAAAAATGATAAAAAAATAAAATTAATGAATATCAAAAATATTTTTTACAACTCTAAAGTAAGAAGCAGCAATGATAAAAATGACTTATATGCAAATTTAGAAAGTGCAAGGAAAGAGTGGGAAGAAGCAAAAAATATTTTTGAAAACGTATCAGAGCCTGATTTAGTTGATTATGCTATTTATAATGTAGAAGCAGCTGAAAAGAAATATATCTATTTGTTGAGACAGATAAAAAACGAAGAATCAGCTGCTAATTAAACTTAAAGGTGTAAAAAGGTGTAAACTTTTTGTTTGCGCCGTTATTTTTGCTAATTTAAAGGATGAAGTTATTTTGTTGGAGTATTGATATAGCTTAATTTGGCAATTGTTTACATAAAAAAATATTACCATTTGCAAATGCACCGGGCTCATGTTAAACTAAACGAAAAAAGAATTAGAAAGTATGTGATTAAATGATATCGTCCTTAAGTAAGGCGGAAATTAGTAAAATGAAAGAAGACAAGCTTTATGAACTTGATTACATGAGGTTTATTGCATGTCTTGCGGTAATTATTGTTCATATAACTGCAACGGGAGTGACCGGATACATTCACGGAAGCTTTCCACATATAATGGTATTGATACTAAATAGAAGTTTAAAGTTTACAACACCTATCTTTATTTTTTTGAGCGGTGTTACCAGCTTCTACAGTTATCGAAAAAAAGAATTTAAACTTTTTCAGTTTATAAAAAAAAGGCTGAAGAAGGTTCTTGTAGCATATTTTTTTTGGTGTGTGGTATATTATTTGGCGTATATTAAGTTAGGGTTTTACACGTTTGATATTAAGTTTTTTTCGAAAAACGTGATTTTAGGAACAATGTCATACCACCTTTATTTTGTAATAATAATAGCGCAGATGTACATTGTTGGCCCGATTTTTTATAAATTGCTTAAAAATTCTGATAAAAAGGTTGTCATATTAATTGTATCGGCACTGGTGACGATGCTTTGTGCTGAATTTATCAGATTTAAATATGCGGATAGAATCTTTTTGAAATATATGTTTTTCTATATGCTTGGAATATTTGTGACATTGGAGTATGACAGGTACATGGCATGGATAAATAAGTACAAATTAATAATTACAGCGGGATATGTAGCTGCTTCTGCAGTATACACATATGTTTCGTTCAACGATATGTCCACATATATTTATGCGTGGTTTGTTTTTTCAGTATTTTCAGTTTTCTTTGTATATGTTGTAGGACTTGTTATGAAAAAATACATGGCAAAAATATATAGTTTTATCAAGTTGTTCGGTCAAAGCTCGTACTATATTTATCTAATGCATCCGCTGGTGCTTACAATGGCAATAATGTATGCCGATAGCCATGGAATACTGTCAATTACATCAAGGCTTATTATCTATTCACTGACAGTGATTCCAATAACAATTATATTTTGTCTGGTTTTTACCGCAGCAAAAAACAAAATAAAGAAAAGCAAAAAAGCGGCATTAGCCGCTTAGCTAGCATGAAAGGGTGTTGAAACTTCAACGCTCTTTTTTAATTATTTGAGGCTTTTTCGTACTCTCTCATTGCTAAAATTGTTTGCTGAAATAAATTATCCAGCTCCCATCCAAGCATTTCGGCTCCCTGTTTAATTGCATCTCTTGAACATCCGGCAGCAAAGCTTGAGGTTTTGAATTTTTTCTTTAATGATTTTAATCCCAGATCTGATACGCTTTTTGAAGGCCTCATTAATGCTACAGCCCCTATTAAACCTGTAAGTTCATCAATGGCAAACAGAACTTTTTCCATTTGGTGTTCAGGTTTTGCGGTTGTTTCAGTCAGTCCGTAACCGTGGCTTGCTACGGCATGTATGATTTTTTCATCAATTCCTTTTTCGGCCATTATTTCCTGAACCTTTACGCAATGTTCCTCAGGATACATTTCAAAGTCCAAGTCATGCAGAAGTCCTACTATTCCCCAAAATTCTGCTTCATCTTCATAACCTAAATTCTTGGCAAAATACTCCATTACAAAACCTACGGTTTCGGCATGCTGTAAATGAAATTCTTCCTTATTATATTCCTTAAGTAATTTCCAGGCTTCTTCTTTTGTAATCATTTTAGTTCCTCCTTAATTATTAATTATATAAATTTAATTTTAACTTATCATACAAAATATGTCCATAATTTTTATAAGGTTATATATTATATTTCTGCATATAGCTTATTTATTAGAAATACAGGAAAATTTTAAGCTATGTATATATGAAGTTAGGTCAAACTAATAATGGAAATAAATAGCCGTTGACTACATAAAAACATTTTGTTAAAATCGTACATAATAAAAAGATATAAACAACTGTTTATATATGAAACTTTTTTAATATATGGAGGGAAAAATGAAAAAATTAATAGCGATATTATTAGTTCTGCTGATGTCATTATTTGCATTTGCAGGATGCACTAAAGAAGAACCAAAAGAGGAAAATCCAATTATTGAGGAACCGACTAACGAGGAATCAGGAGACAAAGAGGTTTTGGCGGAAAATGCTGTTAAAACCGGCTTAGCAGTTGTAACTTCAGTAGCAAAATCAAAAGATGCAACAGCTGATGCAGAGGGCTTAGGACAATCTGACTCTGTGGTAGTTGCTGTTACAGTTGATAAAGATGGAAAAGTTGTTAAGGCTGCTATTGATACTGCACAAACTAAGATAAATTTTTCAGCAGATGGAAAGATTACTTCTGACCTGACTGCTGTGTATAAATCTAAACAGGAACTTAAAGAAGAATACGGAATGAAAGGCGCGTCTTCTTTAGAAAAGGAATGGTACGAGCAAGCAAATGCCCTTGCTGATTATTTTGTCGGAAAGACCACAGAAGAAATAAAAGCGATACCGACTGATGATGCAGGTGTTACAACTGATGCTGATTTGGTTTCTTCAGTAACGATTAAAATTAATGATTACAAAGCAGCGGCTGAAAAGGCTATAGCTAGTGCTCAAGATTTAGGAGCAACGGATGAAGATACCTTAGGATTAGGTGTTTTGACAACTGTAGCAAAATCAAAAGATGCAGCTGCAGATGCTGAGGGACAGACTCAGGCTTATTCAACATATGCTGCAACTACATTTGATGCAGAAGGAAAGATTACAAGCTCAATTATTGATTCATCACAGGCTACTGTTAAGTTTGATTCTGAAGGAAAAATAACTTCTGATATAACTGCACCTGTAAAGACTAAGGTTGAGTTGGGAGATGAATACGGAATGAAAGGCGCATCTCAAATTAAAAAAGAATGGTTTGAACAGGCAGAGGCCTTTTCAGAATATACCATAGGAAAAACTGCTGAAGAAGTGGCAGGGACTGAAGTGGATGAAGAGGGAACCGCAACTGATGCAGATTTGGTATCATCAGTAACAATTGGAATTGAAGGATTTCTTGAAGTAATTGCTAAATCTGCAGCCAACGCAAAATAAATAGACATTATTAAAGCTTCGATGTTTAACATCGAAGCTTTAGTTTTTGTACAAACAAAAAGGTTTTTTGAATCTTAAGGTAAACTATTCACTTACAAATTATTTACATTGACATAAAAATTTATTTATGTTATTATTCTTATGCTGTGCTACATGGGGAGGTAGCGGTGCCCTGTACTTGCAATCCGCTGTAGCAAGGTGGAATTCCCTCTCTAGGCTTATATTGTGAGGGCTGACTTTTTTAAGTGGCGTTGATAACCCGGTCTCGTGCAATGAGACCCCGTGAACCCTGTCAGGTCCGGAAGGAAGCAGCAGTAAGCGGATCGTCTCGTGTGACGCGAGGGCGCCGGGTTAGAGTTAACTGTAAGAGTACGCTTGTGATATAATGTCGAAAGAGGGTGCACAGCACTTTATTAATAAAATAAGTAATTTTATGACCATAAGGCAGAAATGCATATGGTTTTTTTATTTTATAGCGACATTGGGTAGGTTTGTGATTGTAATATGTACATATGGTTGAGTTAAAATCAAATAACAATACAAAAACTTTAAAAAATATAATTTTTCTATTGATGTTTTTATACAAGTGGTGATATAATGTGACTCAATATATTTTAAATTAAATCATGTGATTTCAATGCTTGTGTACGCTTAATAAAGTCATGGAAATGTTATCTGCACTAAAATTGAGTACAATTTTATTAAAGGTGCTCGTAATATTATGCATTATATATGCGAACAAAATAAAGTGATATTTATTGATGCACATACAAGAAGAAACACAAAAGGAGGAATATTATGAATGGTTTAGTAGCACTTTTAGTAGTTTTTGTTGCATTTGCTGTTGGGGATTTTGTATCATATAAGACAAAAGCAACATTTTCAATGCTGTTTACAACAGCGATAATTTTTCTTGTGGCGTTTTGGTTAGGACTTCCGGCTACAGTTTTTAGTGATTCTGGTCTTTTAACAGTAGGAATACTTACTATGTCACTGTTGCTTGTTAACATGGGTACATTAATAAGTCTGAATGAATTGGCTAAACAGTGGAAAACAGTGTTGATAGCAATATCAGCAGTTGTAGGAATTGGAGTTTTTGTATATATGGTAGGCGGAATTGTTTTTGGGAAGCAAATGGCAGCGGCAGCAGCTCCGCCAATTTCAGGCGGTGTTGTAGCTGCATTGATTGTAAGTGAAGTGGCAAAGGCTAAAGCACTTGAAAGTGTTGCCGTGTTTGCTACACTTTTACTAGTTACACAAACTTTCTTTGGAACGCCGGTTGCATCATATTGCTTAAAAAAAGAAGCGAGAATAGTTCTTGACAACCACAGTGTTAATGCGGAATCAGAAAAAAAAGAAGACTCTATAGAAGAAGGAAAGAAGAAATTAATTCCTGAATTAAAAAAAGAACTTCGCACAAATTCACTGCTGCTTGCAAAACTTGCTTTAGTAGCATTTTTGGCTACAAAGGTATCGGAGTTGACAAACGGTACGATCAATGCACTTATAGTTTGCTTAATATTTGGTGTTATTGCAAGCGAAATTGGATTCCTTGAAAAGGATCCTATGACCATGGCAAATTCACAGGGATTTGTTATGATAGCTCTGCTGACTGTCATATTTAACAATCTTTCATCAGCAACTCCGCAAATGCTGATGTCATTGATTGGTCCGATACTTGGATGCCTGTTGCTGGGTGTTATAGGATTCAGCATATTTGCAGGAGTTGTTGGTAAGATACTGGGCATGGACATATATATGTCTATTGCTATTGGGGCATCTGCTTTATTTGGATTCCCAGGAACATTTATAATTCCTAATGAGGTTGCTTCGGTGGTTGGTAAAAATGAGGAAGAGAAGAATATTATTCTGGAGGAAATACTTCCAAAAATGATAATTGCAGGCTTTGTCACAGTATCTATAGCTTCTGTTGGCCTTGCCGGAGTAATGTCAAAATTAATATAAACAACATTTGAATAAAAGGAGTATGAAATGAATATACAGGAACTTTCAAAAAAATATGCGCAGTATGTAGTTAATATGAGAAGAGAATTTCATATGAATCCTGAAATAAGCATGCATGAGGAAAGAACAGCACGAAGGATAGCAGAGGAGCTGACAAAGATGGGCATACCATGCAAACCAATTGCAGGGACAGGTGTGCTGGGTATAATAAAGGGCAATCATGAAGGAAAAACAATAGCTTTGAGAGCTGATATCGATGCTCTAGAAATTACTGAAAAGAACAATGTCGAATATAAATCCCAAACTGACGGCGTGATGCATGCATGCGGCCATGACTGCCATGCGGCTATGCTTCTGGGTGCGGCAGCCATACTTAATGAGATTAAAGATGAAATAAAAGGAACTGTAAAATTGATGTTCCAGCCTGGCGAAGAAGTTGCTCAGGGAGCTAAAAAAATGATAGAAGAAGGGGCTTTAGACGGAGTCGACGAAGTATTCGGAATGCATGTAATGGGCCATCTCCCTGCAGGAAAAATTGCTATAGGAGCAGGAGCAAGAATGGCATCCGCAGATTCTTTCAAAATTACCGTAAAGGGAACTGGTGGTCACGGGTCTATGCCTAACCTTGCAGTTGATGCGCTGCTTGCAGCTTCTGCAATAGTAATGAACTTGCAGTCAATAGCAAGCAGAGAAGTATCGCCGATGGATACTGTTGTTGTAAGTGTTGGAAAACTGATTTCTGGTACAAGGTTTAACATAATTGCCGATGAAGCCGTTATGGAAGGAACAACAAGGTGCTTCAGCTATGAAGTTAGAGATAAGCTTCCGGAAATGATAAAAAGAATAGCAGAATCTACTGCCGCAACTTACAGAGCTAAAGCTGAACTGGAATATAAACTATTAACAGCACCAACTATAAATGATGAAAAGTCTACGGAAAGAGTAGAAAAGTCGATTAAAAAAATAATGTCTGAGGATGCAGTAATAGAGATGCAAAAGATGCCCGGCGCAGAGGATTTTTCAGAGTATCTTGAAAAGGTTCCGGGAACTTTTGTACTGGTTGGGACAGCTAATGAAGCTAAAAACACATGCTTTGCAAACCATCATCCTAACTTTGATGTTGATGAAGATATGCTGCATTACGGATCTGCGCTGTATACACAGTATGCAACTGACTATCTTAATGAAGTTGAAAAGTAAAGCTTGAAATTAAATTTAATACAAAATATCGCCGGATAATATTTTCCGGCGATATTTATTTTAGATATTTATTTGCTTAGTCTCAGCCATTCAATAGCGGTATTGGCATAGACTGCAGAACCTATGTAGAAAACATCCTCATCAAAATTTACCTTTGGATGGTGTTGAGGGTACGGGTATCCTTGCTCAGGAGAGCCTCCGCCTAAAGCCATCATAACTGAAGGAACTCTTTCGCTGATATAACCGAAGTCTTCGGAACCGGTCATTTTCCCTCCTGGGAATGCTGTATCAAATGCTTTGACAGCTTCTTTTCCCAATAAATCTACATTGATTTTATGCACTTGTTCATAGAGCTCTGGGTTGTTATAAACAGAAGGGCATTCCATTCTATATTCAACATTTGCTTCTGCTCTGAAAGTTGAGGCTGTTCCTTTTGAAATTTCAACAACTCTATTTTTCATATGTTCTCTTTCTTTTTCGTCAAATGCCCTGATACTTCCCTGAATAAATGCAGTATCTGGAATTATATTTGACGCATTTCCTCCGTGCATCTGTCCGATAGTAATAACAGTTGTGCTTGAAGGAGGTACTTCTCTTGAAATAATTTCCTGAAGTGAAATATGTATATGAGCAGCTACATTCAGTGGATCCACAGAATTGTTAGGCATTGCCCCATGACCGCCCTTACCTTTAATATCTATATGGAACATGTCTCCTGATGAAGTTACATATCCTCCATTAGGTACAAGCAGAGATCCAGCAGGTACCGGCATGCCGGAAAAGATATGGATCATAATTGCAGCATCCACCTTTGGGTTCTCAAGCACACCTGCTTCAATCATTGATTTTGCTCCAGACAGCTGTTCTTCAGCTGGTTGAAACATGAGCTTAACTGTTCCTTCAAGCTCATCTTCGTGGCTCTTTAAAATTTGAGCAGCTCCAAGCAGCATTGAAGCGTGGACGTCATGGCCGCAGGCATGCATATTTTTTGTTGTTGATTTATATTCAAGCCCATTTTCTTCAAGTATGGGCAGAGCATCCATATCTGCTCTCAATAAAATAGTGGGGCCTTTCTTTTTTCCGCCGGCTAGAGCTACAATTGCTGAATCGGTAATAACCTGAGGTTCATAGCCCATTTCTTTCAGTCTGTTTACTAAATATTCGGAAGTAATCGGCAAGTCATGCCCCAGTTCAGCATTCTGATGCAAATACCTTCTGTCCTTTACTATTACTTCCTGCAGTGTTTTAGCTTCATCTAAAACATTTTTCATTGTATCACCCCTTAGTTTGTCTGATAATTAGCACTTATTATAAAGCATTATCTATAAAAAGTCAAAAACATTTATAAATTTTAATAGTCTTTTTTTATTTGGAAGCATTTTTGCTTTAATTTTCCATTGGGCAGGTAAAGTAGATAGATTTTTATACATATAAAATAAAATACATCTGTACACTATATAAAACAATAAACTGTATCTTTTCAAGGGTACAGATAAGATTATAATTAAGATATAAATAATATTAAAAAGGGAGGTAAAGTATGGAAGATAAGAAAATAAAAGAATTAGTATACACATCTCTGCTTGCGGCATTGGTTTGCGTTGCAACATTTATTATAAAGGTACCTTCGCCTGTAACAAATGGGTATACTCATTTAGGAGATGGATTCATATTTATTGCTGTACTGTTGCTAGGCAAGAAAAATGGAGCGTGGGCAGGAGCAATAGGAGCTTCTTTGGCAGATATTATCGGCGGCTATAGTTTTTATGCAGTACCAACATTTATAATTAAAGGAATAATGGCATTGATCATGGGTACAGTTGCTGAAAAACTGCCTGGAGGAATGAAGCATAAATGGGTTGCAGGAGCTTTAGCGGGAAGTGTATGGCAGATATTTGCCTACTATGTTGTAGGTTCTGTGATGGTTGGAAGCTTTATTTCAACAATAAGCGAAATTCCAGGCAACTCTATCCAATCGGCAGCCGGAATTATTTCTGCTACGTTATTTATGGCGGTGTTTAAACATACACCAATAGGCAGAGATATGTTGGAATGTTAGGTTAAAAAAATGAACCTGTTAATTTATCAGGTTCATTTTTTATGATTTTTGAATGAATTTTGTATGACATTTTTGGCATGTAACTGCTATTTTTCCTCTTCCCCTTGGAACTCTCAGTTCCTGTTTACAATTAGGGCACTTAAAGTATTTATATGATTTATTTGACTTTAAAATGCTGTACTTTGTACTTAGCCAATCTTTTGCGGGATTCCAATAGTGCAGGAATTTTGCGTTTTCTTTTCGTCTTGCAATAATGTTTTTTGACAGTGTTCTATAGATGCTCATTAAAAATGCTGCGTAGGATATTAATGTTAGAAGATCCAGTCTAAAAACATCACCTGTAAATGTTAGAACCATGCCTAATATAATAAGTGCTACAGTGAGCTGGTCTGTGCCATATCTTCCTGTCATAAAATTTCTAAAACCGTTCATTTATTTCTCCTTTACTTTTACTGATTTTCCTGAACAATTTCTGGGTTTATGAAATAAGGAGGATACATAGCCGCAGCTATATCTCTACCATCATCAAACTCTACGAAATTTTTCAGGGGTTCACCGTTAACTGTTATTTTTACGCTGTCAATTCCAGGTATTGTTGTAAAAGTATATACCATAGATTCAATCATCATTTGTCTTAAATCGGGTTTATCTTTGTAAGCATTTAAAAATTCAGATCCAAAGTCTAAAACTAATGTTGAATTCTCAGTTTTTGCTTCTTGCAATGTAATGCTTTCAGGAATCGGACTTATTCCGTATGGTACATCTGAATCTTTGTATGCATCAAATAATTTTTGCGCTTTAAGTTCAATGGAATCTTCTGCCGATATTCCGGTTTTACTCATATCAGTTTCATAATCATATAGGTAGTACCTGCCATCTATTTTGTATGCCATGTAAAGCAGGTAGTTCATTTCTGCATTGGGTAGTAAATTCAAACTTTCGCTTGAAAGTCCATTGAAATAAGTATCTGTTTTTAATCTGTCAACTGTAAAGGTTACACTGTATATTGGCCAATATCTATCAACATCAAAAATTGTTTTTACAAATGCGCTGTATGCAAGGGAAGCATCTTTGCTTCCATCGTTGTATCCTGCGTATGAACTAGGAATGTCAATTACAACGTTGCCGTTATTATATGTTGTGTTTGTAACATTTTTTATAACCGATTCCATACCGTTGTTTACGGGCCCGTTTTGAAGCTGTTCAATCGCCATTCTGGTGATTGATTTGTCCTCTACAACAAAACGGGTAACTGGAATTAATTCATCGGTATATTCGGCAACAAAATATAATGTTAGACCTTTAGTGTTAACGGGGGACTGGCTAGTTGCATGGTAGTACGCTCCGCTGGTATCATAGGTAACATTTATTGATAATGTTGATTTGTCAGAATCCGATATTAGATTTGAATTGAAAACAAATTTATAAATCCCGTCTTCGAGTCCAAGTTTTTTCTGATTGATATCTAATGTCGTCAGTATAGGGTTATCCTTATTGACTGATATTGACATGTTTACAGAAGGAGAAACAAGTTCGAGTCCGCTTATACCATTTTTAACGATTTTATCATTTTTGTAAATATCAAGGGTAAAAATATTATCAGAAACGCTTTTAATTATTTCGTCATTTAAAGAAACATGACTTATAGTAATTGATTCCGGATTCAGTAAATCCTTTTCATCTGATTCCAGGCTCAAAGTCCTTTCTTCCTGTGGAGTTTCTATTTCAATTGTTCCTCTATAATCTATCGGAGAAAGATTAAATAAATAAGTGGATGAAAACAGACCTATTAGGGCTAATACAATAATATTGCTTAATATTTTCATACAGTACCTCGTTTGTCGTTTTATAAAACCATTATATAATATATCATAAAAAAAATAAACATTTTAATAAAATTTAGTTATTAAAATGAAAAAAATATGTAATTAATGGCATATGTATAGTTGGTTTCATATAATAAATAAAAACGGCAGGAGTGATGAAGGTGGGCAGAAGAAATTATGATAGAGATATGTACAGCAAAATGTATGACATAATAGAGCTGATATATATTTTAAACAGATTATCAGAGAAGCCGTATGTGGAAGACAGCTCAAAGCAGTATCTTATAGGTATGCTGAACAATATGGAATCTGTAAAAAGTAATTTTGACAGATATAGATATAAGGATTACGATCCTGGCAACACTCAGATTCACAGTAGTGGATACAGTGGGTACAACTATAAAGGGCAGAGCAGTTTGGGTGATAAAATAATTTTGTTTTTAAAATCATTAAATAATGAACAATAAAGTAACACTTTAATTGTCTTATGAATAATATATATAAAAATTAATTTTAGGAGGTTCTATATGTTTAACAATATATTAGGAGACAATGGGAACAGCTTATTATTCTTCTTCCTGCTTTTGGTAGTTATCGGATGCATGTGCGGAGATGACGGATTGCTGGGCGGAATAGGCGGAATAGGCGATAATGACAGCTTATTATTCTTCTTCCTGTTATTGGTTGTATTGTTCTGCAACTGTGATAGAGTAGGCGGAGCAGGAGATTGCTGCTAATCATTTAACATAGTACATTTTTAAAAAGTCTTCCCGATTATTTTGGGAAGATTTTTGTTTATTGTTAAAAGCTCTCAATAAACAGAGAGCCTTTAACACTATAAATATATAAATTCTACCTCAAATATTTTTCAAACCAGTTTGTCATTTCCTCAAGTCTTTTAACTCTGTGTCGTGGCTTTCCACTTCTGCTCAGTTCATGATTTTCCTCTCTGAACATGCACAGCCGTGCATCAACTCCGTGATATTTTAAGGCGGTAAACATTTGAAGCCCTTCTGCCAGCCAGCAGCGATAATCCTTCTCCGAATGAATAAATAGTGTTGGTGTTACAGCTTGATTGGCATATTTAAGCGGCGAATGAAACCACATTTTTTCCGGGTTATCCCAAGGAGTTGATTGGTTCTGATCGGAATTGAAGTAATATCCTATGTCTGTAGTTCCAAATTTTGAAATCCAATTTGAGATACTTCTTTGTGATACGGCACATTTGAATCTGTCTGTGTGGCCTATAATCCAGTTTGTCATAAATCCGCCGTAAGAGCCTCCTGTTACTCCTATGTTAGATCTGTCTATCTGTGGATATTTTTTAAGCACCAAGTCGGTAAATTTCATTAAATCTTCGTAATCTATGGTTCCGTATTTTCCTCTTATGTCAGCAAATTCATCGCCTCTGCCTTCGCTGCCTCTCGGGTTGCAGAAAAATACAAAATATCCTTCGTTTGCCCAAACCTGCATTTCGTGATAGAAAATTTCGCCGAATACGGTTTTTGGACCGCCGTGTATGTCGAGAATTGCAGGATAGCTCTTGTTTTCATCATAGTTGACAGGTTTCAAGATATAACCTTCTATTTTTGTTCCGTCATTTATAAATTCCATTCTTTCAGGTTTTATTATGTTTTTAGTTTCTGATATCTTTTCATTAAATTTTGTTTTCTGAGTTGACCTGTTGCTTGCATATGTATATATTTCCTGAAGTCTATTTCCCCGGAGGCCTATAAAGACTATTCCCTCGCTACATATGTCAAAACAGTCTATTGACCCGTTATCGGATGTTATTTTTTCAATGGTTCCGTCTAGTGAGAGCTTTTTGATAAAGGAGCTTTTATTTTCGGTTGATACAAAGTACAGGCAGTTATCAAACACTCTGTAATCGGCACCGCCTCCGTAACGGCAGTCTGACCCAACCGAATTGTGCATTCCGAAGTCATGTTCGCATATGAGTTCCGCCTCGCCGTTTCTCAATTTATAGAAGTAAGGATTTTGGTTCAAGCCGTACTTATCCATTGCAGAGGCTGCGAATAAAATTTCGTTACCTACAAATTCCGCAAAATCTATATTAAATTCATCTTCCTCAATTAATAGCATTGCTTTTTCAGAGTATAGATCGTACAAATACAGTTCGTTTGTCAGCTCAAGCTTGTTGGTGTAATTTTGGGACGTATAAAGAACTTTTCCATCTTTAATACCTGTTACTGTAACATTTTCAAACTGTCCTGAAATCGGAACTATATCTTTAGTGCCTTTATCGAATAAGTACAGCCTGTTTCGTTTTTTGTTTATAAATCCCTCTCCGTTTGACCAAAACGGTATTTCATCCAAAATTTCATAATCTTTGTTTTCTTTTATTTTGTCAATTGCTTTATCCTTTTCATCTGACTTGTGTGAATGAAGATTTATGCCATAGTGGTCATATTCTGCTGTAATGAGGAACTTTTCATGGGCTATCTTTTTTATTTCATTGACTTTGAGGGGTATTCTCATGTATTCATAAGCTTCTCCTCCGTTAATGTCAATTGCGTAAAATACAGTCCAATGTTCTCCGTCTTCTGTTTTTTTCTTTAATTTTTCATCACGCATGGATTGAAAAATCAGTGTGGTGTTGTCAAGCCATATAAAAGACTTTTCCTTGTTCATATTGGTAAGTTTTTTGGATTCTCCGGTCAGGCAGTTGTAAGTCCAAATAGTTGAATCGTATTTATTATCGTCGTAATCAGAGGTGTGAACCACAAACGCTGCATGATTTTTATCCGGTGACAGCTCAATCCCCGATAAAAACTTATAATCCAAGAAATCTCTAAGCTTTATGTTTTCCATAATAAACCTCCCTTTAGCGTATATAATTCTAATGATATTATATATTTTAAACCATATGCGTGCAATTATCAATTAAAGTATTGTAAATGTGAAAGGATTAGTAGTATAATTCTATCATAATATTTTTTGGAGGGACAAGTACTTGGAAACTAACATTAAATACACTCTTGAATTGTTGGAGGCAATAATTAGCATACCTAGTCCTACCGGATTTTGTAAGGAGGTTATGCAATATATTGAAAAAAAAGCAGATGAAAGTGAATACAGCATTTCAAGAAATAAAAAAGGTAACAGAATAATTGAAATAGAAGGAATTGACAACAGCTATTGCATAGGAATTCCGGTTCATGTGGATACTTTGGGCGCAATGGTAAGATCAATAAATTCAGACGGTACATTAAAAATTACATCAATAGGCGGAAATATGTTTACAACCCTTGACGGTGAATATTGCAAAATTCATACAAGAACTGGGAAAATATATACTGGAACTATGATTTCGACGTCTCCTTCGGTACATGTATATACTGATGCAAGAAGCAAAGAAAGAACCGAAGAAAATATGATGATAAGGCTTGATGAAAAAGTAAAAAATAAAGAAGATGTACAGAAGCTGGAAATAGGCTCGGGTGATTTTATTTCCATAGATCCGAAGTTTATAATAACGCCTTCAGGTTTTATTAAATCAAGATATCTTGATGACAAGGCAGGAACGGCGTGTGCATTAAGCTTGATGGAAATGTTTAAAAGACTTGGAACAAAACCGAATACTAATGTCAAAATTATAGTTTCATCTTATGAAGAAGTCGGTCATGGATGCTCTAACATACCAGATGATGTAGATGAGCTTGTAGCAATTGATATGGGGTGTATAGGTCTTGATTTATCTTGTACAGAGCATGACGTATCAATTTGTGCCAAGGATAGTTCAGGTCCGTATGATTATGATATTACCAATAAATTAATGGGGATGGCTAAAAAGCATAAATTAAATTATGCAGTAGATATATACCCGATGTATGGCTCGGACGTATCCGCTTCTTTAAAGGGCGGAAATGATATAAGAGGAGCTCTTATCGGTCCGGGGGTTCACGCTTCGCACGGAATGGAAAGAACTCATATTGAAGGTATAGAAAATACTATTAAACTAATTTATGCATATTTGACAGAGCAATAAGATAGAAAGGACTTGATGTGGAAAATTTATTATTCTCAATCAATGTTGTATTGCCAATATTCTCTCTGATGATGATAGGATATTTTCTGAGACAGATAAAAATATTTGACAAAGATTTTCTTGTGAAGGCAAACAATTTTGCATTTAAAGCGCTTCTTCCGGTGCTTTTATTTAATAATATATATAAGAGTCATATTTCAGATTCGGTTAACATACGTTTGATTCTGTTTGCTATAAGTATAGTTTTGATTCTGGTAGGCATAATGTTTATAGTGGTTCCCAAATTTGAAAAGGAAAAAAGAAACCGCGGCGTAATAATACAGGCCATATATAGAAGCAACTTTGTGCTTTTCGGTGTTACGCTCAGCAAGAATATTTTTGGAGATGCTAACCTGGAAGTTGTTACAAGCCTTACTGCAGTAATAATACCGTTGTTTAATTTTCTGGCCGTAGTAATATTGGACTGGTATTCAGAAGTAAAGAGTAATTTATTAGATACTGCCGTAAATATAGTTAAGAATCCGTTAATAATAGGTTCTGTTCTTGGCATCGTATTTTCTATTTTTGGCATAAGGCTTCCGGGTTTTGTGGAAAATGTGGTGTCTGATGTAGCAGGAATGGCTACGCCGCTTGCTTTGATGGTGCTTGGCGGTGAGATTGAAATCAAAAATTTATCAAAAAATATAAGGCATATATATTTTGCCGCATTTGGCAGACTTATACTATTTCCGGCAATTATACTTATTGCCGCAGTATTGCTTGGCTTTAGGGATGTTGAACTTGGAGCGCTACTAAGCATGTCTGCTCCGTCATGTGCTGTTTCAAGCTATACAATGGCGCAGCAATATGATTGTAACTATGAATTGGCCGGACAGCTTGTATTTGTTACTACTATGATATGTCCTTTGACTATATTCATGTTTATATATTTATTGAAGACTTTTGCTCTAATTTAAGGAGAATTAAATGGATATAAAAGCGTATAAAAAGGGCTTTGAGCATTCATATACATTTGGTATGTTTCCAACCGTTGAACTGATAAAATTCCGGCCTGAAGCAGTTGTAAAGGTGCTGGTTAGCTCTAATTATAAATCGGAATCGGATGCCGATATTTTTGAAATTTGCAGAAGGTACGGCGTGAAGACAGAAGTTGCCGATAAAGCGATAAGACGAATAAGTGACAAGGAAAATAATTTTGTTGTTGGTGTGTTTTCCAAATACCAATGCCGGTTGAATGCAGAAGCTTCGCATCTAGTTCTGGTTAATCCGGGAAATATGGGAAATATGGGAACAATTATACGAACGCTGACAGGTTTTGGGTTGAGCAACCTGGCAGTTATAAGTCCCGGCGTCGATATATTTGATCCAAAAGTGGTCAGAGCTTCGATGGGTTCTCTGTTCAGAATAAATTTTAAATATTTTGATAGTTTTGATGAATATAAAGATGCGTATAATAATAGAAGAATTTATACATTTATGTTGGACGGAGCAAAGACACTAAAGGATGTTAGGCATGATGAAAACGAGCTGTTTTCTCTTGTTTTTGGAAATGAATCCACAGGACTGGATTCAAGCTTTTCTTCTGCAGGTACAAGTGTGTTTATAAAGCATACCGACAGGATAGACTCCCTAAACTTAACCATAGCTGCCGGAATTGCAATGTATCATTTTTGCAGTTAGATTTATTGTAAAAAAATACTTTGAATTCAATAAAAAGGATAAATAATTCATCGCCAAATGTTAATAATATATTTGAGGCAGCAAATTGTAATAACTGTCTTTAATATGTTGATTGAAGGTGATCGATCATTACGAACAATAATAGCAAAAATTCAAATAACGATTCATTGTTATTGAATTGGGAAGAACAGTCAAAATTAGACAGCCAACAAAACTTAAGGGAGCAGATGAAGCGAATGAATAATAATTTCCAAAATAAGAATGAAACCAACAGATTTGAAAACAAGAATAACAATAATTTCGAAAACAAAAATAATAACAAAAACAATAACAACAGATTTGAAAACAAAAACAACAACAGGTTAAACAATCGTGAGAACAATAGATTTGATAACCGCGAAAATAACAATCAAAACAATAATCAAAATAATAATAATCAAAACAATAACAACAGAAACAATAACAACAGAAACAATAACAACAATAATGACTTTAGATAACACTAAAAATAAGAATGGCAACTTAAAAATGCCATTCTTATTTTTTTGATTGTAATATATCACTTGCCATTGTCTGTATACTTTCGTAATCTATTTCTGTAAATTTTCGGCTTTCTAATTTGAAATTTTTTTGAACGGTTTTAATAATTAATCGATCAAACAATTTATGGGGCTTAACTTTTAATTTTCCTCCGAAGCATTGGATTGATATGGATTTGTTCAATAGTTTCTTTGGGAAATTATGAAGTAGGTATTGATTAGCTTTTTCTGGGAAACCGCAACACAAATATATGGCAGTGTTTTTTTTCATAAGTACTTCTAAGTTATGTCTGATAAAATTTACTACTGAAGAATGTATGTTGTTAAATCTTATACAACTTCCTATTATAATGGTATCATAGCCAGATATGTCCGGGCTTTCTTTAGTTAAATTTACTACATGAGAACCAGGAAGTTTTTCAGACAGTAACTTCGCGCATTCTGAAGTAGTGCTGTTATTGCCTGCATATGTTATTAAAATATTCATTTTCCACTCCATATATTGATATATATAAAATAATAATAGTTTAGCAGATAAAAGTCAAGAAGTATATATTGATATAAAGTTATCATAAATATGCGGACAATAGCTCTCTTAAAAGTAGTTTTTTTCACGATACAAAAACTGTTGACTCTTTGGAATTAAAGTTTTATAATATGGTTAAAAGTAACAAATAAAGGTTTATCAGTAAGAATAAAAATACGCAAGTATAATTGTATGAAAAGCTTTGGAGAGACCCCGAAGGGGGAGCCGAAGAAGCAAGTCGCACGTGTCGAGTGCGATGAAACTTTCAGGCAAAAGGATGAAGCTTGGACAATTCTCTGAATAACAAAGATTAAGACAGAGGTAATGACATTGGTTATTATCGCTGTCTTTTATTTTAGGCATTATTATATGTCAAATGAATAATTGAAAAGGAGTGATTTAGTGAAAACGACACCATTATATGAAAAGCATTTAGAATTAAAGGGTAAAATAATTGACTTTGGCGGTTGGAATCTTCCTGTGGAATATTCGGGGATAATTTTGGAGCATGAGGCAGTTAGAAGTAAGGCGGGATTGTTTGATGTGTCTCATATGGGAGAGATAACAGTCAAAGGTGAAGATGCGGAAAAATATCTGCAAATGATTGTTACTAATGATATTTCTGTTCTTGCGGATAATCAGATAGCATATACAACAATGTGCTATGAAGATGGTGGAGTAGTAGATGATTTGCTGGTGTACAAATACAGCAGTACTGATTATTTGCTTGTTGTTAACGCTTCGAACACTGAAAAGGATTATGAGTGGTTGAATAATAATGCGTTAGGGAATATAAAAATTAAAAACGTATCGCTTGATTATGCTCAGCTTGCTCTTCAAGGGCCTGAAGCACAAGCGATTTTACAGAAGCTTGTAAATGAAAATTTAGACGAAATAGAATTTTATCATTTTAAAAGCGACGTGAATGTTGGTGGAATAAGTGCTTTGTTATCACGAACAGGATATACCGGAGAAGATGGGTTTGAACTTTACTTCGCTTCTTCCGAAGGGCCTAAGATGTGGGATATGCTTCTTGAGGCAGGAAAGGAAAACGGAATAGTTCCGGTGGGACTGGGAGCAAGAGATACATTGAGATTTGAAGCGGCTCTTCCTTTATACGGTCACGAAATAGATAAAGATGTAACGCCTCTGGAGGCTGGCCTGGGTTTTTGCGTAAAATTATCAAAGAATAATTTTATAGGAAGGAATACCTTATCAGAGCAAAAGGCATCAGGATTAAAAAGGAAACTTGTGGGATTTGAAATGCTTGGAAGGGGAATTCCAAGGAATCGATACGAAGTGCACTCAGACGGTAAAAAAATAGGCTATGTAACTACAGGGAGCTATTCGCCTACTTTGAAGAAAAATATAGGTCTTGCATTAGTAGATGCAGAATATGCAAAGGAAAAAACACCTATTGAGATTGTCATAAGAAATAAAAATGTAAAAGCTGAAGTTATTAAAAAGCCATTTTATACAAAAAAATATAAAAAATAATGAAAATATAAAAATAATGGAGGGCATTATGAAATTATTAAAGGAATTAAAATATGTAGAATCACATGAATGGGTGAAAGTAGAAGGAAGCAAGGCTTATATAGGTATAACAGATTATGCTCAGGATCATTTGGGTGAAGTGGTGTACGCTGAACTTCCTGAAGTGGGTGCAACTGTTGAAAAGGGAGACCAATTTGTAGTTCTTGAATCAGTAAAGGCTGCATCAGATGTTTATGCTCCGCTTTCAGGCACTATAGTTGAAGTCAATGAAGAGCTTGCAGACAGCCCAGAAAAGATAAATGAATCACCGTACGATGCATGGTTTGCTGTTATAGAAATGTCCAATCCAGATGAAACACAATCTCTGCTTACGTCAGAAGACTACGAAAAAATATGCGAGTAAGGAGGAACGAATGACAAGATATATAGGAAATACTAATAATGACCAAGAGCAGATGCTTAAAGAAATGGGATATGATAGTATCGAGTCTCTATTCAAGTCAGTTCCTCAGTCGGTAATGCTAAAAACAAATTTGGATATTCCAGAGGCGGTATCTGAAATGGAGCTTGTAGAGAAGATGAAGTTATTAGCAAATAAAAACTGTAATCTTGATGACTATACATGCTTTTTAGGTGCAGGTGCCTACGACCATTATATTCCGGCGGTTATAGATCACTTAATTTCACGCCAGGAGTTTTATACAGCGTATACTCCATATCAGCCAGAAATAAGTCAGGGGACACTGCAGGCCATTTTTGAATATCAGACGTTGATAAGCGAATTGACAGGCCTTCCTGTTGCAAATGCTTCGTTGTATGATGGTGCTACTGCATTGACAGAGGCAGCAATCATGGCATGCGAAGCTACGAAGAGATCCGAGGTTATAATTGCATCAAATGCTCATCCTGAAAGTATAAAAGTGCTTAAGACATACGCGCAGTTTAGAGATATTACGGTAACTGCTGTCGGATATAAAGACGGACAAATTGATTTGGATGATTTAAAAAATAAAATTAATGAAAACACGGCCGCTGTAATTATTCAGAGCCCTAACTTCTTTGGAATTATTGAAAATATAAAAGATATAGCAGATATAGCTCATGAAAATAAGAGCCTGCTAATAGCCAGTGCTGATCCAATATCGTTGGCATTGCTGAAAAGCCCTGGGGAATTGGGAGCTGACATAGCTGTAGGCGATGGACAGTCACTGGGAAATCCACTAAGCTTCGGCGGACCTTACCTAGGATTCATAGCAGTTACAAAAAAACTTATGAGAAAATTGCCTGGCAGAATTGTAGGAGAGACTGTTGATAAGGATGGGAACAGAGGCTTCGTTCTTACACTACAGACGAGAGAACAGCACATAAGAAGGGAAAAAGCGACTTCTAACATTTGCTCAAATCAATCATTAAATGCTTTGACTGCCGCTATTTACCTAACGCTTATGGGAAAAGAAGGATTAAAGGAAGTTGCCAACCTTTGCGTACAGAAAGCGCATTATACATATAATGAATTAATTGGAACGGGAAAATTCAGTTCCGTATTTTCTAAGCCATTCTTTAAGGAATTTACGGTAAAGAGCGAGAAAGATGTAGCAAGCCTTAACAAAGACCTACTGAAATACAACATTATCGGAGGCTATGAACTGGCAAAAGATTATCCAGAACTAAAAGACGGCTGGCTTTTGGCTGTAACAGAAAAACGTACAAAAAGTGAAATAGATAATTTTATTAGAAAGGCGGCAGAATAATATGCTAAAACATCAACCCTTGATATTTGAATTAAGCAGAGAAGGGCGAAAAGCATATTCTCTGCCTGAATGTGATGTTCCTTCTTTAGAAATGGAAGAACTTATTGGTAATGAATATTTAAGAGAAAAATCTCCTGAACTGCCTGAGGTAAGTGAACTTGATGCGGTACGTCATTTCACACAACTTTCGCAGAGAAACCACGGTGTAGATACAGGGTTCTACCCTCTGGGAAGCTGTACAATGAAGTATAACCCAAAGGTAGACGAAGTAGTAGCAAGATTTGACGGATTTTCAAAAATTCATCCATATCAGCCGGAAGAAATTTCACAAGGAGCTATGCAGGTGATATACGAGCTTGATGGCATGCTTTCAGAAATTTCGGGAATGGACAAATGTACTCTTCAGCCTGCGGCAGGAGCTCACGGAGAGCTGACGGGCCTTATGATAATAAAGGCATATCACAGAAGTAGAGGCGACGAAAAAAGAAATATAATAATTATTCCTGATTCAGCCCATGGAACAAATCCTGCTTCAGCAGTAGTTGCAGGGTTTGAGACAGTTGAAGTTAAGTCAAATGATAAGGGTTTAGTTGATTTAGAATCCCTAAAAACTGTTATGAGTGATAAAGTGGCAGGGCTTATGCTGACAAATCCTAATACGCTTGGTTTGTTTGATGAAAATATATTGAAGATATCTGAGATAGTGCATGAAGCAGGCGGGCTTATGTACTATGACGGAGCGAATGCAAATGCAATTCTTGGCGTTACCAGACCTGGAGATATGGGATTTGATGTAGTTCATTTCAACATTCACAAAACATTCAGTACACCTCATGGCGGAGGAGGACCTGGATCTGGACCGGTAGGGGTTAAGGAGCATCTTAGCGCTTTCCTGCCTGTTCCAGTTGTTGCTAAGAAAGAAAATGAGTACGTCTTCGATTATGACAGACCGCTGTCTATAGGAAAGGTAAGATCATTCTATGGAAATTTTGGAGTTTATGTGAAAGCCTATGCTTATATCAGGGGACAAGGTCCGGAAGGATTAAGGGCTGTAGCTGAAAATGCAGTGCTCAATGCAAACTATATTGCATCAAAACTCAAAGGAAGATACTACCTGCCTGTTGACAGAGAATGTATGCATGAATGTGTGTTGTCAGGCGATTTACAGAAAGAACGCGGTGTAACCACTCTGGATATAGCTAAGAGGCTTCTGGATTTCGGATACCATCCTCCTACAGTTTATTTTCCGTTAATTGTTTCTGAGGCAATGATGATAGAGCCAACAGAATGTGAAACAAAGGAAACATTGGATCAGTTCATAGGGGCTATGATACAGATTGCTGATGAAGTAGAAAATGATCCGGACGTAGTAAAAAATGCTCCGCATACAACAGTAGTTTCCAGGCTTAATGAAGCTCAAGCCGCAAGGAAGCCTGTACTTCGCTATAATAAGCAGGTGTAGAATGAATAGAGATTTGGTTATTATCGGTGCGGGCCCAGGAGGCTATGAAGCGGCTATAAAGGCCGCACAGCTTGGAGCTAAGGTGACGGTTATAGAAGAGACCGGACTTGGTGGAACATGCCTGAACAGTGGGTGTATACCAACAAAATCCTTTTATAAGAATGCAGAAACAGTTAAATCATTAAAGAGTATTGAAGAGTATGGAATAGCAATGGGAAATTACTCATTTGATATGCCAAAAGCTAAAAAGAGAAAAGATGAAGTTGTCAGCAAACTTGTATCAGGTATTGATAAACTGTTAAAAGCAAACTCAATAGAAGTAATAAAAGGAAGAGCTTCATTTAAAGGAAAAAATGTATTAGAAGTAATAAGTGAAAACAGTGTCGAAGAAATAACATTATCAAATATTATTATAGCTACAGGCTCGGTTTCATCATCAGTTCCTGTCACCGGAATTGATTTGCCAGGCGTTATAACAAGTGATGAGATATTAAACTTTGAAGAAGTTCCTAAAAGTTTGGCCATATTAGGCGGAGGCGTTGTAGGAGCCGAATTTGCCGGAATATTTGCTGCTCTGGGGTCTCAAGTAACGATAATAGAATTCCTGCCTAAAATATTGTACAGACTTGATGATGAACTGTCTAAAAAATTGGCTGTTTATATGAAAAAACAAGGCATAAAAATTTTGACAGGCTCTGCACTGAAAGAAGTACATAAAGCAGAAGAAGGACTTAAGTTGACGGTTGATAGCGGAAAGGGAATCTTTGAAGTTCAGTGTGATTACTTGCTGTCAGCTGCCGGAAGGAAACCTAATATAGATGGATTAAACCTTGAAGCTGCAGGAATAAAATATGATAAAAAAGGAATAAAGGTTGACGAAAAATATATGACTTCAGCGGAAGGAGTATATGCAATAGGTGATGTAATTGGAGGCACAATGCTTGCGCACATTGCATCGGAAGAGGGAAAATCATGTGTTGAAGGCATATACGAGCATACTTTGCCACAATTAAACTACAATGCAGTTCCTTCATGTGTTTTTACATTTCCTGAGGCTGCCTCAGTTGGAATGACAGAAGACGAGGCAAAAGAAGCAAATATAGAATATGTTATCGGTAAGTCAATGTTTGGAGCTAATGGTAAGGCTCTGGCAATGGGCGAAGGTGAGGGATTTGTAAAAGTCATGGCAGAAAAAGACAGCCATAAAATAATTGGAGTTCATATAATGGGCCCTCATGCTAGTGACATAGTGCATGAAGGATCTATGGCAATAAAAAATGGACTTAAGGTTGAAGATATTAAAACAACAGTGTTTGCTCATCCCACGTTGTCGGAGGTTTTTTACGAAGCCGTATGCTGCTGCACGGGAGATGCAATACATTCAATGCCAAAAAAGAAGTGATATACATAAATAATATTTATGTTAATAAAAAGCTGGCGACCGCCCGCTTTTTATTATTTTTGTAAAATATAGTAATATTTTACTTGGCCTGTAAGATTTATATATCTGATCGGCTTTTTATTAATTGACATGAATAAGTTTTTTTGATAATCTATATAAAAAATAAAGGTCGTTTACCTAAGAGGAGTAAAAAAATGATAGTAATAGTTGATTTTGGTGCACAGTACAGTCAACTCATAGCGAGAAGAGTTAGAGAAGCAAATGTGTATTGTGAAATAATGCCATACACATCTTCAATCGATAAAATAAGAGAAAAGAAACCTGAAGGAATAATACTTTCCGGAGGACCGGCCAGCGTATATGCTGAAGATGCTCCGAGCATTTCAAATGAAATATTTAATTTAGGAGTTCCTTTGCTTGGTATTTGCTACGGTGGTCAATTTATAGCTCAGGAATTCGGAGGAAAGGTAAAGGGAGCCGATTCTAGAGAATACGGAAAAATTAAGCTTCAGATAATGTCAGGCGATAACCTGTTTAAAGGAATCGAGCAAGATACGCTGTGTTGGATGAGCCATACAGACTATATAGAAAAAGCACCGGAAAATTTTGAAATAACTGCAAAATCAGATACATGCCACATATGTGCTATGAAAAATGAAGAAAAGAAAATTTACGCAGTTCAGTTTCATCCAGAAGTTGAACACACTCAAAGAGGAAAGGAAATTATCAATAACTTCCTGTTCAATGTATGTGGGTTAAGCAAAGATTGGAATATGGGTAATTTTGCTGAAGAAAGCATAGCAAGAATCAAAGCCGAAGTAGGAGATAAAAAAGCTCTCTGTGCTTTGTCCGGAGGAGTGGATTCATCTGTTGCTGCAGTAATGGTTCACAAGGCAATCGGTTCAAACTTAATATGTGTATTTGTTGACCATGGTCTTTTGAGAAAAGACGAGGGAGATCAGGTTGAAAAAGTATTCAAAGAAAAGTTTAACATGAATCTAATCAGAGTAAATGCAGGCGAAAGATTCCTCGGCAAATTGGCAGGAGTTACAGAACCGGAAAGAAAAAGAAAAATAATTGGCGAAGAATTTATTCGAGTATTTGAAGAAGAAAAACAAAAATTAAAAGATGAGTTCGGACATATTGATTACTTAGTTCAGGGAACAATTTACCCTGATGTTATAGAAAGCGGTACAGCAACTGCATCTGTTATAAAAAGTCACCACAACGTAGGCGGACTACCGGAAGACGTAGATTTTGAGCTCCTGGAACCATTAAGACAACTGTTTAAAGATGAAGTTCGACAAGTTGGAAGAGAGCTTGGAATACCGGAAGAAGTAGTTGAAAGACAGCCATTCCCTGGCCCAGGTCTTGCAATCCGTGTATTGGGTGAAATCACAGAGGATAAATTAAAGATAGTTAGAGAAGCTGATTTCATATTCAGAGATGAAGTCAAAAAAGCAGGTCTGCAGAATAAAATTTGGCAGTACTTCGCTTGTTTGCCTAACATCAGAAGTGTAGGAGTTATGGGAGACGGCAGAACATACTCACACACAGTTGCATTAAGAGCAGTAAACTCAACAGACGGAATGACTTCCGACTGGTCAAGAATTCCATACGAAGTTCTTGAAAAAGTATCAACCAGAATAGTAAACGAAGTGGATAATGTAAACAGAATAGTTTACGATATTACAAGCAAGCCACCTGCTACTATTGAATGGGAATAGTAAAAAAGCCAAATAATAAGACCACAAACCCAGTATTAGCAAGGGTTTCGTAAGGATGTTTTTCAGATTTAGGATATGCGGTATAGCATTTGAGGTGCTATACCGCTTTTCCTTTCCAAAGAGTAAACTTTGAGTGGTCGAATATCCCGATATGATTGTAGATAATCTCAATTTCCTGTAACCGCCTCCCGCTGCTTTTATCGGGAGCATGGACAAGTATCTTATCCACAAACTCATGCAGTATTTCAGGGGTAAGTTCCGTTAAGTGGGTGTACTTCTTGACAATGGAGAGTAAACGGTCAACATTGACGTTCTGCTTTTCCTCCTGCTGAATGTTCTCTCGTAACTCTGCCATTTCTTTTTGTAAATCGGACTGCTCTGCATCATATCCCTTTGAAAGTTTCATAAATCGTTCATCCGACAACTTCCCACTTATATTATCCTCATAGATACGCTGAAACAGATTATCCAGTTCCTTTGTCCTTGTTTGGATTTCCACCAGCCGTTTTTATGTTTTGCCAGGTCCTTGTTCCTTTGGCGCACATCCGTCTCCATTACCAACTGAACAAATTCATTTTCGTAAGCAGAAACATATCCAATAATCTCTTTCAGGTTATCCAACACGATCTGTTCAATGACAACATTACGGATATAGTGCATGGAGCATAAGGATGTGCTTTTACGATAAGCGCTACAAAATTTTGAAAGGCTCCGGCACAGGCGGAAAACCGTCAAAAGCACAAAAAAGCCCGACTGAAAAAATCCAGTCGGGCAAAAATGATTTGTTGACTATTAAATATTGATATGTGAGTTCATCTTGTTAGCCGGAATATCCTGTTGGTGGGGACAGGCTTTTTTTGACAAACTATTGATTGTCAAATATTGTCGATATAAAGTTTTCACGGCTATACCTCCTAAGATAACGCCGTATCCTTAAAAAGGGCGACTTTAATACTCTTGCTTTGAAAAAAGAAAAACGGCGGCTTTGATTGTTATTTCAAAACCGCCATTAAGCTATTTTAATATAAAATGGGCGCATGAAAACTACGCCGCCACAACAACGGTTTTTTTATTTACCGTTGGGCAGTAGCTTTTTATCAGTTATGTCAATATAATCTGCTTTCGTCATACCATACAAATAGTAATCACAATATGTGTTCACCATTTTACCGTCCCGAATATGCCCCTCCCGCTTAAATCCTGCTTTTTCAAGTGTTCTATATGACGCGATATTTAGAATGTGAACATCAGACCATAGCCGCTGTAGCTCTGTTTTTTCAAAACAGAAAATCACTACTTCTGTTAAGGCTTCTGTCATAAAGCCATTTCCTTGATAGATTGGAGAGAGCCGGAATGCTACTTTTGCCATACGGTCATTTTCTATGAGATATACCCACATTTCGCCAATTACTTTATTGTCCTTTTTATGGACAATACCCCAATGAAAACTCTTTGTAGGTCTTTCTTTTTTTTGAAATAGCAATTCGGGGTTTAAGTCACTTTTTCCGGGACGTTTTCCCCAATATTGATACAATGAATTGTCACTCAACCATTCTTTCAAATTGGCAACATCATCATATTGTAGTGGACGCAATAAGAGTTGCCCTGTTTCAAGTATCGGTTTGTTCTGAACAAAATCCTGTAGTTTCATAAAGCCCCCTTAGAAATTAAATACCTGTTCCCAATTAAAGCAGCCGGACGCTTCTGTGCTTCTCGGCCATTCACTGCACCATGCTGGAACACCGGGCGTTTCTACCCTGTCAAAGCTCGGTGTGTATGGCTTTATATCCAGCACGGGAGTACCATCATTCGCGTCAATGAAAGTAACTCGAATAATTCCCTTGTTAAAATCAACGTTGATAATTTCTGATGTTGTTAAAGCAATAGGGTTAGGACGTGCGGGTGACCTTGTGGCGAAAACGCCCATTATTGTTGGCGCATTTTTATAGGGCTGTTCGGCTTGCAATATATTTCTGTTTGCCTGACTATCACATTCGCTAAACCACCACATTACATTGATATGGCTAAATCCCTCCAATGCTTGCAGTCCGGAAATATATTCCGGTTCTAATTCAATAAATGCTCCGCTGTCATCATTTTTTACCTTTCCAATAGGTTTTAATTGATAATAATTCATATCGTACCTCCTCATTTTCTGTTGTGAATTCAGTATAATACCTCACATCATGTGAGATACAAGAGGGAAAATAAAAATGCCCTACATTTTTGCAGGACATTACGTTTGGAGTTCCAACGGTATTTGAATTTCGGTCAGGTACTTTGCTGGATTACTCTCATTCCACGATCCTCTATGCACAATTTGCCGCATGGGGTTGGACATTCGATATTTACTATTTTTTTGCAACCATTCAGCAAAAGCAATATACGCTCCTTTGATATTTGAAAAATCACCATATACCATTGTGCAAGCCATAACAGGTACTGGCTCGATAATATGGAAGGAAAACGGGGCAATATTTTTGCATAGCTTACTTACAGGGACGCATAACTCAATATCCACATTTTGTTCCTTATACTCTGTGTCATGATAAACAGAAAAAGTATGATTGGACATTACTATTTTCTGCTCTTTGGCAAAAGCAGAAAGTTCATTCCATAAATCGCCCTCGGAGTAGTATGTAGGAACAATTCTGCGTAAAGAAAGCACTTGATACTCTGGTATTGATTTAATGGAAATGTTGTAATGAAGTTCTCCTTTGTTTCCTTGTATTTCGCTTTTAGCAATCGCAATTTTCCGTAGTTTTTCCTGCTCATTTTGTATAGTATCCATAATTTCTAATCGCTTTTGGTCAAGGGTTTCAAGAAGTAAACAATCATCCATTTCAAGTGCAAGCGCAATTTCAGGAACACTAAAACCGCTGTCACGCAAATACAATATTCTGTTTAGACGGGGTATTTGAGTTACAGAGTACATTCGGTGTCCCGTCCATTTATCGACTTCTGCCGGTTTCAACAGCCCCGCTTCATCATAATATCGAAGCATACGAATAGATACTTGCGTTAGCTTTGAAAACTCACCTATTCTAAACATTTTATCACCACCTATATATAATTATACTGGAAATTTTTTATACTTCAACCCGATTTTGCATGTCTAATAATCAATAATAATATGCGCTATTACTATCAATACTATGATGCGTGTAATCATATCCAAGACACGCAGGTGAACGGTAAAATGTAATAGGGTGAAATATTATGAAGAAAGCAAAAGAAAAGTTTGATTTTAAGGCTTTCGGACTGGCAATAGAAGAGGCACGAAAGGCAAAGGGATATTCAAGAATTTTACGGTTTCATCTATTGTATAAATCTAAAAATACGACTTCATCATCAAATATTTTTAATACTTCTTGGGTTTCTTCTGAAAATTTGCTGGGCATGATTATCATTCCATTATGGTTGTCATCGGTGTTGTTGCAAGCTGATAATACGATTGATGTTACTAAAATTAATGAAAGTATTGCTTTTTTCATTGCACCCTCCAATCGTTGTAAAATTAGGATTTGATATTATGCTTATTCTACTAAACCATCTATTTATTTCCTGTATTTTTTATTATTGTATCATGCAAAGAAAATGATGTAAACAAAACGCTTTATTTATACAAATATTACTTTCTTTACAGAATGTTCGAACGATATGTGTTCAATATGTTTTGGCTTAACATATGAGATCGAAATGTCATTCGATCTATCAGTTCACTTGCTGCTGTTTTATTTGTTCTGTTTGTTCCAATACTTTTTGAGATATGTCCTTAATCACTTTTTCAAGGCCCTCACGAGTCTCAGTTCTTGCAAAATAGTTTTCACCTAAAAATGCTGAAGCTGTACCATTTGCTAACTGGAATGTATTTGAATTTACCCCATCATTAAAGACAAATTGTATTATCTCTGCATTCTCAATTAAAGAAAACATAACAACAGCATTTTGAGTAAATATATGTTGATGTAATGACCCAGAATAGAAGTTGCGAGTTTCTGTATCAGTTTTTAAGTGTACGGTGATTGTATATGGGTGTCCTTCTGTGTATAACTCAAATTCATCATAAATAATATTTTCTGGAAAAATAAGCGACGAAATAATGTTTCCAACAGCTGAGTTATCTCCGATGTATTTGGTGCGATTTTCCCATAAAGTGTTTACATCGTAGGCTTTTTCTTTACTGACGAAAGGTATGAAGTAACCAGTGTAATCCTCTAAATAGATAGTATTTTTCTTTTCTGGGTCTTGATAAATAGGATTTCCTGCATATTTTGCATCTAAGCCAATCGCTTGAAAATTACTATTAAACTCTTTGTTAAATCCGTGAAGAACACTATCAAGAATGCCTATTTCAAAAGCATTATATGGTAATTCCATTATGTTTTCACCGCTTTCATAATAAATGGTTTCATTAATTCGTATTTTAGCCTTAAGAGGGTTGCTCACAAGTCCCACAGTTACACAAATAATAGCTAATACTGTCACTAAAATTATCCAAAAGGTTGGTTTTTTGTAGTTTAGCACATTCTTTATTCTGCCTTTTGTATCCCCCTCGCCAAAGGCAAGAGGTGTGCCATAAATCATGTGTCTGCCTGTTGCAAGGGAAAGGAGCGAATTTGAATAATCTTTTTTTACATCATTGCCTAGCTTTTTGATAACGGCTTCATCACAGGACATTTCCATATCCTTAGCACTTAGAAAAAATGCAACCCAAACCAGCGGATTAAACCAATGGACGCATAACACCAAAAAGCTGATAATCTTAATAACGTGGTCAAAACGCCTGATATGGGTTTGCTCATGAAGCAGGATATATTCTTTTTCTTTTGCAGTAAGGTCTGCTGGCAGATAGATTTTAGGAGAAAATATGCCCAAAACAAAGGCGGTTTTTAAACCGTCGAAAATATAAATATTATTTAAACTATGTACGGCGCGTTTGAGTTTGCTTTTTAGTTTTAAAAGTGAAACTATGCTGTAAGCGAGTAGTACCATAATTCCGAGCAGCCAAACAAATGTAAAGATACTTTGTAGCGCGGGCGCAGAATTAACCGCATGAATATTTTCTATAACAGTGCCGTCAGGAATATTTGCAGGCGTTTCAATTATAGATGAAAAAGTGGTAAATTCATCTGAAAATGGGCGAAAGTTCTCCATTGTTCTACCGGTTAATGAAAAAATGCTCAATACGCTTTCAAAAGAATATGGGCAGATTAGTCGAAATAAAACTACACTCCACAAAGCGTAAGAAAAAATTTTCGGCGATTTCTTGAGGAATAACCGTGCAAGTAGTACAAATAGAATTACGTAACTTGCTGTAAAACTCATGTTCAGTGCTGATGAAAATAAATTATCTATCATAACTATTCCTCCTTATGTTCATTTATTAGTTTTTGTAATTCAGCAATGTCCTTATCGCTTAGCTTGTTTCTGCGAGTAAATGCAGCTAAAAATTTTGGCAATGAACCTCCAAAATTTTCTGCTACCAGTTCTTTCCCCTGAGTTGCTCCAAAATCCTCTTTGCTCATCAAAGCCACAACTGTACCATTCTGATTTTCAAAAATACCTTTTTCACAGAGTCCTTTGAGCATAGTATATGTAGTAGTGCGTTTCCAACCCAGTTTTTTCTCGCAAATTTCTGTTAAAGCACGAGATCCGATGGGTTGATGCTCCCAAATAATATCAGCAAAAACTTTTTGTTTTTTTCCTAGTTTATCCATAAGAAAACCTCCTGTCGTATTTCATTAGACTGTAATATGTTATTAGTCTACTCTGATTAGACAAAATTGTCAAATCTTTTGTTATAAATGAAATTAACAAAAAAGGATACAAATACTCTTTAAATTAGAAATTTTATTTTAATTTATAATAATATTATATTGACAATGTAATATTATCATAATATAATACATTTAAACAAATAAACACTAAAAAATTATATCGAGGTAATCAGATGAATGAAAAGCAAAGGAAATTGTATGCTATTTTAAGAAAAGAAGTAACACCGGCTCTTGGATGTACTGGTCCTACGGCTGTTTCTTATGTAGCCGCAGAGGCAGCGACTGCCGTTGGAGGTAATCCTCTGAAGGTGGAAATTAAAGTAGACCGGCATATAGGAACAAAAAATAGCGATGTTGGTATTCCTGGTACAAGTGTTGTAGGACTAAAAATGGCGGCTTCTCTGGGAGCGCTTGCAGGGGATGCAAAAGCAGGTTTAAATGTTTTACATAAAGTGACAAATGAGGATGAACAAAAAGCACTGGCTTTTTCTAAGGAAGGTAATGTAAAAGTTATACCTGATTTGGAAACGGATATTCTTGGACTTTATATGGATTGTATAGTTACAACAGACAAAGGCACTGGACGAGCTATTGTTTTAAAAACGCATAATAATTTAGTTTATCGTGAGGCAAACGGTGTCAAACAGGTTAATATTCCATTTGATCGCATTAATTCAATGAATGAAACAAAAGATGTAATGGCTCATTATCAGATAGCTGATTTTTATGAACTTGCTACCAAAACGCCTATAGAAGATTTAGAATTTATAAAAGAAGCTATAAAACTTAATAAAGCATTAGCTAATGCTTGCCTTTCAGGCCAAGCAAAAGGTGCAGGTTTTGGTATATCAATGCAAAAACGTGCGGGAGGTGATATGATAAAAAGGGCTCAGGCAATTACAGCAGCTGGTGCCGAAACAAGAATGATTGGCTATCCATTGCCTGCAATGAGCTGTGCAACAAGCGGTAATGTGGGAATTACAGCTTCACTTCCTTTAATCAGCATGGCGGAAGACATGAATTGTTCTGAGGAACAGCTGCTTCGTGCATTGGCTATGAGCTTTCTGATGACGATTTGTGTCAAGAATCGTATCGGACGCGTATCTTCCATGTGTGCGTGTGTTACAGCAGCATCTCAGGGAATAGCAGCCGGAGCAGCTATGCTGTTGGGAGGAGATTTGGCATGTATAAACAAAGCTATTAATAATACCATTGTAAACATTTTTGGTGTTGTTTGTGATGGCGCGCGTTTGGCTTGTGCATTGAAACTTGCCTCTGCTGCTGGCATAGCATTGGAATGTGCAATGATGGCATATGATGGAGTTGAAACACCTTTAAATGAGGGCGTTATTGGAAGCACTGCTGACATGTCTCTGAATTTTATGGGAAAATTTGCTCAGACGGGCATGGCTGGTTCTGACTTAGCGCTGTGTAAGGCGCTTTATGAAAAACAATTAGAGCAGGAGTAAACTTCTATCACGCTAAATAATATTTATGGCTTTATTGAATGGAGAGGAGGACAAGATGGAATATTATAAGAGTATTAAAACGCCTGCACTAAGAAGGATTTATCGAGTGATTATCGCTGTGCAAAGATTTATATGCTATATCTGTGCTATAGCGCTTCCGCTTATCATTACCTATCAGGTAATTCTACGCTATATTCTTAAGGCACCGTTAATGGGAATTGAGGAATTATTAACATTTTTCATTATTTGGCTTTATATGATGGGGGGATCTGTTGCATCAGAAAAACGTAGTCACATAGAGTGTGGTATTTTAACGCTTTATATAAAAAAGGAAAAAACAATGAAAATATTCAAACTATTTAAAGCGCTTTTTTCTTTTATTATATGTGCATGGTTGACACGTTGGGCATTTTGGTTTTTTCAGTATTCGTTTAAACTATGGAAGACAAGTGACATTTTAAGAATACCGATGTTTTTAGGCGAAAGTTCCATGTTTATCGGCCTCATATTTATGCTGTTTTTTGCAACAGTTGAAATGATTGATTATATTAGAGATCTAATAATATTTTTACAGGAGGGGAAAAGGTTATGAGTACATTAACTATTGTGGGGCTAGATGTTGTTTTGTTGGTAATGCTTCTAATGCTTAGTATTCCGTTACCTTATTGCTTTGCTGGTGCTTTGTTTTTTATGAGTATTTTTGGCAATGTATCAATGAAAAGCATGATGCTGTGGGCCTATTCGCAGTCTGTAGGAACTGTTTTGCTGGCAAGTCCGTTGTTTATTCTTGCAGGTACATATATGGGAGGCAGCGGTGTAGCAAAAAAGCTATTAGATCTTTGCGATGCTTTTATAGGGCGTATTAAAGGCGGAATGGGAGTTGTAAGTGTTATTACATGTGCTGTAATTGGTGCAATTTCTGGGAGTGGTTTTACAGGCGTTGCAGCTACTGGGCCTATTATGATTCCTAGAATGGTGGAACAAGGGTATCCAAATGGCTTTGCGACTTCATTGGTGACGGTGTCTTCTGTGCTTGGTCTATTAATTCCACCCAGCGCTATTATGATTATTTACGGCTGGATAACAGAAACTTCGATTCTTGCTTGCTTTTTAGCTACTGTAGGTCCAGGTATTTTAGTTATGTTGTTATTTTGTTTGATTAACCTTATAGAATGCAGGAAGTTTGATTTAAAACTAATGCCTCCAATGTCTTTTGCAGAAAAAATGGAAGTAACAGGAAAAAGAGCTGTGTCTGCAATTCCTGCTCTGATGATGCCAATTATAATTTTGGGAGGAATCTATTGCGGTGTATTCACGCCTACTGAAGCTGCAGCTGTTGCAGCAATATATAGCATACCTGTGGGAATTTTTATTTATAAGGCAATGAAGTTAAAGGATATTAAACAAATGACTTTTGATTCTATTTGCTCTATTGGATCAATAATGGTAATGATAATATTTTGTCTTATGCTAAGTCAAACGTTTGTCATGCTTCAAGTTCCTCAAGCACTGATTAAAATTATATTCAGCATTACCACAAATAAGGTAGTAATTTTGATTCTTATGAATATATTTTTATTTTTAGTTGGCATGATTGTAAACGATTCTACAGGTATGTTACTTTGTGCTCCATTGTTGTTGCCATTGGTCCAGCAACTTGGCATTTCTCCAATTCACTTTGCTGCAATTATGGGTGTGAATTTGGCCATGGGTGGTATAACACCTCCATATGCCAGCATCCTTTACTTAGGCATGCGTATAGGCAAATGTGAATTCAAGGATATTATTGGTCCAACAATGAAGTTATTGATATTTGGGTATGTTCCAGTTGTATTTTTGACTTCTTTTTACCCTGATTTATCACTGTTTCTTCCAAAACTTTTTGGATTTATATAATTCCTATACATGGAATTTAAAAAATATAAAGGAGATAAGATATGACAAAAATATTTGCTATCGATGATGTTAAACGCCTTATCACCATGGATGATGTTGTCCAAAGTGTGGAAAAGACTTTTTGTGGGCTGGCTGATGGCACAGTAATTAATCCCACAAAAGTTACGCTGGATTTGGGTGAATCTGCCCCTTATCCTCCGTATGAAGGATTCTTTAATGCAATGCCTGCTTATATTGGATATCAAGACATAGCAGGTATCAAATGGGTGGGAGGAATTTCAGGCGAAAGAAAAAAAGCTGGATTTCCCTTCATATGTGGAATTATTGTTTTAGCAGATCCGCGATTAGGAAAATTTTTAGCTGTTTTGGACGGAGCATATATTACGGATTTACGTACTGGGGCTCAGACAGCTGTAGCGCTAAAATACATTTTTACAGATAAAAAGAAATTAAAAATAGGTATTTATGGTGCCGGCATGCAAGCGCGTACTCAAACATTAGCTATTTCTAAATGCTTTGATATTGAAGAACTTCGAGTTTACGATGTAAATCCGATAGCGTCGGAAAAGTTTAAATCAGAAATGCAGGAAGTTGTAAATGGTAAAATTATTATTTGTAAGGAGCCGGTAGATGCTTGTTGTGGAGATGCTGTGATTTGTGTAACTCAGTCAAAGAAACGAATTATTAAAGCAGATTGGGTAAAGCCTGGAACTGTCATATTTCCGATGGGGTCCTATCAAGAAATTGAAAACGAAGTTATTGAAAAGTCTGATATGATTATTGTTGACCATATCGGACAGGCTTTACACCGCGGGGCATTAAAGGATTTAAGCCAGCAAGGAAAGATTACGGAAAAAGATATTACAACTACAATTGGAGAACTGGCTAATGGTTCTGTTAGTCTTGGCGATATAAGTGATAAACGAATGATTTGTATTCCTATTGGTACAGGTGCTATGGATGTTGCGGTTGCAGGTATTTTCTATGAGAGAGCCATTGCTCAGGGATTGGGTGTTGACTTTGATATTACAGGTGAATAATCCTAAAAATTGGAGGAATGAATAATGAAAAAGTTTTTTGCTTTACTTATTGTATTAGTTATGTTAGTATCTTTGGTTGCCTGTGGAGGCAGCAATGAAGTTGTAGAACAGAATGAAGAACAGACAGTTAAATTATCTTTGGCACATATTAGACCAGTAGGTTCTTCAGCGGATTTGGCAATAAAGGCTTTTGCTGAAGAAGCTACAGAACTTTCCGGAGGTACCTTGGAGTTTGAAATTTATCCTGCTAGCCAGCTAGGCGATTATACAACTGTCCAAGAACGAGTTGGCATAGGCGATGTTGATATGCAAATTGCCAGTCTTGGTAGTAATATGGATAAAGTTTTCGCTATGTCTAATGCTGCATATCTTTGCAGCACTTGGGATGAGGCTAAAAAAATGTTTTCGGAAGGAAGTTCTTTGATTGAAATTTATAAAGAAAAATTAGCTGAATATAATATGACTTATTTGGCAGCATACCCGCTATATTTTGGAGGTATTGCATTGAATGTGGATCCTGTTGACCCAACTAATCCGCAAGCGCATTCAGGCATTAAGATTAGGGTGCCATCTATGACTACTTTTGAAAAGACTGCAACAACACTTGGGTACTTGGCAACTCCGTTACCATCTTCTGAAATGTTTACTTCAGTCCAGACTGGTGTAGTAGATGGGGCTATTGGAGCGGGCGCTGAAATGTATTATGGAAATCTATCTGGTTTGGTAAAATACTATCTCCCTATTAATGATCACTTTGAACAATGGTATATGTATATCAATACGGATAAATGGAATAGCTTAAGTGATAATCAATGTAATGCAATTCAAACTGCTGCAAATAATATGCAGGAAGCAAGATGGAAAGTTGCAGAAGCTGAAACTTCTGAGTATGAACAAAAGCTGCGAGATAGCGGCACCGTTGTTGTAGAATATACAGATGAACAATTGAGTGAATTTGCACATATTGTACGTGAGGCTGTTTGGCCTGTGATTGCAGAGGAATATGGCTCTGAATATTTTGAATCTGTTGTAGATAGTATAAAGTAAATTTATTAAGTGTACAAAAAAGCCGCATAATTAAGCGGCTTTCTTGTCTTTTGATTTAGTTGCTTGTATATGCTAGTTTTTTGAATTTTCACAAGGCATTATAGAGTTACGTTAAATTAAGGAGGATATATATGAGTACAAGTATTTTTGAAATTATAGGACCAATTATGATTGGGCCTTCCAGCTCACACACTGCTGGAATGGTTAGGATTGGAATGATGGTTAACAGAATTGTAAATGAAAATATTCAATATGTGCATATAGAATTCAGTCCAAAGCTGCAAACAACATACTCGGGGCATCGCTCAGATGCAGCTTTAATTGGTGGCGTTATCGGTTTAAGTGAAAGTGATATAAAAATCAGAGATGCTATTGCTTTAGCGCGATATCAAGGGATAGAAACAAAAGTTGATTTTCTGCCTGAGGGAATGTACCCTCAAAATACAGCTCGTATTATTGTTGGATGCAAGGACGGGAGAGTTGTTACGGTGGTAGGTACATCTGTTGGCGGTGGCAGTATTATTATTAATTCAGTGGACGATGTTCTTCTTGAGATTGTTCCTGAAGCATATCATGTTATTATTTGGAGTAATAATGATTTAAATTTATCGGGAATTAAGGGCAAAATTCAATCAGGAAAAGGACAGAAAGGATTCGTTACATGCTTAACATTTTCAACTATGCCTTCAGAAGTATTGCTATCACAGCTGCATAAGTTAAAAGGTGTTATGGAGTTTAAAGTTGTTCATCCGATTATTGACTATGGTATATCTTTGCCGAATGAAAAAAGCTATCAAAGCTGTTTAGATTTGTGCAAAGAGGCACAGCAAAGTGGACTTACCATAGCAGAACTTGCCGTAAAGTATGAGGCATCAAGAACCGGATTCTCTGAAAAAAGTATTCGTGATCGAATGTTTCAGCATCTAACAAAAATGAAGGAATCAGTTTTGGAGGGAGAAAAACCAAATAAATTATTGTATGGGTTGGCAAATGGTAGGGATGCATGTTTGTTAAGAAAAGCTGTAAATGAGAAAAAATTAATCTCCGGTGGTATTGTGCCTTTAGCTGTTTCAAGGGCTCTTGGTGTAATGGAGTATAATGGATCTATGGGTATAATTGTGGCAGCACCTACTGCAGGTTCTTCAGGCATTGTTCCGGGTTGTTTTATTACTTTACTGGAGGAATATAGGTTTTCAGATGAAAAAATCATAAATGCACTTTTTGTATGTGGTATTATGGGTGTTATAATGGCAAATCGAAAAGTGTCTTTTTCTGGGTCTGTTGGCGGCTGTCAGGGAGAAATAGGAGTGTCTAGTGCAATTTCAGCCGCGGGTATAGTTAGCTTATTTTCTAATGATTCTGCAAAAGTGGTTCATGCAATGGCGTTATGTCTAAAAAACCTACTCGGATTGGTATGTGATCCAATTGCAGGTCCTGTAGAAATTCCCTGTATTAAACGAAATGCTGTAGGAGTAGCCAATGCATTTATTTCAGCTGATATGGCATTGGCAGGAATTCGCAGCTTTATTCCGCCGGACGAAGTCATTGATGCTTTAGTCGATGTTGAAAAACGGCTGCCTCAAGAGTTAAAGTGTGCTACTGTAGGAGGGTTAGCTAGTACGTGTACAGCTAAAAAAGTTAGAGAAGAATTATTAAAACAATAATAAGAGAGAAAAAGGATGGATAATAAAAATATAGTTTAAAATGCGAATATATGTTATAATTAACCTATATGTATACTATGTTTATATTTGCAATTTTTGAATAACACTCTTATCGTGGGTGAGTATTGATGCATAATAACTGTAGTGAATATCAAAATAACTAATAGAGGAGGACATTGTTGTGAAGGCAATTAGGCGCCAATCTCTGTCTGAACAGGTTGTAGAATCTATTTTGCAATACATTAAAGATAATGATTTGAAATCTGGTGATCAGATTCCAACTGAAAGTGAATTTGCTGAGCTATTTAAAGTAAGCCGTACCAGCATTCGTGAAGCTATGAAGGCACTGAGCATTAATGGAGTGGTTTCATCTACACCGGGAAAAGGAACTTTTTTGCAGCCAAAAGCTATGAATACTGTTATAGGAAACGATGGTACGTTGCAAACAAAAGCCCGTGCTACAATTGCTCAGATTATGGAACTTCGTACACCTTTGGAGATTCTGGCTGCTGGATTGGCGGCCGAAAGAAGAAATACGTCGGAGCTTGAAGAACTAGAAGAAATTACGAAAAAGTATAGAGAGGAAGTACTTGCTAAAGGTTGTTGGATACAATGGGGAACAAAATTTCATTCAAAGATAGCCGAGATGAGTAGGAATCCTCTACTTGTTTCCACTCTTCGGCTTTTAAGCAATATGGTTGAACAATACCGCGAAAACTTGGCTGTATTTTATGATGATAAATCACTTTATATTGAAAATCAAAAACGTATTTATGCTGCTATTTGTAATCAAGATGTAGGCGCAGCTCAAACAGAGATGCAAAAACATATGAAAATTACTGAAGATGCTCTAAATATGATTATTAATGAAGGAAATGCAATAGAATTTCTTCCACATCAATAATATGTTATGAAATATTTTTTTCTGATGATATGATAATTAAATTTCCTTTTTAATTCATTGTTTTTCGTAAAAATAATGATGTTGTAAAATTTAAATAAATTTTGTTTTGGTTGTGTAAAATTTTTTTGTTCTCATATTTATTTAGGAACAATATATTTTTAGAACAGTATCTGGTAAGCTAAAATATCGGATACTGTTTTTATAATTTATGGATATGTTTATACTAGCAAGCAAAAATCTTAACCATTAACCAAAAGGTCAAAAATAATAAAAAAACAGTCAAATTTGATAGTATGATGATGCGTTCATGGTATTTTATAATGGAAGTTAATTAAGAAAGACTTGGCTTATGTTTACTATTTTTTCAAAAAGTGTTATCATAAAATGATCTCTAATAGTGAGATTGCAAAGAAATTTTTAATTAATAGGTTAAGGAGCTCAATATATGATTCAGAAAACAGAGTGGGGACACATCGAATGGTTGCATAAATGCAAGGAGGATGCCGCGTCTTCTTTTAGTGTAGGAATAACTTCGTTGCTTCAAGGTAAACGTATGCTGAAACATATTCATTATGGTATTGAACAGTTTATATATATACTTGAAGGGGACGGAATTTATTATATAAACGAAGAAAAAAAATATATTAGTAAAGATATGTGCTTTTATATGGAGCCTGATATAGTTCATGAAACAATAAACACAGGTTCTGTGCCCCTTAAGGAGCTGGTAATATCTAGACCTGTGAGTTATGATTCAGGCATAAAACTTGAAGAGGATTATCTTAATGCTAATCAAAGAACAGCCAGTTTGGTCTCAGTTAATATTATATATTCAGCAGTTGAGGCAATAACAACCTTGCTGCTTGAGTCAATAAGCCTTCCGTTTACGATTTACGATGATATGGGAGAAATTATTATTCAAAGCAGAAAGTTCTCCAGCTATTGTACTGCAAAGTGCAATCCTGCATGCAACAGCAAATCTTGTAGCTGCATGATTCAAAAAAATTTCGATAAATTGGACAAGGTAACACAGTTTACTTGCGAATATGGTCTTACAGTTTTCAGTTATCCTATTATATATAACGGATTGCAGCTCGGGACTATAAGCGGAGGACATATTCTTGTATCTGATTATACAACAAACGAACATGACGATTTATATGATTCTCCTGAAAGTACAGTTATTGGAATAAAAAGTTTACTTAAACAAATTGCTAAAAGCATTACAAGTTACTGTTCGTTTTATGAATCGAGGATGATGATTGAAAAAAAGGATAATGATATAAAAGAAGAAATAAGAAGAAACGAAACTCTTAAAAATAATTTGTACGTAATAAATGATAAAGTTACAAATTTACGAATTAATCACCACTTTCTTTTTAACACTTTAAATTCAATTGCAAGTATGGCATTAACCGGAGATAGAAGCTGTTTATATAATTCTATAATTGACCTATCAAAAATGTTCAGGTATACCATGACCGTTGATTTAAGGTTTGTGACGTTAACGTCTGAAATAGAATATCTGGAAACATATCTTAATTTACAGAAGTTAAGATATGGAGATGATCTAGAGGTTTTATATAATATTGAAAAAGGCATGGATAACATTAAAGTTCCATTTAACTTCATTCAACCTATTGTGGAAAATGCGTTTACGCATGGGTTTATACCCAGCAATAATAAAAAGTTAATAAAAATTTCCGTAGAAAAAGTTAAAGATAAAGCAAAAATAGTTGTATTAAATAATGGTGTGCTTTTAGATGACATTACCCTTAATAGAGTAAACAGAGGATTGTATAGAAATACTGGGCATGGATTGTCATTTATATATGAAAAGTTAAAATCAGCTTACAGTGATGAGTTCAGTATGAATATAACATCCAGCACAAAAGATAACACAAAGGTTTCTGTAATAATACCTGTTTTATTCGAGGAGGAATAGTATGATAAATGCAATAATAGCAGATGATGAACCTGCAGTAGCTAATATAATACGTTATTTTATTAAAAAGGAAAAACTACCCATATCAATTGTTGGAACAGCATGCAACGGTAAAGAGGCATTGGAACTATTAAAAAATAATAAAGTAAACTTGGTATTTTTGGATATCATCATGCCATTCATGGATGGTTTTAAAGTAATAGAAAACGCCCCGGACAATAATTATATAGTTATTACGGCATATGATTCCTTTGAATATGCTCAGCGCGCCTTAAGGCTGGGCGCTAAGGATATATTGCTTAAGCCTATTGAATACAAACAACTTTTGCAATCAATAACCAGAGCCGTGGGGTGGAAATTTACAGACAATGATACATTAAACGATATACTTGAATACATAAACATAAATTATGCAGAAAAAATCGACTTGCAGAAATTATCAAGTGAATTCTATGTATCCCCAAGCCATGTATCAAGATTGTTTAAGAAGTTTATGGGAGTTACAACCGTCGAATACATACACGAAGTAAGGATTAAACAAGCTATTAATATGCTTGATAAAGGAAAATATAGCATTAAAGAAGTTGCTGAAATTACAGGATATGACAGCTTAAATAATTTCTATAAAAAATTTAAAACTCATACAGGGACAACCCCGGCTTTATACATGCAGACACATAAGTAATTTTGGCTAGGTTATAATGGTTTTAGTTCGTATATTATTGCGATTTTATAATAAATAATAGCTCTTAGCGTATAATTTTATTCTATAAAAAAATAAAATTAAACAGCTAAGAGTTTTTACTAAATGTCAATAACGGTAAAAAATATGATTAAATTGAGAATTTAAGTTTCTGTAAAAACATTTTATAATAACAGTTATATTGATTGATCAAAAGATAACGTTATCAAAATTAGTGAAGAGAGGGGTAATATATGCCTGATGGTTAAGTAATTTTCTAAAATTGAATGGAAGGAAAAAAGATGGATAATATTAAAGAATTAGAAAAATTATACAGCGATGAATTAATAAAATTTAGAAGAGACTTGCATGAAAATCCGGAGCTAAGTTTTAAAGAATTTAGGACAACCAAGAAGATTAAAGATAAGCTTACATCCTTAGGGATTAAGATAATTGATATTGGAATGGAAACGGGAGTAATAGGATATCTTGAAGGATGCAGTGATGGTCCCACTATAGCATTGAGAGGTGACATTGACGCTCTTCCTATAGTGGAAATGAATGATGTGCCTTATAAATCCAAGGTTAATGGTGTTATGCACGCATGCGGTCATGATATACATGCTGCATCTGTTATTGGAGCCGCGTGCATATTATCAGGGTTAAAAGAAAAATTAAAGGGAAATGTTATATTTATATTTCAACCGGCTGAAGAGCTGAATAAGGGTGCTAAGTTAATGGTTGAAAAAGGAATTTTTACTAAAATAAAAGCTGATATGATTTTTGGACTTCACAACAATCCTGAAATACCATGGGGTAAAATAGCCATAAAAAAAGGGGGGCTAATGGCCTCTGTTGATACAATCAGAATAAAAATTAAAGGAAAAGGTGGTCATGGGGGGCTGCCTAATGCTACAAGGGATCCTATTGTTGCTGCGGCAGCCGTTATAATGAATTTACAGACTATCGTAAGTCGTAATGTAAGCCCATTAGAGTCTGCTGTAATATCTTTTGGAACGTTGCACTCGGGTACCGCAAACAATGTTATACCTGAGCTGGTTGAGATTACTGGCACGGTTAGAAGCTTTGATGCAGGTGTAAGAAAAATGCTATCTGAAAGAATACGAGAAGTATTAGAAAGCACAGCACAAGCATATAGAGTTGAAAGCGAGTTGGAATATATATTTGATTTACCAGCTGTATTTAATTCAAACGAATTAACTGATTTAGCGTATGAAGCTTCAGTTGAAGTATTAGGACAAGAATTAATAGTTGATCCGATTCCTTCAACAGGAGGGGAAGACTTTTCTATATTTACTGAAAAAATACCTGGTTTTTTCTTTTGGCTAGGTGTTGGCAACAAAGAAAAAGATATTAATCATGTTTGGCATAGTCCAAAATTTGACGGTGATGATAGAGCTATTATTAACGCATCTGCTGTAATGAGCAACATGGTGCTAAAAGGATTTGATTATATAAATAATAAGAAGGAGTGATACTGTGAGTGATAAATCATTTAACATATATGATTGGAAGTTACATTTAACAATTTTAGTAGTTTGTGTTATTTCTGAAATTATTGGTATAGTAAAAATACCATTAGGGCCTGGGTCAATAATGTTCCTTCCTCTATTATATTCAATGGCATTTGGGCTGATTCTATATTTATTAAAGCCTGTAACTTTTATTAATGAAAAACATGCGCCTTTGGCCGAAAAATTTATAACAATAGGCATAGGTGTTTTTATTGCAAAAGTAGGAGTTCAAAGTGGTGCTGCCGTTCAATCGGTTATAGATGCAGGCCCGGCACTTATATTGCAGGAATTAGGTAACCTTGGTACTATATTAATCTCTTTACCCATTGCATTAATGCTAGGATTTAAGAGAGAAAGCATTGGTATGTGTCATTCCATTGCAAGAGAGCCAAACGTTGGACTCATTGCTTCAAAATATGGACTCAGTTCACCTGAAGGAAGAGGTGTAATGATTATATACATAGTAGGTACATTAGTCGGAACAATATTTATGGGACTTTTGTCTAGTATACTAGCATCATTCACATCTTTGCATCCATATGCTATTGCAATGGCTACAGGAGTAGGAAGTGGAAGCATGATGGCGGCTTCTTCAGCACCGCTGGTAGAAATGTTCCCGGACATTGCAACAGAAATTTCTGCTTTTGCTGGAATGAGCAACCTTTTATCAACAGCTGACGGTATATACATGTCAATCTTTGTTGCAATTCCAATGAGTAATTTCTTATATAGAAAGCTTGAACCAATTTTCGAACGAAGGAAGAAACTTGCAAATTCGGAAAACAATAAATAGGAGATGATAATATGACTAAAGGTTTTACAACGGAAAAATTTATGGAATACCTGTTGATTCTATTAATTATTGCCTTTATAAGTATATTGGGTAATTTTGCAGGTTACGATATGGGGATAATGGAAAGCCTCCCCGGAATGTTAATTCTGCTTGTAGTTGCGCTTATAGGTGTCACATTAGCGGATGTTATTCCTATGAACATACCATCGGTTGTTTATATTAGCATATTGGGACTATTAATTTCCATACCTGCCAGTCCTGTATCCAATGCTGTAATTGAATATACAAGCAAAATACAAATGCTGCCTCTTGCAACGCCTGTGCTTGCCTATTCTGGGATTTCAATGGGAAGAAGCTGGGCAGAATTTAAAAAAGTCGGTTGGAAGGGTATACTTGTAGCTTGTTGCGTAATGTTTGGAACATTTATTGGCTCTGCAATTGTTGCTGAAATTATTTTGAAAAGCCAAGGAATTATTTGATATAAATAAATTTGTACCCAGAACAAAAAATAAGATGCGGTCTAGCATATATGCTTGGTTGCATCTTTTTTTGTTAATGAATTCATATACTAAATTAGTAAAAGTCATAATTAAAAAGTCAATAATAATAAATAATAGGACAATATTAATAATTTATAATATCATAATTTTCATTTATAATAAATTAATTGATCAATCACGAGGATAACGTTATCAAAATTAAAAAATTATATTACGGATAATTTTGCAGAGAGAGGTGTAAAATGGAACAAGTTATGAATTTTGCAAACATTTTGAGCAATGAATTATGGAGTAAGTGGGTATTAATTGCGTTGCTTGGTACGGGAATTGTAGTTACAATTGTAACTGGAGGAGTGCAAAAAAAATTAGGACTGGCTCTTTCTAGAACATTCAAAGCATTTATGGGAAAAGAACAAAAGGAAACTGATGAAAATGAAGGAAATATTTCTTCTATTCAGGCTCTTTCTACTGCTCTTGCTTCAACAGTAGGTGTTGGTAATATAGCAGGTGTAGGAACTGCGATTGCCGCAGGAGGACCCGGAGCGGTTTTCTGGATGTGGGTTTCTGCAATATTCGGCATGGCCTTAAAATATTCAGAAATCGTTCTTTCGGTAACATACAGAGAAAAAGGCAATGACGGCTTGTGGCGCGGTGGACCATCATATGTTTTTAAAAATGCTCTAAATGCAAAATGGGCAGGGGGAATATTTGCTGTATTTATGATTCTAGTATCACTTGTAAGCCTTAATATGATGCAAGTCAGTTCTGTAGCTAGTGCGATGAATTCTTCGTTTAATGTACCTACAATGATAACAGGGTTGTTGCTTACTGTATTAACAGGATTAGTAATATTTGGAGGAATTAAAAGATTAGCCAAAGTTACATCGATTCTTGTGCCGGCTATGGCCCTTATTTATTGTATAGGAGGTATTATTGTTCTTGTGCTAAATATTAAAAGCATACCTGCCGCCTTTGTTCTTATAATTAAAGATGCATTTACTGGACAAGCAGCTGCAGGAGGAATCTTGGGCTCAACTATGATTATGGTTATTAGGTATGGAGTAGCCAGAGGGTTATTGTCTAATGAAGCTGGCTGTGGAACGGCTCCTATGACACATTCTGTTGCTAAGGTTAAACATCCGGTTGAGCAGGGATTATACGGTATATCAGAAGTTTTTATTGATACTTTCATAGTCTGTACTTTTACAGCCTTGATAATTATTGTCACAGGAGCATGGAACAGTGGCTATAGTGGTGTTGTTCTTAGTGCTAAAGCATTTTCTGCTAACTTGGGAATAATCGGAGAAAGTGTTGTGACTATAGGAATTGCACTTTTTGCATATTCTACATTGCTGGGTGCAAGTTGGTACGGAGAAACGAGTATAACGTATATATTTGGCACTAAAGCTATAATGCCATATAGAATTATTTACTTAATTTTATGTTTTACGGGTGCAAAGGCTGGTTCGGATTTTATCTTTGCATTGACTGATATAGCAAATGGTTTTGCTGTACTCGTTAATGTAGTGTCTGTACTTTTACTGCTAAAAGTTGTGAAAGAAAAAACTGAAGACTATTTTAAAAACGATTACAATATAGCTAATAATTAAAAAGGAGATATTACTTTGAGAGAAGCAGTATGGATAAATAGCAATGGCAATAAAATGTTAGGAATATTAGAATATAACGAATCATTTAAAAACAGAGGACAAAAATTAGTACTATTTATTCATGGATTTGTAGGAACAAAAGTGGAACCACATAGAATGTATAAAAAACTTTCAGACAGGTTATGCAATTTAGGTTATACGGTTCTAAGGTTTGATTTTGTTGGTTCTGGTGACAGTGATGGCAATTTCGAGGACATGACTATAGACGGCGAAGTTCAGGATGGAATAAATGTAATAAATTATTGCAAAGAAAAATATAACTATAAAGAGATTTACATACTTGGATATAGTATGGGAGGTTGTGTAGCATCAATCCTTGCGTCTATGATTAAGAGTAACGGTCTTGTACTATGGTCACCGGTTTCAAATCCATTTTGGAATTTTCACCATATCATTGGGGATGAAAAATTTAGAATGGGACTAGAGGGAAAAGAAATAGATTATTTTGGTGATGTAGTAGGACAAGATTTTTTCCAAAACCTAATGGAAATTGATCCGATAAAGGCATTGCACGATTATCAGAAGTCTACTTTAATAATCCACGGAACAAAAGATACGGATGTTTTTCCTGTTAACGGGTATAATTACCATAAAAATCTTGCGGACAGTGAATTGTATTATGTAAAAGATGCAGACCATTGTTATAGTAAGCGGGAATTTGAAGCAGAACTTTTAGATAAGACGGAAGAGTATTTTAAAAAACACAGATAATTTATATTGATTATAATTATTATGCGGTCAAGCGTATTATCTATATGTATGCTTGGCTGTTTCTTTTGTCAAAAGTTTATTTGGACTATAGCTATAAGCATGTCAAGTATGATAGAAGATTGGTTAATATCAATAATTTATATTATATTAATATTCATTTATAATATAGTAGATTGATTGATCAATAAAGATAACGTTAACAAAAATTGAAAGGAGTTTATTAATGAATAACATATTTTCAATAATACAGGCGATTAATAATGCGGTTTGGAGTACACCGCTGATTGCACTTTGTTTGGCTGCTGGAATTTATTTTTCAATAAGAATGAAGTTTCCTCAAGTTAGATTATTTAAAGAAATGATTAATCTTTTGCTTGATAAGTCAAAATCCGACAATGGAGTAACACCATTTCAAGCGTTTGCAACAACAGTTGGTGGTCGTGTAGGTGTAGGAAATATAGCAGGTGTTGCAACTGCAATTTACTATGGAGGTCCCGGTGCTGTTTTTTGGATGTGGGCAATTGCCTTTTTAGGTGCAGGATCAGCTTTTGTAGAATCATCATTGGCTCAAGCATACAAAACGAGAATATCAGGAGAATATGTCGGCGGACCTGCGTACTTTATAGAACAGGGGATAGGGAAAAAATGGTATGCCATAGCGTTTGCCATATGTACAATACTTGCTCCCGGAGTATTAATGCCCGGAGCTCAAACGTACAATATTGTTACTTCTATAAATAATGCGTTTGGAATTAACGTATATATTATGGCAATTGTAATTTGTGTTTTACTGGGATTAGTAATATTCGGAGGAGTTAAAAGGATAGGAAAGACTGCAGAGGTGGTTGCTCCTTTCATGTCGTTGGCATATGTATTAATAGCATTGTTAGTAATAATACTTAATATAAAAAAACTTCCTGGAGTTATAGCTTTAATATTTTCTTCTGCATTTGGTGTAAATCAGGCGTTTGGAGCTATTATAGGTACAGCTATCGCATGGGGTGTTAAAAGAGGAGTATACTCTAATGAAGCTGGACAAGGTTCGGGAGCAATTGTTTCGGCAGCGGCTGAATGTAATCATCCTGCAAAACAAGGGTTGGTACAGGCATTTTCGGTATATATAGATACTCTGCTGGTATGCTCTGCAACCGCGTTTATGATATTGCTCACTGGTTCTTATAATGTTGTTAATGAGGCAGGAGGTTTTATAGCTGAAAATGCGCCCGGAGTATCATTTGGTGTTGAATATACTCAGGCGGCAGTAGATAGTGCGTTTAATGGTTTCGGATCTTCATTTGTAGCGATATCCATATTCCTGTTCGCATTTACATCTCTTATGTCATATTATTACCAAGCTGAAAGCAATATGTCTTATTTGTTTCCGGGAAGTAAAAATGCAAAATTTGCTATGAGGCTAATATTTATTATTTCTACATTTTCTGGTGTTGTAAATACTGGAGAATTTATATGGACATTTGGAGACTTAGGAGTTGGGCTTATGGCATGGCTCAATATAATTGCAATATTAATATTATCAAACAAAGGAATTAAAATTCTGAAAGATTATGAAGAGCAAAGAGGCAAAGGAATTGAACCTTCTTTTGACCCGGATAAATTTGATATATTGGATAAAGAAAATGTATGGAGAAAAAAAAGCAAGCAAACGAATTAAATGTTATTAGATAATAATCAGAGGAATTAAAGAGCGTATTAATTTATATATACAGTTGTTTGTTTTTAGCTGTCAAAAACGATAAATAATAAGCTCAATATGAATATATACAAAAAAATTATATTCTATATAATTTATAATATAGATTGGCCGATCTAACGAAGTTTAAAAAAGATATTTTCAATAATGTTCAAAATAAAAGTGTATTACTGTTTGACATTAAATATAAAATCGAATAGAGGTAATATAAATGCTTAAATATACAAAAATATCAGACCTTGAAGTATATGGAATTGTTGAAGACGAATTGAAACGCCAGGAGCATAATATAGAGATGATTGCTTCCGAAAGTACTGCTTCTATGGAAATTATGGAATTATCCGGATCAATATTCACAAATAAAACACTTGAAGGATATCCAGGTGCTCGTTTTCAGGCCGGATCGCATGAAGCGGACAGACTTGAAACTCTTGGTATAGAAAGGGCAAAGGCATTGTATGGTGCCGAGCATGCTAACCTTCAGGTTTATTCAGGATCATCAGCAAATTATGGAGTATATGCAGCAGTATTGAAGCCTGGAGATAGAGTATTAAGCATGAGACTTGATCAGGGAGGACACCTTACTCACGGAAGTCCGGCAAATTTTCTCTCAAAGGTTTATGATTATGATTTTTATGGAGTAAACAAGGAAACGGAACAAATAGATTACGATGAGCTTGAAAAAAAGGCTAAGGATTTTCTTCCGAAACTGATTATTGCCGGAGGAAGTTCATATCCGAGGCTTATTGATTACAAAAGAATTGGTGAAATTGCAAAATCTGTAGGAGCTTATTTCATGGTTGATATGGCTCACATAAGCGGATTGGTGGCTGCTAAACTTATACCTAGCCCTGTGCCATATGCGGATTTTGTTTCATCATCTACTACAAAGACACTTTGCGGTCCGAGAAGTGGTTTTATACTCTGCAAGAAAGAGCATGCAAAGGCTTTGGACAAGGGAGTTTTCCCAGGCTCGATAGGTTCGATGCATTTAACTACAATGGCTGCAAAAACATGGTTGTTTAAGCATGCTGCAACGGAAGAATTTAAAAATGTAATGAAACAGGTACTTGCAAATGGAAAAACGTTAGCCAAAGAGCTTGCAGATCACGGATTCAGAATTGTGAGCGGCACTACAGACAATCACATTGTTATGGTAGACCTTAGATCTAAGGAAATAAGCGGCAAGGTTTTCCAAAACGCGCTTGACAAAGTGGGTATAACAGTAAATAAAAACCAGATACCTTTTGACCCAGCATCACCGTTTGTTACAAGTGGTGTAAGGATAGGGGTTACTTCAATAACTCAAAGAGGATTGAAGGAAAACGAAATAAAGGAAATAGCTGACATAATGGATAAAGTTGCATCTGATCCGGAAAACGAATCGAATCTTGCTGAATGCAAAAAAAGAACAGAAAAATTAATATCAAGATTTCCGCTGTACCCTGCTGGAAGCTTTGATAATTAAAAATAATTATTCATGACTTATTAAATAAATTAATAAGTCATGAAAGCTTTAAAAATACGAAAGAAAATTTTAAATTTTATATAGACAAAGTAATAATGAATACGTTATGGTATAATTATATAACTTCTATAATGGAGGATAATATGGCTGAATATTTAAGCGACATAGAAATAGCACAGCAGGCAGAAATGAAGGTAATCAATACAATAGCCGATAAGATTGAAATACCTGATAAATACGTGGAAAATTACGGCAAGTACAAAGCAAAAATCGATTACAGGTATTTGCAGAATGAATTAAAAGAGAACAAAGAAGCTAAACTGGTACTGGTTACTGCAATAAATCCAACACCTGCCGGAGAAGGAAAAACAACTACAACAATAGGACTTGGAGATGCACTTACAAAACTAGGCAAAAGAACAATAGTAGCGCTTCGCGAACCGTCCCTTGGACCTGTATTCGGAGTCAAGGGAGGAGCAGCAGGAGGAGGCTATGCACAGGTTGTTCCAATGGAAGATATAAACCTTCATTTTACCGGTGACTTTCATGCAATAGGAGCAGCAAACAACCTTTTGGCAGCAATGATAGATAACCATATACACCAGGGAAACAAATTGAATATCGACACAAGAAGAATAGTGTGGAGAAGAGCCGTTGATATGAATGACAGACAATTAAGACATATAGTAGACGGCCTTGGAGGAAAGACAGAAGGAGTAACCAGAGAAGACGGGTTTGACATTACAGTAGCATCAGAAGTAATGGCAGTATTCTGTTTATCAAATGATATAACAGAACTAAAAGAAAATCTGGCGAAAATAATAGTTGCATACACAAGAGACGGCGAACCGATAACAGCCGGACAATTAAAAGCACAGGGAGCAATGGCAGCACTGTTGAAAGATGCGCTTAAGCCGAATATAGTTCAGACATTAGAAGGAACACCGGCATTTATACACGGAGGGCCATTTGCAAACATTGCACACGGCTGCAACAGTGTAATAGCAACAAAGATGGCAAGCAAAATTGCAGAATACACAATTACAGAAGCAGGCTTCGGAGCAGACTTGGGAGCAGAAAAATTCATAGACATCAAGTGCAGAAAAACAGGATTAAATCCAAGTGCGGTAGTAATAGTAGCAACAGTTAAGGCATTGAAATACAACGGAGGAGTACCAAAAGCAGAGCTTGCAGAAGAGAATCTGGATGCGCTGGAAAAAGGACTTCCAAATTTATTAAAGCACGTTGAAAACATAACACAGGTATTTAAGCTTCCGGCAGTAGTAGCAATAAACAGATTCCCCACAGATACAGAAGCAGAACTGAAATTGATTGAAAGTAAGTGCAACGAGCTAGGAGTAAATGTAGCATTGTCAGAAGTATGGGGCAAAGGAAGCGAAGGCGGAAAAGAGTTGGCACAAGAAGTATTGAGGTTGACAGAAAAAGAAAGCAGTATGGAATACGCATACCAGCTGGAGATGACAATAAAAGAAAAGATAAAGGCCATAGCCAGAAAGCTTTACGGTGCAGATGATGTTGAATTTTCAACAAAGGCCAATAAAGAAATAGCAAATTTCGAAAAGCTTGGATTCGGAAACCTTCCAATATGCATGGCTAAAAATCAATATTCATTGACAGACGATCCTAAGATATTGGGACGACCATCCGGTTTCAAAATAACAATCAGAGATATAACAATATCTGCGGGAGCAGGATTTTTAGTTGCAATGACAGGAGATATAATGAAGATGCCTGGGCTTCCTAAGGTTCCTGCTGCAGAAAACATCGATGTGGATGTTGACGGACGAATTAAGGGATTGTTCTAAGTATCTATAATTGTGAATAAACTAATATTGGCGACATGCCGGCATCGAGTGTGCCGGCTGTGTTATATAAAAAATAAAAGGGGATTAAAAAATTGAGTTCAATATGCTTAACACCAAAAGAAACTACAGATACGCTTGTACAATCAGCAATAAAAAAAGCATCTTTTCCCATAGGAAAAAGAATGTTGCTAAGCATTATGGCAGGAGCATATATATCATTGGGAGCCCAGGGGTTTTTAGCTGCGTACGGAAATTCATTTATAAGGGCTTCAGTGTTTCCGGTAGGGTTAATGATGATTGTTCTTGTGGGTGGAGAGCTTTTTACAGGGAACTGCCTTATGACCTTTGGGCTGATACAAAAAGAAATAACGTTAAAAGAATATATAAATACATTGATTCAGGTTATTATAGGAAATTTTTTGGGAGCGTTGCTTATTGCAGCATTGTTGTACATGGGTGGAGTGTACAACAACCCAAAGTTAGCGGAAGCAGCAATTTCGGTGGCTAAATCAAAGGCTTCAATACCGTTTGTTCAGGTTTTATTCAGAGGTATATTGTGCAATGTGCTTGTGACATTGGCAGTCTGGTTTGCTTCTACATCGAAAGACACAATGGGTAAATTATTTGGATGCTGGTTTCCTGTTATGCTGTTTGTGCTTTGCGGTTATGAGCACGTTGTAGCAAATATGTTTTTCATTCCTGTAGGAATGATGTTGGATTCTTCTGTGGCAATGGCAGGAGCGGCCAGCAACCTTGTTGCATCTGCTATCGGTAACTATATAGGCGGAGGTATTCTTATACCTTTTATTTACAATCACATTTACTATAATTGATATGAAGTGAAAAAGATATAAAGGAAAAAAGCTGATAATTGTTCTATCTATTATCAGCTTTCATCATGTTTGTGGTTGGAGTACCTGAAGTTATCTCTTTTGCAGCTCCTTCAGGAAGATCTGTATAGCATACGTACCAAAACGGACATTCCACACCGTCAGTCTCAGCAGTAGTAGCTCTGTTTATTAGATCGCTATATGTTCGTGAAGTGGGTTCTAAAACGGGTCTCCACTGTACCCAGTCTGCAGGAGTATATAAGTTATATTTTTCAGTAATTTGAAGGGAATCAAGTATTCTTATCAATTCTCTTCCGTTTCTTCCGCAGGATATAGGAAGAGTAAAAAATGCTCTTATTCTACCATACGGATTAATAATAAATGTATCCCTTACCGTTTCTCCGTATAATCTGTTAGGATTTAACATTCCGTATTGTTCAGATACCTTAAGGTCTGCATCCCCTATTATTGGAAACGGAATAGTTATTCCTGTTTTTTGGTATATGTCATATACCCATGCCAAATTAGAGTAGATATTGTCTGTAGTTAATCCTATAATTTCAGTATTTCTTTCTTGTAACAAAGGATATATTTTTGCGGTATCGATAAGCTCGGTAGTAGCAACTGATGTAAAGGCCATTGGCTGGCTAGCTAGTACGACCCATTTTCCTCTGTAATCAGATAATCTGATATATCCCTGTGTTGTAAGTGCCAAAAAGTCAGGAGCTAATGTTCCTAAAGTTATGCATTCAGTTTTTTCAGGCTGGTTCAAATTATTATTTAAATTATTGTATGAAATCATACTCTCTCCTTAAAATAATTTATAACATTATTTTATGTATGACAAATAATAATGTTAAAATCTTTATTAGTAATTATATTTAGAATATTTAATTTATTTCATATTGAAATAGAGCTAAATACAGGTATTTTGTAAATAATTGGCTATAATTCCAGATGATTTTCTAGCGGTTTTGTCCTTGGGGTTTGTTAGATATTGTACAAAATGTATGGACAAAAGTGTATTAGTTCGATATAATGGTAACTGAGTGGAAACATGCAAATACATACATCAACAGCTCAATAATTATAATTTTAGGAGGGTTTTTATAAATGAATAAACCAATTTTGTCGGCACATTTTGAATCAAGAATGCCTTCGGACGTAAGACTTGCGCAAATGAAGTATGCAGAGCGTAAAGTTAAACCGGAAGCGGTAATTAACGTAGGTATAGGAAATGTTTCACTTCCGACAAATCCTGCAATGATGAAAAGAATGTTTAACTTAGACGCACCGGAAAGCCCATTTAACAAGGGAGTAATCCGATACACTGCAACTGGTGGTTTCGATGAAACTCAAGATGCTTTTAAAAATATCCTTAAATGTGAGGGATTTGATACAAGTAAATTGTTAGTAACAGTAACTGACGGCGGTTCAACAAGTATGGAGTTGTTCCTTCTTGGAATTTGCGGACCTGCAGGTACTGCTGAGAAACCTCTTATGATGATAGACCCAGCTTATACAAACTATATTTCTTTTGCTGAAAGAATAGGACGCAAAACAGTTACAATAAAACGCCAATTAAATGAAGACGGAAAATTCAGTCTTCCTGAACTTGATGAAATAGAAGAAATGATAAAAGCTAATAAACCTGGAGCACTTCTTGTTATTCCATATGACAACCCAACAGGACAGCTTTATGATAAAGAAGCACTTAAGGATCTTGCAAAACTTTGTGTAAAATATAATATGTGGATGGCAAGTGATGAAGCTTACCGTGAGCTATACTATGTTGAAGGCAGTGAATTGGTGAGCATCTGGGGAATTACAGACAAAGATGTTCCTGGAATAGAAGGAAGAAGAATAAGTATTGAAACTGCATCAAAAGTTTGGAATGCATGCGGATTAAGAATAGGCGCACTTATTACAGACAGCCCTGAATTTAATAATCGTGCTACAGCTGAATATACTGCAAATCTTTGTGCTAATGCCATAGGCCAGTATATATTCGGAGCTTTGGCTCACGAAAGCAAGGAACAAATTTCAGAATGGTGCAAAGGTCTTCGCGATTACTACAAAGGTTTAATTTTTAAAACATCAAAAGGTCTTAAAGATTTAGAACCGGGCCTTATAGTTTCAAGCCCTGATGCATCAATTTATACAGTAGTTGATGTTAGAAATGTAGTTAAACCTGGTTTTGACGCAATTGATTTTGTATTGTACTGTGCTGGAGAAGGCGCTGTAGATATAGATGGCGTTCAAAGTACTTTGTTGGTTGCACCGATGAAGGGATTCTATGATGTTGAAAAAGGCGGAAACAACCCGGGAAGCACTCAGTTCCGTATGTCATATGTTGAAACTCCGGAAAATATGGCTAAGGTTCCTGAACTGTTTGTAAAACTTTTAAGACAGTTTGAAGAGAGCAGATAATTAGGATATTAATTTTAAAGCAGCCTGCATGTGATGTAGGCTGCTTTTGTATACAGTTAAATTATTTTATGGTTTGGATGCTGAACGGATTTTCTATGGCGTTTGCAGCGGCATTCTTGGATAGCTTAATTAAATTTTTAGTATTGTCACCTGTGATAGGGCAAAACTTAACATCATCATATAAATTCTTGTCTATATTTCTTTCTTTCATAATGGATTCAAATACTGTCAGTCCTGCAATATATCTCCCAACTTCCGCGTTCAAATGATATCCATCACTGGTGAGTTCATTTCCTACAGCTTTTAAGTACTTATTAGTTCTGGCATTTTGTATTGCTGTTCCACATGGGATTAGTATGCCTATATTTGTTTCATCAACAGCCTGCTTGTAAGAATCAGCAATTGAATTATACATTGTTTTTTGATTGTAGTTGTAATGAATAAAGTCTTCTTTAATACTTCTGCTTGAATATGACCATGTCATGTTTAATGCAAATTGTACCTCAGGGTTTGATGCCGTTTTATATACATAATTAATTAATTCATTCAAGTATGGCTGGTATGTAGAATATATACCAGAATTCCCTGACGATTGTTGAAATGTTATGTAATCCCATTTTTCATCTGTCAATACACTTTTCATTGTAGAAGAGCTTAAAGCTGTCATACCTTCGTTGGACCATTTATAATACGTGTATGCTTTTTCGTTGTTAATTGCATAGTCAAGATGCCTTTCAAGAGAACATCCGCTGCTATAAAGATTACCTACAATAATGTTAATTTGTGCTGATTGCGCTATTTCATACAGGTAAAACAATGCATCCTGCGAGAATGAATTTCCTATTGACAATATCTTTATAGTTTCTTTTGAGGGATCCTTTACTTCAATTTCGCATATTTCGTTTTTCTTTCCTGAAGTTGTGTATGATATTACTGCAATTCCTGGACTTTCTGCATATATTGTACTGCCGGATTTTATAGAAGCCACAGACTTATCGTTTGATGACAATCTTGTTTTATTGTCCGTTTGTACGCTTATTGATGAACCAGCATACATGGATATTCTTTCAAGACCGCCGTTTTTAAACTGATTTTGCTCTATTATAACATCCGATTTAATAGAGGCTGATTCAACGTTAGATTTCCCTTCGAACAGAAATCTTATAGTGCCGTTCGCCTTACTAGCAACTAGCTGATTAACAGATGAGTCAACAATTCTGATTGAGTTTTCTCCCCCGCCTTCTACGAAAAGCTTTCCGGTTATAGTAACATTTTTTAATGTTACTTCGCCTTCGCCGACCCCCTTTGTTATATGTAAGTTTCTTACGGTTCTGTTTTCAATTTCAGCACCTGCTTCAGTTATGACAAGGTCAGAAGAGTTAAATTTTTGCAATGCTCTGTTTAAGATTTCAACTGCTTCAGCTCTTTTTACAGGATGTTGAGGATAAAAATAGTTGTTTTCATATCCGTTAATTAGTTCTTCTTGGACTGCAGCTGCAATGCTGCCAAATGCCCAATTAGAAATATTGCCGCTGTCAGCAAATTTTAGCTTTGAGGATGATTGCGTAAGTTTTAGCGCCTCAGCTGCTATTACAACGGACTCTTCTCTTGTGATATAGGAATCAGGTGAAAATTCATTTGTAGATATCCACGATATAATTCCAGCTTTATATGATTTTTGTATTTCTTCATAGTACCACTGATCTTCTCTTACGTCAGTGAAAGGTATTTCAGATTTATCTGTATAACCGAATAATGAATTCACTATTTTAATAAATTCTGCTCTGGTTACAAATGCTTCAGGTTTAAAAGTTCCGTCAGGATATCCTTTTATATATCCCTTATTAAGCCATTCCGTTATTGTGTTTTCCGCCCAATGCCCGCTATAGTCCGGTTCTGGTTCGTAAGCATATATAGTAGCTGTCGATGTTAATATCATTATTAATATCAAAAAAAATGATGTAAGTTTTTTAATCATTATGTCATCCCCCTTATAATGCTATTATATTTCAAAAAAGTACTTTTTTCAACAATCGTTTATTATTAACAATTGCGTAAGGGGCATGATTTTGCTGGAAAACACTTAGGCTTGATTATAAAATCAACATGTTATATAATTATAAAAATTATTTAAGTACGTGTAATGAGCATTATATTTGAGACTGAAATAAGAGAAAACGTATTGATAAAAGCAGCGGAAAAATGATACAGCTGCTAAGGCAGCTTAAATACCATGTTTTTGCAGATTTGAAAACCTATGAAAGAAAATCAAAGCACTATAGTGCTTTTGACAGAAAATATATATTAAAGGAGCAGAAAATGAAATTTATAGAAAATACGTCAATTGATCCTCACTACAATCTTGCTTTTGAAGAGTATGTATTTAAAAAGCTTGACTATGATGAAGAATTTGTATTGCTGTGGAGAAACGGACCATCTATTATTGTTGGAAAAAACCAAAACACAGTTGAAGAAATAAATATGGAGTATGTTAAAAGCAATAATATAAATGTTGTTAGGAGGGTAACTGGAGGCGGTGCGGTATATCATGATTTAGGGAATCTTAATTTTTCTTTTATAGTAAAGTCAGGCAGCAATGAAAAAATAGATTTTAAGACCTATAATATTCCGATAATAAATGCGCTGGGGAAAATAGGAGTGAATTGCGAACTGTCAGGCAGAAACGATCTGGTTATTGACGGAAAGAAATTTTCTGGTATTGCTCAAAGCATAAATAAGCAAAGAGTGCTTAATCACGGAACGCTTTTGTTTGATTCAAAGTTGGACACATTATCCAAGGCTTTGAATGTAAAAAGAGATAAAATTGAGTCCAAGGGTGTCAAATCTGTTTCAAGCAGGGTTACAAACATAAAACCTTATGTAAATGATGATATTGATGTTTTAGAATTTAAGCAAGTGCTGTTAAGAAATATATTTGAATATTTCAATCAGCCTATTGAAGTGTTTGAACTGTCTGATAATGATAAAAATAATATTCAGAAGATGGTTGATGAAAGATACGGTACATGGGAATGGAATTACGGAAGATCTCCTAAATTCAATTATAAAGGATACGGTAGATTTGCGGGAGGTTGTGTAGAAGCTAAGCTTCAGGTTGAAAATGGATTTATTGAAAGCTGTAAAATATATGGAGATTTCTTTGGCAAGGGTGATGTTAAAGAATTAGAACACAAACTTCAAGGTGTGAGATACGATGAAGATGAAGTGAAAAATGCATTTAAGGATATATCTGTAGAAGAATATCTCGGGCGAATTTCAAAAGAAGAATTTCTTCAATGTTTGTTTAACTAATGGAAAATAATATTAATGCCGACATTTTTTATGTGTCGGCATTAATATTATTTTGTTTATGCATTAATGACCATTACCGGGCAGGCAGAAGAAGCAAGTACCTTTTGAGTTATTGAGCCTATAAAGAACCTTTCAAAATTTGAAAAGCCACGTCTTCCCATGACTATGAGATCAAAGTTTTCATTTTCAGCAAGCTTAAGAATTTCTTCAGCAGCTTTTCCGACAACTATTTTTTTTGTAATATTTAAGTCTTCGCAGTCAAGTCGTCTTACAATTATATCAAGCATTTTTGTCTCTTCTTGGATTAGGTCTTTCATCATTTTGTTTCTGTTTACAATAAAGGCGTTTTCTGTGCTCATGCCAAAATATGAATATTTGTCTTCTGAAGGAAGATTTACAACAGTTACAAATGTCAATTCCGCATTTATAAGCCTTCCAATTTCCACAGCTTTTTGTGCTGATTTTTGAGAAGCTTCCGAGCCGTCTACGGGGACTAATATTTTTTTCATTTTTCCTCCTTTTACAATTAGCATAAATAAAAATTGTTCTTTTTATCATTATACCTAAAATTACTAAGCATAAACAGAATTGCCATAATAAATATATATTTTAGCAATATTGTGAGAATATGCTGCTTAGCAGGAGTCCCTGTAAATTAAAACCGTTGTTCCTATTAGTGCGATATGATATAATTTATAGAATCAAAATTGGAATTGTGCACTTACATATTCAATGGAGGAATTATGGAATTATTAAATAAATTGAATGAAAAGCAAAGAGAAGCGGCTTCGCATGACAAAGGCCCCATACTTGTTATAGCAGGAGCTGGTACGGGTAAGACTCGTGTGCTTACGCATAGGATCGCGTATCTTATTGAAGAGGGAAAAGCAATGCCATGGGAAATACTTGCCATTACGTTTACTAATAAGGCTGCAAATGAAATGAAGGAAAGAATTGCCCAGCTTATTGATTATGACATTGACAGAATGTGGATCGGAACTTTTCACTCAGTGTGTGTGAGAATATTAAGAAAAAATATTGAAAGACTAGGATATGATAGTAATTTTGTCATTTATGATACAAACGATCAGAAAATTATAATAAAAGACTGCATAAAGGAATTAGATATTGACTCTAAAAAGTATAATGTTAATTCTATTAAAGCGGTAATAAGTGCGGAAAAGAATAACAGGAGACTTCCTGATAAGTTTATAGCGGAAAATTATACGGATTTTTATAAAAGGAATGTGGGAGAGGTATATTCGCTTTATGAGAAAAAGCTGAAGAAAGCAAATGCTCTTGATTTTGATGATCTTCTTATAAAAACTCTAAAACTTATAGAAACAGAGCCGGATATAAAAAAATTCTATCAGGAGAGATTTAAGTACATTCTTGTAGACGAGTATCAAGATACTAATTTAATTCAGTACAGCCTTGTTAAAATTTTAGGGCAGAAACCTGACGGTGAAAGCAATGTATTTGTTGTAGGTGATGAGGATCAGTCCATATACGGATGGAGAGGAGCGGATATCAACAATATTCTTAATTTTGAAAAGGACTTTGCAGGTGCAAAGGTTGTAAAGCTCGAAAAAAATTACCGCTCAACAAATATTATACTGAATGTTGCCAATGGAGTCATAAAGAATAATTGTCAGAGGAAGGGTAAAAATCTGTTTACTGATTGCGATAACGGGAATCTCATAAGAATCATGGAGACTGACAATGAAAAGGATGAGGCATTTACAGTTGCTGCATTAATGAGAAAAGAAAGAAGAGACAATAATATCAGCTATGCCGATATGGCTGTTTTGTACAGAACAAATGCACAGTCGAGGGCGCTTGAAGAGGGATTGATTCGCGAGGGCATACCATATAAAATTGTTGGAGGACTTAAGTTCTACGAAAGAAAAGAAATTAAGGATATAATGGCGTACTTGATGCTTATTTACAATCAAAAGGATGATATAAGCTTTGACAGAATAATTAATGTACCAAGAAGAAAAATCGGTGCGAAAACTGTAGAATTGATAACACGGCATTCATATGATGCAGGTGTTTCAAAATTTGAAGCCTGTTTTGATACGGATCTGCTAAATTTATCTGCATCTGCTGAAAAAAGCGTAGAAGGCTTTGTTTCCATGATTGAAATGCTTATGATAAAAAAGGATGTAATTTCTGTTTCGGAATTTATACAAGAAGTATATGAATCAACCGGGTATAAGTCGATGCTTGAGGAAGATGACAGTGTTGAGGGAAGAAGCAGAATCGAAAATATAGATGAATTTATGTCTGCAGCTAAGGACTTTGAGGAAAGGTATGAGGAGAACAGTATTGAAGATTTCCTGGCTCACGTTTCTTTGCTGGCTGACGTAGATAAGACAGATGAAACAAAAGTCGACACGGTAACACTGATGACTGTGCATGCAGCAAAGGGGCTGGAATTTGATACCGTATTTGTAACAGGACTTGAGGAGGGCACTTTCCCTATTATTCATCAGGACGAATTAGACGATGATTTGGAAGAGGAGAGAAGGTTGTTCTACGTTGCGGTCACCAGAGCAAAAAGAATGCTGTATATAACCCATGCAGATGACAGAATGCGTTTTGGAAATCACGAAATGAAAATGGGTTCGAGATTTTTAAAAGAAATACCTGAAGATTGCATAGAAGAAAGTGATCCACGGACTTTTGCCGCTAGGAAGGTTGAAAGATTAGAAAATGAGGATTTTCCAGTTAATTCCAGCAAACAACAATCCCACTTTACTAAAAATAAATTTTTTAAAGGTGGATTTGATATAGGGAAAAAAGAAGATAAACCGAAATTAAAATCAGATAAAATTATGCCTGGAGACAGGGTTATGCATAAGGCATGGGGAATCGGAACTGTTGTTCAGATCAAAGATGACGGCGATAGTAAAGTGATAGTTATAGCGTTTGAAAACAAGGGATTAAAAAATTTGAATTTGGAATACGCACCGATAGAAAAAATATAAGCGCGAAAGGAATAAATTATGGATGATAAGCTTCTGTTGATGAAGGAAAAAATAAGTTTGTTAAACAAAGCCAATAAGGCATATTATCAGGAGAATACAGAAATAATGTCCAACTATGAATATGACAAGCTCTATGATGAGCTTTTGAAGTTGGAAAAAGAAACCGGCATAGTACTATCCAACAGCCCATCAATTAATGTGGGTTATGAGCTGCTTACAAGTCTTCCAAAAGAGCCGCACGAGAAACCTATGCTTTCATTGGATAAAACAAAAAATGCCGCTGCATTGAAGGAATGGCTTGGTGCAAATGAAGGATTGTTGTCATGGAAGCTTGACGGATTGACTATAGTTATGACATATGTTGGAGGAAACCTTGTTAAAGCTGTTACCAGAGGCAATGGAGAGGTTGGAGAGGTAATAACTAATAATGCCAGGGTATTCATCAATATACCTCTGAATATTAGCTACAAGGGGACATTGGTTTTGAGAGGAGAAGCTGTAATAAGCTATTCTGATTTTACAAAAATTAATAGCGAGATACATGAGGCGGAAGCAAAATATAAAAACCCCAGAAATTTATGCAGCGGTTCTGTAAGGCAGCTGAACAACAGAATAACGGCAGAAAGAAATGTACAATTTTATGGATTCTCTCTTGTGAAAGCAGAAGGAAAGAACTTTGATAATTCAAGAGAAGAACAGTTACGCTGGCTTAGCAGTTTGGGGTTTTCTGTTGTAGAACACAAAAAGGTGGATTCAACAAATATATTAGATGAGATTAAGTGGTTTGAAGAACACATAAGTGAAAATGATCTGCCTTCCGATGGACTGGTTCTGACATATAATAATATTGAATACGGCGAATCGCTTGGGTCTACAGCTAAATTTCCCAGAGACTCCATAGCTTTTAAATGGAGTGACGAAATTAAAGAAACCGTACTGATGGAAATTGAATGGAGCGCTTCAAGAACGGGATTGATTAATCCAATTGCTGTATTTGAGCCGGTGGAGCTTGAAGGAACAACCGTCAGCCGTGCAAGCGTGCATAATTTAAGCATTATGGAAAATCTTGAACTGGGTGTGGGCGACACCATAAGGGTGTACAAGGCAAATATGATAATTCCTCAAATATCTGATAACCTTACAAGAAGTGGAAATGCAAAAATTCCGCACAGCTGCCCTGTATGCGGAGGAGAGACAAAGATTAAGGATGAAAATGAAATAAAAACTCTTTATTGCATGAACGAAAATTGTCTTGCAAAGCAGATAAAGTCATTCACTCATTTTGTGAGCAGAGATGCAATAAATATTGAAGGATTGTCGGAGGCTACAATAGAGAAGCTGATTGCAAAAGGTATGATAAAAGAATTGGCGGATATATTTCATATAGGTAATTTTAAGACTACAATAGTTCAAATGGAAGGCTTTGGCGAAAAGTCTTTTGAAAATTTAGTTAAGTCTGTAAATAATGCAAGGAAAACCACAGCGGCAAGACTTTTGTACAGCCTTGGGATAGCTAATATAGGGCTTTCAAATGCCAGACTCATATGCAAGAAATTTAATGATGACTGGTATAGAATTGAAAATGCGGAGTTAGAAGAGTTGACTGAAATTCCAGGTGTAGGAGAGGTTATGGCTGCCAATTATATTAAGTTTTTTAATGACGAAAACAAGAGGCAGATTGTAAAAGACATCCTTAAGGAAGTTGAATTGGAAAGGTCAGAAAAAAATACATCCGAACAGATATTTGAAAATATAAACTTTGTTATAACAGGATCAGTTGAAAAATTTAAAAACAGGGATGAGTTGAAAGCCTTAATTGAAAAACATGGAGGCAAGGTCACAGGTTCAGTTACTACAAAAACAAATTACCTTATAAATAATGATAATACATCAAATTCTTCTAAAAATAAAAAGGCTAAGGAATTGGAAATACCTATAATTACTGAAGATGAGTTCATTGAAAGGTTCAATGTCGATATTGAATCTAAGTAGCTGAACTTTACGGGACAGTTTGAATATGTTAAGCTGTATAAAATGGGTATCGTGCTTGTGCCTGTATTTGTGAGGCTAATGGCATGGATTGTGTTTGTTTTAACATCAACTATAAACTTAAATAGCAAATATAAGGAGTAACATTATGACAAGAATATATTTAACGAGACACGGGGAAACCGAATGGAACAGACAAAGAAGATTTCAAGGAAGTAAAAACTCCGAACTCACGGAGAAGGGGATTCTAGGTGCAGAACTCTTAGCAACAAGAGTTGAGGATATAGAGCTTGACTGCATAGTTTCAAGCCCTCTTAAAAGGGCATACCACACAGCTGAAATCGTAAGAGGAAAAAAAGATATAGACATTATAAAAAATGAAGGCTTTAAGGAAATTAACTTAGGCGATTTTGAGGGTATGCGATGGGATGAGATTGAACAGCTTCACGGTGAGATTCTTAAAAGAATTTCTAAAGATCCGTTAAACAACAGATACCCTAACGGAGAAAATCTGTCCGAATTTTACAGCCGCGTTGAAAGAGCTTTTAAAGAAGTAATAAACAAGTGCAGAAATAAAAACGTATTGATAGTAGCTCACGGTGGTACAATAAAGTGCATAGAGTCATATATCAGAAAATTTAAAATAAGCAAGGACTGGATGGGAAATGTAGTGCATAATTGCAGCCTTTCATGCGTAGATGTGGATGACAACAATAATATCAAAGAAATTCTATACAATGATACAGAGCATTTAAATGGAAATGTTGCCTTTGGCTAGGCGATATTTAATCTTTTGCTATTTTTGGAGCGAAAAATCAAGTCAAATATAAATAAATAGTATGTCACATTTAATCAATTTGCTGTACAAATAAAGCAAATTGATTTTTTTTAGAGATAATTGCATAATAATAAAAGGCAGAAAACGATATCACAAAGTATTTTACAAATCAAAATAAATAAAATAAAGTTTTTAATTCAAAAATCTAATTTTATAAAACAACCTCCTTGAAAAACTAATAAAATGATGTTAAACTATTTTTTATAATGATATACATTGAATGTTGATGAGTGTTATGGAGGGACAGATGAAAAATTTTAAAAGAATTCTGGTAGCAAACCGCGGCGAAATTGCCATCAGAGTTTTCAGAGCATGTGAAGAGCTTGGCATAAGAAGCGTCGCAATTTATTCTGAAGAAGACAGAAATTCGCTTTTTAGAACAAAAGCTGATGAAGCGTATCAAATAGGTAAAGGTAAAAAGCCTGTTGATGCTTATCTTGGCATTGATGAAATAATAAACCTTGCAAAATCTAAGGGCGTTGATGCTATACATCCAGGTTACGGATTCTTATCAGAAAATGTGGAATTTGCACGTAGATGTGAAGAAGAGGGTATTGTGTTTATAGGTCCTGACCATGTGATGATGAGCAAGCTGGGCGATAAAATTAAATCCAAGATAGTTGCAAATTCTGTTGGAGTTCCTACAATTCCAGGAATTGAAGAAGCTGTTAAATCAGAAAACGATGCAAAAAAATTTGCTGATTTCTGTGGGTACCCGGTAATTTTGAAAGCTTCAGCAGGTGGTGGCGGAAGAGGTATGCGAATAGCATGGCGTGAAGAAGATCTTTTAAGAGAGTTCAGAAGTGCTCAGAGTGAAGCAAGGAAGGCATTTGGCATTGATGATATATTTATAGAAAAATATCTTGAAAGACCAAAACATATAGAAGTACAGGTTCTCGGTGATAATTACGGCAATATAGTTCACTTATTTGAAAGAGACTGTTCTATTCAAAGAAGGCATCAAAAAGTAGTTGAATTTACACCTGCTTTAAGTATAACGCTTGAGCAAAGAGAAGCTATATGCAGTGATGCACTGAAGCTTGCTGGAGCGGTAAATTACAGGAATGCTGGGACACTTGAGTTTTTAGTGGATAAACACGGCAATCACTATTTTATTGAGATGAACCCTCGAATTCAGGTTGAGCATACAGTATCTGAAATGGTAACAGGTGTAGATATTGTTCAATCACAGATACTTATAGCACAGGGATTCAGATTGGATTCCAATGAAATAAACATTAAGTCTCAGGATGATATAAAGCAAAACGGATATGCCATACAGTGCAGGGTAACTACAGAAGATCCCGCAAATAACTTTGCTCCTGATACAGGAAAAATAGATGTATACAGAACAGGATCTGGATTTGGTATAAGACTTGATGGAGGAAACGGGTTCACCGGAGCAGTTATAAGCCCATACTATGACAGCCTCTTAGTTAAGGTTATTTCTCACGGAAGAACATTTAACGATGCTGTCAATAAAAGTGCGAGAGCACTGAAAGAGCTTGAAATACACGGTGTAAAAACAAATATAGGTTTTCTTTTAAATGTGCTGAACCATGAAACATTTAAAAAGGGTCAGTGCGACACAGGATTCATAGCAGATAACCCGTCACTGCTAAATGTTAGAGGCGGAGAAGATAAAGAATTAAAGGTATTGAATTATATAGGAAATATTGTTGTCAATGAGACAAAGGGGTTGAAGCCTCAGTTCGATGTACCAAGAGTTCCTGAACTGAAAAAAGACAATAAATCAAAGCAAGAGTTGAAACAACTTTTGGATACAAAAGGACCTAAGGAAGTTTCAAAATATGTCCTAAACCAAAAACGACTATTTTTAACAGATACGACAATGCGAGATGCTCATCAATCACTTATGGCTACAAGGGTAAGAACTGTTGATATGGAGAAAATAGCTCCTGCTATGGATAATATGGCAAGCGACTTGTTTTCAGTTGAAATGTGGGGTGGAGCTACATTTGACGTTGCATATAGATTCTTGAAAGAAGATCCATGGGAAAGACTAAGAACATTAAGACAGAAAATGCCGAATATTTTGTTCCAGATGTTGTTAAGAGGAGCAAATGCGGTTGGGTATAAAAATTATCCTGACAATGTAATAAGAGAGTTCGTTAAGGCATCTGCAAAAGAAGGAATAGATGTGTATCGTATATTTGATTCTCTGAACTGGATTGAGGGTATGGAAGTGGCCATCGATGAGGTTCTTAACCAGAATAAAATAGTTGAAGCCAGCATCTGTTATACAGGTGACATACTTGATGAAAAAAGAGATAAGTACACATTGAAATATTATGTGGATATGGCAAAGAAGCTTGAAAAAAGAGGAGCGCATGTGCTTGCAATAAAAGACATGTCTGCACTTTTAAAACCAATGGCTGCTGATAAGCTTATAAGAGCCTTAAAAAATGAACTGTCAATACCCGTTCATCTTCATACTCACGATACAAGCGGAAACGGAGTTGTAACAGTTTATTCGGCCGCTAATGCAGGAGTGGATATTGTTGATACTGCATTTAACTCAATGGCGGGGCTTACAAGTCAGCCTCCTTTGAACTCTGTTATTGCAGCACTGAACAATACAGAAAGAGACACTATGCTCGATTTGGATGATATGCAAAAAATTTCTGATTATTGGGAAGCTGTTCGACCTGTATACCATAAGTTTGAGTCCGGATTAAAAACAGGTACAGCAGAAATATACAAATATGAAATTCCTGGAGGACAATATTCGAACCTTAAGCCACAGGTTGAAAGCTTTGGTATGGGACACAGGTTTGAAGAAGTCAAGGATATGTTTAAGACAGTTAATGAGATGCTTGGTGATATCGTAAAGGTTACACCGTCATCAAAAGCCGTAGGAGATATGGCAATATTTATGGTTCAAAATGAACTTACTTCAGAAAATATTTATGAAAAAGCAAAAGATATGGACTTCCCAGACTCAATTGTATCATACTTTGAAGGTATGATGGGTCAGCCGGAGGGTGGATTCCCAGAAAAACTTCAGAACCTTGTTTTAAAGGATAAGGAGCCTATTAAATGTAGACCTGGCGAACTTCTGCCACCAGAAGATTTTGATTCTATAAAAAATATGCTGAGAGAAAAACACGGACTTGAAGGAACGGATGAAGAGGCGCTGAGCTATGCATTGTATCCGAAAGTGTTTGAAGACTACATTAAAGACCAAAAAGAGCAGGGAAGTTTTAGGCTTATGGGAAGTGATATTTTCTTCCACGGTCTTGAAGAAGGAGAAACATGCGAGGTTAAAATTGCTGAAGGCCAGAAGCTTAGTATCAAGCTTGTGGAAGTAAAAGCTAATGATGACGGAACAAAGGATCTTGCATTTGAGGCAAACGGAAATAGAAGAGTAATAACAGTAAAAGATAAAAATGCCGTTAACTTAAAAGCTGCTTCTACTGAGAAAGTTATGGCTGATACAGGTAATCAATACGAAATAGGAGCAAACATACCAGGCAATGTTTATAAAATTCTTGTAAAACAGGGTGATAAAGTTGAAGCGGGTCAACCTGTTGCAGTATTGGAAGCAATGAAAATGGAAACAAATGTATTGGCACCGTTGGCAGGAACAGTTGCAAAAATTCATGTCAAAGAAGGTCAAAGAGTAGTTGCTGGAGAGTTAATAGCAGAATTAGAATAAAAAAATTTATAAGAAAAGGCAACCCAGATTCTTGGTTGCCTTTCTATATTTTAGTTTGCTTATTTTAAGTGGGTTTTATTTTACAAAAGTTGATGCACTTGCACCTGCTATTCTTCCAAAAATAGTTATATCTGATACTGCATTACCGCCAATTCTGTTACCTCCGTGTATTCCACCTGTTACTTCGCCGGCTGCAAAGAGTCCCGGTATAATATCACCTGAATTATTAATTACCTCAGTATTTGTATTTATTTTCAATCCGCCCATGGTGTGATGTATGGCTGGCGCAACCTCTACATAGTAGTAAGGGGATTGAGTAAGCTCTACATCCAGAGAAGTTCTGCCGAATTCTGTATCAGATTTTCCTGTCACGTATACGTTGTATGATTCAATTGTATTTTTAAGTTCAGAAGCATCCACTTCCATCATTTGTGCCAGTTCTTCAATTGAAGCGGCTTCTTTCAAAAGTCCTTGATTCTTATATTTCTCATAAGTAGAGGCTTTTTCATAAACCTGTTTGTCAAGAACAAGGAATGCAGTTGCACCTTCCTGAGATAATATAGCCTCTGAAACAACATCCCTGGTTTCAAGCTCATCTATGAACCTTTTGCCTTCGTGGTTTACTAGAATTGCGCCATCACCACGTATTCCTTCTGTAATCATTTCATTAATTACAGGCACAACAGTGGGGTGTGTCTGTATTTGGTCGATATCTGTGAGAGCTACATCTAATTTCTCTGCCATTGCCAGCGCATCGCCAGTTGCTCCGGGCTGATTTGTAGTTCCAAATCCCTTAAGTTCCGGGTTGTATTTTTCCACCAACTGAGCATTTGCACCAAAGCCGCCTGTTGCGATTATTACCGCCTTAGCATTTATATTGTAAGTATTACCGTCATTGTTTTCAACTTTTATTCCTGTAGCTGAACCGTTATCATCAGTTAATATTTCGATTGCTTTTGTGTTCAATCTTATTTCAATACCCAAATTATCTGCTTGAGTTTGAAATACGTCCATTAAGTGAGAGCCAATAGGCATTCCTTGAGGAGCTTTGTGCAGTCTGTCAACACTTTGACCTCCAGATCTGCCGACTTCAGATAAATCTGCTCCAAGGCTTTCCAACCAATCTAATGTTTCAGCTGATTTTTCTGTGAATACCTTCAACAATTCTGGGTCATTAAGATCATGACCGCCTTTCATTGTATCTTCATAAAAAAGCTCCGGACTGTCTTCGATGCCTTTTTCTTCTTGATACTTGGTTCCGGCAGCGTTCATACCGCCTGTTGCATAGTTTGTATTTCCGCCAATGAAAGCATTTTTTTCCACTACGATTACATTAGAACCTTGGTTTGTTGCCTCAATTGCCGCGGTCATGCCGGCGCCTCCAGCACCTACAATTACTATATCTGTTGATGCATCCTCAGCAGTTTCAACTTCTTTAACAACATTTTTTGCCGTTAAAGTAACATTTGCCTGTTTTACGGCATCACTAACTGCTCTTATTAGCGCGCCGCTTGTTAAGGTTGCTCCTGTAACTGTGTCTGCATCTGTAGAATTTGTCTCTATCATGTGTGATATTATGCTGTCGACAACAGTATTGGTGTATCCTGAATCTGAATTTTCCAAAATATTTATACCCTTAATCTCGGAGTTTTCGATTACTACTTCAACCTTTATAGGGCCATACTTTCCTTGCGATTCCCCTTGCACAGTTGTATTAACCAAATTTTTCTGTTCTTCTTCGGGGGCCTGGTTGTTATCCGGTTGGTTATTCTGGCATGATCCCAAAGAAAATATCATTATAACTGATAACAAAATAGAAATAATCTTATAGTAATTTTTCATTTTGTGCTCCTTTTCAATTTATTTATAAATATAATTACCAAGGATTGAAAATTTATACTGAAGATAACGTATGAGACACTTGTAAACGATATCTGTATGAATTATAATAATTAAAAATAGTGGAGGTATATTATGGATAAATTTAATGCGGCCTTGCTGCAGATGAAGGTTTATGATAATAAAGAAAAAAACATTAAAAATGCAGTGAATTTAATTGAAAAAGTTTCAAGAGAAGGTGCTGATTTGGCCGTGCTGCCGGAAATGTTTTGCTGCCCTTACGATAGTTCATATTTTAAAAAATTTAGCGAAGAACAGGGAGGTCCTGCCTACGAAGCTTTAAGAGCGGTTGCAGAGCGTACAGGAATATATGTGGTGGCTGGAACCATACCTGAATCGGAAGGAGATAAAATATATAATACCTCATATGTTTTTGACGGAAATGGTAAACAAATAGCAAAGCATAGGAAGATGCATTTGTTTGATATAGATGTAAAGGGGGGGCAGTATTTCAAAGAATCAGATACCTTTACGCCGGGAAAAGATGTAACAATTTTTGAAACAAAATTTTGCAGAATAGGGCTTGCTGTATGTTACGACATAAGATTTCCTGAGCTGAGCAGATTAATTGCTGCGGGAGAAGCGGAAGTAATAATTTACCCTGCGGCATTTAATATGACAACAGGTCCGGCTCATTGGGAGCTTAATTTCAGGTCGAGGGCTCTGGACAACCAAGTATATACAATAGGTGTTGCACCGGCAAGAGATATGGAGTCGTCATATCATTCATACGGAAATTCCTTAGTTGTGTCGCCGTGGGGCAATGTTTTAAACAGAATGGACGAAAAAGAGGGATACATAATTCAGGAAATTGATTTAGATTATGTAAAAAAAGTGAGAAGTGAACTTCCGCTATTAAAGCACGTAAGAAATGATATTTACTCACTTAGGAAAATCTAGGAAAAACTAATTTATAGCTTAATCTGCAAATTCATTAAGCCTTTAGCACCGATGATTAAGATAAATAAAATAGTAAAATTTTTGATATTGCTTTAACATTTAATTGTAATAGGTCATAATTTAAATATAAAAGGAGATTTTTCATGCGAATCATTATAGATGGAGATGCATGTCCACAGCGTGTAAAGGAAATATGCGAAGAGGCAGCCAAGGAATTTGGAATTGAACTTATTATTGTCGTAGATATTGATCATTACATTGTAAGTGATTACCAGGTTTTTGTAGTAGAGCAGGGAAGAGAATCCGTGGATTATAAGATAGTTCAAATTTTTAAGGAGGATGATATTCTTGTTACTCAGGATTACGGGCTTTCAAGTCTTGTATTGGGGAAGGCGTCGGCAGTAATCCATACAGCAGGCTTTTTTATAAACAAGAATAATATAGACAGCTTGCTTCAATCCAGGTACATCAGCGCGAGAATAAGGAAGCAAGGCGGAAAAACAAAGGGACCGTCAAAAAGAACTAAAGAGCAGGATGAAAATTTCAAGAAATGTCTTTACAAAGTTCTCCGCGAGAAAATTGGAAAAAATAAACATAAATAATAGTGAGCCTATTTGGCTCCCTTTTGTTCGTCAATACAAAAAACGATTTGACAATGCAAAAAATATATTGACAAATATGAAAACATCTGCTAATCTATAAAAGAAAATTAGAATAAAGTTGAAGTGACCCAAATGTTATGAATATTGCTTAATCTTTGAAATATGCTAAAAGAAGTTACGCTACACCAGATATTGAATAAGAAGTGGCTATTCATACGGCAAAGCTGGAAATAAAAAGTGGCGATTTTGGGGAATTATTGCCATCTAAATAAGTAAGATGTAGAGGGGTTTTTATGAACATACTTGGAAAAGTTCTATCTGTTGACAAGGCGTTACTGATTATAAGGCTGTTGGCAGAAAAGGGACGCGAAATGAAGCTGACAGAGATATCAGATGAGCTTGATATTAATAAAAGTACATTGCATGGTTTAATAAGCACTCTGAAATATCATGGGTTTGTTGACCAAGACGGGAAAACGCAAAAATACAGACTCGGATTATATCTAATTCAGTTGGGAGATATAGCATCAAAATCATTGAACATAATACAAATAACAACTCCAATAATTGAAAATGTATGCAATAAGTTACAAGAGACAGTGCATATAGGAAGTCTAGATAATTCAGAAGTTGTATATGTGAATAAGAAAGAATCAAAACAATCCATGAGAATTTATACTAATATTGGAGCAAGAAACCCTGCATATTGTACCGGCTTGGGAAAAGCAATGCTGGCATATTTAGATGATGATACAATAAATAAAATAATTCCTGAAAAGCTAGAAAAACTTACGCCAAATACCATTACTGATAAGCAGGAACTTATAAAAGTCTTAAAGACAGTTAAAGAAAATGGATACGCATTTGATAATGAAGAGATAGCTATAGGTCTTACATGTTTAGCTGCTCCCATATTTGATTATACTGGCAAAGCAATATATGGGATTAGTGTATCTGGGCCAACTGTAAGGATGGATGAAGATAAAATTCAAGAATCTATTAAAATAATAAAAGAAGCAGCTGAAGAAATATCTTTAAAAATTGGGTATATTGATTAATACCCTTAAATTTTTCAAAATAATCAAAACTCAGTTTTGCATTATCAAATCCAAAGGAGATTTGACTTTTTTTAGAGCTACACTATCAAACTTAGTTTGACAATATAAAACAAAAGAAAGGAAAACGTAATAACAACAAAATGAATATTATCCTATGAGTTTTATAAGAAAGGAGGAAAATTATATTAACATATAAGATTGTATAATAAGGGGAAGAAATAAATATTTAGACAATGATTAGGAGGTTTTTGATTTGAAAAGTTTAAAATGGCTTAACAATAATTTGGAAGAGACATTAATGGGGATTTCATTGTGGGCAATCGTTTTAATTATGGGCTTACAAGTGGTTATGAGATATGTTTTTAAGCAATCAATTTCATGGTCTGAGGAGATGTCAAGATACTTTTTTATATGGTTTACATTTTTAGGAATTAGTTATGCAGTTCATAATAATTCGCATATTCGACTTGATATTATTGAACAGTTTGTTCCAGCACTAAAAAAACCTTTAGAATATATAGGCGATTTATTTTTCTTGTTATTTTGTGCTTATATGATAAAGCCAGGTATTACAGTAATTTATTTTTTAAAAAACAGTAATCAGCTCAGCCCGGCAATGCAATTTCCAATGCTTTTTGTGTATGCTGCATTATGGATAGGCTTATTGCTAACGATAGTTAGGTTAATTCAAAAATATTATTTAAAAATTAAAGGGCGGCAAGTAATGGAAAAGGAGGCTGAACAATCATGGTAGGGTCAGTATTTACAATATTTATGGTGACATTAATAATCGGAGTTCCAATAGGTATTGCAGTTGCAATAACTTCAATATCAGCCTCTATAATAAATCCGGCTCTTCCGGCAGATGCGGTATACGTTTTCAGAAATATGATTACTGCAGTTGACTCTTATTCCTTGCTTGCTGTCCCATTGTTTATACTATCAGGAAATTTAATGGCGCAAGGGGGAATTTCAAAAAAATTATTTAATTTCTTCTCATATTTTATCGGAAATAAAACTGCAGGTCTTCCTATAGCAACTATTATAACATGCTTGTTTTATGGAGCCATATCGGGTTCTGGACCTGCAACGGTTGCTGCAGTTGGTGCTATGACAATTCCTCTATTAATAGAGTTAGGCTATGATAAGAAGTTTGTTGTTGCAATGGTTGCAACAGCTGGAGGATTAGGAGTTATAATCCCACCAAGTATTCCATTCATAATTTATGGACTTTCTTCAGGTGAATCTGTAGGTTCATTGTTTATTGCCGGAGTTTTGCCTGGGCTTCTTATTGGATTATGCTTAATGTCATATGCTTTCTATTATTGCAAGAAAAATGGTGAAGACAAGAATAAGCTTAACAAAAACTTTAATGAACTTAGAAGCAGAGGCTTTTTTGGAATATTAGGTGACAGCTTCTGGGCTTTACTAACTCCCATAATTATATTGGGAGGGATATACAGCGGTGTAGTAACTCCAACGGAAGCGGCAAATATCTCAGTTATATATGCTTTAATTATAAGCTTGTTTGTGTATAAAAGCTTAAAGTTCAGCGATTTAAAATCTATTATGAAAGTTACCATTACTACAGCGGCACCTGTGTTACTAGTCGTTTCAACTGCTACAGTATTTGGACGTGTTCTCACATTAATGCAGGCACCTCAACAGATAGCAACAAGTATAATGGCTACTTTTTCATCTAAAGTGGCGATTATGCTTGTGATAAATGTTTTCTTATTATTTGTTGGGATGGTTATGGAAACACTGGCAGCTATATTAATTTTAACTCCAATTTTCCTGCCTATTATAACAACTTTAGGAATCACTCCAATTCATTTTGGTGTAATAATGGTTGTTAATCTTGCAATAGGTTTTGTAACACCTCCTGTTGGAATGAACTTATATGTTGCAAGTTCTATGACTGGAATTTCGGTAATGGATATAGGGAAGAAAGCTATACCGTTTATAATTGCATTTTTTATATCGCTGATGGCTATTACATTTATACCTGAGGTAAGTCTTAGCCTTATCAAATAGTTTGTACATAATAAATATTATTATTTTAGGAGGATATTGATGAGTAAATTTGTTGTTCTGGACAGTCAGGAACTGGCAGGAAGTGATTTTAACATTGAAAAAAGTATTTTGGAGGCACAAGGAGTTGAATGCATAATTGCTGAATGCAAAACTGCTGAAGAAGTTCTTGAGGTTGCTAAAGATGCTGACGGAATTGGACTGGTTTATGTAGATATGAACAGGGAGCTTATAGATCAGCTTGAAAATTGCAAGGTAATAGTACGTTATGGAATCGGTTACGATACTATAGATGTTGAAGCTGCAACGGAAAGAGGCATAATAGTATGTAATCTTCCTGACTACTGTCAGCCGGATGTTGCCACTCACACCATGGCATTATTATTGGATATAAACAGGAAGGTTACGCTGCTGGACAGATCATGTCGAAGAGGAAACTGGAGTGCTAATGAAGGATACACAACTAACAGAATTAATGGATTAACATTAGGTTTAGTTGGATTTGGAAGCATAGCAAGGTTATTTGTAAAATATATGAGTGGATTTAACATGGATGTAATAGCCTATGATCCTTATTTGCCTGACAGTTTTTTTGAAGAATTAAATGTAAAGCGTGTTACTCTAAATGAATTATATTCGCAAGCAGATGCAATTTCAATCCATACACCTCTTACTCCTGAAACTAAACATCTTATAAATAAAGAGACTATCGCAAAAATGAAGGATGGTGTATTGATAGTAAACACTGCAAGAGGTCCAATCATAAATATACATGATTTAATGGAAGCATTAAAAAGTGGAAAGGTTAAAGCTGCAGGGCTAGATGTTGTAGAAATAGAACCAATATTTGATTCGAATGCAGATATTTATAAACTTGACAACATTATAGTTAATCCACATAGCGCCTATAATTCTGCGGAAGCATCAACTGAACAACATCAAAAAGTTGCTTTTTCAGCAATTGATGTTTTAGTAACCGGCAAGATGCCATATAACGCTGTAAATAAAAAACAATTAGCGCAACCAGCTAAATAAATCTTATTAAAATTTAAAAAGGAAGGTAAATTATATGAAAAAATTTTTAGCGATAACAATATCAGTAGTTTTGTTATTAGGTTTATTGAATGGATGTTCAGAAAGCTCTAACTCAGCTGTTTCAAATGATACGTCGGACGGAACCTACACAATAACTTTGGCTCATTCAACTACAGAAGTTACTTCATTTCAACGGTTTGCAACTTCATTCAAAGAATATGCTGAAACAAATTCCGGCGGAAAAATAACAGTCAACATTTATCCTAACGCACAACTTGGTGGTGACCGTGAAATAATTGAAGGAACTCAAACAGGCAGCATTACATTAATTGGGTCATCGGCTGCTCCACAGGTGAATTTTGTTCCATCAGCAGTTATTAACGACTTGCCATTTGTGTTTACTGATAAAGAACAGGCACGCAAAGTTTTAAGCGATTTGGAATATGCTGCTGCAATTTCAGCAGAATATGAAAAAGCTGGGTTTAAGTATTTAGGTTCATCTGATCAAGGGTTCAGAGCCCTTACTTCAAATAAAGAAGTGCATGCACCTGCAGATGTACAAGGAATGACATTGCGTACAATGGAGAATAAATATCATATGGAAGTATGGAAACAAATAGGTGCTAATCCGACTCCATTACCGTTCAATGAATTATATACTGCTTTGCAGCAAGGAACAGTTGATGCTCAGGAAAACCCAATAGAGCTTATATATTCTCAAAAGTTTTATGAACAACAGGATTATATAATTACAACTAACCACATTTATCAGCCTGTTTCTTGGATTATGAATAAAGCATTCTATGACAGTCTTCCTGACGATTTAAAAGCTGTTGTAGACGAAGGGGCTAATAAAGCTATAATTGAGGCAAATAAATATCAAGACGATAACCTTGAAAAGTTTAGAAAAGAAATGGAAGATTACGGAGTTACGGTTGTAGAGCTCACACCAGAGGAACTCTCAGCATTCTCTGAAAAGGCAAAAAGTGCACAAGAAATGATTCAGGCTGATTGTGAACCTGCAGTATATGATGCTTTTATGAAAGCTTTAAATAAATAAACTTTGAGTATATAAATGCTAAATGACATAAATATTAGAGATGTTATAAAATAAGCTTTTATAATGCTAAAACAGCATTAACATAATGTTTTGATAAGAATACATAAATATATTATAACAACTAGGAGGTAACTATTTTGGAAAAGTTAAAGGTAGGTATTATCGGACCAGGTAACATAGGTATTGACTTAATGATGAAGATTAAAAGAAGTCCATACTTGGAACTAAAATGTGTGGTTAATATTAAAGAATCAGAAGGGTTGGATATCGCCAGAGGTTTTGGGGCAGACGCTTCTGCAGGCGGAGTAGATTATATGATAGCTAATCACCCCGATCTTGATATAGTATTTGATTCAACAAGTGCGGCAGCTCATGCAGCAGCAGCCCCAAAATTAAAGGCTGCAGGTTATTTTACAATAGATCTAACTCCTGCAGCGGTTGGACAATATTGCGTACCAACGGTTAACCTTGTTGAAGGAATGCTGAATGCTGACAATGTAAACATGGTTACATGTGCAGGTCAGGCAACAGTTCCTATAGTTGCGGCAATAAACAAAGCATCAGACGTTGTTTATGCAGAAGTAGTGTCATCTATTAGCAGCAAAAGTGCAGGCCCAGGGACCAGGGCTAACATAGATGAATTCACAGTTACAACAAGAAAGGCTCTTGAAGAAGTCGGAGGAGCAGATAAAGCCAAAGTAATAATAGTATTGAATCCAGCGGAACCTCCAATTTTTATGAGAAATACAATATACACAAAAGTAAAAGATACAAACCTTGATGCAATAAAGGAATCAGTACATAATGCAGTAAAAGAGCTCAATCAATTTGTTCCTGGGTATAAAATTTTATTAGAACCTATAATTCAAGATGATATAGTAACAACTATGATTCAAGTGGAGGGACTTGGAGATTACTTGCCTGTATATTCAGGTAATTTAGATATAATTACATCTGCTGCTATTTATACAGCAGAGAGAAGAGCTCAACATTTAGCAGGAGGATCAAGATAATGGCAAAAATTTATTTAACAGATACAACACTAAGAGACGGAAGTCATACAGTGTCTCATAAATTCAGCGCCGATGATGTTAAAAAGGTTGTATCGGCACTAGACTCAGCAGGCATTGATTTAATTGAAGTTGGGCATGGAGATGGACTAACTGGATCAACCATTAACTATGGATTTGCTGATTATGATGATTTTGATATAGTTAAAGCAGCCTCGTCTGTTATAAAAAATTCTAAATTAACAGTATTATTACTGCCTGGGATAGGAACAGTTGAAGACCTGAAAAAAGCTCAAAATTATGGAGCAACGGCTGTAAGAATAGCAACTCATGTAACTGAAGCAGATGTTGCAGCGCAGCACATTAGAGCTGCTAAAAAAATGGGGTTGTTTACAGTTGGGTTTTTAATGATGGCACATATGGCAAGTGTTGAAGGAATTGTTGAAGAAGCTAAAAAAATGGAATCTTACGGTGCAGACGTAGTATACTGCACTGATTCGGCAGGTGCTATGCTTCCTGTTAATGTAAAAGAAAAAATATCTGCAATGGTTAAAAATCTAAATATACCTGTTGGACACCATTCTCATAACAACTTAGGGCTGGCAATTGGAAATTCACTTGCAGCTATTGAAGCGGGTGCAACATACATTGACGGGTCACTGTCAGGGTTGGGGGCAGGAGCAGGGAATACAGCAACGGATGTATTGGTAGCCGCATTAAATAAAATGGGATATAAACATAATGCTGACTTGTTCAAAACGATGGACGCAAGCTCAAATGCATTAATACCAGTGCTGGAATCAAAAGGATTGAAAACAAATACAAACCTGGATGCAATGATACTAGGATATGCAGGATGTTATTCAAGTTTCTTGCTACATGCCAGAAGGGCATCTGAAAGATTTAATGTTGACGTAAGAGAAATATTGATAGAGTGTGGCAACAGAAAGGCTGTCGGCGGGCAGGAAGATTGGATTATTGAAATTGCAAATAATATTGCAAAAGCTAAAAACAATTAATTATTATGCAAAAGCCTTTGGTTTTTAAAAACAAGGGCTTTTATTTTATTATGCAACCTACGTGGGAAATTATGTAATAAACTGTTTTTGGTGGTTAAATTACAAATTTATCCTTGAAATTAAATATGTTTTGAAATAAAATCTATTCAATAGTATAAAAATGGAAGGTGATATTATGTCTAAATTTGCAAAACGCATTTCAAACATGGAAAGTTCGGCAGCAGTAGTAAAAAGATTGTTTGGAGCTATGAATGATCCTGAAATTATATCTTTCGGCGGAGGAGCGCCTGCCAAAGAAGCACTTCCTGTTGATATTATAAGAGAAATAACAAATGATATAATGAGAACAGAGAAAAGAGGAATTGAAGCACTGCAGTACGGACCTGTACTTGGCATATCAGATTTGAGGGATGTTGTAGTGAATGATTTGCTGGCACCTAAAGGAGTAAACGCAAAATCTGACAATATAGTTATAACCAGCGGCGGAATGGAAGCCATTAACATGCTTTGTCAGCTTTACATCAATCCGGGAGACATAATATTAGTTGAATCACCAAGCTTTGTACATTCCATAGAAGTTTTTGAAATGTTTCAGGCGAATTGCATTCCTGTAAGTATGGATGAGAAAGGGATGGATACTGAGGATTTGGAAGCTAAAATTATTAAATACAATCCAAAGATGATTTACGTGATACCTACATTCCAAAATCCCACAGGTATTACATTAGCATTGGAAAGAAGAAAAAAAATCGCAGAACTTGGAAGTAAGTATGATGTTATAATTTTGGAGGATGATCCATACCGCGATATAAGGTACAGCGGCAGTGACTTGCTTCCTATAAAAGCATTTGATCGAGATGGACATACAATATTGGCTAATAGTTTCTCAAAGATTTTTTCTGCAGGAAGCAGGCTTGGATACATATTGGCTGATGATGAAGTAGTAAATAAATTATTTGACATTAAGACAGCTACAAATTCACACACTTCTATGCTTCCCCAGATTTTATGTGCAGAGTTTTTTAATAGAGGTTTTTATTCTGCACATCATAAAATGATATGTGATTTGTATCGTGAAAGAAGAGATACAATGATGGAATGCATTGATAAATATTTTCCTAAGGGCACAAAAAGAACTACTCCTGATGGAGGGCTCTTTATGTGGGTTGAACTTCCAAAAGGCATAAATACTACAGAGTTGCTAGTTGAATCTGTGGCGGATGTTAAGGTAGCATATGTAGCAGGCGAAGGATTCTATGTGGAAAGAGGAGGCAAGGGAAATAATTGCATGAGGATAAGCTTTGGTAGTGTTGATCCCGAGAAAATCAGAATAGGTATTGAACGTCTGGGCAAGTTAATATGCTCTAAATTAGAATAGAATAAAAATAAATACATTTGAACGCGGCGGAAGAATTTTTTATTATAATTTTTACGCCGCGTTCAAGATTAAAGAAATCTTTCTACTTTTCTATGCTTTCAACTACATCATCGACTATTTTTATGGATGATGCTTTTGTGTGCATTTTCTTCATGTTTTTTTTCATTGCATTAAGCAATGAAGGGTTTTTAATTAATTCAATGGTGCTGTCAATAATCTGGTATGAATTGTTTGCTATAATAGCTGCCCCTTTTTTTTCAAAGTATAATGCATTTTCCTTTTCCTGACCTGGAACAGGCTTAATAATTATTAAAGGAATTTGTACGGCCAATGCTTCGCTTAAAGTAATCCCACCGGATTTTGTAATCATGCAGCATGAAATTTTATATAAATCGTCGATATTTTCAATAAAGCCAAACACTTTTAGATTTCTGAGCCCAAGTGATTCAAGTTTCGCTTTCTGAATTTTGTTATTCCCGCATACAACAGCAACCTGAATCATTTTATTTTTACAAAGCTCTACGCATACCTTTTTAATGTTTTTAAACACTCCAAATGCGCCAGAGTTTATGAGAACAATTTTTTTCCCTCTTTTAAAGTTATACTTTTTGTAAAGCATGGAAATGCTTTCGGCTTCCTCAAAGGCATCTCTTATAGGAATGCCTGACACCACAGTTTTTTCAACGGGAATATTCAATTTTTTAAGTTCTTCCTGAAGTTCTTCCGTAGCAATGTAAAATTTGTCTATCTCTTCACTCAGCCAGAGTTTGTGAGCATAGAAGTCTGTTACTATGTTAAATACGGGGATATTTTCGCCAAGCTGATTTTTTATCCTCAATGAAGCCAGTATGGGGAATGTATTTATAATTACATCCGGTTTAAACTGACTGGCTATTTCGTTCAATTTTTTATACCCAAAGTTTCGATATAATTCAATAACTTTTTTATCGGTAAGTTTTTCAGAGCCGTAATACAATATAGAATAAGCTTCTCCGAATTCATAGCTTCTAATGTATGCTTTTTTTATTGTTTCGGTTATTTTAGGATGAGCTTCCGTAAAAAGATCAACAATGAAAACATTGTTGTAACCTTTGTTAATAAATGCATTTTTTAATGCTGTAGCTACCATTTTGTGTCCGTTTCCGAAGGGCGCGGTAGTAATTAATATATTTAAATTCATAATGCCTCCGTGAAAATCATTAATTTATGTTCTGTTTATACCTGTTATCAAATATTATAATATATGGCGCGGATTTATTAAAGAAAATTATGTAAAAAAATATATTTGGGGGGTAAATATGTTGGGAGAGGGATTAGAAGCATTTGTTCTGGTATTTGTAGCCGAGGTTGGAGATAAAACACAGCTAATGCTAATGACACTTGCTGCAAAATACACAGTAATGCAGATGCTTTTAGGCATATTTCTCGGCGTTACTGTCAATCACGGAGCAGCCGTAGCCATAGGTTGCTGTCTGTCAAATGTAATTCAAGGAAAATTGCTTCAGTTATTTGCAGGTTTTATATTTGTTGTGTTTGGTATAATAACAATTTTATATGATGAAGAAGATGGAAAAAAAACAAACTATAAATTTGGACCGATAATTACGACTGCTATGACATTTTTACTGGGAGAAATGGGAGACAAAACACAACTTACTGCTATGACACTTGCAATGGAAGCTCAGTATCCTTACATGGTGCTTGCAGGCTCTGTTGCCGGGATGATGGTCATAGGCATGATTGGAATAATTATTGGAACGGCATTGACTAAACATATCCCATCTAATATAATAAAAACAGTATCAGGGTTAGTATTTATAATATTTGGGTTAATGAGGTTTATTGAATAGATGGAATTGAACGAAATAAAAAGCAAAATAAAAAAGGTTACTCCGCGGCCGATGGATGACGATTTGAGATTTTCGGTGCTTGTGCCTCTAATTGAAATAGAAGGCGAGCTGCACATCATTTATGAGGTTAGATCGAAATACGTAAAGCAGCCGGGAGAAGTATCTTTTCCGGGAGGAAAAATAGAAGAAAATGAGAGCCCGCAGTATGCGGCAGTGAGAGAAACCTGCGAGGAACTGGGAATAGATGAATCCCGTGTTGAAATAATTAGCGAGCTGGATTATGCTACGAGCAAAAGCGGCTCTTTTGTTTATACTTTTTTAGGACATATTAAAAATGTGGATTTGCAAAGAATTGAATTCAATCGGGATGAGGTTGATAAATTATTTTTTGTTCCTTTTTCATTCTTTTTAAATAATGAACCTGAAAAATATTATATGAACTATTTGCCGAAGGCAGATGATGATTTTCCTTATCACATGGTTAACAACGGAGAAAAATATGATTGGGAAAGTATAAGATATCCCGTTTATTTTTATGACTATAAGGGGCATATAATATGGGGCCTTACTGCTAAGGTTACGTACAATTTGATTAGAAAATTAAAATATAATTAGAAAATACGTGAAAAAAAAATTAAAAAACAGTTGCATTTTTTATAATATTATAATATAATAAGTAAAAAATATACCCAACTAAATTAGTAGGAAATACAATGAAGAAGGAAAGTAGTATATATTGAATTTTCAGAGAGAGCATCTCAAGGCTGAAAAGATGCTTACAGGATGTATGTATGAAGTGCCCTTTGGAGTACAGCACCGAAATCTGTAACAGAGTAGGCTGCTGCGGAGCATATCCGTTATCGTATAATAGCATGATAGTGCTAGCACAAGGTGGGCAGTATGCCAAAAAGAGTGGAACCGCGGATAACTCCGTCTCTATATAGAGATGGAGTTTTTTTGTATTTATATCTGCATGCATTAGCTATTAAAAATATTTTCTAGTTTATGGGTTCAAAAAGGATGGGATGATATGAGTAATTTTACAACATTAAATTTAATCGGAAATACTCCTGTAGTAAAACTTCCGGAAGAGAATATTTTTGTTAAAATGGAGAAATTTAACCCCGGAGGCAGCATCAAGGACAGGGCGGCATTAGGGATGATACTGGATGCGGAAGAAAAGGGATATTTAAAAAATAACAGTGTAATCGTCGAGCCTACCAGCGGAAATACGGGAATAGGCTTAGCATTGATAGGAAGACTTAAGGGATACAAAGTAATTATAGTAATGCCTGAATCAATGAGTGCGGAAAGAAGAGCGATGATATCCTCTTATGGAGCGACACTGATATTGACAGAGGCTCAAAAAGGTATGTCAGGAGCTATTGAAAGGGCTAATGAAATTTTGAAGAAGGATAAAAATAATTTTATGCCGGATCAATTTAACAACCCTGCCAATCCGATGAGTCATTATAAAACAACTGCAGAGGAAATAATCCGCCAATTGAATGATATAGATATATTTACCGCGTCTGTAGGCAGCGGAGGAACATTGACAGGTGTATCTAAACGCTTAAAAGAATATAACAGCAAAATAATAACAGCGGGAGCAGAGCCTTCAAAATCTGCGGTTATATCAGGAGGAAGCCCGTCATCTCACAAAATACAGGGCATTGGGGCGGGATTTATTCCAAAAACCTACAGTGGAGAAAATGTAGATGAGGTGTTGACCGTAACTGATGAGGAAGCCATAGACACGGCAATTGAGGTTTCAGCTAAAACAGGTATACTGGTAGGCATATCTACGGGAGCCAATGTTGCAGCTGCAAGAAAAATGGCTGAAAAATACGGAAGTAACAAAAAAATATTGACTGTTTCACCTGACGGCGGCGAAAAGTATATGTCGACGGTCAAATATTACTAAAAGGAGGAGACATTATGATGAAGTTTATTAAATCGATAATTGAAGATATAGATTCTGTATTTGGCAGAGATCCGGCAGCAAGAAATAGAATAGAAATACTATTTTTGTATCCTCATATAAAAGCATTGATAGCATATAAAATTTCTCACAGCCTATATTTGAAGAAAAGATTCTTCCTGGCTAGGTGGGTTTCAAATATAGGGAGAAGAATGACGGGAATTGAAATACACCCAGGAGCAACAATAGGAAAGGGACTGTTTATAGATCATGGCATGGGAGTTGTGATCGGCGAAACAGCAATTATCGGGAATAATGTTAAAATGTTTCATGGAGCTACTTTGGGAGGAACAGGAAACGAAAAAGGTAAAAGGCACCCGACTGTTGGAGACAATGTAATTATAGGAAGTTCTGCAAAAATACTCGGAAATATATATATAGCGTCTGGAACGAAGGTTGGGGCCAATGCTGTGGTTCTTCATGATACCAGCCCTAACTCTACAGTAGTTGGAATTCCTGCTAAAGAAGTTAAAAAAGGCAGTAAAATTATTTATTTAAATGAGTATGCAATATAAAAGTGAGGTTCAGCCTGCAATTTGAAACGAGGCTAAGCCTCGTTTTTTATTCATGAATTTTTGTATTGCTGTAATCAACTGACAACGGTTCTCCTTCTTCAAGAATTATGTGCCCCGATTCATAAGGGCCTCCTTCAATTGTAAGATATACAATATGAGTGTCGTAGTAGGTCCCAAGAGTATTTGCAATACATGTAAGTACCTTTTCTTCAAATCCGGCGCCTAAATTCATTTCAGTTATAAATTCTTTAGATAAGTCAATATGGGCGCTGTTTTCTTCAAGGCTGTAATAAAGTTCATTTATTTTTGTATTGGGACTGAATATTTCGTAAACAGACAAATCTTTTAAGGTTTTTTCAATTACATCCTTAGGTTCATCATTGGTATTAAAAGATACAGGCACGTCGATTGTGTTTAAATTTATGCCGTTTATATCAGGATAAAATAGTGTTACAGTTTGAATGAAAGGAACATTATTTTCAATATCGGACAATGTTGAAACAGTTTCGTAACCTTCTCCTTTATTTACGGTTTTAACTAGTCCTTTATTTCTTGCATAGTATTCAATTACGGTTTCATTGTTATTTTTTGTTGTTACCTCAATAGCATCTAAGTTTCCTTGAGTAGTTACAACTTTTTTGGAAATATTAGTTATTACGGTTTCGGAATTTTCTCCTGTTAACCAGCTGTTTCCTTCTTTTAAAGGTTCTTTAAGAAGAATTTTACTTTCTGTATATTCATCATCTGCAAAATTTTCACGGAAATATGTCTCGCCTCTGAAGAATACTTCTTTCAGCTGTCCGTCTTTTAATTCTAGAACTTTAACAGACTCGGACCCTCCGTTATTGGTCCTTATCTGTACTCTGCTATCAGTTTTATAATCTATGAAGACCGTATATGACGTATATTCGTTTCCTACACCTTCATATATGTACTTAGCGTTTTCAGTTAAAGGGTAAAAATCTTCGATTCTATATTCATTAGGTATATTGGACTCTTCAGTGATGTTGCCGTTCTCGCATGCGGTTAAAATTAGCATGAGTAACAAGGCAGAAATAAGTATTTTTTTCATAGGTATCTCCTTATATACATAAACTATATTTTTATATATTATGCCCAAAAAAAGAATATATAAAAATTAAGGAATAAAATAAGAATTTCTGCTATTTTATTTTTGAAATAGAATTGGTATTTAGCGCTTTAAAAGCTTTCCCAATATTTTAAAGATTTAATCATATAGCCTGCTACATCCATATCGTATACGTCATTAATTGTTTTCGAAGAAATTATATCCTCAGCTCTTCCATAGGCAGCTATGTTACCGTTTTTAAGAAGAAGCACGTTATCTGCAAGCTTCATGGCTAAGTTCAAATCGTGAAGTACTCCTATAACTGCATGGCCTTTCTGTTTGGACCAAACTTTTAAAAAATCTATAAGCTCAGCCTGATTTTTAAGGTCAAGGTGGTTTGTCGGTTCATCAAGAAGTATGATACTTGGCTCTTGTGCCAGGGCTCTTGCAAGATATACTCTTTGAAGTTGTCCTCCGGATAGTGTGTTAATCTGCTTGTTTTTCAGGTTTAACAGATCGACGGCTTTCAGGCATTTTTCTGTATATTCTCTGTCTATGGCAGAAGGTTCCTTAAATGTTCTTTCTTTCATATGAAGATATCTGCCCAAAAGTACAGTTTCATATACTGTATAGGAAAAATAAATGCTGGATATTTGGTTCATAACTGCTATTTTTTTTGCTATTTCTGTTCTTTTCATTAAGGATATTTCTCTGCCGTCTATTTTTATGAAGCCTTTGTGAGGTATAATACCGGCTATCGTCTTTATAAGGGTTGTTTTTCCGCATCCATTTGGCCCTAAAACACAGAGACTTTCACCTTCAGAGACGTGTAAGTCTATATTTTTCACTATGTCATAACCGTTGTATCCTGAAGAAACATTTGATAAAGTGAGCATCTATAATTCCTTTCTTTTAGAAAAATATACATAAGCAAAAAATGGTGCGCCGATCAGTGCGGTTATGCTTCCCACAGGCAGCTCTGAAGGAGATATGATTGTACGGGCAATTAGATCACATATTACCATGAAGGAGCCTCCAAAAATCCAGGACATAGGAATTACAACTTTGTGCGCAGAGCCAAAAATTTTTCTTACAACATGGGGAGCGACCAAGTCAATAAATCCTATAACACCTGTAAAGGATATTGCACTGCCGGTCAGGGCAGCCGATAAACCGAGTAAAATCCATTTGATTTTGAAGACGTCTACTCCCATTGTAAAAGCTTGTTCTTCTCCAAATGTCATTATATCCATTTCCTTTGAATAAAAAGCAATAATAATAACACCGGCAAGCACGATAGGAAACAGTATAAAAATGCTAGACCAATCCTTGAGCGCAAATGAACCCATTTGCCAGAAGGTAAGCTGCTTAATATGATCTCCTGACATGGAAGTAATAAGTGTCAATATTGCATTTACAAATAATGAAAAAACCATTCCTGTTAATATGATGGTGTTGTTTTCTAAGTTTTTATCCATTTTTGAAGCAAATTTCACAGCCAAAAAAACAGTAAGCAGACCGCATGACAGTCCAGCTGCAGGCAAGGTGAACATTTTCAGAAAAGGAATGCTGAATCCTGTTACTATAATAAAAGCGGCACCCAATGATGCGCCTGATGACACGCCGAGAGTATAGGACGAAGCCAGAGGATTTTTCAGTACTGACTGCATCACGGCTCCGCTTACAGCAAGAGCACCTCCAACAATGAAGGCGAGAATGGCTCTTGGAAGCCTGAGATCCCATACTATTGATACGAATACATCTGGTATGCTTGAGGGCAGCTCTGTTGAAAACAGCTTGTTTGAAACTATTGCCGCAATATCCCCCGGCGGCACATATATGCTTCCTAAAGCCACTCCAATCAGCAATACTAATACACCTAATAAATAATAAACTATTACTTTTATACTTATTTTCATTTTTTATAAACTTCCGGATATATTGCTACGGACATTTGTTCCATTGCTTTAATTATATTTTGATTCGACAATGAGCTGAAATTATTGTCAATATAGTAAACATCATCATTTTTCACAGCAGTTATATTTTCCCACCCGGTGCGGTTTTTAATTTCATCAACAGCATTTTCTATATAGTTTACATTTGTGAGTATTATGTCGGGATTGGAGGCTACTATTACTTCATCTGATATAGAGACCCATTTTTCCTGATCTTTCAGAATGTTTTCAGCTCCCAGCAATTCAATCATTTCATTTAAGAACACGCCGCTGCCGAAACTGTATAAATCGGGCGCTGCAGCAATTTCAAAGTATACCTTTTTTTTGTTTTCAATAGTTGTACTAATTTTTTCGAATCTAGATATTTCAGTTTTCATGTTGTCTACAATATCTCTGCCCTTATCACCGGCTTGAAGAGAGTCGGCTATAAAGATTATGTCTTTGTAGATTCCTTCTATACTGTCGCTTGACGGTATGTATGCAACGGTTATCCCAAGATCTTTAATAGGTTTAAATGGGTCATTTCCGTCACTCATGCTCATCCCTGTAGCATAAATTATGTCAGGCTCCAGTGCTACAAGCTGCTCAACGTCCGGGTTCATAATGTCAAAGAAAGGCACATCATCAGGAATTCCGGCTATATCTTCTGAATACTTGTCAACTGCAACAAGCTTATCTCCATACCCTAAAGCCACTATCATTTCTGTGTTAGCAGGTGATATGGATATTATTCTATCAATTTCCGAAGGTATGTTTATCTTGTTTCCTGCCCTGTCTTCAGAAATAAGCTGAGCATTTTGAACTGAATTTTCATCAGACGGTTCTTTAGGTTGTGACTGCTCATTTGTGCATGCTGACAGAGACAATACAATAATCAATGCTAAAATAGGTAAATATAGTCTTTTTTTCATGATTCTCCTCCAATTAAACAATTCGTACAACAGTATTTTCTGCTTGATTATATAAGTTTGCGGACATAAAAAAACGCCTCGACAAATTAACCGAAACGTAAAATCCACAATGCTTTAAATATGTTCAAATTATTATTCAGCCAGTGCTCTTTTTTCCTGAAGAACATGACATCTGCGGTATTTACGCAAATAATATCGGCAGGTTTTCCGACTCAGAGGTCACAACAATTTTTAGCCTTCCCGGATATCCAGTGGCTGGCTGAACCTTAAAAATTGCTCTCTCATTACGGCAGCAGGACTGTTTAGGACTTTAACCTAATTCCCTATTATCGCAAGGCGCACCAATATTATGGTTTTTCAATTAATTTAAGTATAGTATATTACATTTTAATTGTCAATAAATACGGCCCGTTTTCTGACCTATAATTTATTGACAATGATTAATGCATAATATATAATTGATTCAAACCGAATATTATGTTGTGGTAACTTATGTTTTAAAAGGGAAAACAGTAAAAGCTGTTACAGCCCCCGCTACTGTGAAAGGTGATAATGCTTGATGCCACTGTGCTTATGCATGGGAAGGTGTGTGTTAGATGATCCGAAAGTCAGGAGACCTGCCAGAATATATATTTGTAGATTTTCGGGAGGATAATCTAAAATAAGAACATATTTGATAGTATGGTCATTCAATTGTTATTTAGAACTTCCGTGAACACGGAAGTTTTTTTATACTTTCAAAATATGTTAATGAGGTGCGTATGGAAAAGTATATGGTTGTAAACGGAAAAAAGTTAAGATGTGGTTTTACCACAGGAACATGTGCTACAGCTGCGGCAACTGCCGGAGCATTGATGATATTTACAGGCGAAACTGTAGATAAGGTGTCGGTTAGGCTTCCAAGAGGAGAAATATTAATTATTGATATTAAGACTCCTGTTTTTAGCGTACATGGAGTTAGATGTTGTGTTAAAAAGGATAGCGGAGATGACCCTGATTCCACAGATGGTATTTTAATTTATGCCGATGTTAGTTTGGATGATTCGGGAAAAATAAATATCGTGGGAGGAAAGGGTGTTGGAAAAGTAACTCAGAAAGGTCTGGATTGTTCTGTTGGAGAACCTGCTATTAATTCTGTTCCCAGAAAAATGATAACTGAAAATGTTCAGAGAATTTGCAGTCAATATGGGTATAGCGGCGGAGTTAATATAGTGATATCTGTTCCCGAAGGGGAAGAGGTTGCAAAAAAGACGTTTAATCCGCAGCTTGGAATTGTAGGAGGTATTTCTATAATAGGGACGACGGGTATAGTGGAACCTATGAGTGAAAAAGCTCTTATTGACAGTCTTAAGATTGAAATGCAGGTAATAAGAGAAAGAGGATACAATACGCTTTTGGCGTTTCCCGGAAACTATGCGGAAAACTTTATAGACAAAACCTTGGGAATAAAAGGTGAAAACAGTCTTAAATTCAGCAATTATCTTGGAGAGGTGCTGGATTATGCCTTGGAGCTCGACTATAAGGAAATACTTATAGTAGGACATATAGGCAAATTGGTTAAAGTAGCCGGAGGTATGATGAATACACATTCCAACACCGGTGATTTTAGAATGGAAATGCTAGGCTGCTATGCTGGTTTATACGGTGCGGGAAGTAACGTTATATCTCAGATTTTATCAAGCGTTACTACTGAGCAGGCAATAGATATATTAAAAAAGGAAAAATTAGATAAAAAAGTAATTAAAAAAATATATGAAAGAGCCCTTTATTATATAAACAGGAGAGTTGGAGATAGAATTAACATTAAGCTCATAATGTATTCAAATAAGCACGGGCTATTAAATTGGTAGGAGAAAAGTATGGTAAATTTTGTAGGGGCAGGACCCGGAGCGGCAGATTTAATAACATTAAGAGGGCACAAACTTTTATCTGAAGCAGATGTTATTATATATGCAGGGTCTCTTGTAAACAAAGAATTGTTAAAGTATGCAAAGGAAGGGGCAGAAATCCACAACAGCGCTCATATGACTCTTGAAGAGGTAATTGAGGTTGTGAAAAAGGCGGAAAAGGAAAACAAAAGCACGGTTAGGCTTCATACCGGTGATTCAAGTATTTACGGTGCAATAAGAGAACAGATTGATATTTTGAGGTCTAATGGAATTTCATATGATGTGGTTCCAGGTGTCAGTTCATTCTGCGGTGCGGCAGCATCTCTTAAAGCTGAATACACTCTGCCGGATGTGAGCCAATCTGTAATAATAACAAGGATGGAGGGAAGAACTCCCGTTCCGGAACGAGAAAGCATACGTTCTTTTGCCGCTCACAATGCGACAATGGTATTGTTTTTAAGCTCAGGGTTGACTGAGGAACTATCCCGGGAGTTAATTGCAGGCGGGTATGATGAAGAAACTCCTGTCGCAGTCGTGTACAAGGCCACATGGCCAGATGAAAAAATATTTAGATGTACAGTGAAAACTCTGCCTGAAACAATGCAAAAAAATAATATAACTAAGACTGCACTTATTCTTGTGGGAAATTTTCTCGGCGACAGCTATGAAAGAAGTGAATTATATAATCCAAAATTTACTCACGAGTTTAGGAAGGGGACCCACTAATGCATGTTTGTATTTTCGGAGGTACGACAGAGGGCAGACTTTTGACCGAATTTCTGAATGACATTGGTGTAAGCGTTAGATTGTTTGTAGCTACGGATTACGGCGAGCAATTCATAAAAGATATGGACAATGTTACAGTTTACTGTGAGAGGCTTGATAAAAAAGAAATGATTGAGTTGTTTGAGAAGAATCAATTTGATTTTGTAATTGATGCAACTCACCCGTTTGCAACTGAAGTCTCTAGAAATGTGAGAGAGGCAGCAGAATTCTGCAGACTTAATTACTTAAGAATAGTAAGAGAAGTATGCGAAAATTCTCAGTGCTTATATTTTGACAGCGTTAATGAAATTGTTTCATATTTAAACAACAGAGAAGGAAATATTCTTCTTGCTACAGGAAGCAAAGATTTAGATAAATTTACGCATGTACGCAATTATGCGCAAAGAATTTTTGTCAGAATTCTCCCTATGACAAGCTCTTTAGAAAGGGCATTGAAGCTTGGATTTTCAAATAAAAATATTATCTGCATGCAGGGGCCTTTCAGCGAGGAATTGAATATTGCAATGATTAATTCAGTTGGTGGTGGGTTTGTTGTGACAAAAGAAAGTTCATCATCGGGAGGCTTTGAGGAAAAGGCCTCTGCATGCACCAAAACCGGTGCAGAATGTCTTGTATTAAAGAGGCCATATGAAGAGGGAATAACGGTGGAGAAATTTAAAGAGCTTATTAGAGGTAGTATATGAAAAAAGTTTATATTATAGGTCTTGGTATAGGAAATATAAGCTACATGCATAAAAAATCAGAGGAAGCTGTAAATTCTTCTGAGTGCCTGATAGGTGCTGGGAGAATGCTTAAAAGTTTTATGGATTCTGGTAAAACGATTTATGAAAGCTCCAATGCAGAAAATATATGCGAGTATATAGATCAAAGCCGCTTTAATTCATATGGAATTATGGTGTCGGGAGACTCGGGATTTTACAGCTTGTCAAAAAAAATCACGGAAATCATTGCTCGAAAAAATGAAATTATTATTGAAAATATTCCGGCAATAAGTTCACTTCAGTATTTTACAGCTAAGTTGAACATTTCGTGGGACAATATAAACTATTTGAGTGCCCACGGGAGAAGTATCAATGTAGTATCCCATGTAATTTTCAATGAAAAGACTTTTATTCTGACAGGAAGAGATTTTGGACCGGGTGCAATATGTGAGCTTTTGACAAACAAGGGTCTGGGGCATCTAAAGGTAAGTGTAGGCGAAAATCTGTCATATGAAAATGAGAGAATAATTGAGTCTGAAGTGGAAAAAATTGCAGGCATGAAATTTGAAAGCCTCTCTGTAATGTTAATTCATAATAATGAATTTATATCAAAGGATGAAGGACTTCGTTCAATAAGGGATGAGGAATTTATAACAGGCAGCGCTCCTATGACGAAAAGTGAGGTAAGGTCATTGAGTGTGGGAAAACTGAACCTGAAAAGCAACTACACAGTATATGACATAGGTGCGGGCACAGGTTCGGTATCTGTGGAGGCAGCTTTGAAATTGCATGGCGGAACAGTGTACGCTGTGGAAAAGAATTCCCAGGCGGCAGAACTCATATATAAAAATATACAGAAGTTTAAAACACGCAATATCGAGGTTGTAAAAGGTTCAGCTCCATTGGCAATAGAAAATCTTCCAAAGCCGGATGCTTGTTTCATAGGAGGAAGTTCCGGAAATATGGAACAAATCATCAAAATAGTATTGGCAAAAAATCCAGATGTAGATATTGTTGTAAATACAATAACTTTGCAGAGCTTAAATGAAGCCTTGAGCTGCATGGAAAAATATAAAATTAAAAATATGGAAATTATAAATGTTTCTGTGTCTAAGTCAAAAAAAGTAGGAAAGTATGACATGATGATAGGGCAAAATCCAATTTACATAATAAGCGGAAAGGGAAGTGGTATACTGTGAAGTTAAAAGTTCCCAGAATAATGATTTCGGCCGCAGGAAGCAATAGCGGAAAAACAACCGTAACGGCAGCGGTTTTAAAAGCGCTAATGCTAAGAGGCAAAAGGCCTGCTTCATTTAAAGCTGGCCCAGATTATATTGATCCTATGTTTCATTCAAAAGTCATAAAAGTTCCTTCCAGAAATTTAGATAAATTTATGGTGGGCGAAAATAATTGTAAATATATATTAGGCAAAAACAGTATTAATTCGGATATTTCAATTATAGAAGGGGTCATGGGATATTACGACGGAATTGGCTATGGCACGTCGTCAAGTTCATATGATTTAGCGTTGTCATTAAGCTGTCCGGTGCTTCTTGTCATTAATCCTGACGGGATGGCTGCTTCAGTGTGTGCAATAATTGAAGGATTTAAGGCTTTTAGAAAGAACAGTAACATTTGTGGCGTAATACTAAATAATGTTTCTCAGGCAATGTATAATTATTATAAAAAAATTATTGAAATGAATGCGGATGTAAAAGTTTATGGATATATGCCTTACTTGAATGATTGTAGGCTGGAAAGCAGGCATTTGGGACTCGTGACTGCTGAAGAAGTAGGAAATCTTCAGGCAATAGTCGATGAGCTTGGAAGGCAGGCGCTTTGCACAGTTGACTTAGAAGGCCTAATTGAACTGGCTGAAAATTCTGACTGCTTGGAGTATGAGGAACCTGGTATAAGCTTTATAGGAAAAACAAAAATTGCTGTTGCCAATGACAAGGCATTTTGCTTTTATTATCAGGATAATTTAGACTTGCTTAAGCAGATGGGTGCTGAAATTGTAAGTTTCAGCCCAATGAACGATAAAAAGCTTCCTGAAGGCATTGGGGGACTGTATATAGGAGGAGGATATCCGGAGCTGCATATAGAGGAATTATCTGCGAACAAATCAATGCTCTGGGATATAAATAGAAAAATTAATTCAGGTCTTCCTGTATTTGCGGAATGCGGAGGATACATGTATCTTATGGACAGTTTCACAAACATGGATGGAAAATCATACAGCCTCGCGGGAGCAGTGAAAGGAAACAGCTATATGACCGAATCTCTCAGAAGGTTTGGATACATTACATTGACCAGCCGTAATAAAAACTTAATGTGCGGCATTGGAGAATCTATAAACGGTCATGAGTTTCACTATTCAGACAGTACGAATACAGGTGATGCCTTTTGTGCGATTAAACCTGAATCTACCAGAAGCTGGGACGCTATAATAGCAGATGATACGAAATTTATGGGATATCCCCATATCAATTTTTTAGGGAATCTAAAGTTTGCTGAAAATTTTATCAAAAAATCATGCATTTACAGTGGTCAGTACCGAGATGCCGAATCTGAACGTTTACAAAAGGCAGGAAAATATGAATATTGATATATATGCATTTTCAAAAAATGGTGCAAAGCTATGCGATAAATTGATTGAAAATTTAATTAAATTCTCGGTGAATGCCTACGTTCCTCAAAAGTATGCCGATTCATCTAAGTTTGCTAAGCCTCGTGAAGAGAATTTATACAATGCAGTTGAAAAGTCATTTAGGGATGCAGATTGCATAATTTTTATAGGTGCGGCAGGCATAGCTGTAAGGGCGGTTGCACCTTTTGTAAGAAGTAAAAAAAGCGATCCTGCCGTAATATGTATGGATGAGAAGGGTATAAACGTAGTTTCCCTTTTAAGCGGGCACATAGGAGGGGCAAACAGGTTGACAATAAAAATTGCAGATATTATAGGAGGCAATCCTATTATTACAACTGCTACAGATGTGAACGGGAAACTTGCTGTCGATGAATGGGCTCACAGAAAGAATCTTCATATTATGAGCTTAAAAAAAGCGAGAGATATAGCAGCAGAAATACTAGACAACAAAAAAATAGGATTTGAATCAGATTTTAAAGTCATAGGAGATTTGCCGCTTGAAATAGACTGTGCAGAAAAAGAAACAGGAATATGCATATCCCTTGATTCTGGTAGACGACCTTTTAAAAATACACTGAACCTTGTTCCGCGAATTGTTTCCATAGGAGTCGGATGCAGAAAGGGAGCAGATTTTAAGGACATTTATGCTGCAGTTAAGAAAGTTCTGAACGACCAAGGTATTTCACATTTTGCAGTGAGCTCCATAAATTCCATAGATTTGAAAAAAGATGAATACGGAATCAAAAAAGCGGCGGATATTTTTAAAGTTCCCTTTTGCACATATTCTAAGGATGAGCTTAACAGCCTTCATGGGGAATTTACCAACTCTGATTTTGTAAAAAATATTGCCGGTGTAGACAGTGTGTGCGAAAGGTCCGCAATTATGGGAAGCAAGAAGGGAAGGCTGTTCATAAATAAGACTGTGGTTAATTCTGTTACAGTTGCGGCAGCTATTGATGATTATGAAGTAAGCTTTGAATAAATTTAATGTAAGAAACCTTTACGAACAGGAGAAATAATGGAAAATATTAAATTTGTAGAACCGCATAATATTGAAAAAAGAAGTTTTGAAATAATTCAGAGTGAAATGGGTGATGTTGTTCTTGAAAAAGAAATTGAACCCATAGTTAAAAGAGTTATTCATACTACAGCAGATTTCGACTATCTGACGAGTATGTGTTTTTCTCAGAATGCTGTTAAAAAAGCGAAGGAAGCCTTAAAAAACGGAGCTACCATAGTTACGGACACTAATATGGCACGATCCGGAATAAACAAAAATGCTGCTGGAAAATACGGGGTTGAAGTGCGCTGCTTCATGGCTGAGGAAGATGTAGCAGCAGAGGCCAAGGAAAGAGGAGAAACGAGGGCAACTGTTTCCATGGAAAGAGCATGTAATATAAGTGGGCCTATTATATTTGCAATAGGGAATGCGCCGACGGCTCTGATAAAACTTTACAAACTTATTAAGGCAAATAAAATCAGGCCTGAGGTAATAATAGGAGTTCCAGTAGGATTTGTAAATGTTGTAGAGGCTAAAGAGCTCATAATGACGCTTGAAGATACGGAATACATAGTTGCAAGGGGAAGAAAGGGAGGCAGCAATGTGGCTGCGTCTATATGTAATGCTCTGTTGTACAATATTGAGGAGTGTAAGCAATGATGGATAAATTAACTCAAGGAATATTTTACGGCATAGGAGTTGGAGTCGGTGACAGTGATTATGTTACAAAAAGAGCTGTTGATGTTATTAAGACTCTAAATGTGCTTTATGTTCCATCTGCAAAAGAAAAAGAAGGATTTAGCACAGCATATAAAATCATTAAAGATTACGTGGATGAAAAAACAGTTGTAAAGATCAGGCATTTTCCTATGAATTATGATAATTTAGAACTTCAAAAAACATGGGAAAGCATTGCTCTCGAGATTGAAAAGGATGTTTCCGACAATATGAGGGTCGGTTTTGTAACCATAGGAGATCCCATGGTTTATAGCACATATATATATCTTTTAAAAATATTAAAGAAAAAGGTTAATGTGGTGACCATACCTGGAATCACGTCTTTTTTAGATATTGCATCCAATAACAATTTTCCCCTTGTTGAAGGGGATGATCCGCTGGTAATTTTGCCGGCAACGATAGATGAGGAAAAACTTAGAAGGTATGTTAAAAATGAAAACTCTATTGTGCTCATGAAGGTGTATAACAATTTTGACAAAATCGTATCCATGCTTGTGGATGAAAATTTGAGCAGGCATGCTATAATTGTGAGCAATTCGTCAAAAGATGAGGAAGTTGTTTATAAAAATATTGAGCAGATAAAAAAAGAAGATGTTTCTTATTTTACAACCATATTAATAAACAAAAGGTGGGAGTTGTCATGATATATGCAGTAGGAATAGGCCCGGGAAAAAGAGAAGGCATGACCGGTGAAGCCCTTGAGGCCATAAAAAAATCAGATGTTATAGTGGGCTATAAAACATACATTGATTTTATAAAGGAACTTATAAAAGATAAGGAAGTAATTTCAAACGGAATGAAGCAGGAGGTTGATAGGGTAAAAAAAGCTGTTGAGATTTCAAAAACAGGCAGAACTGTTGCGCTTATTAGTTCGGGAGATGCTGGCGTGTACGGAATGGCAGGACTTGTGTTGGAGTATTCCGACGGCGAAGATGTTAAAATTATCAGCGGTGTTACAGCATCAACTGCAGCTGCAGCTGTGTTGGGAGCACCACTTATGCATGATTTTTGTCATATCAGTTTAAGTGATTTGCTTACTTCTCTGGATTTGATTTACAAAAGAATTAATCTTGCATCAGAAGGTGACTTCATAATATGCATATATAACCCGAGAAGCAAGGGAAGACCTGATTATCTGAAAAAGGCGTTTGAAATTATGAAAAATCATAAATCAGGTACGACTCCCGTAGGCATTGTTAAAAATGCCGGAAGAGAAAATCAGGAGATACGTATCTGTACTATAGACACCATAGACTATGAATCGGTAGATATGCTGAGTATTGTAATAGTCGGGAATAGTTCAACATACGTAAAAGATAACAAAATTATAACAAAAAGAGGTTATGATAAAAAATATTAATTAATTGGAGGATGTAATGAAAAAGTTAAAATCATTTGTACTTATAGCTGTTGCTGTATTGCTTATAGCATTTACTGGATGCAGCAGAAATGCTGAGCCGGAAGTCAACCAGCCTGAAGATAAAACTCCTGAAGCGGGCAACACAGGTGAAAACGAAAATTACGGCGTTATAATCAATGAAGAAAATGTTGTGTTTATAGATTCACAGGGAAAGGAAACAACAATAAAAAAGAATCCTCAAAGAGTAGTCGTACTTCAGAATTCCATCCTTGAAATATGGGATCAGGCTGGCGGAAAGGTTGTAGGAAGAGTTGAGGAATCATCTGACAAAATAGTTGAAAATGCTATGTCAGCAGAGGTTGTAGGAACTGTTGGAACTCCAAGTCTTGAAAAAATATTGTCGCTGCAGCCGGATCTTGTTATTCTTTCAGGCGGCTATACAGCTCATAGAGAAATGATCCCTTCATTACAGCAGAATAATATACAGGTTATATCTTTAGAAATTGATTTTTTAGAGGATTATTACAGAACAGTGAGACTATTTACAGCTATTACGGGAAGAGAAGATTTATATGAAAGTCATATTAACGATATACAGAAAAAAGTGGATGAACTAATCGAAAAAGCCCCTTCTGACAGAGGATACAAGGTTGTTATTATATTTGCAACTGCTAAAGGTATAACTGTGAGAGATTCAAATACAATGGTAGGCGAGATGCTTAAGGATTTGAATACGGTCAATATATCAGATTCAGAAGACAGTACTGTAGATACAAAAATATTCAGCATGGAAAAAATAATACAGGAAGATCCTGACTTTATTTTTGTCCAGACCATGGGAAGTGACCTTGAAAAAGTAACTGAAAGACTTAAGTCTGATGTGCTTGACAATCCAGCATGGGCATCCCTTACAGCTGTAAAAGAAGACAGATATATTGTTCTTCCGAAAGATTTATATCTTTATAAGCCAAATGACAAATATCCTGAAGCATATGAAGGATTGGCAAAGATTCTTTACCCTGATGTATATGAAAATAAGTAATTATATGAACTGTATATGGAAATTCTATAAAGTTTCCGTATGCTAACTAGTTTAAGGCGCCAGTTCGGGAGAAAAAATATGACTAAATGTGATGCTCAAAAAAGAAATGTTAAAAAGCATGTTATTTTAATAATTTTTGTTTTACTTTGCGTATTAAGCTTTTTTATAAGCATTGGCAATGGCGCTGTTAATATTTCATTCAGAGAAATATTGCATGCCGTAATGTTTGAAGAAGAAACAGTAAATTATCAGATAATTTGGAATGTAAGGCTGCCGCGAACTATTGTGGCATCTCTGGCAGGTACATGTCTTGCTTTGTCAGGATGCATACTTCAGGGGGTTATGAGAAATCCTCTTGCAGCACCCAACATAATAGGAGTTTCTTCAGGAGCTGGATTAATGACATTGATAGTACTAATTTTATTTCCGGATTACTATTTCCTGGCTCCTGCAGGAGCTTTTGCCGGTGCTCTTCTTGCCACGCTGTTTATTTATTTCCTGGCATGGAAGGAGGGAGCTGTTCCAACAAGGCTCATATTGGCTGGAGTTGCTGTTTCATCCCTTTTAGGTGCTGGCAACAATGCTATTATGACGTTTTATCCTGACAAGGTTGCAGGAGTTATAGGGTTTATGGTGGGAGGTCTTTCGGCAACAAACTGGGAGCATGTTTTAATGATTTTTCCATATGCTTTGTTAGGTATTTTACTTTTACTGCTTATTGCCAACAAGCTTAATATACTAATGCTTGGAGACGAAGTAGCTACTGGACTTGGGCTGAATGTGGAAATCACAAGATTTTTATTTATTATCGTTTCATCTTTACTTGCGGGAGCTGCAGTTAGCGTTGTTGGGCTTTTAGGGTTTGTGGGACTTATTGTACCTCACATTACAAGGTTGTTTATAGGATCGGATTACAAGTACCTGCTGCCTGCCAGTATCTTTACGGGATCATCGGTTGTTGTCCTTTGCGATACTCTGGCAAGAGTTATGTTTGCACCTATTGAAATACCAGTGGGAATTATAATGTCTGCACTGGGAGCACCGTTTTTTCTGTATTTATTAAGAAAGAGGAAGGAATACTAGATGGAATTAACAGCTGAGAGACTCAATGTCTGCTATGGGGAAAAATTAGTGCTAAAAGATGTTAGCTTCAATATAAATAATGGAGAAATAGCAACATTTATCGGTCCAAACGGTTCGGGGAAGTCAACAATAATAAAGACAGTAAGTGGGTTCCTTAAGCCCGCAGGCGGCAGCGTATACCTGAACAAGGTAAATATGGGGAAAATTAAAACTAAAGATATTGCTAAAAATGTTGCCGTACTGCCCCAGATAAAAATGGTTCCTTCCGATATAAATGTAGAAGAGCTGGTTACAAACGGGCGTTATCCGCATCTTAGATTCGGACGAAGGCTGGAAAAAGAGGACAGAGAAATTGTTTCATGGGCACTTGAAAAAACAGGACTTTTTGAAATTAAAGATAGATATGTAGCCACCCTGTCAGGCGGGGAGAGGCAGAGGGCTTGGATTGCAATGTCACTGGCACAAAAACCGAAGATGCTGCTTCTTGATGAGCCTACGACATTTCTGGATATATGCTACCAGCTTGAGGTACTGGAGCTTGTTAAGGAGCTAAACGAAACATTGGGAATAACAGTTGTGATGGTTCTGCATGACTTAAACCAGGCGGCAAGATATTCTGATAAATTACTGGTAGTCAATAATGGTGAGCTGTGCGAGTCGGGCGACCCTCTTAATGTAGTAACTAAAGAACTGTTAAAAAATATTTTTAGAATAGATGCAGATATTTATGAAGATAAAATTCATAAATGTCCTTACTTCATTCCCAAAAAAATAACAGAATGAGGGAAGTGATTACTTGTTTGCCGCAAAACTTTTCAGGGTGAAAAACTATAAGAATAAAATAGATGAATTACTGGAATTTGCTGAGCTTGATGACTTCATGGAAAGAAAGGTTATGAATCTTTCTGGAGGCATGGCAAGAAGATTGACCATAGCAAAAGCTATGATTAATGACCCTGAAATAGTCATACTAGATGAACCTACCGTTGGTATAGACATAAACGGAAGAAGGAAAATTTGGGACATGCTGAAATACATGAAAACCAAGAACAAGACGGTGCTGTTGACAACACATTATATAGAGGAAGCAGAATATTTGTGCGGCAGAGTATGTCTTATTGATAAAGGAAGGATTATTCAAGATAATACGCCACGGTTTCTAAAAAAACAGCTGGGACTTTATACGGTTGAATATTTTGATGAGGAGTCCAAAACAAGATACAAGTTTTTTGAGGATAAGCAGATGGCACTTAATTATTCATCCGAAATCGAAAGCATGAATTATACAATAAGAGATACAACACTTGAAGATGTGTTCTACAATTTCACAAATAGGAAGGTGCAATAATGGAAGTTGCTACCGTGCTATGGAGAGAGTTTATATTTTTTAAAAGACGTATAATCAGAATTACATCTGCTGCAATTATGAGTCCGGTGCTGTATCTTATAGCATTCGGTTGGGGCCTTGGAAAAGATGTTGTTGTGGAAGGAGCTACGTATATGCATTTCATTATACCCGGTATAATAGCGCTTACTACAATGAATACAAGTTTTAATGCCGTTTCCACAAGGATAACTGTTTCAAAGCTTCATGAAAAAAGCTTTGAATATTATCTTACATCACCTGTAAGAATGCCACTGATGGCACTGGGGCATATTTTGGCAGGAGCCCTCAGAGGAATGTATGCAGCAATACTTATAATTTTTGTTGCTTTGCTGTTCGGTATCAACATAAAAGCAGGTGTCTATTTTATAATTATTTGCTTTTTAAACAGTTTTTTATTTTCCGCACTGGGATACACCGCAGCACTTTCAATAGAAAGCCATTATGAAATGAGCAGGTTCAATACATATATTATGACGCCTATGTCATTCCTTTGTGGCACGTTTTTTTCTCTGGAAAATTTACCTATCGGTGTTAAAACTGTTATAGGCATACTGCCTCTTTCACATACGTCGGTATCTCTCAGAAACATTGCTTTGAATGGAGAATTTTCACACGGTTCGATTGCTGTACTTATACTATACGCAGCGGCATCGTATGCACTCGGTATTTACATGAGTTACAGAGAAATGAAATAAAATAAATTTTATAAGGAATCATTAAGTAGTTGTTTTAACTTTTTTTAGTAAGTTATACAGATACTTATGGAAGCCGCTTTTCAGGAGCAAAGCTGAATAATTTACTAATAAATAAAACGGAGGTATGAAATGAATGTAATAAAAAGAGACGGAAGACTGATAGAGTTTGACAAAAGTAAAATATCCGATGCGATACTAAAGGCTATGAATCATACCGCTGCGGGACAGGATATTGCACTTGCAAAGCAAATAGCACAGGAAATCACTGATGAAACCAAAGAGACAATATCTGTTGAGGATATACAGGACTTGGTTGAAAAGAAGCTTATGGCAAGTATGCGAAAGGATGTTGCAAAGGAATATATAATATACAGAAACAAAAGGAATATAGCTCGTGGCAGAAAGCAGTACGATATATATATGGACATAGTTAATGCAGTCCCCAACGATGTTACCAGGGAGAATGCAAATATGAATGCGGACACACCGGCGGGAATGATGATGAAGTTTGCAAGTGAATCATCCAAGCCTTTTGTGGATGACTGTCTTTTATCAGAGCAGTCAAAGCAGTATGTGGAAAACAATTATATTCATATACATGATAAGGATTATTATCCTACAAAATCACTTACATGCCTTCAGCATCCGCTGGATTACATTCTTAAAAACGGCTTTAGGGCAGGGCACGGATCAAGCAGACCTGCAAAAAGAATAGAAACAGCATCAATTATTGGATGTATTTCAATGGAGCAGATACAAAATGAAATGCACGGTGGACAGGCAATTCCTGCATTTGATTTTTATCTTGCTCCATATGTAAGGCTGACGTACAAGGAAGAAATTAAAAAAATTGAGCAACTCCTGGATATTGACCTTGAAGGGCTTTATGATATTGAAATTGACGATTATATGGAAATGCCGCTTAACGGGCTTAAAAGCAATGATCGATATATGCAGCAGGCAATAAACAATACTGTAAAAAGAGTTCATCAGTCCATGGAAGCATTTATTCATAACATGAATACCATACATTCCAGAGGAGGCAATCAGGTGGTGTTCAGCTCTATAAACTACGGCACTGATACAAGCGCTGAGGGAAGATGCATAATCAGGGAAATTCTTGCTTCTACATACAGAGGAGTGGGAAATGGTGAGACCCCTATTTTCCCCATACAGATATGGAAGAAAAAACGTGGTGTAAACTATCTGACTGAGGATAGAAATTACGATTTATTTAAAATGTCGTGCATGGTTACTGCTAAAAGATTTTTTCCTAACTATCTTAATTTAGATGCAACTTTTAATCAACACGAGGATTGGAATGGGGATGATCCTCAAAGATTTGAAAAAGAAGTGGCAACAATGGGATGCAGAACCAGAGTCTTTGAAAACAGGCACGGTGAAAAAACATCCATAGGAAGAGGAAATTTATCATTTACAACTATAAATATAGTAAAACTTGCGCTGGAGTGCATGGAAATAGAAAAGCTTGAGGACAGAAAAAGAGAATTTTTTAAAAAACTTCAAAAATGTATAGACACTGCGGCAGAACAGCTTCATGACAGATATGTATTCCAGAGTACGGCTGTCAAAAAGCAGTTTCCAATGTTAATGAACGGAATGTGGCTTGACAGCGAAAAGCTGGAATACAATGACAGCGTTGAAAGCGTGCTGAAGCACGGAACATTGGGAATAGGTTTTATTGGCCTCGCTGAAGCGCTGATAGCATTAACGGGTAAACATCACGGAGAGGACGAAAAAGCTCAGAAACTAGGACTTGAAATAGTAAAGTTCATGAATACCAAGATAAAAGAAAAGGCTGAATACTACAATTTGAATTATAGCCTGCTGGCAACTCCTGCCGAAGGGCTTAGCGGAAGATTTATAAAAAAAGACAGGAAGCAGTTTGGAAGCATTCCTCATATAACGGATAAAGAATATTATACGAACAGCTCGCACGTTCCTGTTTGGTATAAATGCTCAATAGAGCATAAAGCTAAGATAGAAGCACCGTACCATGATTATGAAAGAGGCGGACATATATTTTATGTGGAGCTTGACGGCGATGCGGTACATAATCCTTCAGCTGTACTGCAGACTGTAGAGCTTATGGACAAATACAACATGGGATACGGTTCAGTAAACCATACGCGAAACAGATGCAAAAGCTGCGGGTATGAAGATGCTTCAGAAAAGTTAGAATCGTGTCCAGAGTGCGGAAGCAGTGACATTGATACCATTCAAAGGATAACCGGATATCTTGTGGGTGGAGTAGACAGCTGGAATGACGCCAAGAAAGCAGAATTAAGAGACAGGGTGTGCCATAGCTGATGGATAAATTTCTTTATGTAGCGGATATAGTGCCCAATACCATAGTGGACGGAATTGGATTCAGAACTTCTCTGTATCTAAGTGGCTGCGACATCTGCTGCGAAGGGTGTCACAACAGAGATTTATGGGACATAAAATCCGGAAAAAAAATGAAAATAGATAAGGTATACAAAAAAATTACCGAAGAATTTACGGATATTACATTTATAGGCGGTGAGCCAATGATGCAGGCAGAATCACTGGCTGTGCTTGCTAAAGTGATAAAACAAAACACAGATAAAAATATATGGATTTACAGCGGGCATACGTATGAAGAAATAATTTCAAATAAGGTGCAGTTTGGTTTGCTAGAGTTATGCGATGTTCTGGTTGATGGGAAATACGAGGAAGAGTTTTTTCAAAACAATCTCAGATTTAGAGGATCTTCCAACCAAAGAATAATAGATATTAAAAAGTCACTGAAGAATAACAAAGTTGTTTTGTGGAAGGATGATTTTAATTTTGGTTTGCGTCTATAATGTTTTAAAAAAACATTGACAAAGATACTATTTTTTAATATTATGGTAGGTAATTAAATAAACTGCTATGAAAAAGAGGAGTATGCGCATAAACTTTACAGAGATTGAAACCCACCGGTTGAAAGGTTTCATAAGTCAATTTGTGCTGAAGGTAGCTTTGGAGCATTTAATCCGAAACAGCAGTAGGATTAAACGGTGTGACCGTTATAAATTTTAAGAGCCAGTAATGGAAATTAGGTGGTACCGCGGGTTTTCTCGTCCTTATGACGAAGAACTCCCGCTTTTTTGTTATTTAAATAATTTTTGTTTATAACATTTAAAAGGAAGGAATGATAGTATGAATAATATACCAAGCAAGTATAACCCTAAAGAATTTGAAGAAAAAATTTATGACACATGGGTAAAAGAGGATTGCTTTAAGGCTGAAGTAAACTATGATAAAAAACCATTTACAATTGTGATGCCTCCCCCAAATATTACAGGACAGTTGCACATGGGGCATGCCCTTGATATGACTCTTCAGGATGTACTTACCAGATGGAAAAGGATGGAGGGCTATGAAGCATTGTGGCTTCCTGGTTCTGACCATGCAAGCATTGCAACTGAGGTTAAGGTAGTTGAAAAAATAAGAAAAGAAGAAGGAAAATCTAAAGAAGATATCGGAAGAGAAGAATTCCTGAAACGAGCTTGGAAATGGAAAGAAGAATATGGCGGAAGAATAGTTGAGCAGGTTAAAAAACTTGGAAATTCATGTGACTGGTCCAGAGAAAGATTTACTATGGATGAAGGATGCAACGAGGCAGTAAAGGAATTTTTTGTGAATTTGTATAACAAAGGTCTCATATACAAAGGAAACAGAATAATTAACTGGTGCCCGGACTGCCATACAACACTTTCAGATGCCGAAGTTGAGCACGAAGACACACCGGGTAATTATTACTATGTTAAGTATCCATATGCAGATAACCAGGACGAATACTTCGTTGTAGCAACAACAAGACCTGAGACAATGTTCGGGGATGTTGCAATAGCTGCTCATCCGGACGATGACAGATACAAGGACCTTATAGGTAAAAAGGTTATAGTTCCTCTTGTAGGGCGAGAAATTCCTATAATAGCAGATGAATATCCTGATATAGCTAAAGGAACCGGAGCTTTAAAAATTACACCGTGTCATGATCCTAACGACTTTGAAATTGGTCTTCGCCATGATTTGGAGCAGATAAACTGCATGAATGAAGATGGAACAATGAATGCTGAGGCCGGTAAGTATAACGGCATGGACCGTTATGAGTGCAGGAAGGCATTTGTAAAAGATTTGGAAGAAAGCGGATTTATGCTTAAAATAGAAAAAACTGATCACAATGTAGGAACATGCTACAGGTGCCACAACATAATAGAGCCAAGAGTGTCAGACCAATGGTTCGTAAGCATGAAAAAGCTTGCGGAACCAGCCCTCAAAGCGAGCGAGGAAAAGAATGTTGAATTTGTTCCGGAACGCTTTACTAAAATATATACTCACTGGCTTGAAAACATAAGAGACTGGTGTATATCTAGGCAGCTTTGGTGGGGACACAGAATTCCGGCATATTATTGCCAGGAATGTGGAGAAGTAATGGTTTCCAAGGAAGCTCCAGATAAATGTTCAAAATGCGGCAGTACCAACATCAAGCAAGACGAAGATGTTCTTGATACGTGGTTCTCGTCGGGATTATGGCCATTTTCCACATTGGGGTGGCCAAATAATACAGAAGATCTGAAATACTTCTATCCAACGGATGTTTTGGTAACCGGCTATGACATAATATTTTTCTGGGTTGTTCGTATGGTATTTTCAGCTTTAGAAGCCACAGGTGAATCACCGTTTAAGCATGTGTTTATACACGGACTTGTGAGAGATGCTGAAGGAAGAAAAATGAGCAAATCCTTAGGAAATGGAATTGATCCGCTAGAGGTTATAGACCAGTTTGGAGCCGATGCTCTCAGGTTTATGCTTATGACTGGAATCTCTCCTGGAAATGATACGCGATTTAATAATGACAAACTTGAATCAAGCCGTAACTTTGCCAATAAACTTTGGAATGCGTCAAGATTTGTTCTGATGAACATTGAAGGGGACTTAATCAGCAAAGAAGAGGCAGAGAAAAACTACAGGATGGAAGATAAGTGGATAATTTCCAGAGCGAACAAAGCTGCTAAAGAGGTTAAAGAAAATCTCGACAAGTTTGAACTTGGCCTTGCTGCTCAAAGAGTGTATGACTTTATTTGGAACGAATACTGTGATTGGTACATTGAGATTGTTAAGCCAAGACTGTACGGAGATGAAGGCTCTGATAAGGATACTGCGAGATTTGTTCTCATAAAAGTATTAAAGGATATGCTTAAACTACTACATCCGTTTATGCCTTTCATAACAGAAGAGATATGGTCATACCTTCCGGACACAAATACGAGACTTGTAAAGTCAGAATGGCCGCTGTATAAAGAGGAAGAAAACTTTGAAGAAGCGGAAGCAGCCATGGAATTTATTATGGAAGCTGTAAGAAGTATAAGAAACACAAGGGCTGAGATGAATGTTGCACCATCAAGAAAGGCAAGAGCCATTTTCGTACCAAACAAGGATCGTGCAGGTGAATTTATACAGTTAGGATCGCAGCACTTTGCTACACTGGCAAATATAACAGAAATCAAGATAGTTGATGACAAATCATTAATAGAAGAAGATACTGCGTCTTCAGTAATAGATGGAACAGAAATATACTTACCACTTTCGGATCTGATAGACTATGAGAAAGAAATAGAAAGGCTTGAAAAGGAAAAATCAAAGCTTGAAGGTGAGTTGAAAAGAGTTTATAATAAACTTAGTAACGATAAATTTATCAGCAAAGCACCTGAGAATGTAGTAAACGAAGAAAAAGAAAAACAGACAAAATATCAGTCAATGATGGAAAAAGTAGTTGAAAGACTTGAACAGCTGAAAAACAAATAAGAAAATTATATTGAAGACGGTTCTATATTTTAAATTATAGAGCCGTTTTTGAAAGGAGAATGGTATGACATATCAGGAATTATTGGAAAGAGCAAGAGCAAGAATGGCACCGCAGTGCAGAGTATGTAAGGAATGCAACGGTGTTGTGTGCAAAGGGGAAATCCCGGGAACCGGCGGGAAGGGAAGTGCCGCTGCATTTAAAATTTGTGTAGAATTTCTGTCATCAGTTAAAATTAAAATGGATACAATTTATGAAAATAAAGGGCAGGATACTTCTCTTTCTATGTTTGGAAAAGCATTTAAATACCCGGTTTTTATCGCTCCTATCGGAGGAATGAGCTTGAATTACAACGGTGCTATTACTGAAGAAGAGTATGACGAGGCAGTGGTATTCGGTGCATTAAATGCTGGAATCGCTGCATTTACCGGTGATGGTCCCAATGACAGTTTTTTTCTTGACAGCCTTCCAATAATTAAAAAAGCAGGAGGTGTTGCAGTACCAACGGTGAAACCTTGGAAGAACCATAAGGTTATGGAAAAAGTAAGGCTTCTTGAAAAGACCGATGCTATGGCATTTGCAATGGATATTGATTCTGCCGGACTGATTAATCTGGCATTGGCAGGCAAGCCTGTATCATCCAAAAGTGTGGAGGAACTTTCGGAAATAACTGCTTCCACAAAAGTTCCGTTTATTATAAAAGGTGTAATGACTGCAGAAGGAGCGAAGAAAGCATTAGAGACGGGAGCATACGGTATCGTGGTTTCATCACACGGCGGCAGAGTTTTAGAGCATGCTCCGGCAACATGTTCGATGCTTCCTGAAATCAGAAAATCAGTCGGTAATAAGCTTAAAATATTTGTTGACGGAGGAATACGCTCCGGAGCAGACGTGTTTAAAGCGATTGCTTTAGGAGCAGATGCTGTATTGATTGGAAGACCGTATGTAATAGCAGCATTCGGAGGAGGATCGGAAGGCGTTGAACTGTATACCGAGAAAATCGGTGCTGAGCTGAGAGATATAATGGTTATGACAGGCTGCAAAAATTTAAAAGATATAACTATAGATAAAATAATATTGTAAAGCCGTTGAAAAATAATTTTTATGTCTATGGGGTATGTCTATTGGTGAAAGATGTTCTCATCATCTACTTAACAAGTGTTTAGAAGTATAATCTAAGAATTTTATATAAATAAAAAGCGGAAGAATCAACTGGATGCTTCCGCTTTTTATTGAGTATAATTTTTTTCGCTCATAATAACACCTTATTTCATTAGTCTTCTTCTTTTCTTAATCCTCTTTCGTGCAATTCACATTCATTCTGTATGCACTTGCTGTCTACATTGTATATGCAAGTTATAGTTCCGCATTTTCTAAAAGTCATTTTTGCAACAACATCTCTAATATCTTTCACTGCTACGCTCATAATAATACCTCCATTTTTTATTTGATAATTTATTATACCATCTAAAATGCAATTTGTAAACAATAAAATGCAGAAAAATATAAAAAAATTTTAGGAAAACAATTTCATATGCAACTTTTGCATAATTTTATTCAACAAATGCAGGGTTGCAGGATAAAAAAATTGTTGAACTTTGAAATGTAAATTGCAAGTAAATTATTTTGTGTTTCAAAACAAGTACAAGTATGGTTTTTATATATTGCATGAGGTGTAAATGCAAAAAATCGACACAGTTTAGATCTATGTCGATTTTTTTATAAATATTTACTTGCGTTCTATCGCTTAAGAATGTTTCTTATAATGATGGGGTGCTAAATAATTGCAAGCACTACAAAGTTTAATAGGAACAGCAGCGTTGAAATAAACAAAATAGGATGTATGTCTTTGAATTGACCTTTGCATATCTTTACTATACAGTAGAAAATGAAGCCTGCGGCGATTCCGTAGGAAATGCTGTAGCCGAATCCCATAAATACGGATGCAAAGAATGCAGGTATTGCTTCGTCCAGATTCTCCCAATCAATTTTTGTAAATGATGACATCATCATTACGCCTACGATTATAAGTACAGGAGATGTGGCTGCAGATGGTACTATTCCAGCAATCGGTGCTATTAATATACAGGCTATAAATAACAAAGCTGTTACAACACTGGTTAGTCCTGTTCGACCTCCGGCGCCTATACCTGCGGCACTTTCAACGTATGTTGTTGTGTTTGAAGTTCCAAATACTGCACCTATAGATGTTGCTATTGCATCAGCGAATAAAGCCTTATCCATTTTAGACTTAAAACCTGTGCTTGTTTCCAAGGCATGTTGATCTTCTTCACTGAAAATTCCGCTTCTTCTACCTGTTCCTATGAATGTGCCTATTGTATCAAATGTATCTGACAAACTAAATGCAAATATTGTCATTAAAACAAGAGGTACTCGTGAGGGGTCTGCGAAAAGTGACTGAATTCCATTAGGACCGAATGCTGCTCCGAATGTTACCTTAAGTTCCGCAAAAGAGGATGCCAGACCTCCTGAAGTTAGAGTTATTTGTGATAGATCGACAACCTTAAAAGGTATTCCAATTAAGGTTGTAGCTATAATACTTATAAGGACTGCTCCCTTTATTTTAAGAACAAGGAGGACAACCAGCAGTACAAGACCTATGAGTGCCAGTTGTGTTGCAGGATTTGTGAAATCAACTAAAGACGGAACAATTCCACCATTTGTAACAACAGAAAAAATATTATTATACGTTCCGTTTGCAGCAAACGCCTGATTGTTTATTGAAATGATGTTTGCACCTTCGGAAGTAAACTCTACAATATTTGCTCCCTTAATTCCTATGTATGCTATAAATATGCCGATTCCGCCGCTGATAGCATTTTGCAAATTTTCAGGAATAGCTTTTATTATGCTTTTTCTGATTTTTGTAATTGTAATAAATATATTCAACAAACCGCACACAAACACAAGTGCCAATGCCTGTTCCCATGTGAAACCCAGAGCAAATACAACAGTGTATGTAAAAAATGCGTTAAGTCCCATACCGGGGGCTTGTGCATAAGGAACATTTGCAAACAGACCCATTACTAGAGTACCAATTGCAGCAGCTATGATTGTAGCTAAAAATACCGCCTGCGACGGCATTCCTGTTGCCGATAAAATTGCCGGGTTAACAAATATGATGTATGACATTGCAAAAAAAGTGGTGAATCCGGCCATTATTTCTGTTGACACATTTGTGCCGTTTTCTTTTAGTTTAAAAAAGTTGTCCATTATTCCTCCAAAATAAATTCATTTTATCTTAAATATTAACTGAGTTTACTATTTCCAAATTGAGAAGTAATATTATAAATCAAAAAAAGCGAATAGGCTTATTCGCGTCATTAAATCAGAAAAAATAAACTTATTCAATAGTCAAACAATTTAAGGTCGCTTGGTAGAAACTCTGGAACCGTATTATCCACATTATATTGATTCTTTAATATTTAATTTTGACATATGTATTATATATTAATTCAAAGTATTAGGCAAATGTATTTGTAACAAAAAATCGATTTTCATATTCTGCTCAGAAGTCTAATATGCGTATTCGTTTATATTGGTCATTATGTGCGGTTATGAACAATCAAATAATAAAAAAGACGATTCCTGTTCAATGCAGAAATCATCTTCTTATTGCATAGTTCTATTTTTTTATCACTCGTATCGCAATGCGTCTACAGGTTTTAATTTTGAGGCTTTGTTTGCAGGATATAGTCCAAAAAATACACCGACTGCAAGTGAAAAGACAAATGCTATTACAATTACAGGGATGTTGACTGAATATGTAATATCCATAACATTGGATATTGCATATGATGCTATAATCCCTGAAAGTGCACCGATGATGCCCCCCAGACCGCTCATTACAGATGATTCGATTAGAAACTGTATTAGAATGTTGGCCCTGCCTGCACCTATTGCCTTGCGTACGCCTATTTCCTTTGTTCTTTCAGTCACAGTGACAAGCATTATGTTCATTATTCCTATTCCTCCTACCAGCAGAGAAATGCCTGCTATTCCGCCAAGCATTGCAGTAAGCATTGCTGTTGTTTCGCTAAGAACTTCCAGCATTTCATCCTGACTGAATACATTGTAGTAGTCTTCTTCTCCAAAGTACTCGAGAAGATAGTTTTCAATATTTTCCTTTGCAATGGAAGAATCTTCCGCAGAATTCGCCTGTACGGTTATGCTGCTTACCTCACTAGTATTGTTTTGTCTCATTAGTGAGGTTACGGGAACTATTATTATATCGTTGCTGTCTCCTGATGAAGAAGAGCTTTTTGATTTAAGAACTCCCACTACTGTATATTTTTCACCGCCAATTGAAATTTCCTTTTCCAAAGGATCATCTTTGTCGAACAGATCTTCAGCCGTAGTAGATCCAATAATGGCAATTTTATTTCTGTATTTTACATCAACGGGAGTAATCGGTCTTCCGGATTCAACTTCATAATTATTTATACTCAAATAGTTTTCATTTCCGCCCATTATGCTTACATCGGTTGTTTCAATATCATATTTTACAGTTGAGCTTGAAGAGTAAACGGGAGTAGCGCTTTTCACTCCTTCAAGAACCTCTATGTCGTAGGTATCATTATATTTAAGAGCTGATCTTCTCCCTCTTATACTAACGTTTATAATATTTGAACCCATGCTGGAAATGCTGTCTGCAACACCTGAAGTTGCCCCTTGCCCTATGGAAATAAGGACTACAACGGAAAATACTCCTATTATTATGCCCAGCATTGTCAGGAATGTTCTCATTTTGTTTGATAAAATAGACTGAAAGGCCATTTTTGTTACGCTTTTAATGTTCATCTCGGTCTCCTTTCCTTAGTCTGTCTGGGATGCCGGATTGTTAAGGAGCAGTCCGTCTTTGATTGTTATAGTGCGCTTTGCTTCTTTTGCAACCTCGCTGTCGTGTGTTATTAATACAATAGTTTTGCCATCTTTGCTCAGGTTTCGTATTAGGTTCATAACTTCGCCTCCGGATTTGGAGTCAAGATTGCCTGTGGGCTCATCTGCCAACAGAACAGGAGGATCGCCTGCCAATGCACGTGCTATAGCTACACGCTGCTGTTGTCCTCCGGATAACTCCGTAGGTTTATGTTCCATTCTGTCACTTAACCCTACCTTTTCTAAAGCGTCAAGGCTTCGTTGTTTTCTTTCCTTCGCATTCATACCTCTGTAAATAAGGGGCAATTCAACATTCTCAAATGCTGTCAGCTTTGGAAGCAGGTTAAATTTCTGAAATATAAAGCCTATTTTTTGATTTCTTATTTTTGAAAGCTGCTTTTCGTTATATGTACTTATTTCTTTTCCGTCCAAATAATATTCTCCAGTTGTTGGAACATCCAGGCATCCGATCATATTCATGAGGGTTGATTTTCCTGAGCCGGAAGGGCCTATTATTGAGAGAAATTCGCCTTCCTTTACATGAAGAGTTATTCCTTTGAGCACCTGCACCTGCACAGAACCCATATCATAAGTCTTGGTTATGTCTATTAGATTTATCATTGCCTCGGACCTCCGCCTTGACCGCCGGGGCCTCCTGCTGGACCTCCTTGGACTCCTCCCATTCCGGGCATGCCCATGTTCATTGTATTTGTTGTTGCATTGTTGGATTTAACAACCGTGTAAACTATTGTATCGCCCTCATTGAGTCCGCTTAGGATTTCAACTTGGTCATCGGTAGCAAGGCCCATTTCTACAACAACATCGCTGGTATTTCCGGATGAATCCTTTATCGTTACCATGTAGTTGTTTTTCTGCTTGTGGATTGCTTCAACAGGGATAATCAAAGTATCTTCGCTTATTTCAGAGATTATCTTAACATCTACGTTCATTCCTGACATAAGGCTTTTTCTGTCATCAAGCTTAACAGTTACGTCATATGTGGTAACTCCGTTGGATGTTGTTCCTTCCAATGATATTTTAGTTACGGTTCCTGTGAATTCCTCGTCAGGATATGTATCGCTAGATATATTTGCTTTCTGTCCTACTGCTATTTTGTTGATATCGAGTTCATCAACTGCTATTACAACTTTCATGTCTTCCATATCAGCAATAGTCATCAATGCTGTTGATCTGTCAACTACCTCATCTTCTGAAACACTTATATTAAGGATAGTGCCGGTCATGGGAGAATATATAGTGTCTCCTTCTAGCATATCTTCAATTTGCGATTTATATTTTTTTATTGAATTTTGTTTTTCTGATATTTCAAATTCCAAGTCTGTCCCTTCAATAACTGCTATTAAATCGCCTTTATTCACATATTTTCCGTTTTCTGTTTCAACGGATTTTATTTCTCCGCTAACCTTTGAAATAATTGCTTCTTCTTTTACTTCGTCTATTTCACCGTTTTGCATTGCTTGATATGTACCCTGATTGTTACTTACGGAAACCCGAGCCGTGTCTCCTACACTGAAGCCTCCGGGGTTGGACATCCGTATTGTTACAAGATATCCAAACGTTCCGCCTCCCATCTGTACAGGTGTGCTGTCCTTTTCTGTTACAGTTCCTTCATGTGTTGAGAAATATTTTGTCATAAATACAGAGGCAGCATCTCCAATGGATATTTTTTCAAACTGTTCCTTAGAAAAGTATAAATTGATATAAGAATTGTCTGTATCCTTAACTGTGGCTATAGAAGAATTGCTGTTTATATTATCACCGGCTTCAATATCCAAATTTGATATAATACCGGAAATAGGAGCGTAAATATTTAAATCTCCTTGGTTTTCGTATAAATCATTCAATTCTCTTTGAAGTTTTTCAATACTTAATTGAATACTGTTGATTTCTGTGCTTGTGTCGTCGTCAGTGTCGGATTTTAACGAAATGAGAACCTGGTCTGGCTCAACCACATCTCCTTCAGTAACGTAGATAGTATCTACTGTTCCATCAATTTCAGATTTAATAGATCTTTTGTCAGTTGGAGTAACCGTTCCGCTTTCTGAAACAGACATTGATATGTCTCCACTTGCAACAGTGTACTCAACTTCTGTTGTTGATGATTCATCCGCAGAGGTTGATGCAGCTTTTTGCTTGGCAGTTACAAATACAGTTACAGCGACAGCCGCAATAATGATTAGTATAACTACTGTCAATCTTGCTTTTTTACTTTTCATAAATTATTCCTTTCTATAAAAACTATGTTGTATCATTAATATTAGAGTTGGAATGTGATAAAAATGTGTTGATATAAAATAATATATTTCAAAAAATAAAATCAGGACGTTTCCTGATATCCAGATAGGATATAAGAGGAAACGTCCTGATGTGATTATTTTAGTTAGTGAACATTTGTGTCCAGTAAGATGTTCCGTTAGAATTTGTTACGTAGCCAACTCCTATTTTTGAGAAGTTTGATGAAAGAATATTAGCTCTGTGTCCTGCTGAGTTCATCCATGCAGTTACAACGGCTTCAGGTGTTTTTTGCCCGGATGCTATATTTTCACCCCAAGCTGACCAACTTATACCGAATTTTGTAAGCATGCTACCAGCACTTCCGTAAGTGGGTGACTGGTGTGCAAAATAGTTATTATCCGCCATGTCTTGAGACTTAATTCTTGCAACATTGGAGATTGCAGTGTCTAATGTAAGTGCAGGAAGACCTTCCTTTTCTCTTTCTATGTTTACAAGCTCCACTACTTTTTGCTCGTATGCTGAAACAGATGTAACTGTGCTTTCTGTTTCGGCAGCAGTATTATCTTCAACTGTAGTAGTTGTTTCAGCCGGCGCTTCAGCAGGCGTTTGATTTTCAATTGTTTTAGTAGCTTCGGATTCGGTAGAATTATCAACCGGAACTTCTACTTCTGCCTGAGTATCGGCAGGTGTTTCAGTTTCAGTAGTAGGGACATTATATTTAACAGTTTTTTTGCTAAATAAATTGCTGCAGTCGATTGAATTTAAATCTACAGTTTTTCCGTTAATTGTAAATTTATTTTTTACATTTGAGTTTGAAAATTCGCATGAATAATTTTTCAAATTACTAAAATTATACTTAGCTGTGCTTGTACAATTGCTTTCTGCTGCAAAGGCAGTTATTGGCGAAAGAGCCAAAGCTGCTGTCAATGTTAATGCTAATACTTTTTTGTTCATAAATTCACTCCTGTTCATTCTTTAAATTTTTGGGAAGCGGTTAGCCCTAGCTTCTTTGGAAACTTTAGAACTTTAATGAGCTTTCCTTCATGAAAAGAGTATATCACCGGAAAAACAAAAAAAAAACGCACAATAATTACTCTAATTGTAAAATGTGACAAAAATATTACAACATATTCAAGTTGAAAAAGATAATTACAAAAATATTACAGATAACTTGTATTTATACAAAAACACTTAAGAAAGTATTAATTAGTTTAGCATTATTTATATAAATTCCATAATATTAACACTGGGATAATAAATGCCAAAACGAAAATAATTCCTTGACAATACAATAATTTTATATTATTATTCCTTTATTACATATTATCATAACTGTGAAAGAAGATAAGTAACATTTTGGTTACAAAAAAAGAGAGGGGATCGGACGGTGCAAGATTCTCAGTACAAAATGTGAAATACACTTCCGGAGTTGCCATGGGAGACCATGCGGTTGTCCGACCGATAAATCGGAGAGAGGCAATATTATTGCGAATTAAGGTGGTACCGCGGGTTATCTCGTCCTTTTTGGATAGATAGCTCTTTTTTTATTAACTGCAAAAAATCAATTGAAAACTACTATAACGGAGGTATTGTTATGAAGCAGGGAAATGTATTTGATGTATTGAAAGAGAGAGGATATATCGAGCAATGCACGCATGAGGAAGAAATTCGTGAGCTGCTGGGGAAGGAGTCCGTTACATTTTATATAGGATTTGATCCAACGGCGGACAGTCTTCACATCGGCCATTTTATACAAGTAATGGTTATGTCAATAATGCAGCAGTATGGGCACAGACCTATTGCACTCCTCGGCGGAGGAACTACAATGATAGGTGATCCTAGCGATAGAACGGGCATGCGTTCTATAATGACGCAGGAAATAATTGCAAATAACGCTGAGAATTTTAAAAAGGTATTTCAAAAATTCTTAGATTTTTCGGATGATAGGGCAATAATGGACAATAATGCTGAATGGCTGCTACCGCTTAATTTTCTAGATTTCATGAGGGAAGTTGGCGTTCATTTTTCTGTAAATAGAATGCTGGCTGCAGAGTGTTATAAAAATAGAATGGAGCAGGGACTTACATTTTTTGAATTCGGATACATGTTGATGCAGAGCTATGATTTTTATGCGCTGAATCAGAAATATAACTGTAAAATGCAGCTTGGCGGAAATGACCAATGGTCAAATATCATTGGAGGAATAGAGCTTACAAGAAAAAAAGCTAATGAGCAGGTTTATGGAATGACATTTGCTCTCTTAACAAACAGTGAAGGAAAGAAAATGGGCAAGACAGAAAAAGGAGCGTTGTGGCTTGACAGGGACAAAACATCACCATATGATTTCTACCAGTACTGGAGAAATATTGATGATGCAGATGTGGAAAAATGTCTGGCATTATTAACATTCCTGCCTATGGATGAGGTAAGAAGACTGGGACGCTTAGAAGGCTCAGAAATAAACAAAGCTAAGGAAATACTTGCTTATGAAATTACAAAGCTAATACATTCTGAGGAAGATGCCATTAAGGCACAGGAAGCTGCAAGAGCACTATTCGGGGCAGGAAAAGATTCTGAAGACATGCCTACAACAGAACTGACAAGAGCTGAATTAGGAAGCGGCATAGCCGTTATAGATCTTATGGTTAAGGCTGGATTAATTAAGAGCAAGAGCGAAGGAAGAAGATTAATTGAACAGTCGGGAGTTTCTGTAAATGACAAGGTTGTAGATGGTGTCAGCTCAGCAGTTACCGAAAAGGATTTTGAAGAAGGAAAGCTGATTATTAAAAAAGGAAAGAAAGTTTACCATAGAATTAAGTTGGTATAAAATTGCCATATAAACGCTTAAGAGTAATATTAGGTTTGATATAAAAATGGACTGTTGCATTGAGATTTTTAACCCTTAATGCAATAGCCCATTTTTTAGTGTATCTGTTGCGGATATTCTCTCAAAGGTGGCTGAGTTTTATTCTTATTTATTAAAAAAGCGTTTGTATAATTTTCATTTTCATTTAAAAATAAAAATTATTAATACTTTAAGGAAAATATGGTAAAATATTAATAAATTATTTGAGAATAGGAGTGATTATGTGTTAAACAGGCAGGTTATCGAAGACACATTAAATGCTGCACTTTCAACAGGCGGAGATTTTGCGGAAGTCTTTGTTGAAGACAGAACCAACAATGGCATTTTAATGATCGGAGGCAAGGTTGAAAGTACCATGTCAGGAAGAGACTATGGAGTAGGTATAAGAATTTTCAAAGGCTTCAACAGCGTTTATGCATATACAAACAAATCAGATCACGACTCACTGATAGAAACTGCAAAAAAGGCGGCTGCCGCTATTGAAGGAACTCAAAATGTAGTAACAATGAATCTTGAAAAGTCAAAAGTTAATAATATCAATAATATAATAATAAATCCTGAAACAATTGGAAAAACAAAAAAAGTTGATATTATGAGAAGGGCATATGATACAGCTTTTAACTACAGCGATCTTGTAACCCAGGTAACAGTAAACTATACAGACTATACACAAAATATCATGGTTGCAAACACAGAAGGGTTGTGGAGAGAGGACACTAGAGTTCGATCACGCTTGGGAATATCTTCTGTTGCGTCAAAAGATGGAGAAATGCAGTCAGGATTTTTTGGACCTGGAGCAAGCAAGGGTTATGAATTTTTTGAAAATTTAGATGTTGACCATTATGCTAAAGAAGCTTCAAGAATTGCCGTAACAATGGTCAATGCAAAGTACAGTCCGAGCGGAAAAATGCCGGTAATAATTGATAACGGATTTGGAGGAGTTATATTTCATGAGGCATGCGGTCATGGACTGGAAGCGACCTCTGTAGCTAAGGGGCTTTCGGTTTTTTCCGGAAAAAAAGGGCAGCAGATAGCGTCTCCTTTAGTAACGGCAATAGATGATGGTTCAATTCCCGGAGAATGGGGCTCATACAATATAGATGATGAAGGAACAAAATCTCAGAGAAATGTTCTTATAGAAAATGGGATACTTAAAAGCTATATGGTTGACAGGCTAAACGCAAGAAGAATGAACATGGATATTACAGGATCATCAAGAAGACAGGGCTACAGGTACGCTCCTACTTCTAGGATGTCCAACACTTTTATAGATAACGGGAAGTCTACTCCAGAAGAAATTATTTCTAATACTGAGAGAGGAATTTATGCGAAGCACATGGGTGGAGGCTCTGTAAATCCAAGTACAGGAGAATTTAATTTTGCAGTAATGGAAGGCTATATTATTGAAAACGGTAAAATAAAAGATCCAGTAAGAGGTGCAACACTCATAGGGAAGGGAACTGATATACTAACTAAAATTGATATGGTAGGAAATAATCTTATGCAAAGCCAAGGAATGTGTGGCTCGGTAAGTGGAAGTATTCCTGCAAATGTAGGGCAGCCTATGATAAGAGTCTCTGAAATAACAGTAGGTGGAAGGGAAGGTGAAAAATAGTGGATATTAAACCATTGATAGAAAAAATATTTCAAAAAGGCAGGCAAAATGGACTAGGAGATATGGAAGTTTATTATTCCGCGGGAAACAGTCTTTCACTTAAAGTGTTTCAAAAAGATCTTGACGGTTACAGCCTTTCAGAAAGTGAAGGATTATCTTTGAGGGGGATATATAAAGGAAAAATGGGATATTCCTACACAGAAAAGGTAGACGAATCCTCAATTGATTTATTAATCAAGAACGTTATTGAAAATGCTACTGTAATTGATTCTGACGATGAAGAGTTCATTTATGAGGGATCAAAGGAATATAAAAATGTAAATACATATAATCAAAGTCTGGCGAAAGTATCTGAAGTTGATAAGATAAGCTTTGTTAAAAATCTTGAAGAAGAAGCCTTCAGCATGGATAAGAGAATTACTTCTGTTGAAACATGCGTCTATGGAGATGGATATGGGGAAACGGTCATGTCTAATACTAAAGGGTTGTATCTGCATGATAAAAGTAATATTGCTTATACATACGTTGTTGTAGTTGCAAAAGATGGCAATGACATAAAAACAGGCATGGCATACCGAACCGGAAATGATTTTTCCAAGTTCAATGCAAAGGAAATATCAGGTGAGGCAGTGAAGGAAGCCGTATCGCTTTTAGGAGCTAAAACAGTAAAATCAAATGATTATCCAATTATTATTAGAAACAGTGCAGCTGCTGACTTACTGGAAGCATTCACAGGAATATTTTCGGCAGAAAACATTCAGAAAGATCTTTCTCTTTTAAAAGGAAAACTAAACCAGCAAATAGGAAGCGAAAAATTTACATTGATTGATGATCCTTTTATGGAAGGTGGTCTTGCTTCAAGGTCTTTTGACGGTGAAGGTGTGGCGTGTAAGTATAAAAAAATAATTGATAAAGGAACTTTAAAAACCTACTTGCATAATTTAAAAACTTCGAAAAAAGATAAAATTGACACAACGGGAAATGCAAGCAAGGGATCATATAAGTCTTCAATAGGAATATCGCCTTCAAACTTTTATATTGAAAAGGGAGATAAAACACTGGATGAACTGATTTCATCAATGGCATCCGGAATTATGATTACTGAACTTCAGGGATTGCATTCCGGTTTGAATTCAATATCAGGAGATTTTTCTCTAGCGGCCTTGGGGTATGAGATAAAGAACGGCAAAATTACTGGACCTGTTGAACAGATAACAGTTGCAGGCAACTTTTTTGAGATGATTAAAAACATTGAAGAGGTTGGAGCAGATTTGAAGTTTGGTTTGCCGGGAGAAGCGTACATAGGCTCCCCATCCCTTAAAATAAAAAAGCTTGCAATAGCAGGAAAATAGCAGGATAACAAAAAATGAACAAAGTAAAAAGACAATCCGATCGGATTGTCTTTTGAATTGGTAAAATTGGTAATTAATCTATTCTTTCGCGTTCATTGAATAATAAGGTTATACAGTATAAGCCTGCCAAACCTACAAGTCCATACACCAATCGGCTGAATATTGCAGTTTGGCCTCCAAATATAGCAGCTACAAGGTCGAACTGAAACAACGCTATAAGACCCCAGTTTAAAGCTCCTATAATTACTAATACCAATGCAAATTTATCCATAGGTCAGAATCCTCCTTAAATTAATATATTTCTAGTGTTTCAATAAATTTCTATATTATGCACAAAATCAAAAATTAAAAGGAGTGTATTCAATTAACACATATTTTTTTTGTGAATATAATAGCTTAAAATGTTATTTCATTAAGGAGGTTATCATGGAAAATTTCGTACCTGAAGATATTGAAACAAATGAAGTAAAATCTCAGTGTGATTGTGACAGAATAGGCGGAAGAAGACAGGCGCCGCCGTGCATAAAAGACGAAGTTCTAGATTGTACATCAAATACAAATTTGTTGTGGTTCTTTTTATTGTTAGTAGCAATTGTATGCCAAAGCAATTGTAACATAGATTTAAATGCTTTGCTTTGGTTTTTCTTGCTTCTGGTTGTTATTTACAACAACTATTATTAATTAAATTAAAAGTCTGCCCAATTTTATATGGCAGACTTTTTATCATCATCTATTAATTCAATTTCAAGCTTATCAAAATTAACCTCATCAATGAAATCTTGAGGATAGAATGTTACATACTTAAATTTGGAAAATTCTAAGTCGTGTTTTTTAAGCCATATGGGCACACTTAAATCAAGCTTCTGACATATTTCTTTTAGGCATTTATCCTTTTTTTCTGACATAGCTACATCTTCTTTATTTTTAACTACAATTGAATCAACCAAACGATTTTTACTTATTATTTTAGCCCATAATTTATACATGTCTCACCTTGTTTTAATACTGCGGTGTTATAATAAAATTCTTGAACAAGAATCCACCGTAATTAATTTTTGCGCCTTTAATTTTTCTCCCTAAATCATTAGGAACTATAATGTCTATTCCGTCCACATTGTACACATTATCACTTTTCGATTGTTTCGCCGAAACAATTTTATATGTGATACCGCTTCATCCTACAGGATAACTTACAAGTTTTATAGGAAAATTTTTTTCTTGCATTAAAGATAGCTTTTCTTTTGCCTTATCTGTAATACTAATATTCATGGCCGCTCCTTAGCTAAATTTTGGAATGACTTCAAATCCTTTTTTAAATATCCCACTTGCGTAACTAATTTCTGCGCCTTTTATTGCACCATCAAGTTCATCTGATACAATTAAATCTATTCCGTCAACATTATAAATTTGGTCTTTATCTGATTGTTTCTCCGAAACAATGCCTATCTCGGCACCACATCAGGAATAGCCTGTAATTTTTAATTTGATTGGTTGTTTATTATTTTTCAGCTCAGTCATTTTTTCTCTGGCTTTATCTGTTAATTTAAAATTCATAATTTCCTCCACATCCATGTTTTATTTACTTAACTTTATAATTTATCTGATAACAGTTCAGTGACTATGTCACATTCATTAGTTTAACTCATAACAATTTTTTTATGTTTGTATATAATATTATAATCTTGCTAAATTTTCAAGTAAATAAAAAATATTTTTATGATTTGATTTTTCATCAAGAATTATTTTTTTAATAATTTTAACGGGTCTGTCACTAAGAACATAAATATAATCAGATAAATCAACTGTTTCATTAATATCATGGGTTATAAACAGAACTGTTCGTTTGTTTTCGTTCCATAAATTTTTAAAAATGTGAATAATATCATTTTTTATTTTTAAATCAAGTCCTTTAAAAGGTTCATCCAAAATTAAAAAATCAGATGGGTATGCAAAAGCTCTGGCTAGCGATACCCTCTGGCACATTCCACCACTTAATTCACTGGGCTTTTGTTTTTCATATCCCTTTAGGCCTACTATGTCAATGTAGCTATGTATAATATCTTTCCTTTTTTCATCAGGATAAATATCTTTGAGAACAAAGTCTATGTTGTCGTATACACTGTACCAGGGAAGAAGCCTGTGGTCTTGAAAAACGTAGGAATATACTGTGTTTTTAATTCCAGTTACCATACCGCCGTCAATATCCGTAAGGCATGCAGCAATGTTTGCTATTGTTGTTTTGCCTACACCTGATGGGCCAAAAAGGCAAGTTATTTTATTTTCTTCGAAGGATAAGCTGAAATCCTTAAGAATTTCAACATCTCCATATTTTTTATAAACATTTTTAAGACTGATCATAATTCCTCAATTTAAATAATTTTTTTAGTATTGCTTCAAAAGTAATGCTCAATATTATTATAATAATTGTCCATGCAAATAAATCAGGCATTTCAAGATAAACCTTGGAGTCGTAAAGGAAGCTTCCGATAGAGTACTTCGGAAGGCTGAGCACTTCAGCTGCCGATGTTACTTTCCAGCCTATTCCCAGAGCCGAAATCATAGCTGCCCTAATATATGGAAGAGCAGAAAAAAGATAAACTGAAAAAATAACACGAGATTTCCTGACTTTATATAATCTGCACATATCCAGGAGGTTTGAGTCAGCTGATTTTATTCCGGCCACCGTGTTCGTCCATATAATCGGGAAACACATTAAGAATGCCACAAATATAGGGACATTGGTATCACTGAACCACATGATTGCTATTATTATTATCGACATGACTGGAATTGTACGTATTGTTGATATAAAGGGATTAAATAAATCATGTATTAAATTGTTTGTTCCGCATAAATAACCAAGCAGTATACCTGCTGTACAAGAAAGAGCAAATCCTGCAAGAGTACGGTACGTACTATAAAATATTGTTATGTAGGTGTTTTTACATTTCAAAAGATTTAGTAAGGCATTAAAAGCTGAATAAGGAGAAGGCAGGTAAATTTCCTGCCCTATAACCAAGGATAATATCTCCCACATAGAAACCCAAAATAATACTATAAATATTTTTTGCTTACTACTGTTCAAAATAAAATGCTTCATCAGGTAAAGTTCCTCCTACGGAAGCAGGATTAGAATCAAACAAAATTTTGTAGAAACCATCCAGACTTGATTTTATATCTTTTGCCGGGATAAAGGTTATTCCGCAATTGGGGATTGCTTTTTCAACCAGAGCTGCGCTTGGCATTATTTCATTTTTTTCAACTAGCACAGAGGCATCCTTTGGATTTTCATTAACCCAGTTGACAGATTCTTTGTATTGGCTTAAAAATTCTTCAACAAAATCCATATTGCTTTCTGCAAATTCTTTATTAACTACAATGCAGCCAGTGTACAATTCACTGGAATTTGAAGATGCCTTCTTCCATTCTTCGTTTAAATCAAGCAGGATTTTAACATTGTTATTCTTCATTGAAACCTGAGTTACAAACGGTTGCGGAAGAAGCGCGACTTTTGTGTCTTCAGCTATGACAGATTGTGCCAGAGTTGCATGATCTGTTGAATAATCTAGCTCAACTTTTCCATTAAGTTCATTTTGCTTAAGAATATAGTTCATGGCAAAATCAGGAGTAGAACCTTTGGCACTCATGCCAAGAGTTTTTCCTGAAAGTTCCTCAATTGAAGAAATCTCTTCTGAGCCTACAATGTATAAATTTCCCACTGTGTTTACTGCCATAATTTGCACCTTGCCTCCCGTTTTATTATATAGGACAGATGCGAGATTTATAGGAAGAGACGAGATTTGTATGTCACCTTTTATGATTTTTGCTGAAAGTGCGTCCGGTGCGCTTTCGGCTATATATTCTACATTATATTTTTCGCTGTTTAAAGCTTTCTCATCAATCAGTTTTATCATTCCTATTGATGTGGGCCCCTTCAGACCTGCTATCATTATATTTACAGGTTCGGAATTTTGCTGGCTGTCCGGTTGGTTTTCTTCAGCTCCTTGAGATTCAGCAGGTTCGGAAGTCTGAGGCTGTGTATTATTTGTACATCCTGCCATTACGGCAATAATTAAGACAATTGATAACAATAAACTTACCTTTTTCATATTTTCCTCCAAATAAATTTTAATATTATTTTTTTGACAATGCGCTTTTTACGCTTATGTTCTTAATCTTTCCCAGTCTTCCTGTTAAAGCACCAATTTCGTCGGTGGTGCCGTCCACAATCAGTGATATTACATTTACACCTTTTTCTTTATACGGGATGCCCATCCTTCCTACAATAATGAAAGCAAATTGATGTAAGATTTCATTTACCTCAAAGATATGCGTTAAATCCTCGATCACAATTCCTACTACACCTATTCTTTTATCCATAAGACCTCCTTAAAATAAAAAATTCCTTGCAGACACAAGGAATAAAAGCCATAACTAGTATGTACTTATGCTTTTCCTTGCTCTCAGACAACCTTGAGCTCAGATTTATTTAGCTGAATATATTAAATCAAATCATCCTTAGAAATGTTAAAATATTGAGCAAAGCTTGCCAAATAGAATTCTGATGGCTGTTCTTCACCATTCTCATATAATTTAATTCTTTCTCTCGGCACATTAAGTGCAACACTCAGTTCTTGTTTGGTCATTTCCTTATCTTTACGGATTTGTCTCAACTTTTTACCTAATGTCATTATGCCACCTCTTTGCATTTAATATATATATTATATCAAAATATGATAATTTTACAATTATAATTTAATTATATAGCAATATAAAAAATATCAATATATAGATGCTCTTTTTTATGTGGTACATTAAATATAATTGAAGACTGTATAAAATAGGTTCTCAGGGATGAAAGGAAGCTTTGTTATATGTTATTAAACAAAGCTTTTTTTATTGTATGTATTGATTGACTTTATATTGAAATGATATAATATAAAAAACAAGTAGGGAGTGGCACTATGATCTCAACAAGATGGTTTCAAGGAAAAAACAATATAAAAGATGCTGTAAGCTTAAGGCAAGAGATATTTGCCGGAGAATTAAAGTTAATTAATTATCTGGTACATGATATGTATGATGAATTTGCTTTTAATACAGTCATATATGATGATGGTGTTCCTGCGGGCACAGGAAGGTTGCTGTTTAAAGAAGGCAGGTATCATATAGACAATGTGTGTGTTGTAAAAAAATACAGAGGGATGCATTACGGTGATTTAATTGTGAGGATGCTTGTCAGAAGAGCCGTAAATATGGGAGCGGATAAAACATATGCGGAGGTAGGAGAAGACTGCATGAAATTGTTTGAAAATATAGGGTTTGAGACTGTACAATCAGATTGTAGTAAATTCTTGATGGTAAAACACGGAGATGTTGGAGGAAGCTGTTGTAAGCATTGATTATCAGATTTTACTGCTGTTGAAAAAATTATAATGATAAACAGCTGGACAAAATAAATGGCGCAGTATATAATTATTTCATTAAATGCAATTACTCATAGTTCAATGAACGCCACCCTCTCAAGGTGGAAAGGGGTTCGAATTCCCAATGAGTACCATTAGATTTGAGGGACGGTTATATTTACCGTCTTTTTTGTTCAGTACATAAGCACAATAAACGGAGGAAAAAATGGATTATAAAAAGCTGGCTGAAATTTTATTTCCAGACATACACGAAACTGTTGAATATTATGAAAATGAAGTTTTTCCAAAGAGGAACATACCTGAAGGTGCAAAGGTAACAAGGCTTGCTCCTAGTCCTACAGGTTTCATTCATTTGGGAAATCTGTACGGAGCATTTGTTGATGAAAGATTGGCCCACCAAAGTGGCGGAGCATTCATGTTGCGTATAGAAGATACGGATGAAAAGCGTAAAGTTGAAGGATCTGTTGAAATTATTATTTCATCCCTTAAATATTTTGGGTTGAATTTTGACGAAGGTGCATTGCTGGATGGTGAGGAAGGAAACTATGGGCCATACTATCAAAGCAATAGAGGTAAAATCTATCAGTGCATTGCAAAGCATTTGGTTGAGCAGGGAAGAGCATACCCATGCTTCTGCACAGAGGAAGAACTGGAAGAAGTAAGAACACAACAAACGGATGAAAATGTCAACACAGGTTATTACGGTAAATGGGCAAAGGACAGAAACCTGACTTTGGAAGAGGTACAGGAACACTTAGACAATAATGAAGAGTTTGTTGTAAGATTCAAGTCCATGGGTACAGAAGAAGGAACTTTTGATATAGTTGACGCTATTAGAGGAAGTTTAACGATACACGAAAATTATCAAGATATTGTAATATTAAAAACAAATGGTATACCTACATATCATTTTGCGCATGTTGTGGATGATCACCTAATGAGAATTACTCACGTTGTAAGAGGTGAAGAGTGGCTTTCAACGCTTCCTATTCATTACGAAATTTTTAATACTTTGGGATGGAAAACACCGACATATTGCCATACAGCACATTTGATGAAAATTGATAACGGAGCGAAAAGAAAGCTCTCAAAGAGAAAAGATCCTGAGCTTGGACTGGGATTTTACATGGAACTGGGTTACCACCCGGCTGCAGTAAGAGAATATCTGCTGACAATTTTAAATTCTAATTATGAAGAATGGAGAATGGCGAATCCGGATACTTCATCAGAAGAATTTGAATTTACCCTTGAAAAAATGAGCAATTCCGGAGCGCTGTTTGATTTGGATAAATTGAACAACATAAGTAAGGATGTAATGCTTAAAATACCTGAAGAGGAAATTTATGAGTTCCTGCTGAACTGGTCGAAAGAACATAAGACAGAAATTTCAGAAGCTCTTGAAAATAATAGAGAATCGGTTATCAAGCTGCTTTCAGTGGGAAGAAGTGGCAACAAGCCAAGAAAAGACCTTATGTATTGTAGACAGATATTTGAATTTATTCAGTATTACTTTGATGAATATTTTGGAATAACTGACAGCTATCCTGAAAATATTAGTGAGGATGAAGCGAAAAAACTTCTTAGTGCATATTTGGAAACATATGACCATGCTGATGATCAAAGCAGCTGGTTCGAAAAAATAAGGACAATAGCGCAGGAAAACGGATATGCTGCAAAACCGAAGGATTATAAGAAAAATCCCGAAATGTACAAGGGTCATGTTGGCGATGTAAGCACTGTCATAAGAATAGCTCTTGTAGGAAAGAGCAACTCGCCTGACATATGGGAACTGCAGCAGATAATGGGAGAAGAAAAGGTAAGAAACCGAATGTCTAAAGCAATAAAAGAATAATTATAAAAAACACAAATATTTCAGAGAGGGCATTATGATATATACACACATAATTTGGGATTTCAACGGAACGCTGCTTGATGATGTTATGGCAGGAATAAAGAGCGAGAATGTGCTGCTTTCCAGAAGGAATATGCCTTTGATAGAAAATATCGAGCAATATCACAAATATTTTTGTTTCCCCATTGTTGAATACTATAAAAAACTTGGGCACGATTTTGATAAAGAGGATTACAATGACCTTGCAATTGAATGGGTTACTGAATATCTGAAATTTTCGAGAGAATCAATGCTTCACGACGGTATCCGTGAGGCATTGGACAAATTTAAATCCGAGGGCTGCCGACAGATAATTTTATCAGCTTCGGAAAAAGAGATGCTGACCAAACAGGTTAGGGAGCTGAACATACACGAATATTTTGATGAAATACTTGGGTTAGACAATATCCATGCCTACAGTAAGTCTGAAATGGCAAAGGAATGGGTGAAAGGTGAAAAACCGAGGAAGGCACTTTTCATAGGAGATACTACACATGATTATGAGGTTGCCTGCGGCATGAATGTAGACTGCGTCCTGGTAGCCAAAGGGCATCAAAGTAGAAGTACCCTTTTAGAATGTGGTGTACCGGTATTTGATACGTTTTATGATATGCTAAGCTATTGGGAGAAACAGTAAGAAGATGAAGTAATCAACCTTTACGCTCGAGGAGCGAATTTATATATGAGGTGATCTGAATTGGAAAAGTATGTCGCTCTTTTGCGTGGCATAAATGTAAGCGGTAAAAATAAAGTATCCATGCCTTTATTGAAAGTGGCATTTGAAGATATAGGATTTTTAGATGTTAGAACCTATATCAATAGTGGAAATGTTCTTTTTTCGAGCGATATACGTGATAAAAAAGAACTGGTCAACCGGTGCGAATCTATCATAACAGAAAGATTTATGTTAAATATTCCTGTGGCAATTGTATCTAAAAAAGAATTAGTAGAAGCCTTAGACCATGCACCACAATGGTGGGATAATGATAAAAAAGTAATTAATCAGGCTATTTTTCTTATTCCGCCTGTCACTATAGAAGAAGTATACAATTCAGTTGGAGATGCTAAACCAGAATATGAACAGGTTGATTACTATAAAAATGTTATTTTTTGGTCTGCACCAAGGGAAACCTTGTCAAAAACGAGATGGTATAAAATTGCCAGTTCACCAGTAAATAGTAAGGTGACAATTAGGAATGCCAGTACGGTGAAAAAAATACTTTTGCTATCGAATGAATAATTTAATATGATCACACCTTCTGTTGGTGCTTTAACGTAGACTCCAACATAAAATTTGACTTATTACGAAATTGAGCGGTTGCATCTTTATGCTGATGCAACCGCTCTTACTTTGCCTATAAGCCCTATATAGTCCAAATGAATGTCGGAATCTTTTTTGGATGCATTTAATTCAATTTTGCATATCAAAAAATGATTTTGTAAATACTTGCAGTTACAAAGCAGACCGCAAATGCTATTGCAGTAGGTATTATAAAGGCTGCAACAGTCCATTTAATGCTACCGGTCTCTTTTTTTATTGTCCATAAAGTTGTGGAGCACGGCCAGTGAAGAAGGCTGAACAGCATGACATTAAGTGCTGTAAGTACGGTCCACCCATTATCCAAAAGTAAGTTCCTCAACTGTCCTATACTCTCAAATTCTGTGAGGGTTCCTGTGGAAAGATATGCCATAAGCAATACAGGAAGAACAATTTCGTTAGCTGGTAACCCTACTATAAATGCCATTAGTATAAAACCGTCAAGTCCTATAATTTTCCCGACAGGGTCTAAAAATTCTGCAACATGTGCAAGAATACTTATATCTCCTACATATATATTTGCTAACATCCATGTGACTAAACCTGCTGGAGCTGCTACTATTATAGCTCTTGACAAAACAAATATAGTTCTGTCAATAATTGATGTGTACAGCAGCCTTCCAATTTGGGGAACTCTGTAAGGTGGTAGTTCTAACGTAAAGGTTGAAGGTATTCCTTTCAATAGAGTTTTCGAAAGAAGGTATGACACTAAGAGAGTAACACATATACCGATTAAAACCATCAAAGTTATGAAAATTGATGGAACAAGCCCGTTTACGAGTGAACTTGATGTGATTGCAAAAAATGCAGATGCAATTGCAATAATTGTAGGGAATCTTCCGTTACACGGAACGAAATTGTTTGTAATCACTGCAATAAGCCTTTCTCTTGGAGAATCAATTATTCTGCAGCCTATAACTCCGGCAGCATTACACCCGAAGCCCATGCACATAGTTAAACATTGCTTGCCGTGAGCGCATGCTTTTTTAAAAAGATGATCAAGGTTGAAGGCTACCCTGGGAAGATACCCTAAGTCTTCAAACAATGAAAAAAGAGGAAAAAAAATTGCCATTGGAGGCAGCATGACTGAAACAACCCAGGCCAATGTACTGTAAACGCCGTCAACTAAAGCACCTATTATGTATTCGTTAGTGCCAGCATTTACCAATAATTCTGATAGGTGAGGCTTAAGCCCGAATAATAAATTGCTTAGAAACTGCGAAGGAATGTTTGCGCCTTGGATTGTAATCCAGAATATCAAACCCAAAAGAGTAAGCATGATGGGTATGCCAAATATTTTGGAGGTTATTATGTCGTCTATTTTTTTATCGCGGTTAATTTTTTTTGTATCTTCTTTAACATAGCGCATCTTTAATTTATTTGCATAATTATAATTCATTTCTGAAATTTTTTCTCTTATGTTTGTATTGCATGATTCTATTCCTGTTGATTCAATTATTGACAAAGCACTTTCTTTGCTCAGATGATTTTCTTTTTTATATGAAAAAATATCAGGAGAGCTATCCAAAAGCCTGAGAGCAGTCCATCTTTCGTTTGAAATATTTAATTTTCTCAAATGGGGTATTAATTCAGATATTTTTTCTTCGGTTTTATCATCATATTTCAATAAATTAGGCGAGTATTCCAGCCTGTTATAGGAAACTTTTTCAATAGTATTTTTCAGTTCGTCCATTCCAACTCCGCTTCTGGCAGAAGTAAGTACTATTGGAATGTTTAGTTCTTTTTCGAGCCCTTCTTTATCAATTGTAATATTTTTCTTTTTTGCTTCATCGATAAGGTTAATACATAGTATTAACTTGTTTGTTATTTCAGAAATTTGAAAAACTAAATTCAAATTTCTCTCAAGGCATGTTGCATCTGCAACAACAACCACGGCATCATAGTCTCCATAACATATAAAATCCCTTGAAACTTCCTCGTCTTTAGACGCTGCAAACAGTGAATATGATCCGGGAAGGTCAACTAACACATATTCTGCGTCATTATGTGTGAATTCACCTCTAGCTGAAACAACGGTCTTGCCCGGCCAGTTGCCGGTATGCTGTTTTAATCCGGTCAAATAGTTAAATACTGTGCTCTTACCGGTATTTGGATTACCTGCGAGAGCTATTACGTGCTGAAAGTCAGATTTAGAAATGTTAAAAACGTCCTTCATCGAGTCAGTTTTAACAGATTGTGCGGTCATCGCCATAATTAGTCCCCCCTTACATAATTTCTATAAGGCTTGATTCTTCTTTTCTAAGTGCGATCATTGCCCCACGAATTCTAAATACTGTTAAATTGTTTTTTGGACCTTTCCTTAATACTTCTATATTTGCCCCATTAGTAACTCCTAAAGCTAGTAATCTTTCCTTTAGTAAATTTTGAGCATCGTTTTTTTTAACTTTTACGACTTCTCCTATATTTGCATGAGTCAAAACTTTCATATTATATCACCTCTGTCAGATTTGCATTAAAATAATAAATTTAGCTAAAGCTAACTTCTAGCATATATTATGTTTTTTATTAAGTTTTGACACTATTTTTAAGAAAAATAAAATTAATTACAAATATTTAATAAAAACAACATTGTAAGACACTATGGCTTGTATATATAATGGACATGTAAAAATTCCCCCTCTATTTATTATATTTGATTGTTCAGTGTTTGAGCTAGGTTATTCCTGGTTCTTTTTTTATTATTAGATATGCTTTCAATAAGAAAAAACCAAAATAAACTGTAAAGAAAGATTGTCACTTCTGATTTTCGTCAACATCTTTTTTTCTTTCTTCTACCTCAAAATCGTTTGGTATATATACATTTCCCGGGTTTGTTTGAGTTGTGTTTTTCATTTTTAGTTTATTTACAAGCTTTGTTATAATAGCCATTTTCTCACCACCTTTATTGAAATAATGTTTTTTGTAAGGCTTGGACAAATGAGTATTTGCCTTTTATTTTATTATGATGATTTTTAATTTTGTTATTACTTCCTTTATAATACATATTTTCTAAAGTATAGTTAATTTTTAAAATAAATATCCATTAACTAAATCAGCAGTTTTGAATAACATAATGTAGATAGCTTTTACAACTGGCGGAGGTAGAAAATGGAGTATATATGCGAATTAAAAAATATCTCTAAAAGATTTCATACAATAAATAATGAAACAAAAGCTTTAGAAGATTTGTCTTTAAGAGTAAAAAAGGGAGAAATTGTGTCTATTGTAGGCCCGTCAGGGTCAGGAAAATCAACTGTATTGAATTTAATTGCAGGTCTGGAAGAACCATCTGCGGGTCAAATAAAGGTAAATACCGACAGTATAGGTTTTATGTTTCAAAAAGATCAGCTCTATGAATGGAGGAATATATATAAAAACTGTCTATTAGGACTGGAAGTAAAAAAAATGGCTACAGAGGAAAACAAAAATAAGGTGATGAATATGCTGAAAAATTATGGATTGTATAGTTTTAGAAACCATTATCCTAGTCAGCTGTCTGGGGGCATGAGGCAGAGGGCGGCTTTGGTGCGAACATTGGCTGTAGAACCGGATTTGCTGCTGCTGGATGAACCTTTTTCGGCCTTAGATTATCAAACAAGATTATCTGTAGGAAATGAAGTTGGACAGATATTGAGAAAAGAAAAGATTACTACTGTATTGGTAACGCATGACATTCCGGAAGCTGTAAGTATTTCTGACAGAGTCATTGTATTTACTGAAAGGCCTGCAAGGGTAAAGAAAGATTATGAAATAAAATTTGATGAATGCGAAGGAGGAAGAACCCCGATGAAATGCAGAAATACTTTGGAGTTTGGAGAATATTTCAGACAGATATGGAGGGATTTGGATGCGGGAGAAAATTAAGGCTGAGCCGATAAATATGTCTAAGGAGCATGAGCAATATTTAAGATCAATAAAAAAAGAAAAGAGTTTTATAAAGATAATGCAAATATTGATATTTGTTATTTTTATTGCTTTGTGGGAGTGGGCAGCAGTTAATAATCATGTAGATAGATTTTTAACTAGCACTCCAAGCGCAATTTTTGAACTTATTGTTAAATTTATAGAAGATGGAAGCCTCTTTAAACATTTATACGTGTCAACAACGGAAACAATCGCTGGTTTTTTTGTTGGAACAATCGCAGGTCTTTTAATGGCAATTTTATTATGGTGGTTTGAGCGGCTTGCTAAAATAACAGATCCCTATATTGTGATACTGAACAGTCTGCCAAAGACAGCGCTGGCACCCATAATAATTTTGTGGGCCGGAATGGGTTTTTCAGGTATAGTGGTTACCGCTGCATCCATATCTGTTGTTGTTACAACAATGACATTGTATACAGGATTTACAAGCGTGGAGAAGGATAAAATAGTATTGCTTAAAACCATGGGAGCAAATAAATATCAAATTTTAAAAAAAGTTATTATTCCCGCTAACATACCGAGCATTATGAGCGTAATAAGAGTGAATATAGGGTTGTCGTGGATAGGGGTAATTGTCGGAGAGTTTCTTGTTTCAAAGGCAGGTATCGGATATCTCATATTGTACGGAAGCCAGACATTTAAACTTGACTTGGTTATGATGGGGGTTTTTGTACTGGGAGTTATAGCTGCAATAATGTACTTTTTTGCTGCATGGCTGGAGAAAAAGGTAATAAAGTATTGAATAACAGCATTCTTTGTTATATAATTAATAACTAGACAAATTTTTATACAATATGACAGCACAATGAGGTGTACTATGGAATTAGGAGATAAGGTAAGATCATTAAGGCTTAAACAAAAAATCAGCATAGAGCAGCTTTCTGTAATGACCGGGTTGAGTAAAGGGCTAATAAGCCAGATAGAAAGAGATATTACGGGGCCTTCAGTTGCATCATTGTGGAAGATTTCGAAAGCTTTGAATGTGACCATGAATTATTTCTTTGATGAATATGATGATTTTAATAAAGTTGTCAGAAAAAATGAAAGAAAAAAAATAATGATGAAAAATGGAGACAGGACTTATGAACTGCTTAGTCCTAATCTTAAAAAACAAATAGAAATGTTGTGGATTGAAATTGAGCCTAATGAATCTAATTCTGAAGACCTGATAAGCCATGAGGGCGAAGAGTGCGGCGTTGTTATTAAGGGTAATCTTCAAGTTTTATCAGGTGATAAAGTTTACAATCTTGAAGAAGGGGACAGCATATATCTTGACAGTACCATACCACACAGATATATAAATCCAGGTTCCGAACAGTCAGTTTCCATATGGGCAATGGTACCTCCAAGTTTCTAGATGTGTGGAAATTGAAGCCGTATGGAGTTGAATAAATATTAATTATTGAATAGTATATTTTAAGCTTTGCATTAACCCCAGATTTTTTATTCTGGGGTTGTTTTATATCATAAAATATTTTTTATAGTCTGCTTGGATGAGAGCGAAGCTTGTAATTGCATGAGAAAGCGCTATGTAAATGCCTCTTGGACATACAATTCATAAAATCAAAATAAGTTCAATAAAATGAAAAAAACGTTGACATGGTTTTTATAATATACTATACTTGTAATATATTCAATATATTGAACACAGTAAAACAATTATAGGAGGATTTATATGTCTAATTCATTTATCAGTCCTGATAACTTATGGGTGCTATGGGCAATAGTAACAGGATGGGCAGCTTTCAGTATTTACTTAGAGCAAAAATACAAATGGGCTGCAAAGGTTTCGGGTGCTATAATAGCACTGGTGGGAGCAATGACTCTGTCTAACCTTAATATTATACCAACCGATTC